>NZ_JBIYDP010000034.1:0-1659 GCF_044908765.1 Bacillus sp. RC251 | reverse complement strand
TGGTAGTTGGGACCTTGTCCCTGTGAGAGTAGGACGTCGCCAAGCAAAAACCTAAGTCGATTCGACTTAGGTTTTTTTGTATTTATTTTTATTTACTAAATGTCATAATCCATAAATTGAATGACGCTAAAGAAGAAAAAAGATGAAATAGAGACTGTTTAAAATGAATTTTGAACGATAATGCCATAAAAGATAATAAAGTAATACATTTAAATGTTAGGTTAAGGTAAGAATTACCTTTTTGTATTAATTGAGTCGTGGAATGACTAAAATATTTTACTTTTTATATGAAACCGTTATGTGGAAAATAGCTATTTAGTTGTTTTTCACATAACGGTTTTTCATTTTTAAAGGATTTTACATAAGAAAAAATCTATAATTAAGATAGTTAACATATATTTTTTGATGGGTGTGGGGGATTATGAAAGAAATATGCATGTTATTAGTGGCTGTTATATTATGGGGGACAGCCATTGCGCCAACAAAGTGGGCATTAGAATCTATTCAGCCATTTACTTTGTTATTTATTCGCCTTTTCTTAGCTGGTGGAATCTGTTTACTATTCTCATTTAAACAATTAAAAAGATCAGTTGTACATAAACAGGTCCCGTGGAAAAGAATGAGTTTACTATCTTTTACTGGCGTATCTGGGTACTTTATGTTCACATCCTACGGTATTTCTTTAACAAGTGGATTGCATGTTAGTATTATTGATGCTGCTTTACCTTTAGTTACAATTCTTTTTTCGGCGTTCTTTTTGAAAGAAAAAATTCGGCTTAATTATTGGATCGGTATTGTATTGGGGGCTATCGGAGTACTTCTTATTACAATTCCATCTAGTAATGTCGATCAAGAAGTATCTTTAATAGGAGATATCCTTATTTTATTAAGTACGTTCTTATTTGCTTTCTATACAGTATTGCTGAAACGACCAAAACAAGAACAGTATCTATCAAACAAGGTTTTTACAACATTAACTTTAATTATTGGAGCTGTTATTCTATTACCATTTGCAATGGCAGAAACTTTTTATTATGGTTTTCCAAAAATCGAAACATGGAAGACAGGGGTTAGTGTAATATATCTTGTTATTGGGGCAACAATTTTAGCGTATTGGTTTTGGAATAGAGCATTAGAGACAGTCTCGGCATCAGTAAGTGGATTATATTTAAATGCGTTACCGTTAATAAGTATAGTTGCTTCAATTGTTCTATTAAATGAATCTTTAACGTGGAGAATAGGAATAGGTGGCAGCTTAGTTTTATTTGGAGTGATATGGGCGGATAAACGTAAACTAATTGATTTATTTATATCAGACGATCAAAATATTAAAGAGAATGAAGAATGTTAAAGTTTATAAGAGCATGTATATAATGTTTAATGGAAAGGACGCTTTGTATGTAATAGGATGTCCTTTTCATTATTTTCATTGAATGAGAGGAATTAAATAACTGAAACTAATAATAAAAATAACTTTGGAATTATTTTTATTATTAATTGAATAAAAGGTGTTGACGATTAGGCTATAGAGGTGTAATATAGAACAAGTCGCCGATGCAATAAAGCAGAACACGGCAAACGAAATGAAAAACTTAGTTGACATTGAAAGTTGAAAATGTTAACATAAGGGAGTCGCAAATGAGCGACCGAGTAGTTCTT
>NZ_JBIYDP010000033.1:0-2498 GCF_044908765.1 Bacillus sp. RC251 | reverse complement strand
TAGCGCCGATGGTAGTTGGGACCTTGTCCCTGTGAGAGTAGGACGTCGCCAAGCAACTTTAAGACGAGTCAGAATGACTCGTCTTTTTTGTGTTTTAAACTTCTTATCAGCTTCAAGTAAGTAATCTGTATTTTTTTGATCCCCTCATATTCATTTTCTTTCTTCATTTTTGATGTGTAGTTTAAGATTTTCTATTCTATTTTTTGTGGAAGCAATCTATCGGTGTGTTAAAATAGTACAGTTGTTTTTCGAGGTACTTTAATATAGGAAGATTTAAACTTTTTTAAGGAGATAATATGAAAAAGATAGGTGTAATTACTATAGTAGTTTTAGTCCTTCTAGCAATTACTTATATGTTAGTCGGGAATTATTTTTATAATTATGCGTTGAATGCGAAACAAGAGAAAGAGTTTTTAGAGGATAATCCTCACTTAGTAGAAACTGCGAATGCAGCGGGAGGTGTGTTCGCTACAAATGAAGAAAAGGATGCGAACTTTGTATCAAATCATAAACCTAATACACGAAACATAAATTCTTTCGATAAGTTGAAATTGACAGGTTATGAATATATGAATGAACAATCTAGCCATAAATGGGCAATTGTAGTTCATGGGTATGATAGTAGGGCATCGAAAATGCCGAAATATATCCGGAACTTTTATGAACAAGGATATAACGTCATAGCGCCAGACCTTCGTGGGCATGGAAATAGTGAAGGTGATTATATAGGGATGGGCTGGCATGATCGTAAAGATATTTTGATTTGGATTCAACAAATTGTAAAGAAAGACCCTAATGCTGAAATAGCACTCTTTGGTGTTTCAATGGGGGGAGCAACTGTAATGATGACTTCAGGTGAAGAGTTACCTTCTAACGTTAAAGTTATTATTGAAGATTGTGGATACTCAACTGTTATGGATGAATTTACGTATCAACTAAAAGATTTATTCCATTTGCCAAAGTTTCCTGTTATGAATGCGGCAAATACAGTTACAAAATTAAGAGCTGGATATGATTTAGAAGAAGCTTCAGCTATAAAACAAGTGGCGAAAAGTAAAACACCTATGCTATTTATTCATGGGGATGCTGATACATTTGTTCCTTATGAAATGTTAGATGAAGTATATAATGCTGCAAAAGTAGAAAAAGAGAAATTAATTGTTCCAGGTGCTGGACATGGAGAAGCCGAGAAGGTAGATTCGAATAAATATTGGAATACCGTATGGAAGTTCGTGGGGAGATACATTCCGGCGTAATTAGATTGTTTTAGATTTGTATATACGATAATCAGAAGGAAATGTTTTTATACTTTTGATGATCGTTTTTTCTATTTAAAAACTTATTTTAGTTTGTAGTATATAAGGTTTGAAGCATAAATTTTTGAATTCCTTATTGCCAGTGCTACAATAATTGAAAACTACATGTTAATGAGGTGTTTCTATGAAAATTGAAGTATGGTCAGATTTTGTATGCCCATTTTGTTATATTGGGAAACGTAGATTAGAAATGGCTTTAGAGCAATTTCCGCATAAGAAGGATGTTGAAGTGGAGTTTAAAAGTTTTGAATTAGACCAAAATGCTCCAATCTATTCTGGAACAAGTATTAATGAAGTACTTGCATCAAAGTACGGGATTAGTATTGAAGAAGCTAAGCGTAATAATGTACAACTAGGAAATCATGCAGCTAGTATGGATTTAAATTTTAATTTTGAAGAGATGAAGCCGACGAACACTTTTGATGCGCATCGTCTAGCTAAATTTGCAAAGGATCAAGGGAAAGAAAAAGAGATTACGGAAAATCTACTTTTTGCATATTTCACTGAATCGAGAAATTTAAGTGATATGGATACGCTTGCTACTATTGCTGAAGCTTCAGGTTTAGATAAGCAAGAAGCTTTACGTGTTATTAATGATAAAGGTGCATATGCAAATGATGTTAGAATTGATGAAGCGATTGCTCAGCAATATCAAATTTCAGGAGTACCTTATTTTATTATTAATCAAAAGTATGCTATTTCAGGTGCGCAACCACTCGAAACTTTTGTCGGTGCACTTCAACAAGTGTGGGAAGAAGAGAATCCTGCACCTAAGTTACAAGAGCTTTCTTCAGAGGGTAGAAGCGATATGTCTTGTACGGATGAAAGTTGTTCGATACCTTCAAAAGAACAATAGTTTTTATGAAGGAATAGCAACCCATAGAGTATTTTATGGGTTGCTTATCTATTCTTATAGAAGAGGTATATAAATACATAATTTAATAACGTAAATAAGATTTATAAAAAATGAAGTTTTTTTATAAAAACATATTGACGGTTGTATCTTAGAGGTGTAATATAGAACAAGTCGCCGATGCAATAACGCAGAACGCGGCACACAAAATAAAAAACTTAGTTGACATTAACTAACGAAGATGTTAACATAAGGAAGTCGCAAATGAGCGACCGAGTAGTTCTTTGAAAACTGAACGAAACAAACAACGTGAAACGTCAATTTTTATT
>NZ_JBIYDP010000032.1:0-2986 GCF_044908765.1 Bacillus sp. RC251 | reverse complement strand
GTATGTTCTTTGAAAACTAGATAACAGTGTAGCTCATATTTTTTTAATTTTAGTTTGGTTAAGTTAGAAAGGGCGCACGGTGGATGCCTTGACACTAGGAGTCGATGAAGGACGGGACTAACGCCGATATGCTTCGGGGAGCTGTAAGTAAGCTTTGATCCGAAGATTTCCGAATGGGGAAACCCACCATACGTAATGGTATGGTATCCTTACCTGAATACATAGGGTAAGGAAGACAGACCCAGGGAACTGAAACATCTAAGTACCTGGAGGAAGAGAAAGCAAATGCGATTTCCTGAGTAGCGGCGAGCGAAACGGAACATAGCCCAAACCAAGAGGCTTGCCTCTTGGGGTTGTAGGACATTCTATACGGAGTTACAAAGGAACGAGGTAGACGAAGCGACCTGGAAAGGTCCGTCGTAGAGGGTAACAACCCCGTAGTCGAAACTTCGTTCTCTCTTGAATGTATCCTGAGTACGGCGGAACACGTGAAATTCCGTCGGAATCTGGGAGGACCATCTCCCAAGGCTAAATACTCCCTAGTGATCGATAGTGAACCAGTACCGTGAGGGAAAGGTGAAAAGCACCCCGGAAGGGGAGTGAAAGAGATCCTGAAACCGTGTGCCTACAAATAGTCAGAGCCCGTTAATGGGTGATGGCGTGCCTTTTGTAGAATGAACCGGCGAGTTACGATCCCGTGCGAGGTTAAGCTGAAGAGGCGGAGCCGCAGCGAAAGCGAGTCTGAATAGGGCGTTTAGTACGTGGTCGTAGACCCGAAACCAGGTGATCTACCCATGTCCAGGGTGAAGTTCAGGTAACACTGAATGGAGGCCCGAACCCACGCACGTTGAAAAGTGCGGGGATGAGGTGTGGGTAGCGGAGAAATTCCAATCGAACCTGGAGATAGCTGGTTCTCCCCGAAATAGCTTTAGGGCTAGCCTTAAGTGTAAGAGTCTTGGAGGTAGAGCACTGATTGAACTAGGGGTCCTCATCGGATTACCGAATTCAGTCAAACTCCGAATGCCAATGACTTATCCTTAGGAGTCAGACTGCGAGTGATAAGATCCGTAGTCAAGAGGGAAACAGCCCAGATCGCCAGCTAAGGTCCCAAAGTGTGTATTAAGTGGAAAAGGATGTGGAGTTGCTTAGACAACTAGGATGTTGGCTTAGAAGCAGCCACCATTTAAAGAGTGCGTAATAGCTCACTAGTCGAGTGACTCTGCGCCGAAAATGTACCGGGGCTAAATACACCACCGAAGCTGCGAATTGATACCAATGGTATCAGTGGTAGGGGAGCGTTCTAAGTGCAGTGAAGTCAGACCGGAAGGACTGGTGGAGCGCTTAGAAGTGAGAATGCCGGTATGAGTAGCGAAAGACGGGTGAGAATCCCGTCCACCGAATGCCTAAGGTTTCCTGAGGAAGGCTCGTCCGCTCAGGGTTAGTCAGGACCTAAGCCGAGGCCGACAGGCGTAGGCGATGGACAACAGGTTGATATTCCTGTACCACCTCTTTATCGTTTGAGCAATGGAGGGACGCAGAAGGATAGAAGAAGCGTGCGATTGGTTGTGCACGTCCAAGCAGTTAGGCTGATAAGTAGGCAAATCCGCTTATCGTGAAGGCTGAGCTGTGATGGGGAAGCTCCTTATGGAGCGAAGTCTTTGATTCCCCGCTGCCAAGAAAAGCTTCTAGCGAGATAAAAGGTGCCTGTACCGCAAACCGACACAGGTAGGCGAGGAGAGAATCCTAAGGTGTGCGAGAGAACTCTGGTTAAGGAACTCGGCAAAATGACCCCGTAACTTCGGGAGAAGGGGTGCTTTCTTAACGGAAAGCCGCAGTGAATAGGCCCAAGCGACTGTTTAGCAAAAACACAGGTCTCTGCGAAGCCGTAAGGCGAAGTATAGGGGCTGACACCTGCCCGGTGCTGGAAGGTTAAGGAGAGGGGTTAGCGTAAGCGAAGCTCTGAACTGAAGCCCCAGTAAACGGCGGCCGTAACTATAACGGTCCTAAGGTAGCGAAATTCCTTGTCGGGTAAGTTCCGACCCGCACGAAAGGTGTAACGATTTGGGCACTGTCTCAACCAGAGACTCGGTGAAATTATAGTACCTGTGAAGATGCAGGTTACCCGCGACAGGACGGAAAGACCCCGTGGAGCTTTACTGTAGCCTGATATTGAATTTTGGTACAGTTTGTACAGGATAGGCGGGAGCCATTGAAACCGGAGCGCTAGCTTCGGTGGAGGCGCTGGTGGGATACCGCCCTGACTGTATTGAAATTCTAACCTACGGGTCTTATCGACCCGGGAGACAGTGTCAGGTGGGCAGTTTGACTGGGGCGGTCGCCTCCTAAAGTGTAACGGAGGCGCCCAAAGGTTCCCTCAGAATGGTTGGAAATCATTCGTAGAGTGCAAAGGCATAAGGGAGCTTGACTGCGAGACCTACAAGTCGAGCAGGGACGAAAGTCGGGCTTAGTGATCCGGTGGTTCCGCATGGAAGGGCCATCGCTCAACGGATAAAAGCTACCCCGGGGATAACAGGCTTATCTCCCCCAAGAGTCCACATCGACGGGGAGGTTTGGCACCTCGATGTCGGCTCATCGCATCCTGGGGCTGTAGTCGGTCCCAAGGGTTGGGCTGTTCGCCCATTAAAGCGGTACGCGAGCTGGGTTCAGAACGTCGTGAGACAGTTCGGTCCCTATCCGTCGTGGGCGTAGGAAATTTGAGAGGAGCTGTCCTTAGTACGAGAGGACCGGGATGGACGCACCGCTGGTGTACCAGTTGTTCTGCCAAGGGCATAGCTGGGTAGCTATGTGCGGAAGGGATAAGTGCTGAAAGCATCTAAGCATGAAGCCCCCCTCAAGATGAGATTTCCCATAGCGTAAGCTAGTAAGATCCCTGAAAGATGATCAGGTTGATAGGTTCGAGGTGGAAGCATGGTGACATGTGGAGCTGACGAATACTAATAGATCGAGGACTTAACCATATAATATG
>NZ_JBIYDP010000031.1:0-4010 GCF_044908765.1 Bacillus sp. RC251 | reverse complement strand
TCTCTAGCGCCGATGGTAGTTGGGACCTTGTCCCTGTGAGAGTAGGACGTCGCCAAGCAACTTTAAGACGAGTCAGAATGACTCGTCTTTTTTGTGTTTAATGGAAATAATCTTGTAATTAATGTTGGTTCTATGAGTACGTGTATCTAGCAAAAAACAGCTTTATTTTATTATGATTTCACATCTAAATAGCATACCTTCAGAAAAATATGGATAAGTTTGTTAGACCATCTATTCGTTAACAAGAATATATACAAGGTATTGCCCTCTGTAGCCTGCTCACACCTTCTTTTATTTCTTCAGTTGTTAAATGTCCATACCCTATAATAATTCGATTATGATGTTTTCCTTTTTTAATGGCGTGCTCTTCCACAGGATATACTTTCACTCCGAGTTGTTGGATTTCCTCAAGTAATTCTTTTGTGAATTGAACTTGATTGAATTCAACAATCAGATGTAATCCTGTAGAATAACCGAAAATATTGATCTTATTGGAGAATGCTAATTTTAATTGCTGGATAAGGAAGTCTCTTCGAGTTTTATAAATTTTTTTCATCTTCATAATATGTCGCTCCAAATAATCTTCGGCAATAAATTTAGCAAGAACAAGCTGATTTAAAGAAGGTGTATGTAGATCTGAAAACCATTTTACCCTGCGACATTTTTCAATAAGGTGTGAGGGAAGAACTAAGTATCCCATCCTAAGGGCCGGTGATAAAATTTTACTAAATGAACCTATATATATAACACGCTCGGGATCCAATCCCTGTAATGAACTTACAGGTGAGCCTTCATATCGAAACTCACTGTCATAATCATCTTCAATGAGATAACAATTTGTTTTCCTTGAGTAGTTAATCAATTGAACCCGTCGTTGAATCGGTAACGCTCCTCCTAAAGGAAACTGATGAGAAGGAGTAGTGAAGATGAATTTTGGGTTTTTATTTGCAGGCAGCAAAGATGTATCCATCCCATTATCATCAACTGGTATAGGATAAAGGAAGGCTCCTGAATTTTTAAAAATTGTTTGAATGTCATTGGTGATGGGATCTTCTATTAGTACTTCGTCGCCTGTTGACAAAAGTAGCTTAGAAATAAGTGTTAAAGCTTGCGTTGCACCGGAGGTAATTATCAATTGTTCTGGATGACAAAAAACTCCTCTTGTTTTAAGTAAATAGTGTGATAAAACCTTTCTTAATTCGGGACGCCCTTCGGGAATATCGTATCCAAACGTAGAAGGAGGTGTTTCATTCCATATAGTATGAGATAACTTTGCCCATCCCTTAAGTGGAAATAAGTCTAATGCTGGTATCCCTGAACGAAAATTAATGATGTTACTGTCTTTGTTTATTTCTTCGCACCAAGATAAAGAATCAATTAGAGTTGATTTTTTACGTTGTTCTAAATAAGTTCCTTCTGCAATGAATGTCCCGGCGCCCTGTCGAGCGACCAAAAAACCTTCGGAAAATAATTGATCATAAGCTTCTAAAATTACATTCCTAGACACGCTTAACTCAGAAGATAATTCCCGTGTAGATGGTAGTCTTTCTCCAGATTGTAGTTCTCCGTTTAATATTCGTTCACGTATTTGGTGATAAACCTGTCGAATTAAACTTATATCTAACGATCGATCAATAGGTATCCAAAGCATATAAATGCTCCCTTCATCAAAATTGGTACCATAAAAGTTTGGTTAAAATGGTACTAATATGAACCATTTTAGCATGCTATAGTTGGATCAAATAGTTCTAAAGGGGATGAAAATGTGATGACGAAACCAGAATTCCAAGTAGCTCAGGCATTTAAATCGATTGCACGAAATGAACATATAAAATCCTATGTACAACAATCCACTGAACTCTATGCGTTGTTATTGCAAGCTGCGAAACGCTTTGTCACCGGAGAAACGAGACATGAGGGGATTGTGATAGCAAAAGAACTAATTACAAAAGGTTATCATACTTCACTAGAATACATAGGGGAAAATACTCTAGATATAGAGGAATGTTATAAAGCAAAAAATGAGTTTTGGAATCTTATTGGGGATATGGGTGCTCTATCTATGAAACAAACAGTATCACTCGATTTATCGCATATTGGATTGTCTATAGATCCAAAAATATCTTATATTCATTTAATGGAGTTGGCAGAGAAGGCAAAAGTACATGGAACTACCCTTATGATAAGTATGGAAGAATCATCTAAAGCAGCAGACATTCTTTCCATCTATAAAAAAACAACTGAGCAATATCCTAATGTAGGGATAACGATTCAGGCGCATTTATATCGCTCAAACAATGATATTCAAGAACTCCTACATTATCCAGGGAAAATACGAGTTGTAAAAGGTGCCTATCAAGAAATTTCGGATATTGCCATGCCTAGGTCAAATGACTTAAACCAACAGTATCTTCAGATTGTAGAACAACTAGTTGAAAACAATCATCCTGTATCTATAGCTACACATGATGAAATTCTTATTAAAGAAATGGAGAAACGTCAATATTTTAGTCAATCTAATGTAGAGATAGAAATGCTATATGGAATTCGTCCAGATATGTTAAGTGATTTGAAAAACAAAGGACATAATGCTAGGGTGTATTTGACTTATGGGAAAGAGTGGTACTTGTATTTATGCCATCGGATAGCTGAATATCCGGAAAATTTATATCGTGCAGTGATAGATATGATGCATTCATCTGCAGTACAGCAGCGTAGGGAATATTAAATGTAAAAATTATTTTGGCTATGGTTATTATGAGGGAGTTCAGTTGTAGTGAGTAAGTTAAAGCATTTTGGTTGTGGCCCCCAAAAAAGAGTCGGATTTTCCTTAGAGTAGAAATTCCGACTCTTTTTATATTGAAAAGATTATAGTTTATAAATTGTACAGCCGTAGTATACCTTGTTGTAGAATTTGTTTTGGTGGGTGTTTTATATGCATTGGATTCTTATTGTCATGTATTCTTAAGTTTATAGCTAGAAATAAATGAATTTGTAATTCTATATGTATTTCAAAACGGAGGATATATATAAACAATAAAATTACATACTTTGTTAGTAACTCGATTCGCTCTTCTAGCGGTAAAACGTAAATATAGGTATAGGATAAACATCCTTACATGTGATAAAAAGTAATAAAATACAAATAGAACAAATGTTCTTTGTGGGTGTGTTAGGTGCACTCGATCAATTGAGGTGCGTATTTTTAATCCGGTATATGTGTTTAAAAAAGAAATGCTATTAATTGGTTCGGTCCTCGAGTATAGTTTATTTGTATATCTTAAATGTTTGTTAAGAGGATATAAAATTTATTACGACTAGGCCATATGGAAATGGATGCTGCTAAAGATGAAAGAGATATAAGTCTGCTATTTCAGTGACATAGGGATAGTTAGTAAATGTATTAGTGTGTTTCTATATATTTACGAGTAAACAGGTAAGTAACCATTACTTCATATAAGAGGGACTCTATAACTAGAGTAGTATATAAGAATTTCTGTATCGTTGTCTGTTTATAAGAATACGTATATCTTCAATCGTTTCTAATAGAGTGCCTGATAAACAAAGAGGTGTTAGGGAGCGGAATAAGTTTTTAATTATATATTAATATTTATTAAAATAAGGTTGTTAATTTCGCGGGGGAAAAACTTCCGTACCAATTCAGTTTAGGGCGTAAGTAAACTTGAATATATTTTGGGAGAAGAAAGTAAAGCGAAGTCCAAGAGGCTTTTCGGATAATGCAATATTTATAGGTTCTTCTCTAGATTAGAGAGTGTAAAAATATTAACTTGAATAACTTTATAAAAAGGTATTGACGATTAGGATATAGGGGTGTAATATAGAACAAGTCGCCGATGCAATAACGCAGAACACGGCAAACGAAATGAAAAACTTAGTTGACATTGAAAGTTGAAAATGTTAACATAAGGGAGTCGCAAATGAGCGACCGAGTAGTTCTTTGAAAACTGAACGAAACAAACAACGTGAAACGTCAATTTTTATTTTTAGAT
>NZ_JBIYDP010000030.1:0-5117 GCF_044908765.1 Bacillus sp. RC251 | reverse complement strand
CGTCATACGAAAAAACACCTCCATTGAATTTGCATACTTAGTATGCGAATTCAGGAGGTGTTTTTTTCATGTACCACTATTCGGGTTCACTTCATGTTTAAGGTGGTGTTTTGTTATTACCCTATTATTTCAGTGCACTGTTTGTCTACAAAGGAGAGGGATTCGTTCTAATTTATATATTTATGTTGAAATGTTGTTTAAAACCTACTTTTCCTTTATCTGTGACTTTTACAGCTCGAATAGATGGAACTTGAACGATCCAACTTAAATCCAAAAAGCGTTTCATCAGTTCATTTCCTAAAGCACCGGCAAGATGATGATGACGTTCACTCCAGTCTATACATGCATGAGAAAATGATCGTCGTTTTCTTTTTAATTGACCTAAATCAATGCCGAAATCAGTAAAGAACTGTTCTCCTTTAGGTGTTACTACAAAGTTTCTTTCTTCTTTTTCCAAATAACCAGTATTCAACATTGATTCGGTTAAACCGACTCCTAATTTTCCTGCTAAGTGGTCATAGCAAGTTCTAGCTTCTCGAAGTAATTTTACTTGGCTAGATTGTTTTAACGAGCGCACTTCAGGAGGTGGAGAAATCGCAAGAAAAGATTCTAAAATGCGTGCGACTTCTTCATTAGCTAGCTGATAATAGCGATGGCGTCCTTGCTTATCAACGTTAACAAGGTTAGATTCTATTAATTTAGAAAGATGAAAACTGGCTGTTTGAGGCTTTATTGCAGCCATATAAGCTAATTCACTGGCTGTATGAAACCGGCCATCCATTAAACTTATTAGAATTGCTGCCCGTGACTTTTCTCCAAGGAGAAAGGCAACTTCCGCCACATTTGGATTTATACTCATTTTCATCAACCTTTCCGCATTCCATATTTCGATTATAGTTGAAGTGTTTATCGTTTACAATTATTTATGACAATTCAAGGAGGTAACACAATGAATACTTATTATGCAGCTATATTTACTTCTCAAAGAACAGAGCACAATTCAGAAAGATATGAAAGTATGTCAGACAACTTGGTAGAACTAGTAAAAACACAACCTGGGTTTATTAGGATTGAGAGCGTAAGAGATAACGAAGGGTATGGTATTACAATTTCTTATTGGGAATCCTTAGAAGCAATTCAAAGATGGAAAGCTAATAAGGTGCATCAAGTAGCACAACAAAAAGGAAAAGAAACGTGGTACAGCCAATATAACGTGCAAATTTGTAAGGTGGTAAGAGATTATTCTTTTAAAGGAATTGATTGAGTTAGTCAATTCACCTAAAGGTCACTTGCGTCTAAAGGAGCTTGTAATTAAGCGACCTTTTTCGCTCTATCGGTGCATTTGTACAACCAGAGGAATAGAAGAATAATCAAACCGTTTTATAAAAATAAATCTATCAATATTAAAAAATGACCTCGTTTTGATCAAACTGTATTCAAAACGAGATTGTTTTCTTTATAATAAAGTCAATATTTACGAATAACTTTTAATTAAACTTTATTCTAATCCAACATTTTCAAATCCAAAGTACAATTCTATATGAGTATTTCCATACATATAAATTTACTTTATGGGGTACCGCCACATCGCTATCAAGCTAATAAAAAGAAATGTCAACCTAAAATAAAAAAATACGCTATTCTTTCTGTAGAATCATAGGAAAGGATAACGTCTTTTTTTCTTTATGGATAGTGCGAAACCTTAGATTGATAGCGATGTGGCGGTAACCTATGCAAATAAATTTAAATATTCAGATTTTATCAAAAACGGAAAAATGAGATGACTTCTCAAAATAACTAACTGTAGAGAAAGAAAAATTTCATTTAGTGGGTACTTCAAAACCTTAGCTTGATGGCGATGGGGTCACCATATCAAAAAAAGAAAATTGTGCGTATAGTGTAGCCTTGGAATAAAGTTGGATTAAATTAACTTAATAAACCCTGATAAAAGATGCAAATAGAAAAAGTTTGATAATTTTTGCGATCCTTACTCAATTAATGCGCCCTTTGGCTGAAGAAGGGCACATCAGTTTATCACTGATTCTTCTTTTCTAATTTTAATTGATTAACAATGTAAGATACTAATGTAATTAACGGATTAATAATAGTCTTAGATGTTTTATACTCAACTTGCTGAGATGCATCAACCATAGATAATTGAGCAACGGAGATAACTTTCTTTGTATCTTTAATGATTTGATTTAAGAACTTTGCAATTTTTTGGTCGTATTCTTCTTTTAGTCCTTGCATTATCAATTCAAAAGTACTATTTATAACAATAACCTCTAAATCTAAAGATTTTTGATGATTATTAGCATGATATTTAAGGCGTTCTACCGTACCTTCAACAGTTGCAGGATTTGTAAAAAGAATGGTCTGAGGCTGCTGTATATTGCAGAGGTAATCAAAGAATGGTTCATCAATTTTAATAATTGGCACTGAAATTGAGAGTTGGTCTTCCTGTAAAATTGCAATATAGTTTGTGCAAGTAATAAGGATAGCATCAACATTACATTGGGCAATCCATTCTATTTGCTCTTTAACTTTAAATTGAGCATCTGATTCTTGAAAATTTTCATTTAATGTAACTCGATACATTAAAGCTGGGTCAACAAAATGTATTAATTCAATGTTAAATAGGGAAAATGCGTTTTCTATATATTCTATATTTGAATAATGGGCGTGTAAGCACCCTAATCTTTTTCTCAATTCCATTCCACCTCTATTATATTTCTGCTTATTCTATCAGTATGCGCATCCAAATGTCTATCAAAATTGTGATTGAGACCTTTCCTCTTATTCCACAATATGGTCCTTTAGTGCAGGAACTTTATTGCTATTCAACGATTCCTTAATCCGCCTTTCAGTACAGATCTTCTATTCACTATAAAAACATCACAATTTTTTTATAAACGTCGCGACTTTATTCAAAACATCGCATCTTTTTTAAAAACATCGTGACTTTATTTACAAGCGACATATAGACATATTTTTCAACCGCTTCCTGTACGTTAAGGGACTCGTTATTTTTTTTTACAGTTTTTTATTATGAAATTCTAAATAACTAATTATAATAGGTGAAAAAACGATCAATAGTTGGGTTACGGAAAGGATTCGAAATTACATTCTTTCTCAATACATATTATGGATAAATAAAGTAAAATATGGTTTGGGGTTATGTCTCATGTTGTGTTAATCCTAACAATAACTAAGGGTACATAATATGCTTTCATACCTTTGAATAATTTTGTTATAGGAGGGCTGGAGATTTAAATGGCTCAAATTGTTGGTATTGATAGATACCTTTGTACTGGGGCTTTATCTATATGCGTGAGGGCCTTTCCCTAAGTCTTGTCAGGAAGTAAGGAACAGTAGGCAAACACTTATACAATATGAATAGAGGAGAGGAATGCCTTATGAAAATACGTAGTCAAATTACATGTGCAAGTCTGGCCCTTTTAATAGCTGGAAGTTCCCTGTTATATACAAGACCAACCTCAATTGTAAAAGCAGAGCCCACGCAAAATGTATCTAGTTCGTTACAAACAAATACTCAACGAGATCGTAATTCCGTCAAGCAAGCAATGCGGGATACATTGCAACTTGGATACCCGGGGATACTTGCTAAAACTTCTGAGGGTGGAAAAACGTGGGGGTATGCTGCTGGAATAGCGGATCTGAGAACCAAGAAACCGATGAAAACAGATTTTCGCTTTCGCATTGGGAGTGTGACGAAGACGTTCACTGCAACAGTTGTACTTCAATTAGCTGGAGAGAATCGCCTGAATCTAAACGACTACATCGAAGACTGGTTGCCTGGTGTCATTCAAGGAAATGGATATGATGGTAACAAGATTACTATCCGGCATATATTGAACCATACAAGTGGTATCGCTGAATACTCAAGGTCAAAAGACGCTGATTTTACGGATACAAAAAAATCGTATACGGCTGAAGAGTTAGTGAAGATGGGGATTTCTCTCCCCCCAGACTTTGAACCAGGAAAGGGCTGGTCTTATTCAAACACAGGATACGTTTTACTGGGTATGCTTATTGAAAAAGTAACCAAAAACAGCTATGCGGAAGAGATTGAAAATCGGATTATTGAGCCACTTGAATTGTCGAATACATTCCTACCTGGGAATTCAAGTGTTATTCCAGGCACCAACCATGCCCGTGGATATGACCAACCAGACAGAGCAAGTGAGCTAAAAGACGTTACTTATTATAACCCAAGTGCAGGTAGCTCTGCTGGAGATATGATTTCTACTGCTGACGACTTAAACAAATTCTTCTCTTACTTGCTCGGTGGCAAATTACTGAAAGAACAACAACTAAAACAAATGCTTACTACAGTTCCTACAGGAAGAGAAGGAATCGATGGATATGGTCTTGGAATCTATGAAACTAAGCTTCCGAACGGTGTCTCGATATGGGGACACACAGGTGGCATTCTAGGGTTTACTACTCTTGTTGGAGGTACACTTGGAGGCAAGCATACGTTGGTCGTCAATTGGAACAGTTTGGGTAGAGCTGACAGTCCTAATCCTTTTAAAAATATTTTACTTGCTGAATTTAGTAAGTAGGAAAAAGGAAGAAATTTACCGTAGTTTTCATAGTTGAAAATATACTTTTCTGTTTCAAAAGCCCCACCTTATTTTCGAGAAAAATTTGGGGCTTTTTTTGTTTTGGTGGCGTTTATTCTTCTTAAGTTGGTGGATGTGGGGTAGCACCACATCGCTATCAAGCTAAGGTTATGTAAAATCAATTTCAGGTGAGAAAATCCCTATGTTCTAATGACTAATTGTATATTATTTAAAGAATTGCATACGAAATAAACCCTAATGGGTTTTGCTTTTTCAAAATTAAGCTGCATGAGTATGAGACATGGAATAATTGTATACGATGCCTAAAATATCAAAGACTGTTTTTTTCTCATACCTATGGGATTTTCGCCCGTTTTGCTGTAGGAGATTGAACAGACGAAGTAACACCTTTGATAGCTCTTGGGTGTTTTTTTGGATAGTTTGGAATAGAAGAAGAAAATAGTCTTTAATCATATATATGGCTTTATACTCACTAAGCTCTCGTTTTTTCTTCATGAGGAGCAATTGGCG
>NZ_JBIYDP010000029.1:0-8477 GCF_044908765.1 Bacillus sp. RC251 | reverse complement strand
CACACCCGTTCCCATACCGAACACGGAAGTTAAGCTCTCTAGCGCCGATGGTAGTTGGGACCTTGTCCCTGTGAGAGTAGGACGTCGCCAAGCAACTTTAAGACGAGTCAGAATGACTCGTCTTTTTTGTATGCTTTCATACCTCTGTTAATTGCCTGCTTAACTCCTTCTAAATAGGCGAATCCATGCCTTTTATCTGGTTCTAAGTAAGTACCTTCTGCCCATTCATTCCACGCATTAATAAATAAAAACTCGCTGTTGTAAAGAGAATAGGTACGCTGGATTTGTTTGCTTAAATATATCGTGAACTTCCTAGGGGTAGAACCTAGGAAGATGCTGCTATTTAAGTCTTTGCGGCGTGCTGTATTGTCCCAGTCAACAAAGGCACCAGGAAATGTTTTTTTCTCTGGAGGAGATCGTTTTAGTATATACATCCACACTTTATCATAATCCCAAGCGTTTATTTGTTTACCAGACTCATATATTGTCTTATTTATGTCTGAAGAGCTATCATGAGCAATTGTATAAAAAGGCTCGAATTCAATGCTAGCATCAAATCCATTTATATTAGGAAGTGGAAAGCTGTTTAATGTTTCTGCAAAGTATATACCTTTCAAACCATTTTCTTGTGCGAGTGTATTCCAATAATGAAGCATTTGTTCACAATGAGGGATATGCCCGGGACGATAAATAATGAATAGTGGTTTATCGTCTATACGGATATATCTCTCATCTTGGAAAGCTTGCAATAAATACTCAAAGTGTTCTTTCCAATCCGATAATTCTCCATAATTTTGAGGCATTAATATGTGACTATCAAGACCATCCCAAGTTTTCGTCCACGGTTCATTTGCCCAAGAAAGGCAAAATGGAAAATCTGGTTCGCCCGTCTTAAGTACCTCATTAAAGGGTGCCTCCAATAACCTCTTCCCTTTAAACCAGTAATGGTAATAACAAAAACCATATATGCCATGAGCTTTGGCGATTTCTGCTTGCCATTTTCTTACGGATGGGGTGGTTAAGTCATAATAAAAATCTTGATAAGGTTCTCTAGGTTGGTAATGTCCTGAAAATAAAGGTCGTGCACTTTTAGTATTTGTCCATTCAGTAAACCCTTTCCCCCACCATCGGTCATTTTCTTTTATTTGATGAAACTGTGGTAAGTAAAAAGCGATTATTTTCAAGATATATCCCCCTTATGTTGTTCGTAGTTCAAGTGGTGGGAAGTTACTTTTGATTTTTCGAATCTAGTTAAAGTATGAGATATGTTATTTACTTACTGTGTTTATGCTGCATAATGAATTCTTTTGTACAGTTTGCTTGATATGGAAATCTTTGATGATTTAATATATACGGCTGAGATACAAAATGATCTTCATTATACAATGACCGAAAAGAGTTAATCTTTTTGGAGAACAAATAGAGCTTGGGGTAACCGGTTTGTATCATCAAAAAAATCCCGTAGCTTTAAATACTTCTCATAGTGATTTTTAATATAAGTTCTAGGTATAACGGTTTCTCCATAGAAGCTACTATTTCTAACGTCTCCAGCTCCCGTAGGGCTGTGGACAAAATTGCCGCTTTCATAATCCGAGATAGCACGATTTATATCTGGAAACGCTTGAGATAAAGTTTTATGCCACCCGGTTTGAATTAATTCAGGGTGTTCCTTGAATTGTTGGCAGAAATCGAGAAAATAGCGTGCTTGTGTTGTGGCGATGAAGATGCCACCTGGACGAAGAATTCTTGAAAATTCCTTTATCCAATTTTCTGCTGTTTCTTCGGATAAATGTGAGAATACAGAATAAGCGAATATGATATCTAATGAATTGTCATTAATAAATTCTACAGGAGGTTGTGGGGGAGCTACTTTATACCTACCTCTTCCTAACGTTTCGTTGCAAAGGTTAATCATTGCAGGATCTACATCAATACCAAGTAAATTTTTATGGCGAACATCTTTGAAAAAGAAACGTATAATTCTTCCCCATCCGCAACCAAAATCTAAAATTTTACGTTCGTTATTCAAGGGAACACCTAAGTTTTGGGCATATGTTTTGACATGGCTATAAAACAAATATGCTTCATAAAGAGCATGTTCATAGGAAGCACCTACAAACTGTTGTTGAATTTCTTCAGGGGGGAACATAGGTACTGGGATGCCGTTTATCTTTGTTTGTGAGCAACTTTGTATAAATAGATTTAGAAGTTCAACATCAGAAAGCGGGCTAACAAGGTTATCAAAATCATTTCCTAACTTGAAGTTATTCATTTGTTAACTTCCAAATTATATAGTACCTAAAAATTATTTTCGTGTTTTTTACTAATAAAAACGTGTAGAAATTCAGCATCTAACCCCAGTGATCTATCCTTTTGTAAATAAACAATGGTATACATATTTGCATGTGTATAAATATATTCAATCATATCTTGACCCCAATCAAATGTTACTAAAGACCCGTTCTCATCAATAGGATTACCATGATAAATTGGCTCCGCAATATATTCGATTCCTTCTTTATTGATTCTTGCTCTTTGTAAAGTCTTTGTGAGTGTATGATACCAAGGGACAGTAAACACATGAGCACCGCCAGGCTTTAATACACGCTCTATTTCTTTAAGGGCTTTGTTTGGCTCCATTACATGTTCAAAGACATCTTGAGTAATGAACAAATCAAAAGATTCATTTTGGAAAGTCATATCTTCTAAGTTCTCACATCTAATTCCTTGAAAGTATTGGCCGAGAGGATAGTTTTTAAAGTATTGAGAATAAGTATAGTTTTTGCAGTTTTTTATAAGTAGCTGAGTTGTAATTCCCCCAGGAGAGGATTCGTGGATATGATAGGAACCCCATTTAGGAAAAAATGTATTTAAAACATGGATTATAGCTCGCTGCCTTGGTATAGAGTGGCATGTAGAACATAAGTAATGATCTCTAAGCCAATCATTCTGCTCTATAAATGTAGTTTCCTTCTCACAAATAACGCAATATCCATTATTGTGCTTCAAATTACCTTCCACATGACATCACTCCTGTGTAAAAAAATGCATATGACACACACGTCAACAATCAGTGAAATCAAAGAGAGTGGGTGGACATTAGGGAACCCATAAAAGTGAGATTGGTAGAATGGAATAATTAGCGGGAGAGAACCCCTCGCTAATTAAAGTTTCACTTTATGCTATGCGATACATTCACTTTTATTCATTGAAGAATGTATCGACTTAGAATATCCCTTTTGTGTACGGATACATTTCAAAGTCTTGTGCATATATTTCTGTAACTAACGCCATTGTTTCTTCATCATAAAAGCTTTCATATGTTGGAAAGCGAGGAAAGGCGGCATCTGTAATGCTGAGTTCTGCATAGCTTCCTGTATAAAGCATTTTATAAGCGCGATGATGATCTGAATTTGTAAGTAGCGCTAAATTGGATTTAATCAAATCGTACGTGTGTTCCATCTTGGTGATTTGTGTATTAAAATCTTCTAAAGGAATATAGTATTGGATGAAGTTTTCTTCACCTGGAACGTATTGCTGACTAAAATGTATGTCCATTGCTAGGGAATTGGGACCTAATGCTCGAACGTAATATAAAAATTGTTTAAATGATATTCCTCGAGTACTATATTTGTCATTATACAAATAATGGCGGATACTTTCCCATTGCGGGCTAGCGTATGGATTGTCAGCAAGTAATAAAAATGAGCTGACGGCCCTTTTGTAGGGATTCCGTACAAGTTTACAAACATCTTTATTTGCTGTTAGAAGCCCATTTTGTAACTCTGGTATGTAGTTAGTGTTGTTTTTATACACCCAGAATTCATAGTAATGAATAAAGTCATGGTATTTCTTTGCTTCATTAAACAATCCAATTTGAAAAAAGAACCAATTAGCTAAGGCGGTACATCCGCTTCTATGGCTCCAGAATAGTATAAGTGGAAAGTCTTTATGGAAATGTGGGATTCGATCTTTATGTAGGATTACATGATTTAAAAGCTCTTGATTTACACTCTTCATACATGTAGTCCTCCTTTTTGAAATTTTTATTTATGGAGAAGGGAAGTTTTTACTAATCCAATATATTCATGGGAATGAGTAAATAGTATGAGTGTTTTTTGCGGTCAGCTTAAATAAGATAGAGATTCTAAAAGGAAAATATAAAATAAAGATAATGAAAATTTATAAGGGGCATACAATTATAAGAGAATGAATAATAGAGGTGACCAAGTTCATTTAGTTGCATTTCTAGGTGTGATAAGCAAAAATCTTATTACTAGAGAGGATATTATGAGGAAGAATAATTATTTAATAGTAGGTGGGAATAGTTTCATTGGTATTAACCTCGCATTAGGTTTATTGAAACAAGGTCAAACTGTCAAAGTATTTTCCAGACATATAAATAATTTTCCTCAAAATATTATAAGTGATGTTGAATTTATTAAAGGTGATTTAGCAAATGTTGAAGATATATATAAAGCTTTAGTGGATGTGGATATTATTATTTATTTAGCTGCAACGTCTAATGTAGCAACTTCAATTGAAGATGTTTTCGGAGATATAAACAGTAGCTTTTTTTTTCTTAACTTCATGGAAAGTGTTAAAAATTTTCCTGTTAAAAAAATCGTATTAGCATCTTCTGGAGGCACGGTTTATGGTGAACCGGAATATTTACCTATTGATGAGGAACATCCATTAAAACCACTTTCTCCTTATGGAATAACAAAAGTGTCGCTTGAAAATTACCTGTACTTTTATAAGAAAAAATACGGAATTGACTATGTTGTATGTAGATATTCTAATCCATATGGAAAATATCAAAATCCTTTAAAGAAAGTTGGGGCAATAAACTGTTTTTTGTATCAGCATCTCAGTAATGAAAAGATTAATATATATGGGAATCCACAAGAGATTATTCGAGATTATATTTATATCGATGATTTAGTTGAAATCACTATACAACTATCACAATTAAATCGTTTGAAATCTTGTGTATATAACATAGGGAGCGGCAAGGGTCTCTCTTTAAAACGAATTATAGTAGAATTGGAGAAATTAACGGAAAGAAAAGTGGACTTTACCTGCTATAAACAAAGGCAAGAAAATGTTCAAAAAATCATTTTAAATATAGATAGAGTAAGACGAGAATGTAATTGGGAACCGAAAATAGATTTCAAAAGTGGAATTAGATTAAATAAGCTATGGATTGAAGAGTTCTTATATAGTAAAAAATAATAAGCCATGCCCTACTTTTGTATCAGTAGAGCGTGGTTTATTATTTTATTTCTTTTTTTATTACCCAAAGGTCTTGATGTTCCCACCAAAAACCTTCAGTGTATTTTTTGATGACAGGGTTATAGGGCAATAATTTAATTTTGTCACATACGTAAGAGGGACTAACGATCGTTTGCCCGTATTGATGAACATCCAAATCCAATTGTTCACTAGAAGGGAGAAACCAATAACCCTGTTTATTTAAATCTGGAAAGCTGAAGTACTTTTTACTTTGATAACCATGAGTTGTGAAAATGAGTAAGCCTTCAGGAGAAACAGCATTATACAATGTTTGAAGCCAACGAAACCAAGTTGTATCAGGCATATGAGAAAAAAAGGATAGACAAAAAACGATATCATACGTAGAGGAGGTCAAATTTACTTGTTCAGGTTCAGGGTGAGATAAGATAGAAGAAGTATTTAATGTACGTTCAATAAAAGTAATAGCCTCTTCATGTATATCGCAGGTAGTTATACTTAAGTTCGTTTGTAGGTTTAATAAATGACGTGTTACGCAGCCATATCCGGATGCGAATTCTAATAATTTTATTGGAGTGTCTATAGGAGGATAAAAGGACGTAATTAAATCTAAGAGTGTTTCTGCGGATTTTCTCCCATCTTGAAAATAATAATCTATCGCTTCTTTTTTAGATGGGAAGACTGGATTAGTGACAAGGAATTGAAAGATATGATCCTCTGGATGAATACTTGCATTTACATTGTAGTTGTGTGCAATTTGAGAAATCAAATCTTTATTTGCCTCTATAAATTCTTTCAATGAGTAACCCCCCTTAAATGATAGTAACGTCTTACAAGAGATACTGATGGCGAAGAAAATATATCATTCAATCTTCAAATATGCTTTAAGATACTTTCTATATGTGTACATTTTCTTTTTTGAAATGTCGTCGATAGTAAAGGTTTCTTTAATGAAATTCTGCATTTGTACAACTTCACTGTAATGGGAATATGAATCTTCTGTTCTCGTTACGCTATTTGTATGTCGTCTATGATAGTTTAACGGTTTTGGATTGAAATAAATGTTCCCCTCTTTAAGAATAGAAACATAGAAAAACCAATCACCAGCTACTTTAAACTTTTCTAATTGTTTTTCTGTAGTTTTTATATCTATGTTTTTAAAAACTACACTTGAGACATTAGGTATGGTGTTTTTGATAAGTAATGTATCTTGTATTTCATCTATCCCTTTTCGGAAATAAGAACTTTTCCATTTTCCTTTATCAATATCATTTGTGTAATCTAAATAATGATTGGCTAGGATATTTCCTTGTTCATCTATTTGTTTTGATTGTGTGTAGCTTAAGGTAACATCACCATTTATATGAAACCCTTGTATTACTTCTTCTAAAAATGTCTGATCACATAAGTCATCAGCCTCTGCAATCCAAATATAATCACCAGTTGCTGCAGAGACGCCTTTTATCCATTGTTTAAATACAGAACCAGAGTTTTTATCATTAATAATCTGCTGAACTTTTAGGTGGGGCTTATTTTCGTTTGAGAGCAGCTGTTTAAATATAGATACGCTATTGTCAGTAGAGGCATCGTCTAGGAAAATTAGTTCGTAAAGGGGATAGGTTTGGTTTAATATGGATTTAACTCGGTCAGGTAAGTATTTTTCGTAATTATAGTTCGGTATGATTACGCTTATTTTTTTGTAATTATGATCAAGTAGGTTTAACAGTTGATAAATGTAATGAAGAAAGTTAAAATCTTTTTCAATAAGCTCTTGGCCAAAGCGCCCTTTTTGTAATCGTAAGTCTTCATCTCCAATAAATTCATATATTCTTTCCAGCACCTGCGGTAAATTTAAAAAGTCTACTAAGGCGCCAGTTTGTTCCGTAACAACATCTTCAAAACCTCCAGCGTTTTTAAACCCTATAACAGGGACTTTTGTATCTAATGCTTCTAAAACAACGTTTGGAAAAGGATCTTCTCTTGAAGTTAATAAATATAAATCAGCCCCGGCGTTATATAAACCGATATCTGGAGTAGGCTCAACTAATGTGAAATGTGCTGTATATCTTGGGGATAGTGTGTTAAAGAAATGAACATCCGTTCTCCCGACCCAGATAAAATGAATATTCGTATGAACTTTTCTTACTGAGTAAGCAATAAGTGAGAATAAATCTATCCCTTTCCGATGATCAGCAAAACCTACTCCCAAAATGATTTTGCTATCTAGAGGCAGGTTGTGTTTTTTTCGTAATTCGCTTCTAGCTTTTGCAATATTGTTCTTATAAGGATTGTGGTTAAACAAGCCTTGAGGGAGGATGTGACATTTTTGATGATCTAATTGGGTGATTGTACGGAATTTTTCATACACGTACTGTGAAGGGAAGACAATTTTGTAAGCAAACTGGGCAATGTTTCTCGCTTTCCCCTCGGCAGAGTACTGTTGTATTAAATGCGGCAATTCATGTATTAATGAAATAACTTTTATATTGTGTTTAGCTAGTAATGCAACTATGTCACCACTTATGACGGTACTACATATGGCGATGGTATAGTCTTGTGATAGTAACTTCTTTATTAATAATTCGACCCTTTTTTCTGTTTGGTAGTCTTCCTCTAGGCAATAAACAGGACCATACTTTTGAAAATCGTGGATTAAAATGCCCGTTCCAATAGAAATAATTGCGACGGAGTAATGAAAGTTTTCTTTAAGAGCTTTAATAGTATGTAAAGAAAGCAGCTGTGCTCCGTGGAAATGGGCATCATGGGATACATAAATGATCTTCTTATTAACATGCATTTCATAACGCCTCCTAAGTTAATTAGATTTTTAGTAAATGCATGGTGTATTTATAATTCCTAGAGAGAAGTGGTAGGAGATAATTGTGAATACAGCTGGAATGTACTCGAAATAAAAAGTGCTACCTTTAATATATATTTGTTTGGTTTGCTATTCATTCTTTAGAAAGGTGTAAGTAAGAAAGTATAAACTGTCGATTATGAAAGTGATTGCAACAGTTTATTAATCTCTAGGAACGGAGTATAAATGAAGAAGGTTCAATACCCTTTAGAATTTATAAAATAAAAAGGATAAAAGGTATTGACGATTAGGATATAGAGGTGTAATATAGAACAAGTCGCCGATGCAATAACGCAGAACGCGGCAAACGAAATGAAAAACTTAGTTGACATTGAAACATGAAGATGTTAACATAAGGGAGTCGCAA
>NZ_JBIYDP010000028.1:0-9826 GCF_044908765.1 Bacillus sp. RC251 | reverse complement strand
TTAGAATGTGTTTTAATTCCAAACGTAATCTGATCGATATCTGTTTCGAAATCTGCTAATTGGTTAGGCTCTGTCCCACGAAATGCTAGGATTATATCATCATAATGTGTTGCATTTTCTTTGTAATCTTTTTTCGGTACTACTGCAATAGCTTCTAATCCATTTTTTACTTTTTGACAATCTGCATTAATTGATTCTATAACTACCCATTTCTTACCATCGACCCCTTTTATTTCCGCTCCTTTGTGTAAAGAATCATCGTCATAAACGTTACTTGATAACTCGAAATAATCTTCATCTGTCGCAATTGGATTTTTTTTGAATTCACTCATATGTTTCAACTCGTTTCATGGTATATTTTAACTATATTCAAATACAAGGGGATTTTAAATGAAAAAGAAATTGGTAATTATTTTATCCATTATTTGTATTATAGCAGGAGGATATTTTACTATGGAATACTTAAAACAAAAAGAAGAAGAGGAAAAGTTTTGGAAAGTACAAGAAGTACGAGTAGAAAAGTATATTCGTTATAATATTCAGGATATAAAATCTATCACATTTACAGAACATAAAGTAAATCCAATGGGTATTCCTTATATAAAAGGATATATAAATGATGATAAGGAATTGTGGTTTAATGCTAGTATAAGTACTACAGAAAACTTTGAAGATAAATTCTCGCGTTCTGGAGAACTTGGAAAACTAATAAAAGACCCTGAAAAATCAGTATCTGAAATTGAAAAAGAAGAGAAGGAAAAGAAACAAGAGTAGTCTTTGCGATTACTCTTGTTTCTTATTATAGAAAAATAAAATATTTGAAAGTTTTTAACAATGGATTATAATATATTTAGTAAAATTAACCAAATGCGTATTTTACTCATTATGTACTAAAGGGGAGATAAAAATGGCAGGACAAATTCGTATGTCACCAGAGGAGCTTAAATCGAAAGCGACTCGATATGGACAAGGTGCAAATCAAATTGAGGACATTTTACGTCAACTACAAAACTTACAAAATGAATTAAGAGGAGAATGGGAAGGCCGTGCATTTGAAGGTTTTGACCAACAGTTCAATGAATTAAAGCCAAAAGTACAAAACTTTGCACAGCTATTACAAGAAATTAATATGCAGCTTAATAAAACTGCAGAGGCTGTTGCTTCTCATGATGAAGAATTATCACGTAATTTCGGTTTGAAATAAGAAATGTTGTCATTTTTACATAAAATTCTTGGAAAATGATAGAAAGTAGACTAGTATTCAAAAGTTTACTTTCAATAAAATGAAAAGAGTCCTATTAATTTAGGACTCTTTTCATTTTAGGGTAATAAAGGGAGTAAAGTGATCAGTAGTAGAGGTCGTTGCATGTGTTGGTCAATCAAAACGGACCTAGCGAAGCGAAGGGAGTATTTGACTTGACCAACTAGACTACACCCCGAACCCTCTTGGTATTGAACAAACCACTGTTTGTTCCTGCCAACCGGCGAGGGAGCCCCTCAAGGATTGAGGGGTTGGGGAGTTCGATTGATGGGGTCAAGGGGAAGTGTTCCCCTTGTAGGTTCGGACAAAGTCCGAGAGTTTTGCCATGTTAGACATGGCTCGGCGAAGTCGAAAAGCGTCGCAGACCCCTATCAATTTTGATGCGTTAGCGTCAAAATACGTATAGGGTTACGTCAATTGACACAATTTCGTCGCTTTGCTAGACTAATTGTATCAATTGATCTAGAGAAAGTGGTGGCACTTTATGTTGTTTTCTATCTCATTTAATCAATCTCACCAAAGTTCATTAAGTCATAATAACAGAGAAAACATTCATGGGAATCCTGGCATAGATCCATCCAGGTTAGAAGAGAATATCTACTTTGTTCAAAAGGATATCCGAAGTGTATACAAGGATGTCTTTCAAGATGCAGTAGATAAATATAATGAGAAACAAAAACGCAATGATCGCAAAATTAAGGATTATTATGACAAGATAAAAAAAGATACAAAGACACATGAGCAACGAGAATTGGTTGTAGCGGTTGGAGAGGGTAAAGATGACCCAAAGTATAGGGAAGCTAAAAAAGAAGCGTTAAAACGGTACGCGGAGGCGTTTCAAGGGCGAAATCCAAATCTAACAGTCTATAACATGGTATTACATGATGATGAAGCAAATCCGCATTTACATATTAACTATGTCCCGAACTTCGAAAGTAGTCGAGGATTAACGAGGCGTGTCGGAATGGATAGAGCCTTGCAACAACAAGGCGTACAAGGAAAAGGGACGGAGCTAATTGCGGATTGGAGACAATTAGAAACGGCTTATATTGAATCTTTGGCTAAAGAACAAATTCCAAATTTTGAACGTGCCAATGTGGGTTCCCATAAATATATGAAAGTCCGTCAATACAAAGAATATGCTGAAGCAGTTTCTAATATAGAGAATCAATTTACCGAGATAAGCAAGAGATTACCTAATAATAAAATTACGTTAAAGACCAAAAAGAAAGAGATCAAGACAGAGGTAAAACCAAAATTAATTGGCAAACCTGAAATCATTGAAAAAGAGACAGGCAATTATGTTTTTTCTCCAAAGCAACTCGAAAAAGTAGAAGAATTGATAACTGCGGCAGTCACTGTAAAAAAAGATTATGAGCGTTTGCAGAATACGGATTTAGTAAAAGAAAATAGGGAATTGAATCGTCAAGTTGATAGTTTGTATGATTCTTTAAAAGAATTCCAAAAGATAAATTTAGAGTTGAAAGAGGAAAATAGAAAATTAAATACTGAAATAGGCTCGTTAAAAACTTATATAAAGGATTTGAAGGAGAATATAAGAGTTTTGTATCAACAGACGAAAAAAGCTTTTAAAGAGAAATTTAAGGTGTTTAGAGGGATTATTAAAAATGAATTGGATAGCAAGGGAATAGATAATCAATTTGAACGTGAATATAAGAGGGAAATAAGTAGACATCGAGATTTTGATAGAGAAAGGTAGATAGAAATGATAATGAGTGAAAATATTGAATTGCATGAGTTTGAAGAAAAAGAGGATTGAATGTTTTGTTTCCATAAAGGTTTGGAAGGAATTAACAAGGTGTTTCATGTTATCATAGAGAAAGACATATAAAACGAGAAAAACCGCCCAAGCTTTGGACGGCAAGGCGGTTTTTCGTACTAAGGTTGGAATCAACCAATATATTCTATATACATTCTAACATATAAAAGTTGATTCCTTCCACTGAGGGAGAGAATTATTTTATGACAAAAGTTGTTGATTTTGGACAAGCTGAAAAAAAAGCGAAAATAAGAGATAGTAAAATTGATAGTATTTATGATCAGTTGCAAGCCGGTGGTTACTCAGAGGAAGAAAAAGTTATGCTCTTGCAGTTATTAAGTAAAACAACTGGTGGAGATGAGTATTTCATAGGGAAAAAGAAAAAACCTACAGATCGGGTGAGGTTTGTGCAGCTAATTATGGATAACGTTAATTATTTGACTGAAATTGAGTATTTGAGTAGCAAGGAAGAAGCATTTTTATTTAAACTTGCTCCATATGTGGAATTTAAAACTAACGTTATTATTGAAAAAATTAATAAGGACAATGTAGATACAACTACTCCAGCATCACCTACATATTTAGCTGAACGTTTTAAAATGGCAAGAAAAAATGTTTCTTTAACGATGAATGGTTTATTTAAAAAAGGGGTTTTAGGAGTTGCAGCAGCAGGAGTAACAACAGAAGATGGTCGTGCATGCACAAGTCGTACATGGTTTGTAAATCCTAATATTATGTGTTGTAGTCCTAAAGACGGAATAGATAAAGCAACTCAACATATTTTTAGAAATTCATTAAGGAACTTTAAAATTGATGAGTCTAAGAAAAAATATAAATTACCAATCTATTTATTTTAGATGTCAAATTCTCATTGACATCTTTTTTTTATTATGTTTTTCCTTTTATTAGGTGTTACTTTTTCGTAACACCTGTGTTACGAAAAAGTAACACCTAATACGCTATAAACCCTTGGTATTACTCATTTTTTTTATTTTCCCTATCTCACTCTTATATATATAGCTAAAAGTTCCGCAAGGAACGGGTAGTATTTTTGAGAAAATCACTCAAAAATCTCCACCCTTAATATCAAAAAGTAAAAGCGTTAGCTTTTACTTTTTGATATTGTCCTTGCGGAACTTTTTTCGGCTCGTGTGCTTTTCTCGCCAAGCCGACAGACAAAAAGCAAAGTAATGGTTATCGACTTGGACTAGCAAGTATACGAGCCGAATCGCTTAGAATAATCGCTCGAAAATAGTTCTTATTTTATATGTTGATACGTTTAGTACGTGGGGTTTCGGCCCCACACGACGAGCCAGCACTCTAGCCAAAAAGCAAATTTGAAACCTTAAAATAGATACATTTACCTTTTGTTTTAATTTATTTGATCTGTATTATTTTGTTGAAGAAAATTTCCTATATCACTAATTGCTTGAATAGATTTAATTTTAATATTGATTTTATTTGGAGATTGTATAAGTTTATTAGTTGAATTGTCTTTTATTTGTACATTTGGGCCTATAATAGTAACTGCATTTTTATTGAAATTCATTATAAAACCTTTAATATGAATTTGTTCTAAAAATATTATGATGGGTAAATGAATTAATTGATAATCATGTAAAAGTTTTTGTATTTCATTTGTATTTTTTGTATTATCTCTAGATGTATTCATTTGATGTTTAGATATTGATTGTGAACTATTTGGTTTTATTTTAAACCTTTGTGATTTGGGTTGAGAAGTGTGAGGATTTGGTAATTTTAGCAAGACAGTAGAAACTTTTTGTACTTTTGGTGAAGTATTAGCTGATTTTAATGAAGGTGTAGAATTTTTTTGTGGTTTTAATGGGGTATTGGCTGGTTTTGTTACAACTGTAGGATTTTTTTGTGATTTTGATGGAGTATTGGTAGGTTTTGTTGAGGTATGAAAAGGAATAGGATTTATATTAAACAATCTAAATTTAGGTCGGTTATTATTTTTTTGATTTGAACAAAACTGACACACCTAAACACCTCCTAGTAAAGGGTTGTATTATATAGTAAACATATTATGTAAAAGAGTGATAATAAACAGGATAATAGACAAGCCAAATTATTTTTTATATAAATGATCTTTAAAATGATATCTTAGACTGATTTATACTAATTAAGATTTAAAAAATGCAATGGGTATTTATAATCCCATTGCATTTTTTGACTTTATTTATTACGCTCCTTGGTCATCACTAACTGATAAAATTGAACTGATTTTAACACTAATTTGGTTTGGATTTTCAAGGTCTTCACCATTAGCATTACTTTCTACTTCAACTTCATCTCCATTACCACGAAGAGTAACAAATTCTTCTCCAATTCGAGTGATAAGACCCTCTACATGGAATGATGGTAAAAATAATACAACTCTTGCTCCAACTAATTGAAATGCACGTAACAAAGCACGGATTTCATCATGATGTTCTGGCATTTATATCATCCTTTCCTATAAATTAAAAAAGTAGAAAAAGAGTTTTTTAAAACTAACTCTCTAACTACTTCTCAAGATAGGATATGTTGGAAAGTGGTTATTGTAATAGACGACTGGGTAATTAAGTTTTAATGTTTTATTAGGGTTTAATTGTCTTTATAGTAAAAAATGCTTAAAGGGTTATTAGTCTTTAAGATTTTAGTTGTTTTAGTGTTTTAAGTAGTGGGTTATGGTTTTTTGGCTAATTTTTAGATTGTAGATTAATAAAAATTATAGAAAAATCGTTATGAATAAATATTTAGAGTAAGCTAATATAATGTTCTATGATTGGTAGCAAATATTTGGATAGAATTTTCATTTTTACTAGGTATTTTGTTTCTATGTTTATTTGTCTCTTATAAAATCTTCTATAAAACCCTGATATTACTGACTTTCTTTATTTTTCTCTTCTCACTCGCTATATAAGAACTAAAAGTTCCGTAAGGAACAGGTAGTATTTTTGAGTAAACACCACTCAAAAATCTCTACTTTGTCCGCTTTGCGCCCTCCTTGCAAAACTTTTTTCGACGGGTTTTTAGCTTTCCTGAAGCCGAACAGACCAAAAACGGGGTTAAGTTGCTCGACTTCGATCAGCAATTATACCCGCCGAACCGCTAGTTTTATCGATTTAAATAATAAGCTTATTCCATATTCAGTTACGTTAAGTTCCTAGGGGCTAGCACTCATACCCAAAAACAGAGGGAAATAGCATGATAAAACATTTTTACATCTTAAAATCACGTTATTATAAAGAAATTTGGTAGTCTTTAATTAGCCTTTAACTTAACCTCAAACTTAAGGGAGATGTATAAATGAATATCGGTAAACAGATACAATATTTTCGTAAATGGGATAATATGTCCCAAGAGAAGTTAGCAGAAAAAATCCATGTTTCCAGACAATCTATTTCTAACTGGGAAAATGAAAGGAACTATCCAGATATTCATAATTTACTAATGATGAGTATTCTCTTTAACGTCTCCCTGGATGATTTAGTTAAAGGAGATGTAAAGATCATGAAAGAAAAACTTCAAAAATCAACTTTCTTTAAGTGGAGTTACATCATGTTAGCATCAATGATTATACTTCCTATTTCTATTGCACCTGTATTTTACTTTTTTGGTTATTATGGTCTTATAATACCTTTTGTACTTACGATTTTGCTTATGTTTTCATCACTGAAAGTTGAAAACATAAAAAAAGAGCATAATTTAAAAACTTATCGTCAAATAGTTGATTTTATAGAGGGGAAACCTATTAGTGAGGTAAAGCCTAATATAAAAGATAAATTATTAAAAATAGGTTTAATGCTTGCAAGTGCTTTAATTAGTTATAGTTTAATTTATTTAGGATTGAGTGTATTTGGAAGATAACTTAGAAAACTATTAAAAGTCCTCCGGATTGTTTAACTGGAGGACTTTTGTGTTTACATAATTCCCGTTAGCGGAAGTCATTTAAAAAGTTTATGTGTCGATTTTTTCTTTGCCCTTACGGATAAACCACCATATTAAAGCTACAAATAGCACGAAAAGCGGTATTATTTGAATAAAGAAAAATCCTTTCCAAAAATAAAGTGGATTATTATATGTAAATTCTGTTGATGCCTCATGTGTATAAGAAACAAACGAACCTACCAAATAAGCCATTGGAATTGTAATTAGATTTATCCCTAGAAAGATCATTATCAATGATAAGTTTTTATCTTTAATTTTTGGTGAACCAGACTTGATAAATAAAAATGTTGCAGTACTAAATATAAGAAAAAGTGGTATTACATAAAAAATTCCCATAATATCCCTCCGTGATTTTGATTGTACCATCAGGAAAGACAACGTTGTACAAATTTGGATGAATAACATATACATGCTCGGTTAACATAACGTCCTATTATCGGTAGCAAGGAAAACGGACAAACCTTTGATGCAATTAGGTTTGTCCGTTTTCTTTTTGTATCGTGCTATGCATGATTTTATACATGGTAGAGATAATGGGGTTTTTTAGGCTTACGGATGTTCTGTATTAGTACAAAAATCTGTATAGAATTCTGTATAAAAAAAGCCTTGCTTATATGCAAGGCTTTTTTTATTTCCAGAATTTCCACCAATGTTGTTTATTTTCTATAGTAGGAGCAACTAGTTGTTTAGTCTCTTGAATAGATCGTATGTTATGTAATAGTTGCGCATCTCTTTCTTGCAACAATTGTTCATGGTGTTTTTGATATATTTGTATATCGTCTTTCAATGTTTGAAATTCTTCTTGAGTTCGTCGTAGTTCTTCTTTCATGGATTGAAGTTCTTTTGTTATTTCTTCGCGTTCCTCACGCAACAATTCACGTAACAAATTAGTGTTGTTTTCGCGTTCCAATATTTCTTTATCTCTCGTAATAAGCAAAGATTGGGAATTCATTGGATCATGGGACGTTCCACTCGTGTTCCAATTTTCATTATTTATGGTTATTGCTATGGTTTTGGCAGCATCAGCCTTGTTATATCCGGCATCTTTCATAAGTGTTTGAAATTGTTTCAAAGCTTTTATATCTTTTGAAGTAAAGGTTCGATACTCGCGATTACTTTTAGGATCACGAACTTTTATAAAGATGTATTCATGTTTTTCTAACTCTAAACACCATTTACGTAAATAGCTTTCGCTAATATTTAACATTTCTGCTACTTCTTTGGTTAGGAAAGCCGGGAGTGGCTCAGATTGCATACTATTCCGCGTTCCATCAGACATCGTTCCTCACGCTCCTCTTAATGTTCCAATTGACGTCCCTAAAGTTACATTATACATGATAAAACGAAACACCTTTGAAATGTGAAATTTGTCGGTAATATCGGCTAAGGGCAAAATACCTTATTATTTTAAAATGCAAAACATAGACTAGTAAACAAGCTGTTTTTAACTTTTAATCATAGAATATGAGGAATTCTATTGTTAAGAGGAGGTAATCATATTTATGGGATGTAATTGTAATCTCAGACATTGCAGAGATTGTAATAGATTTTGGGATGATTTAATGTTTTGCAGACGCAGACATAGAGATTGTGATGATCGTCGTTGTAGACGTGACCGCGACTGCGATTGTGATGAATGTCGTCGCAGACGTAATCATGATCATGACCGTGATCATGATGATCGTCGGGATTGGTAAATTTCTTTCAATGAGTGTGTTTCTTCACAGCACTCTTTTTTTATTTTTATAAAAATATGGATTTGGTAGTGTATTTATTTTAATAATTGTATTGTTTATTTTTTAAATTAACTAAAATGTACATCAAAAAAAGATATAGTACTCTAGTTCCTGTTGGTTTGCTATGAATAAGTGGTGTTATGGTAACTTTGGTTGTGTAGAGAATATATATTGGGTGTTTTTGCCCATAAAGAAAAGACACTCTTATAAGAGTGTCTTTTCTGATAGTTTTTTAGCAGAAGCAAGAAGCTCCAACGATTATTAATAAAATAAATAATACAACTAATAAAGCAAATCCTCCAGCAAAACCGTGGCCGCCACAACTACCACCAAAGCCCATGATAATTCCTCCTTTTGATAAGAGGGGAAAACAAGGGGTGTCACTCATGTATTTTAACGGATTCACTTTACTTTATGTTTTTATGTATTAATTGAGCAGGTCCTTTTGAAAGTAAAGAAGATATTGATTTATGATTTAATATCTTCTTTATTTATAGCGTTTTGAATGTATACTTTTGTTGTGTATTTTGAGGATATCAGCGGATTCGGTGGTAAGTCAATGATTAAGGGGAAATGAATGTAAACTAATATTCAAAAGTTTACTTTCAGGAATAACAAAAAAAGAGTCCTGTATTAAGAGGACTTTTTTTCTATTTCCCTTATTTTTTTCCGCAACTGTTTGCCAAGTGAACATGCTCATTAAAAATTTTGTTGTTAATTTGTTTTTCATATTTTTTTAATGTTTCATTTATTTTACTACCAGTTTTACTTTCGAAACTTTTCTCTAGTTCTGATGCTATATCTCTTGTATTTGTTTGTAAATCGTGAAATACCCCTATGTTTTTTTGAAGAGCATATGTATCTTCTTTTATAATATCTATTGATTTAAACTCTACCTCTGTTTTTAACATCATACGCTGCATTTCTTTTTCAATTTGTTTTTTAGCAGCTTGTAATTCATCAACAACCTGATTTGCTAAATCTCCTGCAGCTCCTGCAGCATTTTCGATTTGTTTTTCTATCTTTTTAATTTCTCCCATAAAATCGATCATATAATTATCCCCTTATTTAATTTGAAAATTTGATGCTAATTGG
>NZ_JBIYDP010000027.1:0-10960 GCF_044908765.1 Bacillus sp. RC251 | reverse complement strand
ATACTTACGTGGCCAAAAAACAAACCTTGGGCGTTGCCCAAACCCACTGGGGAACCCTTCCCCAGACCCCATTTATCGAACTCCCCAACCCCTCAATCCTTGAGGGGCTCCCTCGCCGGTTGGCAGGAACAAACTATTGTTTGTTCAGTGCCAAGAGGGTCTTGGTTTCGTTCAGTTGGTCAAGTCAAATACTCCCTTCGCTTCACTAGGTCCGTTTTGATTGACCAACATAATATTCTCTATTTCTAATCATGTCTTGTATTTACACAATAACATTGAAAATCTTTACCTTATAAAAATATCGAAAAACTCAAAAGAGCAATAATTCCTGAAACCAACGAAACCCCTACAACAATCAACGTTTTTTGAATGATGTATTTTTTCTTATCTCGCTTGTCTCTTTCCGCTTTCACATCTTTATTTTCCATGAAAGCAACAATTTCAGAGTATGTTTTTATATTTTCACGCTTCTTGATTATGTCAATTTTAATAGCTGCTGTCATAGCAATTACCCAAAAAACAAATGGAATAATTAAACCTACATTACCAAAATATTTAATTGCTAATCCTATTGATCCTACAGCTAAAATCAAGAATATAGCCATTACCTGTCCTAACTTATTAAATTTAACTTGCTGAAGATTATTTTTCATCATTTCCATGTCCCCTTTAACTAAATCATCTAAAGAAACATCGAAAAGAACACTTAGAAGCAATAAATTATGAATATCAGGATAACTTCTTTCATTTTCCCAATTTGAAATGGTTTGACGAGAAACATAAATTTTTTCAGCTAAATCTTCTTGAGAAAACCCTTCCCTATCTCGATATTTTTTAATTTGTTTACTAAGATTCATTTCGCTCGCTCCTTCTACATCCAAAATAGTTCAAGGTAATGATTTATAAGTAGCAAATATCTTTATAAAAGCTAATTTTAATATGTCAAAAGACTTTATACATCGTTTAAACACCTTATTTATCAACGATTGTTAAGATCTTAATCCTCAACAAAATAAAAAATGTATATCATCCACTTTTATGAAATCATTAATTTAAAATATATAAACCCTTACTAAACTATCATCTATATTCAATTGATACAATATTATAAAAAAATAAAAAAGAATCCCATAAAAAAGAAGCATAGAAAAGGCTTTAGTTCTATACTTCTTACCCCATAAATAATTTAGTTTTCTCTCAATCATTGACTTAAAATTCACTACTAATAGAACTAATTATTTTTTAAACATTTATAGATGTAATGCTATAACAGCAATAGCGTTATGTAGTGAGTGAATCAAAACAACGATCCAAAAAGCAGATATTGTAACTTCAACTTTTTCATTCTTTTTTTGATATACCCAATAAGCATAGTTATATAATACTCCAATTATTGCTGTAACTACTATATAAGTAATACCATCTGAATGGCTTAATCCAAATATAATTGATGCTATTAAAATAATAAGATAAACACGATCTTTAATAAAAGGAATACAACTTAATACCCAAAATAAAAATACCTGAAAAATTACTGTTTCATATACAGGTGCCGCAAATATTCCTACTAAAATCTGTATAATAGCGAGTTCTTCCTTTATCGTATGTTGTTTTATCGGTGGCAAAAATAAATCTAATGGCATCACAAGTAAAAACGATCCCAATAAAATAAGTAATACAAACCAAATTACAGGTAAAGCAAACATAAATTTATTCAATTTTTCCAGCATATATCTTTCTCCTATTCCTCCTAATATCTATAAAATTATATATTAAAATTCTATTAACACAATAAGTAATAGGATTAAATCAACACAAATAGTACTAAATAATAAATTCTCTATCTTTTTCCCTATTCCATCAATGTAAACTTTTGAATATTAGTTTACTTTCAAATCCCCTTAATCATTGACTTCTCACCGATTCTCCTGATATCCTCAAAATACATAACAAAAGTATACATTCAAAACACTATAAATAAAGAGGTCAAAATCCATGAACAAAAAATCACATCTCATTGATGTCCAACCTATCCGTAGTAAAAAACAGATTGAAAACATGAAATGGGCCCTAAAACGCCACTGTTCCGAACGAGACTATATACTATTTTTAATTGGAATTCATACAGGACTACGTGTAAGTGATCTACTCCAACTTGAAACAGAAACCATAATAAAACTAAAACGAAAAAAGAGAAAAGAATTTAAGATCAAAGAAGGAAAAACAAAGAAAGAACGCATGATTAACCTTACTTCCATTTTTGATGAGGTATACTCTTATACTCAAACGCTAGATAATACCTGGTTATTTCCTTCTCGAAAAGGAAATCAACCCATTAGTAAGATCCAGGCCTATCGACAATTGCAAAAAGCCGGAGATTTTGCGGATATAGAATCTATCGGGACCCATACCATGCGTAAAACCTTCGGTTATTGGTTCTATAAACAAACAAAAGATATAGCCATGTTACAAGAAATCTTAAATCACAGTACTCCTCAAATCACACTGACTTATATTGGCATCAACAAAGAAGAGAAAGACAACGTTCTAGATTCATTCACCATTTAAAAAGATATACCAACAACAAGGGGCTTCTCTAATCTTTAAAGGAACAGAGCAACAAATAGACCAATCGTAATGCAATCAGCTGCTAAACCAATTAAGACCGCAATGAACATGAACTTTTCCATACGTTTTCACAGTCTTAATATAAGAGAAGCACTGAGTTATTTCGGATTTTCATGAAAAAATTAAAAAAGAACGCCTAATTTAGTTAAGAGCCCTCCATTATCCCTACTTCTATTTGCATTTTATTAAATAACTCTTCACATTCCGCCAAATACATATCGTCAATTTCATTAGGATTACTTCCTTTGTATTTTATATTGACCATTGTAATCTTCTTTTTAAACTTCCTCGTACTTTCCACATGCACAACTTTCAAAAGATAAGTCCATAACCCTAACACAGCACATTGCAATTTGCTTATCTTGCTTCCTCGATACTCCTCTGGAAGTCCTTCATTCCATTTCTTTACCGAAGCCTCATCCCTCAAATCTCTATCAAAAGAATCCACCAATCTATTTAAATCAGTCTCACTTACTTTAAATTTAAGTTGGTGAACATAGTTATTCCTCAATTCGTTCAACCTTTTATAAGGAGTTTTCTTGTCTAACGATAATGCTCCTAAAGCAATAGCTAAGTTTATTTTATTCATAAACATAAATCTCTCAGTTAAGACAAGCTGTGGTTCCACCATGTAAATTTTCAACAACTTTTCAAGCTCATGTTCAATATAAAGATGACCACGCAAAATTACTTGCAACTCATCCCCTCCAAAAGTCGCATCCAGAAACTCCTGAACATCCTTATCAACCTTATTACCAATCTGTTCTATAAATCCTTCAAGTTTTTCTTTGTACTCTTCAAATCGTTCTTCCAACCCTTTAATCGGTGTTAGAGTTTTACTCACTCCGCACATCCCCATTCCATACTAATATATAAGACGATTATACCATTCCATAGAACCCCACAGGCACTACCCCTTAAAATTCCTCCCTCTCCAAACATCAAAAATAATATATATTAATAGAATTCTAAAAATGATTTTATATATCATGAAAAAATAACTTATAAAATTTAAATATAAATTAGCATTTTTAAAAATTCATTAATAGTAAACCATAAGTACCAAAATAAAGGTCTGCAACACATCGTTGCATGCCTTTTTTATATCGCTACGATGTGTTTCTTACTATTTAACATTAGAATAATTAAAGTGATTAAAGGAGGTACATATATGGACATTGGAAAAAAAATAAAACATTTAAGATTAATAAACAACATGACACAAGAAGATGTAGCCAGCCAATTATTTATTTCAAGACAAGTTATATCTAAATGGGAACTAGGAAAAAGTCTTCCCGATCTAACCAATTTATTAGCCTTAAGCAATCTATTTAATGTTTCAATTGATTCTTTATTAAAGGAGGATTCAAATTTGCAAAATCAGATAATAAAACAAAGCAATTATAAAAGATATTTATTAATTGCCTCTCTCTACATATATTCCTTAATCACTATTGTTGTTATATTTTATTGTCTCATTGCCTTTTTACTTATGCCAAAAGACATAAAAACATCAGATCTAAAGGTTATTAATTCCCACTTTTATCAAGAAAGCGATAAAAAAGAAATTCTATATATTTATAGTAAATTAACACCTTTCTTCTCCAATTATTCAGGAGATTATAGCATTCAAACAAAAGAACATGAAATAAACATTCATGCTAATCGAAATTCAATTCCATTTAGAAATAAAGATGTTTTATTTTCAATTGAAAAAGACATACCCCATGGAATAGATTGGGAAGAAAAAGATGTTTACATTGTAGATGAAAACAATAAAAAAATACTTATATATAACCATAAAAATAAACAACTGTATTACCAACTAAAAAATTAAAAAGTAGGCGATCAAAATTAAAAACATTTACAAATATATTTTTATACTAACTACGCTTATTCTTAATATAATTAGTTCTCTACTCATTATGAATACAGGATTTACACCAGGAAATATGGTGTTTGCCATTACATTTTTATTTTTCACCATGCTATTCCAATCAACTACAATGCTATTTATTATATATATGATTAAAAATGATACATCTAAAAAAATAAGAATAATATTATACATATTTTTAACATTAGATATATTTATCTTTTTATCGTTGCTATACATGGCATATATAGTAACAACAGCATTAAAATATTATTAACATCAATATAGCAAGGGAATGCTTGTAGACTGATCTATACTGCATTCCCTTATTGTATTTTTTGCTTAGCCTAGTTTTTTTCCTAAATCCTGGCGGTACCCCAATAAATAAAAAAAGCCCTGTAAAGGGCTTTTTTTATTTATTAGCAATAGAGACCTGACCAGAACAGCCAGTTGAACCACCGGAAGGGCCACCACAATATAACCTTACTGAATAATCATCTTTTGGCAAAGATATAGTGTTATTATAACTTTTTCCACCTTTTAGATTACCAGTCGCATAAACAGATCCTCTTTTAAAAATAGTATAGCCTATATCTTTTGTTCCCCAATTTTGAACAACTATTTTCATAGAACTATTCACAGTAATCCTAGAAGTTGATGAAGATGTTTGACTAGCTTGTAAAACTGCATTTGATGCACTTGCTGCAGAAGCCTCACTAAACCCTACAAACGGGGCTGATAAAGCGGTTGCAGCAACAAATAAACCAGCAATAACTTTTCTCATAAATATCCACCCACTCAAAATATTTCTAACAGTTATTTATTCTGACATAAAAATTAATTAATTTTAGCTGTAACAACTCTATACGTTCCACTACCATACAATTCAATAACAACCTTAGTAGTATACTCAACTGGTGCATACTTTAATGCTTTAAATGTTCCACTACTAGTAATACGAACTACACTGTCATCAAGTCTATTTGCTTTAGTAGAATTGCTCTTAGAATACAATGGACCTGTTAAATCTGGATCATAATCATAGTTACCTACTTTACCTGAACCATATAAAAACCATCCAGAAACAGTATGTTTAAAACCAGCTCCCGGAAATGTATTAGCCACATAACCAGAGAAATTTTTCTTTTGTTGTGCCGCAAGTGCAAAACCATTACCATTAAAATTATCAACACTATTAAAAGCCATAATTAAAGGCTCATCGGAAAAAGATACTTTTCTACTAGAAAAAACATCTTCTTTACCTTCAGAAAGTTGTAAATTAATATCATTCTTCATTTCTTCTAATTTCTCATTAATTTCTTTTAACTGTTCTGAAGTTAAAGCTTGATAATTAACCTCTTTAGAATCTGCAGACACCTTAGACGTATTAAAACCAGCAATTCCTGAAAAGATTAAACCAAAAACAAATAACAATTTTACAACACGTTTAAACAAAGACACAAAAATCCCCCTTTTATTGAAATATTTTCCACTCTCAAACACTATGTTACATTTGTTTTCGGAAAAGTCAAGATTTTACAAAAAAAGGAGGTTTTATTATGTTAAATATTTTATTATCTACACTTCCACTTTTTTTTATATTTTTATTGCTTAATTATATAGGTCAAAAATTAAGTTATAAAAACGTAAAAGTAAATTATAAAATAATTTTTATAATATCTTTAATTGAAGCTTTAATAACCCTATTAATATTTATTTATGGTCCTATACTATAATAATACTTTACTAAACACATAACATATCAATAGCAAGGGAATGCTTGTAAACTGATCTATACTGCATTCCCTTATTGTATGTATGCTATATTTCTATTTTTCTTTTTCCGACATTAGAACCCTACATAAAATACCAGCCAAATTTACTTTTTAAACAAACCGAAAAAACCTTTCCGTTTTTGTTTCTGATTTTGTGCCTGCATATCTCTAATGTTTTCAAGCAATAGCTGATCTCGTTTCTCTAGCTTCTTCTCTATAAAAACTTCTAATTCACTGTTTTTCCCTTCTACTTCAGTTAACTTTTTCTCCGTATTCGCTAAATGTTCTTTTGTCGTAACCAATTCATTCGTAATTTCTTGTAGTTTCTGAACGAGTGCTTGATTAAATTGATTTTGTAACTGTTGATTTTCTAATACTTCATTCAGTTTCTTTTCTAATTCTGATTTTTCTTCTTTTGAAACAAACGAATCAAGTTCTCCGTTTCGCCATGACCGAACTTGATCGTAAGACCATTTTTGGGCCTGTATTTTTTCTTTTATTGCTTTTAATTCTTCTATATTTTCCTTCGAGTATCTACGATGTCCTCCCTGACTTCGCTCCGTTTGTATATTAAATTCATTTGACCATACCTTTAACAAATCGGGTGTGATTCCTAAAAGATCCGCAACAATTTTCGGTGTGTGCATTTCCGATTTTAGTTCCAATTTTTATTCCTCCCCAAAAAACGGAATACGTTTTTTACTTAAAAAACACGATTAAACCAACATTCCAATCAAAATCGGAATGTACTTACAACCGATATGAAAACCGATTTTAAAAACGATTTAATTTCCGAAATACATTCCGATTTTACCACCGATATGTATTACTTCTCGATAATAACATCAAAATCTTTTTTCTATATACAAGATTTTATACAAAAAAAGAAAAGCGCGGATCCCTAGAATCCCCGCTACATCAACAATGTATAAAATCCTGTATACGAGATAACCAGACAAAAAAGAAGAATCCCTGTCAATACAAGGATTCTATAAAAATCTTACTACCGATAACGAGAATTATGTAAATAAGCTGCCCATATGGACAGCTTATTTTTTGCTTAGCCTGAGGTTTTTCCGAAATGCTGGCGGTACCCCATATAATTCTATTTTTGCTTTAAAGTTCGAAATGCAATTGCACCCGAAATAATTTGTAGAATTACTGGAATTATTAAAGTGAATACTGACATAAATAATGTTACTAATGGAAGTATTATCATACAAACCCCATAGACTATATTGTTAACCTTATTTACCAAACATGCTAAAACTAACAGTCCTATTTCAATAATTAATACAATAGAAATATAAGTTAAAAGGGCATTGTCAGTGTAACCTTCCATACCATATATAGCTAAAGACATTACAATCACAGAACCTATAACCCCAAAAATACCACCAATTAAACCAAGTACAAATTCAGCTGTTCTTTTCAATTCTTAATACCATCCTAACTATTACTATATTATGTTTTTGATATCCGGTTATTTATATTAACAAATAATAATTAGAAATACTATGAATAAACACCAAAAATTTCTTCTTTATCTTTGATCTAAAAATTGCGTTTTGGCTAGAGTGCTGGCTCGTCGTGTGGGGGCGAAACCCCACGTATTAAACGTATCAACATATTGAATAAGAACAATTTTTGAACGTTTGATCTAAGCGATTCGGCTCGTATACTTGCTTATCCAAGTCGATAACCATTATCTTGCGTTTTGTCTGTCGGCTTGGCGAAAAAAGCATATCGAGCCGAAAAAAGTTTTGCAAGGACACAATAAAAAAGAAAAAGCATTAGCTTTTAGGTGAGGATTAACGAACCGACTTTTTTTATTGTGAGGGTGGAGATTTTTGAGTGTTTTTCTCAAAAATACGACCCGTTCCTTGCGGAACTTTTAGCTATATATATAAGAGTGAGAAGAGCAAAGTGAAGAAAGTCAGTAATAACAAGGGTTTATAAGATATAGGGTGTACCCAAAAAGGAACACCTGTGTACCCAAAAAGGAACACCTAAAAAATGTAAAATAACAATAAAAAAAAGATGTCAATATAAAATGACATCTAAAATAAATAAATTGGTAACTTATGTTTTTTACCATCTTCAGTTACAAAATTTTTAAGTGATTTTTTAAAGATTTTTTGAGTTGCTTTATCTACTCCGTCTTTTGGAGAACAACACATGATATTGGGATTTACAAACCATGTACGACTTGTACAAATGCGACCATCTTCAGTAGTTGTTCCAGTTTCTGCAACCGCTAATAATCCTTTTTTCATTAAACCGTTCATTAACTCTGAAACTTTTCCTCTAGTTCTATTTAACTTTCTAGCAAGATAACTAGGCGTTGCACTATCAGAATCAAATTCATCTTCTTTACTTATTCTTTCAACCAAAATATTCGTTTTAAATTCTACATAAGGTATTAAATCCATTAAAAACGCTTTCTCAGCTGTAGTTAAATAATCAATTTCACTCAGGTAATTGTAATTATCCATAATAATTTGCACAAACCTCACCCGATCTGTTGGCTTTTTCTTTTTTCCTATAAAATATTCATCTCCACCAGTTGTTTTACTTATTAACTGTAAGAGCATTGCTTTCTCTTCTTCTGAATAACCACCGGTTTGCAACTGGTCATAAATACTATCAATCTTACTATCTCTTATTTTCGCTTTTTTTTCAGCTTGTCCAAAATCTACAACTTTTGTCATAAAATAATTCTCTCCCTTAGTGGAAGGAATCAACTTTTATATGTTAGAATGTATATAGAATATATATTGGTTGATTCCAACCTTATTATGAAAAACCGCCTCGCCGACCAAAGCTTGGGCGGTTTTTCTCGTTTGTATGTCTTTCTATATAATAACATGAAATCCATTACTAAAGCTTTCCATCTCTTGCAAAAATACAACATTCAATCCTCTTTTACACTTTCGCCATTATCACTCCTATCTTCCCCTATCAAAATCTTGATTTCTGCTCATTTCTCTCTTATGTTCACGTTCAAATTGATTATCTATTCCCTTGCTACCCAATTCATTTTTAATAAGCCCTCTAAATGCCTTAAATTGCTCTCCAAGAACCTTTTTTGTTTTGTGATACAAAACCTTTATGTTTGTCTTTAAATCCTTAATATGAGCTTTTAAACCGCTTATTTCAGTATGTAATTCTTCATTTTCTTCTCTCAATTCACGATTTTGTTTATAAGAATGATTTAAAGCAAGGCTCTTACCCTCTAGTATTTCTTCTAATTCTTTATTATCTGCTCGTAAACTCTCATTCTCTTTCACAAAATCTGTTTGTTTCAAGCGCTCATAATCATTTTTGATAGTAACCGCTGCATTCACTTGCTTTGTTACTCCTTGATATTGTTCTGGTGATAACACATAATTTCTTGTCTGTTTTTTCGTGATCTCAGCTTTTCCAAACATTTTATCCTGTACTTCTACTACTACTTCTTTACGTAAAAATGGAATTTTAACAGGTTCATTTGGCACTTGATTTGTAGCACTATCTAATTCTTTTTGCATTTGTTTTACTCTTTTTTCTAACTCTACATGACGCTGGCCAATTAGCTGCAGTTTTTCACTTTCACTCTCTACTTGTTGTTTCACTATCTCTAATTCTTTGTAATTATCAACGACATCACTTTCCAAACTCTTTTTCGCTACTTGTAATTCTTCTGTTTTCTCTTCAACGTTTTTTAAATGATGATCAATCGTTTGTAACTGCGTCTCTTTTTCTTGTACTTGATTTTCAACAAGTGATTTTGTTTCTGCATATTCCTTGTATTGACGGACTTTCATATACTTATGTGAACCTACATTAGCACGTTCAAAATTCGGAATGTGTCCTTTAGCCAATTGCTCAATATAGGCCGTTTCTAATTCTCTCCAATGTGCAATTAACTTTCTTCCCGTTCCTTCTACACCTTGTTGTTGCAAAGCTCTATCCATTCCAACACGCCTCGTTAATCCTCGACTACTTTCGAAATTCGGTACATAGTTAATATGTAAATGTGGATTGGCTTCATCATCATGTAAAACCATGTTATAAACTACTAGATTTGGATTTCGCTCTTGAAACGCCTCAGCATAGCGCTTCAGTGCTTCCTTTTTCGCCTCTCTATACATTGGGTCGTCTTTACCTTCCCCAATCGCTACAACGAGTTCTCGTTGCTCATGTGTCTTATCGTCTTTATGTATTTTGTCATAGTAGTCATCAATCTTACGGTCATTCCGTTTTTGTTTCTCGTTATACTTGTCCACTGCTTCTTGAAAGATATCCTTGTATACACTTCGGATGTCCTTTTGAACAAAGTAAATATTCTCCTCTGACCTGGATGGATCTATACCAGGATTTCCATGAATGTTTTCTCTGTTATTGTGGCTCAATGAACTTTGGTGAGATTGATTAAATGAGATAGACCCCAACATAAAATGCCACCACTTTCCCTAGATTAATTGATACCATAAGTCTAGCAAAGCGACGAAATGGAGTCAATTAGAGTAACCCTATACGTATTTTGACGCTAACGCATCAAAATCGATAGGGGTCTGCGACGCTTTTCGGCTTTGCCGAGCCACATACTTACGTGGCCAAAAAACAAACCTTGGGCGTTGCCCAAACCCACTGGGGAACCCTTCCCCAGACCCCATTTATCGAACTCCCCAACCCCTCA
>NZ_JBIYDP010000026.1:0-14851 GCF_044908765.1 Bacillus sp. RC251 | reverse complement strand
AGTTAGTTTGTCTAGCATCTAAAAATAAAAATTGACGTTTCACGTTGTTTGTTTCGTTTAGTTTTCAAAGTTCAACATCGCGTTTCAGCGACTTTTATAATTTAACATTTTGCGTTAAATCTGTCAACAACTTTTTTCTTTCGTTCCTGACGACGCTTATTAATTTACCATATTAATCATTTGTTCGTCAACACTTTTTAAAAAAATGCCAAAATAATTTTATCTTGGCATGATATAAAGCTTAATAACCACTAAAGCAGCAACACCAGGTAGGCCTAATATACTTGTGATTGTTGCGGTTCCCAAGTTAATTGGAATATGAAAATCAAAATATGTTCCTACAACATTTACGATAAAGAGTAATGCTATCCCTAAAGTAACATGAAAGAGCGCTTTTCCTATAAAACGTAACGGCTTAGAAGAAACACCAAAAACAAGAAAGATAAAAACTAAAGTAAGAATACCGACAATAACAACTGTAGAATTCATTTTTTCCTCCTTATGAAAGTTATCTATACATATTTATTTGTATGGGACAAGGCGATAAAAAAGAACATTTACCCTACAACTCCAGTTGTTTTATCTTGTTAATCTTCATTCGGCAACACTTTCTTCATAAAAACCATTAATCTTTCTTTCCAAACGAAGTAACCACTAAATATTTAATAAATAAAATAAAAGGTTCTGCTTTTTCAGCAGAACCTTTTACCATTGTTCCATTTTTACAGGACGACGTTTTGCTTCTTTTAACAAGAAGAAATATTTCGCCTCTGCTATTTTCAAAGAACAAAGTACATCTTGAGATGGTTCCACACTTTGTTCAACCATTCTCTTCTGACGTAACCATTCATTCTTCACTTTTTCTAATAGTACAATTAGCTTATCATCATACTCTTTACGCAATTTACCCTTTTTTTGAAAGAACATTTTTGTTTCTCCTCTTATACTTCTCTACGACCTTCTAACGCTTTCGACAGTGTCACTTCATCTGCATATTCTAAATCTCCACCAACTGGCAGACCATGTGCAATACGAGTTACTTTAATACCTGTCGGCTTTAAGAGGCGGGATATATACATCGCTGTAGCTTCCCCTTCAATATTAGGGTTTGTTGCTAGTATCACTTCTTGTACCGTTTCATCATGCAGTCGCTTTAAAAGTTGCGGGATATTAATGTCTTCCGGTCCAATTCCCTCCATTGGAGAAATCGCACCACGTAACACATGATATACACCTTGATACTCTTTCATCTTTTCCATTGCGATTACATCTTTCGGTTCCTGCACAACACAAACAATCGACTGATCTCGATGCGAATCATTACAAATATAACAAGGATCGCGGTCAGTAATATGTCCGCATACAGAACAATACGCTAAATCTCGCTTCGCATTCACAAGTGCTTTTGCAAAACCTAACACATCATCTTCTTTCATATCTAATACGAAAAATGCCAATCGAACCGCTGTTTTCGGTCCGATTCCTGGCAACTTCATAAAACTATCAATTAATTTCGATATCGGTTCTGGATAATGCATATATCAGTATCCTCCTAGAACATTCCACCTGGTAAGTTTAAGCCTTTTGTAAATTTACCCATTGTAGAGTTTGAAAGTTCATCAGCTTTTTTAAGTGCATCATTCGTTGCAGCTAACACTAAGTCTTGTAACATTTCGATATCTTCTGGATCTACTACTTCTTCTTTAACTTTCACTTCAAGAATTTGCTTATGACCATTTGCAATAACTGTGACCATACCGCCGCCAGCTGTACCTTCAACTGTTTTTTCGCCAAGTTCTTCTTGCGCTTTTGCCATATCTTTTTGCATCTTTTGCATTTGCTTCATCATATTATTCATATTTCCCATTCCGCCACGCATCATAATTAATTCCTCCTAATTATTATTACTCTTTTATTTCAATAAGTTCTTGTCCTACTAATTTTACTGCCTCTTCTATAAGAGGATCTTCTTTTTTCTCTGGGCTTTCTTCAGAATTCTCGCCTTCACGCTGTAAAAAATCTTCACGGATTTTACCCCATTCACTTTTTGGAATGGCAATCATATTTAATCTTTTACTTAACAGTTCAAATAAGGCTTGTTCCACTGTATCCATAGCTTCTCGGTTTTCGCTTGCCATTTTACAGTGAATCTCATATTGAAACGCTAAAACGTAAGTATCATCCGAAGCCGCTACCGGTTCGCTATTTTCTAATAAAACAGCAAACGCTACTTTGTTGAATGATTTGAGTCTTCCTAACAACTCACCCCACACAGCTTTTAATTGTTCTAAATCCTGACGCTTTGCTTGCTTTAACACTTCATTTACGCGTCCAACAGGAATTTTCATACTACCTGTACGCACTGGCTTTGGTGTTGCACGTGTCTCTCTGACTTCTTGCTGCACACCAGCCGGCACACCATTCTTTTTGACTTGTTCTAACTCTTTCTCCAATTGCTGCATCCTGTTCATAATTGCTTGTAAACGATCTGCACCGTTCGCTTGCATCATAAACTGTTGACACAGTTGTACCATAACAACTTCTAAGAAAATTCGCGGATGATTTGTCCACTTCATTTCCTGTTGTCCCTTACTAAGCGTATGAATGATTTCATAGATTACTTCCGGTTGCATTTCTTCACTTAACATCCGGAATTGCTCATCTACCATTACTCGTTCCAACATATGTTCCAGTTGTGATGAGGTTTGATATAAAAGCATATCGCGATAATAGTAAATGAAATCCTCCATAAAACGAACTGGATCTTTCCCTTTACCCATCATCTCATCTATGATACGTAATGCTCTTGATACATCATTTTCACGTATACATTCTACTAAGTTACCTAAGTATTGCTGGGAAACAGAACCTGTCACAGCTAATACATCTTCTGTCGTAACTGTCTCATCACTATAAGATATTGCCTGATCAATAAGACTAAGCGCATCACGCATACCACCTTCAGCCGCACGTGCAACAATTTGTAACGCCTCATCTTCTACTTGCGTACCTTCATTCGTCACAACCGTCGATAATCTCTCAACAATATCATTTACTGATATTTTTCGAAATTCAAAACGCTGGCAACGTGAAATGATTGTAGGCGGAATCTTATGCGGTTCTGTTGTCGCCAAAATAAAGATGACGTGTCCTGGCGGCTCTTCTAACGTTTTTAAAAGCGCATTGAAGGCACCCATAGAAAGCATGTGGACTTCATCAATAATGTATACTTTATATTCTACAGCACTTGGAGCATATTTTACTTTATCTCTAATATCTCGAATTTCATCTACACCGTTATTTGAAGCCGCATCAATTTCTAATACATCTGAAATAGATCCTTGTGTAATCCCCAAACAAGAAGGACATTCATTACAAGGTTCAGCTACCGGAGCATGTTCACAGTTGATTGCTTTTGCAAATACTTTTGCAATTGTCGTTTTTCCTGTTCCCCTCGGCCCAGAAAATAAATAAGCATGTGAAACTTTCTCTTGAAGAAGGGCATTTTGCAACGTTTTTGTCACGTGCTTTTGACCAACTACATCTTCAAATTTTTGCGGTCTCCATGTTCGGTATAACGCTTGGTATGACACGAAAATACGGCCTCCCTCAAAGGTTATTATCTTATTTATTATAACCCATTCTGTTTATAGATTCCAAAAGTTATTTTCTATACAAAAAACCCACCTTAGTATTAAGGTGAGTTTTGTATACATATATAACTGCCGTGCACCTTCTGTCGATTACGTACCATAAGCGTTACTCAAGCAGTTAGCTCGGTTCAGGCACTCCTGCGGCACACGAGAAGACCCGCTTATTGCTGCTTCCTTCCGGACCTGACAAGGTTCACGGGGTCCCGTTGCGCAGGACCCAAACGTCAACACCACTTACTTAAGGCAGACCTTACAGCAGCATAACCTCGAGAAGGGATTCGGCCTCGCTAGAGCGGATTGCGAGTATAGGGCACCGCTACCTCCCCGCTTAGCACGGCAAAGTTAAAACCAATATTCGGTTGCCTTCATTAAAAGGCATTATCAGTATAACTTGTTTTTTTACAAAATGCAAATACGTTAATTCTCGTTACTTTTCTCTAATTTTTTTATCGCTTTTCTTTTTTTACGAAGCTCTCTAAAAAAGTTTGTTAACAAAGTACCGCATTCTTCTTCTAATACACCAGCAACTACCTCGCATTGATGATTAAAGCGTTCATCCGTTAAAAGATTCATCAAAGTCCCTGCACATCCACCTTTCGGATCACTTGCACCATATACAACTCGCTTCACTCGTGATAAAACAATTCCACCCGCACACATCGGACAAGGCTCTAATGTTACATATAACGTCGCATCTTCTAAACGCCATGTCCTTAATTTTTTGCACGCCTCATCAATAGCTAATAACTCAGCGTGGGCTATTGATCTTTGTTCAGTTTCTCTTAAATTATGAGCAACACTAATTACTTCACCATCTAACACTATAACTGCACCAATCGGTACTTCTTGTATTGCCTCTGCTTTTTTAGCCTCTTCTATTGCTAACTGCATAAAATAAATATCTTGATCGTGTTCCATACCATAGTCCTTTCACTTCAAATGAAATACACTTTTTTCCATTTACTACACATGGGATAACTTTTACAAATTCAATCCACCCTAATAAAAAAGAGAGGGGATTACATATGAAGAATACTGCCTTACTCATTATCGATATGATTAATGATTTTCAATTTTCACACGGGCCCACCCTAGCCAAAAAATGCGAAATTATAACAAACCCTATTTTACAATTAAAGAAAACAATGAAATCCTTTGGCTACCCCATAATTTATGTTAATGACCATTATCAACTTTGGAGATCTGATATTGACCAACTAATTACTCATTGTACAAATGAGTATAGTGAAAATATCATTCATAAGATTGCTCCAAATACTGATGATTACATTTTTATTAAACCACATTACTCTGCTTTTTATGAAACACCTTTAAATTCTTTATTAGGCTATTTAAAAATAGAAAATCTAATATTGACAGGAGTCGCCGGGAATATATGTATCCTCTTTACAGCTAACGATGCTCATATGAGAAATTATACACTGTATGTACCACAGGACTGTATTGCCTCTAATCATGATCAGGATAATCTGCATGCTTTAAAAATAATGGAAGCCACATTAAAAGCAAATATAGTACCGTCATCTCAAATAAAAATTAATTAATACATATATTTATTTTCTAACTTTTTATATCAAATTAACCCGCTCGCTTCCCTCCTGTGCTACAATAATTCTGTTTTGTGTTTTTAGTAGTCACGGTAAATCACTGATTGAAAGGAGGAAACAGCGTGACCGGAGTACCATTTATCACGGTTGAAGGACCAATTGGTGTTGGAAAAACCTCACTTGCGAAGGCAATTTCAACTCACATGCAACTCCACTTACTAAAAGAAATTGTTGATGAGAATCCTTTTTTAGGAAAATTCTATGAAGACATCGACGAATGGAGTTTTCAAACAGAGATGTTCTTTCTTTGTAATAGATACAAACAATTAGAAGATATTAACATAAAGTATTTGAATCAAAGGAAACCAGTAGTAGCGGATTATCATATATTTAAAAATTTAATTTTCGCATCCCGTACATTAAAGAATTCTCAATATGACAAGTACATGCAAATCTATCGTATACTTACACAAGATATGCCTGTACCAAACGTTATCGTTTATTTAACAGCTAGCTTGGAAACATTACAAACACGAATTGCGATGCGCGGAAGAGAATTCGAAAAAAACATGGATCCAAATTACTTACTACAGCTCACAAAAGATTACGAAACAGCAATGGATACTTTTAAAAAAGATCATCCAGATATCCCAGTATTAAAATTTAACGGAGACGATATGGATTTTGTAAAAAATCCTGATGATTTAAACGTCATCCTATCCGCCCTTCAAAATACTCTCTTAAAGGAGTCGGAATAACAATGAATTTAAGGCAAAAATATGATATACCAAATGACGCAGTAATCACTATTGCTGGAACAGTAGGTGTCGGAAAATCAACTATGACAACTGCATTAGCTAACGCTTTAGGTTATCGCACATCATTTGAAAAGGTAGATTCGAACCCGTATTTGGACAAGTTCTATGCTGATTTCACACGCTGGAGCTTCCACTTGCAAGTGTACTTTTTAGCAGAACGATTTAAAGAACAAAAAAGAATTTTTGAATACGGTGGCGGTTTTGTTCAAGATCGCTCTATATATGAAGACACTGGAATTTTTGCAAAGATGCATCATGAAAAAGGTACAATGACGGAAACTGATTATGAAACATACAAAGGTTTATTTGACGCTATGGTCATGACTCCTTACTTCCCTCATCCTGATTTATTAATTTACTTAGAAGGTTCTTTCGATGATATTGTTGATCGTATCCAAGAACGCGGACGTCCGATGGAACAACAAACACCAATTGAGTATTGGAAAGAGATGCATGGCCGTTACGAAAACTGGATTAATAACTTTAATGCATGCCCTGTTTTACGATTAAACATTAATGAATACGATATTTTAAAAGATGGTGATTCAATTGAACCAATCATTAAAAAAATTGGCCATTTTTTAAAACAAACACGCAAACTTGTAAAATAAAAAACCCGTGCATACGCACGGGTTTTTCTATTAAATTACTTCTTTTTTGTCGGAGCAATAATTTCACTCTCAGGTTTTCCAGCGTTAATACGCTGACGAACAGTACTTGTACTAATATCGTATGTTTCAGCAATCTCTTTAACAGTCATTTCTTTCCCGTTAATCACTGCTGTTAATACTTTACCTGTACGTTTTGGAGCTGCTTCTTTCTTTACAGCTGCTTTTTCAACTTTTTTTGGCGCCTCTACTTTTGTCGCAGTTTGCTTTACATCACAAGTGCAACCACAAAGTTTACGGAATGTATCATCACTTATAATGCGTGACACATTTGCACCACTGTTTAAAATTCTATTGTTCTTACAGACAGGACATTGTACATAATATAAAGTTTTTCCATCTAAAGGAAACGTTTGTATAATAAGATCCATGTTGACTCCTTTCATATCTATGAAGATAATCATCGGAATATGAGTGTGTAATAAGGACAAAATCGCCTTACACCATACTTTATGATTGGTTTTAAAATAAAAACTCGTTACGTGTTGGTAACGAGTTCTCCAATCTCCACTTATATGCGCTGTTGTCAATTATATCTGGAGGAGGTAGAGGGATTCGAACCCCCGCGCGACTCTCGCCGCCTGTCGGTTTTCAAGACCGATCCCTTCAGCCAGACTTGGGTATACCTCCATATTGACATCAAATATAATATCAAAAGAAAAACAGTTAGTCAACCCTACTAAAATAAATTATGAGGAAAGGAAAATTTTACTTTCCCTCTCCTACATTATAGTACTGACAACGCTCATAATTACCAATCACTCATACCGATGAATGTTTATAAATTTACTTAATAACTGTTTTTCCTCCCATATAAGGGCGAAGAACTTCTGGAATTATAATTGTACCATCTTCTTGTTGGTAGTTCTCTAAAATAGCTGCCACCGTACGTCCAATTGCAAGACCAGATCCATTTAATGTATGAACATGTTCTGGTTTGCCGTTTGGCTCACGACGGAAACGGATATTTGCACGTCTCGCTTGGAAAGCCTCAAAATTACTACAAGAAGAAATCTCACGATATGTGCCATAGCTTGGAATCCATACTTCGATATCGTATTTCTTCGCTGCTGTAAATCCTAAATCGCCTGTGCACATGCTCATAACGCGATATGGCAACTCTAATAATTGTAACACGCGTTCTGCATCATTTGTTAGTTTTTCTAACTCTTCATAAGAATCTTCTGGTTTTACGAATTTTACAAGCTCTACTTTATTGAACTGATGCTGACGAATTAAGCCACGTGTATCACGGCCAGCTGAACCTGCTTCAGAACGGAAACAAGAGCTAAATGCAGCATATCGTATAGGCAGTTGCTCTTTATTTAAGATTTCATCACGGTGCATGTTCGTTACAGGTACTTCAGCTGTTGGAATTAAGAAATAATCTTCACTTTCAATACGGAATGCATCTTCTTCAAATTTCGGAAGTTGTCCTGTTCCTGTCATACTTGCACGGTTTACCATATACGGAGGTAATACTTCTTCGTATCCATGCTCGTCAGTATGAAGATCAAGCATAAAGCTAATTAAAGCACGCTCTAATCTCGCGCCAGCACCTTTATAGAATACGAAGCGGCTTCCTGTTACCTTCCCAGCACGCTCAAAATCTAAAATTCCTAAATCTGTAGCAAGATCCCAATGTGGTTTTGGTTCAAAAGCAAATTCTTTCACTTCTCCCCAATTACGTGCTACTACATTATCATCCTCTGTTTCACCAATTGGAGCAGATTCATGAGGTATATTTGGAATAGATAACATTAATCTTTCTAAATCTTCTTCAACTGTACGAAGTTCATTATCAAGATCTTTTACTTTTTCTCCAACTTCACGCATTTCTAGAATTAGAGCTTCTGCATCTTTCTTTTCACGCTTCAATACAGAGATTTGTTGAGATACTTCGTTACGTTTACTTTTTAATTCCTCTGTTTGAACAAGTAATTCTCTTCTTCTCGTATCCAGCTCTTCAAAACGACCAAAATCAGTTAAATCTTCGCCTCTATGCTGTAACTTTGCTTTTACTTCTTCAAAATTTGTACGTAAAAATTTAATATCAAGCATTATATACTCCTCCTTTTATTTTATAAAACACAAAAAACTCCCGTCCCTATATAAAGGGACGGGAGTTAACCCGCGTTGCCACCCTAGTTGAAAGCATTACCGCTTTCCTCTCAAGTAGAAATAACGGCTCTTCACCGGGAATGTTTACTAATCATAAAGATATTCCACATTCCATTCCAGGATGGATTCACAAACTGTTTCTATCGATTTCCACCAACCATCGACTCTCTATAAGAAACGGCATTTGTTACTACTTCCTATCAACACGCTTATTTTATAAAATTGTTACCATCAATTTACTATAATCTTATACAAGTTGCAAGTTACTTATACAACTTTTTTCATTTTCGCTTCTTTTACCATTTCTACAAAGTATGCTGTCACACGATGATCATCCGTTAATTCTGGATGGAATGAAGCAGCTAAAAACTGATTTTGTTTTACTGCTACCATTCGATCACCATGTGTGGAAAGTACTTCAACATCATCAGCTACATTTACAACATACGGAGCACGAATAAATACACCAATAAATTCTTCTCCTACACCTTTAATTGACAGTGCGGCTTCAAAGCTATCTTTTTGGCGTCCGAACGCATTGCGCTCTACTGTAATATCCATAGCACCAATATGTGCTTCTTCATAGCCAATAAGTGTTTTTGCAAGAAGAATCATACCTGCACACGTACCAAACATTGGTTTACCAGACTTCGCGAATGTACGAAGTGGTTCCATGAAAGCATACTTATCAATAAGACGGCGCATTGTTGTACTTTCACCGCCTGGTAAAATAAGACCATCAATCTCTTCAAGTTGCTCTATACGCTTTACAACAACAGCTTCCGCACCACTTGCTTCAACTGATTTTATATGCTCACGAACTGCACCTTGAAGACCTAGTACACCGATTTTCACCATTTTAAAGTTCTCCTTCAATTACCATCCACGCTCTTGCATACGTTGTTCTGGTAATAACGTTGAAATTTCGATACCTTTCATCGCATTACCTAATCCTTTAGAAAGGCTTGCAATTAGTTCGTAATCCTCATAATGAGTCGTCGCTTCAACGATTGCGCGTGCAAATTTCTCTGGATTCTCTGATTTGAAGATACCAGATCCAACAAATACACCATCTGCACCAAGTTGCATCATTAACGCTGCATCTGCTGGTGTTGCTACACCACCTGCTGCGAAGTTTACAACTGGCAAACGACCAAGGCGTTTAATTTCAAGTAGTACTTCATAAGGAGCACCAGTATTTTTTGCATATGTCATTAACTCATCTTCACGTAGAGTTGCAACTTGACGGATTTCTGCATTGACTTGGCGCATATGACGCACTGCCTCTACAATGTTTCCTGTTCCTGGTTCACCTTTTGTACGAAGCATAGATGCACCTTCTGCAATACGACGTGCAGCTTCTCCGATATCACGGCAACCACATACAAACGGAACTGTGTAATCACGTTTATTTAAATGGTATACTTCATCAGCAGGAGTTAATACTTCACTCTCATCGATATAGTCTACCCCTAATGATTCTAATACACGTGCTTCTACAAGATGACCGATACGGCATTTTGCCATAACCGGAATTGAAACAGCGCCCATAACTTCTTCAACGATTGTTGGGTCTGCCATACGAGAAACGCCACCTGCTGCACGAATATCTGCTGGTACACGCTCTAGTGCCATAACAGCAACTGCGCCTGCCTCTTCTGCAATTTTTGCTTGTTCAGCGTTAATTACGTCCATAATAACGCCGCCTTTTTGCATTTCTGCCATTCCACGTTTTACACGTTCTGTCCCTGTTACATTTGTCATGTTACAAAAACCCCCCTAGGTGAATTGCTTTTCCCCGTTAAAGGCGAAAATTAAGAATACTCTTACATTCTACCACTAACTATCAGATGCTTGTCTACTACTTTTTCATAAAGTCGGTATGAAAAATAGGAATAAGAAAAAGCCCCTACAATGAGGAGCTTTTAAAACCAACCTTTTACTGTATCAACGGCACTATTCCATATACCACTAAAGAAAGAACCAATTCCGCGCATAGAGCGAGTAAACCAATTCGCTTCCTCTACTGCAGACTTTGTTACAAGATCTATTTGTAATGACTTACCGGATAAAAATCCAGGATCATTCGCATCTTTTGGTGTGATTACCATTTGGCCAAGTGCAGCTCCCTTTTTAATAGGTGCTTCTTGTCCCTTATTTGCTTCTTTTAATTCTGTTTTATAAACATCTTTACTTCCTTTTGGCACTGGAAGTGAAACAGCTTGTTTTGTTTGAACTGCTACATCTTTATCTTTAGCATTTTCTACTCGTACTGTTTCTTGTCCTTTTACTGAAGAATCTTTTTTATATAGTTTCTTCATTTCAAAATTAGCAAATCCATAATCATATAGTTTCTTTGTCTCATCAAAGCGTGCATCACGAGACTTCGTTTTAATAACTACAGAAATAAAACGCATACCATCTTTTTCAATTGTACCAGTGAAGCAATCCCCTGCTTCTGGAGTTGAACCTGTTTTCAGGCCATCTACACCCGCATATACCTTAGATAAACCTGGTAACATCCAGTTCCAGTTAATCATGTCAATTCGATCCGTAGTACCTTCACGGAACGTCTTTTTTGAAATTTTAGCTGTATCTAATGTTTTAGGGAAATCTTGGATAAGGCGTTGTGCTAAAATTGCTACATCTCTCGCAGCCATTTTATTTTCTTCATCCGGAGTTGTTCCTTCAGGATGCTGTCCTTTTAAATCTTTGTTTGTTAAGCCAGTAGAATTTACAAACTTGTAAGTTTTTAATCCAAGCTCTTTCGACTTATCGTTCATCATTTTTACAAAGTCTACTTCTTTTCCAGCAACTGCTTCAGCTAAAGCTATCGTTGCACCATTAGCAGAATAAATTGCCATTGCCTCATATAACTCTTTTACTGTATAAGAATCACCGTTTCGTAGCGGCACATTCGATAATGAACGATCTTGCGAAATTTTATACGCATATTCAGAAACCTTAACTTTTTGGTCCCACTTTAGTTTCCCTTTCGCAACAGCCTCGTTCACTAAATACTCACTCATCATTTTTGTCATACTAGCAATTGATAATAATTCATCTGCATTCTTTTGATATAAAATTTTCCCAGAATTCGCTTCAACTAAAATTGCTGCACCTGCTTCAATGTTTAAAGCAGCTCCTGTTTCTGCTGATGCATTGCTATATGGTAACAACATACTACAAGCTAGTGTAAGCATTGTTACTAAAGCAATGAATCTTTTGCAAAACATACCTTTCACTTTTGCTACCCCCAATATCTATGTACTCACATAACCGTTATTCTAACATAATCAAAAAAAAATAGACAGAGATATCAAATCTCCGTCTATTTTTATATAAGACATTACAATGAGTAGTTTGGAGCCTCTTTTGTAATTTGTACGTGATGAGGGTGGCTTTCACGTAAACCAGCACCTGACATACGAATGAATTGTGCATTCTCACGTAAGAATTCTAAATTCTGAGCTCCGCAATATCCCATACCGGCACGTAATCCACCAACTAATTGATGAACTGTATCGGCTAAAGGTCCTTTATATGGTACTCGACCTTCAATACCTTCTGGAACAAGTTTTTTATTTCCTTCTTGGAAGTAACGGTCTTTACTTCCTTTTTCCATCGCTCCGACAGAACCCATACCACGATATACTTTGAATTGACGACCTTGATAAATTTCAGTTTCTCCAGGGCTTTCAGCAACACCAGCAAACATACTACCTAGCATAACAACGTGTGCTCCCGCTGCTAAAGCTTTTACCATGTCACCAGAGTACTTAACACCACCATCAGCAATAACTGGAATACCGTGTTTACGAGCTTCTGTTGCACAATCATAAACTGCTGTTAATTGTGGTACACCCACGCCAGCTACAACGCGTGTCGTACAAATAGAGCCTGGTCCAATACCAACTTTAACTACGTTTGCACCTGCTTCAATTAATGCTTTCGTTGCTTCAGCAGTAGCAACATTTCCAGCGATAATATTTAGTGATGGATATTTCGCACGAACTTCTTTCACTTTATCAATAACACCTTGAGAATGTCCATGAGCTGTATCAAGTACGATTGCATCTACGCTAGCTTTTACTAATGCGTCGATACGAAGCATAGCATCAGCCGTTACACCAACCGCTGCTCCAACTAATAAGCGTCCTTGCTTATCCTTCGCAGAATTTGGGAATTCAATTACTTTTTCAATATCTTTTATTGTAATAAGCCCTTGTAATACACCGTTGTTATCAACGAGAGGGAGTTTTTCAATTTTGTACTTTTGTAGGATCTTTTCAGCTTCTTCCAGCGTTGTACCAACTGGGGCTGTAATTAGCTTTTCTTTTGTCATTACGTCGGAAATTTTGATTGAGTAGTCTTGGATAAAACGCATATCACGGTTTGTAATAATACCAACTAATTTTCGCTCGTCTAAATTATTTACAACCGGTACACCTGAGATACGGTATTTTCCCATAAGGTGCTCTGCATCATACACTTGATGTTCTGGAGTTAAAAAGAAAGGATCTGAAATAACGCCACTTTCAGAACGTTTTACTTTATCAACTTGCTCCGCTTGTTGTTCAATAGACATGTTTTTATGAATAATTCCTAAACCGCCTTGACGAGCCATTGCAATAGCCATATCAGCTTCTGTTACTGTATCCATTCCTGCACTAATTAACGGGATATTTAACTGTAAGCTTTCAGATAAAACTGTTTTAACACTTACTTCTCTTGGTAGTACATCTGACTTTGCTGGTACAAGTAATACGTCATCAAAAGTCAAACCTTCTTTAACAAATTTAGATTCCCACATAATTGTTCCCCCCATGATACCAGAAATTATTATTAGTAGCTTATCAATTGGTTAAAATACTGTCAAGGACGTATATATATGTTAGAATTTTTAGACAATAAAAGGAGCGTAATATATGCATCAAACACATTGTACTTGGCAGCAATTAAGTTTCTTCTTTTCATCTCAAAATGTACAACGTTATCTTGCCCGTTGCTATGAAAAATCCTCCATACAAGATGCTGAAAAAAAAAGTTTCGAAAATTGTTATCCCTTTATTTATTACTTAGAACACGGGAAAAACTATTATGAATTATATAAGGTGGCCCCCTTTTCGATTCAGCCAATGTTATTGTTTTATGGAATGAGTCAACTTTTTAAAGCCTGCTTACTAACTATTGATCCTAACTATCCAGAATCCACTACTGTTTTAGCTCATGGTGTTACGACTCGTAAACGAAAAAAACAGGGGTATCAATTTTTAGAAGATGAGGTGAAGGTGCAAAAAAATGGATTATTTACTCATATTGCAGAACAGCTGTTTCACATGAAACACTTAGAAGCAGAGAAGTTTAACATGCTAGATCTAATGGGAAATATTCCTGAATTACAAAATTTATTTCGCTATAGTCAAAGAGGGGCCACTTTATATAAAATCGATTCAACAAATACAAATGAACTTTCCTTTTCGGCCAACATACTAGATCGACTTCATATGACTACAGAAAGATTTTCACGTTACATTGAATCAACTTGTAAGCATTTATCCATACAACATGTTCCTGGGAAAACGAGCGGATCGAATCTGCTTTTTACAGCTCCTATCCAGTCGTGGAACCCTATATATAGTACGCCTTTATACTACGAATATCTTGCTGATACTTATTACTTACCAATTCCAATTGACCCGAGAAATCCTAAACCAGTATTACCTGAACTTCTTGTTCATTATTTATTGCTCTACAATTTAAGTATGATTTCTAGATACGAAACAGATTGGTGGTATGATTTACTTGGGAGCTATGGCTCTGAAGATTATCCATTTATTTATCAATTTCTTACTATTTCTGCTCAAAAAATCCCTTACTATATTTCGTCTTTTTTACTAACAGAACCGAGCCTATTTCATGGGAAATAAAAAAACACAAGTCAAAAGACTTGTGTTTTTAGTTGCTTGGCGACGTCCTACTCTCACAGGGACAAGGTCCCAACTACCATCGGCGCTAGAGAG
>NZ_JBIYDP010000025.1:0-15653 GCF_044908765.1 Bacillus sp. RC251 | reverse complement strand
CCCCGCAACCAAATGGTCCCGTGGTGTAGTGGTTAACATGCCTGCCTGTCACGCAGGAGATCGCCGGTTCGACCCCGGTCGGGACCGCCATTTTATATAAAGAAAAGAACGAAACATGTTGTTTCGTATTTTTTTATTTGTTTTAACAAAAAACTAATAAAGACAGTCAAACTATCCTTAGGAAAACTCCTAAGGACTTTTTTATATATTCAAAACCTGTATAATAAAGAGCAGAGAACATTGTGAGTAAAGTAGGTGAAGTCTGTGAGTAAATATGAAATAACAACAAACTCTTCTGAGGAAACACAAAGATTATCAGAAAAACTAGGTGGACTTGCCCAGGCGCAAGATGTAATTATTTTAGAAGGAGATCTAGGGGCTGGTAAGACAACTTTTACAAAAGGACTAGCAAAAGGTCTTGGAGTGAAAAGAGTTGTAAATAGTCCTACCTTTAATATTATTAAAGAATATAAAGGGAGATTGCCGCTATATCATATGGACGTGTATCGCTTAGCAGAAAGTGAAGAGGACTTAGGTTTTGATGAGTATTTCTACGGTGAAGGAATTACTGTAGTAGAATGGGCTCATTTAATAGAAGTATTTTTACCAAATGAGAAGTTACAAATTAGTTTATTCCATGCTGGAGATGATACAAGGAAAATTGTACTCGAGCCAATTGGAGATCGATATATTAGATTATGTGAGGAGCTATTACAAGATGAAAGTACTAGCAATTGATACTTCAAATTACGTAATGGGTGTATCCCTTATTGAGGAAGGAAACGTAATTGGGGAAATCATTACAAACTTAACAAAAAACCATTCTGTACGTCTTATGCCAGCTGTAGAGAAATTGTTAAAAGAATGTGGTGTAAAACCGAAAGAATTAACTAAAATAGTTGTAGCTGCTGGACCTGGATCATATACAGGTGTTCGCATAGGTGTGACAGCTGCAAAAACATTAGCTTGGTCACTTCAAATACCAATTGTAGGTGTATCAAGTTTAGAAGTAGTGGCTGCAAACGGTGCTAATTTTGATGGATTAATTTGTCCTTTATTCGATGGAAGACGCGGACAAATTTATACAGGGTTATATACATATGAAGGAGAGCATTTAACTTCTATAGAAGAAGACCGAATCATCCTTATTGTAGACTGGTTGCAAATGTTAAAAGATACAGGAAAGCCTGTTTTATTTATTGGTAACGATGTTAAACTGCACAAAGAGACGATTATCGAACATTTAGGCAACCAAGCTGTATTTGCTCCCTTCACTAAAAATAACCCAAGACCAAGTGAGTTAGCTTTCTTAGGGTTACAAAAAGAAGAACAAGATGTACATTCATTTGTTCCTAGTTATCTTCGTTTAGCTGAAGCTGAAACAAAGTGGTTAGAAAGTCAAAACAAGTAGGAGCTTGCAGAAGATGGATATGATATTTAGAAAGATGGAACTCGATGATATCGCTCAAATTGTAGCTATTGAAGAAGCGTCTTTTTCAACTCCTTGGACTGCAGATGCCTTTCACCGTGAGTTAACGACGAATGAACATGCACATTATGTTGTGTTAGAAAAAGATGGTCGTGTAATTGGGTATTGTGGATTGTGGATAATTATTGATGAATCACATATAACAAATGTAGCTATTTTGCCAGAATACAGAGGTCAAAAGCTAGGGGATGCTTTATTGAAAGAAGTTATTTCCGAAGCGAAAGATTTAGGGGTAAAAACGATGACGCTTGAAGTACGTGTATCAAATGAAGTGGCAAAACAGTTATACAGAAAATACGGATTTCAAAATGGTGGAATTCGTAAACGATACTATGCAGACAATCAGGAAGATGGTCTCGTAATGTGGGTGAATATATAATGGAAAAAAATACAATTATACTTGGTATTGAAACAAGTTGTGATGAAACAGCAGTAGCAGTTGTTAAAAATGGAACGGAAATTATTGCGAATGTCGTTGCATCACAAATTGAAAGTCATAAACGTTTCGGCGGAGTTGTACCAGAGATTGCATCCCGTCATCATGTAGAAGAAATTACAGTTGTGTTAGAAGAAGCTTTAAAAGAAGCAAATATCACATTTGATGATATTGATGCAATTGCTGTAACAGAAGGACCTGGGTTAGTAGGAGCGCTTTTAATAGGGGTAAATGCAGCGAAAGCAGTGGCTTTTGCACATGATATTCCTCTAGTGGGTGTTCATCATATCGCTGGGCACATTTATGCGAACCGTTTAGTAAAAGAAGTTCAATTCCCACTACTATCACTTGTTGTATCTGGTGGACATACGGAGCTTGTTTATATGAAAGAACATGGTTCATTCGAAGTGATTGGTGAAACAAGAGATGATGCAGCTGGAGAGGCATATGATAAAGTAGCTCGAACGTTATCCATGCCATATCCAGGTGGTCCTCACATTGATCGCCTTGCACATGAAGGGGAACCGACAATTGATTTGCCTCGTGCATGGCTAGAACCTGATTCGTATGATTTCAGTTTCAGTGGATTGAAATCAGCAGTTATCAACACTGTGCATAACGCGAAACAACGCGGGATAGAAATTGCACCGGAAGATTTAGCAGCAAGTTTCCAAGCGAGTGTAATAGATGTGCTTGTAACGAAAGCATCTCGTGCAGCAGAAGCGTATAACGTAAAGCAACTGCTTCTTGCTGGTGGAGTAGCTGCGAATAAAGGACTTCGCGCACGTTTGGAAGCGGAATTTGCGACAAAAGAAAATATCGAGCTAATTATTCCTCCACTATTTTTATGTACCGATAATGCAGCGATGATTGCAGCCGCAGGTACAATTGCATATGAACAAGGAAAACGTGCTACATTAGCTCTAAATGCAAATCCAGGATTAGATATTGAAGAATAGTTATGCACAAAATTAACCACAGCTTGTGGATAAAACCCATATTATCTGTTGATAATGTGGGTTTTATTGTGTATATAAAATGTTGATAACTTTTTTGAGATTTGTGGATAATGTGGAAAAGTTATTTTGGGGTTTATTTTATAAAGGTGGATATGTGTATAAACCTGTGGATAAAGTAGGTGAAGTCTGACCTTTGAATGTATTCTTTTTTGGGAAATAAATCGCAAGAAGATATCTCTAAAAAACATTTTGAAATGTGCCCTTATTATAGGGGCGAGCCAACATTGTCAAACTTTGTCGGTAAATCGGTATGTCGTGTCGAATCGTTTATACCCTAGCTAGAAGATAAAAAGGATGTCGCATAGTCAAAAATCCCGACTTATGAGACATCCTTCTTATTCATACTCTTATAAATGTAATTCTTCCCATTCTGCCATACAAGCATCAAGTTGCTCTTGTAGTGTTTGCTTTTTCGTTGTAATTTCACTAGCCTTTTCATAATCTGCGTATATTTCTGGTAAGCAAAGTTGATCTTCTAACGTAGCAATTTCTTCTTCAAATTCTACAATATTTTGTTCTAGTTCCTCAATTTTTCGAGTGCGTTGACGTTCTAATTGTTTACGCTCTTTTTCTTCGAGATAATTTAATTTCTCTTGAGCTACAGTTTTTTGAACAGGTGCTTGGTTTTCTTGATGTTCAAATGCTGCACGTTCAATCATTTCATTTTTCTTCTCTACATAGTAATCGTAATCGCCTAAATACTCTTGTGCACCTTCTGTTGACAACTCAACAACGGTCGTCGTTACACGATTAATAAAGTAGCGGTCATGTGAAACAAATAGAAGGGTGCCTGGATAATCAATTAAAGCATTCTCCAAAATTTCTTTACTATTTAAATCAAGATGGTTCGTAGGTTCATCGAGAATTAATAAATTCGATTTTTGCATCATAAGTTTTGCAAGAGCTAATCGAGCTTTTTGTCCACCACTAAGAGAAGATACTGGTTTTAGTACATCATCCCCTGTGAATAAGAAGTTACCTAATATCGTGCGAATTTCTTTTTCGGGCTGCAATGGATATTCATCCCATAACTCATTTAAAACTCGCTTAGAAGATGTTAAGTTTGCTTGTTCTTGATCATAATAACCAACAGATACATTGGATCCGAAAGAAACATCACCATTTAATAGTGGTAACTTATTCACAAGTGATTTTAATAATGTGGATTTCCCAATTCCGTTTGGACCAACTAAAGCAACGCTATCCCCGCGAGTTAAGCGCATAGTTACATGTTCAATAATCGGATCATCATCATAGCCGATAGTTGCATCCTTTACTTGTAAAACATCATTTCCACTTTGTTTTTCGATATCGAAGTGGAAGGATGCTGACTTAGAATCACCTAATGGTCTAGTCAATAATTCCATTCTATCTAATTGTTTACGACGGCTTTGAGCACGTTTTGTCGTAGATGCGCGCGCTATATTTTTTTGAACGAAATCCTCAAGCTTAGCGATTTCATCTTGTTGTTTTTCATAACGTTTCATGTCTTGCTCGTATAATGCTGATTTTAAGTCTAAATATTTACTGTAGTTACCAACAAATCGTCTGCTTTCTTTATTCGAAATTTCATATACTTGTGTAACGAGTTTATCTAAGAAATAACGGTCATGGGAAACGATTAGTATTGCGCCAGGATAGCCTTGTAAATATTGTTCAAGCCATGTTAACGTTTCGATGTCTAAATGGTTTGTAGGCTCGTCCAAAATAAGTAGGTCTGGTTTCGTTAATAATAATTTACCGAGAGCTAATCGTGTTTTTTGTCCACCGCTTAATGTAGAAATCGTCGTCTGGTGCGTTTCAACTGGGAAGCCAAGACCACTTAAAATCGAGCGAATATCTGCTTCATATTGATATCCACCTTGATCTTTATAATCTAATTGCAATTGGTCATAATCAGCTAATAATCTTTCATATGTAGCCTCGTTTGAAAAGTTTTCTTCTTTTCCCATTTCTTGCTCTAGCCTTCGAAGTTTTGTCTCCATTTGCTGCAAGTGTGTAAAGACGGTTAACATTTCATCCCAAATTGTTAAAGACGTTTCTAACCCGGTATTTTGAGCTAAATATCCGATTGAGACATCTTTTGGTTTTATAATTTCGCCACCATCATGAGATAGCTCACCAGCTATTATTTTTAATAGTGTAGATTTTCCGGCCCCATTTCGTCCGACTAATGCGATACGATCTTTCGTTTGAACTTCCAATTTTATGTTTGCAAGAATCGTTTCGGCACCGTATAATTTCGTAAGCGCGTTTACTTGTAATAAAATCAATGTTTTCACCTCAAATAATTTCTTAACTTTGCCATGTTTATATTTCTCAATCATACTAAAAATAGTGTATAGTTTAAAATAAAGAGAGAATACTTCTTCTCTTTATTATACAGGGAAATTCATGAGTGCTAAACTTCTGTATTTGATTCAAGTATATGAATAAAGATAGGAAGAGAGGAGAGGTTATATGGAGCAGCAAAAAATTCCACAGGCCACTGCCAAACGATTGCCTCTATACTATCGATTTATCCAAAACTTATCTCTTTCTGGTAAGCAACGTGTTTCATCAGCCGAATTGAGTGAAGCGGTAAAAGTTGATTCCGCAACGATTCGAAGAGATTTTTCATATTTTGGAGCGTTAGGGAAAAAAGGTTATGGATATAACGTAAATTATTTATTATCATTTTTCCGTGAAACACTCGACCAAGATGATATAACACGTGTAGCACTTATTGGAGTAGGTAATTTAGGGACCGCTTTCTTACATTATAATTTCACGAAAAACAATAATACAAAAATTGAAATGGCGTTTGATGTTAGTGAAGAGAAAGTCGGGACAGAAATCGGGGGCATTCCTGTATATCATTTAGATGAATTAGAAGAACGTTTATCAACTGATATACAAGTGGCAATATTAACAGTACCCGCTACAGTAGCACAATCTGTAGCAGATAGATTGGCAGAAACGAACGTGCATGGTATTTTAAATTTCACACCAGCGCGCTTAAATGTGTCAGATAATATAAGAATTCACCATATTGATTTAGCGGTAGAGTTACAAACACTTGTTTACTTTTTAAAGAATTATCCACAATAAAACGCAGAGGAAGCGACCTCTGCGTTTTATTGTTGTTTTTTCTTTGTGAATTTAACTAATATAAGGCGAAGTGCCAAATTAAAATCAATTGTTGCCATAACTGCAAATAGTATTGTCCACATATTCCAGATTGTATCTGTTACGTTCGTAATGGCGAAGCGTGTAAAGATACATCCTAGAAGGAAGTACAATGCAGCCATGAACAATGGTGAGTTCCTCATACTAAAAATCCTCCGATAAAGCCTTGCATTTTTTCAGCTTCTTTAATCATTTCTTGAATTTGTTCATTGCTCATTAAAACTTGAGCAACTGCAACTAATGTATTCATTGCAACATGAGCTGCGATAGGGACGATAATACGCTTCGTTTTTACATATAAAAAGGCGAATACGAGTCCCATAGAAGTGTATACCAATAAGTGAGTGAAATCAAAATGAATTGCTGCGAATACAAGAGAACTAATGATAGCAGCAATAAAGAAGTTAAATTTCTTATAAAGTGTACCAAATAAAATTTTTCTAAATACGATTTCTTCCAAAATAGGTCCTATTATAGAGATAACGATAAGGAACCAAGGTGTCGTTCTTGCGATATCCATAAGTCTTGCTGTATTTTCTGATCCAGGTTTAATTCCTAATACACGCATTTCTATCATACCGGCAATACTTTGTGAGAAAAATGCTAGGAAGAACCCGATAAAAATCCAACCAATCGTAGCTGGAACAGTAGAGCGCATTGTATCTAAACGTCTGTCACGAATATCTGTTCTAAGTAACCAAAGTACGATACATAATGCAATAAAGAAGCTAATGATTGCCCAGTGGCCAGTTATGAGTTGAAATTTCTCTTCTCTAGTAAATCCCCTGTTATCATAAAGTCCAGTTTTCAGAAGAAGTGGTAATCCAGCAATGGATGATAACTGCATTAAAATGTATGTAACGATAACCCACCAATATTGTTTTTTCAAATGGTTTAACCATCCTTTCTAACTCTAGTGTATGAGATAAGGTAGGATAACATGTAAATATGCTACCTACGATATAAACCTCGCTTAAATTATGTTTTTTTCGTAAATCCTTATTTGAAATTATAATAGAAGACAGGAGAAAGTTGTGTGTATAGCGAAAACAATTTAGGGTGTCCTTTCATATTGTAACATACGATTAGTGGAAACAACGATTCATATAGTAAAGGTAGAAGAAGAGGGACTCTATATAGAAAAGTGTATAGCTTAATTTGCGAAAAAATTATGATTTTTTTACTTGCAAAAGAAATTGAGATTATTTATTATTATAAGTGTGTTAGCACTCGAGTGACTTGAGTGCTAATAAATAAAATTTACATAACAAAATGAGGAGGTTATTGTTCATGCTAAAGCCATTAGGTGATCGCGTTGTAATTGAGCTTGTTCAAGCGGAAGAAAAAACAGCAAGTGGTATTGTATTACCAGACACTGCAAAAGAAAAACCACAAGAGGGTAAAGTTATTGCAGTAGGTACTGGTCGAGTGCTTGAAAATGGTGAGCGTGTTGCTTTAGAGGTAGCAGCAGGTGATCTTATCATCTTCTCAAAATATGCAGGTACTGAAGTAAAATACGAAGGTACTGACTACTTGATTTTACGTGAAAGTGACATTTTAGCAGTTATCGGTTAATTATATAAATCTTAAAAAACTCAAGGGGGTCAATTATTATGGCAAAAGATATTAAATTTAGTGAAGAAGCACGTCGTTCGATGCTTCGCGGTGTCGACACTCTTGCAAACGCAGTAAAAGTAACGCTTGGACCAAAAGGTCGTAACGTTGTACTTGAGAAAAAATTCGGTTCACCACTTATTACAAATGATGGTGTAACAATCGCAAAAGAAATTGAATTAGAAGATGCATTCGAAAATATGGGTGCAAAATTAGTAGCAGAAGTTGCTAGCAAAACAAATGATGTAGCTGGTGACGGAACAACAACTGCAACTGTATTAGCACAAGCTATGATTCGTGAAGGTCTTAAAAACGTAACAGCTGGTGCGAACCCAATGGGTCTTCGTAAAGGTATCGAAAAAGCTGTTACTGCTGCAATTGCAGAATTAAAAGAGATTTCTAAACCAATCGAAGGTAAATCTTCTATCGCACAAGTAGCTGCTATTTCTGCAGCTGACGAAGAAGTAGGTCAATTAATCGCTGAAGCAATGGAGCGCGTTGGTAACGACGGCGTTATTACTTTAGAAGAATCTAAAGGATTTACAACAGAATTAGACGTAGTAGAAGGTATGCAATTTGATCGTGGATATGCATCTCCTTACATGATTACTGATTCTGACAAAATGGAAGCAGTTCTTGATAACCCATACATCTTAATTACTGATAAGAAGATTTCTAACATCCAAGAAATCTTACCAGTATTAGAGCAAGTGGTACAACAAGGTAAACCACTTCTTATCATCGCTGAAGATGTAGAAGGCGAAGCTTTAGCTACATTAGTAGTGAACAAACTTCGTGGTACATTCAATGTAGTAGCTGTTAAAGCTCCTGGATTTGGTGACCGTCGTAAAGCAATGCTAGAAGATATCGCAATCTTAACTGGTGGCGAAGTAATCACTGAAGAATTAGGTCGTGACTTAAAATCTGCTACAATTGAATCTTTAGGACGTGCTGGTAAAGTTGTTGTAACGAAAGAAAACACAACTGTAGTTGAAGGTATCGGAAATTCACAACAAATCGAAGCTCGCATCGGTCAAATCCGCGCGCAATTAGAAGAAACTACTTCTGAATTCGATCGTGAAAAATTACAAGAGCGTCTTGCAAAACTTGCAGGTGGCGTAGCAGTAATTAAAGTAGGTGCAGCAACTGAAACTGAGTTAAAAGAGCGCAAACTTCGCATTGAAGATGCACTTAACTCAACTCGTGCAGCAGTAGAAGAAGGTATCGTTGCAGGTGGTGGTACTTCACTTATGAACGTATACACGAAAGTAGCTTCTATCGTAGCTGAAGGCGACGAAGCAACAGGTATCAACATCGTACTTCGCGCACTAGAAGAGCCAGTTCGTCAAATCGCAATCAACGCTGGTCTAGAAGGATCTGTAGTTGTAGAGCGTCTAAAAGGCGAAAAAGTAGGCGTTGGTTTCAACGCAGCTACTGGCGAGTGGGTTAACATGCTTGAAACTGGTATCGTAGATCCAGCTAAAGTAACTCGTTCTGCACTTCAAAACGCAGCATCTGTTGCAGCTATGTTCTTAACGACTGAAGCTGTAGTAGCTGACAAACCAGAACCAAATGCACCAGCAATGCCTGACATGGGCGGCATGGGCATGGGCGGTATGGGCGGAATGATGTAATTCCGTTTGCTCGAAAAACATCCATTTCTATATAGAAATGGATGTTTTTTTATGTTTTTTTATGTTTTTTAGAAAAGGAAATGAATTTCTGTAGAATTTTGTCGCTTTCTCTCTTGACCATATCGATACTTCATTGTTAGAATCTAGGAAGATAATATAAAACAATCCTTCATATATCCTCGATGATATGGTTTGAGAGTCTCTACCGGGTTACCGTAAACAACCTGACTATGAAGGCAGTGCGTCTTATATTTATAAAGAGCGGAAGACTATCTTTCTTTATAAAGCCAGACCCCTGCCTTTTCTTTGTTATGAGACTAGAGGCGGAGGACTGGCTTTTTTTATTATATTAGTAATGCTTTTTGCCTAATTGGTAAAAATATTTATATACGAGAACTAACGTTGGGGTGATTATTTTGAAGAAGCAGCATGATACAATTATCGTTTTAGATTTTGGGAGTCAGTACAATCAGTTAATAGCACGTCGAATTCGTGAGTTCGGTGTATACAGTGAACTTCATCCACATACAATTACTGCAGAAGAAATTAAAGCAATGAATCCAAAAGGGATTATCTTCTCTGGTGGACCAAATAGTGTATACGGTGAAGGCGCATTACATTGTGATGAAAAAATCTTTGAACTAGGATTACCGATCTTCGGTATTTGTTACGGTATGCAGCTTATGACACAACACTTCGGTGGTAAAGTAGAACGTGCAAACCACCGTGAGTACGGAAAAGCTGTTCTTAAAGTCGAGAACGAATCAAAATTATATGCGAACCTTCCAGAAGAGCAAGTTGTATGGATGAGCCATGGTGACTTAGTAACTGGTTTACCTGAAGGATTCGTAGTAGATGCAACAAGTGAGTCTTGTCCAATTGCTGGTATGAGCAATGAAGACAAAAACTTATACGGTGTACAATTCCACCCAGAAGTACGTCATTCTGAGCACGGTAACGATTTAATTAAAAACTTCGTATTCGGCGTATGTGGTTGTTCTGAAGGATGGAACATGGAGAACTTTATCGAAGTAGAATTAGAGAAAATCCGTGAAACTGTTGGAGACAAAAAAGTACTATGCGCACTTAGCGGCGGTGTAGACTCTTCTGTTGTAGCAGTATTAATTCATAAAGCAATCGGCGATCAATTAACATGTATTTTCGTTGACCACGGCTTACTTCGCAAAGGTGAAGCAGAAGGCGTTATGAAAACATTTAGCGAAGGCTTCCACATGAACGTTATTAAAGTGGATGCACAAGAACGTTTCATGAACAAGTTAAAAGGTGTAGAAGATCCAGAACAAAAACGTAAAATCATCGGTAATGAATTCATTTACGTATTTGATGATGAAGCTTCTAAATTACAAGGAATGGACTTCCTAGCGCAAGGTACACTTTATACAGACATCGTTGAAAGCGGTACAGCAACTGCACAAACAATTAAATCTCACCATAACGTTGGTGGTCTTCCAGAAGACATGCAGTTCAAATTAATTGAGCCTTTAAACACGTTATTTAAAGATGAAGTACGTGTATTAGGATCAGAACTAGGAATTCCTGATGAAATCGTATGGCGTCAACCATTCCCGGGCCCTGGTCTTGGTATTCGTGTATTAGGTGAAATCACAGAAGAGAAATTAGAAATCGTTCGTGAATCTGATGCGATTTTACGTGAAGAAATTATTAAAGCGGGCTTAGACCGTGAAGTTTGGCAATACTTCACTGCGCTTCCTGGTATGCGTAGCGTAGGTGTTATGGGTGACGAGCGTACTTACGATTACACAGTAGGTATCCGCGCAGTAACATCTATCGACGGTATGACAGCTGACTGGGCACGTATCCCTTGGGACGTATTAGAGAAAATCTCTGTACGTATCGTAAACGAAGTAAAACACGTTAACCGTATCGTGTATGATATAACAAGTAAGCCACCAGCAACTATTGAGTGGGAATAGTATTATACAAAAGATCCATCTAGTGCTCATGCATAGATGGATCTTTTGTGTTTTTACCATTAATACGAACGAAAGTATAAAAGTTTATAAAAATGTTCGCTTTTAAATTGACAAAACTACTTCATCGAGTTAATATGAGTATGTAATTCAAACGAAAAGTGAATATTATGCCGTCGTATAATATCGGGGATATGGCCCGAAAGTTTCTACCTAGCTACCGTAAATGGCTTGACTACGAGGCGTTTAGATAAAGATGAGGGGAAACTTGTCTTTATTCATAGAACGCTTCCATGTATATGCAATGGAAGCCTTTTTTATTTTTAATAGATAAAAGAGGGCTAGGGAGATTACGGCGAGTAATCATATAACGGGGGAAACGTAAGATGAAACGCTATTTTCAGTTTGATGAACTCGGTACAAATTATAAAACAGAGTTCATAGCAGGTTTAACGACATTCTTATCTATGGCTTATGTACTATTTGTCAATCCTGCTACGCTATCACTTGGAAATGTTAAAGGGTTACCAGCAGGTACAGGAATGGATCCGGGTGCAGTATTCGTTGCTACAGCATTAGCAGCAGCGATTGGTTCGTTAATTATGGGGATATTCGCGAAGTATCCAATTGCATTGGCGCCGGGTATGGGAATTAACGCGTTCTTTGCTTATACGGCAGTGTTAACGATGGGTATTCCATGGCAGACAGCAATTGCTGGAACGTTAATGTCAGGTATTATCTTTATTATTCTTACAGCTTCAGGTATTCGTGAAAAAATCATTAATGCAATTCCATCAGAGTTAAAGTTTGCAGTAGCGGCAGGTATCGGATTGTTCATTGCCTTCCTTGGCTTCCAAAATGCCGGAATTATTGTGAAAAATGATGCTGTTCTTGTTGGGTTGGGGGATTTAACAAAGGGCACAACGTTACTAGCAATCTTCGGGGTTGTTACTACAATCATCTTCATGATTAAGAAAGTTAATGGTGCAGTGTTCTACGGTATGATTCTTACAGCAATCTTAGGAGTAGCGACAGGATTAATTGATACTCCAAAAGCTGTGGTGGGAGCAATACCGAGTCTAGAACCAACGTTCGGTGTGGCGTTAACTCACTTCGGAGATATTTTCACTGTTCAAATGGTGATTGTTATTATAACGTTCTTCTTTATCGATTTCTTTGATACAGCAGGTACACTTGTAGCGGTTGCGAATCAAGCTGGATTAATGAAGAACAATAAATTACCACGTGCAGGAAAAGCATTATTTGCAGATGCTATTGCAACTGTAATCGGTGCAATCTTAGGTACATCAACAACAACGTCTTACATTGAATCTTCTGCTGGGGTAGCAGCGGGTGGACGTTCTGGATTTACAGCAGTTGTAACAGCAGGATTCTTCTTGCTGGCACTATTCTTCTCGCCATTATTAAGCGTTGTAACACCAGCTGTAACAGCGCCAGCATTAATTATTGTAGGGATCTTGATGGTTTCATCTTTAGGCGAAATTGATTGGAAGAAATTCGAGATTGCAGTACCAGCATTCTTTACAATTATTTCAATGCCACTTACGTATAGTATTGCGACAGGGATTGCAATCGGGTTTATCTTCTATCCAATTACAATGGTAGTAAGTGGTCGTCGTAAAGAGATTCATCCAATTATGTATGTTATGGGAGTTTTATTCGTACTATATTTCATCTACGTTCGTAAATAAAAGGGGTTTTTTGAAAGGTCTAGACTTAAGGGGAGTCTAGACCTTTTTTGCGTCTTCAGAAAATCTTAAGGATTTCCGAGCGTTTTTCTTCAGAAGTTTTCCTATAATAGAAGTTAGGGATTAAAAAAGTGATGGGGGAGATATTGTGGCAACCGAAACAATACTTGTCGTAGATGATGAAAAAGAAATTAGGAATCTTATTACAATCTATTTAAAGAATGAAGGATATAAAGTATTGCAAGCAGGAGACGGAGAAGAAGGATTACGTTTACTAGAAGAAAATGAAGTACATCTAGTCGTATTAGATATTATGATGCCAAAGGTAGATGGTATCCATATGTGTATGAAAGTAAGAGAATCGAAAGAAATGCCAATTATTATGCTTTCTGCGAAAACGCAAGATATGGATAAAATTTTAGGATTAACAACAGGTGCAGATGATTACGTAACGAAACCATTTAATCCGTTAGAGTTAATCGCAAGAATTAAATCTCAGTTACGTCGTTATATGAAGATGAATGGTTTTGCTATTCAAAATGAGGACGAGTTAGAAATTGGAGAGATGAAAATAAACATTTCAACCCATAAAGTTATTGTGGATGGAGAAGAAGTGAAACTGACACCGAGGGAATTTTCAATTTTAGAATTACTAGCTCGTAACCCGGGTATGGTCTTTAGTGCGGAACAAATTTATGAAAAGGTTTGGAATGAAAGATCTTTCCAGTCGGATAACACGGTAATGGTTCATATTCGGAAAGTGCGTGAGAAGATTGAGGAGAATCCAAGGAAGCCTAGATATATAAAAACTGTATGGGGAGTGGGGTATAAGATTGAAAAAGATATTTAATCCATTTACTTATATTAGGAAAACTAGAGAATTAATTGAAAAGCTAGTGAAGAGGGTGAAGCGGAGTGTACGCATTCAACTTATTACTGCGTTTACTGCTTGTGCGTTGTTAGGGATTTTGTCAGCAAAAGCAGCAGCACCTTTTTTTGAGAATGCGAATCGGCAGGCGACAATCGATTATCGGTCTGGTATGGAGCGAATTAATCAACAAGCTCAAAGTGTAGCAAATAGTTCAGTTCATGAAAATAAATTAGAAGCTATATCAAGTATGATTGAAATAGAGAATCAAAATTTAGAACAAAACTCTAGAGCTTTAAAAGTGTTGGTTACTGACGAGAGTGGAAAAGTTTTATATAAGACGAAGCAGGCGCAAGAAGAACAAATTGATTTGCATAATACAATTCGTAATGCATCATCGTTTGCGATTAATTATATGAATGGTAGAAAAGAATTCGAAAGTACGAGAAAAGAATTTATAGCTTTTGCACCTATTACAATAGAAGATAAGAATTTATACATGTTTGTTAGTGGGATTCCGGAAGGTGAAGTAATATATGATACGCAAGAAGGACCGTTTCCATTTTTCATAGGTGTACTTGTATTTATTTTCTCTTTCTTCTATATAACAAAGAGAAAGATGAAGCAAATTGAAGCGATGGCACAAGGTGTAAAGGAAATAGAAAAAGGTAACTTAGCGTACCGTATTGAGAAGAAAGGTGAAGATGAGATTGCGTCTTTAACCGAGAATATTAATAATATGGCGGAAGAGCTTATGAATAATATAGAAAAGGAACGTAAATTAGAGAAGCAAAAGAATGAGCTTATTACGAATGTATCTCACGATTTGCGTACACCACTGACTTCTATTATGGGTTACTTGCGATTACTTCGAGATTCTAAATATGAAAATAAAGAACAACATGATGAGTATACGAGAATTGCTTTTGCGAAGTCGGAGCAGTTAAAGAATTTAATAGAAGATTTATTTGAGTATACGAAGTTAACAAATGAGCAAGTTGTATTAGAAAAACAAGAGGTTTGTATAAATGAGTTATTGGAGCAATTAATAGAAGAGTTAGTACCGCAGGCAGAAGAGCATGGACTTGCGTTTGTTAAGAAGTTTCCTGAGGAACGTGCCTATGCAGCGGTTGATTCGGAAAAGATGGTACGTGTATTTGATAATCTATTAATGAACGCGATTAAGTACAGTAAAGATGATGGGGAGATAAAAGTTTCTCTTCAAAGGCAGCGCCGGGATATACAAATTGTAATTGCGAATCATAGTGAAGAGTTTACAAGAGAAGAGCTAGGGAGTTTGTTTGAACGTTTTTATAAGAAGGATCAATCTAGAAGTAGAGTAACAGAAGGATCGGGACTTGGATTAGCGATTGCGAAAAGTATTGTTGAGCTGCAAGGTGGTAGTATTCGAGCAGAATATGAGGATGGTATTATTCAGTTTATCGTCTCGTTACCAATTATAGAAAAATAATAAATGAATAGAATGATATTTGATAAAAAGGCTTATTTTAAAAGAAATAAGCCTTTTTATATTTTTTTAGAAAAATATGTTGACGATTAGAGTATAGAGGTGTAATATAGGACAAGTCGCCGATGCAATAACGCAGAACGCGGCAAACGAAATGAAAAACTTAGTTGACATTGAAACATGAAGATGTTAACATAAGGGAGTCGCAAATGAGCGACCGAGTAGTTCTTTGAAAACTGAACGAAACAAACAACGTGAAACGTCAATTTTTATTTTTAGATGCTAGACAAACTAAC
>NZ_JBIYDP010000024.1:0-21188 GCF_044908765.1 Bacillus sp. RC251 | reverse complement strand
CTGCATCCTCCTGCACCTGGATAAACCGATGAAAATACATCCGGGAGTTGAAATGCAGTTGAATCTAAAATACGAATACGCTTGAAAACAGAAGTATATGGAGAAGAAATCGGCATAGATGAGATCAGTTTTTGGTTTAGTAGTTCAGCTAGTATGTGTTGTAAAAGTTGGACGGCCGCCTTATTAAATCGTTGATTCAGTCCTTCAGGACTGATAAGCACTGCTGTTGATGCTTCTAAACAGCTAGATAACTGAGTTAAAGAAGTCATAGCTACATTTTGGCTCACCCATACACATAAAGCGACTAAATCTTTTGCTTGGTACTTACTGGTTCGTTGTACAAAACCAACATCTCTAGCAAGATCCCGTAAGGTATTTGGAGATAAAAAACTTTGAATCTCTTGAGCAAATAGTTGTAATTCGTCAGACACAGAAACAGACATAAAAAACGCCATCCTTTCCTATGATTCTACAGAAAGAATAGCGTATTTTTTCATTCTAGGGGGCATTTCTTTTTATTAGCTTGATAGCGATGGGGTAGCACCACATCACTATCAAGCTAAGCTCATACAACGTCAATCATAGTAGAGATTGCTTCTTTTTCTAAAGGATACGTGTAGGGAATTTAAAGATTTGCATACGAAATAAACCCTAACGGGTTTCATTTTTTTAATTAAGCCGCTTGATTATCAGACATGGTACAATTATAAACGACACCTAATATATCAAAGACTGTTTTCTTCCTGTATCGATGAGATTTTCGCCCATTTTGCTGTAGGAGGTTGAACAGGCGAATTAGAATCTTTGATAGCTCTTGGGTGTCTTTCTGTATAGCTTGGAAAAGAAGAAGAAAGTAATCTTTGATCATATATATGGCCTTATATTCACTCAGTTCTCGCTTCTTTTTTATAAGAAGTAATTGCCGCATTTGAAACATGGTAGAAGAACAGAGTAGAATGGCAATCAATTGCCCATACAAATGGCATTCCAATCGTTCTCGTTTTATCTTCTTACAATGATGAATATGAAAGAATGATTTCCATGTTTTAAATAAAATCTCGATTTGCCAACGTAAAGAATACCAATCATGTACTTGTCCCATCGGGATAATATTTGAAGGGGTATTTGTCATATATACATTGATACCGCTAAGTCGTTTACTACGAGCAGAATACTTCGTTCCCTTCTTTTTTTCTCTTACAGCCTGATCTTGTAATCGTTTTCGTTGCTGTTCTTCTGTAAGTCGATGAACAATTACACGAGCTGGCACTTTATCAATCATTCCTACATAAGCATCAGATATTTCGTATGTTTGCCCTGGTTGAAGAGAATTCATTAATGCTTCCATATCTATCTGTTTATATTCTGTTTTCTTCTTTAGTTTTCCATTTTGATAATAATCAGGATTAGGATTTTTTTGATAAATACGTGTATTTGATTTAATACGAGAGATATAGTAAGCCTTTTTATCTTGTATATGTTGAAGATCTTTCAGATGAAAATAGCCTAAATCCCGAATACACAAATCATTTTCTTTCACGGTTGGAACACACAGAGAACCATAGGTTCGATCATGTTGTTTTCCTGGACCTGTATGAATATGTAAAAACTGTCCACTTAATAGATCATACTCCAATTGAATTTTTAATCCCGCTGTATGGCTGCATCCTCCAGCACCTGGATAAACGCTTGAAAAGGAATTAGGTAGTTGAAATGCAGTTGAATCTAAAATACGAATACGTTTGAAAACAGAAGTATAGGGAGAAGAAAACGATACAGAGGAAGCTAATTTTTGGTTTAGTAGTTTGGCTAATATCTGTTGTAAAAAATGAACAGCTTCCTGATTAAATCGTTGATGCTTCTAAACAGTTAGATAGCTGAGTTAAAGAAGTCGTAGCAACTTTTTGGCTCATCCACACACATAAAGCGATTAAATCCTTTGCTTGGTACTTACTCAATCGCTGAACAAATCCAACATCCCTAGCAAGATTCTGTAAGGCGTTTGGAGATAAAAACCTTTGAATTTCTTGAGCAAATAATTGTAATTCATCAGATATAGAAATAGACATACAAAAACGCCATCCTTTCCTATGATTCTACGAAAAGAATAGCGTATTTGTTAAGTGACAATAAAGTTGTTTAATTCTTATTGGACTAACGCGCAGTTTAGTGCAAAAATCAAAGGTAAGGGAGGATTTCCACCTTTACCTTATTTTAACTTTAGCTCTAGTATAGGGTATGGACGTCCAGAAGAATCTGTTTCCGTTTCACTTACTATAAAAAAGCCATTATTAATATAGAATTTAGTTGCACTCTTATTGTCTTTATTTACATCAACTGTTGTAATATCAAAGTCTTTAATTAAAGAATTAATAATAGCTTTACCGTATCCTTTACCTATTTTATTAGGTTTTAAGAATAACATTTCTAAGTGTTGTTTATTTATAGCAGAAAAGCCAATTAAATCCTCTTTCTCATACCATAACTGGACATTAAGATGTGGGAAATATGAGGGTATTTCTTTTTTAAACTCTTCTCTATCAGTATCTCTTAAAAAATGATGAGTAGCTAAAACCGACTCTTCCCATATATTCAAAATTGTATCATAATCTTTCTGATTTGCTTTTCTATATATCATTAATATCTCTCCTTTAGTTTTAAATTATCAACTCCTTCCCAATAAGTATTTTATGATTTTCATGTTATATAACCACGAACTTAAAATGTTCATTAATAAAACCTCCAAATAAACATTTAGATAATTTGATTATAATATCAAATCTTATTATTATTTTACAGTATTTTTTCATTTTAGGGGGTATTTTGTTTTTTTAACTTGATAGGGATGTGGCTGTACCCCTAAAAACAAAAAGAGTCCTAAGTAATTAGGACTCTTTTTGTTTTTTGATTTTAAAATGGACGTCAATTTTTACACAATGTAACTCTTAATTGTATATATTAATTAAATAGGTAATAGGAAAAATATCCTTTGCTAATTTTAATTAATACATGTATATAACTCCGTACATCATATTATGTATGTTTATTGTGCATTACAAAATTGGGTTGCGAAATTTTAATATAAAACCTAGATATTTATATGAAAGATTGAATAAAATGTAAAGAAGGTAAACTTTAATGAAATCTTTGACTATTATTATTCCATATAGCACTCAGGAAAATATACTAGAAGAATTAATCATATCTGCTTGGCAGCTTGATCCGATAGAAATTATCATTTTGTTACGCAATTCTAAAAGTGAATTATACACAATAGCAAAGAAACATAAATGTCGTATTTTTTTCGAAGATAGACATATTGGAAATCACTCTGGATATGTGGCGGCGTTAAAAGCGGCAAGAGGGGATGTCCTATTATTTTTAGACGGGAATTTTTCTGTTCCTGCAGCTCAAATAAGAGAATTTCTTGAAGCGATTCTTATAAATCAAACCGATGTTATTTTAAATGATTTAAATGGAATTATTGATGTGGATAAATGTCATAATTTAGATATAGTATGGAGAAAAATGTTAAATGAAATTTTACATCGATCTGATTTAAAGGGAAACTCGCTGCTCTCAATGCCATACGCACTTACAAAAGAGGTTGTGGTTGGTATTGGTTATGAGATCCTCAAAAAACCAATTCTTTCACATACGATGCTAGTGGACCAAGGGTGGCGTATTAGTCATCGTTATTCAATAAATATGTTATCTAATGATGAATTGCTGCAAGAGGACAGGTATCTATTTAAAGAGAAATTAACTGATGCAGAGAAGCTTAAAATAAAAAATTATTTGGTTGTATTATCTAAATGGTTAAAAAAGTATGGTACAAGGGGCGGTTTTACGGATTGGGGTAAGAGAAGAGATATCATTGAGCAATTAAGTCACTATAAACATTTCCCCTCGTATCAAAAAGGATGGGGAATGAAATCTTCTATATACGATGGGAAACAGCTCTCCGTCATTATACCAGCACAAAATGAAGAAGCAACAATTGAACAAGTTATTCGTGAAGCCAGAAAAATTGAACCATATGAAATCTTAGTTGTAGTGAACGGTTCGGATGATCAAACAGCAGCTATTGCTTCTAGTCTTGGGGCAACTGTTATTGAATACGCTGAGCGTCTTGGTCATAATGTTGGTCGTGCGATCGGCGCCCTTGAAGCTACAGGGGATATTCTCTTATTTATAGATGGTGATTTTAGCATTCCGGCTAGTGATTTACATCGATATACGCAGGCCGTTGCTGATGGAATGGATATAGCACTAAATAATTTAAGCCCAAGTCTAAATCCTCCTTTTTACATTGTTGATATCGTAAAGTACATGTTGAATTTGGCTTATAATCGTCCTGAATTAAGTAATGGATCTTTAGTAGCTATTCCACATGCTATCAGTAGGTCTTGCATAGAAGGAATAGGATGGGAAAGTTTATTATGCCCTAGTCTTGCACAAGTCAAAGCTATAATACAAGGATACAGAGTAGAGTGTATACATTATGTAGATGTTGTAAAACCAAATCGGATTCGTTCAAATGAGCATATCAATCATAAAGGCCATCCACCAGCGGTATTACGAATAATGGGTGATCATCTTGAGGCATTGTCTTACTTAATAAAACATTTGGACTTGCATGGTGACCTAGATATGAGGGAGTAAGGGGAAATAAAAATATGAAGAAATTACTTTCTGCCATTATATTAGTTGAACAGGAAATGAATTTGTTAGCGGATGTTATTCAATCCATTGCCAATCTATTTCCTTATGAGATTCTTGTTGTAATCAACGAGAATCTGGAGAAAAATCAAAATGTTGCAAATGAATTTGGGTGCAAATATATTTTATACAATCAAGAAGATTATTATGCAGCACGTGTCGTAGGGGCAAAAGAAGCAAAAGGAGACGTCTTATTGTTCTTAGATGCAAATACAGTTATTCCGCCTTTAGAACTAAAAAAATTCGTTCAACCTACTTTAGAAGGTACATCCGATGTGGTCCTGAATAATTTACAATCTTTTTTCCTTGAAAGGCAACAAAAGCAATGGCCAGACTCAAATACGGTTTGGAGACAAATGGTAAACGAGATATTAGGAAAAAAAGAGTTTCATATCAATTCAATTCTTTCTTTACCTCATGCGATTACCAAAGATGCTTTGAAAAAAATCAATTTAGAAAGTCTAGTAAATCCTGTTCTAGCTCATATGAGGCTCATTGAAAAAAATCAGCGTTTTAGCTTTCATTATTCTATAGATACAACATTATCTAAAGAATTTTGTCTAAAAGATCAAGATCTCAATAAAAAATCATTGTCAGTTTATGAAAGCCAAATTATGAACAAGCATTTGGATGCGTTGGCAGAATGGTTAAAGAAAAACGGGACAAGAGGTATGTATACAGATGGTATAAGAAATCGAGAGTATATAAAAATACTCAAAGAAAATAAACACATTCCCTTTTCTCAAAAAGGGTGGGGGATGAAATCGCTAATATACAATGGAAAACAGTTGTCTGTCATTATACCAGCACAAAATGAAGAAGCAACAATTGAACAAGTTATTCGTGAAGCCAGAAAAATTGAGCCTTTAGAGATTATTGTAATTGTAAATGGTTCCACCGATAATACTGCAAATATTGCTAAGAAACTGGGTGCTACAGTTATTGTGTATAAAGACGCGTTGGGGCATGATGTGGGGAGAGCAATCGGTGCAAAGAGTGCAAAAGGTGATATTCTTTTATTTTTGGATGGAGATATTATGCTTCCTGCAAAAGACTTACATCCATTCTCTCAAGCAATTGCAGATGGATTCGACGTTGCTTTGAATGATTTAACCCCTTATTTATCCCGCTATGTCCCTCTTCATATTGTTACTTTATTCAAATATGCTTTAAATCTAGCATGTGATAGAAAAGATTTAGGTATAGGTTCATTTACAGCGATTCCGCATGCAATAAGTAGAGAATTTCTCAATGATGTTGGCTGGGATGCGTTAATATGCCCAAGTGTTGTACAAGTGAAAGCTGCATTAAATGGCCATAAAATAAGTTGTGTTCATTATGCAGATGTAATAAAAACGAATCGAATTCGTCCAAACCAAAATGTTGTAGCAAAAGGATATTCGCCAACTACATCACTTATTTTAGGTGATCACCTAGAAGGTTTTTCATATTTATTTCAATCCAGAGTAGAGTAAGGCTGTAAGTTGAATGGCAAATGATTCGTGAAGATACATCTCCAATATATTTAATAAATGAAAACAAAAAATATTGTGTAGCAAAAGAAATTTATATATTAAATATCATTTGGAAAGGTAGATTAAATTGCTCGATCAGTATAAGAAAATAAAAATCTCCTATGAACAATTGGATCAAATACAATTTAATATGTTAGATCCTTTTATACTTGATGTTGAGTGGGATGAAGTACACTATGAGTTTTTAATTCGAATCAAGACAAATGCTTCTAATGTTCTTATTTTTGGTTCTGGGGCAGGCGGATTTCAAGAACAGCCAATTGGCCCCCCATCTTTCATAGACATTCTTGGATGGGAGAATTTGAAGATACCGTTATTTATTATAATGATCCTACCTTGTATCTTGGAGAAATATCTCTAGGTTGGGGACAAGGGACGCAGGACAGATTTTATTTAAAAGACATTTCAATGATTTTAATGAAAATCCTCGCGAAGTTACATGTTGACCATAAAAATGTATTATTTTATGGCAGTTCTGGGGGAGGGTTTATGTCTTTAATATTGGCAGGTTTTGTGAAAGGTTCCACAGCTCTGGTTAATAACCCACAAACAATTCTAACAAAGTGGATCCCTGTACCAGTAAACCAAGTATTTAATCTGTCCTATCCAGGCTTATTAAGAGAAGATATTGAAAAAAGTTCGGTGATCGAATTAACGTTTTAGAGTTTTATAATAGCATAAAATATATACCGAACATTTACTTTTTACAAAATGTTGCATGTGAATTTGATGTGCAAAATCATTTATTACCATTCATTTCTGGATTAGAAAAGATAGATGCGGATTATGATGTGAATTAAATTAAAATAGATTTATATTATGATCAAAAAGCAGGACATGCAGCCGTTGGAAAAAATGAAACCATTTATTATATCAATCAAGTAAAACCTAATAAAAACACGAGAGGAGTGCAGGGAGAGATGAAATTATCAGTTATTATTCCACTTGAAGAAGGGGGAGAAACATTAAATCATGTATTAGAAAAAGTTAGTTATTTGCAGCCGCTTGAGATAATTATCGTGACAAATGATAAGGAAGAGATAGACAAAAGTTTTACAAAAGTGGTTGGACGCAATGTAATTGTGTTAGAAGAAAAAGACAACAATAAAGCACGTGTTACTGGAGCGAAAGCTGCCAAGGGGGATGTTTTGCTGTTTCTGCACGGAAATGCTGTTATTTTTTCAATACAGCTGGAACAATTTCTAAAACCTATACTGAATAACGAAACGGACGTAATTGTAAATAATATGGATTCTTTACTTTTTGAAAGTATGAAAATGAACTGGCCAGATGTATCTGGATTATATAGACAAGTGTTAAATGATGTAATAGAACGTACGAACTTAAAGATTGATTCTATGTTATCTATGCCAAATGCAATCACAAAGGAAGCAATAGAAGATATAGGGTATGAGATTTTTATGAATCCTATTCTTGCTCAAATAAGACTCGTAGAAAAAGGATGGCGTATTAGTAGTTCTTCCTCCATAATCATGAAATCTTTAAATCATGCCCCCTCAAACAAACAAACTTTCTATAAAAATAAACTAACAAAAATAGAAATATATGACATTGAAAACCACTTACAAGTAATGTCAGAATGGCTGCAGAAAAAAGGAACAAGGGGTGGATATACAGATGGAGGAAGAAAAAGAGAAATTATAGAGCAGTTGAAAAAGGAAAAAAACTTCTCTCTTTTTCAAAAAGGATGGGGGATGCATTCTTCTATCTACAATGGAAAACAGTTATCAGTCATTATCCCAGCACAAAACGAAGAATCAACGATTGAACAAGTCATTCGTGAAGCTAGAAAAATTGAGCCTAAGGAAATCATTGTAGTTATTAACGGTTCAACTGATTGTACAGAAATGATTGCTAAACAATTAGGAGCTACGGTTATTGTCTATGAAGAAGCGTTAGGACACGATGTTGGACGTGCAATTGGTGCTTTAGAGGCCACTGGTGATATTCTTCTGTTTATTGATGCTGATTTTTCAATTCCGGCGAAAGATCTTCATCCGCTAACGCAAGCTGTAGCTGATGGAACCGACATGGCCTTAAATGATTTGAATTTAAACCTCAGATTCCCTCTGTACATTGTAAATGTATATAAATATATGTTAAACATAGCTTGTAATCGTAGAGACCTAGGTGTTGGATCTCTCGTTGCCGTTCCTCATGCTATTAGTAGAAAGTGTTTAGATGGAATTGGCTGGGATACACTTTTCACATCATGCCTTGCACAAGTAAAGGCAATATTACAAGGTTATAAAGTAGAATGTGTTCATTATGTAGATGTGATGAAACCAAACCGTATTCGGCCAAGTGAACATTTCGCATCAATAGGACACCCACCAGCCGTATTACGAATTACAGGTGATCACTTAGAAGGCCTTTCGTATTTATTAAAACAGAGTGAATTTAAAAATTTTTTTCCTAACATTAAAGTGAAAAAAGATGAGGAGTAAATGAGTAGGAAAGAGTTATACCTCACTTCGTCTTTTTATAAAAATAACGAAAAGGTAAGGAGTTGATTAAGTCGATTAATCAGTTGAAAAAGGTAAATATTTCATATGAGCAGCTTAAGGAAATTTATTTTATTATGACAGAACCTTTTCTACTAAAAATTGAATGGAATGGAGTAAACTATGAATTTATTATTCGTATCAAGCCAGAATCACCAAATGTCATTATCTTAGGTTCAGGCGCAAGTGAAAATCAACAGCCTCCCATTTTCCAAAGATATACCTGGATGGAGGACTTTGAAGATACTTTAATTTTCTATAATGATCCCACTCTTTATTTAGGCGAAATCAATTTGGGTTGGGGGCAAGGAACGATAGATAGATATTATTTAAATGAGATAGCTATAATTTTAGAAAAAATAATAAATAAGATACATGTAACAAAGGAAAATGTATTATTTTATGGAAGTTCAGGTGGGGGCTTTATGTCTCTAATATTAGCTGGATATATAAAAGGATCCTTAGCTTTAGTTAATAATCCTCAAACGATTTTAACAAATTGGTATACAGAGTCTATTAATCAAGCTTTTAATCTCTCATACCCCAATCTATCTATTGAAGAGATAGAAAAATTGTTTGCAGAGAGAATTAATGTTATTGCATTTTATAACAAAATAAAATATGTACCTCATATTTATTATTTGCAAAATATAGCCGCCGAATTTGATATGAAAAATCATTTAGAGCCTTTTATCACAGGACTGCAACAGATAAATGAAAATTGCATGATAAACCAAGTTAAAGTAGATTTATATTTTGATAAACATTTAGGGCATATTCCATTAGAGAAAAATAAAATTATGTATTATATAAACCTACTAAAGCGTAAAAATGATGGTCTTATCATAGAGAAAGAAAAAAGATAATAATATAACAGCTTAGAAAGGAAGAATAGAATAAAATGAGAAATTGTATCGTAACAGTTATTGGTTTAGGTTATGTAGGTCTTCCTTTAGCAGTTCATTTTGCTAAACAGGGCTATAAAGTAATTGGACTAGATCAGGATGAGGAAAAAATAAAAATGATTTCTAAAGGTGAGAGTTATATTCCAGATGTTTCTTCAGAAGTTTTACGACAACTATTACAAGATAACAAATTGATTGTGTATACACCTACGAATGGTGTTAAAGAGTTTAAGAAAAGCAATTATGTTATTGTCACCGTCCCAACCCCCATCAATCAAAAAAAAGAACCCAATTTAAGTGCACTTATTTCTGCATCAAACTATATTCAGCAGAATCTCCAAACAGGACAAACCTTCATTTTTGAGAGCTCCACTTATCCAGGAACTTTAGAAGAAATAGTGATTCCTATTATATCGAAATTTGGAAAGAAAGCGGGGGGAGATTACTATATTGGGTATTCCCCAGAGCGCATTGATCCCTCAAATGATCAATATACAGTTCAGTCTATTCCAAAAGTAGTAAGTGGTCAAACAGAGAAATGTAAACAAAAAGTTTTAGCATTATATGCATCTGTATTTGATAAAGTTGTACCAGTTAGTTCACCAAAAGTAGCTGAAATGTGTAAGCTCTTTGAAAATATTCAGCGTTTAGTTAATATTTCTCTTGTGAATGAATTAAATACTTTGTGTAAAAGATTAAACATAGATTTTCGTGAAGCAATAGAAGCAGCGGCCACTAAGCCTTTTGGTTTTATGCCATATTGGCCAGGACCAGGAATCGGTGGACATTGCATTCCAGTAGACCCTTTATATTTCCAGTGGAAAGTAAATGAGTATGGTCTGACTAGTGAATTAATAGAAGTAGCTCATCAAATTAATGCAAGAATGCCACAAGAGGTAGTAAATCAAGTGAAGGAAGTCGTACAGTCTCCTGCAAGTATTTTGGTTATTGGTATTGCCTATAAGAAGGATGTAAATGACATGCGTGAATCACCAGCTATTCCTATCATACAGTTGTTGGTGGATTCTGGATATGTAGTGCAATATTATGATCCGTTTATTTCTTCTGCAAAAATTGGAGATACAGTCTATGAATCAATTGTTTTAGAAGAATCCATATTGAAACAGGTGGGATGTACACTTATTTTAACAGACCATTCAAACATTGACTGGCAGCTTATTAAGCAAGCAAATCATATTGTAGACACACGTGGTGTCATAAAGAAGGTGAGTGCATGAGCAAGCGTTGTTTAATTACAGGTGGGGCTGGATTTATTGGATCACATTTGGCAGAAGAACTGGTCAAAAGGGGTTATCTAGTAACAATTGTAGATAATTTTTATAAAGGAAAAAGTAGTTATCATAAGAGTTTATTGGATTGTATCCCTATCATTCCAATAAGTGTTTTAGAAAAGGATACAATATATGAATTGGTTCAAAAACATGATGTTGTGTTTCATTTGGCAGCAATTTTAGGTGTAAAGACCACAATGGAAAAGAGTATCGAACTGATTGAAACAAACTTTGATGGAACAAGAAATATTTTACAAGCGGCACTGGCTGGAAAGAAGAAAGTTATTTTTGCATCTACTTCTGAAGTATACGGAAAAGCGAAACCACCTTTTAGAGAAGAAGGGAATCGTCTGTATGGAGCAACTTCAAAAATTCGCTGGAGCTATGCATTATGTAAAACATTAGAAGAAACCCTTTGTTTAGGATATGCATTGAAGGGATTACCTGTAACAATTGTTCGTTATTTTAATATATATGGCCCAAGAGCAAAAGATGGTCCATATGCTGGGGTAATTCCACGTTTTATTCGTGCAGCTTTACAAGGTGAAGACATTCTTGTATATGGAGATGGAACGCAAACACGTTGCTTTACGTATGTAAGTGATGCGGTAGAGGCAACAATTAGCGCAATGGATGCAAAAGCAAATGGGGAAATACTAAATATTGGTTCTGAAAATGAAAAAAGTGTACAAGAAGTAGCAGAAACCATTCATCAATTAACCAATTCATCCTCAAAAATTGTTCAGGTTCCCTTTGAAGAAGTATATCCGCATGGATTTGAAGAAATTCCAAGTCGTCGGCCAGATGTAACCAAACTAAAAGAAATTTTACAGTTTCAGCCAAGTACTTCGTGGGAAAGAGGCTTAAACGAAACTATAGCTTGGTTTCGTGGAACAAAAAATAAGTAGGTTATTGTTCTAGTGAGTTATAAAGTAAACAAAAAAGAGTCCTGAATTACTAGAGACTCTTTTTTACTGTAACTTCCTAAAAGATTTTAGTGCAAATATATTACTAGAGATTAGTTCGCCTAGGGATGTTTATTGCCACTAGTTAATAGTTTTGATTTTACTAGTTAGTAGTTATGTATATATATAGCCGTGCCTTTCTTTGTTATTCCACATAATTTAGTAATGAAGATATAAATGGAATGGAGGGGATTTAATGGCTTGTACAAGTAGGAACTGCTTCAATATTTGCTTAGAAACTAAGATTAATCCAAATGGCGGCGCAGAAATAGTTGTAAGATGCAACGATGAGTGTTCATCTAATTTTAATGTAATACCGTTTATTGCATGTATTGATATTACATTAAATGATGACTTGAGTTTTTCATCTGAACTGTTTAGTCTTACAAAAAGATAGTTAGATAGTTACTATTAAGCATTTTTCTTATTTTATTTAACTCGTGAATAATGCCGTTCCCTTACTTTTTTAAATGCATATTCTATAAGTAGATGTTAATAGAAAGGAGGGATAGTTATGGCGTGTACTACCAATAATGTTTGTTTTGATGTATGTCTTGAGATTACCATTACTCCTGGAGGCGGAGTGACGGCAGCTGTAAATTGTGGTGGAACATGTGGGACAAGTCCTACTATTGTAATAAATCCTAGTGGAGCAATTGTTATTACATTACCATTAGTTGCATGTTTCTCAATCACATTAAATGATGACTTAAGTGTTTCATCTTTATTAACAAGTCTTTCTTTTCAAACTTCTTAAAATAGCACATTCTTTGAAATGTATTAAATAAAGAATTTTTTCTTCTTTATTTAATACTAATGAATAGTCAGGATGTATAACAAAAGTAAAAAAAGACGGTGTTAATCCGTCTTTTTTACTTTTGTTATTTGTTTGTATTGAATTTATAATTTGGGGACAATTATCAAGTTAAATGTATAAGCAGTCTCAAGAAAAAATTAAAGATTAATAATTAAAAAAGGCCTCTTTTTCCTTTCTGGTTGATGAGATAAGAAATTCCTTCTATATGATCGCCAATAATTTGTTGTGTCGATAACGGAAGTTCTCCATTTTTAGAAAAATGTTTTTCTGGACGAACACGATTCATTTTATCTACTCCAACGGAATGAACATTTTTAACATTAAATCCTTCTATAATTGTTCTAACCTGGCTATAAACCGGCGAGGCAAGTGCCTCAAAACCAATTTTGTTAATACAATTCCGACTAAAAGCATGAGGGACAGCAATTGTTGAACCCATGCCTAAATCTTTACGATTACATGCTAAATTAACAGCATATTTACAAGCTGTCACAATAGAATAAGGAAAACGATACATATAAAAATGTTCTAATTTGTTTAAAGCTAGATCTACGCCATTTTGAACGGAATGAACGAACGGTAATAAATCGGTGCTAGAAATCAAAAAATCACCGTCAATAAACAATAAAATATCACCTTTTGCAAAATATGCACCAATAGCACGTCCTGTATCATTTCCAAGCGCCTCTTGGTAGGTGATAACAGTTACTCCGCACTTTTTCGCGATTTCTTCTGTATGATCTGTTGCACCATTAACTACAATAATAATCTCAAGAGGCTCTAATTTTCGTGTTTCTTGAATAACAGCTTCAATTGTTCTTTCTTCATTCTGGACAGGAATTATAACGGATAATTGTTTTCCTCCGTAAGTATTAGAATGTAGTCCCTGACCTGTAGTGATTTGCGGCATATATTTTTGTTTTTTGAGTTTTAATCCTTCAACAATATCGCGCCTTCTGTTTCTATCTGTATAATGAGCTCGTGAATGTTGTATATCACTAATCCATTCTGCTAATGCTTCAATATGGTTTCCAATGATTTGTTTTTCAGAAACAGAAAGTGGTGTAGAGGGGAATAAATTTTGTTGTGGATTGAAGTGATTTGCGGGCATTGCATCAATCTCCATCTCATGAGAAATACTAAACCCATTTCTAATAGCCTTTAACTGTGCTAGGATTGGATTTGCTAAACTATCAGCATCAATTCTCTCAACAGCTTTTTTTGTCATTGCGTAAGGAGAGAATGCTAAGGAATCTATGTTTAAATCAGGGCGATGAAAAAAATGATTAGATATTTGCTGCCATATAGTTGCTGTGTCAGGGCGCTGTCTTTTGTAAAAAATATAATTTAAATTATTTAATACCATATCCATATTTTCTTCTAATAATGGTCGAATAAATTTTTTTAATGTAGAAGGTGGAATAACAACAGTAGTGTCTAAAAATAGCAGGTTATCCCCTTTGGCTTTTTTTGCACCTATAGCATGACTAACGTTATGATCAACCGGTTTATCAAATGTAAGGATTCTACAACCGTAAGACCTTGCAATTTCAACAGAACCATCAATATATCCGCTTTTCACAATGATAATTTCTAAAGGTTCAAGCTGTAGGCACAATTGTAAAATGCTTGCTAGTGTTTTTACTTCATTATGGATAGGAATAATAATCGAAATAGACTTTTTGTGCATGACGATTCTCCTTTTTAAAATGAGGTAACTGTTGATGGAGATTTCAAATAAAATAGGAAAAAAGTATTGGTTAGTTTTGCATATGTGTGCTACATCTTTGAAGTAATTAAACAGTTACTTATTTTTTTCGGATTCTTGATTGTTATTGGATGAATTTGAATTTTTGGCTATCCCTGAAGCAATTAAATTATTTAGAGCACCAAGATCAAGTTTTATAGGAATAGAGTTACCCGTCGCGCTTTTTCCTTCTTCTTGCTTAGCATTTAATACTGTCATTATATTTTTGATTTCTTTGTATTGTTTTAATAAAAGGACGAATCCGCCTATTATCAATAGAAAAGAAACACAAGTTAAAAATAGAAGTACTTCTAACATAAAACCAGCTCCTTTAGAATAAATATTTGACCTTTTAGAAGTGTCATTTGATCTCAAACCTAATTGGCAAGCAGCTCAGTGTTAGTAGATGCTTAAAAATATAAATTTGGTAAGGACATCATAATTCTTTTGTGTCCTTTTTTAATTGTATTGAAAATATATACAAATCCCCCCAAATAACGATAACTAACAAATGAACTTAACCCCATTTTGGGAAGATTTTTCATTGTCAATGAGGTTACACTTTTTTTAACTATATGCATACCGTAGATAAAAGTTGCTTTATGAATATATGTTTCATATTGATTGGCCGCTAGTAGAAAGGGTAGCCCAAATTCTAAAGCCATATGGCATACAAGTAGCCGAAGAACCTAATGGAGTACGAATGCGTGATTTAAATGGTTTGTTACGTTTAGAAAAGATACCTCAAGAAGTTCAAGATGAAATTAGAGGTGCTTTAGCAGAAGAGGATTTAAGGACATACGAAGAGTTTCAAGTATTGGTATGTTACTCTTGTAAAGAAAAGGTAATGAAGAATTCTTCATTATAAATGGAGACAATGACATAATTTTATCTGATATTTCTTACGATCAGACAGATTGGTTTTTCGATAAATATATAGTCGAAACATATCGAAAAAAACTCATTCAAACACAGAATATGTGTTTAAAACAGATAGAGACGAATGGTTTATATACTACCCTGGAGATTCAGATAGTAACTATTGGGTTTTAGAGCATATATATGAAGATGAATTAGGGGACTTTCCGCTTTCTTCTTATATAAAAGTTGAAACAGAAAAGAGAAATATTCCAGAACAAGAAGATGATATCGATTTTCAGCGTTATTTTAATAAGGATACACCTTATGACTTTTATTACTCAGATAAGATGTTTGCACTAAGAATTTTACAAGACGAAGGGCGATTCAATATGGCAAACATTAATGGTGAATGGGAAAGGCATACAGAAATGGTTTTAAAAGATGAAGAACCTTTCTGTAAGTGGGATGATATGAAATATGTTGGTTCGGGCATTTTCGGTGATATTAAAGAAGAAAAATTAACACTGGAAGAGATCATGAACTTTGCTGTTGAAATGAGGGGAAAGAAACAGAAGGACACAACTATACACTAAGAAAAGTCTAGAAGATACGGACGGAATATTTAAAAATGAACCGCCTCGAAAAGAACATGTAGTAATTTCTACATGTTCTTTTTTTTCTTATTAACCGACCAAGGTTATATTGTAAATGTTCATAGCATTGTATGTTGAATTTCAATTGTAAGTTCTACTGTAAACTTTTTATTATTAATTTACATTCAAAATATGAAAAATAAAGAGACTAGAACATCAAAAAAAACTAGATCTATGCTAGCTTTTTTTACATAGTTTCCTTTAGAAGAAATCACTATATCTAAAAACCTATAAAAATTCCCTCAAAAGATTTAAAGGGACTTTTATAACATTTCCCTTAACTTCATAGCTATAGCCTACAACCTATGCAATTCTATTTTTCGCTTTTATCTAAGTCGCGTAATAACAAGATGTGCTGAAACAGACTCTGTTCCTCCAGCCAGAGGAGTAATGGTTAGTGCTGTGGATTCGCTAGCAGGATTTCGTACAGTAAGTATTGAATTGATGACTGATGTTTGCACCAGAGCCATTCCTACTATCTGAGAAGTACCAGTTGCCCGACCAACTACCGTATAAGCTAATTCAACAGCTCCTGCTCCGGAATTAAGAGTTAAAACTAGTTGACCCGCTTCGGTCACACTCACCTGAAACAAGACCTGATAACTACCGATTGCAGATAAATTAAATGTATCAGCACCAGTACGTGTAATCCCCGCCCCACTAAAAGGTCCGTCTCTTGGAAAATCTACGTCTCCACCGACTGCAACTGTTGCAGCATTATCAGGGGGCATCAACGCATAAAAATCCGCAAAATCTAATACTCCTCCTGTCGAGCCTGTTGGTCCTTGTAATCCAGTAGCCCCTGTTGGTCCTTGTAGTCCAGTAGCTCCTGTCGGTCCTTGTAATCCAGTAGCCCCTGTTGGTCCTTGTAATCCAGTAGCCCCTGTTGGTCCTTGTAATCCAGTAGCCCCTGTTGGTCCTTGTAATCCAGTAGCCCCTGTTGGTCCTTGTAGTCCAGTAGCCCCTGTTGGTCCTTGTAATCCAGTAGCCCCTGTTGGTCCTTGTAATCCAGTAGCCCCTGTCGGTCCTTGTAGTCCAGTAGCTCCTGTTGGTCCTAACTGAGCTAAAGGTAAAACAATATTTTGTATTAATTGTGTTTGCACCTGTCTTGTAGTGTTATCAATAACAAATAAATTAATAAGGGATAATAAATTATTTACTAATGTTTGTAATTCAGTCGTTAAAACAATAAAATTAAGTGGAATTATAGTTAAAATAGTATTTAAGTTCTTAATAATAGATATAAGATCTGCTTGTTGTTGTTGATTTAAAAATCCAGTTCTTGCAAATGCTAATAATCGACTCAGAATAGAAATTAATCCTCCTATATTTTGATGTGTAGGTGCTGTAAGTACTGCTGGTATGGATACAATGAACCCATTAAGAATATTGGTCCAATCAGTCAGTGCTGTTGATGTCAATGGAATTATATCTTGTCTTTGAATTGGAGGACAATTACAAAAGTTAGGTTGGCAACCCCTCCTGCAATTTAGCATATTTATCACGTCCTTTAAATTTATACATACATATACAATATATTTAATGAATCAATAATTTTTTTGAACCTATACAAACATCTATAAATTACAAAAAAAGGCTCACTCCGTATCTATTTTTATATAGGGGTGAACCTTTTTTATTATTAAGTATTTAATGTAACACTTTCTATATCTTCACAACTTATGAAGATAAAACTAGAAGATGCCGGTGTTATTATACCTTCCTCCTCTAATATAACTATACAAAGTGTTGAAATGAATTGTTGTAATATAGCAGGTCCAATAATTTGACCAGATCTAGTTGTAATTGTAACCACAGTTTGCTATTTATATGGATATAAATTTAAAAATGTTGTTCGTGCTTATAAAGAGAAGAATAAAGAAAAATTTGTACGCCAAGCGAGTGGGTATTAAGATGCATAAATTTGTAGTTACATATGAAATCCCTCCTATGATCGGTGAGCTAACAGTAGATATAAAAGCGAAAGATGAAGATGAAGCGTTATACATTGCTAGATACTTTCTGCCGCGTGCTGCTAAGGTGTGCGGTGCTAGATTAAAATATTTATCCAATTTGAATTTTATTGAAAATAAGGAACGGAGGAATATGTAAAAAGACTTTGAAAGGTCCATTAAAAAAAGAATTCAGTAAAACTCTGAATTCTTCTACAAGTATTTTTATTTGTTAATCCATTTAGAAATAATAGGATAATGAAAGTCTTTTTCTTGTAACACATATAAAATTCCTTTTATAGGTCCGAAAATTAACAAAAGAAACAGTACTAGATATAAAGGAGCTACCCCGAAAATAATCCAAGTGTTATTTGAAGCCAAGTCTAAATTAGACAAAGATAGCATTAAGATTCTTATTATAAAAAGATTCCAAATCATTGTAATTATCCAAATGAATAGTTGGTAAAAAACAGCTTCAAGGATATTTTTTCGAATGTTTTGTGATTTGTATATAAAATAAAAAATCAATGGTATATAAAAAATTGTAACGCTAAAGAAAATAAGAATAAAAAAAGATAATAATGTAAGAAAATGCATAATTAATTTTATGTTCTTTTCTTGAGTTAGGATCATTAAGGTCCTCCTACATTTATGAGATTTGTTGTGTCTATTAAAAATATGTGCTGTAAGTAATTATAACATGAAAATTAATTGTAATAGAATAATGCATCGAAAATAACACGTATTAAATTAAACAAAAGCGTTAGTTGAAAACAAAAAAAGAGCGTACAAATGAGTAGGCTCTTAAAAAGATAGGTTTTATGAGTATTGGATTACCATATACTTTATGTTTCTTTTGCATAATCGTTTAAACAAAATTAAATAAAAGAGCACACATTAAAATGTGCTCCTTAAAAGGTGTCAGCTCACAAGGCCTAATTTGTAAGCTGAATACATGTGCAGCCGATATTAATATATGTATTTTCTCATGAAGGGTGAAAAGAGAGCACCTTTTCAAAGTGCTCTTTGTAAGGAGATCCCTATAAGTGAAAAGCTTCCATATCAATAATATATGCTTGTCTTATCAAAAGGTGAAAGCTTTTATATAAATGTTTTTCATGGTGACAAACCTAAGAGCATGCAGTTAGCGATGCTCTTGGACAAGAAAGATTGATATTGATGAGTGGAGTCTTCTTCATACAATACTATATGCTTGTCCAGTTAAAACGTGAAAAGTTATTAACAAAATAGTTATTTGAGAGAAATGGAGTGAAGTTCCAATGATTGTTACGGCAACAATAAAACTTGAATTAGATGATTCGCATAAAAACTGGGTTCATTATGTTAGAGAACAAGGTGGAGAAGATGCGATGTTCCACTATCTGAAAGAAGAAGTACAGAAGAAAATTGAAGTTGCTGAATTTGTGAAGATTAAATACAGAGAAAAATAGTCTTAACAAAATCCTTATTTAAATAAAAAGAGCGCTTTTTAAGGCGCTCTATGACCAAGATTTATATATAAAGGTGAATATGATTATTGTATGTATGTGTTTAATATATGTGAAGTTTTTAAACAAAATTGTTATTTAAATAGAATGCGGACAGCTGAAGCGTTTAGTGGATGTACTCAGCGTTTCAGCCAGTTCCAATAATTTTAGTTTATTGTTTTTTATTTTTCCGCTTTCTATCAAAAATAGATATAACGATTTTTAATATAACAAGGCAAGACCAAATTTCATCTGACATATAGAGTCCTTCTTTTAATATGTTTGTTCTATATTTACACTTTGAAATATAGAACAATAAAAAAGAAGAATTTATAACAAAAATGCTATTTTAATTTCAAACAAAAGAACAATCAGCAAAAGCTAACTGCCCTGTTTTGGAGGAAAATCAATTGTTATAGATTGGCGTATTCAAAGTATGTACAGAAATTGGAGATTTATTTAGACAAAACTTACTAAGAGAGGAGTGTAGCGCACATGATAATATATGCGAGTTATTCATTGAGTTGCAAATATCTAATAAAAACTTCATTTTAGTGGAAAAACACAGGTTTTCTTATTAGGAAAACCTGTCCAAAAATAGATTAAGTTACAATAAACTCGACTGTAACTGGAGTCGCTGGATCAAGTGCATCTCCACCAGGGATGGTAATTGAAGAAGGACCAACAGTAATAGTTGAGGTATTGCCTACTTGAAGTATGCCATTGATGTAGAGATTATAATATGTGAACGAATTCGGGAATGTTGAAGTTCCACCTGTATCATTAGTGAAAGCTGTAGCAACAATCGCAAACGTAGCACCTGTACCTGTACCCGCAGCTATTGTAGAAATAAATCTTCTGGAGGCTATAAATGGTGGTATTATTGCCATTTGTAATTCACCCCTTTCTTATTTTTACTAGAACTAATTTGTTAGAAAATTTGTTCTACATTGTATTCTATGAAGTTCTTTAATATTAGAAACGGCTTAAGTACTAGTACTTAAGATTTATTTTTATTTCATTATGTATAGATATATTGATTTCAAACAGAAATCTTATTGTAGTAGTAAAGGGAATAATGCAAAAGAGCACCGTATACAAGTTCTCCTTGGACCAAAACTATAAAGTGATTAGGTGTATGGTATTATATTCGGATTTTTTAAAAATGTAAGTTGTCTACTGAAATTTTCATTTTATGAAAAGAAAAAGTAATAAAGTTCGAGGAAGGAAGTCAGGTTTAACAATTCCTTTAATTTTACATTTAATAAATATGAAAGGAAGGAGTTTTTTATATGAATCGATTTAGAAGGTTGTCTGAAACTCAAGGTTTTATAGATCCCGCAACTATAGGCCCAACTCTCCCGCCACTCCCATCTATTACTTTTCCAACTGGAACCACAGGCCAAACTGGAGCAACGGGTCCAACCGGAGTGACGGGTCCAACCGGAGTAACGGGTCCAACTGGAGCAACGGGTCCAACTGGAGCAACGGGTCCAACCGGAGTGACGGGTCCAACCGGAGTAACGGGTCCAACTGGAGCAACGGGTCCAACTGGAGCAACGGGTCCAACTGGAGTAACGGGTCCAACTGGAGCAACGGGTCCAACTGGAGTAACGGGTCCAACTGGAGCAACGGGTCCAACTGGAGCAACGGGTCCAACTGGAGTAACGGGTCCAACTGGAGCAACGGGTCCAACTGGAGTAACGGGTCCAACTGGAGCAACGGGT
>NZ_JBIYDP010000023.1:0-21729 GCF_044908765.1 Bacillus sp. RC251 | reverse complement strand
GAAGTTTTGTAATAAAAGAAAAAGAGAGGAGAATGCAAAATGAAAGAGCAAGTATTACAAGTAACAAAAGGTGACTTCGTAGGATCAGCAAGTGGGGCGGTAGTATTAACGGCATTAATCGTATTTCTATCAAGCGTATTAGTATAATAGAAGTTTTGTAACAAAAGAAAATAGAAGGGAGAATGAAAGATATGAAAGAGCAAGTATTACAAGTAACAAAAGGTGACTTCGTAGGATCAGCAAGTGGAGCAGTAGTATTAACAGCATTAATCGTATTTCTATCAAGTGTATTAGTATAATAGAAGTTTTAAATCATACAAAATGAAAGGAGAATGAGGAATATGAACAGTGAACAAGTGTTACAAGTAACAAAAACAGATTTATTAGGATCATTAGGTGGAGCGGTAGTATTAACATCATTTATTTTATTCCTTGCAAATGTATTAGTATGAGACATATAAATACAATCATTCAAAAAAAATAAAGACTCTAGCATATTAGTAAGTAGTTAATATGTTGGGGTCTTTTTTGTTTTCCTCTCCTCTCCTATATACCTTCAAGTATGAATATTCCCTCCGTCATGTAAAGAGAAAAAAGTCGAATTTTATATGTAAGAAAAAAAGAGGAATTTGACAGAAAAGATAGAAAATTTTAAAGGTCAGAATTTGTTAGCTTGCTAACTAATTTCTATTAATTAATGTTGGAAGCGTTTTCGATTGGTTTTAAGTATGAACCATTTAATCTATTTACAGGGGGATGAGGATTTTATGAAACAAAAATCTATGGATACGCTAGCTGCACAAATGGAGGACTTTTTTCCGGTACGTGATGTAGATCATTTGGAATTTTACGTAGGAAATGCAAAGCAATCAAGTTATTACCTTGCGAGAGCATTCGGGTTCAAAATTGTGGCTTACTCTGGATTAGAAACTGGTAACCGTGAAAAGGTATCTTATGTTCTTGTGCAAAAAAATATGCGTTTTGTTGTGTCTGGAGCTTTAAGTAGTGATAATCGTATCGCAGAATTTGTAAAGACACATGGTGATGGTGTAAAAGATGTTGCTTTACTTGTTGACGATGTTGAAAAAGCATATTCGGAAGCTGTGAAACGTGGTGCCGTTGCAATTGCTCCACCTGTGGAATTAACAGACGAGAACGGTACACTGAAAAAAGCAGTTATTGGTACGTATGGTGATACAATTCACACGCTTGTAGAGCGTAAAAATTATAAAGGAACATTTATGCCAGGATTCCAACAAGTGGAGTTTAATATTCCATTTGAAGAGTCAGGTTTAATTGCTGTAGATCACGTAGTTGGTAATGTTGAGAAAATGGAAGAATGGGTTAGCTATTATGAGAATGTTATGGGCTTTAAACAAATGATTCATTTTGATGATGACGATATTAGTACAGAGTATTCAGCATTAATGTCGAAAGTTATGACAAATGGAAGTCGTATTAAGTTCCCTATTAACGAGCCAGCAGATGGAAAGAGAAAATCGCAAATTCAAGAATATCTAGAATTCTATAATGGAGCAGGTGTACAACATCTTGCTTTATTAACAAGCGATATCGTTAAAACAGTGGAAGCGCTGCGTGAAAATGGCGTGGAGTTTTTAGATACACCTGATACTTATTATGATGAGTTAAGTGCGCGAGTTGGGAAAATTGATGAAGAAATTGATAGGTTAAAAGAATTAAAGATTTTAGTAGATCGCGATGAGGAAGGATACTTACTACAAATCTTTACGAAACCAATTGTAGATCGTCCAACTTTATTTATTGAAATTATTCAACGTAAAGGTTCTCGCGGATTTGGGGAAGGGAACTTTAAAGCATTATTTGAATCAATTGAAAGAGAACAGGAACGTCGAGGAAACTTATAAGATTTGTATCCACCAGCAAAAGTCTCTTTGCTGGTGGAAATTTCATTTTCATAGGGAGGAATCATGATGAAATTTGTTACATTTCGTCTTCCTTCGAAAGAAATGCGAGCTGGATGGCTTGAAGGTGACAAAGTAATTGATATGAATATTGCTAGTGATGGAAAATTACCTTCTTCTATGTTCGCCTTTTTAGAGAAAGCGGATGAGTATGTAGAAGTATTGCGTAATATGGAGAATCCAGAAAAGGGTATATATTCCTTAGAGGAAGTGCAATTAGCGGCGGCAATTCCTAATCCGAGTAGTATTCGGGATTTTTACGCGTTTGAACAGCATGTAAAAACGGCCCGCGGCCGGAGAGGGCTAGAGGTTGTACCTGAATGGTACGATATCCCGGTTTTTTATTTTACGAACCATCGTGCTGTAATTGGTCCGGATGATTTTGTAATTGGTCCGAAGAAATCTAAAAAGCTTGATTATGAGTTAGAGATCGCTTGCGTAATTGGGAAAGAAGGAAGAAATATTTCTCGTGAGCAAGCAGAGGAATACATTTTTGGTTATTGTATTATGAACGACTGGAGTGCAAGGGACTTACAAGCAACAGAAATGAAGGTAGGACTTGGTCCAGCAAAAGGAAAAGATTTTGCAACTTCATTAGGAGCGCACCTTGTTACGAAAGAGGAATTGGATGTTTATCGTAACGGTGACCGTTATGAGTTAGAGATGACTGCTCATGTAAATGGAAAGCTATTATCAAAGGGGAACTTCCAAGATATTTACTATACATTTGCTGAAATGATTGAACGTGCTTCGGAAGACGTTACGTTATATCCAGGCGATGTGATTGGTTCTGGGACAGTAGGAACAGGTTGTGTTTTAGAACTGGGTACGGAAGAGTGGCTGCAAGATGGGGATGTTGTAGAACTTACGATTACTGGTTTAGGTACGTTACGTAATACGGTCAAAAAAGAAATGGAAGCAGGTGATGGGCATGTTTTATCGTCACATGGGGGAGCTACCTCATAAACGACATGTACAATTCCGTAAAAAAGATGGGTCGCTTTATCGCGAACAGGTAATGGGAACAAAAGGTTTTTCTGGTACGCAATCTATTTTGTACCATCATTATATGCCAACGGAAGTAGGTCATGCGGCATTATCTCATTCTTGTCAGTTGCAGTATGAAGAAGATGTAGCTCTTGCTCATCGTCATTTTCGCACGAAAGAAAATAAAAAAACTGGCGATGCAGTAAGCGGAAGGAATTTTATGCTTGGGAATGAGGATTTATTAATTGGAGTAGTGGCTCCGACAGAAAAAATGGACTATTTCTACCGTAATGGTGATGGTGATGAAATGTTATTTGTTCATTACGGAACAGGGAAAATTGAAACGATGTTTGGAACGATTCACTATCGAAAAGGTGATTATGTAACAATCCCAATTGGAACGATTTATCGTGTTATTCCAGATGAAGGAGAGACTAAGTTTCTTGTTGTAGAGGCAAATAGTCAAATCACAACGCCGCGTCGCTATCGGAATGAATATGGACAATTGTTAGAGCATAGTCCGTTTTGTGAGAGAGATATTCGTGGTCCTGAAAAATTAGAGACGTATGATCAAAAAGGTGAGTTTGTCGTAATGACAAAGTCGCGAGGGTATATGCATAAACATGTTTTAGGGCACCATCCGTTAGATGTTGTTGGTTGGGATGGCTATTTATATCCGTGGGTCTTTAATGTAGAGGACTTTGAGCCAATCACAGGCCGTATTCATCAGCCACCTCCAGTACATCAAACGTTCGAAGGTCACAATTTCGTTATTTGTTCTTTCGTACCACGTTTATACGACTATCATCCAGAATCTATTCCGGCACCATATTATCATAGTAACGTGAATAGTGATGAAGTACTGTACTATGTAGAAGGAAATTTTATGAGCCGGAAAGGTGTGGAAGAAGGTTCTATTACACTTCATCCGAGCGGAATTCCTCATGGGCCGCATCCTGGGAAAACAGAGGGAAGTATAGGGAAGAAAGAAACACTTGAACTAGCTGTTATGATAGACACGTTCCGTCCGCTTCGTATTGTAAAGCAAGCACATGAAACAGAAGATGAAAAATATATGTATAGCTGGATTGAAGAAGGTTCACATACTGTGAAATAGGTAAAAAGAGGCATGCTCAATAAGTGAGCATGCCTCTTTTGTGGAATCGACATGTATAATAATACCAAAAAAAAATACGGAAAGATATATAGAAACAACGATAAGGATATTGTATGTTCCGAAAGATTTCTACTTATTTCGACAAAAGTATTGACTGGGGAAAATGCAATGAGTAAAATAAAAAAGCGAATTAAAAATTTTCAGAAAATTTAAAACTTGGAGGGGCATGCTATGAAGCAAATTTTTCAAAAGAAGCCTATTGCAAAGCTAATGCAAGAGAGTAAGCAAAAGACGTTAGCAAGAACATTGGGTGCATTGGATTTAACTATGCTTGGAATCGGGGCAATTGTTGGAACGGGTATTTTTGTCCTAACGGGCGTGGTAGCAGCAAAACATTCTGGACCAGCTATTATATTATCATTTGCGATAGCCGCGTTAGCCTGTGCCTTTGCTGCATTTTGTTATGCTGAATTCGCTTCTTCAGTTCCTGTCTCAGGCAGTGTGTATACGTACACATATGCGACGATGGGAGAGGTATTCGCATTTTTAATTGGATGGGACTTAATGCTTGAGTATTTACTCGCTACATCTGCTGTAGCAAACGGTTGGTCCGCTTATTTTCAATCTTTATTAAAGGGATTTGGGATCCATATTCCTACCATTCTCTCCTCGGCCCCTGGTACAGGAAAGGGTGGAATAATTGATTTGCCTGCGGTTCTAATTATTTTAGTAATGACAGTTCTTTTATCTAGAGGTGTTCGTGAAAGTGCACGAATAAATAACATTATGGTGTTTATTAAATTAGCGGTGGTTCTCATATTTATCTTTGCTGGTTTTAATTATGTAAAACCTGAAAATTGGACACCTTTTATGCCGTTTGGCTTAGATGGTGTAATGGCTGGAGCTGCTACAGTGTTTTTTGCATTCATAGGGTTTGATGCAGTTTCAACGGCAGCAGAAGAAGTGAAACGTCCACAACGTGATTTACCAATTGGCATTATTGCATCTTTATTAATTTGTACGGTTCTTTATATTGTTGTTTCACTTATTTTGACAGGAATTGTTCCATACGGACAGTTAAATATATCAGATCCAGTTGCTTTTGCACTTCAATTTATTGGACAAGATAGTTTAGCGGGAGTAATTTCAGTAGGAGCAATTACAGGAATCACAACAGTAATGTTAGTTATGATGTATGGGCAAGTACGTGTTTCGTATGCAATGAGCAGAGATGGATTATTGCCGAAGCGCCTTGCTAAAGTCCATCCAAAATTTAAAACACCATTTTTAAATACATGGACAACAGGAATTATTGCAGCACTTATTTCAGGATTAATAGATTTAAATGTGTTAGCGCATCTTGTAAATATGGGGACTTTATCAGCCTTTGCACTTGTAGCTGTTGCTGTTATTGTAATGAGAAGAACTCATCCGGATTTACCAAGAGCATTTAAGGCACCGCTTGTACCATTTTTACCAGCATTAACGGTGATTTTTTGTTTATATTTAATGCTTCAGTTATCCGGAACTGCTTGGATTAGTTTTGGGGTATGGATGGTTATCGGTATTGCGGTTTACTTCTTATATAGCCGAAAACATAGTGCTTTAAATAATAGTAAAGACGAAGAAGATGTAGCGAATTTATAAGTTGAAAAATCCATTCTAATTCTGTTAGGATGGATTTTTTGTTCTGAAAATTTACATTTTTCTGATTCTGTATATAATATAATTGTTGGGGAACTGAGGGGGGAATGTATGAAAAATACGTGGCGTGAGTTAAGGGAGATGGACCGAAACATATGGATTCGGTTTATTGGCGAAACGTTAAATGGAATTGCAATGATGATGTTGATGCCTTTTTTTGCCCTATATTTAAAAGATAAGGTGGATTCGTTATTGGAAGTAGGGGTTATTATGGCACTTTCTCCGATTGCCGCAAGTTTCGGTTCTCTTCTTGGTGGGAGGATTGCTGATATATATGGAAGAAAGCCAATAATGATTTTTTCAATGGTGAGTAATGCTTTGTTCATGCTAGGTTTTTTATTTATAGAAGGATTTATTCCTTATGCTATTTTATCTATTTTTTTAGGGCTCAGTAATTCATTATTCCATCCCGCTGCATCAGCAATGGTTGCGGATGTAACAGCGCCTGAAAAAAGAACAGAAGCATATGGTTTATTACGAATGGGGCACAATATAGGTGCTGCAATTGGCCCGATAATGGGTGCTTCAGTAGTTATGTTGTCGAAGAACCTTGTGTTTATTATTGCCTCGTCTACGATGTTATTTTATGCATTACTTGTATTCATTCTTATTCAAGAGACAATGCCAAAGAGTGCGACTAAAGAAGAGAATAAAGAAAAGGAATCAGAGGCGGTTTGGAAAATTGTAATGAGAGATAAGGCACTAATGATTTATTTGTTAGCAGGTATCATTATTTCGATGGGATTTTCTCAAACAGAGGGCATGTTGCCGCTGCACTTTGATAATGAAATGAAAGGCATTTTGGGAACTAACAATCCATATCCATATTTAATGGCTTTAAATGGACTATTAGTTGTGTTGTTCCAATTTCAAATTTCAAAATGGGCCACAGATAAACCTGTCGGAAAGACGATGTTATATGGTGCATGTTTGTTCGGAGTTGGTTTGTTCTTTATAGGATGGTTACCGAAGTGGTTTGGAGAATTTGATGCAAATGCTACGATTATTTTAATAACGTTGCTGTTCGTTTATGCCATATATACGTTAGGTGAGATGATTATGTCGCCTGTACAGATGACGTTTGTAGCGAATTTGGCCCCTGAGCACTTGAGAGGGACTTATATGGGAGCTGCCAGTTTGCAGTGGATTACAGGAGGCGCATTCGGTCCACTTCTTGGCGGTTTTTTATTGGATCGATTACTTGGCCACTTTCTATTTACAATTTTAGCTGTAGGATGTGTAGTTGCAGGTATTGTATATGTTTCTTTAGATCGTCTCGTTGAGCAAAGGCAAAAAGGCACACTGACGAAACAATCTTCTTAATGAGTAGATGACATACACAAAAAGGGGATTTCTACATATTTTAGGTACATAACTAGATTGGATTACAATTTTATCCCGCTATTTGTGGGCAGTAAGACTTCCACCTTAAAATTCGGCTAGAGATAACTGCCTGATTGGTGCAGGCTGATAATTAGTGGGGATGGCCCCTCGTTAATTAAAGTTTCACTGTATTTTAGAATTTAATTTTGTATATTTATGAAGAAAGTTAAGTAGAAAAAGTATAGAAAACCAATAAGTGGTGTCATTTAATTATTTGTGGAAGTTACATTTTATTTCAAATAGGAACTACCTATTTTTATAAAAAGTGCTAAAATAGAAAAATGAAAACAATTGGTTAGGGTGATTTCAGTGACAAAAATTAAATTAGGTTTATTATATGGTGGAAAATCAGCTGAGCATCAAGTTTCGCTACAAACGGCTCTTGCTGCTATTAAAGCGTTAAATCAAGATAAATTCGAGATTCATCCAATTTATATTACAGAACAAGGTCAATGGGTGCGCGGTGAGCGTATTGAAGGTGAAGTAACAGATGTTGAAGTTCTAAAAATGAGCGGTGCAGAAAATGCGATTTCTCCGTTATCATTAAGCACAGAAATCATTCCATCTGCAGCTTCTGAGGAAAATGCTATCGACGTTATTTTCCCATTATTACATGGACCAAATGGTGAAGATGGAACGGTTCAAGGATTATTAGAATTAATGAACATTCCTTATGTAGGAAATGGTGTTCTAGCATCTGCTGCTGGTATGGATAAAGTTGTTATGAAAAACATCTTTGCAGAAGCTGGATTGAAACAAGCGAAGTATGCATCGTTTATTCGTAGTGCATGGGAAAAAGATTGTGAAACAGCATATGAAAAAGTAGAAGAAGTTTTAGGATATCCTTGCTTCGTAAAACCAGCAAACCTTGGTTCAAGTGTTGGTATTAATAAGTGTAAAAATCGTGAAGAGCTTGAGAATGCATTTGAAGAGGCATTCCAATTTGACCGCAAAATTATTGTAGAAGAAAATATTGTTGGACGTGAAGTAGAAGTTGGTGTATTAGGTAATGATGAACCGAAATGTTCAGTTGTAGGTGAAATCGTACCGAAAAAGGACTTCTATGATTATAAGTCGAAATATATCGATGGCGATACAGCATTAATTATTCCGGCTGAAATGACAGAAGAAGAGTCTAATGTCATTAAGCGAGATGCGATTATTGCATTCCAATCGTTAGATAGTGCTGGCTTAACAAGAGCTGATTTCTTCTTAACGAAAGACGGAGAAGTATATATTAACGAAGTGAATACGATGCCAGGGTTTACGCCGTTTAGTATGTTCCCTCTACTATGGCAACATACTGGATTACCATATCCGGAATTAATTGAAGAGCTAATTCGTTTAGCGATTGACCGTCACGAAGAAAAACAAAAAATTAAATATACAATCTAACAAAAAAGGAGGAAGCACTATTCGCAGGAATAGTGCTTCCTCTATGTAAGGAGTGTTCTCATGATAAATCGAATGTTAAAACAAGTAGAACAGATGGTAAATGGTACGGGATTAGCAGAGCAATATGAGGGAATTACTATACAAGGAGTCTCTATTGATACGAGAAAAATTGAAAATGGAAACTTATATGTTCCGATTCAAGGTGAACGTTTCGATGGACATGCTTTTGTAGATAAAGCCGTTGAAAATGGAGCTGTGGCGACATTATGGATGAAGGATGTAGCAAATCCACCTGAGAATCTTCCTGTTATTTTTGTGGAAGACACGTTATCAGCATTACAAATGTTAGCGAAAAACTATCGCAATCAATTGGATGTGAAAGTTATTGGTGTGACAGGGAGTAACGGTAAAACATCTACAAAAGATATTGTAACAAGTCTTCTTGCAACTAAATTCAAAGTTCAAAAAACAGAAGGCAACTTTAATAACCATATTGGGTTACCTCTTACTATTTTAAACTTAGAAGAAAATACAGAAGTAGCTGTATTAGAAATGGGTATGTCCAGCCGAGGGGAAATTGAATTCTTATCTAAGTTAGCTCGTCCAAATGCAGCTATCATTACGAACATTGGTGAGGCACATTTAATGGACCTAGGCTCTCGTGAGGCAATTGCTGAAGCGAAATTAGAAATTGTGACAGGATTACAAGAAGGTGGAGTGTTCGTATATAACGGAGATGAGCCATTATTAACAAATCGTGTTCCTGAAATGAATTTAATAGCTGAAACAGTTACTTTTGGTGATGCTAGAGCAAATGATTACTATCCAACGACTGTAACATTACAGGCGACTGGGACACATTTTAAAATGAATAGAGAAGAGAATATTTCATTCTACTTACCAGTATTAGGAAAACATAATGTGTACAATACGCTTGCTTCAATGGCAATTGCGAAATATTTTGGTGTAACGTGGGAAGAGATGAAAGAAGGTTTAGTAACACTTCAAATGACAGGCATGCGTATGGAAATTGTAAAAACAAATAGTGGTTTAACAATTATCAATGATGCTTATAATGCAAGTCCGACAGCTATGGAAGCAGCATTCCACTTAATGAACGGTTTAGATGGATTTGCTAAGAAGATCGTTGTACTCGGTGATATGTTAGAGCTTGGAAATCAAGAAGTACAGTTTCATTATGAAGTCGGTAAATTAATCGATCCAGCAAAAATTGCATATGTGTTCACATATGGTAAATTAGGGGCTCAAATTGCTGAAGGAGCGAAAATTAATTTCCCTATTGAGCGTGTAAAAGCGTATGATAATAAAGAGGAGCTAGTAAAAGAGTTACAAGCAGTAGTTGATGTGAAAGATGTTGTATTAATAAAAGCATCTCGCGGCATGAAATTGGAAGAAGTAATTACGATGTTGAAATAATTGGTGTATATAAATAGGGATGATAGATGCGAAAATAGAAGAAACTTATAATAAGCGCTTACAGTAAATATAAAAAAATAAAAGTGAAGAAAAAAACTCTGAATATGAAAATAAGGTAACAGTTGGGTTTGCTTTTTGCACATACAAAACTTATAATTGATAAAGTGTAATAACGTTTAGAAGTATTTTCGCGAAGAATATACGCCCGTTTATATACGTGAGCATTCAGGAAAAGGGCTTTTCCGCAAATTCGGAAAACGCCTTTTTTTAAATGATAAGTATAGGATAGAAAAGGAGAAGTAACATTGACAACATTTCGAGAATTAGGATTAAGTGAGTCTTTACTACAATCTGTTGAAAGTATGGGCTTTGAAGAGGCTACGCCGATTCAAGCTGAAACAATTCCACATGCATTGCAAGGTAAGGATATTATTGGGCAAGCGCAAACAGGTACAGGGAAAACAGCAGCATTCGGATTACCACTATTAGATAAAGTGGATACAAATAAAGAAGCAGTTCAAGGTATTGTTATCGCGCCAACGCGTGAATTAGCAATTCAAGTTGGAGAAGAGCTGTACAAAATTGGTAAACATAAACGCGTTCGTATTTTACCAATCTATGGTGGTCAAGATATTAACCGCCAAATTCGTGCTCTAAAAAAACACCCACACATTATTGTTGGTACGCCGGGTCGTATTTTAGATCATATTAACCGTAAAACACTTCGCTTACAAAACGTAGAGACAGTTGTTCTTGACGAAGCGGATGAAATGTTAAACATGGGCTTCATTGAAGATATTGAAGCGATTTTAACAGATGTGCCAGATACACATCAAACATTATTATTCTCAGCGACAATGCCAGATCCAATCCGTCGCATTGCTGAGCGTTTCATGACTGAGCCTCAACACATTAAAGTAAAAGCAAAAGAAGTAACAATGCCAAACATTCAGCAGTTCTATTTAGAAGTGCAAGAAAAGAAAAAGTTTGACGTGTTAACACGCTTATTAGATATTCAATCTCCAGAGCTTGCAATCGTATTCGGTCGTACAAAGCGTCGTGTTGATGAATTATCAGAAGCATTAAACTTACGTGGTTATGCAGCAGAAGGTATTCACGGTGACTTAACACAAGCGAAGCGTATGTCTGTATTACGTAAATTTAAAGAAGGTGCTATTGAAGTTCTTGTTGCAACAGACGTTGCTGCACGTGGTCTTGATATTTCAGGCGTAACACATGTATATAACTTCGATATCCCACAAGATCCAGAATCATACGTTCACCGTATCGGTCGTACTGGCCGTGCAGGTAAAAAAGGTATTGCAATGTTATTTGTAACACCACGTGAATCAGGACAATTAAAAAATATCGAGCGCACTACAAAACGTAAAGTTGATCGTATGGAAGCACCGACACTAGACGAGGCATTAGAAGGTCAACAACGTTTAATCGCTGAAAAACTTCAAAGCACAATTGAAAATGATAATTTATCATACTACAAGCGTATTGCAGAAGAAATGTTAGAAGAGAATGATTCTGTAACAGTAGTAGCTGCTGCTTTAAAAATGATGACAAAAGAGCCAGATACAACTCCAATCGCTTTAACGTCAGAACCACCAGTTGTTTCAAGAGGTGGCGGTTCTAAAAAACGCGGCGGTAACGGAGGCGGATACCGTGATGGTAACCGTAATCGTAGTCGTGACGGACGCGGCGGTGGCGATGGTCGTAACCGTGATCGCAATCGTGATGGTGGTAGCCGTGGTGGCGATGGCCGTAACCGTGATCGCAATCGTGATGGTGGTAGCCGTGGTCGTAAAGGTGAAGGTCAAGGTCGCCCTGGATCTTCAAATGGACGTGGCGAAAGAAAACATCATAGCCGTCCACAAGCTTAATAAAAAAGAGAATGCCCTTTGCTGGCATTCTCTTTTTTTATTTCTGTAATTGTACATACTACATAATAACTTGTGTAGAAAAGAGGTGCTACATGCTTGTAAGACTTGGATATGTTGCGATGAGTGTACATTTAAAGAATGCATCTCCATCTCAAACGATGACATATGCGCAGTTTCAACGAATTGGTGATCGAGAGGCTGCAATTCGTAAACTCGAAAGAATTGCTAATTCGAATTTAGAAAATTGTTTACGGTTATTAAAGCATAATAAAGGGCATGATATATCTTTCTTTCGGCTTAGTTCCAAGCTTGTTCCTTTAGCGAATCATGAGGAGTTGTTAGAGTGGAACTATATTCGCCCCTTAAAAGAAAATTTAAAAGTACTAGGTGATTACGCTATTCGAATGAATATGCGTATTGATTTTCATCCAGATCATTTCGTTGTGCTGAATTCACCTGAAGAGAATATTTTTAAACAATCTGTAAAGACATTGCAGATGCATAAAAAATTATTAAAAGGTATGGGGATTGAACATAAGCAACGATGCGTATTACATGTGGGTGGAGGTTATAAAGATAAGGAACTCGCATTAGAACGCTTTATAGAAAATTGGTCAAGTGTTCCAAGAAGTATCCAAGAGATGGTCATATTAGAAAATGATGATACGACCTTTTCTTTAGAAGAAACATTGTATTTAGGTGAAAAATTAGATATTCCAGTCGTGTTTGATTTGCATCACCATATGATGAATAATGATCGAGAAGATTGGCATGAAGATTGGGCGCGTGTTGTACATACGTGGGAATCGTCTTTGTTACCAGTGAAAATGCACATTTCTAGTCCTAGAGAGGGAAAAGACCCGAGAGCGCATGCGGACTTTATTGATGTAGATACTTTTTTATCTTTTTTAAAAAAGATAAAGGGAAGTGTTCCGCAAATTGATTGTATGATTGAAGCGAAGAAGAAGGATGAGTCTTTATTTCAACTAATGAGAGATTTAAGTAAACAAACAGATGTAGAAATTGTCGATGGTGCGAGCTTTTATATTAAATAAGCTCTGCACCATCGAATTTTTTTGTTAATAAAGGAGTGCAAATACCACCAATAATCAATCCTGTTAAATGGCTTATAGGGTTAGCGGAGGGATTGAAGAAAGTGAATAGTAGTAATATACATATCATGATTGAAAAAATAGCAATGTCTCTTGGATTGGAAGAACGATATCGACTATACAATAGAAATAATTGTGCACCTAGCAATCCGAAAATACCACCAGATGCCCCGGCATGAATATATTCAAGAGGCATAATGAGATAAGAAGAAATATTTCCAAGAATTCCAGAAAGGAAAAAAATAATGATGAAAGAAAAGTGCCCTAGTTGTTTTTCAATAGAAGAGCCAAGCACAAATAAACAAATACTATTAGAAAGGAAATGTTGTAAGTCTACATGTACAAGTAAGGAAGTTATGAGACGCCACCATTCTCCTTTACCGATATATTCATTGTAGGATGCCATGGGAAAGAGAAGAAAGTCGCCTAACATAATCATGACTAATTGTATGAGAAGTAAAGCGATGACGATTGGTTGTAAGGAAATGCGGGCAGAAGGTATTAGCATGTTGTGAGTATCACTCCTTTTGCATCAGAAAGATTCTCTGTTATTCTTACAATATGAAAAAAGAAAGCTAAATAGAAGAAGGGGATTTTGAAATGATTGTAGGGATTGGAATCGATATTATTGAATTGAATCGAATTGAAAAAATGCTAGATGGAAAACTTAAATTTATGGAGCGTATTTTAACTGAAAGTGAACGTAATGTTGCTAAGGAGCTGAAGGGAAGTCGCCTTACAGAGTTTGTAGCTGGAAGATTTGCAGCGAAAGAGGCGTATTCAAAAGCGGTAGGAACTGGTATTGGAAAAGAAGTAAGTTTTTTAGATATTGAAGTAAGGAATGATGATAGAGGTAAGCCAATTCTCGTTACAAGTACAGAGCATATTGTTCATTTATCAATTAGTCATAGTAAGGAATTTGCTGTTGCTCAAGTTGTTTTAGAAAGCTCGTCACGCTAGTCTGCATATTTTATATCTTTGTCTCATATATTTGATGTAGCGATAAGGAAGGTACATCTTCCATTCATTTATAGGGGCAAAGGGGCTGAAGTGATGAAAAGGCGTCTGTTTTTAGTTCTTGTCGGTTTATTAACCGTTTTTGTGTTGGCGGGTTGTATGGAAAAGAAACAAGATGATGTTGTGAGAGATTTAGAGGCGAAAGTAAAAGGGATGAAAAGTTATCAAGCTGAAGCAAAATTATCTATTAAAACAGGGAATGAGCCTCAGGAGTACAAGGTAGAAATATGGCATAAGGAACCTTCTTTTTATCGTGTGAATTTGCAGAATGCGAAAAAAGATCAAAGCCAAATTATTTTAAGAAATGAAGAAGGGGTATTTGTATTAACGCCAGCACTTAATAAGAGTTTTCGTTTCCAAAGTGATTGGCCGCAAAATAGTAGCCAGGCTTATTTATATGAATCCCTTGTGAGAGATATTTTGCAGGATAAGAAAAACCTTACTTTTGAAAAAACAGATAAGTATTATATTTTTAAAACAAAAACAAACTATCAACATCAAAACATGTTGCCGAAACAAGAGATTACATTGAAGAAAAGTGATTTAACACCAGTTTCGGTGAAGTTAATGGATAATGATCAAAATGTTCTTGTGAAAGTAGATTTCTCAAAAGTGAAATTTGATGCGAAATTTGATAAAGGTGCATTTGATACGAAACAAAATATGTCTAGAGCGCAAGTAGATGTTCAAACAACAGCGAAAGAAGACAAACCATTTGCTATTTTGTATCCGCGTGATACGCCGCAAGGTATGGTTTTGAAAGATGAAAAAGAGTTGAAGACAGACAGTGGCAAGCGTGCGATACTCACATACACTGGAAGTAAGAAATCCTTTACTTTGATACAAGAAAAGGCAAAAGTTGCAGAGGCTTCGTCAGCGATAAGTGTGAGCGGAGAATTGGTTGATCTTGGCTTTACAATTGGGGCATTGACGAAAGATTCTTTAACGTGGTCGCATAACGGAGTAGAATATATGCTCGTGTCTAAAGGTTTAGAGCCGAAGGAGCTATTAATGGTTGCTCGTTCAGTTACAGAGAAGCAAGTGAAGTAAACTTCTTAGACGTGGTGATATATGTGCACCACGTCTTTTCTTAGTTTGAAGGGTGGATTTCATAAAAGAAGCATATAAAAGAATAAGCTTCGCATATCGTGTATAAGGAAGTGTATTTATGGAAGAAGCACCATTTTACCGTGACACTTGGGTGGAAGTGGATTTAGATGCGATCTATAACAATATTACACACATTAAAGATTTCATTCCAAGTGATGTAGAGATTTTTGCTGTAGTCAAGGCGAATGCATATGGACACGATTATGTACCGGTAGCTAAAACGGCATTAGAAGCAGGGGCGACAAGGTTAGCGGTTGCCTTTTTAGATGAAGCTCTAGTGCTTCGAAGGGCTGGTATTACTGTGCCGATTTTAGTGTTAGGTCCTTCCCCGCCTCGTGATGTCAATGTAGCTGCTGAAAATGATGTAGCGTTAACTGTTTTTCAAAAAGAATGGGTGGATGAAGCGATCAAACTTTGGGATGGTTCATCTACAATGAAATACCATATTAATTTCGATAGTGGTATGGGGAGAATTGGAATACGCGAACGAAAAGAATTAAAAGCATTTTTAAAGAGTTTAGAAGGTGCGCCATTTTTAGAATTAGAAGGAGTTTATACACATTTTGCAACAGCGGATGAGGTGGAGACTTCTTACTTTGATAAGCAATATAACACATTTTTGCAGCAGTTAAGTTGGTTGAAAGAGTTCGGAGTGGATCCTAAGTTTGTCCATACAGCTAATAGTGCTGCAACGCTACGTTTTCAAGGGATTACATTTAATGCAGTACGAATTGGCATTGCGATGTATGGGTTATCTCCGTCTGTAGAAATACGCCCTTTTTTACCGTTTAAATTAGAACCAGCGCTATCACTGCATACGAAAGTTGCTCATATTAAACAGGTGATTAAAGGGGATGGGATTAGTTATAACGTCACTTACCGAACGAAAACGGAAGAATGGATTGCAACTGTTGCGATTGGATATGCAGATGGGTGGCTTAGAAGATTACAAGGGTTCGAAGTGCTTATAAATGGTAAAAGGGTACCGATTGTAGGTCGAGTAACAATGGATCAATTCATGATACACCTTCCTTGTGAAGTGCCGCTTGGTACGAAAGTTACACTCATTGGAAAACAAGGTGATGAGTATATTAGTGCTACTGAAGTTGCTGAATATTCTGGGACTATTAATTATGAAATTATTGCAACGATAAGCTTCCGTGTGCCGAGAATATTCATACGGCACGGCAAGGTTGTAGAAGTAATCAATTATTTGAACAATATATAGAAGGTAGTATGGTTTGCTTCTTGTCATTTGAGAGGACTGTTCATTGGTTAAGAATAAGCTCATTTTTGATGAGAAGCTTTTTACTTATCATTACTTTTAACATAATTTAACGTGAATTTTGCTGGGAAACTCTTTCGTTTCTTGTTTGTAATAAGATAAAAATAAAAGAATATGAATGTTTTGTTTGTGAATTGGAAAACATAAGCAAGGAATAAGGAAGTCTTTGCAACAGGCTCCATACAATGGTATTATTACAATAGGTGTCATATATATATTTGGGTGTGTAGTTGACGGTGGAGGTGTATTTTTGTGTCCGAATCAAGTGTAACTACTGAAATCGTGGTTCGGTTGCCAAAGCAAATGGTAACGGAATTGGACGGAATTGGAAAACAAGAGAATAAGAATCGCCATGAACTAATTTGCCAGGCAACACAACTGTTATTGCGTCAACATAAGACGAAGAAACGCTACCAACATGAATCAATGCGACGTGGGTACATTGAAATGGGAAAAATTAATCTTGGTATTGCATCGGAAGCTTTCTTAGCAGAGTATGAAGCAGCTCATACAGTAGAACGCTTAGTTAGCGGGGGGTAATATTTTGATTGTAAAACGCGGCGACGTGTATTTTGCAGACCTTTCCCCAGTTGTTGGTTCTGAGCAAGGAGGCGTTCGTCCGGTTCTTGTCATTCAAAATGACATCGGAAATCGTTTTAGTCCAACGGTGATTGTAGCGGCTATTACTGCACAGATTCAAAAAGCTAAATTACCCACTCATGTGGAAATTGATGCGAAAAAGTACGGTTTTGAGAGAGATTCTGTTATTTTACTTGAGCAGATTCGAACAATCGATAAGCAGCGCTTAACGGACAAAATCACTCACTTAGATGAAGTGATGATGATTCGTGTAGATGAAGCGCTACAAATTAGTTTAGGACTAATAGATTTTTAAATCGGCAGTTTAAGTTGCTCTCTTTACAGGGCAACTTTTTTTTATTATAGAGGAGGTTACGGTTGTATATGGAAATGGTAGATAATCGACAAGCGTTAATGAAAATGTTAGTGAAGGAATTAGGCTTTACCGAAAAGCAAGTTCGTCATGTTATTCAATTAACAGAAGAAGGTAACACAGTTCCATTTATTGCTCGTTACCGAAAAGAATGGACAGGCTCTTTAGATGAAGTGCAAATTCGTACAATTTTAGAGAGATGGCAATATATGATGCAGCTTGAAGATAGGAAAGAAGAGGTTCTTCGTCTTATTGATGAGAAGGGGAAACTGACAGGAGAGTTACGTCAGCAAATTGTTAAAGCTGTAAAGTTGCAAGAAGTAGAAGATTTATATCGTCCATATAAAGAGAAAAGAAGAACGAAAGCAACGATTGCAAAAGAAAAAGGACTAGAGCCGTTAGCTGAATGGTTATTGTTATATAAGAAAGAAGATCCAAATCAGAAGGCAGTGGAGTTTATTAACGCAGAGAAAGAAGTGCAATCTGCAGAAGAAGCATTACAAGGTGCCCAAGACATTATTGCAGAAATCGTTTCAGATGAAGCAGCTTATCGTAGTTGGATTCGGAATGTTACTTTTAGAAAAGGTGTTATGTCTTCGTCCGTAAAAGATGAAGAGAAAGATGAAAAGAATATATATGAAATGTATTACAGTTATGAAGAACCGTTGCAGAAAGTAGTGCCGCATCGTGTATTAGCGATGAATCGCGGTGAGAAAGAAGATATATTGAGAGTTTCTGTTGTTCCACCAGTAGATGAGATAGTAACTTTCTTATATAAGAGAGTAATTCGTGATAACGATTCTAAAAGTGTACATTATGTAAAGTTAGCAATTGAGGATGGTTATAAACGATTAATTCAATCCTCCATTGAAAGAGAGATTCGAAAAGAATTAACAGAAACAGCTGAGGAACAAGCGATACATATTTTTTCTGAGAACTTACGTAATTTGTTATTACAACCTCCAATGAAAGGAAAGGTTGTGTTAGCTTTAGATCCTGCATATAGAACGGGTTGTAAATTAGCTGTTGTAGATGATACTGGGAAGGTTCTATATATTGATGTTATTTATCCGCATCCACCTGTTCGTAAATATGAAGATGCAAAAACGAAAGTTCTTTCTATTATAGATAAATATCAAGTTGAAATGATTGCGATTGGGAATGGTACAGCTTCTAGAGAATCGGAAGAATTTATAGTTGATGTATTACAAAATGTGAAACGAGAAGTCTTCTATATTATTGTGAACGAAGCTGGTGCGAGTGTGTATTCGGCCTCCGATTTAGCTCGTGAGGAATTTCCAAATTTACAGGTTGAAGAAAGAAGTGCTGTTTCTATTGGGAGACGTCTGCAAGATCCACTTGCTGAACTTGTGAAGATTGATCCGAAATCAGTTGGGGTTGGACAATACCAACATGATGTATCTCAAAAGAGGCTGAATGAATCATTAACATTTGTAGTAGAGACGGCAGTTAACCAAGTCGGTGTGAATGTAAATACAGCTTCAGTTGCGTTATTGCAATATGTTTCGGGTTTATCGAAAACTGTTGCGAAAAATATTGTGGCAAAGCGTGAAGAAGAAGGGAAATTTACAAAACGAACAGACTTAAAGAAAATACCGCGTCTAGGTGCGAAGACATATGAACAATGCATAGGTTTCTTACGTATATTAGAAGGGGCAAATCCGTTAGATCGAACGGGTATTCATCCAGAACAATATAAAAATGTTGAATTGTTATTGAAGAGTCTAGGGTTATCAAAAGATGACGTAGGGCAATTGCAATTACAAAAGAGCTTAGAAGAAGTGGAGATTTCTAAGTTATCGCAAGAAACGGGAGTTGGGGAGCCGACATTAGTTGATATTATAGATGCGCTCATTAGTCCAGAGCGAGACATGAGGGATGAGTTGCCTAAACCGCTTCTGAAAAAAGGGATTTTGAAATTAGAAGATTTAAAACGTGGTATGGAACTGGAAGGAACAGTTCGTAACGTTGTTGATTTTGGTGCTTTTGTTGATGTAGGTGTAAAACAAGATGGTTTAGTACATATTTCTAAACTAAGCAAACAGTATGTGAAGCATCCGTTAGATATTGTATCTGTCGGACAAATCGTCAAGGTATGGGTAGATGATATTGATACGAAAAAAGGTCGCGTTGCACTATCCATGTTGCCGATTGAATAGTAAGAGGAGAGAGCAGATGAAACTGCTCTTTTTTTATGGGATAAAACGTGTAATGGATTATGAGCTTTGATGTATTTTGCTATAATAAAACCAGCATTCATTTAGTAATTTAATTTGATACCGGTTTTTTTCAAAATATGCGCGTTGCATTTGTTTTTTTAGCCACGTAGGCATAGGAATCCCTCCTTGTTTAATCCTACTCTCAAAAATGTAAGGTACTATTGATGAGAGGTTGGTGAGTGGATTTCTATTCATGCTATATTTTTAGAAACCACGCTTCTTGAATGAGGATGGGTATATGTACTATTTAATATATGTATAAGGGAGGAGAAAAGTGTAAAAATATTTTTTAGTTTAGGAGGAATGAGAGTGGATGAGCAAGAAATACAGCGTCTGGTGGAAGAAGTATCACTACAATACTTCGGAATGCCATTTTTACATAGAGCTATGTTCAATAGTAGGTTGCGTACAACTGGTGGACGTTATCTATTGAATACACACAATATTGAACTGAATTATCGATATTACGAAATGTATGGGAAAGAAGAGTTAGTCGGAATCATTAAACATGAGCTTTGTCATTATCACTTACATATTACAGGAAGGGGCTATAAGCACCGGGATAGAGATTTTCGTGAATTGTTAAAAGAAGTTGATGCGCCACGCTTCTGTAAACGAATAATTAATGAAGAGAAGGAAAAAAAGGTTTATACGTATGAATGTATGGGCTGTTTGCTTCAATATGTAAGAAGACGTCAAATAAATACAAAAAGATATGTCTGCGGAAAGTGTAAAGGGAAACTGAGCCTGATAAAGAAAACATCTTGACAGTGAAAACGCAATCCAGTATATTATAAACATGTCACGTTTGTACAAGATGTTGAGAAAAACATCTTGACTTACGATAAGAAATTTTATAAGATACAAATTGTCTTTATTATTCCGCAGTAGCTCAGTGGTAGAGCTATCGGCTGTTAACCGATCGGTCGTAGGTTCGAGTCCTACCTGCGGAGCCATACAGAGAAGTACCCAAGTGGCTCAAGGGGCTCCCCTGCTAAGGGAGTAGATCGCTAACGCGGTGCGAGGGTTCGAATCCCTTCTTCTCTGCCATACATACTGGCCCGTTGGTCAAGTGGTTAAGACACCGCCCTTTCACGGCGGTAACACGGGTTCGAATCCCGTACGGGTCACCACTTCGGAGGATTAGCTCAGCTGGGAGAGCACCTGCCTTACAAGCAGGGGGTCGGCGGTTCGATCCCGTCATCCTCCACCATATAAATTATATAAATAGTATCATCGCGGGGTGGAGCAGCACGGTAGCTCGTCGGGCTCATAACCCGAAGGTCGCAGGTTCAAATCCTGTCCCCGCAACCAAATGGTCCCGTGGTGTAGTGGTTAACATGCCTGCCTGTCACGCAGGAGATCGCCGGTTCGACCCCGGTCGGGACCGCCATTTTAACTTCTGCTATTTGGCAGTTGTTTTTTATTGGACATTATGTTACAATAACATTTGTCTTTGAAAAGAAGATGAATATTTCGATGGGCTATAGCCAAGCGGTAAGGCAACGGACTTTGACTCCGTCATGCGCTGGTTCGAATCCAGCTAGCCCAGCCATTTACGAGCCATTAGCTCAGTTGGTAGAGCATCTGACTTTTAATCAGAGGGTCGAAGGTTCGAATCCTTCATGGCTCACTTTTGTTTTTTCCGCGCGGTCGTGGCGGAACGGCAGACGCGCTAGGTTGAGGGCCTAGTGGGGGAAACCCCGTGGAGGTTCAAGTCCTCTCGGCCGCATCAAAAAATCTTTTTAAAAAGTACTTGCATTTGAAAATGTAGTATGATAAGATAATTGAGTCGCCAAAATACAACGACGAAAAAACATCATGAATAAGCGCCCGTAGCTCAATTGGATAGAGCGTTTGACTACGGATCAAGAGGTTAGGGGTTCGACTCCTCTCGGGCGCGCCATAACGGGAAGTGGCTCAGCTTGGTAGAGCACCTGGTTTGGGACCAGGGGGTCGCAGGTTCAAATCCTGTCTTCCCGACCACGCGGGTGTAGTTTAGTGGTAAAACAAGAGCCTTCCAAGCTCTGGTCGAGAGTTCGATTCTCTTCACCCGCTTTTAGTTCTTTGAAAACTGAACGAAACAAACAACGTGAAACGTCAATTTTTATTTTTAGATGCTAGACAAACTAACTTTATTGGAGAGTTTGATCCT
>NZ_JBIYDP010000022.1:0-28992 GCF_044908765.1 Bacillus sp. RC251 | reverse complement strand
CAACATGGACGAGATATTTCTTCTTGTTAAAATGGTATAAGTGGATTGTTTTCTACAAATGGCAGAACATCAATTATGTATCAGGGGCCTTTATGAGGTACCGCTCATCGCAATCAAGCTAAGAAAATAAAACTACCCAAAAAGAGAAAAATAAGCTTCGATGCTATAAAAATACAAAATTTCCATTTAGGGGGTACTTTAAAATCTTAGCTTGATGGGTATGTGACTCTACCCCTATATGGTCTTTTGTGAGAGTGATGGCAATCTTACATGTCAGCACGAGCGTCGCCTTTGGTGGCAAGAAGTCCACTGGCGTTAGCCAGCTTGCCCCTTTAGAGGTAGGAGTGTCAATTCTTCTGTATATATTTGAAAAGATTGGCCTTTTTTCACCATAAAAAATCTCCAGGTAAATAACAAAAAAAGAGTCCATCATACCAGATGGACTCTTTTTTTGTTATTTACCTAACTGTGATACTATCAGGTCCCTCTAAGGGCGATTTCTCTTTCTATACTGTCTTTCTCAATAATTTTACATAACGTACTGTAATTAAAATCATACCTATGGTAAATGCAACTATTGATACCAATAATATAGTAATAGATAATATATCTTGATCAACTAATTCTGTAGACTTGAATGGTAAAGACCATAAATATCCAAATCCCCACTTTGCTTCTGAAAAAAGAAATAAACCGATTAAAGATAGGATTATATTAACAAATGTAAAAGTGATAGATGTTTTTATAAATAAGAATAATAGGAGTTGCACTATTATAAGAGGAAATGTCGCAACAACAGAAATTAAAAATACTTTAATCATAAATTCTAAAGGAAATGGATCTGTAAAATCAAAATACATTCCTGATACATACAAGCTCATTAAAACTATTAAGTGTATTGCAGAAAATAATAACACACTAGATACAAATTTAGATAAAACAATTTTAAAATTAGTATTTGGAGATAGATGCATTATTTTCCAATTAGTTTTGTTTTCAAACTGACACAAGAAGGCTGTTACCATCCCTGAAATGACAGGGAGAAAAAAACCAACATAGAAAAAAGATATAAACATCCATACGCCCATCCATGAATTATCCAAACCGTGATTATACTCTCCTACCACGAATTTAGTATACATAATCATTGAATATATAATCGGACAAAGTGCTAAGATGAAAAATGTAATTTGTTGTGGGTGTTTTCTTATTTTTATCCAATCGGAATAAATTAAATTTATCATTTGAGATCTCCTTTGTTAGTTTTTATTATCTATTTTAATAAATAAGATGTATCCAATTCCTAAAATAAGAATAGTAATAGGAATTCCTGCTAGCATGTACCATTTATCGTATGACCATAACGTATTAAAAACATCTAGATTATTCACATAATTGATTGGAAAATATAAGATTTGATATGAAATAGGAAACCACCAAAGCTTAGTTGAGCTTAATATATCGCCGAAAAGATACGAAGCTAGAGCTAGTGCAACGATCACTGATTGATTCGATACATTAATGGATATAATGAACGCCAAAGCGCAAAATGGGATGCTAATAAGAAATGGATATAACGTAAAAACAAACACATGCTGCATGGAAACCATATCTAAAGAAATACCTAAACATGGAAGTAACAATACTGTACAAATCATATGTATTACGGTTGTAATAATAAGAGCAACCATAACAACAAGGAATTTATTTACATACACACTAAATTTCTGTACTGGATACGTAAATGTTCTTTTCCACGTAGAATTTTTATATTCGACATTGTTTACACTAGCTATAATAAACACAATAAAAAAGTTTAAGATGTATTTTAAAAGTTGCAAATTTATACCGAATATAGTTTCTAATTTAATAGTATGAGAATTACTATAGTAATTTAGTCCAGCAAATTCACCTAATGCAAGTATAATAGGTCCTAAGATAACCAAAAACCAAAAATGACTTTTTCTATATTTTATATACTCAGTGGCTAATACATTTCTCATACACTTACAGCACCTTGTTCAACAATATCTAAATATGCTTCCTCTAAATTTTGCTTTTTGGTTTGGAAAGATTGAATAAAAATCTGATTCGTTACTAATAGTTGTTGAATATCATTCAGTGATTTTTCATCGTTATATTCAATACTAAAGATGTTATTATTTACATTGAATGTATAATTGGATTGTTCAAGTAATTTATCAGTAAGAGTCATATTATTAACACTAATTTCAACAATATTTAATGATTGTTTATTTTGTAAAGAAGACAATAAACCTTGGTACTTTATTTCTCCATGATGAATAATCCCGATATGATCAGCCATTTGTTCCACTTCACTTAAAATATGACTTGAAAGGATTATGGTAGAATTAAACATTTTTGGAGCTTTTTTTATTAATTCTTTCACTTCATAAACTCCCTGTGGATCTAAGCCATTAGTAGGTTCATCTAATATTAATAATTCAGGGTTATTTATGAAAGCAGCAGCTAATCCTAAACGTTGTTTCATACCAAGAGAATATTTTTTAAAAGCACGATTTCGATCCTCATATAGTTTAAATAAATTCAAAAGTTCTTTTATATGTTCTTTATCATGAACATTTTTCATTTTAGAAGCAATTAACAAGTTTTCGTATCCGGATAAATGCTCGTAAAAGGTTGGAGCTTCAATTAATGAACCTGTTTTAGATAAGATTTCTATTCTATTCTTTTGTATATCCATTCCCAATACTTCTACAGTTCCCTCATCAGCCTCTATCAATCCTAAAATGATTTTAAAAAATGTAGATTTACCAGCGCCATTCGGGCCTAATAATCCAAATATTTCACCCTTTTTTATAGTTAAATCAATCCCTTTTAAAACATGTTTGTCTTTATATTTTTTATGCAAACCTTTAATGTTTAAAACTTGATTATTCATCATATCAACCACCTGACGTTAGAATTTTAAATCAATTACACGACTCTGGAGACACATCTCCGGCACCCGCTATTTTTTTCAATTCATCTTCATCGATTGCACCAATTAATTTTTTTGTATCAAATTCTTGATTACGTAATTTAGCTAATTTTTCATTTTTAGACATAGTAACCATCTTTTTAGAATGTTCAGGAAACAAATATTAGAGTACTTCAAATTTCATTAACAAAGATTGGTGACAGGTTTAGATGTTATAGAAGGTAATTTATGTTGCCTTCTATAACATCTAAACCTTTTTTATTCCTTTAATATAAAGCTGTCTGTTTAATCCATTGTAAGACGATTAAAGGCATCATTATTTTCTTGAAATCAAATGATAGCTGAATTTGCTCTTCTAACTCTCCATGTATGTGCAATTGCTTTTGTAAGGCTAACATACACTCTGTAGTTTGGTCCTGTAACTTTGGATACATAAATTCTTTTGAATGCTGAATGCTTTCGCTTTGGTTTATCATATATCCAATAGCTATAGGTCCTTTTTCTTCACCTATTCCAGCCTTAAATTCTTGAACATTGATGTCTTTCAAATGAATAAAATAATCATTATAAAAATCTATTGCATAAGCACCTGGGGTAGATATACCAGTTACAATATTCGGTTGAAAAACAAATAGAATAGGTGCCAAAGCTGTAAATATTTGATTGTGAAATGCTTCATATAGAATTTGTGCTAAGGTATTAATATGAATAAATGGTTGAGCTAGACTAATCGATTCTTTTTGGGATGCTTGTTTATTCAATTGCTGTTTGTAAACATGATATGGCAATACGTCTTGTTCATTTGAAAAGTTTTTTAAACGTTGATTATTTTTCCCACCAAGATCCAAATGATAATTTATATTGTTTATCATATCTATAGAACTTTTTGTCTCTAGCATCAGATTAACCACCTCCTTGCTGTTTGACTTTCTGTATCTAAAATATACGTGTTAATTTATGTTAATAACAATAAGTAAAATTCAGTTAAAAATATTTAAAATTATTGTTGTTTTTTTCTATATTATTTTACATGTTTTGTAATTCAGGAAAGTTTCTATAGGATTTAACCTTGTACAAATAAAAATATTGCTATTGTTGAAAATAAAATTAACTACTTAGTTTCGTTTAAAGCAAAGTTAATATAATAAAAAAAACAGGTGGAACTTACTTTCCGCCTGTTTTTTATCTATGGATTATTTAATAAGGGTATGTATTTGAAGGAAATCTTGAATATGGGGGGATTAATTAATCAGCACCTGGTTGATTGAGATGTCTTCTATACTAGTTTGTGCAGCTACATTTTGTGTAGTATCTGTACTAGTTATATTTTCAAATAAAGAAATACCGGATAACATAATAGCTGTAGTAAGAATGACATAAATTTTTTTGATTTTCATAATTCCAACCTCCAGTAGTAGTTGCTTTGTTAATTTAAATACTAATGGATGTCCTTTGTTACACGGAATTAGTAAAAAATTTTGATTTATAATTCCTTTTTTTATAAAAACAAGTTACCTATTTAACCAATTTTATTTGTGATTTATCTTATGTTAAATTATATTAATCCAATACCTACTATTACTGCAGAATCACATAGAGGGGATATTGCGGATATCATTACCAAGATCCTTGATTAATCTCCCTCTATCTATGTATTTTTAGTTTGTTTTAATTCGTCGAATTTTCAATTGATATTTTTAGATATTTTGCTGACATTTTATAAGCGCGATTATCAAAAAAATAGTCTCCTAGTTCATGAGCCAGTTCACTTACTAAAGGATATTGTTTCTTTTCTAAACCAATTTCAATTGCTTTTTGCATCTGTTTTTCATATCCATAATCATCTCCTCTTAATCTAGATATCTTCCCCTTCAATCCATATAGTTGAACATTAGCGTAAGGTACATCAAAAATTGATAATAAATCAAACGCTTCATCCATAAATTTATTAACAGTTTTCCAATCTTTAAATTCTATATGAATCTCTATTAAGCTTCGTAATGCGTATACCTTTTGATGTTTTTGTTCGAGAAACTCACTTAATTGCAAACATTCTTCATAGTACTTAATAGCATTAGTATAGTCTTTTAAACCTTGATAAATTTTCCCATAATTATACGAGATTATAGGTGAATACATAGAATCTCCTTTATCTTCCAACCTACTTTCTGCCTGCTGTAAGCATTCAAGAGCCCTGTCATATAATCCATCTAAATCATACAGTATTGCGAGCATTAACAAAGTATCTATTACTTTATTCTTTATATTAAATCTCAAAAATATTTTGTAAGCTTTCTGCGCATACAAACGACTAATGCTTTTATCTTTATACAGCGCTTTATTTACAAGACACAGATTATAATATACACTGGCGTGTTGAGTAGTTTCTTCTAGATCAAGTAAACTCTCTATCTTCACGTAGATTTCATGTGCAGCCATATAATCTTGTTTATTATAAAAATAATAACCTCGAGCCATTAAATAATATATATAATCTTCGGTATACTGGAGGTCTATTTGATTTGGAATAACTTGCACAGCCTGATTTACAATTGCTTCTACATATACTAAGTTATTATTTCGGGAATGATAGTATATTAAAACACCATAAGCCTTTAATAATAAAAGAATAGAGTCTATATCACGAACATACAGTTCTAAAGAAGATAAATCTTTTTCACTTATAATTTTATCATTTTTATACTTATTACATATTCCAAGGAGCATAGGTTCTATATCCCCATAATCTTCATCTACAAGAAAATTGTAATCAACTTCCATCTTTTTAGCGACCTTTTCTAAAAAAGAAACAGAAGGTTTAATTTGTCCATTTTCAATTCTGCTTAAATACGTTATAGAGCATATTTCTGATACTAATTCCCCTTGCGTAAATTCTTTATGTATACGGATTTGTCGAATACGTTCACCAATATTCATATTTCCACTCCTTTCTTCGAATAACCTGGTTTGATTATTTTAGGGCAATATAATAAGAATAACGCCTATATTATCTATCATAGTATGTGTATAGTTTTATGTTCAGAGAGGGAAATGTTATTAATACTTATTTGGATGCCCGATTTACTAATACCGGATTTTCCACCTTCTACTTATATTACTACATTATACCAATTTACTCATACTTACGCCTAACAAAATTTATCTTTTATACCTTCAGATCTTTAAAATAAAAGTCTTCTGTCTAAAAACGATAAAATAATTAAAGAACCTTATATGTTGCAGAAACTATCTCAAATCACGAAACATGTAAAACAATACAGAAAAAACTATAAAAAATTCACAATTTTTTAATTAAATTTTACTAATTGTTATTAACGGGGTACAGTCCCATCGCTATCAACCTAATAAAACAAAATACCCCCTAAAATTAAAAAATGAGCTGACTTCTCAAAATAAATAACTATAGAGAAAGAAAATTTTCATTTAGGGGGTACTTCAAAACCTTAGCTTGATGGTGATGGGGCGGGCTCCCACACAGTACGATTTTATTTCAAAGACACAACGATCTTACTACAAACTTTTTATTTATCTCACACTCTCATCCGATAGTATTACTATTTTTTATTACTAATGTTGCCGTTTCACTCGGATGGCTAAGAGGAAAATGATGGCCATATGGAACAAAATCAACCTTACCAAGATGCGATGGAGCAGAATAACCTCTGTCATAATCCCCCCAAATAATGTGAAGATTATACTTTGTTACTTCATTGAAATCACCTTGATCGTTTTTCAGTAGTAAACTGTTAAGCTGAACTGTAGTATTTAATATTCTAGGAGAAGTAAAACTGTTACTTATTTTTTCGATATAATGTTCAGGGATGCTCTCCATACTTTCAAACAAACCATTACTTAATAAATAACGCCCTATCAAATTAGTAGTTGCCAATTTTAATGTCCATTTGTTCATAAATTGGGGAACATTTAGCGATTTAGGATTTTTTTTAGCAATAGGCGGCTGAAGTAAAGTGATTGAATACTTCTTATCTATGTACTCTTGTACCAATGCTTCCAGAAGAATAAACGCACCGAATGAATGACCAATTAGATGTGCACCATTAGTAGCTTTCTCTAATAACTTTTTCACTATATTCAAATAGATATCTAGAAGATTTTTCTCTCGTTTAAAAGGAGAACGTCCCAAACCTGGAAGATCCAAGATCCATACAGGTTGACCAGTTTTTTCATGAAGCTCTTGTGCTAAAGGAAATAAATCCTCTCCATCACTCAATAAACCATGTAATAAAATAAACGGTTTACCCTCTCCTTGTAATTGGTAAAGGGTAATGTTATCACATAATGTTCGTTTAAATAAATGATTATGCTGGCCATTTTGATGCATCATTCGATAATCCAAATCAGCTACTACGGCAGGGAAAAATTTCATTACACTCGTCTTCTTAAACCAATCTCCTCCCATAATTTTTTTCGCTGAAACATTTGAAAATTTTCGTTTTGTAATAAAATTCAGTCCATCAGAAGGAATTTTTGTTATTTTACTTACTCCACTATTCATAATTGCTTTCATAAGTGGCATTGGGACAGAGAATTTTGGTGCCCTCATATTCATACTTTCCGACATAATACTTAATAATTCAGCAATGTTCTGATCGTGCTGTTTGTCTTCAACAAGTGTATATGTTTGTATAGTCGATTGCTCCAATCTGAAAACCTGCACAATAAACTTCGCAAGCTCATCGTTTGAAATAAGTGGTAACCTATATCCCTTACCTCCAGGAATCACTGGCATGAGCCCTCTTCGCATACTCATCACAAGCAAACCTAATCCTGCTATCTGCTCTGTACTCCCTGTTTTACTACTACCGACTACAGTTGGCGGATTAATTACAGAAAGCGGATAACCTACTGCTGATGCCTGGTGACGGATATAAAGATCTGCTAAAAATTTTGTTCTCTCATATGGATTTTTTATTTTCAAATAATTGTTTCCTTCTTTAAACACATCAATTGCAATCTTGCTATTTTTATCATCAAAGGGACTCATATAACCTACAACATGAATAAATTGTTGCAAGCCCTTCAATTGATGAATGCTTTTAGCTAATTCACTAATATGTTTGGCGCCATTTAAAAATACGGAAGCTGCCTCTTTACTTGTCGCTTGAATATCCATGGGGCCTCCTGCGTGAATAATCACATCCGTTTTCAATACGCTCTCCTTATCTTCAGCACTTAGACCTAAATCTATTTTCGTCAAATCACCTTCAATAAAGTGCATAACTTCCTTTTTTAAGATGCCTCTTTCTTGAAAAAGGCGTGTTGCTTTACTTTTCGACCTCACTAAAAGAAGAATTTTAACATCCTCTTTGGCTAATTCTTTCACTAATTGTTTTCCAATAAAGCCTGTTCCACCAATTAAAAATACTGTTCTCATATAAAATCCCCTTTTTAGTACTATTTAGTACTAATTTGATGTAAAAAAAAAGCTTCTTTTATCGAAGCAATTTTAAAAAATGATCTGCTGTTTTCGTAATTACAGTTGCATCCTTCAATGTTTCTGAAATAAATAACGCTCCTTCAAGATTTGTAATAAAAAGTGATGCAACCTCATCAATATTAATCGTATTTCTGAATTCTCCATTCTCTACCCCTTGTTTAAGTAATAGAGAAACTTTCTTTTGTAATCCTGTAAAAAAAAGACCTATTTTTTCTTTTATTTGCGTGGCCTGTTTAGGACTTTGAATATAAAGAGTAATAAATGGACAGCTCCCCTTATACTCTCTCGACTGAACTCCTTGTGATAATTGCTTTAAAAACAGTTGGATACGATCTTCAACTAAAAATTGAGTCTGAGAAAGTACGTCATCAATTGCAGATTGATACATTTCAATCCAATAATCAACGACCCCTTCTAATAATACTTCCTTATTAGAAAAGTGATAATACACATTAGACTTTGAAACTTTGCTTACACGTACTAATTCATCCATACTTGTATAAGCAAACCCTTTTTCTAAAAATAATGTTGCAGCTACTTCAATCACACGTTTTTGATTCATTAATTTTACCTTTGTCATAACTAGAACTATATAGTACTAATTTAAATGTTGCAAGTATTTATGTTAATTTAGAAAAAAGTTTGATTAAAAAAGTTCCACTAACATTGATTTTACTGCAAAAAAATCTTAGCATCAGCGTTACGCAAAAAAGAAAAGGAGTGGATTCCCCCACTCCCTTTAACCATCTATCCTTGATTCCTCTGCACCTCTCTAAACTCTTCCTTCACCTTCTCTAACAGCCCTTCTTCCGTAATTAATCGATACGCTGTATGTGCTAGTGCTTTTGCGGATGTAATTAATGCTTTATCTCCTAATTCTGAACGTGCTGCTTCTCTAAATTCATTCGTATGCGCAATTAAATCGTCTGGACCGATTTTAATGTACGGATGAATGGTCGGTACGACTTGGCTTACGTTTCCTGCGTCTGTTGAGCCGATGCCAAATCTTTCTTTACGATTTACGTCTTCACCTTGTAATTCTAATTCTTCGGCTACGACGTCATTAAATGTTTTTGTTACGAGTAGTTCATCGATTTCATTTTGGAATTGATGAATTTTCACTTTCGTACCTGTTGCTAATGCTGCACCTTGTGCGACGTTTCTTACTTTCTCTGTTACTTCCGCACATCTTTTTCTCGTTGCTGCGCGGATGAAGAACCTTGCTGCGGCGTAGTCAGGAATAATATTAGGTGCTTTTCCGCCCTCAGTAATAACACCATGAATTCTCACATCTGATGGGAGTTGTTGGCGAAGTGCATTAATACTGTTATACAGCTGGATAATCGCATCTAATGCGTTAATTCCTTCTTCTGGTGAGGCTGCTGCATGAGCTGTTTTTCCGTAAAAATGAAAATCAAGTGGATCGACCGCAAGTGATGGACTCGTTGGAGCTGTTTTTCCGCTCGGATGAATCATAAGCGCCGCATCAATGTTTTTAAATAAGCCAGCTTTCACATAACTCGATTTTGCGCTACCATTTGGCCCACCCTCTTCTGCTGGTGTTCCGAACACGACAACTTCTCCGCCGATTTCCTCAAGCGTTTCTGATAACGCGATCGCTGCTGCAACGCTAATTGTGCCAATTAAATTGTGACCACATGCATGACCGAGTCCTGGTAAAGCGTCATACTCAGCTAAAAATGCAATGACTGGTCCTTGTTTCCCTGAACTTTTTCGCGCGATAAATCCTGTTTCATGCCCAGCTATATTGTGCTGCAACTGAAATCCTGCGCTTCCTAACAACAAACTTAACGTTCTTGATGCGTAAAATTCTTGGTTACCAATCTCCGGATTCGCATGAATATTATGACTTGTTTCTATGTACTTTTCCTTATTTCTTTCTATACTCTCTTCAATTGTTTTTCTTTGTGACGTTACTCCTGTCGCTCCCATTTTTCTTCCTCCTTTTATTTTCACGTAAAAAAGCCTCTTTCTAAAAGATAGAAAGAGGCTTCTGTATATACAGTCAAAATGAGCTTCTTTCTTATCTTTCAAGTTACCTTGCTGGAATTGGCACAGTATTCATAAAGAATCCGCTGCCGAGGTGTCATAGGGCCAGTCCCTCAACCTCTCGTGATAAGAATTTTCATAAAATTGTATTAAATTATTTTCATTCTAAGTTCATTCCAGGCAAAAGTCAAGGAATTCCTATCCGAATTTACCGAATATCTAAAAACCCTTTTAACACACCAATTGTTTCTGGTGCTTGCAGTCTTGCACATACGTACGGAAATTCCGTACTACCTTCAAACATCATTTGAGATGTGAGCGGTGCCCCTGCCCAAAAGATTTCATCATCGATTACGATAAACGGGAATGTTTTATTTTGTCTTTGTAACTTTACATTTTTCAATGGAACTGGTCCATCACTATACACCGTTATTTGCGCATTTGTACGCATTAACGCTTGCCATACTCGCTTATCCACTTGTTTTGTGCTTGGAAGTGAAATAATAATTTTTCGTTTTGCAGCTAAAATATCTTTCAATAGCCCTTTCGGTTCTTCAAGATTCATTTCCATAAACCAGCGTAAACGTTTCGAAATTTTTCGTTCCCACAATTGTCTTGATGTCGTACGATCATACACATCTCCGTGACGTTCTATATGAGCCGTTAATTGTGATAACGCTTGTTTTCTCGAAAGGTTTTTACGCATATAATGGCAATCTGATAATTGAATGAACTTCCCTCTCGCTCTCGTTACGGCTACATTGACGAGGCGATGGTTTTTATGGTCAAAGAATAACACACCAGGTCGTTCTTGCGGATAACTATCCACCGTATCAAATATCATCATATCTCTTTCAGAACCTTGAAACTTATGAACCGTTGCTGCTAAAACTGGTATGTTTTGATATTTCGTTCTCTGCAACATTTCTCTAATACACGTTGATAAAAAGCGGGATTGTGCCCTGTAAGGTGTAACAACACCGATCGATTGAACACCATCTAACAGTCCAATTAACATCATTTGCATCGCTACTAAACCAGACATAATGTTAAAACGAGAACCTGAAGCAGCGTCTTTTAACGAAAAGGCTCCCATTAAGCTCGTATCAAATAAAACACTTGCCTCATTTGCGAACGGTTGCAATCGCGCAAGTTCTTTACGCTCTGAAACAGACGGATGATCATATACTCTATTTTTATAAATAAATGAATTTGTAAACTTCGATATATCCGCATGCATACGTCTTTGTTCCTGCAGCATAAAGAGGTTCGGATGTGCTTCTGATTTATTGACAGACTCAACAATCCCGGCATGGTAAAACATATCTTCCCCGAGCCATTTTCGAACGAGTTCATGGTTCGCCATCGCGATTGGAGGTAACTGTAAAAAGTCACCACAAACGACAATACGTTTTCCAAGTGAAGCAGCTAATGCAATTTGCGGAACATATGCCATACTCACTTCATCTACGACAACTAAATCAAATGTACGCTCATAAATAAGGGAATCAATGGCACATTTCGATAAAGTTGCGCCGATTACTTTCGCGTTTTCAATGTATTCTTTTTCTACTTCTTTAATTTTCGCTTTTTGCTTTCGAAGATCATTTTCAATCTCTTGTATACGCTTCTTATCAGCAGAAGTCGCTTTATATGATAAAATCTTTTCACGAAGATCTTGTCGTGTCTCTTCTAAATAGAGTCTTTCTTCTCCCCAAGATCCGTTCGTCGTTTCAACTAGCTTCGACGTAAGTAATGTTTCATGATTTCGTATATGTTCATGTTGACTATAACCGTAACGAACAATTTCGCCAGGTGTCCATTTCTTTTTCTTCTCAATTTGCTTCGTTACTTCGCTCATTAATACGTCTACTGCCGCATTACTATGAGCTAATACAAGTACCGATTTTCCTTTTTGATAATGAGCCGAAATAATACGTGATAAATTGTAAGACTTCCCTGTTCCAGGCGGTCCCCACACGTACGTTGTCGGATTGTAAAACGAACGATACGCCAATTCATTTTTCGGATTTTTCATCTTCTCAATATGTTTCGGACTGCTCGTCCCATCAACAAGACGCTTTATACGATTACGTTTTAACTTATCTTTATGTGCCTCTTTCAATCGCTCTTGTAGTTGCTCTAACAATTGCCACGGTTCACTGTATAAAACAGCTTCTCGTATTTCACCTTGTATATAATCATTTAATTTCAGTTCTATTTCTAATCCATGTACAGATAATACTTCTCCTGTCGCTTCCTCACCATCAAACTCAATTCGAATTGGTGAACCTTCAGGTAAGCTTACTTCCGAAATAAGCTGAAATACGTATACTGTACTTTCATAATCTGTATATAAAAAACGACCGTTCATAATAGAAATTTTACTACCACCTATCGTTTTCCAATGTTTAATTTCATACGCTAATGCATAATGCCACTCTTTCATCGTTGCCGATAATGAAGGAGTTTGAGTAGGTGTATTCATCGTATAATCTCCTTCCTTCTCCCCAAACATACTTTCTCACTATACCATAAAACACGCTAAAATTTGTAAGGTTTTTATCTTGCTTATTTTCTTAATTTTCAATAACATATTGTATATAATTTTCAGAAAGAAGGGATCTACATGCCAGTTAGAAGAATTGAACACGTCGGTCTTATGGTCGCAAACTTAGAAACATCTATTTCATTTTATGAAGTAGTAGTTGGCTTACAGCTCATTAAACGTATGGGTCACCCGAATCCCGACTTAAAACTCGCTTTTTTAGGTGTGGAAGAATCGAAGGAAACGATACTTGAATTAATTGAAGGCTACAACTCTTCTCTTCCGGCAGAAGGAAAAGTACATCACATTTGCTTTAAAGTAGATTCATTAGAGGATGAAATCGAAAGACTAAAGAAACAAAAAGTAACCTTTTTACTTGGAGAAGAAATTGAAACATTACCAGATGGAACACGTTACATATTCTTCGCTGGTCCTGATGGAGAATGGATTGAGTTTTTTGAAACGGAGAGATAAAGTGGGACTTTAATCAGTGGGGGTTTTGTTCATCCACCACTGATTATTAGTTGAACCAATCGGGCTTTTACGGGCAGTTGATCCCCCACCTAACGTCTTTGCTTCCTCTGAATTTTGAGGTGGGGGTCTTACTGCCCGTTAATGCGGGATAAAGTAAGACTTTAAGATAGAAAAAGAGCCGGGATTCCGGCCCTTTTTTTTAATGAAACATATCTTCACCCCAAAAAATCACCTATATTAAAAACAATCATTTTATTAGGAGTAAAGAATGGTAAATACAATCTATATTATTATTTTTTGGATACTTATACTCTTTCCAATCCTTTATGTAATCAAGATAAAGCATTGGAATTTAAAAGTAGTTGCCGTATTTGTTGGATTCTTCTTGGTTGATAGTAGTATAACATTATCATGAGTGCTTTTAAATGCTATTATGCATATATATAACTTTTATTATATCGAGTTGGTAGCTATGTTTTTTCTTCTTATATATGGTGCACACCTTGAAATTGTATAATGTCCTTCCATAAATCCTCCCTCATTGAAGTAGAGCGAACATCTATACTAGGAAAGAAAAAAGGAACATTTTAATAATAGAACTAGATTTTATAGTAAAATAGATACCATCGTATGAATGTACATTTTAGATATGAGCCCAATGAACCATGTGCTTATAGAATTGAGAAAGACCTTAAAATAAATAAGTTGTTTATTTTAATACTGTAATGCTTCAAGCAGTATAGTTGGGAACGTCAGGAACTTAAATGATTCAATAAGATTCAAACTATATAAAAGTTAAAGTATACGACTCAGGAAAAGAAGGTTTTGTAGTGTGCTGCACATTCAAGAATTAATTCTTACGTAGGGAGTGCTTATATGAAAAGATTGAAACATGTAATATTGCTAGTATTATGTTTCTTATGTCTAAGTGGTTGTAATCAAGAAAATGGAGCTGAGGTACAAGATTATATAAAGAAAAAACACGGTATTGATGTTGTTGTAACAGATTGGAGCCCAATAAATGAAAATAATGGTGGTAATACATACCATACTGTGCAAGAAAAAAATAACAAATATCTAAAATTCCGAGTAAAGGTACAAGGTCTCCTCTATTCATATCCAGTAGGTGATGAATACCAATATGGAAAAAAAACATATGAGGAATATAAGGAATTCAAACCAACACTAGAAGAAATGAAAAAATTAGGCTACGTGGAATCTGAAACGGAAAATGCTCTTCAATATATTTTAGATAGTAAAGATCCAGATGAAGGAAAACCAGCTAATGAATTATTATTAACTTTGCAAATGAGTAACGAGATTGACTTTAGCCAATTGGATTCAGTAGAATTAGATCGTTTATATGCTCTATTTCAACTCATTCAGGAGGGTAATAAAAAGATAACAGAACTAGAGATTAAGAATCAAAATGGTGAATCTTTAGGCGGACCTTTTAAAAATGTACAAAAAATAATAACAAAAGAAGAACTGTTACAAACAATGAAATCTACGATGTCAGATGCCGTAAACAAATATTAGGAAAAACAGATTAGAGCGCACACCAAAGTAGAGGCAAGATTAATGGTACACTTCAATAAAAGGGGGTACGAGGTTTGAAAAAGTGGATTAAAATCACATTAAGCTTAGTTATTGCTATAGCAGTTGGTATTTTTACCGGTTACAAAGTCGGTACGTATGCAGGTTCAGACGTTAAGGAAAAGCAGACTGAGAAAATTAAAGGCGAAGAGGTAATACTTGACCTCAATTCTGATCGTCATATAATCAATGCCATGCACAAAATGACTCATCAAAAAGTATTATCTCACGAAAAGCAAGGATTTATTAAAATGACTCCAGAAAACATCGAAATAGTACGTCGAGTAATTGATGAAAGTAATAGTGGAACCTTACAACATAAAGAACAGTACCTCAAGATTTTGGTTCGTTGGTATGAAGGCGATTTCTCTCAATCCGTTGAGGAGCATAATTTATTATGGGAATGGGACAATAACAGCATTGGTCAAGCATACGAATTAGCGACGCTGGAACAAGAAGCAGCATACATTCTAGAACAAGGGAAGTCTGAAAAACAATAAAGGGGTATTGTCACATCGGTATTAAGCTAATAAAAAGAGATGCCCCTAAAATAAAAAACACGCTACCCTTTCTGTAGATTCGTAGGAAAGGATAGCGATGAAATATTCCCTCTATTTGTCCCGTATCGATACGCGAGAAACAACATTATTTATTATATGCCAAAACAATAACAATAACGGGCCTGTCTATCAGGTCTCTTCTCGCATTTTTCTGTTATATTCCTTTAAAAATAACTTAATTCATACAACCTTCGTTACTCCTAGTTACTAAACATTATTTATTTCTATAATTTTGTAACATGTATAGACAGGTATATATATTATGATCAACTTAGCAAATTACAAATAAATTTGCATTTCCTGTGCCCCTTACCTCCCAGTAAGGGGCGTACCCTTTTATAAATAACTATTTTAATAATATTTTTTCACAGCACATTCTCGTCAATTTCACAAATGTAAGAACCTTCATAAATTAGACTTAATATAACCTTTTCCAAGGAACTATATGCCGATACACGAATCCCTATTTATATAGGGATTTTTTTATAAAGGAAGAATTCAAAAAAGAAGGGATTATCCCCCTTCTTTTTTGAATTCTGTGTCCCTCATTATTTACTATAACCACGATTCAGTTTCGTTAACTTTTCATTGATGTGAAAAATTCTTACTCTAATATCTTTAACACCAGATGCTTGAAGTCTATTCTTGTGCATTTCTCCATATTTTTCAGCATCTTGTTTTTCTTCAAATACATAGATGCCTCCAGCTTCTTTCGTTTCTTCATTCTCCGTCCATATTTTCCAATGGAATCCTTCTTCTTCATTAATACTTTTTGCTAAATCCAAAAATGCTTTTTCCATTTCTTCACCAAAAGGACCTTCAAACGGAAAATCAACTTGCAATAAATATGCCATTTTCACTCACTCCTATGTTCAATATTTTCAATTCAAACGCAGATAATATCTTAAATGAGTACTGCTATTATTCCTGCACTCATTTGAAATTCCACCTGCATTTTCACAACCCTTTTTATAAAATAATTATAAAATGACAGCAACTTGAACGCATACCGTTTAGCGGACTTAGGTTATGTTAAAAAAAACAGCCATTCCTTAGTGAAACGGCTGTTTTCGTAATTCAATAAAAGCTCCCAGATTGCGGTATATATTTTTAAATATTATTTTGTTTTTTTGACTTGATTATAATAAAAGATGGACTTCGCGATTCGTTTATTAAATCTGGCATTTTCTCTATCCCTGCCAAAGTTGATTGTGGTTCAATTATTTTATCCGACGAAAGCCCGTGTTCAATTAAAGTATTTATTAATGTGGCAACAGTTCTATAATAAATAACCACACTATCGTCAACAAACCAGTTGTGTACTCTAATTCCTTCTTCTTGATAATTATCTAATGCCCAGTGTGATTTATTACCATCCTCAGTTTTTATCCAATGGTTGCTTCCTTTGCGAGCTGCTGCTATTGGATGTTCGGTTGAAAAGATAGCACAATTTTAATTATGATTTTGATTTTGATTTTGATTTTGATTTTGATTTAAACAATGCGTTCTGAGACACTACTCTTCTTCTAAAATAGCGTAATAATATTCATCCCACCATTCATTTCCATGGGGGATACACTTCCTGAAATATCCTTCTCTTCTCATTCCAATTCTCTCCATTAATCGATATGACGGGGTATTTTGTGGCTGACATGTAGCTATAATTCTATGTAATTTCATTTCCTTAAACCCATATTTTAATGTAGCTTGTGCTGCTTCAGAAGCATATCCTTTATTGAAATATTTAGGATTGAATACCCACCCAATCTCATAAGTATGCTCACCAAAATATTTATGAAAAACAATATGACCAATCAGAATATTTTCATCTACCAGTATCACAGGAAAGTTCTCTGCATTTTCACCCATATTTCTATTTACAAAGTTTCTTGTATCTTCTTCAGTAAAAACTCCTTCGGGTATGTATTTCATAACATTGCTATCTGATGTATACTCATGGACAGCTTGCCAATCTTTGAACTCAAAATTTCGTATTAATAATCTTTCTGCTCTTATAAACATTTACTTTTCTCCTCTCAAAAAATCGTTTCTTTATTCCAAATCCACATTCAACCCTTAAACTAAAAAGAACTTGTAGAAATCTCTGCAAGTTCTTTTTAGTTTAAGGTGAATATATGGGACAGACAAACTATCTTACAGATTCATTATAGAAACTACAGGAATAGTACTTTGACAAACATATCATATAACAAATATTAACATTTGTATATTTCAAAAATTTTGTTAATTGAGAACAAAAATAGCTTTTTCTTAACTATTCTTAATTTCGTTTAATACTAACTTCATTTTACTTAAATAAAATGCTCGATCTGATTTTTTTGCAACTTCTTGTGAATGAGTAACAACAATTACGCATTTTGTTGATTTTAAATTAAAGTCTACTTCTCCCTGATGGTTCCCCTTTTTATTAAGTCAAATCTACCATGTTGTGTATATAAAGCATAAAGATTATTAGATTTTGAATCAACATATACATCCCTTTTATTTAAAAATAAGAAAACCCCATATTCAATAAAAAATACAGGGTTTTTATAAATCAGTTTATTTTGTTTAAAATTATACTTGGTCGAAAGAAGTTCGTGAATGAAATAGTACTTATCTAATTAAGAAGAATTTAGATTCCAGCCCAAACATCTTTTCCATATCGCCCTTCGTCTTGCACACGTTCCAACCAATCCCTTGCTTCTTTTTCACTGACTTCATGAATTTCTTGATATGCTTGACAAAGGGTGTCTTCTACGTCAGGAGCCATTTTACTTCCATCCCCGCATATATAAAGATGAGCCCCATTATCTAATAACGAAATTAAATTGATTCTATCTTGTTTTATTAAATGTTGTACATATGTTTTAGGATGTCCTTCTAAGCGAGAAAAAGCTGTGTGTAACGAAATTAATCCATCTCTTTCATCATTTTCTAGTTCTGTACGATAGAGATAATCCTTTTCAGGATGACGACAACCAAAATATAGATGTGCTTGTCCTAAGTTAATACCTTTTTGCTTTTGAACACGACGCGCTTGCAAGAATCCACGGAATGGTGCAATTCCAGTACCTGGTCCAACCATGATAATTGGTGTTTCTGGATTTTCAGGTAATTGAAAGTTTGATTGTGGCGTTCGAATGAAACAAATAATCTCATCTTTATTATGACGCTGAGCTAAATAATTAGAAGCGACTCCTTCATATGTCCCTCCCCCACTCCATGCAGGTGCATTAACAACACCAACCGTAATGCTCAGGCGATCCTGTGCAACGAGTGGAGAGCTTGAAATAGAATAGTAACGCGGTTTGAGCGCAGGAAGAAGTTCTAAAAAGCGTTCAAATCGGATTTCACAAGCCTCATACTTTTCAAGAAGATCCAACATTGACATACGTTTCTTTAATATTTGTTCATGATAAACTCCCTCTTCCAATAATGATTCCAATTCCTTTTTATGAGGAGGGCATGCTGTGAATGTCACCATTTCTCGTATTTGTGCTCGAGTGGCTGCTTCTTGCACTTCTACACTATAACTAAGAAGGTCAAATAAACTAACAGGACTGTCTAAAGGTATGTGATTTACACTACGCCCACTTGCGCTCAATATGACTTGATCTTTCCCGTTTAATCCAAAGCGTTTTAAAATTCGGTTGACATTTTTCTCACTATTAATTGGCAGCACCCCAAGGTGGTCTCCTTCTTGATACGTAGCACCTTCTGGCAAAGATATCTCAATATGTCGTGTGCTTCTTTCGCTGCTAGATGATTGAAGCTCTCGATTTTCTAGTATAGTTGCATAAACCGCTTCATATGTTCGCGCCAGAGGAGATCCTCCAAGACGACTAACAAATTGTAAACTTAATGTACTGCGTTCTCTCTCAATGTTTTTGTTAAGTTCCAATCCAAATGCCTTCATCGCATCAGACCACATACTTTGTTTCCATTGCTCGAGCTGTTCCTCGAAATCACCACTTGCATCCGCTTCCCCGCGTTTAGAAAATCTTGTTGCTCCTTTTTGAGCCATTTGCTCATCAATGTATCTTGGAATTCGCTGATAAGTACTAGCCCAATTATGATCTCCACAACCAAAGACTGCGTATTGAACACCTTTTAGCTCATCCGGTTTTAATTCTTCCAACCATTGCACAAACTGCCCTGCATTACTTGGTGGTTTTCCATTATAAGAAGAAGTTACAATAAGAACCGCCCCTTCTTTTGGCAGACTTCCAATTCGATCGTTAAGAGCTACCACTTCCGTTTGAACACCTTCTAAACTAGCTGTATCTGCCAGTTCTCTTGCAATACCTTCTGCTACCCCTGTATCCGATCCATATAGAACAAGAAGTGAAAGATTATCGGCCCCAGTAATAGAAGGAGTCTTCTGAACTTGCTGCTTGGTTTCATGGTTTTTCAGTTTCTCCTCTATAGGCGCAAGAACAGTAGTATGGCTAATAGTTTGATTTCGGGGTAGAATCCTAATTTTAAAATCACCAGGCTTTAACGTTAATGTTTGTTTTACATCCAGCTGATAGTCTTGATAATCAATGAATTCAAAATGTTGAAGAAGCATTCCCATTACGAGTGTAGCTTCATGAAGTGCAAACTGCATACCGATACATGCCCGTTGACCATTTCCAAATGGCTTATAAGCATGATGAGGAACCTTATCCAGATCTTCAAATCGTTCAGGTTGGAATTCTTCCACGTTGTCTCCCCACGCGTCTTTATCCCTATGTAACTGTGGAATAAGAACAGAAATACGATCTTCTCCTTTCTTAATTGGATATTTCCCACCAATCACTGTATCTTCTTTTGCATAGAGACTGAATGCTGGAGCAGTAGGCCATAGACGTAGCGATTCATTTAAAATCATCCGTATATACTTAAGTTTCATAACTTGTTGGTATGTTGGAGTAGGATCTGTCAAAACCCGATCTACTTCTTCATAGGCTTTTTTCAATTTATCCGGATTCTTTAATAAAAAATAGATTGCAAAAGATAATAATCCACTTGTTGTTTCATGCCCAGCTATTAAAAAAGTGATAATTTGGAAACGAATATTTTCATCATCTAATTTTTCACCAGTTTCCGGATCCTGCACATTTAACATACGGGAAAGCAAATCATTTTCTTCCTGATTTCCACTACTTTTACGTTCGGCAATAATATTATCCACTAAGGAAAACATAGATTGAATATCATGCTGAAATTGACGTTTCGTTCTCCACATAAGTTTGTCTTCTATATCCAGCCGCTGTAATTGGTGCATCGCCTCATCTAGAGCACGGCTCATGCTAGTAATAAAAGGATGAGGGGTCTCACGATAAAAGCTATTAAATCGATAATTAAAACCACATAGACCAATTGTATCCAATGTAAGGCGAGTCATATCCTCCGGTACATCTACGCTTTCATTCGGATTAAGCCGTGCCCATTTTTGAACGAGTTGTACGGCAAGATCGACCATCATAGCATGATAATCTTTCATTGCTCGTTGGCTGAATGTAGGCATCAAAATATTATGAGCTTTTTTCCAGTTAGGCTCATGAGTCTCGCTTGTAAATAATCCGTCTCCAGCAAAGGCGCGAACTTTCGCTAAAGCACCCTCTATACTTTTATCAAATCTTGTTTCGTCACAGACTTCTGCTACCAGTTCATGCCCAGAAACGACAATGATGGTATCACTTAAAGTTTGAATTTGAAAAATGGGACCATACTCTTCCGCTATCTTGATAAAAGATAAGGTCGGCTTATCTTTATCGATTAATGGGAGATTCCCCAGCAATCCATATGTTTTCGGTTGAGGAATGGCAGATACTTTTTTATCCATTAAAAACACCCTTTCAAAAAAGCATAAAATAAAATATCCCATTCAATAAAAAGAAGATAGCAATGAATCGCCTGGGATAAAGATATGTAATTGATTACCTTATTTTATCTTTTCCCTAACTATTCACGATTATGATACTGCTTATCAGGTTGTTAATCTAAGTTGTTTGTCTCTATTACCTTTATAACTTGCAGAAAAAATACTAAATTAAAATGAAGTGTATTATGATAATGTTTATCAGAAATTGAGAGCTAAAGATTGTAGTATTAGGAAAACCAGTAGTTTCTAATGTCAATTCAAACAAATACGATAAGTAAGTATACTGTGTTGCTAATGAAAAAGGATCTGATATGAATATCAGATCCTTTTTACTATATATAATTATTTCACTGATTCTTTTCCAAATTTAAATACCTGCGCCTTAGCAGCAGAAGTTCGCATTTCTTCATAGTCTAACTAAACAGTAAAAACTTATAGGAGTCATGATCTAAAGTTTTATTTTACTCTACCGATTTAACCTCTCGACAGCTTCTGCGCTTGTATCTACACGTTTAACGAAAAAAACTAATAGTAGTGCAACAATATTCATGCCAAGCGCTACATAGAATGAATATTGAATTCCGGATAATAAAGCCTTCTGAGTTAACATTGCCTTCGTAGCTTCTGTGAAGGTTGTTGGATCTACATCAGCCATTAAACTTTCAGCTTTTGTTTTTGTTACAGAATTCATAATCGTAACAAGAATAGCAGTACCAATTGAACCGGATACTTGTTGAGCTGTATTATTAACAGCTGTACCGTGCGGATTTAAGCGAGTTGGCAATTGATTAAGGCCATTTGTCATAAGCGGCATCATCACCATCGCCATCCCAAACATCCGCAGCGTGTAAATAAGAATAATATGCGTGTGACTAGAGTCGAGTTGCAGATTTGCTAGCATATAAGTTGAAACGGCTGTAATGGAAAGTCCTACTATACCAAGAATACGAGGGCCATATTTATCAAATAGTTTACCTGTAATTGGTGACATAATCCCCATTATTACCGCACCTGGAAGCATCATCAGCCCAGAGCTCAGCGGTGAAATACCGCGGACGTTTTGTACATAAGCTGGTGTTAAAATCATACCCGAAAACATGGCCACCGCGTTAACAATCGCAATTACAGACGCAAGTGCAAACATTGGGTACTTGTAAACACGTAAATCCAATAACGGTTCATTCATTTTTAATTGACGGATAATGAAAGTAATTAGGGCAATAGCGCCTATAATTAAGGTTGTTAAAACAACTTTATTCGTCCAACCGTCGGAGCTTGCAGAACTGAATCCATATAACAAACCGCCAAAACCGACAGAAGATAATAGTAATGAGAGATAATCAAGTTTTGCATTTTTGTTTTGTCTCATGACATTCTCCGATTTCCAAACCCCTAACAGTAAGCTAATGATTGCTAACGGTAAAATCATTTCAAAAAGCAAACGCCAGTCATAATATTCTACAATATAACCCGATAGTGTCGGTCCAATTGCTGGAGCTGTAATCATAACTAACCCAAAAATCCCCATCGCTGTTCCCCTTTTTTCTCTTGGAAAGCTTACTAGCATAATATTCATTAATAAAGGCCCCATGACTGAAGAACCTGCTGCTTGAACCATCCGGCCAGTAAGTAATAAACTAAAGTTCGGTGCTAAAGCCGCTAAAGCCGTACCAAGAATAAAAATCAACATAGATGTAATAAATAAGCTCCTATTGGAGAAGCGGGTTATTAAAAATGCTGATGCCGGAATTAATACACCACTTACAAGCATATACCCTGTAGAAAGCCACTGAATCGTTGAATAATCTTTTATGTCTAAATCCTTCATTATTGATGGCAAAGCTACGTTTAAAAGCGAGTTATTTAGAAATGAAACAAATGCTCCAATAAAAAGGATTACAAGCATTAAATATGGTGGCTTTCTTTTATGTAATGTTTCACTCATATATTCATTTACCCCTTCATTATAAATTCCATTAATTAGTTCAAATCGTTTGCATATCTGCACAACAATACATGATCCTTTCAGTATTTTGCCAAACTCTTCGAATGGATATTCTCTTTTTAGTAATTCTACTTGCTCGACATAAAATGTTAAAATTTTTTTACTGATTAAACCTTTATAAACACGTTTGTTAACCAAAATTAAATTAGGCTGAATTAAACAAAAGGAGCAATTAAAAATACCCTTCTAAAATAAAGTGAAACTTTAATCAGTGGTGCTTTTACAGGCAGCCGCTTTCACTGAATTTTGAGGTGGTGATGTCTTATAGCCCACAAATTGCGGGATACATTAACAAGTCAATACACCTATTCCTTTAAATACAGGCTTGTAAATCTGGTTATGTAACCATCCATAAAAAGGAATATTACATAGGCTAAGTCTAACATTACATTTTTAAAGTGAGGGGAATAAACTTATGCACCAATATTGGTATTTGAATTCAGAGGGAAATGGAGAGCAATATAATAACCAAATTGCAATGTCATCATTATATTTACAGCCCCAAATAGCTAAAGCTGAGGGAATGAATGATTTGAAGATTCCTGAGAATTGGAGTTGTCGAGTCTATCCATTTGGTTGGGATTCACCAGCCAACTATACGGGTTTCAATCCCGAGCCCCCTCCCTTCTCTTTAGGTCAGCCAATCCATTATGCAGGGATGATGCCCCAAGGACATCCTGCTAATTGGACTCCATTACCAGGCCATGCAGGTAATTTCCAAAAACCTCCCTTACCCTGGGCTCAACCATTCAATCATACAGGGATGTTCGCACAAGGTCATCTCGCCGCTTTACTATCGCCACCAGCTAAAGCTTTTAATTTTAATACCAATAATAACTGGGGTATTTTTGGAAACCCTCCAGGATGGGGAGGACAGGTAAGTCCTATGGGATGGGGGAATAACGGTCAGCCAGGAATGCTTGGAAACTTACTGACAGTAGGAAAAGGCACCATGAATGGAATTGGAATGCTTAGTAGTCTAATCGGTATGGGAAAGTTCTTCTTTTAGTTAATTAGAACAGGCGAATAAGTCCATAACCCAGAACAAAAAAACATTTCCTTTAATCTTCTCAAACATACTCCCTCCAAGTTCGCTTCCTCTCCTTTCAAATCATAAAAAACATCTATTACCTTGTATGTGATAACTTGATAGAGATGTGGTGACATGAACAAAACGCAAATTTCGTACGCTAAGCAAAACGCTACAAAAAAAACAGTTCCTTTACGAAAGAACCGTTTTTTTGTAGCGTTTATTTATTTATTTATTTATTTATTTATTTAAAAAGTAGTCAAATCTTTTTTCACTAATTAACACTTTGAACACGGCCAATTTGTCCATCTTGTAATCGAACTTTAATGCCGTATGTATGTGTTTCACTATGTGTTAAAATGTCTTTCACAACACCACTTACAGTTTTACTATAGTCATTATCTAATTGAATAACTACATGTGAACCAACTGAAATTTGTGATCTTGTTGGTTTCCCACCTGTTGCTTGTGTTGTTTTTTCTTGTTTTTGTGTTCTCTCTTGTTGTATAGACTGTTGTTGCTGAGTCTTCTGCTCTTGTTGTTTACGTTTTTCTTCTACTCTTTGTTGCTCTTCTTGTTTACGCTTCTCTTCTTCTACTCTTTGCTGCTCTCCTTGTTTACGCTTCTCTTCTTCTGCTCTTTGTTGTTCTTCTTGTTTACGTTTTTCTTCCTCTGCTTTTTGTTGCTCTTCTTGTTTACGTTTTTCTTCTACTCTTTGCTGCTCTTCTTGTTTACGCTTCTCTTCTTCTACTCTTTGTTGCTCTTCTTGCTTACGTTTTTCTTCCTCCGCTACTTTTTTATCTTCATCTATTTTTTGCTCATCTGATGCCACTTTTAATTTTTCTTCATCACCTTTACAAGCACTTAAAGACATTACACACAAACTCAAAATTACAAAAAATAACAATTTCTTTAACATTAAAAAATCCTCCTATATATACATTACAAATCAATAACTTTCATAGCATAACAAAAATATAAGCCTTTCTTTGTCAAAATTTGTCGTATATTTCATTTTCTACTAAAAGACTGACTCTACAATAAAAGCGGAAATTATTATATCGATTCGTGCATAGGAATTACGTTCGTTTGTTAATCAAGTGAACTTAATTAATGAAATACAAGGAAAAACATTCATCTTATGTATGAAAGGATCTTTCAATTAAAGATCCTTTTATATCGCTCATTTAACTAAATAGATTGGTTAATTACATAACGCTTTTCTAACTTTCCTTGCAAAGCTTAGCGGATCATCAACGTCTTCGATATTAACGTAAATTAAATTCGGCTCATCACATAACCACTCATTGTGTATAGACGAAACGATTATTCCTTGTTTAATAATTGTAGCAACAAACCCATTGACTTCTCTTTGCAATAGCGCTACCCGTCCTAAACATAATGCTCGTCCAGTTTTATTATCTCGTGATTCGAATGAGAAGGAAGTTGTTACTCTAAAACGTTTCCCTAAGATAGTTGCTTGTATTTCATCCCGATTTATTGTAGCCACGCATTTTCCACCGGCGAACCCTTCTTGGCCACCGATAATTCTTGCAAACTGTTGACAAACTAATTCATCATTAAACGCCATACCTTGAATCATCCCCTTTTATTATTAGGTTATGAATGAATACTGAGGTCTGAAACGGTAATGAATCTATTCTATTACAAAAAATATTATCGAAGTCTATTATATGGTAAGGCATTTTTAGAGAACAAAAAAAACACCCTAAGGTGCCATCCTCCGACTTGAGAATCATATCTATGTATGGAGAAATTTAAAAAAGAGAAGGTTCTAACTATAATTTATAAAGCTATTATGCCATGAATTACATACATATTTCCTTATTTACTGGGAGCAGAATCCCATTATATTACTTTCTGATCAGTCTCGTTAAAGCCATCCCAATAAATCCAGCCCCCATCCCTATTAGCCATCCAGCATGCGTATCGCCTAATATAGATCCCACTCCTCCACCAAGAAACATGCAGCCAACAAATACTAATCCTCCAATTCCCCAATTCGGTCGTTCCATATTTCAATCACATCCCTTCAATAAAACATATGCGATTAACTAGCCTAACTTTCTTGCATAGGATAGTTAATTATTTTGCTTATGTTTAGCACTATCAGGGAATTCATAAGATGCGAAGATTGAACCATTTGAATGAATTGCAGAGGGTGAATTTCATTTTTTCATATTATAATAACTTAGGAATGTGTTCCACAATCTATGACTCACCCCACCGCTATCCAGCTCAGAAAAGAAAGCAAAAACGAAAATTATATGCATCATTGACTACTGTTAATGAGACGTTATGTTAACCTCACATGAAAACCCTATTCATCCAAATTTACACAAAGTTGTCCTTGCTGATGGTACAATTAAAATCATGGAGGGATATTATGGGGATTTTTGTAATAACAATACTTCTTATAAACGGCACTGCAATATTCTTATTTTTCTTGTCTGTTTCACCAAAAATTAAGGCTAAAAACCTATCTTCAATAATGATCTGTTTAGGGATAAATTTAATCATAATTCCAGCGGCTTTTCTTATAGGTGGGATAGCTGATTATGCAGGTGTAGCGGCTAATTATGGGGCTTATTTCGCGGGTGAGTCGGCAACAGCTCCTCCTCTAGTTAGTCGTGCACTTTATTTTTTCGGAGGATTTCTCTTTATTCAGGGAATACCGCTGCTCATACTACTTGCAGCTTTTTGGAAGTTTGCTAGAGCAAAGAAAATAAAACAAGTATAGCAGGACGAGTGGATGCCTTTTTAGAGTAGGGATCCGCTTTTTTCTTACTACTAATAATAGGATTTCATGTCATACGATAGAGTTCATATTAGAAAACTGTGAGGATGATTACGTTGATAAAATTTGTAATTAGTTATGCTGCAAGTCTGTTTGCTTTTATTTTTGGATGGTTCTTGATTTCATATATTTCTCATCCTAGCTTTATTCACCCGAACGTTGTATTAGGATTCATTAAAACGATCGTCACTTATGGTAGTATACCGGCTCTTGTAGCTTGTCTAATTGGGGAAGTGTTATACAGGAAAGTCAAACGATGTAGAGAATTTCAATTCGGAATTCCTGTATTTATAGGACAAGCAGTTATCTATACACTTATACCATTTCTTTTTCTTTTTCCTTTTAATTTTTCTCATTTCTTTGATTTCGTTGCACCTGTTATTATGGGGGCCTTATCTTTTTATTTCGTACGTAGAAAAATATAATTAACTTCAAAAGTGTGACAGAAAGAAGCTGGAGTGAATAAAACCACACTGTATAACCATACAGAGCTCAAAGAACGCATCAATTCTTGCGAAATAAACAAGAAAAAGCTCTAGGTTTAAACAAAACGAGAACAATCAAAATGCCGTCATTTCTTTTCTTGAAAGAAGAATTGAAAAGATAGAGTAAAAAGTATAGAGGGCTTGAAGAAAAAATAAGTAATTGTGTGAAAAAGGAAATATAAAGCTTACTGATTACTTCATGAAGTTATAAAATTAGGACCGTACATATTAGACATAACTAAAATGTACGGTCCTTTTGTTTACTAGTGGTTCACTTATCTAACTTAAAGATAAGTATGTGGTCTTTTTACAATTTGAATTTCTTTTTAAGCTTTTTATATTTTCTATACGAACGTCTAACAATGTTTAACATAAAATACGGTATTTTAATAGGGAAAGGAAATTTATAAATGAAAGGCAAATAAAATGTAAAATATGCCTTTTCTAGGTCTCTCCACTTACTATCTTCTTTTGTTTTCAAGAAGTCAGATACATCGACTACATACCCTCTTCCGTTTTCCATCATCACATTTTTCCCGTGAACATCACAAGGAGTTAATCCTTGTTCTCTTGCATACTCTAAAGCTTCATTGATATCAAGGATCACCTGCTTAGGAATTTTAATCCCCTTATGAACAGCATCGTATAAGGTAATTTCTTTTAAACGTTTCAATACTATGAAATTTTCTCCTTTATATATAAGCTTCGAATAAGAAGGATGATTTCCGATTCTTCGGTATACTTCTGACTCTTTTTCAATTCCTTCTCCTTCTCGTGCGTAAACTTTCACTACCCATTTTTTGTATCCTTTATGCATAAATACTGCGGCATAATTACCTATCCCTAAACACTTCCAAAGTCTAGGAATATCTTTAACTACTACAGGCTCGAATTCATCCTCACTTCTAATGCTTACCTCTTTTAATAATTCGTCCTTTATCAATCTCACAAAATTGTTTATACTCATCATTTTCACTCCGGTTTTGCTAAAAAGGGGCCCACCCCATTGCCATCAACCTAAGCTTTTGAGATACCCCCCATAACGAAATTTTCACCTTTTTACAGTTATTTATGAGAATTCAGCTCATTTTTTCGTTTTGGGGAACAATCAATTTCTTAAGTTGATGGGTATGTGATAATGCTTCCATTTGAA
>NZ_JBIYDP010000021.1:0-46272 GCF_044908765.1 Bacillus sp. RC251 | reverse complement strand
GTTCGGCGGCTTCGCTTCTTCCCGAGAGGCAAAGAGCGCCTCAAGGTCAGAAGCTCCATCCACCTCACATTCTGAGCGAGCCACTTTCGCTTTTTGTTGGAATCCAGCTACAGTGGCTAGAATGTTCGGCGGCTTCGCTTCTTCCCGAGAGGCAAAGAGCGCCTCAAGGTCAGAAGCTCCATCCACCTCACATTCTGAGCGAGCCACTTTCGCTTTTTAATGGAATCCAGCTACAGTGGCTAGAATCTATTGGCCATTTCACTCCCTCGAACGAAGCAAAAAACGCTTCTCTCTCGGGAGTTCCAATGTCCAAAGATTCTGAGCGAGCCACTTTCGCTTTTTATTAACATTTGTTACAATAGTAAAAATAGAGGAGGGACGTTATATGCCAAAGGGTTCAGGTAAGGTTATTGCACAAAATAAAAAAGCATTTCATGATTATTTCATTGAAGAAACATACGAGGCAGGGCTTGTCCTTCAAGGAACGGAAATTAAGTCGATTCGCGCTGGACGCGTGAACTTGAAAGATGCGTTTGCACGTGTACATAATGGTGAAGTATGGGTACATAATATGCATATTAGTACGTACGAGCAAGGGAATCGTTTCAACCATGATCCGCTTCGTACGAGAAAGTTACTTCTTCATAAAAAAGAGATTGAAAAGTTAACGGGTGCTTCAAAAGAAACAGGCTATGCATTAGTTCCAGTTAGAATTTATTTGAAAAATGGATTCGCGAAAATGGCACTTGGTTTAGCAAAAGGTAAAAAGCAATATGATAAGCGTAACGATTTAAAAGAAAAAGAAGCAAAACGTGAAATTGCACGCGCGTTCCGTGATCGTCAAAAGATGTAATACAGATATTTACATTTGTAAAACGACGCGCGTATGTTATAATAACTTATGTAAGATTGTTGCACATTGAAAAACAGCTCTTAGTAGCTATCACGATATTTCTTCGTATGCTCCATTTTTATCATGGGGACGTTACGGATTCGACAGGGATAGTTCGAGCTTAGGTTGCGAGTCGAGGGGATCGGCCTCGTTAAAACGTCAAAGCCTATAATTGGCAAACAAAACAATCTTTCTTTAGCTGCTTAATTGCACTAAAGGTTCCTCCCTCCATCGTCCATGTGGTAGGGTAAGGGACTCAAACTAAGTGGACTACGCCGGAGTTCGCCGTCTGAGGGCGAAGGAAGAGAACAATCAGACTAGCAACTTGGAAGCCTGTCGATAGGCCGAAGAGTTCGCGAAATGCTAATATATCGACTACACTCGTAGAAGCTTAAGTGCCGATATTTTTGGACGTGGGTTCGACTCCCACCGTCTCCACCAATACATATTTGGTGGTTTTTTTATTTTGTGTGATTTGAACCATAACTTTGCCATTTTGGCAAGGTTATGGTTCTTTTTGTTTGTGGCAAACTTATGCTTCCAGGATTTGAAGAATATTTTTAATGTCGCTTTTAAATAAAGTCACGATGTTTATAAAAAAGACGCGATGTTTTCTCCCTTTGGATCTGTTTATCTAAAGGGGTGTTTTTATAGTGAAAAGAAGATTTGAACTGAAAGACGGATTAAGGAACTGTTGAGTAGCAATAAAGTTACTCAACTAAAGGGCCATTTTGTGGAATAACACTTAATAAGAAAATTAGATATTTCTGTTAAAGAATATAGAGAATATTATGAAGAAACGTACTTAAGCTAAGTGGCAGGTTAGTTGAAGAAGGAATTTCTCTAAACTTGGAAGAATTTATATTCAAAAATATGTTAAGGAGCTTGTGAATTATATGGAATCCATTAGCAAAAGCGAAGTGAAGCTACGAGATATCACAGAGGAAGATCTTCCTATCTTTTTCGAACAACAACTAGATTCAACGGCGAACTATATGGCTGCCTTTACAGCTAAAGATCCCACTGATAAGGACGCATTTTTTGACCATTGGAAAAAAATTATCGCTGACGAGACTATCACAATTAAGACTATATTATTCAATGGCATTGTCACTGGACACGTCTCGAACTTTGAACAGTTCTGCGAACCCGAAGTAAGCTACTGGATTGGGAAGGAATACTGGGGTCATGGTATTGCAACTAAAGCGTTGTCGGAGTTTCTGGAGTATATTAAGGTACGCCCGCTCTATGCTCGTGCCGCTAAAGATAACCTCGCCTCCATTAGGGTATTGGAAAAATGCAGGTTTAAAATCATCTCTGAAGATAAGGGTTTTTCCAACGCAAGAGGCAAGGATGTTGAAGAATTTATTTTGAAGCTCGAATCTTATGATAGGTAATTTAATACCGTAATACTATTGGAGCGGTTCTTGACTAAGAAACCTTCTGTTGTTTAACCAACGGGTGCTTTTCTTCAATAAGGTTTGAATAATGATCTTTAGTAATCGGACGCGATTGTTGAGCAAACACAGATAGAAAAATGATTAAACTTTTTATAAAAAATTATTCACTAGCAACAAATAACCCAAGCATTTTGATCAAACTTTTTTCAAAATGTTTGGGTTTCTTCTGTTGAAAAATCAATTTTTGTAGCATGCTTTTAATCAAACTTTATTACAAACCAACAGTATTCACGGCAAGCTTATGGGTTAATAATTAATCCGCGGCAAAGATATGCTTCCTTTAGCGGCAACTTTATGGGTAAAGTCACAAAAAGAACCATAACTTTGCCAGGTTGGCGAGGTTATGGTTCTAAAATTAGAATGTATTTAATTCTTCGGTTCTTTCAATTCCATTCTCAATGCATCTTGTGTGTGTTATCCCCTAACGATCACAATTTTATCTAAAATAAACAATAACAAAATCACTTCTACACAAGTATTTATAAGTAGAAAAATAGAAAGAATACCGTTTTTTCATTTTGTGGTTTTATAAAATGCTTAAGTTGAGGACGGTACCCTTGAAACAGAAACTGAGGGAATAGTTATTGATAATAAGCAGCTAGATAATATAGTTGCTCTTAATGATTAAATAATATGTATTTAAATCTTCATATATTTTGTGTTTTTATCCATATCTATTGTAAGATTATATAGAGTTCTCCTAATAAGCTGTTATAATGGCTTTTTTTAGGGATTTAATATTTATAAATCTTAAATTATTTTTTGGAGATAACTTTTTATCCAACTAAGTTATATTGAAGTAGAGGTGAACCATCGGTGAAGCAGGTGTTAGTAATTAAGAATGAACGGTCTTTTGCAAAGAAAATAGTAAGCGGTCTAACGCAAGAGGGCTATTTCATTTTAAAACTTCACAATGAAAACCAAGGTTTAAATATAGTATATGAACAAGATTGGGATATTATCATATTGGATTGGGATTCATTAAGTATATCGGGGCCAGAAATTTGTAGACAAATACGACTTGTTAAAACGACACCGATCATTATTGTGACCGACAATATTTCTAGTAAGGATTGCATAGCAGGGCTACAAGCAGGAGCAGATGATTATATTAGAAAACCATTTGTGAAAGAAGAATTAGTAGCGAGGGTTCAAGCTATTTTAAGGAGAAGTGACTGTATCCAGCAAAATGAGACAAACTTTTTTCAGTTTAAAGATCTCTTTGTTGATGCATCTAGCAATATTGTGAAAAAAGGTGGTAAAAATCTCACGCTTACGAAGCGCGAGTACGATTTACTTGTATTTTTAATCAAGAATAAAAACACAATATTGAGCCGTGAAATGCTTTTGAACCAGGTTTGGGGATATAACGTAGTAGTCAATCCCAATGTAGTGGATTTATATATTGGGTATGTAAGAAAAAAATTAAAGTGCGAGAAGAGAGATAGATATATTCAAACGATACATGGCAGGGGCTATTCAATGATTGAATGATAAAATAAGATAATAGGTAAAGTACAGTTTTTTCTATTAAACCTGATAATCAAATAGTTTCTGTGAAATATTAAAAGACGGAAACTATAAAAAGAAGATTGCTACCAGGCAATGGATTATGAAAAAATTAGCTATTCATGGGCATTTTTTTTGCAGTAGAAATCATGGTTTATAAGGTGCTAATCTATCAGTTAGTACGTGTGGGGGATGGATCTGGTGGAGACTGTATCTAATTTGTTTTTAATTTTGTTAACTCACACCATTCACAAGATTTTCACAGAATTAATGACTATACTAATTAACAGGATGTTCAAATGAAAATGATTATCAATATTGATTTAGGTGAATAGCAGTTATTATCTAATTCAATCTATGGACGTTATCATTTTCGAACTAAATTACATAATAAGGAGTATACGTATGAAAAAAACTATGCTTTTAAAATTAGTAAGTATTCTAGCAATTTTCACTTTAATGTTAGTAGCTTGCTCAGATTCAGGTAAGGAAACTTCGAAAGCTAATAAAGGTGATAGTAGTGATAAGCCAAAAACGGTTGAAATCACTGATGCTCATGGAACTGTTAAAGTCCCTGTAAATCCAAAGAATGTAGTTGCTTTAGATAATAGAACTTTTGAAACTCTAGCTGATTGGGGAATTAAATTAGCGGCTGCTCCAAAGGATATCATGCCTGCGGATTCAGCATATAAAAAAGATGATTCAGTTAAAAATATCGGGAATCACCGCGAACCAAATCTTGAAATTATTGCAGCGGCAAACCCTGAACTTGTAATCGTTGGTCAAAGATTTGCTGATCATTACGAAGAAATCAAAAAATTAGTGCCAAATGCAGCTGTTATTGATCTTAATTTTGATGTTTCTGAGAAGGCTACTAAGCCTGGAGAAAACTTAGTAAAAGGACTTAAAGATTCTACAACTACTTTAGGAAAAATCTTTGCTAAAGATAAAGAAGCTAAACAATTAGTAGCTGATTTTGATAAATCTATTGAAAAAGCAAAATCTGCTTATAACGGAAAAGATAAAGTTATGAGTGTTATCGTTACTGGTGGGAATATTGGTTTTGCTGCTCCACATTCTGGTCGTGTTTGGGGACCAATGTATGAAATTTTCGGTTGGACTCCAGCATTAGAAGTGTCTAATTCTACTGCAGGTCATAAAGGTGATGACGTTTCTGTTGAAGCTATTGCACAAACAAATCCTGATTGGCTTTTCGTATTAGATCGTGATGCTGCAACATCTGATGCAGCTAAGTCAGCTCCTGCTAAGGATGTTATTTCTAAATCACCAGCTCTTCAAAACACAACTGCTGTTTCTAAACAACAAGTTGTTTATGCACCAGAAGATACTTACACAAATGAATCAATTCAGACTTATGTAGAGTTATTTGGGAATATTGCAAAAACTTTAGCTAAGTAGTGTAAAGGGGTACGAAACAGTGTCAAAAAATATGATTTCTAGGGTTGAGAATATTTCTCAACCCCAGTTTTATAATCACAATAAAATATGGACAAAACCTTTTATAATAGCGGTTATAGTTGTTATGATTTTAGGGATTATATCACTGTTTACTGGGGTTTATGATATTCGTGGACAAGAGGACGGAATGGAGATGTTTTTCATTACTCGTGTTCCGAGAACAGTTGCATTAATGCTTACTGGAGCTGCAATGGCGATGGCAGGACTCGTAATGCAACTCATTACACAGAATCGCTTTGTTGAACCTACTACAACGGGAACGATTGAATGGTCAGGCTTAGGCCTGCTTTTTGTGTATTTATTATTTCCTGCCCCGACTTTAGTTCAAAGAATGACTGGTGCAATCATTTTTTCTTTTATAGGAACTATGATTTTCTTTTTATTTTTAAGAAGAGTTAAACTTCGTTCTTCTTTAATTGTCCCGATTATTGGATTGATGCTTGGAGCAGTTATTTCTGCAGTGTCTACTTTTATGGGACTTCTTTTTCAAATGACGCAAAGTATTGAAACTTGGTTCGTAGGTTCATTTGCTAACATTCAGGTAGGAAGATATGAATATTTATGGCTAATTGTTATCGTTACTTTGCTTATTTTTATGTATGCTAATAGATTGACTTTAGCTGGACTAGGAGAAGATGTCGCAACAAGCCTTGGCGTTAATTACAATAGAATTGTTCTTTTTGGGACTGGCCTTATCTCTGTTGCAGTTGGAATTGTTGCAGCTGTTATTGGACACTTACCTTTCTTGGGATTAATTGTGCCAAATATTGTTTCCATGTTTAGAGGTGATGATCTTAGAAGTAATTTACCTTGGGTTTGTGTGATTGGAATGGGGACAATAACTGCCTGTGACATCATTTCTCGAACAATTATAAAGCCTTTTGAAGTCCCTGTTTCTTTAATACTTGCAACAGTGGGAGCGGTCGTGTTTATTACTATTCTATTGAGACGAAGAAAACCAAGGAGGCTGCGATGATCACATTAGAATATAAAAATAAGGAAAATGTCGAAATCGATTCTAGCCTTCATAATGCAAGTAGATCAGCTAGTGCTTTTCGTTCTAAGAAGGAAGCAAGACGTTATTGGATTTTACTCATAACATTGATTGCTTTAGGTCTCCTTTCTTCATATGGACTTTTAGTTTATAACAATCCAGTTCCGATAGATTCACCTTCTTTTATCCCAGTTGTTAAGAGAAGGATAGTAGCTATTGTTGCAATGATTATTGCTGCAGTTTGCCATAGCTTATCGACAGTTGCTTTCCAATCCATTACGAATAATAAGATTATTACTCCTTCACTTTTAGGTTTCGAATCACTTTATTCAGCAATTCAAACGAGTACAATATTCTTCTTTGGTGCTAGTGCATTAATAAACTTTAATGGAATTGGATCATTTTTATTTCAAGTTGTTGTGATGGTCTTCATGAGTTTGATACTTTATGGATGGTTACTTTCCGGTAAATACGGGAATTTACAACTTATGCTTTTAGTTGGAATTATTATTGGTACCGGGCTAAATTCTGTGTCAACTTTCATGAGAAAACTACTTGCGCCTTCAGAATTTGATATTTTACAAGCGAGATTATTTGGTTCTGTTAACCATGCAGACCCTGCATATTTTCCTATTGTAATTCCTATGATCATAATTGTAGCAGTATTAATTTTTACTCATTCTAAGAAGTTGAATGTTTTGTCATTAGGAAAGGATGTTGCTACTTCTTTTGGGGTTAAATATCAACCTAGTGTAATTTATACGCTTGTGTTAGTTGCTATTTTGATGTCTATCTCAACAGCTCTAATTGGGCCACTTACTTTCTACGGCTTTTTAGTAGCAACTTTGAGTTATCAGGCGGCGTCAACTTATGATCATAGATATATTTTCCCAATGGCGTTTGCTATAGGATTTTTAATAATGACGAGTGCATACTTTTTAATGTATCATGTATTCCATGCTCAAGGTGTAGTTTCAGTTATTATTGAATTATTTGGTGGAATCATATTCTTAACTATTGTTTTAAGGAAGAGGGCTTTATGATAAAAATTGATAATGTTAAAAAGTTCTATACTGATAAGGTAAAAATAGGACCTTTGGATATTGAAATACCAAAAGCAGGCTTTACTTCTTTAATTGGACCAAATGGCGCTGGAAAGTCTACGACACTTTTGATGATTGGAAGACTTTTGGATATGGATGAAGGTCAAATTCAAGTAGCGAATATGGATGTTTCTGAATCTAAATCAAAAGACTTAGCAAAAATCCTGACTATATTGCGACAAGAAAATCATTTTGTAACGAGGCTTACTGTTAGACAATTAGTTGGATTTGGGCGCTTTCCTTATTCAAAGGGAAGATTAACTAAAGATGATGAAGTTATCATTTCTAAATATATCGATTTCTTAGATTTAACTAGTTTAGAGAATAGATATTTAGATGAGCTTTCTGGTGGTCAAAGACAAAGGGCATATGTAGCGATGGTATTGTGCCAAGAGACGGAATATGTACTTTTAGACGAGCCTCTGAACAACCTTGATGTTGCTCGTTCTGTTCAAATGATGGAGCATTTAAGACGTGCAGCTAATGAATTCGGAAGAACCATTTTGACTGTTATGCATGACATAAATTTTGCAGCTAAATACTCTGATAAAATTTGTGCTATGAAAGATGGACAAATTGCTGCTTTTGGAACAGTAGAAGAGGTTATGGACCCAACACTTTTGACAGATATTTTTGAAACAAAAATAGAAATTATTAATGGTCCTTATGGGCCAATTGCTGTTTATTAGTTACAAAATGATTATGCAAAAAAGCTGCTGTCTATATTTTATAGGTAGCAGCTTTTTTTATGCGATTGCCGATGATAGCTCTGTCCCACAGGTATTTCATTACTTCCGGCCCTGCGACGCTTCCAACAATAAACTTGTAAATTACTCATAAAATGCAAAGGAATGCTTCAATTTTTCAAGTATCTACCAAACGGAAAATTTATCTCTGTATAACTTTTTATAAGGATTCAGCTTGGTTCTTAGTATGTAATATTGCATATAAGAGTGTATTGATAAAAGTGTAAGGGGTCACTATAATGGGGGCATAAAGATTAATCACATTTTCGCAGCAATAAAAAAGGAGGAAATAATATGGAAATCGCAATGGCAGTTTTAAAATTTTTAGGTGGAGTAATTCCTTTAGTTCAAGAATTTTTAAAAGCGTTTATGTAAGGTTATTAGCTAGCTATCATATATCAATCATTATTATATCTTACTAAAAAAGAACGGGGTGATTTTTCTGAATATTAAGAAAAACACTAAAAGAAGAAAGTTCCTTGCATGTTTATTAGTTAGTCTATGCACTATTAATTATTCATCTATTTCCTTCGCAGAAACACAAGTAGGTAATGCAACTGATGTAATCAAAAATGCTAGTGGCATTGATACTGGTATAGCAAATCTTAAATATAATAATCAAGAGGTTTTAGCTGTAAATGGTGATAAGGTAGAGAGTTTTGTTCCGAAAGAAAGTATCAATTCAAATGGTAAATTTGTAGTAGTGGAACGCGAGAAAAAATCACTTACAACTTCACCAGTCGATATTTCGATTATTGATTCTGTGGTGAATCGTACGTATCCAGGAGCGGTACAACTTGCAAATAAAGCTTTTGCAGACAATCAACCGAGTTTATTAGTGGCTAAGAGAAAGCCTTTGAATATTAGTATAGACTTACCTGGCATGAGAAAAGAAAATACAATTACTGTCCAAAATCCGACATATGGTAATGTGGCTGGAGCAGTAGATGATTTAGTATCTACTTGGAATGAAAAGTATTCTAAAACACATACGTTACCTGCAAGAATGCAGTATACAGAATCTATGGTTTATAGTAAATCACAAATCGCAAGTGCCCTTAACGTTAACGCTAAATATCTCGATAACAGTCTAAACATCGATTTTAATGCGGTTGCAAATGGAGAGAAGAAAGTGATGGTAGCGGCATATAAGCAAATATTTTATACCGTAAGTGCTGAACTACCTAACAATCCATCCGATCTTTTTGATAATAGTGTTACTTTTGGTGAGTTAACTCGTAAAGGTGTAAGTAATTCGGCTCCACCTGTTATGGTTTCAAATGTAGCTTATGGTAGAACTGTTTATGTAAAATTAGAAACAACATCTAAGAGTAAAGATGTACAAGCTGCTTTTAAAGCCTTACTTAAGAATAACAGCGTCGAAACGAGTGGACAGTATAAAGATATTTTTGAAGAAAGTACCTTTACTGCTGTCGTATTAGGCGGAGATGCGAAAGAGCATAACAAGGTTGTTACAAAAGATTTCAATGAAATCCGAAATATCATTAAAGATAATGCTGAATTAAGTTTTAAAAATCCAGCATACCCAATTTCATATACAAGCACTTTCTTAAAAGATAATGCAACTGCTGCTGTTCATAACAATACAGATTATATTGAGACGACAACTACAGAATATTCAAGTGCTAAAATGATACTTGATCATTACGGTGCTTACGTTGCTCAATTTGATGTATCTTGGGATGAATTCACATTTGATCAAAATGGGAAAGAAGTACTAACACATAAAACATGGGATGGTAGCGGTAGAGACAAAACAGCTCATTACTCTACAGTTATCCCTCTTCCACCAAATTCAAAAAATATAAAAATCGTAGCTAGAGAATGTACTGGTCTTGCATGGGAATGGTGGAGAACAATTATTAATGAACAAAATGTTCCATTAACAAATGAAATAAAAGTTTCAATTGGAGGAACAACATTATACCCAACGGCTAGTATTAGTCATTAGGTATAAAAAAGCGCCCTGTAATCAGGGCGCTTTTTTACTTAGTCACAAATTTTACTCTTTCCAAAATTGTTCTAGCAAAATAACGATCATAGTACCTACGAGTAATCCGTTACTTAAAACATATTGTAAGGAAGAAGGAACTTCGCTAAATGCACTTTCTGGAAGAAACATTATTCCCAAACTGATTAATAATGAAATTCCTAATATAGTTAATCGGCGTTGCTTTAATTCTTCACGTAAAATGGATTGAAATGAAATGCCTATTACTTGGACAAATGTAGCTAAAAGTGCAGAATTAGCAATAGGACCTGGTAGCAAGGATATAAAGTTTACAATTGAGGGGATAAAAGAAATACTTGCTAATATAAGACTTGCTATAAGAAACGACTTCACCTTTTTTTGACCTGTTAGTTGAATAAATCCTGCTGATGCAGGTAATGGTACAATTCCAATTGTAGAGAACAATGATGAGATAATATGTGATATACCTCCGACCCATACACCACGGTTCAGTGTTTGCTTTTCATTTTCTTTAGATAACGGAGCCACTTGTTTTACAGCCGAAATAGCAGCAATTGTATTTGCAACTAAAAGAAAGGTAAATAAAGTCGCAGTTAGAGTCATTCCAATATCGAATCTAGGTGTGCCCCAAGCAAATATCTCTGGTAACTTAACTAGCGTTGTATGTGAAGGCATATGAGATGATTTTCCTAATACTGCATACAAAAGCCAACCGCATGAAATTCCAAGTAACACAGCGTAACTTTTCATCCATCCTTTCCCTTTAATTGATAAGAAAGTAATAAGAGCAAAAACAAAGAGCGCAATAGTAGCTGTTGTATAGTCGGGATGAGTTGCAGATTCTTGTAATCCCATCATTCCTTTTAGTAATACACCACTAAGCTGAAGTGCTAAGATTAAAAGAAAAGTTCCTGTAACTAAAGGGGTAAATAAACGTAAGGTTCGATGAACAAGCCCTGTTATACCAAGAACGAAGAGTAATATACCTGCAATAATTAACCCGCCTTCTAAAAGTTGTAATACATCTTTTGCACTTTGTCCCTGATGCATAGCTACTTGTCCCAATATGACAAATATACTTACCCATGAACCTGCTGGCCCATCCGCTATGGGATAGCAATGCCCAAACCACGCTTGTAGAAACGAACTTACTCCCACGACTAAAAAAGTCCGCTGCATTAATGTTGAGATATCTTCTATTGGTAAATGGAATATGCCACCAATAATGATAGGTAATGCAATTGCATTTGCTAATAGAAACACAAACCATTGTAGAATACTAAAGCTCGTATCAAAGTATTTTTTATTCATATTAGTCTCCTTTGCTGAAAAAGAATCGCATAGTAAAAATCCATCCTTTCTACACAGTTAGATTAAAAAGGATGGATTTTGTAAATCTATAAAATTATTTTAATTATATAGATAGATTTTTAATTAATTACCAAGTACGGAATGGTAAGAATTTCCCGTTAAGTGTAATCACGATACGAGGATCGCCGCCTTTTGGATCTTCTTGTGTATCCACACCTAGGTTGAAGTTAATCGCACTCATTACGCCTTCGCCGGCTTTTTCTAAGATTAACTCTCTAATAGTTGGTGCATATTGTAACATCATTTCATATAAACGATATGCAATTGGGTCAGTAGGAGGCATTTCCATTACTTGGCCGCGAAGTGGAACTACTGTTAATGCTTGAACTACTTCTTCATCTAATTCTAATAGTTTACCGATTTTTTCTGCTTCTGGGCGTGTCATTGTAGCTTGTCCTAATAACGCTGTTACAACCCAAGTCTCAGAGTTTTCACTTACTTTTGCAATTTCTTCCCATGTTAAACCTTTTGCAATTTTTGCTTCTAAAATTTTTTTTGTAGCTTCTGGTCGATTCATATCTAATACTTGTCTTTTCATATCTAATAACTTCCCTTCGTGTAAGTAATATTAATTATTTTGTTTCACCATGTAATGCTTTATATCCATCTACCACTACATCTAATTTCCCTGTATGTGGATCAATAACTAAACCGTGTACAGGAACATCTTTTGGAATAAGTGGGTGATTTCTTACTAAATCAACATTAGCTTGTGTTGAATCGCGAACATCATCGAATCCGAATAACCATTTTTTAAGGTCAACACCAGCATATTCAATCGCTGATAAAATTTCTGGTGAAGCTACTCCACGATCTAATATTTTTTGAAGTGTTCCTTTTGGATTCGTTTGGCTCGCACCACATCTATGGTGTCCAATAAGGAAGATTTCATCTGCATTTAAATCGTATACTGACGCGACAACACTTTGCATAACACTATCGAAAGCAGAAGCAATTTTACCACCTGCATTTCTGATAACTTTTGCATCACCATCGTGTATATCTAAAGCTTTTGGAAGTAGCTCAATTAAACGAGCATCCATGCAAGAAACAACAACCATACGTTTTTTAGGCATTTTTGTCGCTTCACGAGGAGCGTATTCCTTATTTTCTACAAATTGTTCATTGAACGATAGAATTTCTTGTAATAACATATTTGTAACCTCCTTTAAATCTAGATGTATTTTTTTGTTGCGTCCTCTGTGTTATAAGTAAATATAACTGATAAATAATGTGATGTAAGAGGATAAACTAAGTATAGTGAATTGTATCGATAAGCAGAATAAGTTGGCGAAACACTTTCTGGCTTTCTACTTTCACGGTGAAAGGATTGGTTTATATCATTGATCAAACAGATTTTGAGATACTGAAATTATTAGGAGAAAACTCAAGAATACAATGGAAAGAACTTGGTCAAAAAATACATATGACGGGGCAGGCCGTAGGAAATCGAATTCGAAGATTAGAGGATTTAGGGATTATTGAACAATATACAATTGCAATAAATCGAATCAAATTAGGACAAGTAGTGACTGCATTTGTTACTTTGTTCGTAACAACAGCTAATCATCAAGAGTTTATGAATTTCTTTCAAGGAGAAGAAGGGATTTCTGAAGTACACCGTATAAGTGGTGAGGGGTGTTATTTATTAAAAACACATTTTGCTTCCAATGAAGAACTAGATAACTTTCTAGGACGACTATTAAAATACGGGAATTATCGTGTTAACTTATCAATAGGAAAGTTGAAATAAGGTTTCTTTTCCTTGGAGGGGATGGCAACATTATTTGCTAAACCTTATTTGTATAGAGATAATGAAGTCGTTTCATGTTTATCTTAAATAGTCAGAGCCTTACTACAATTTATGTGTAGTAAGGCTTTTTAAAGCTGTTAAAAAAATACATTGTAAGGAAGAAGGAAAGCCATTAACAATAATGTAATTTCTAATAGAGTTAATTGATTGTATTGTAAAATTTTTTGAGATGAATTGTAGGGGAAATGAAGATCTTATAGAAGGGATTCTTATAGGAAGGGGATGTCCATGTTCGATTCAACAGATTTTAAAATTATAAAGTTACTACAAGAAAACGCTAGAATGAACTGGAAGGAAATTGGAGAGAGAGTACATTTGACTGGCCAGGCTGTTGGGAAACGAATTAATAAATTAGAAGAGGCAGGTGTCATTCAAAAATATACGATAGATATCGACAGGGCTAAGTTAGAAGGGTCTATTATGACGTTTGTGACACTATTTCTGCATGCACCACATTACCATAATCAAATTCAAACCTTTTTTGAAAAAACGGACGTAATTACTGAAATGTATCGTATAAGTGGCGATGGGTGTTATATCATGATTCTTCACACATCTTCGCACCAGCAATTAGAAGAGACTCTTGCAGATGTTTTACATTATGGTGATTATCGTATAAATACTGTCATTAAGACAATCGAAAAAAAGAAAGAATAAGAGATTTATTCTTTCTTTTTTTATATGGAACTGTAATTCTTTATTTGCTCTTGTTTATAAAACAGTTTGCCGACATGATTTTTGCATAAATATCACCAAACTCTAACGAACTCATGAACGATTGATGAGCGTGTACTGCGGGGATCAGATTTCCTTGAAATTCTAAATCTTTTGTTGTACAAGCATCTTCAATTACAACACATTGAAATCCTAAATCACTTGCAGCACGTACTGTTGCATCAATACATACATGAGTCATCATGCCGCAAATGACTAGTTGATCTATTTCTTCATTCTTTAATGTTTCAAATAAATTGGTTCTTAAAAAACTGTTAGGGTGATGTTTTTGTATGACTCTTTCGTTAGCGATTGGCTGTACATCATCATGAATTTGAACACCTACTGTTTCAGGTAAGAAGAAAGTAGCTCCTTCATTGTTCGCAATATGTTGTACGTGAATAACTGTTTTATGTTTTTCACGAAATACTTTCAAGACTTCTTTCGCTTTTTGTGCGGCTTTTTCAGGTTGATGCAATTCCATATTGCCGCCTTCAAAGTAATCATTTTGTATGTCGACTAATAGTAACGCTTCGTTCATAGTTAATCCCCCCACATATATTTGTACAGTACGTTGTTTGTACTGTACCGTTATTATATAAAGTGTAGGTATGTGCAGGTAATAATATCATGAAACGATTTTGACGCATATAGTTTCATTGTGAAAAAGCTAAAAGATACAAAGTAAAGATTGGTGAAACGGCTATATTAAGCGTAAATATCAGGATGGTGAAGTGATAGTGAAAGAGGACGATCATATTTGATTTAACACTTTTGCTAGTATAATTTTGCTATAATAAATACGTACTTACACGAAGGGGAGTTTAAAGATAAAATGAAGTCCTTTAATATCGATCATCTTATAGCTAGCGTTTTACAGTGGATATTAAATATAGCGTTAATTATATTATCCATTGTCTTATCTATCTTTTTAATTAACGAGACTATCACATTTATTCAATACATATTTTCAGCGAAGAAGTATACATCATATAAATTAGTTGAGAGCATCATCGTTTATTTCTTATACTTCGAGTTCATCGCATTGATTATTAAGTATTTTAAGTCGAATTATCATTTCCCGTTACGTTATTTTATTTATATCGGAATTACGGCGTTAATTCGTTTAATTATCGTATCTCATGAGGAACCGATGGAGACGTTGTTATATGCGGGATCCATTCTTGTTTTAGTCATTGCTTTATACATATCAAATATGAGAGATTTGAGAAAAGAGTAGTAGTGCAGACATAAGTTTGCACTACTTTTTTATTTGCAATTTTCCTCCCTATTATTTTGAGGCTGTAATCAAATGAATAGTGTCAGGACATTCTAATTTATAAGTTATTTTGTTGTCTTCGATATCTTTCTGTATCTTTTGACATGTATTATTCGAATATTGTATCTCTTGATTTTCATTATGTTTCTCACTTGTTTTTGTGTAGTTGACATCATAATAGACGGAGGTAGATTCCTTTTCTTTTTTTACAGTTAAATCAATAATAATAGGTTCGTTCTTGTTATTAAATTTAGTAATTCTAACTGAATCGTCTTTATTTGAATTATAGTTTTTTACGAAAGTATCTAATTTCTTTATGTTATAAACTTTATCGTTTTTTTCAATAATATCACCACGTTTTTGGGAATCCTCAAAAGTATATGTTTCGTTTTTATTGTTTTTTTCTCATTATTAGTACAACCAATAAGAGTAAATAGGGCTAGTGAAATTACAGATAATGAATACTTTCTATATTGTATTCTCATAGATTTATCTACTTTTCTTAATTTTCAGAAAAACGTTCACAATAATATTTTAGCCTACACGGGTCTAGGGTAGGTTAAGGGTAATTTGTTTTTTTATTAACTTACAGTAAATATCTGCATTTTTTTCATTTTTTCGTTAATAAGTTGTAAATTTCGACATGAAATTTTTATATTAGTTTATCATGTTCTTGTAATAAGGGAATCTAAAAAGGAGTGATGTGATTCATGTTTAACAAATTTTGGGGGAATTCAAGAGCAAAAAAGATTTGTGGAATTGGGGCATTAGCAACTTTAATAGGTTTTTCGTCGTTAGGGTCAGTTAGTGCAGGCGTAGCTTGCACTAACTTTTTATGTCTTGACCTTCAAGTTACTTGAAAGTTTACAATGTAAATAGGGCGTTTGAAATTGAAAAAAATTGAGAAATTAAGTGAAGAAGTTTCTTTTACTTGGAGGTTATAGCAATGAGTCAGGATTTGAAGTTACGTCCTTTAGAACGAGAAGATTTAAAGTTTGTACACGAACTGAATAATAATGCACATATTATGTCGTATTGGTTTGAAGAGCCGTATGAGGCATTTGTGGAGCTGCAGGATTTATACGATAAACATATACATGATCAAAGTGAACGGCGTTTTATCCTAGAGAAAGATAATGAGATGGTTGGATTAGTTGAGTTAGTGGAAATTGATTATATTCATCGAAGAACAGAATTCCAAATTATTATTGATCCGAATTATCAAGGACATGGCTATGCAGCGGAAGCGACGCGTTTAGCGATGGATTACGCTTTTTCTGTATTAAATATGCATAAACTCTATTTAGTTGTTGATAAAGAGAATGAAAAAGCTGTACATGTTTATAAAAAAGTTGGATTTATGGTAGAAGGAGAACTTCTCGACGAATTTTTCGTTGATGGTAACTACCATAATGCGATAAGAATGTGTATGTTTCAGAAGCAATATTTTAGAACGAAATAATGGAGTGAAAAGGCTATAGATAATGATTGTCTATAGCCTTTTTGTTACGTTTAACAATAATATATTATCGCGAAACGATAAATAGTTATTGACTGAGAATGTTAGTGTGCTTATTATGATGGTAGTGATAATAGTAAAAAGGAATGCAGATAAATTAATTGTGAAATCAAAGGAGAATATATTATGAAAAAATATTTATTAGCAATTGTATTGATATCATTAGGAGCTACTTGTTTATTCATACACGGTGCAACTAGTAAAATGGATGGAACTGGTTTGCTTATAGAACCGTACTTTTTCTTAGTACCAATAAGTTATTTACTGTTTTTTAGTGGTATTGGTATTTCGTTATTTGGATTTATTACTTCAAGGTTAAAAAAACAGTAATAGATCAAAGTGTTTAAATTTTTAATCTTACAGTATAAAAAGGAGAGATTATGATGAAAAAATATTTATTAGCTTCTAGTCCAATATTTTTAGGAGTGTTATGCATCATTATGTTTAATGTAATTGGTTCGGAAGTAAAACGAGATGGAACTTTAGTGGAGCCATTTTACTTAATTCCGTTAGCATATTTATTTACTTTCACTGGAATTGTTGCAATTTTGTGTGTGTCTCTTTTCTCGGTGCTTCGAAAAAAGACAGCGTAATAAAACACTTGCCATGAAATAGAAACATACGATAGGGAAGAAAAATAAAAAGTGAGCTGAATCATGGTGAATCATTATTGTTATCCTGAAAGGCAAGTCGGATCGGCTATTACTTTGGCAGGAGCACAGGGGACAATTCATGCTGTGAATCAAGCGATTCAAATGCAGCAACAAGCATATTTTGCACAAATGATGCAAGGGCAGTATATGTCGTACTCACAGCCTCCGATGCAAATTGTACATTACGATGTGCATCCAGTGGGTTTATTTTCCATTCCATATGGCGGGACATACTTCTTATGAAAGAAAGCGACTGATAAGAGTCGCTTTCTTTTTTTATATTCCGCCTAGTTTCATTCCAAGAAATGCAAAAAGGATACCAATAATATAAGTAGCACTTAAATATAGAAATAGTATGCAAAAGTTTTTACGATTGAAGAGCTGAATGGACTCTAGTTTAAATGTTGAAAATGTCGTGAAGGCACCCATAAATCCAGTACCTAATAATAATTGCCAACCTGTAGTGACGCCATTGCCAATTATATATCCGAGTAAAAACGCCCCTGTTATATTAATGAGAAATGTAGCAATTGGAAAGGAAGTTTTATTTCTTTTTTTAAACCAATTGCTAATTGCAAATCGTGTAATAGCACCGAAAAATCCACCTGTTGCCACTAATAAAGCTTCTATCATAAGTGATCACCTTCCGTAAGATGTTTCTTAATTAAGAAATCACCTAGTGTATAGCCAAGACCAGACATAATGAGACCACCAAGTATGCTGCATGATACATATAAGAAAGCCGTACCCCATTCAGAAAGATGGATTAGTTGCACAGTTTCTACACTAAATGTTGAAAACGTCGTAAAGGAACCGATGAATCCAGTCCCAATGCCTGTGATAATTTCTGAAGGCAAGATGTTTCTCCGAGCGATATACGTAGTCAGCCACGCTAATAAGAAGCAGCCGAGTAAGTTGATGAGCAATGTAGCTAGCGGAAATGAATGATTCCATGAATTATGAATAGTAAGACCTAAATAATAGCGAGAAAGGGCTCCTAATATACCGGCTATGCCAACGATAATATAAATCAATTTCTTCACCTCTTTAAATAGCTTGCTCAAAAAAATAGACTCCTACCAGTAGTTATACTGGTAGGAGTCATTAGCTAAGCAGCAGTTATGGCGAACTCCATCGCCTATGATTATTACATATAGTGTACTAAACATCGCGTTTGATTTCCAGTGAAAAAGTTGGGATATTTTGTATTTTTTGCTGATGTAAGAGCAAGAATATTTACTTATAAACTAAATATAGTGATATAGGGTTTTCTATGTGATAAAATATTTCGTATGTCTGTCATTCAGTTTTATTTAACTGAAAATAAAGATAATTAAGTTGCATGTTTTAGAAAAGGGGCGTTTATTTGAAGAAATTATTAAAAATAGTACTTATATGTATTTTAGTAGGGGTGGGAGTTGTAGGTGGTTTTTTAGCGTATATGACACTTACAAAAGAACAGCCAGCTAATGTTATAAGTTTGAAGGTGGAAAATAATAAGGAACGTGTGTTAGCGCTTGGAAATGAATTTAAAGTTACAACATTTAATATTGGATATGCTGGATTAGATAAGGATCAAGACTTCTTTATGGATGGTGGAAAAGGTTCTGGTTCAAGTAGTAAAGAGCAAACGGAAACGAATTTAAAGAATATGCTTTCGTTTTTACAAAATGAGAATAGTGATTTTACCTTATTACAAGAGGTTGATATAAAATCACTGCGATCTTTTGATGTAAATGGACATGAATTTTTGAAAAAAGGATTACCTGATTATGCTTCGTCGTTCGGAAAGAACTATGATACAAAATGGGTCCCTGTACCAATTACAAGTCCAATGGGATATGCGGAGGCTGGACTAAGTACGTTTTCTAAATATACAGTTCAAACAGCGCAGAGGTTCCAACTTCCTGGAATGGAGCCTTGGCCAAAGCGTTTGTTTGATTTAGATCGAGCGATTGTTGAGCATAAAATACCTGTTAATAATGGGAAGTTTGTGAGACTCGTAAATTTACATTTGTCTGCGTATGATGAAGGCGGGAAAATTAGAAAACAGCAAGTAGAGTTTTTAAAAGAATATATGAACAAGCATTATGAAAATGGTGATTACGTAATAATGGGCGGAGATTGGAATCAATTACTTTCGGACGCTCAGTTAAGTGATCCGAAGTTTGTGAAAGAGCGTCCTGAGTGGTTAGTAGAGTTACCAAAGGACTTTACTGATGGTGGCTTTAAGTGGGCTGTAGACCCGTCTGTTATGACTGTGAGAGATGATGTGAAGAAGTATGTGGAAGGTGAAAACTTTGTCACAATTATTGATGGTTTTATCGTTTCACCGAATGTGGAAATTGTAAATGTACAAGGGAAAGATTTAAAGTTTGAAAATAGCGATCATAACCCAGTAAGTGCGGTATTTAAGCTGAAGTAATCGATATGTATAAGTAGAAGGTGGGGTTTCATATATGGAGTGGTTAAAGAGAACTTGTTTTTCTAACCTGGAGAAAGAATCACAGAAAAATCATTTATTGCTGTTCATTACGATTTGTAGTTTCTTTCTTGGAATAATCGCGATTGGGTATTACGGATATATTTTTACAGAGAGAGCAATAGCGTTTTGGGTTTGTGGTATTTCAGTTGTTGTATTTGGAACGCTGTTTACTTTTATAGAAAGCATGGAAGCGATGTATAAATATATCATGACATTTATGTTGCTTATTATGTCTTTCATTATGGTACAAGCTTTTAATGAAAGTCCGGCTGTATTTCAAATGGTCTACTTTACATTAGCAGTTTCACTTATTTATTTAAGTGAACGTCTCGTTATCATTCTCGGCGGAGTGGCGGTTATTATCACATTTATTCTTTGTAGTTATTGGCCGAAGCAATTTTTTGCTTATACAGCGGCATCTGAAGCTGCAAACTTCGCAAGCTTGTTAGCAATCGTAACGATCGCTATGTGGGGCGTAACGAAGATTGGCTCTAATCTGCTAGCTCGTTTAAGTGATGAGAAGCAAGAAGTAATGAGGAAAGCTCAGGAGCTAGAAGAAACGCAAAGACTGATTGAGGAAACGGTTGTGAATCTAGATAGTAATTTCAATCACTTAAGACAAAATATGAATACATCGATGGAGTCGATGAGTGAAATTAATTTTGCTTTTGAAGAGGTGGCAGTTGGCACTCAATCACAATCAGAGATGATGTCACGTTCAGTAGAAGTATTGAACGATATGGAAGGGAATATTGAACAAATCATTTCGCAAGTAAGAAATGCATCGACTCGTGTTGATGAAAGTTTAGAGATTTCAAAGGGTAGTGTACATACTTTACGAAATTTTGAAGCGAATATGAGAAGTTTAAATGATGTTGTTTCACAATCAGGAATTATATTTAGAGATTTAATGATGCAGTCGAAGCAAATCAACGAAATTGTAGATGTAATAACGAATATCTCAAGTCAGACGAGTTTGCTAGCTTTAAATGCAAATATTGAAGCGGCAAGAGCGGGCGAGCATGGAAAAGGATTTGCTATTGTAGCGAATGAAGTATTAAAGCTTGCCGAAGAATCGAATCGCTCTGCGGGGAGAATTCAAGGTATTTTGAAGGAGTTTAGTAATCAGGCAAGTAAAGTGGAAGTACAGGTAGAAAAATCAGAAAAAGTACAAGAAGAATGTAATGAAATGCTAGCAAGTGTTTTAACAAATGTAACGGATTTAGGAAAGTTTATTGATGCAATTAATGATGTAATGAGAGAGATTGTTGGTCATCAAGAAAACTTGCAGGTTAAAACGACAAATATCGTAAAGGATGTTACATATGCTTCTAATGTAATTCAGCAAACTTCTGCGGCTACGGAAGAAGTGTTAGCAAGTGTGGAAGAAGAAAAACATCGAAATGATATATCGGTGAAGACGTTGCATACTGTTAGCGAGCAAGTGAAGTTGCTAGAAAATATTTTAGAAAAGTAATATCTCTTAAAAAGGGCACACTATGTGTGCTCTTTTTTCATTTAAATGAATACTTGATAGTAATTTAATTGCTTTTCTGCGCGTTTTCTGCCAAGCTTAAGGAGATAAACTGAGACTTTAATTAGTGGGGCTATACGCTACTGATTATTAGTTGAACCCCGCAAATAGCGGAATAAAATACTTCAAAGAAAGAATTATATAGGTGACGCATATGATCGAAGTTAAGACTTCTGAACTTAGTGATGGAGAATTTAATAGAGGGGTATTTGCAACTCGTGATATTAAAAAGGGTGAGTTGATTCACTCAGCACCAGTTATCTCTTATCCGAATGAACAGCATGAACACATTGAGAAAACGTTACTTGCTGACTACGCATTTGAGTATGGGGTAAATCATACAGCATTCCTTTTAGGATACGGCATGTTATTTAATCATGCATATAATCCGAATGCAACGTATGATATTGTCTTTGAGAATCACACGTTTAACTTCTTTGCTTACAAAGATATAAAAGCGGGAGAAGAGATTCTAATCAATTATAATGGTGAAGTTGATGACGATGAGCTATTATGGTTTGATAAGGAAAAAGAAGAGAACGAAAAGTAAATTACAATAAGTAATAAAAAAGATGCTTTTACATAGGTAAAAGCATCTTTTTTATTGATGAAAATAAAGTAAAGATTACAAAAAAATACCACTTTATTTTCGTATGGTATAGTAAGATACTGAAGGATAGTGTTTTGAAAAAGTAATATATTTTACAAATTGTTGTCTTTCTGATGACATGTCAAGTTTAGTAGCCCATTTTGGTTGCTTTATTATGCAATATATATTTTAATATGAGTGGCACCTCTTATAAATTAAGAGGTTTATAGGTGTCTCGAATTGATTTTGGGTACACTGTATCCACCACTTTAGGTTCGTTCATGTATGTGGGGATATTATGGGCCCGTATAACGGGATAAAAAGAATATAGAAATAGAGGAATCGTAAAATGAATATGCAAGAGGTTTATAAATATTTAAGTACGGTATTGCCTGAAGGTCATGTGAAACAAGATGAAATGTTAAAGAATCATACGCATATTAAAGTTGGTGGAAAAGCAGATGTGTTCGTTGCGCCGACAAATTATGATGAAATTCAAGAAGTTATCAAATATGCTAACGAATATAATATTCCAGTTACGTTTTTAGGAAATGGATCGAATGTCATTATTAAAGATGGTGGAATTCGTGGGATTACAGTAAGTTTAATTCACATTACAGATGTGACTGTAACAGGAACGACGATTGTGGCACAGTGTGGTGCAGCAATTATTGATGTATCACGTATTGCATTAGATCATAATTTAACGGGTCTTGAGTTTGCTTGTGGCATTCCAGGTTCAGTTGGCGGAGCTTTATATATGAATGCTGGCGCATACGGCGGTGAAGTATCGTTTGTATTAACAGAAGCTGTCGTAATGACAGGTGATGGAGAGTTACGTACTTTAACGAAAGAAGCATTTGAATTTGGATATCGTAAGAGTGTATTTGCAAACAACCATTACATTATTCTTGAAGCGAGATTTGAGCTTCAAGAAGGTGTGCGTGAAGAAATTAAAGAAAAAATGGATGATTTAACGTTTAAACGTGAATCAAAACAACCTCTAGAATATCCTTCATGTGGTAGTGTATTTAAGCGTCCACCAAATAACTTTGCTGGTAAATTGATTCAAGAATCAGGACTACAAGGTAAGCGAATTGGCGGAGTGGAAGTTTCTTTAAAACACGCTGGATTTATGGTGAATGTTGATAACGGAACAGCACAAGATTACATCGATTTAATTCACTTTGTACAAAAGACTGTTGAAGAGAAATTTGGCGTGAAGTTAGAGCGAGAAGTAAGGATTATTGGAGAAGATCTATAATAATCTTTGAATTAAAAGCGTATAAAAGTATGAATTATTTTAAAATAACATTTGGGTATTGTTGACAATTTGTTTTCAATTCAATATAATGGCTAATAATTTAACAAATAACATACGTTGAAAGAGCCCAGTAGCAGTTTGTCACTGTTAACGAGAGAGCTAGGGGTTGCTGGAACCTAGCACAAACAAACTTGCGAATTACACTCTGGAGTATCTTAGGTAATGCTAAGCGGATTGGCAATCGATATTATTGCTAAGAGTGGTATGAGTAGCTATGCTATTTATACAAACTGGGTGGTAACACGGTGAATAATCGTCCCTATGTCATAGACATAGGGACTTTTTGTTTTAAAAAATAAAGGGGATGACAAAAGATGAATATTATTGATGAATTAGAATGGCGCGGCGCTGTGAATCAACAGACTGATGAAGAAGGTTTACGTAAGCTAGTAGAAGAGAAAAAGATTTCACTATACTGCGGAGTTGATCCGACTGGTGATAGTATGCATATTGGACATTTAATTCCGTTTATGATGATGAAGAGATTCCAGTTAGCTGGCCATCATCCAGTTATTTTAATTGGTGGGGCAACAGGAACGATTGGTGATCCGAGCGGACGTCAATCAGAACGTCAACTTCAAACGTTAGAAGTAGTTCAGCATAACGTGGATGCGTTAACAGAGCAAATGAAAAAGCTATTTGATTTTGGCGGAAATAGCGAAGTGAAGATGGTAAATAACTACGACTGGACACATGAAATAAACATTATTGAGTTTTTACGTGATTACGGAAAGAACTTTAGCATTAATAGCATGTTAGCGAAGGATATTGTAGCAAGTCGTTTAGATACAGGAATTTCTTTCACAGAATTTACGTACCAAATTTTGCAAGCGATGGACTTCCATCATTTATACACGAAAGAAGAAGTTCAACTGCAAATTGGTGGTAGTGACCAATGGGGAAATATTACGAGTGGTTTAGATTTAATTCGTAAGTTAGAAGGGCACGAAGCGAAAGTATTTGGATTAACGATTCCGTTATTACTGAAATCAGATGGTACGAAGTTCGGTAAATCAGCAGGTGGTGCAGTTTGGCTTGATCCTGAAAAAACAACACCATTTGAATTTTACCAGTTTTGGGTGAATACAGATGACCGTGATGTAGTTAAATACTTGAAATACTTTACGTTCTTAACGAAAGAGCGCATTGATGAATTGGCAACGAAGGTAGAAACAGAGCCTCATAGACGTGAAGCGCAAAAAGTATTAGCGGAAGAAATGACGAAATTCGTTCATGGAGAAGAGGCCTTCCTGCAAGCTGTGAAAATTACAGCAGCGTTATTTAGCGGGGATATTAAATCGTTAACAGCCGATGAAATTGAACAGGGCTTTAAAGAGATGCCAACATTCCAGTCTTCAAAGGAGACGAAAAATATCGTAGAATGGCTAGTCGATTTAGGAATTGAGCCATCTAGACGACAAGCACGTGAGGATATTAATAATGGAGCTATTTCGATGAATGGCGAAAAAGTAACGGATGTGGGTACAGATGTTACTGTAGAAAATTCATTTGATGGACGATTTATTATTATTCGTAAAGGGAAGAAGAACTACAGCTTAGTGAAGTTAGGAGAATAATTTGTGTGAAAGGATGGGAGTAGGAAGAATACTTCCATCTTTTCATATACACAATTTAGACATAAAATAATCAGTAAATTTAGATAATTAAAAGGGTTATAATATTCTTCTGCCGAATAAATAAGTTAGAGAAAATTACGGATAAAGTGAAACTTTAATCAGTGGGGATTTTGTTCATCCCCACTGATTATTAGTTGAACCAATCGGGCTTTTACGGGCAGTTAATCTTCCAACTTCATCCCTGCATTCACTGAATTTAAGGTGGAAGTTTTACTGCCCGTTAATGCGGGACAAAAATAGCCCGAACCATGCAGGGCATGATTCGGGCTTATATTCAGATTAGTAAGCTAAGCTGAATAGACCTTTAATGTGTGATAAGTAACGAACGTTACTTGCTTCTTTCATTAATGATGCTGGTAAGCCTTTAAGTGGAGTATTGCTTGCTCCAATTGTAGCAACAGCATCTTTGCGTCCTAGACTAGCAAGTGTTCCAGAGTTTACAGGTGCGAACTCTTCGAATGCTTTGCCTTCTAGTGCTGCGTATAAGTTGTATCCAATTAACTCACCCATTTGCCAAGCGATTTGTGCAGTTGGTGGGTATGGACGTCCGTCTGGAGCGAAGACAACAGCGCTGTCTCCAGCAACGAATACGTCTTTGTGAGAAGTAGATTGTAGGTATGCATCAACTGTTGCACGGCCACGGTTTACTTCAAGACCTGATTCACCGATTAATGGGTTACCTTGTACGCCGCCTGTCCAAACGAATGTGTTAGCAACAAGTTTTTGACCGTCTTTTAAGTCGATTTCATTGCCAGCAACGTTTGTTACAGGAAGACCTGTTAAGAATGTAACACCGCGTGCTTCTAGGCTAGTAGTTGCACGTTCGATTAAGTGGTCTGGTAATACTGGAAGGATTTTTGGACCTGCTTCAACAAGAAGAAGTTTAACTTCTTTTGGATTTACGCCGTGGCTTTTTGCAAGTTTAGGCATAATGTCAGCAAGCTCACCAACTAGCTCAACGCCAGTTAATCCGCCACCACCGATTACGATTGTAGCATCAGCTTCGTTTTTCGTTTTCGCGTATTCACGAATACGGTCTTCAACGTGTTTGTAGATTTTGTTTGCATCAGCAGCAGATTTTAATACCATGCTGTTTTCTTCTAGTCCTGGAATACCGAAGTAAGCAGTTTTACTTCCTAAAGCAACTACAAGTGCGTCGTAAGATAAAGTAGTGCCACCAGCTAGTTTAATTTCTTTGCTATCAACTGAGAATGACTCAACTGTTGCGATTTTAAGATCGATGTCTTTACCTTTGAAAAGCTTTGTAAGTGGCATTGCAATTGCTTGCTCAGCAACGTTACCAGCTGCAAGGCGGTGTAGTTCAGTGATGATTTGGTGTGTTGGGTATTGGTTAATCACTGTAACTTGCGCTTCTGATTTGCTGTAATATTTACGTACGTTTAAAGCGGCAAGAAGACCGCCATAACCAGCGCCTAAGATGACAATTTGTTTTGACATAGTATGATATCCCCCGTCTTTACTAATTGTTGTTATAAGTTAACTTATTTATTGTTACGTTCTGCACTAATTTGAAGATATGCGTTCACAAAGCGGAACATTTTTTGCGCTTGTGGGTCTTTTAATAATTTTAATAGACCGAACAGGCCGATAACTTCATTGCTTTCGTCAGCACGATCTTTCGCTTCGATTGCAGTAGCAGCCATGCCTTTCACTGTATCTTTTACAGGTTCTACAAGCTCTGTGATTGCACTAACAGTGTCGCTTTTTAATACTTCATCAGTAGCAACAGTTTGAGCGAAATCATAAGACTTAGTTAAAATGTTAACAAGCTCAGTTAATTTTGGAAGCTGTTCTACTAGTGTAGTTAATGATTCTTGTACCTCAGGTTTTAACAACTGATCAAGTACATCAAGTTGTCCTTGGCTAGCAGAAATTTGTACAGTTTCTTGTTCTGGCTTTGTTTGAGTCATAGTTTCTGGCATCTCCAATTCTCCTTTACGATAGCAATACTCTTATTTTTGATAGGTAAGATAGTAAACGTTTGCGAAACTTTATACAAAGTTTCACAAAGCACAATAAAATGCCTTTAAATTTATGCCAGCAAGTAAGCTGAAATCATAAATCCAAAACCATAATGTCCTACCTATTATTTATGAACTGTCCGATACATGGCTTGTCCGCATAATGGAAAGTTCCTTTATCGGAAAGTGTATATAATATATATCCTATATTATATACTATATACACCTATGTTAACATAAAAATGATTCCTAATTATTTGATATTAAGCGTATAACGTAGTACTGACAAGGCGTGAAAGCGCATAAATTATTTTGATAAGATAGGAAATGTACGTATATATAAATAAGAAAAGGAAAAAATGGACAAATTTATGTTCATTTTTTCCTTTTCTTATTGTTCACCTTCTGTAATTAGCATCGATGTGTTACCGCTTTTTTCAAGGTGGCATTCGCCCCAAGTACAAAGAGAATCAAGAATGGATTCTAAAGACCAACCGTAGTCTGTAAGAGAATATTCTACTTTCGGTGGTACTTGATTGTATACCTTTCTTTGAATAACTCCGTCTTCTTCTAATTCGCGTAATTGCTGTGTTAACATCTTTTGTGTAATACCAGGCATGAGACGTTTTAATTCACTCGTTCTCTTTGTACCTTTCGTTAAGTGGCAAAGAATAACGACTTTCCATTTTCCGCCGATAACCTCTAAAGTCGCTTCAACGGGAATATTATATTTCTTCATATAAAAAATCTCCTTTGATGAATATAGATTTCAGTTCTCCAACAAAAGAAGCTAAATAATTTAAATGTTACTAAAAAGTACCTATAGCACTTTAAAGTACGTACTTTTTATCATGTTGAATATGTTCCATAATAGCATACGTAAGAGGGAAATGAGTAGTACGGTACTAAAAAGTGCCTATGTTACTTTTTGGTACCTATCGTACTTCAAAGTGCGTTCTTCAAAAAAAGAGTGAAGCCATTCATAATAGCATATATCAGCAGTAAAGTTATGTTTGTAGAAGATAAAAAGGCCTTTTTATCACACTATTATGATTGGATTTCTCGCATTAAGGAGGAGTTCAAGTGAATTCATATACAGTATCTTCTTCAGCGGTACAGACGAATAGAAGAAGTATGTTTGCTTTATTAGCACTAGCAATTAGTGCGTTTGGAATTGGTACAACCGAATTTATTAGTGTCGGTTTATTACCATCTATTTCAGAGGATTTACATGTTTCTGTTACAACAGCGGGTTTAACCGTTTCTTTATATGCATTAGGAGTAGCGTTTGGTGCCCCAGTATTAACGTCGTTAACAGCTAGTATGTCGCGAAAGACGTTATTAATGTGGATTATGATTATTTTCATTATTGGTAATGGAATTGCGGCAGTGGCAACAAGTTTTACTGTGTTACTTATCGCGAGGGTTGTATCTGCGTTTGCGCATGGTGTTTTTATGTCGATAGGATCCACAATTGCGGCTGCGCTTGTACCAGAGAATAAACGTGCAAGTGCAATTGCATTTATGTTTACTGGTTTAACTGTTGCGACCATTACAGGCGTACCAATTGGAACATTTATCGGTCAACAATTTGGCTGGAGAGCATCGTTTATGGTAATTGTGGCAATTGGAATCGTTGCCTTAATCGCTAACAGTATGCTAATTCCGTCTAACTTGAAAAAAGGTACATCCGTATCATTTCGTGATCAATTCAAACTGATTACGAATGGAAGACTATTACTTGTATTTACTATTACTGCATTAGGGTACGGGGGGACATTCGTAACATTTACGTATTTATCTCCGCTATTACAAGAAGTAACAGGATTTAAATCAAGTACCGTTACAATTATTTTGTTAGTGTACGGAATTGCAATTGCGATTGGGAATATGGTTGGCGGGAAATTATCAAATCATAATCCGATTCGAGCATTATTTTACATGTTCTTTATTCAAGCAATTGTATTATTTGTTTTAACATTTACAGCGCCATTTAAAGTCGCTGGACTCATCACAATTATTTTTATGGGACTATTTGCGTTTATGAATGTTCCAGGGCTACAAGTGTATGTCGTTATCTTGGCTGAGAGATTTGTTCCAAGTGCTGTTGATGTGGCATCAGCGATTAACATTGCAGCATTTAACGCAGGAATTGCTCTTGGTGCTTACTTGGGCGGTATTGTAACGAACTCGTTAGGGTTAATTCATACGGCCTGGGTAGGCGGCATCATGGTAGCGGGGGCTGTTATTTTAACAATGTGGAGTATGACATTAGAAAAAAGAGATCAAGTGAAATAAGGGAGAGAAAATATAATGAAAAATTTACAAAGTACAACAACATTGCATAACGGTGTAGAAATGCCTTGGTTCGGTTTAGGTGTATTTAAAGTAGAAGATGGACCAGAACTTGTAGAAGCTGTGAAATCGGCGATTAAAGCAGGATACCGCAGTATCGATACAGCTGCGATTTATGGAAATGAGAAAGCTGTAGGAGAAGGAATTCGTGCTGGTATAAAAGAAGCAGGGATTACTCGAGAAGATTTATTTATTACTTCAAAAGTGTGGAATGCAGATCAAGGGTATGAAACGACACTTGCTGCATATGAAGAGAGCTTAAAAAAATTAGAACTAGACTATTTAGATTTATACCTTGTTCACTGGCCTGTAGAAGGAAAATATAAAGATACATGGAGAGCGTTAGAAACACTTTATAAAGAAGAGCGCGTACGTGCAATTGGTGTAAGTAACTTCCAAGTTCATCACTTACAAGATGTAATGAAAGATGCGGAAATCAAGCCAATGATTAACCAAGTGGAATATCACCCTCGCTTAACACAAAAAGAATTACAAGCTTTCTGTAAAGAGCAGAGTATTCAAATGGAAGCATGGTCACCACTTATGCAAGGTCAATTGTTAGATAACGAAACATTGCAAGAAATTGCTGATAAGTATGATAAAACGACAGCTCAAATCATTTTACGTTGGGATCTTCAAAATGAAGTTGTAACAATTCCGAAATCAACGAAAGAACACCGCATTATTGCAAATGCTCATATATTTAATTTTGAATTAACGAAAGAAGATATGGAGAAAATTGATGCGTTAAATGAAAATCATCGCGTTGGTCCAGATCCTGATAACTTTGATTTCTAAACTTATAGTGGAGAGAAGGGGTGCAAACAGTTTGCACTCTTTTTTGTTTTGCTTATGCATAAAAAAAGTTTCTAACTAAATAATAAACAGAAGAAAATTTGTTATTTCATAAGGGGTTGTAAACATGAATATAAAAAGATCGTTCAAGCTAATGGCCGCTTTTTTGAGTGTTTTATTTGTATTTGCGAACTTATTATTTCCACTTCAAAAAGCATTCGCGGAAGTTATGGATCATACAAAGTATGAAATGGATTGGAGTTATAGTAGGTCAAAGAAGAAACCAATTCGAACAGAGCTTATTAAAACAGCAGATGGAAAAATTGCCTTTTGCTTAAATGTAGATTTGAAATCTCCAAGCGGTCAAGATTTACCGGAAATGGGAAAAGTGGATATTAATGTATACCGTGTACTGTTAAATGGGTATCCGCAAAAGAGCCCACAAGAATTAGGTGTTTCTGATTGGAGAGATGCCCATTACGCAACGCAGCTTGCAGTATGGAATGCGTTAAAGCAAATTGATATTAACGATTTAGAGTTCCGTAATAAAAATGTAGAAAAAGTAACGAAAGACATCGTTGCAAAAGCGAGTGCTAGTGAAGAATTACAAGAAATTACGATGAGTGTCGTGCCGTCAGAAGAACAACAAGCAGTGTTGAAAAATGATTTCTTTGAAACAGGTTTATATACAGTAGAAACAAATGCGAAAAGCGGAACATATAAAGTGCAAGCAACAGGTGCACCAGAAGGCGCGAAATTTGTAAATGAAAAGGGCGAAGCAAAAACGGAATTTAATGTAGGAGAAAAGTTCCGCATCTTAATTCCGAAACAAACACCAGCTGGTGGGTTTAGCTTTAAAGTATTAGGGAATTTAACAAAGTTACAAGGGATTGCACATAAAGGGACACCGACTATTCAAAATGCAGTTGTATTACTTGAGCGTAGTGAAGAAAAAACAAGTCCGGAGTTATCGGTCAGTTGGAAAACAACAAATGGTCATGAGAATAATAAACCACATACTCCAAATGAACCACATAAACCGAATCAAAAGAGATAATGAAAAAGCATTGGCGTGTGCCAGTGCTTTTTTATATGAATTTTAAAATTATATCAGGAAAATTATATATCGAATGAGAGCGCTGTTTATACAGTTTGAAATTTATTTTGAAATAATATAAATATAGTGAAATCCAAACGTTACAATTAGTGGATTTTATTCACAAAATTGTAACATTATTCTGATTGAAAAGGCTATCAAACAAAGTAGAAAGCGTGTAGAATTCAGTTGGAAAAACTACCTATAGATGGTCATATATGAAGAAAATGTAAGATTCTATTTGTTATTTACAACTTTAGATGTATAGATGACAATACTGAAAATATATCGTTTACTATTCTCTATTTATGTAGAGAGAACTCATCACAAGCAGAGAGAAGTGAGGAGAATAAAGTACATAAAAATTTTTATAATGTAGGAAAGTAAATACATGGAGAGATATGCGGTAGTAAATGATACAGGTGCGCGAGGTGTTAGTCTATTCACTAAATGTTTTTATAAAAATAATAGGATTTCTTATTAGATGAATATGCATAGGGTGGTTTCTCTAAATAAAGGAACAGGGGACACAGATTATGTCGAAGAAAAAGACGAGTAGGGTATTAGTAGCTGGAATATGTATATCTACATTATTATCGCCAGTAGCTTTCGAAGCATCGAAAGGATATGCAGCGCCTTTAGAAGAGGTTAAAGGTGGGAATTTGGAAGAGAACAAATTTGAGCAAAGGACGTTCCAGGTACCTGGAAAAGGGGATATAGACAAGGAAACAGAACGATTAAAAGTAACTTTTGATCTTTCTGTTAATGAACCGACTGGAATTTATGCAGCGGCAAATGAAAAAATTACAGTTGAAATAAAAGGAACACAGTCTATTCAAGCTTTCATAGGAACGAGATCTTATGATGAAGAGGCACCTGAAAAATTCGATTTAAAACCTGGAAAAAACGTTATTTCATCGCCAAGAGGTGGTATTTTATATTTTTACAATATGAATAACGAAGGTGAGGTAACTGCTTCAGTTACGAAGGGTGGTAGCCATTTTCCTTTGTTTATTTTAGGTAAGCATACGAAAAAAGATTGGGATGAAATGTTAAAGAAATATAAAGATCCTTATGCGGTTGAATTAAAAGGTGAGCGAAGTTTAGTTACTGCTAGTCCGAGCTCTATACAAAAGTTTATGAAAAACACAAGCCCGATAGAGTTAATGAAATTGCATGATAAGATTATTCGAATAGAAAATGCAGTAGCTGGTTTATCAGAGGATGGAATTGGACTCGCGAAATCTCCAATTCATTATGTTCAGTTTGTTGAAAAACGGAAGCCTGCTGAAGATGATTTTATGTTTGCAACAAATTATCATACAGGATATATTCCAAGCGCAATGAATAGAGTTTTAGATATAGAAGTGCTTGAAAAGGATGGCTGGGGACCATGGCATGAAGTTGGACATCTACATCAGCAAAGTCCTTGGGATTGGGATGCTATTGGAGAAGTAACAGTCAATATTTATTCTTTAATGGTGCAAAAAGCATTAGGAAATGAATTAGAAATGGATGGGCACTATAAAAAGTCATTTGAGTACTTAGAGAAACCTATAGAAGAAAGAATAATTGATGAATTTGATCCTCTTACAATGTTTTGGCAATTAAATGTTGTTTACGGAGAACATTTTTATCCGAGACTGCATCAAGCTTATCGTATGTTACCTAAGGAGGAATTGCCTACTTCTGATGAAGAGAAAAAGCAAATGTTTGTTTATATGACATCAAAAGTGGCAGGACAAAATTTAGTTCCTTTCTTTAAAGAATGGGGATTAACTCCAAGTGATGAGACTAGAGAAAAAATAGAAAAATTAAATTTACCTAAATTAGAAAAAGAAATATGGAAAGCTACAGATAGTAATGATATTCGCGAGAAGCAAGTTGAACCGTATAAAGTTCCGTATGGTGAACCTGCTAATGAGGTACAAAACCTTGTAGTTGGTACCAATTTTGATGAAGAGCAAGCGGGTAAACTTGTTCAAAATTTAGGTGAGAATGTAAAAGTAACAGGTAAGATTATATGGTCTAAATTAGAGAGTGGAAAACAGGAAGTGTTAGTAGAAATTGAGGATGAAAAAGGGAATGAAAATTTAATTACTGTTCCAGTCAATGCTGTTTATGGTGACAGTATGATTTTTCAAGGGATTTCAAATGATGTAATGTCGACAGTGGAGCTTCGTCACAATGAAAAAAAATTACATGTCGCTTTTATTAGTAATGAAATACATTACCTTTTTGATAAAGAAAAATATATAGGTTTAACAGTATATGATCAAAATGGGATTGAAAAGAAAAGTGTATCAGCAGAAGGGCAAGAAAGTGGAAAACGATTTGCGATGGAACTAAATGGATTGAATTTTGAATATGGTGATGTAGTAAAAGTATTCCATGCAGAACCAAGTCGTTTAAAATGGTACCGAAATAACGAACTTGTAGATCAAGGGAAAGCTAAAAATAAAAAAGAAAAATTCTTTAAAATTACTCCGCAAGGGTTCGAATTAAAAGATAGTTTACAAGAAGTGACGGCGAAACCGCAAAAAGTAAAAGTAGAAACGAAAGATCGTTTTGGGAATAAGCAAGTGACAGAGGTACCTGTAGAAGTGGTTTATGGAGATAGTATTGTATACGCAGGATATGGCGATGATATTGCTTCAATTGTAACTTTAAAGCACGAAGAGAAGAAATTCCATGTGACTGATATGGATAGCGAGATTCATGAGTATTTTAATAAAGAGTTATACATGGGTATCACGTTATACGATCGAGATGGAAAAGAGAAAAAACATGTAACAGCAGAGGGACAAGAAACATCAGAGAACTTTGCGAAGCAAGTGAATGGTATGCAATTCGAGTATGGAGATGTAGTAAAAGTATTCCACGCAGAACCGGATCGTTTGAAATGGTATCAAAATAATACCCTTACTGGTCAAGGTGAGAAAAAAGGGGCAAAAGAACTATTCTTCAAAGTGACAGAAAAAGGTTTTGAGAGAATGGATATGTTGCAAGAAGTAACAGCGAAACCGCAAAAAGTAGTAGTTGGAACAGATGTTGAAAAGTTAGACGTGAAAAACTTTGTTGAAGTAAAAGATGGGGAAGTAGTTGGATTTGTAGAAAAGCCAAATACAACAAAAATCGGTGAACAAAAAGTAAAAGTAGAAACGAAAGACCGTTTCGGAAATAAGCAAGTGACAGAGGTTACATTAGAAGTAATTTACGGTGATAGCATTATGTTCTTTGGTACATGGCATGGTGGAACGAATATTAAATCGATTGTGACATTAAACCATGAAGAAAAGAAATTTAGTACAACAAATTCAGAAGGTTCAATGCATACTTCATTTGCAGATGAGAAGTATATGGAGATGACTGTATACGATAAAGCTGGAAAAGAGAAGAAAGTAGTATCTGTAAAAGCATCTGAAAATACGAAAGCATTTGCAGAACAATTCAATGGAATGACTTTTGAGTATGGTGATGTAGTAAAAGTATATCAAAAAGAGTTTGATAGATTTAAAGTGTATAAAAAGAATGAATTCGTGGATACAGAGTATGGCGTTCATGAAGTATTCTTTAAAGTTACGGAGCAAGGTTTCGAAAGAATGGCGACTCAACAAGAAATAACAGCGAAACCGCAACAAGTAGTAGTAGGAACAGACGTTGAAAAGTTAGACGCGAAAAACTTTGTTGAAGTAAAAGGTGGAGAAGTAGTAGGTTTTATAGGGAAACCAGATACAACAAAACTAGGTGAACAAAAAGTAAAAGTAGAAACGAAAGATATGTTTGGAAATAAGCAAGTGACAGAAGTTCCTTTAACAGTAACATATGGAGATAGCCTACTTGTATATGGATTAAGTTATGGTGCCGACGATATGAAATCAATTGTAACTTTGCATCATGATACGAAAAAACTGAGTGCGACACATACAAAGAACTTAATTCATGATTACTTTAAAGATGAAAAGTATTTTGAATTCACACTGTACGATAAAGAAGGAACAGTGAAGAAAAATATAGTGGTAAAAGGTTTAGAGAATACGCAAGAATTTGCTAAGGAAGTAAATGGACTTGCATTTGAGTATGGAGATGTAGTGAAAGTATATCATGCGGAATCTTCTCGTTTACATTGGTATCAAAAAGATGTATATGTGGGCGAAGGAAAAAGTAAAGAGATAAAGGAATTAGTCTTCAAAATCACTGAAAATGGATTTGAAAGATTAGACGGTGAGCAAACAGTAAAAGCAAATCCGCAGCAAGTAGTAATCGGAACAAATAGTGAAACGCTAGATGCGAAGAAATTTGTTGAAGTACAGGGTGGAGAAGTAGTAGGTTTTGTAGGGAAACCAGATACGACAAAAATTGGTCAGCAAACAGTGAAAGTAGAAACGAAAGATCGATTTGGAAATAAGAAAGTGACGGAAGTTCCTGTAGAAGTGACATATGGGGATAGTCTAGTCTATCAAGGTGTGTCCGATGTTACACGTTCTATTATTACGTTAAATCATGATGAAAAGAAGTTACATGCAACATTTACGAATGATGTGATTCATTATCGTTTTGTGAACGAAGAGTATATAGGCTTTGCGATTTATGATCAAAATGGGAATAAGAAAAAGCATATATCAGCGGAAGGGCAAGAAACTTCAAAGAATTTTGCGGAACAGGTAAATGTTACTTCATTTGAGTATGGTGATGTAGTAAAAGTGTATCATGCAGAACCAAGTCGTCTGAAATGGTATAAAAAGAATGAGTTAGCAGAACAAGTGGCTTCAACAGAAGTTGAATTTAAAATCACTCAAAGTGGATTAAAGCTAGTAAAGAAAACATTGTAATAAAAAATGCGCGTAGATGTTGGGTCTACGCGCATTTTTGTATTATTCAGCTTCAGAAACAACTGTGAAGCGTTCGTTTACGTGTTTTGGATTTTCGATTTCATCAAGTGCTGCAACTGCGAAGTCTTCGTAACTTACGTAGCTATCACCTTTTGCGTTAACAAGGAGATTGTCTTGTCCAGCTGTATAAGAACCAGTACGTTTTCCTAATGCGAATAGTGCAGAAGGGCTGATGAATGTCCAAGTAATATCGTTTGTTTGTTGCAGAATTTCTAAGTTTTTACCTTGGTTTTGAGCTGTTGCAAGGTATTCATTTGGGAAACCTGGCGTATCAAATACACGCGTTGTTTTCTCTTCGTCTACAAATAAGCTTCCAGCGCCGCCAACTACAAGTAATTTTGTGTTAGGTGCACCTTTCATAGCTTCAATTAGTACGTTTCCTGCATCTACGTGAAGATGTTCTTCTCCTGCTGGAGCGCCGAATGCATTTACAACTACGTCAAATGCTTGTAGGTCATTAGATGTAAGAGCGAATACATCTTTCTCTAAAACTTTTATATTTTCTTCTGTAATTTTTGCAGCGTTTCTTACGATTGCAGTTACTTCATGTCCGCGATCTAATGCTTCTTTTAAAATACGACTTCCTGCTTTACCAGTTGCTCCGATGATTCCGATTTTCATAATAAATCCCTCCAAAGTGTTTTGTTAAAGTGTATATCTGAAAGTAAATGAATTTGTTGTAATAAGCTTTGTTACAACCTGATGTAATCATTATAGTTACAGGTTGGTGTTTTTGTCAATGGGGTAGTTTGTAGATTTACTTTTTGTTTAGTATGCACAGTTAGAGGGAGGAGAGTCATAAAGATATTGTTACTTCGTGTCTGGCTAATATTTGGAAATTGCAAATTGTCGAAAAATGTTGATTTTTAAATGTTTTTTAAATATAATTCGTTTTATGGAGAAAAGGAGGGGTTAATTGTATGAATATTTTAGAGCAATTTGTTTCATCAACGAATACAATTCTTTGGTCATATATTCTTATTGCAATGTTAATTGGTTTAGGTCTTTATTTTTCTATTAAATTGAAATTCGTACAAATTACTCATTTAGGGGAAATGGTTCGACTAATGAGTGATGGATTAACTGGAAAGACGCGTAAAAAAGGTAGTGTATCTTCTTTCCAAGCGTTCTGTATGAGTTCAGCAGCTCGTATTGGAATCGGGAACTTAGCGGGCGTAGCGTTAGCTATTTCTATGGGAGGACCTGGAGCAGTATTTTGGATGTGGGTTATTGCAATTGTCGGAGCGTCTTCAAGTTTCGTGGAAAGTACGCTTGCACAAATTTATAAAATAAAAGATGGCAGTGGCTTCCGTGGTGGTCCTGCTTATTATATGGAAAAAGGTTTAAATAAACGTTGGATGGGAATTTGGTTCTCTATCCTTATTACAATTAGTTACGGATTAATTTTCAACTCCGTACAAGCAAATACAGTTACATTAGCATTTAAAAACGCTTTTGGTATTGAGCGTTACGTTGTTGGGATTGTATTAGCAGTATTAGTTGCGGTTATTATTTTTGGTGGCGTGAAAAGTATCGCGCGTATGTCTGAAATGATCGTTCCGCCAATGGCACTTATTTATATTGCAGTAGCAATTTTCGTTGTTATTAAAAATTATTATTTAATACCGGATATGTTTACAGAAATTTTTAAAGGAGCATTTGGTTTAGATTCAGCTGTAGGTGGCGGTATCGGTGCTGCAATGAAGTATGGTATTCAGCGCGGATTATTTGCGAACGAGGCAGGTATGGGTAGTGCGCCGAACGCGGCAGCAACAGCTGATGTAACGCATCCGGCGAAACAAGGTTTTATTCAAACAATTGGAGTGTTAGTGGATACATTCTTAGTATGTACATCAACAGCATTTATCGTACTATGTTCTGGTGCATATAAGGCAACAAATTTAGAAGGTATTGAATTAACACAAAATGCATTAAGTTCACAAATTGGCCCATGGGCAAGTAGCTTCTTAGCGATTATTATTTTCCTATTCGCTTTCAGTTCACTTCTAGGAAACTACTATTATGGTGAAACGAACATTGAATTCATTAAACAAAGTAAAACTTGGTTAACGATTTACCGTATTGCGGTAGTGGGAATGGTATTATTCGGTTCGGTTGCCACACTTCAAGTTGTATGGAATATGGCGGATTTATTTATGGGACTAATGGTAATCACAAACTTAATCGCGATTACACTTCTTGGCCGATTTGCATATGCTGCTTTGGCAGACTATGTAAGGCAAAAGAAACAAGGGAAAGATCCAGTCTTCAGTGCAGATTCTATTCCTGGTTTAACGAATACAGAGTGTTGGGATAAGCCAACGGTAACGGATAAAGAAAAAGCAGTGTAATGAAAAGGTGAGCATCGAGATAAATTCGATGCTCGCCTTTTTTGTTGTAGTAAATGATGAAAAGGGTGAGAGGTAATTAGTAATATAATTTTTGTTTGTTCATTCCTCTCGTTATTTGTAGAGAACGCACTGTCTTAAAAGTATGACCGGTCGAATGGGATGAGTGATTGAGTATTGGATAAATGCACGTACTGGTTATATTTTTACGTAAAAAAACATATATGTTAAGAAGTTTAACGTGACCATGTCATGAAACCTAACATAAAATTCTTGATTACTAAAAGTTTTTAGAATATAATTTTCTTATTGTTAGGAAGAGGGGGCAATGCAATTATGGATTTTTTAGCTAAGGTAATTGGGGATGTAAATAATGTCCTTTGGTCATATATCATTATTGCGATGTTAATTGGGTTAGGGCTTTACTTTTCATTTCGTGTGAAATTTGTCCAAGTTCGTTACTTCGGTGAAATGATTCGTTTGCTTGGGGATGGGGCAAGTTCGAAAACGAGAAAAGCACAAAAAGAGAAGAGCGGTGTATCTTCGTTCCAGGCTTTTTGTATGAGTACAGCTTCTCGTGTAGGTACTGGTAACTTAGCTGGTGTAGCTATCGCAATCTCAGCAGGTGGACCAGGAGCAGTATTTTGGATGTGGTTAATTGCGGTAATTGGGGGTGCTTCTGCATTTGTAGAGAGCACATTAGCGCAAATTTATAAAGTAAAAGATGGGAATGCATTCCGTGGTGGTCCAGCTTATTATATGGAAAAGGGATTAAATAAGCGCTGGCTTGGAGCAATTTTCTCTGTTTTAATAACAGTAAGTTTCGGATTGGTTTTTAACGCTGTACAGTCTAATACTGTAGCGGCTGCTTTTGATGGGGCATTCAAAACAGACAGTAGATTAGTAGGTCTTGTAATGGCTGGTTTACTTGCAGTTATTATCTTCGGTGGAGTAAAACGTATTGCACGTGCGGTTGAAATGATCGTTCCAGTAATGGCAATTATTTATGTAGCAGTAGCATTATTCGTTGTTGTAACAAACATTACGGCAATTCCGTATGTATTTAAAGAAATTTTCTTACATGCTTTCGGAATTAAAGAAGTAGTAGGTGGGGGATTAGGAGCTGCGATTTTACTAGGGGTAAAACGTGGATTATTCTCAAATGAAGCAGGTATGGGTAGTGCGCCGAACGCAGCTGCGACTGCAAACGTAACGCACCCAGTTAAACAAGGTTTCATTCAAACTTTAGGGGTATTTACAGATACATTATTAATTTGTAGTTGTACAGCATTTATCATTCTTTTATCAGATGTGCATAATGCAGCTGATCTAAATGGTATTCAATTAACGCAGCAAGCATTAAGCCAACATATCGGACCGTGGGCGTCTATATTTGTAGCAGTTGCAATCTTCTTGTTTGCATTTAGTTCATTGGTAGGTAACTACTACTATGGTGAAACGAATATTGAGTTTTTAAATGGAAGTAAAGTGTTATTAAATGCATACCGCATTGCTGTACTTGGTATGGTTGTTTTAGGATCTGTAGCAACAATTCAAATCGTTTGGGATTTAGCAGATTTATTTATGGGGATTATGGCTGTTATTAACTTAGTTGCGATCGTATTTCTTTCTAAGTATGCTTTCGCGGCATTATCAGATTACGTTAAGCAAAAGAAACAAGGAAAAGATCCAGTATTCTATGCGGAGTCTATTCCAGGTTTGAACAATACAGAGTGCTGGGATAAGCCAGCAGTAGCTGATAAAGAAAAAGCAGTATAATGAGGTGAGCATCAAGTGAAACTTGATGCTCATTTTTTTGTTTTATCCTGCTATTTGTGAACAGTAAAACTCTCGATTGATACGGGCTAATAATCAGTGGGGATGATATTGATTAAAGTTTCGCTATATAATGTAAAAGACGAACATTCATGAACGTTTTATAATAAAATGTAATTTTTTTAAGAAAAATGCAGATATGAGTTGTGATTTATGTTAGAATGGGAAATGCCTTTGAAACAAGAGGTTTTATGATCTTTCCTATCCGATTGAAGGTTTTGGAGGAGAAATGGAAAGTTCGGATTATTTCTTATTTCAAGTAGTCAGACGTTCAACGTTAATGAAGAGTTAAATGGAGGATTTTATTAATGAAGTTTGTTATGTTTCTTGTAGGATTGCTCGTTGTATTCGTACTCGGTTTTCTTATAAGTGCCGATCGAAAGAAGATTAAGTATAAACCAATCGCAATTATGCTTGTTATTCAGCTAGCGTTAAGTTATTTCTTATTAAACACGCAAGTTGGTTATATTTTAGTAAAAGGAATTTCAGATGGATTTGGCGCACTTCTTGGATATGCGGAAGCTGGAATCGTTTTCGTATTTGGCGGTCTTGTTAATAAAGGAGAGGTTTCATTCTTCTTAACAGCGTTATTACCAATCGTATTCTTTGCCGTTTTAATCGGAATTCTGCAACACTTTAAAATTTTACCGATATTTATTCGTGCTATTGGTACTGCGCTAAGTAAAGTAAATGGTTTAGGAAAACTAGAATCATATAACGCAGTAGCAGCGGCTATTGTTGGGCAAGCGGAAGTATTTATTACAGTAAAAGATCAATTAAGTAAAATCCCAAAACATCGTTTATATACATTATGTGCATCTTCCATGTCGACAGTATCAATGTCAATCGTAGGTTCTTATATGAAAATGATCGAACCGAAATATGTAGTAACAGCACTTGTATTAAATTTATTTAGTGGTTTCATTATTATTCATATTATTAACCCGTACGATATTACAGAAGAAGAAGATACACTGAAATTAGAAAATAAGAAAAAACAATCATTCTTTGAAATGCTAAGTGAATACATTATGCTTGGCTTTACAATCGCGATTACAGTAGCGGCAATGTTACTTGGTTTCGTAGCATTAATTACAGCAATTAATAGCTTGTTTGATTCAATGTTCGGTATTACATTCCAAGCTATTTTAGGATACATTTTCTCACCATTAGCATTCGTAATGGGTATCCCGCAAGCAGAGATGGTAACAGCGGGACAAATTATGGCAACAAAATTAGTATCAAATGAGTTTGTTGCGATGCTGGATCTTGGAAAAGTAGCGGGTGATTTATCAGCTCGTACAGTTGGTATTCTTTCTGTATTTCTTGTATCATTTGCGAACTTCTCATCAATCGGAATTATCGCAGGTGCAACGAAAGGTATCGATGAAAACCAATCAAATGTTGTATCATCATTCGGTCTACGCCTTGTGTATGGTGCGACATTAGTAAGTATTCTATCAGCGATTATCGTTGGTGTTATGTTATAAACAAAGGTGGCCCTAGCTTATAGCTAGGGCTATTTTTTATGGTAAATTTGCATGAAAAAACCAATTAGTTAGGAATATATTAACATATAAAAATCTTTTTAAATTTATATTGCATTTCGATTAGATAACGCTTACAATTTGATTTGTAGGTGGTATCAATTTCAGACTTTCAAGTATGGTAGGAGAGAAGAAGCTACCTTTTATAAATTGCAATTTATGTAAACGCTTACTGATTTTGGAAAACAGTTGAATAATATTTAGGGGTTTTAAATTTTTTAACATCAATGGTCAGACGTCATTCGTTATACGTTATACGACCGATAACTCGTGGGAGAAGTGGAGGATTCACATATGAAGATCGTAATGTTTCTAGTCGGTTTACTTGTAGTATTTGTACTAGGGTTCCTTATCAGTTCAGATCGTAAGAAAATTAAATATAAACCAATTGCACTTATGCTTGTCATTCAATTGGTACTTGCGTATTTCTTACTAAATACAAAGGTCGGATTTGTATTAGTAAAAGGGATTGCAGATGGATTTGGCGCTATTTTAAAATTTGCGGAAGCAGGGGTTAATTTCGTATTTGGTGGTCTAGCAAATGATGGACAAGCACCATTTTTCTTAACAGTATTATTACCAATTATTTTCTTAGCAGTATTAATCGGGATCTTACAACATATTAAAGTTTTACCGATTATCATCCGTGCAGTCGGTTTCCTATTAAGTAAAATTAACGGCTTAGGAAAACTAGAATCATATAATGCAGTAGCAGCTGCAATCGTTGGTCAAGGTGAAGTATTCATTACAGTAAAAGATCAACTAAGCAAATTACCGAAAAATCGTTTATACACACTTTGTGCATCTTCCATGTCAACAGTATCGATGTCAATCGTCGGTTCTTATATGAAAATGATTGATCCAAAGTATGTAGTAACAGCACTTGTATTAAACTTATTTAGTGGATTCATTATCGTTCATATTATTAATCCATATGAAGTGAAAGAAGAAGACGATATTTTAGAATTACAAGAAGATAAAAAACAAACATTCTTTGAAATGTTAGGCGAATATATTATGCTTGGTTTCTCTATCGCTGTAACAGTAGCGGCGATGTTAATCGGTTTCGTAGCATTAATTACAGCAATTAACGGTGTGTTCGATTCAATTTTCGGAATCACATTCCAAAGCATTTTAGGATACGTTTTCTCACCATTAGCATTCGTAATGGGTATTCCAACATCAGAGATGCTAACGGCAGGACAAATTATGGCAACGAAATTAGTAACGAACGAATTCGTTGCAATGCTTGACCTTGGAAAAGTAGCTGGTGATTTATCAACTCGTACAGTAGGTATTTTATCTATCTTCCTTGTATCATTTGCAAATTTCTCATCAATCGGAATTATCGCAGGTGCAACGAAGAGTATCGATGGCAAACAAGCAAACGTTGTATCTTCATTCGGATTAAAACTTGTATACGGTGCAACGTTAGTAAGTATATTATCAGCGATTATCGTTGGGGTTATGCTGTAATAAAAACAAACGAAGTCGTTTATCTCTCGTCTAGAGGGATGAACGACTTTTTTATTTTGGTATGATGAATAATATAGAGAGGGGGAATTAGGGTGAAAGAATCGGATAGTTTAAGGGAGTTTGATGAGATTATAGAGAACATTAATCATTTAACTGGAGAAGATGCTAGAGCGCTTTTGAAGTTTATACATGGATATTTAAGCATAGTAGAAGAAGGCGATGGGACTTTTACTCATAGTAACTTTGTTGAAAAGGTTTCAGGGCTTTATAAGAAGGATTTGGCGAGGGTTATTCAGCTTAGAGAAGAAATAAAAAAATCACCTTAATACATTCATTAAGGTGATTGAAATACTATTCAGCTGGAGGCGTAAATGTACGTTTCTCTAATTCAGCGTCTAGCATAAATAATGCGTTTGAATCGCTTGTAATACGTTTTAATTTTTGGATGATGCTATCGAATGAAGATTCTTCTTCTACTTGCTCATCGACGAACCATTTTAAGAATGTAATTGTTGCATGCTCACGCTCATCCCAAGCGATATCAGATAAGTTGTAAATACGCTTCGTTACTTCACGCTCGTGCTCAAGTGCTACTTCAAAAGCGTTCAGTACAGATTCATATACGTTATTTGGATTATCAAATCCAGTAATAATAGCGCGCTCACCGCGGTCATTAATGTAGTTGTAAAGCTTCATTGCGTGGAAACGTTCTTCTTCAGCTTGTACAAGGAAAAAGTTAGCGAATCCATCATAGCTCTCAGCTGTACAGTAAGCAGCCATTGCCATATAGGCGTGGGCAGAGTAAAATTCAAAGTTCATTTGATCGTTTAATGCGTCGTGCAATTTTTTAGATAACATAAAATCCCCCTTAATATTGTGACAAGAATATTATACCATAATTGATAATATTCTCATTTGGATACTTCGAACCTTTTCGAAAGCTTTGTGACGTGAGCCTCCATAATGTCTTGTAAATCTAAATCATATTTTTGTGAAAGAATAATAAGATTAGATAGTACATCACCAAGTTCTTCTTTTAACTCTTGTTTTAGTTCTTCTTCTGTTTTCACTTTTTCGTCAGGACGATCACGGCCAATTTCGATTGCGCGAACAACGCGTGAAACTTCTCCAACTTCCTCTGTTAAGAAATTTAAGCGAATAAAGGAATTATACTGTGACCAGCTTCGTTTTTCGTAAAATTCCTCCACCCATCTTTGAAATGCGATGATATCCATTTCTTCCTCATCCCTTCAATATGTTGTACAATATTCATTGTATCATAACAATATATAGTTTCGGGGTGTAGGAATGAGAAAGATTTGTGTGTTTGCAGGTTCCAACTTAGGGGAGAGACCAGAATTTAAAGAGCAGGCAATAGCGTTAGGAAAAATGTTTGTTGAGAACGATTATGAGCTTGTATACGGTGGTTCTTGCGTTGGATTAATGGGAGAAGTGGCAAACGAAGTTCTTCGCTTAGGCGGACGTGTAACAGGTGTTATGTCACGCGGTCTATTCCGAGGAGAAATTGTTCATACAGGGCTAACAGAATTAATTGAAGTAGAAACGATGCACGAGCGCAAAGCGAAAATGGCAGAGCTTGCGGATGCTTTTATTGCATTACCAGGCGGATACGGAACGTTTGAAGAGCTATTTGAAGTAGTATGTTGGTCACAAATTGGTATACATAATAAGCCGGTTGGTTTATTGAACATAAAAGGCTTTTATGGACCAATTTTGCAAATGGTTGAACGTGCAGCAGAAGAAGGATTTATGAATCCATCAAATAAAGAGTTGATCGTTTCAGCTGAGACGGCAGATAAACTAATTCATGCAATCCAAAATTATGAGCGTCCTGTTTTAGGAACGAAGTGGAAACAGCTATCATAATACAATTTTATAGATATTTTTGGAAACACATGTCATTTTACTTTGAAAAGGCATGTGTTTTTAATTTGGTTAAATATGTTAATGTTAAGATGTAATGTTTTTAGAAAAGGAGAAATAGATGGAGGAGTTTGTGTATTTACGTCCTGTTTTTAAAAGTATATTAGCAGCATCTATTCTTGTTATGCTAATTGTTTCAACACAGAAGAAAGAGCTAATTAATGAATTTTCGCTTTGGTTTATTTCGATATTGTGTATTGGTGTTTCGGCGATAACACTCTTTATGATTGGCTTTATCGTTGATGAGTATAATCTAGCCGGAGATGTGCATAGTTCTAATATGTTTATTGCGATTGGTTGTATTAGCGGTTTGAATTTTATTATTTATTATAGACGGCAATAAAAAGAAGGCATTCCGTATTACTTTGGAATGCCTTTATCATTTTGATTACTTTGTTTTTTATACAGGTACCAGCCACCCCAGCCGCCACCAATTGCTACAACAACGAGGAAAGCATAGTCTTTCACCTCGATACGTATATTGAAAATATTAGCTATAAGTAAGACAATACCAACCGTTATTAACGCAAAAAATGCTCTAATTAAGTAGTCTTTCAACTGAACCACTCCCGCCATTTAAGTAGTAAATGATGAATATGGAAAAGCTTTTTTGGATCTATTTTACTAAAGGATGTTACCTATATTTTAACATAAAAGGGATTGTAATATATTGATAAAAGTAGAGGAGAGGGGTGCTGATATTGTCGTGATTTGTCGGTAAGTCGATATAATTAGAAAATCGCTGATATAAATGTCATGTACCAGAACGTACGACAATCCCCATAGAAAAAAGCGACTCTGAACGAGCCGCTTCCGCTTTTAGTGATATCCAGCTCCGGTAGCTAGAATGTTCGGTGGCTTCGCTTTTTCCTGCGAGGCAAAGAGCGCCTCTACGTCAAAAGCTCCA
>NZ_JBIYDP010000020.1:0-48445 GCF_044908765.1 Bacillus sp. RC251 | reverse complement strand
CAGGATCAAACTCTCCAATAAAGTTAGTTTGTCTAGCATCTAAAAATAAAAATTGACGTTTCACGTTGTTTGTTTCGTTCAGTTTTCAAAGAACTCATCCGCCGCTCGGAAGCGACTTTATCAATATAACATTTCGTTATATTTTCGTCAACAACTTTTTTCAATAAGTTGTTTTTCGTTTGTTTTGCTTGTTACCTTTCGTGGCAACGAATATAAATATACCAGTTTGATTATTAAAATGCAATAGTTTTTCTAATAAAATTTTTAACTTAGTAAAAAAGTATAAAAACAGCACATTTCTTCTATATAAATATAATTTCTCGCACCATCAAGAGCTACTATCCCTGCGTAGCTCATACTCAAATAAAAAAAGCTTTGGAGAAATCTCCAAAGCTTAGTCTTGTTTATGACGCATAGCAGGGAATAATAATACATCACGAATAGATGGTGCATTCGTTAACAACATAACAAGACGATCAATACCAATTCCTAGCCCACCTGTAGGAGGCATACCGTACTCAAGAGCTTCAATATAATCATCATCCATCATGTGAGCTTCATCATTACCTTGTTCGCGCTCTTTTAATTGCGCTTCAAAGCGTTCTTTTTGATCAATCGGATCATTTAGCTCAGTGAATGCATTTGCATGTTCACGTGCAACGATAAATAATTCGAAACGATCTGTGAATCGTGGATCTTCGTCATTCTTTTTCGCAAGTGGCGAAATTTCTACCGGATGACCGTAAATAAATGTTGGTTGAATTAATTTATCTTCTACTTTTTGTTCGAAGAATTCGTTTATAATATGACCAACTTCCATCGTATCCTTAATACCTACATTATGTTCTTTTGCAAGTTCACGCGCTTCTTCTACACTCATTGGATTCCAGAAATCCGCTCCAGAATGTTCCTTGATTGCATCTACCATATGAAGACGTGTCCATTCTGGTTCTAGATTAATTTCATAATCACCATATTGGATTGTTGTTGTACCTAGTACTTGCTTCGCAATATGCGCAACCATATTTTCTGTTAGTTTCATAATATCTTTATAATCAGCATACGCTTCATATAATTCAATCATTGTAAACTCTGGATTATGACGAGTTGATACACCCTCATTACGGAATACACGACCGATTTCATAAACTTTTTCTAATCCACCCACAATAAGGCGTTTTAAATGAAGTTCAATTGCGATACGCATATATAATTCCATATCTAACGCATTATGGTGCGTAATGAAAGGACGCGCAGAAGCTCCACCTGCAATTGCATGCATCATAGGTGTTTCCACTTCAAGATAACCATTGTCATCTAAGTATCTTCTCATTTCACGAATGATTTTACTACGAGTAACGAATGTTTCACGGCTTTCCATACTTGTGATTAAGTCTAAGTAACGTTGACGGTAGCGTTGTTCAACATCTTTTAATCCATGATATTTATCCGGTAACGGACGAAGAGATTTCGTTAATAGTGTAAAGCCCGTTGCCTTCACCGAAAGTTCTCCAACGTTCGTTTTGAACACTTTACCTTCAATACCTACTAAATCACCTAAATCTGCTGTTTTAAATAATTCGTACTCTTCATCTCCAACAGCATCTTTACGAACATAAATTTGAACTTGTCCATGTAAATCTTGAATATGTGCAAATCCAGCTTTTCCTTTACCGCGTTTTGTCATAATACGACCAGCGATAGAAACAGAGATTTCTTTCTCTTCTAATTCTTCTTTAGAGAACTCTCCATATAAGCTTAATAAGTCATTTGTTGCATTTGTACGTTCAAATCGTTTACCAAACGGATCGATTCCTTGCTCACGTAAGTTATGTAACTTTTCACGACGAACAAGCAATTGGTCGTTTAATTCTTCGTGGTTCATGTTATCCATGGTATTGATATCACTCCAGCTCTATTAATTTTTACAATATATACAGTATAGCATTTTCTACTCAACTAGAAAAACTGCCAGCAACTAGCTGGCAGTTCTTCTTTCTTTCACGTAATTATAGGAAGTGTATAGAAGAATGTCAATCTTCCCTATCTATTATTAACCAACGTGAATTGTTTGTTGTTTCGCTTCTACTTCTTCTACAAATGCACTTAATACATTCGCAAGGTCCTCACGCGTATTACAAGCATTGATACCATTACGTACAGTTGCATTACCACGAACACCCTTTAAATACCAGGCTGCATGCTTTCTCATCTCTCTTACAGCGACATTTTCGTTCTTTAAATCGATAAGACGATCTAGATGCAACATACATACGTCAATTTTCTCACGCACTGTCGGTTCCGGCATTAATTCACCTGTTTCCAAATACTTTACCGTACGATAAATCATCCACGGGTCCCCAAGGGCAGCGCGACCAATCATAACACCGTCTACACCAATTTCATCAAGCATACGCTTTGCATCTTGTGGCGTTTCGACATCACCATTTCCGATAACCGGGATATTTACAGCTTGCTTTACTTGTTTAATAATATCCCAATCCGCTTTCCCTTCATACATTTGTACTCGTGTACGTCCATGAACCGCTACTGCTTGTCCGCCAGCACGCTCAACAGCTTTCGCATTCTCAATTGCAAAAATATGATCTGCATCCCAACCAATACGCATCTTAACTGTAACCGGCTTTTCAACAGCATCTACAACTGCCGCTACCATTTCATATATTTTATTTGGGTCTAAAAGCCACTTTGCTCCCGCGTCACACTTAATGATTTTCGGTACTGGGCAACCCATATTAATATCAATAATGTCTGCTGTCGTATATTTATCTACGTATTTCGCAGCATCTACAAGAGTTTCTTTCTCTCCACCAAAAATTTGTAAACTTAATGGCTTTTCTCTTTCATCAATATATAACATATCTAATGTTCTTTTGTTATTAAGTAATATCGCTTTATCACTTACCATTTCAGCACAAACTAAACCTGCACCAAATTCTTTTACTGTTAAACGGAATGCAGAGTTACACACTCCCGCCATCGGTGCTAATACAACCGGGTTTTTCATCTCAATATTTGCAATCTTTAACACTCGACTTACTCCTTCCTTCATAGTCACTTCGGCATTAATTCCTCCACTGAAACCTTTAATGCCTTAGCAACTTCCACTACAAAATCTTGGGAAGGCGATCGATTCCCTCTCTCAACTTCACCTAAAACAGATACAGATACCCCTAACTCTTTCGCAAAACCTTCTTGTGTATAACCTTTTAGCTTTCGAAAAGCACGAATGCGTCTTCCCCATTTTTCTGCTTCCATACCGTTACTCCCTCTCGCCTTTTCATTTCTTCTACTTGTGAACGTGAAATGTTTTGTTTTATATCTTGATTAATCTCTAACAACGGAACGATAACAAAAGCTCTTTCGAACATCCGCGGATGCGGAACAATAAGATTCTCTGCTTCAATATTTTCTTGATTATATAGTAAAATGTCAAGGTCGATGGTCCTCGGACCCCATCTAATTTCCCTTTTTCTTCCTAAATCATTCTCTACTCTTTGTGTAATTTTCAATAATTCTTGCGGTGATAAATTGGTAGAAATTTTTATAACTAAATTTAAAAAGCAACTTTGGTCAGTATAGCCAACTGGCTCTGTTTCATATACAGATGAAATATCGTTAACTTGGATATACGGGTTTTTGTTTAAAAACTGAATCGCTTCAGTTAAATACGTATAACGTTCTCCGATATTTGAACCTAATGCAATGTAAGCTATATTATTCATGGACGTTCTCTCGTAATTTCCACTGCTACAGCACGATAATGCCCAGGTATCGGCGGATCTGGTTTAATTACTTTAATTGTACAACGGAAAATACTCTCATATTGTTTTAATATATCTGCAGCAATATTTTCAGCGATACTCTCTACAAGCTTATACGTTCTATCTTCAACAACTTTTCTACATAACTCGAAAAGCTCTCCATAATTGACAGAATGCTCTAAGTCATCACTTTCTCCTGCCTGTTTCAAATCCAACTCCACCGTTAAGTCCACTTTAAATCTCTGACCCAATTTATTTTCCTCTGGGAATACACCATGATAACCGTAAAACTCCATATCATGAACATAAATTTTATCCAATTACTTTACCCCCTTACCAATCATCGCATCCATCATCTTAGCCATACGTGCCATTTCCTTCACATCATGAACACGAACAAACTCACAACCCTTTTCAATGCCGAGACAAACGGTAGCTCCTGTTCCCTCAAGACGTTCCTCTACCGGTAAATCTAACACATGTCCAATAAAGGACTTTCTTGAAGTACCTAAGAGAACTGGATAACCCAGTACGTTTAACTGTTCTAAATTACGCATCGCTTCTAAATTTTGTTCAGGTGTTTTAGCAAAACCGATGCCTGGGTCTAAAATGATATTCTCATCTCGCACCCCAGCATCTTTAGCAATTTTGATGCTTTCATATAAATCAGCAATCATATCAGCCATTAAATTGCGGTAATTCATGTTATCGCGATTATGCATCAAGATAATAGGTACATCATAATGAGCTGCAACTTCAGCGATTTTTGGTTCCGCCTTTGCTCCCCAAACGTCATTAATAATATGAGCGCCAGCTTCGATTGCTTGTTTTGCAACTTCAGCTTTATACGTGTCGATAGAAATAGGCAACTCCACTTCTTTTGCAACCGCCTGAATCATCGGAACAACTCGCTTTATTTCTTCTTCCACCGATACTTTAGCAAAACCCGGGCGAGTAGATTCACCGCCGATATCAATAATATGAGCACCTTCATCTCGCATTTCTTTCGCATGGCGCACCGCAGCCTCTACCTCGTTGTAACTCCCACCATCAGAAAACGAATCTGGTGTTACATTTAAAATCCCCATAATTAAAGTTTTTTCATTTAAGTTCAATGTATATTCGCCGCAGCGCAAATCATAATCCCACTTCAAACTACACATCTCCTCTTCGCAATTCATTTCTGCTCCACAATTTCTCTCTCTGCATTTCATAAAGACTCATAAACCTTTTTGTAACCATACCTACTTTACCCGGGAAATCTCGTCCCTCTATATGATAAAGCGGGACAATTTCTTGAATCGAGTTTGTTACGAAGACTTCATCAGCTGAAAGTAATTCATCTTTTGTAAAGAAACCTTCCTTCACTTCGATGCCCAGCTCTTCAGCAACCTTTATAATAAACGCACGAGTGATACCATTTAAAATCCCTGTTTTTAGCGAAGGTGTATACAAAATATCACCTTTCACGAAAAAGAGATTCGAAACAATACCCTCTGCAACATAACCTGTTTCAGTAAGGAAAATACCTTCCTTATTCACAACATTTCCAATTTCACGTTTCCCTAAAATGTTATTTAAATAATGATGAGACTTTAAGCGAGACGCACCCTCTGGTGTATTTCGCACTTGTTTTAAAACAACCCCTTCTTTTTCCACTACATCTTCGGGGGCTGCTAAAGGTTTTATAAAAACAATAACAGACGGCTCTTCATACATTTCCGTTTGCAATCCAATTTCATCTATACCCGCTGATACATTAAAACGTACATATGCATGCTCTAATTCATTCTTAACGAGTAAATTCTGCAAAATAAGCAGTACTTCATCTTTCGTCATTGTCCATTTAATTTGCAATGTATCCAGTGCATCTATTAAACGGTCATAATGATCATCCAATAAGAAAGGATGACCATTATAAATACGAAATGTCTCAAAAACTCCAAGACCATATAAATAACCATGATCATAAGGAGAAATTCTCGCTTCACTTGCTTCTACATACTCACCATTTACGTAAATTAACACGATGTCACACTTGGGCTGTATTTACGAATGAAATTCTGCAACAACTCTTTCCCGTGGGAAGTCATAATTGATTCTGGATGGAACTGTACACCTTCAATCGGTAATGTTGTATGACGGAGCGCCATAATTTCCCCTTCTTCTGTCCAAGATGTTACCTCTAAGCAATCAGGTAACGTCTCTTTCTTAACGATAAGGGAATGATAACGTGTCGCAGTAAACGGATTAGGGATATCCGAAAAAATCGTCTTTCCGTCATGATGCATAAGCGACGTTTTCCCATGCATTAAGCGCTCCGCACGTATAACCTCTCCGCCAAACACTTGTGCAATGGATTGATGTCCAAGACAAACCCCAAAAATCGGAATCTTCCCAGCAAAGTATTGAATAACCTCCATACTAATACCCGCTTCATTAGGACTACACGGACCTGGCGAAATCATTAAAAAGTCTGGTTTCATATTCTCAATATCTGAAATAGTCACTTCATCGTTACGTTTAACAACAAGCTCTTGTCCAAGTTCTCCAAGAAACTGCACTAAATTAAATGTAAAAGAATCATAATTATCAATCATTAATATCATTTCTCTCACCTAACCGTTTCTTCGCTACGTTCTTTTGCACGCCATAAAGCAATCGCCTTTTTTAACGACTCTTTATATTCATTTTCCGGATTCGAATCAATTACAATTCCCGCTCCTGCTTGTACATGCGCTTTTCCATCTTTAGCAAGCAGTGTTCTAATTACAATATTCAATTCTGTATCTCCAGAATAACCGATCCACCCGATTGAACCTGTGTAAATCCCTCGACGAACAGGTTCTAATTCTTCAATAATTTCCATCGTACGTATTTTCGGAGCACCAGTAATTGTTCCCCCAGGGAATACAGCCTTCACTAAATCAAAAGCATCTTTATCTTCTTCCACCTCACCACGCACATTAGAAACAATATGCATAACATGTGAGTATTTCTCAATTACCATAAATTCATCTACTTCTACAGTGCCATATTTACAAACACGCCCTAAATCATTTCGTTCTAAATCCACAAGCATGACGTGCTCTGCTCTTTCTTTTTCATTCTCAATTAATTCTTTTGCTAATTCTTCATCCTCTTGCTCATTCGCCCCTCTAGATCTCGTTCCAGCAATCGGTCTTGTACTTACTTCGGTTCCCTCTTTCTTAATTAGCAACTCTGGCGATCCACTAACAATTTGAAAATCCCCGAGCTCCAAGTAACCCATATATGGAGATGGGTTAATCTCACGAAGACTTGTATAGATTTCTAGTGGGTGTGTTTGTAACGTTCTTTCTTGCCTTGTCGACAAGTTTACTTGGAACACATCACCAGCCCCAATATATTCTTGAATACATTCAACCGCCTTCATAAAACTTTCTTCTGTAAAAGCAACTGTTTCACTTTTCTCTTCAGGACATGCAAAAGGTATATTCACTTCTGGCGCTTCTGTCGCCCAAAGAATCTTCCATTCATTTAATCGCTCTTTTGCCTCTTCATGCTTATCTACATAATGTGTAATAATCCATAATACTTTTTCTTTTTGATCATAAACAAACACATCATCAAATAATAAAAAGAATATATCAGGTATATTAATGTCATCCTCCGCATGGGAAGGGAGTTTTTCAATATAACGGATGCAATCATAACTAAAGTAACCAATTGCACCACCTTGAAATGGAGGGTATTCCGGATTATAGTCCGTTTTCCATCGCTCCATATATTCCTGCATTAAATCTAATGGGTTTCCTTGTTTTATTGTTTCCTTACCACTTTCGCTTATATGTAACGTTTCACCCTTCCCTCGGATTACCGCTACTGGGTTCAACCCCACAATGTTATAACGACCGCCACGTCCACTCTCTAACAAAATATGTTGCGGTTTATCCTTAGAAAGAAATTTATACTGCTTAAAGAAATCTAACTGATATGGAATAGAAAGCGCTAAAGATTTTCTTCGTTGCATATCAACACCCCGTCTTCTTTTATCCCACCCTCTTAGATTAACCACCTCAAACTATATTCGTTATATATATAAAGTGGTTATACTCGAAGGCTAGTGAAAATAAATTAATTATACTACCTCTTATTTTACATGAAGTTTTCTAGTCATTCACTCTTTTCCTATTTCCAATCTAAAAAGAAAAAGCATCCTTTTCAAGGATGCTTTTTCAATCACATATAATTAAGACTCAAATTGATAAAGCGGTGTACTTAAATAACGTTCACCGTTACTTGGGATAATAACAAGTACTTTTTTCCCTTTACCTAACTTTTTCGCAACTTCTGTCGCTGCATAAATAACTGCTCCAGAAGAGATACCCACTAAAATACCTTCCTCTTTAGCCACTCTTCTTGCATATTCAAATGCTTGCTCTGCTTTTACTTGAATAATTTCATCATATACCTCTACATCCAATGTCTCTGGGATGAATCCCGCGCCGATTCCTTGGATTTTATGTGGACCCGGTTTCCCACCAGATAGTACTGGTGAATCCGCAGGTTCTACTGCATAAATTTTAATATCTTTATACGCTTCCTTCAGCACTTCACCAGCACCAGTAATCGTTCCACCTGTACCAATACCTGCAATAAACGCATCTAATTGGTCACCCATTTGTTCAACAATTTCTGGCCCTGTTGTTAAACGATGAATTTCTGGATTCGATTGGTTTTTGAACTGTTGTGGTATAAAGTAGCCATGCTCTTTTGCTAATTCAGTCGCTTGACGAATCGCTCCACCCATTCCTTCAGGCCCTGGAGTCAATACTAATTCCGCACCGTAAGCACGTAATAAATTACGACGCTCAATACTCATTGTTTCTGGCATTACTAAAATTGCCTTATATCCTTTAGCGGCCGCTACCATCGCTAAACCAATTCCTGTGTTACCACTTGTTGGCTCAATGATTGTATCGCCTTCTTTTAATAATCCTTTTTTTTCAGCATCTTCAATCATAGCTAATGCAATACGATCTTTAACACTGCTCCCTGGATTCATAAATTCTAATTTTAAGTATATATCTGCGCTGTTTGATTCTACGATGCGGTTCAACTTAACGATCGGCGTTTTCCCGATTAATTCTGAAACTGATTGTGCCACTCGCATTCCTGTCACTCCTAACACCGAGTATTTTTATTGGTTTTATCTATATTTAGATTTTGTCAGAAAATTCCCTGTTTGTCAATCTATTTAGAGGGTGGATTCCCTCACTTCCCTTATTACAAACTCTCAATTAAATTTGTAATATCTTCTTTAGAGAACTTGTATCGCTCATTACAGAAATGACAATGAACTTCTGTCTCTTCTTCTTCTTCGCGAATTTGCTCTAACTCTGTTTTACCTAAACTAATTAACACACTCTCAATACGTTCGCGTGAGCATGTGCAATTAAATTGAACATCCATCGTTTCTAATACTTTCACTTTATCTTCTCCAAGAACTGCATACAGTAACTCTTCTGGAGAAAGCCCTTGTTCAATTAACGTTGATACAGGAGGAATCTTCTGCAAACGATCTTCAATGAATGCAATTGTTTCTTCCTGTGCACCTGGCATAATTTGAAGGATAAATCCACCCGCCGCTAATACGCTGTCATCTCCATTTACAAGAACGCCAACTCCTACAGAAGAAGGTGTTTGCTCAGAAACTGCAAAATAATACGTGAAGTCTTCCCCTAATTCTCCTGAAACAATTGGAGATTGACCAATAAACGGCTCACGCATACCAATATCTTTAATTACTGTTACAAATCCCTCAGTACCTACCGCTTGATATACACGTAATTTCCCTTGTTCCGTTCCTTCAAAATCAACATGTGGATTCGTTACATAACCACGTACATCCCCATTTGCATGAGCATCTACTAAGATAGGACCAATCGGACCATTACCTTCTACCTTAATCGTTAACTTTTGGTCACCTTTTAACATCGCGCCCATCATTGTACCCGCAGTTAAAGAACGACCAAGTGCTGCCGAAGCTGTTCTCCATGTATCATGACGTCTTTGTGCCTCACTTACTGTGTTTGTAGTACGCACACTATATGCACGCACTTCTCCATCAAATGCTAACGCTTTTACTAAATAATCTTTCATACTCATTTATTCACCTTTCTCATGCTGTAAATTTGCATTACGCTCGTATAACATATACAAACCTTTTAATGTTAAAAATGGATCTACAACGTCAATTACATTCGATTCTTCTGAAATTAATTTCGCCAATCCACCTGTTGCAATAACTTTCGGTTCTTGTTTAGCTTCCTCTTTCATACGCTTAACAATACCTTCCACTTGTCCAACATAACCATAAAGAATACCAGATTGCATTGCACTTACCGTATTCTTTCCAACAACACTGCTTGGTTTTGTAATTTCAATACGAGGAAGTTTTGCTGCTCTACTATATAAAGCCTCTGCTGAAATCATAATTCCCGGCGTAATAACTCCACCCATATAATGCTTTTCTTCGTTAATATAACAATATGTAGTAGCCGTACCGAAATCGACAATAATAAGCGGACTTCCATACAAGTGGATTCCTGCTACCGCATTTACAATTCGGTCCGCGCCTACTTCACGTGGATTTTCATATTTAATATTTAGCCCTGTTTTTATTCCAGGACCTACTACAAGCGGTTTAATTTTAAAATACTTTTCACACATGCGCTCTAATGCAAACATAATTGGTGGTACGACTGAAGACACGATAATACCTTTCACATCTTCAAACGAAAGACCTTCATGCTCAAGCAACTGCTTTACAAGCATTCCATATTCATCTTCTGTCTTATGACGATCTGTTTCCATGCGCCAATGTTGACGAAGTTCCCCCTCTTCAAACACGCCTAGCACAGCATTTGTGTTCCCTACATCCAATACAAAAATCATATTCTCACCACTTATCTTATTTAATCTATATTTGTGCAGTATGTATAAAACTTATAAAAACATCATATCACACATACTTATATAATCAGCTTTTCTATCCTCATCATTTTACAAAAAGATTACGCTCTATTTCAATTTTTAATACCAGATTTACTTAAATTTTTTCTACTTCATTTCGTTCCACAAATAAAAAAAGGAGTGACTATCGTCACTCCTTCATCTCTTACTTATCTTCTGATTCTTCATCGTCCTTCTTCATATTGATGTTTACTTTCACATCATCTGAAGATGTTGGACGCTCTGGCAATCTGCCGTAATCATATAAATGATTGATTTGCTCTGCATCTAACGTTTCTACTTCAAGTAACGTTTTCGCAATAATATCTAGCTTATCACGTTTTTCAGTAAGAATTTGTTTCGCGCGAGCATAACATTCTTTTATAATAGTTTGCATTTCCACATCGATTTCATGTGCAATTGCATCACTGTAGTTTTGTTCTGAATGGAAGTCTCTTCCTAAGAACACTTGACCACCTTGTGAGCTACCGAATTGCATCGGTCCAAGCTTATCACTCATACCGAATTCGGTAACCATACGTCTTGCAATACCAGTCGCACGTTGGAAGTCGTTGTGAGCACCTGTACTTGCTTCACCAAACACAATCTCTTCAGCTACTCGACCACCAAGTAAACCAGTGATTTTATCAAGTAACTCTGGTTTTGTCATGAAGTAACGATCTTCTTTCGGAAGCATTACTGCATATCCACCAGCTTGACCACGAGGGACAATTGTTACTTTATGAACGATATCTGCTTCATCAAGGACAACACCAATTACAGTATGGCCAGCTTCATGGAATGCAACGATATTACGTTCTTTTTCAGAGATAACACGACTTTTCTTAGCTGGACCTGCAATAACACGATCCGTTGCTTCATCAATGTCACTCATATCAATTTTCTTCTTATCTTGACGCGCAGCCACTAAAGCAGCTTCGTTTAATAAGTTTTCAAGATCCGCACCAGAGAACCCTGGTGTACGAGTTGCAATTGCTCTTAAGTTGATATGATCATCAAGCGGTTTATTACGAGCATGTACTTTCAACACAGCTTCACGGCCATTTACATCTGGACGATCTACTGTAATTTGACGGTCAAAACGACCTGGACGTAATAACGCTGGATCAAGAATATCAGGACGGTTTGTTGCAGCAATGATAATAATACCTTCATTTGCACCGAATCCATCCATTTCAACAAGTAATTGGTTCAACGTTTGCTCACGCTCATCATGGCCACCACCAAGACCTGCGCCACGTTGACGTCCTACCGCATCAATTTCATCAATGAAAATGATACAAGGAGCATTTTTCTTTGCATTTTCGAATAAATCACGTACACGTGATGCACCGACACCGACGAACATCTCTACGAAATCAGAACCACTGATAGAGAAGAATGGAACGCCTGCCTCACCTGCAACAGCACGTGCTAGTAAAGTTTTACCTGTACCTGGAGGTCCTACTAATAGAACACCCTTCGGAATACGGGCACCAACTTCAGCGAACTTACGAGGATCTTTCAAGAATTCAACTACCTCAACAAGCTCTTGTTTCTCTTCATCCGCTCCAGCAACATCTCTGAAACGAACTTTTTTCTTTTCGTCATTATATAACTTCGCCTTACTTTTCCCGAAGTTCATAACACGGCTACCGCCGCCCTGAGCCTGGTTTAATAAGAAGAAGAATAAAATGAAGATAATGACGAACGGAATGATAGAAGTAAAGAACGTTACCCAAGCACTTGTTTCTTCTGCTGGTTGATACTTAACTTCAGCACCTTGCGCTTTGTCATTAATTTTCTTTTGTAATTCCTCAGTATTTGGTGCATAAGTAACAAATTGTTCTCCTTGGCTAGAGTTGTTAAATTGTCCTTTTACCTCAAATACACCATTTTTCGGTTGAAGTTGCACATTACGCACTTCACCCTTTTCTAGTTTAGTAATGAATTTATCGTAGCTAACTGATGTCGTTTTTTGTGTCGAACCATTAAAATAGCTCACGATTCCAATTACTACTAGGAATATCAGTAAATAAAAGATGGTATTACGGAAGATACGATTCATTCCTAACCTCCTCTCACGGCATAAACACTATAGTAAATCGTAACATAGAAAAACTTTCCTATACAATTGTGACGCCTGTATTTAATTAATTTGAGTAAATACTTGGTTTTAATACTCCTACATAAGGAAGATTACGGTACTGCTCTTTATAATCTAATCCATACCCTACAACAAATTCATGTGGAACAGTAAACCCAACATAATCCGCTTTCAAATCTACCTTACGGCCTGTCGGCTTATCTAATAACGTAACAATTTTTACAGACTTCGCTTTACGATATTTGAATAGGTCTACTAAGTAACTTAGCGTAAGACCGCTATCAATAATATCTTCAACGATTAAAATATCGCGACCCTCTACAGAAGTATCAAGGTCTTTTAAAATTTTCACTTCGCCTGTTGAAACAGTAGAGTGACCGTAACTAGATACAGCCATAAAATCCATTTCAAGATATGTATCTGTTCTCTTTAATAAATCTGCCATGAATGGCATTGCGCCCTTTAATACACCAATCGCAAGAGGTATTGTGTTTTTATAATCCTCTGCAATAACCGCACCTAATTCGCGCACCTTTTCTTGTATTTGTTCTTCAGAAATTAATACTTTTTCGATATCTTGATTCATCATTTCATTATCCTCCCGGAAGACTCCTTGCTTTTGTAGTGAATAATCATATATTTATCCTTCTTTGCCGCCTCTTTCGAGATAGCAAATGCAGATCGCTTCAACAAGGGTACCCAAATAATATTCCCACTTGCATCACAAACGACCGGCCATTCTTCTCTTTTTTCTCTTGGTACTTTTGCTTCGATAAAAATAGTTTTTATCTTTTTTGTGCCATTCATACCTTGTATTGACATGCGATCTCCATTTTCTCTAGAACGAATACGAAGTGGATATGATATATCATTATACTTAGCAACAAATACTGTTTCATTCATGTTACTTGGTATGTCTTCGCTCACCTCTGTTACAAGCTTATCTCCGTTCGATAGCGTAATTGTCCCGGGCACTGATAAATCTTGTAAAAAAGGAGAAACAATTTCTTGTTTAAATCCAAAGCTGCACTCCTCGTATGCGCGAACAATTTTTAAATCACCTGGGAAATCAAGTGAACCCGAAGGTTGTGTCCGCTTAAAAAACTCGATCACTTTGTCAATATGTATAGAAGAAAGAGAAGATGGAATCTTATATTCATAAAGATAGTTTAATATTAGTTGAATCCCTCTTCTTTGTAAAGGCATAGACATGGATTCAAAGGCAGGAATTGATAAGCTAATTTGTTTATCACTTTTTTTTGTAATTACTTTATTCATTTTCTCAAAAGCTAATTCCTGCAAATACGCCTCATCCTCTTGCATCTGCATGCTAAATTTTTGAAATTTCTCATGCACTTGTGAATTTTCTTCTTTCAAATGAGGGAGAACATATTTACGTAATCGATTCCTTGTATATACTTCCTTTTTATTACTTGGATCTATACGGGGAATTATTTTTAGCTTATTACAGTAATCAACAATCTCTTCCTTCGTTACTCCAAGTAACGGCCTAATTAAATATCCATTATGAAAAGGACGCTTCACTGCAATTCCTGCATATCCTTTCGGAGTACTCCCTCGTACAAGGCGCATTAAAATCGTCTCTACTTGATCATCACCATGATGTCCAAGAGCTACATATCTCGCATCATATTTCTTCATTATTCTTTCCAAAAATGCATATCTGCATTCTCTAGCAGCAACCTGTGCATTCATTCCGTGTTGCTGTTGATATTGCGACACATTAATCCTTATCGTTTCGCAAATAACTCCCAGCCCTTTACAAAGGTCCTGCACAAACTGTAGGTCCTCATGAGATTCATCACCTCTAAACATATGGTCCACATGTGCCACTACAATTTCGAACTGTTTTGCTGCTCTTTTTTCTAACAAATAATATAGAAGAGCCAAAGAGTCAGGACCACCAGAAACCCCTACAACAATTGTTGAACGTTCCTTTAATACATCATGCTGCTTTACAAAGTCATCTACCTTTTCAACAAATGTATCTTTCAACTTCGTAATCACCTTTCATTAAACAAGAACAGCAACGTTAGTTACCTTGTTTATAATGGTACAACTTTTACAAACATTGTGCAAAAAAAAGATATACAAAAATTACATTTTTATCTTACATCATCCGTACATATTCACAAAAGTAATAACATTATCTTTTAAAGTAAAAAAACCTAGGCATCCACCTAGGTTTTTAGAAAGAAACATCACACTTAAAATTTATTGTGCCTGCATTCCTACAATTGGAATCGTAGCCCACTTCGGCATATTTTTCTTCACTTTCGCCACAACGATAGTCATATCATCATTTATATAACCATCACAAGAGCGAATCACCTCTTCCATAATGATATCAGCAATTTCTTGCGGATCTTCGGTTTGTAATTCTTTAATTTTTCGTTTCATCCATAGTTCATGATTTTCTACATGTTGCGCTCCCTCGAAAATCCCATCGCTCATCATAATAAGGATATCGCCCGTTTTTAATTGTTCACCTACTACATCAACTTCAACATCCTCAATAATGCCCATCGGCAAATTACTTGCCTCAATTTTCAAAATATTATTCGCGCGTTTCACAAAACTCGGCGTCGATCCAATCTTTAAAAATTTCGCACTCGCATCCCGCAAATCCACCATAGCTAAATCTAACGTCGTAAACATCTCTTCTGTTGTTCTTAAAGAAAGAATAGAATTGATAGATTTAATCGCTATTTCCTCATCAATGCCTGATTGAAGTATTTTTTGTAATAATTTTACCGTTTCTTTACTCTCCATATGAGCTCTTTGCCCATTTCCCATACCATCACTGATTGCAAGTGCATATTTACCAACACTTAAATCCATCATCGCATAAGAGTCACCAGAAACAAACCCACCGCCTTTTGCAGCTGTGGCCAACCCAGTATCAAGAGAATACGTTTTTGCCGAACCAAATGATATTAAGCTGTGGCCGTTCGGATAAGAAGATTTTTCTTCATGTTTAACAACAATATTTTCCTTTAGAATGTCAGAAAGCATCGGCGCAACTAACTTTTCACATTCTCCATGTTCATTAGATGCAACTGGAATCAACATTTCAATATCAATACTTCCTCTATCTAAACAATATATATCAACATGCTCTACTTCTACGCCAAAATCACGAAACGCTTGCATAATCTGTTCTTCCTGCACTTGATGATTTTCTCGTTCTCTTTGGATCTCCTTAGCAAAATCCTCCATAACTTTTGATACACCTAATAGTTGCTCCGCTACTATTCTACGGTTTTCTTTCATTTGTTTTCGTAATTTTTGTCCTTCATAGAAGTGATCTAATTCACCCGCTACTAAATCCGTCACTTTCTTCCCTCTCACACAATGCTTGTCCCATTCACGAACTAACTTCCGATTATGCTGCAACGTCCCCTCTTCCGTTTCACTCATTATTTGTTTCATATAATCGTACGTCTTGTCGAAATTAACTACCCAGCATTGGTCCTTTTTAAAGCATGTTTGACATGTTTTTGCAGTAATTGTACTTAAGAACAAATCCGCTTCTGTCTCTTTATCTTCCTCCTCCACATATCCATATACAGAAAAGCTATTAGATAAAGCAGCAAATACATGGGCAAATTGATTAATTTTATTCGCTGTAACATCACGCATCCTTCTTAAATACTGTTGTTGATCTTGCGAATGTTCCTGTGTGCCTGGCATGAATTTAGCAATACGATCCATAACAAGTTTCGGTGTTAATAAGAAGAACATAATCGCCACACCAGATTCAATTAAAGTTGTCACAATGTTTGTTTGCTTGTCTACATATAGCGTAATCAAGCTCGTCCCAATTAATAAACCTAAACTAACACCTAAACGCTTCCCTTCTTTTAACAAACCACCAAGCAACCCAGAAAAAGCAAGTAGACTAAGTTGGGACAAACTGGAAACATTGGCTAAACTTAATATTAATCCAGTGACGACCCCCACCGTAGATCCTGTAGCAGCCCCCGCAATAAATGCAAACACGAGCACTAAATACCTAGTAAAAATATGTTGAATAGAAGCGTCATATACAAACCAATCTGTTGTACCTGTTAAAACAGATGCTAGTAATATAATTAAACAAACAATTTCTTCTGTCTCTAGCGCTTGTTGTTTACCTTTTCGTTCTACTAAAAGCGGAACACTTTGTAAAAATATCATAGTTAATACGAAGCTAAGCCCTGCCTCAATCGTACTAACGAGTAAATCGTACATGGTGACAGTTTGTTGCGCGAAATATACGACAACTAAATGTGCGGTTAATGCGGAGATAAATACTTGGAATGGAACAAGTCCAACAGTTTTACGTGTAAACCGACTAAAGAAGATATTATAAATGAAGAAAGTAAAAATAGATGCAAAGGTAAAGAATAAATTATCTATCGAAACTGAAAGTGCGCCCCCCATAAGAGCCAAGAACGCGAGCGGCATTTTATCCCGCTTCATAACATAAACAGCAGCAAAAAACGGCAGTGCAAACGGCAAAATGTTTGTTAATATATATGCTCGTCCCAAAAGAAAACCAATAACAACAATAATAAATCCCCATCTAAAGAAAACCTGTTCAAACTTCATTCGCAACTTACTCGTCCACTTTACTGCTCCAAGCTGACTCTCATTCATTGCCAATGCACTTGTATTCATAGTATTCCTTCCTGCTTTAGGCATATTTTTAACACCACCTGCATAGTTTAATTACTGTCATTATAAAAGATGATTATTGGGATTTTTGTCAAAACAACAGTTTTCACTTTTATAATCGTTCGACTTTTTATTCGAAATAACTCTACATATATACACGGTATGTAATTTATTCTCACTATTTTAATTGAACATTCAGAAAATATAGGGTGATTTTGTAGAAGTGTTGTATGTCTTAATTTATTTAACAAAAAAAGATCATGCAAATTTGCATGATCTTTTTAGGATGACCCGTACGGGATTCGAACCCGTGTTACCGCCGTGAAAGGGCGGTGTCTTAACCACTTGACCAACGGGCCGTTAAATTAAATATAGCGGCGGAGGGGATCGAACCCCCGACCTCACGGGTATGAACCGTACGCTCTAGCCAGCTGAGCTACACCGCCATGTCGTCTTATTTAACGGACAATTAGTATCTTACCTCAGATATATTTTAAAGTCAACACATCTTGAAAACTTTTTTTAAAATATATTTTCACATATAAAAAAGCACCCCGAGCAATCGCCCTGGGTACCTCTCTATATGCTAAGAATTAAACGTTCTTATTATCCGCGACGTGCGCCACGGCCACCACGTTTAGATTCTGTGTTACGCTTTAAAGAAGTTAAACGATCTTCACTGTCCTTTAAGAAACGTGCCATCTTTTGCTCGAATGTTTCTTTTGGAGCTCGTTCGTTACCGCCGCCACGGTTATCTCTGTTGAAAGAACGATTACGTTGTGGACGTCCAGAACGTTGTTGATCGCCACCGCCACCGCGTTGGTATTCACCACGTGGACGATCTCCTTCTGTTTTTTCACGCTCTTTCGCTTTTTTAATAGATAAACCGATCTTACCATCTTTTTCAACGTTAATAACTTTTACTTCTACTTGGTCGCCCACTTTTAAGTGATCGTTAATATCTTTCACATAATTATCAGCAACTTCACTAATATGAACAAGACCCGTTAAGCCTTCTGGCAGCTCCACAAAAGCCCCAAAATTTGTAATACCTGTTACTTTACCCTGTAACTTGCTGCCTACCTCGATTGACATAAAAAAAATGCTCCTCCTTAGTGGTTAAAAAGTCAAATTTTACTTTATTATATATAATCCTAAAATATAGTGTCAATAAGACATACTCTACTTAGAAACAGGAAAAATTATCTCCCCTTTTCCAGAGAAGAAATAATCCCTTCTAGCAATCTTTAATACGTACTCTTCATCATTTAACTTTTGAACTTCGTCTTTTAGACTCTTTTCTTTATTCGTTAATGAATCCAGTTCTTTTTTCATGTCCTTAACTTTTGCTTCTTTTGCTCTAATGGAACTGTTTTGTTGATAAAACGTTACACCAATACTCGCAATAATTGTAAAAGCAAAGACAAGAAAAACCGCTAAACGGCGATAAAGTCGCTTCCTGTTCTCATCCGTTTGTATTATATGCTCTTTAACAGGATTTGGACTCTGTTTTTCGATTGTTCTTTGTCTCAGTTCCCTCATTTCCGAGGTCCCCCTAACTTCTTTTTTATACGCCCCCATAATTGGAAGATGTGTCCCTTCAATTTTGCTATATATTGCAGGAACCCTACATGTTTCATTATAAAAAGTTTAACACGATTAGGGAGAAGTTTCCATATGAGCGAAGCAATAAATCGAACAGGCCAGAAAAAAACTTTCCATATGAAAAGTAATATCCAAATCACCATTTTCCATAACACATGTCCAATTGAAAGCAGTATACGAAATAAGAATAATATAAATGCAATAAATAGCTGCGCTATAATAATAACAGGTTTTATCATGAGTAGCTTTATAATTTGAACAAAAAAGTGTGTTGTTTGCATAAAAATATAGATGAGAAAATTTAACAGTCTCATGTATATTGCTTTCAATAAGCTTTGATATGCCGCAAAACCACATAATAATGCCAAAAATACATATATACGTAGTTCAGCTTCATTTACAAGAAGCAGTACATAAAAAACGAATAATGCTTGGACAATCCAAAATAGTATATCATGTATAAATACAAGCCAACGTTTACGTTCTTGCCGCTTTAAAAATCGTTGGTATGTATCTAAAGACGCTCCAATCCAAGCACCCATTCCGATCATTGAGAGCATCGTATACAACTGAATTGTTAGACTCATTTAAACAACTTACTAAAGAATCCTTTAGTTTTCTCCCCTTGATTCTCATCAATATACAGCATCTCATGAACTTTCCCTTTAATCGATACAACACCTTTTTCTACATCTAAATTTTTCATTTGCAAATTTTGACCACGAATTGTTAAAAAACCCATTACGGTCTCAAGTAAAAACTCCTCGCTATCAAAACTCTCTACCTGCTTTACACCGGTAATATCAATTACACGCCTGCCACGCATAATAATATCATGCTCTACCGAAATATTTTGTTGGTTAGAAGACATAGGTGAGTAACCATTATCCACGTAAATCCCCCCATAGATTTATACTAGCTAATAGTAATGTATGAAGGGATAATTGATTTTAGAACAAGCCTTCTTCAGCCTTTACTTTTTCTTCGCGAACTAAACTATACATATTTGCTGCATCTTCTTTTTTAGTCGTTTCTTTCAATTCGTTTATTTTTACAGTTACTATTTTTTGACCAAAACGAATTGTTAATTCATCAGCTACTTTTACATCTGAACTCGCTTTTGCCACTTGACCATTAATTGATATTCTTCCTTGATCAGCTACTTCTTTCGCTAATGTTCTTCTTTTAATTAAACGTGATACTTTTAAAAACTTATCTAGACGCATATCAAATCCCCCTATTAACGCTCTGTTTGTTTTGCCTCTTCCCATAAAACGTCTAACTGCTCTAATGATAAATCTTGCATCTCTTTATTCATTTCAGCTACCTTTGCTTCCATGTATAAGAAACGACCGACAAATTTCTCATTCGTTGAACGTAACGCCTCTTCGGGATCTATTTTATAATGACGAGCTATATTCACAAACGCAAATAGTAAATCGCCAAATTCACCTAACATTTTCGCCTCATCCATATTTTTAACTTCTTGTTGGAACTCTTGCCATTCTTCTAAGGCTTTCTCTATCATCGGTTGTACATCAACCCAATCGAAACCAACTTTGCCAGCTTTTTTCTGGATTTCATAGGCGCGTAGTAACTGTGGCAAACTTTTTGGAACCCCATTTAAAACAGATTCTTTCACGAATCCTTTTTCTTGTTTTTTAATTTCTTCCCAATTGGCAATTACTTCATCGGCATTATTTACATCCGTATTCCCAAATACATGCGGGTGGCGGCGAACCATTTTCTCAGATAAAGTTCGAATAATATCATCTATAGAGAACCAACCTTCATCCTCCCCGATTTGAGCATGCAACATAACTTGTAATAATATATCACCCAGTTCTTCTACTAAGTGATCATCATCCTCTTCATCAATTGCTTCCAACACTTCATAAGCTTCCTCAATTAAATACTTCTTTAAAGATTGATGTGTTTGCTTTTTATCCCACGGACAACCATCCGGTCCACGAAGGTCTGCAATAATTTCTCTAAGCACATCAAACTGTTGATACAAGGACGCACGTTCTTTAACTGGTGGTACATATACACTCGTTAAATTATTCAACTCTGTTTCATGATCTAACATGTACAACGGCACCTTTTTAACTTGTTCAAATGAAGTCCCTGCAGCTGTTACGATATACACTTCATAATCATCTGATAGCATCTCCATTAATGTTAATTTCACATCAGATGCAACGAATGCGTCATATACTTGGCAAAAGATTAAATGTTGACGTAATTCTAATTGTCCTCTTTCAAATGATGTGGCGTCAATTAATTGGAATCCTTCAATCGGATCAATCTTTAGACTCGCAAACATAGGATCAAGGAAACTTTGTCCACCTTCAATGCGCACTTCAACATTCGCTACTTCACCTTTTTCCAACAGTAGCTGAACCGTTCTTTCCGCTACAAGCGGATGCCCTGGCACGGCATAGATGATTTCTGTGCCTTCAGCTTGTTCTAACAATGTATTTGCGATTGTTTCATATACAATTTCAAATGTATCATACGCTTCATATACACTGTCAAAGGCTGTATATTGTATACCTTCTTTCTCCAACTCTTCTATAACGGGATGTTCCTTCGTTCTAACAAACATGTGATCTGCTTCTTTTATTTTTCGATATACACCCATCGTTAACTGATCTAACTCACCAGCACCTAATCCTAAAATAGTAATGATTCCACTCACAACCTGCCACCTCTATCCACTCTTCTTCAATGAACCTTCTTTTTTCTCTTTTTTCATAAAGGTTCCTATTTCCGCTTTTGTAAATACACGTAATTTTAAAATTAAAAACACATATGTTAATCCACCGATAGCTACACCTAATAATGCCTCAAGTGTTGCAATTCCTCTATGCCTTGTATCAATCACCAATCCAGACATTTGCATCAAACGTATAAATATTATTAATACAAACCCCATACCGATACCACTAATAACTACACCTAACATATTACGCTTATCGATAAGCGATTCGGATACAGCTTGCATAAGTAATGCACTATTTAGCACAGAAATTACAATTAACGCAACTAGTGTTGCAATTGCAGCTCCCTTCACACCAAAATACGGCATTAATGTATAATTTAAAGCTAACTTTAAACAACCCCCAAATATAACGAATATTGCTGGTTTTAATGTTTGTCCTAACCCTTGCAAAATAGAAGCAGTTGTAATCGACAATGAACTAAATAAAATAGATAAAGATAAAATGGATAAAACATCTGACCCATCACTATTTTCAAACAACATAATATTCGTAGGCTGAATAATACAAGTTAATCCAATGGCAGCTGCAAATCCAATAACAAATGTTATTTTCATTGCTAACTTTACCTTTTCTCGAATAAAGGAAAGATCTCCTCTTTCCTTCGCCGCCGTAATAATTGGAATAAGTGACAATGAGAAAGAAGTTGTCACGACAGTACCTAATTGCATAAGCGGGATACTTCTGTCGTAAACACCTTTTAATACCTTTGCACTTTCAGCTTGCTCTCCTGCCCCAATAAGTAAGGAATAGAAGGAAATGGAATCAGCCATTTGTATAAAAATAAGTACTAAGTTACTAACACAAATCGCCAATCCCTGCCAAAACAGAATTTTAATGATCCTCTTTTTTCCCTTAATTCTCTTTACACTCTTGAAAAATATAGAACGAAAGTCATGACGCATATAAAGTACAAGTACGATAATCCCAATTAGTCCGCCTGCGATTGAACCTAACATAGCACCTGCACCGACTGTATATAAATCAAATCCGCGAGCAATTAGGAATAGAGATAAAAATACAATAATAGAAACACGAATTGTTTGTTCTATCACTTGCGAAACAGCTGTTGGCATCATATTATTGAACCCCTGAAAATATCCTCTTGCTACAGATAAAAACGGCATCAATATGAATGAAAATGAAATAACACGTAATAACTTATCTAAGTGTATATCACCCATGGCTGCTGCAATTGTTTCGGCACCAAAAAACAATGTAAAAAAGCCTACGAAACCAATTCCTAATAAAAACCAAAAAGATACACAGATAATTTCTTCTGCTTCTTGTTGTTTCCCTCGCTCTAATCGTTCCGCAACCATTTTTGAAATTATAATGGGGAACCCATAAGTAGCTAAAATTAAACAAAATCCATAAAACGGATAAATTTGTTGGTAAATATAAAAACCAATATCACCCGCTATATTTTGATATGGAATACGGTAAAAGGCGCTTAATACCTTTGTAACAAAACTTGCGATTGTTAATATAATAGCCCCACGCCAAAAGGCTTGATACTTCTTCGATTCCATACAAGAAAACTCCTTTTTCTATTCTCACCCCTCGTATTATATCATAAAGAAAAGGACAAGCTTCCTTGCCTACACGAGTAATAATACGTTCGTGCAACGCTAGAAATGTTCAACGAAAAAAGGTAGCAAAGCGCTACCTTCATTCAATATACATATATCTCCAAATATTTAATTTCTCAAAAAGAAATATCATAATTAGGAAAGATTGCTACTTCTAAAATTCGATATAGCCTTACTGCTCCATTTGTTTCGCTAAAAAGCTTGCAGCTGTATTTACTGACTTATGCTCTACTTCACTTATAATATCCTCTTTAGAGAAGATAACAACAGCTCCAATTGGATCCCCATTCGCAATAATCGGACCAATTGTATAGGAACTCACTTTTTCTGTTACTCCATCAATAATTGAAATTTCGCTTTCATCTGTCATAATTACAGACTTACGCTCTTCCATTGTCTTCTCAATTAAATCGCCAACACTTTTATTTAAGTATTCTTTTTTAGATACGCCTGCTACTGCGATAATAGAATCACGATCGCATACAAGCACATTATGTCCTAAGCTATCGTATAAAGCTTCCGTATATTCCTTTGCAAAATTACCTAGTTCACTAATTGGAGAATATTTTTTCAAAATCACTTCTCCATCGCGATCAACAAATATTTCTAGCGGGTCTCCTTCTCGAATACGTAAAGTTCTACGAATTTCCTTCGGGATTACTACCCTACCTAAATCATCAATTCGACGTACGATTCCAGTTGCTTTCATTCTAATGCTGCCTCACTTTCTACTGATGATCAAAGTGGTGAATTTACCTGTTCATGTAAAAATCACCAACTGTTAGACATAGTATTTTACACATTAGTTCTTCTATGCACGCCGAATTGTATTTTTTTATCTTATATTAGGCATTTATGACTTCTTTTTTTACATCTGGTAGGCCTTTTAATAAATTTTCAGCAATTGTTAACCACTTCGATGTCTCTAAACCATTTGTTTTCATAACGATTTTCAATTGCGACCCTTCCATTCCTAGACCAATCATACGTCCAAAACTATTTCCAAGCATGAATAATTTTCCGCCATCAATATTTTGACTTGCTTGTTCTGAGAACAGAATTGTCACTTCAAATTTATTTTGCTTAATTAACTCAATTTGTTCTTTCATTGCCAATACTTTAATATTTGCAATTTGCAATAAGTAACCAACTTCTTGCGGGTAATCACCAAATCTATCTATCATCTCTTCCTGCAACTCTTCAATATCCTCAATTGCAGAAACACCTCTAAACTGTTTATACATCATAATCTTTTGTTTACTATCTGAAATATAAGCATCTGGTAAATATGCATCTACTTCTAAATCAATTTCAACATTAACTGTATTTTCAACCCCATCTGTTCCTCTACGCTGTTCAATTGCATCTTTTAACATTTGAGAATATAGATCAAATCCGACAGAATCAATAAATCCATGCTGTTCGGCTCCTAACAAGTTACCTGCACCACGAATGGATAAGTCTCTCATCGCAATTTTGAAACCTGACCCAAGCTCTGTGAACTCTTTAATGGCTTGCAGACGCTTCTCTGCAACTTCTGATAACACTTTATCTCGTTTGTATGCAAAGTATGCATATGCAACACGATTAGAACGTCCAACACGACCACGAAGCTGATACAGCTGCGATAATCCCATACGATCTGCATCAAATACAATTAACGTATTTACATTCGGAATATCTACACCCGTCTCAATAATTGTTGTACTTACAAGAACATCATGCTGCCCTTCTAAAAACGATAGCATAACAGACTCTAATTCACCTTCGTTCATTTTCCCATGTGCATACGTTACACGCGCGTCTGGAACTAACATCGAAATTTCATCTGCTTTTCTTTCGATATCCTCCACACGATTATATAGGAAGTAAATTTGCCCACCTCTTGCAAGCTCTCGTTCTATCGCTTCTCGCATTAACGCTGGATTATACTCTACTACATACGTTTGGACTGGGAAACGATTTTCTGGTGGTGTCTCAATAACAGATAAGTCACGCACACCAAGCATAGACATATGGAGTGTACGCGGAATCGGAGTTGCCGTTAATGTTAACACGTCAACATTTGCTTTTAATTGTTTAATTTTTTCTTTATGCGTTACACCAAACCTTTGTTCTTCATCAATAATAAGAAGACCTAAATCTTTATAAGTAACGTCTTTAGATAAAATACGATGCGTTCCGATTACGATATCTACCGTACCATCTTTTAAGCCTTTAATTGTTTCATTTTGCTGTTTTCTCGTACGGAATCTACTTAATAATCCTATATTGATTGGATAATCTTGAAAACGCTCTCGAATTGTTTCATAGTGTTGTTGTGCAAGGATCGTTGTCGGCACTAAAATTGCAACTTGTTTTTCATCCATAATTGCCTTAAATGCCGCACGGATAGCTACTTCCGTCTTTCCATATCCTACATCACCACAAAGAAGCCTATCCATCGGACGTCCACGTTCCATATCTTTCTTAATCTCGTCAATAGAGCGTAATTGATCCTCTGTCTCTTGATATGGGAAAGAAGATTCAAATTCTTGTTGTTCTGCTGTATCTGGTGTATATGCATAACCTTTTGAAGCTTCGCGCTCAGCATATAGTTTAATTAGGTCATCCGCAATGTCTTGTACAGATTTTTCAACTTTCGTTTTGACCTTTTTCCAATCATTTCCGCCCAACTTATAAACTTTAGGATCCTTACCTTCAGATCCTACATATTTCTGCACTTGGTCAATTTGTTCAATTGGAACGTATAACTTATCATTACCTTGATATTTAATATTCAAGTAATCTTTATGAACACCATTAATCTCTAGTGTCTCGATACCTAAGAATTTACCTATACCATGATTTACATGAACTACATAATCTCCAACTTTTAATTCCGAATAACTTTTAATACGTTCAGCATTAGATAACTTCTGCTTACGTTGTGATTTTTTAACTTTTTTATGAAAAAGCTCTTTTTCAGTAATAACAACAAGCTTTTGCATCGGCATTTCAAATCCTGCATGTAAATCACCTACAGCAATTTGCAACCTTCCAGGCAATAATATATCTGTGCCCTCTACGATATCTGCCTCAATATCATAATCACTTAAAATATGTTGTAGTTTTTTTACACGTTCATCATCTGTGCCGAGCACAACAGTCGTAAAATGCCCTTCGTTCCATCTATCAATTTCAGTTTTCAACAACTGCATCTGCCCATGGAAATCTTGCATTGTTTTACATGTCACATTCACAATGTTTTGCGGATGTGTATGTGCTATATGACGTAAGAATAACGTTAAATATACAAAACTTCTTTTTTTATGATGAAGAAATTCCTCAAACGAGTGTGAGAAAGATAAATCTTGAATAATTGTTCCCTCACCAAGAAGTGATATATACCATTCCGCCTCTTCCGTTTCAAGATGTGATGCCGTTTCTTGAATACGGGAAATCTCATCCAAAACTACAATACCATCTTCTGGTAAATAATCTATCAGACTAGCAGGTTCTTTATAGAAAATAGATAAATATTTAAACATCTGTTCTATACTTTGCCCGTTTTTTAACATCTCAATTTCATGACTTACCGTTTCAAGCACTGTAGTCTTCAATTTATCATCGGAAAGTTTTTGCATCGTCTTAGTCAAGCCTTCCTCAAGATGCTCAATTCCCGACTTCAATTCTTCCTGTGAAAATAAAAACTCTGTTGCTGGACCAAATCTAACACTTTCTTTTTTATCTTGAGAGCGCTGTTCATCCACATCAAATAATCGAATAGAATCAACTTCTGTATCGAAAAATTCAATACGAAATGGTAACTCTTCAGTTAATGGGTAAATATCTAATATTCCCCCGCGCAAACTGAATTCCCCAGGAGCTTCTACCATCGACTTACGCTCATAACCAATATGATGTAAAGTATGCAAGAATGTATCTAAATCAATCTCTTGCCCTAGATTGATTTCGATTTGCCTTTGCTTCCACAACTCTTTCATTGGTAAAAATCTGCGTAGTCCTGCAACTGGCGCTACAATAATCCCGTTCTCTCCTGCCGCTAAACGATTCAATACTTCAATACGTTGCGCCTTCAATTCTGGGCTTGCAACACCAATTTCTGATGCTATCAATTCATTTACTGGGTATAACCACACATCTTTTTCACCAAGTAACGCCACTAAATCTTCATGCACTTTTTGTGCTTGATATAAATTATGCGTCACAATAAGTTGTGATTTTTTTGTTTTTTTATATAAGGCCGCCATTAATAACGAACGAGAAGAGGTTGCCATACCTGATACAAGTTGTTCTTTTAAACCATCTTCTAGTCCATTAATAACCGATTGGATCTCTTCATTTTTATAAAATTGCTCTAATAAACCTATCATTTTCAAAACCCCTCTCAACATAAAGAGCAAGCCACTATATTTTATGCAAATATTTTGGAAAAAGAAAACAGAAAAATGCTTTGGACATGCCAAAGCGACAACATTTTATTGCAGAAATTTTTCATATTCATAATACTCAGGATAAGATGCGAGCGTTTCTTGACACGATTCACAAATCGTTTTTATATATATATTTCCATTCTCATGAAAATGAATCATCTCTACTACTTCTTGCTCTGTTAGTTGAAATAAAACGTCGCTATACACTTTTTCTGCAGTAACGGAGCCTACATTACTCCCGCAATGTCTGCAATAATAATACCCTTCCATACTAGCCTCCTAAAAATCTAATTACTACTAGTATGGGTAAAAACAAGACAAAATATTCCCAATCATAACCTTAACTATTGAAGGTATTCATGATTTGAAGAAAAGGTTTATTTAACCATTCTTCACATGCATCCGCTGCTTTTTCAATAGAATGACTCACATCAGGAATTTCTTCCGATGTAAAACGTCCTAATACGTAATCTACTACCTTCATGCCATTTTTCGGACGATCAATTCCCATGCGGATACGTTGAAACTCTTGTGTTCCTAAATGTGAAATTGTTGATTTCACACCATTATGTCCACCAGCACTACCTTTCATACGAAGGCGTAATTTACCTACAGGGATGTCTAAATCATCGTACAGAACAACGAAGTCCTCAACATCAATTTTATAGTAATCCATGAGTGGTCGAATACTTTCCCCAGATAAATTCATATATGTAAGTGGCTTTAATAAGATTACTTTTTCTCCATTAACAAATCCTGCACCAAATACTCCTTTAAATTTTTGCTCATTCAAAGAAATATTCCAACGCTTTGCAAGTTCATCAATCGCCATAAATCCAATATTATGCCTTGTTAATTCATATTCTCTACCTGGGTTCCCAAGTCCTACTATCAATTTCATTCTTGTACCACTACTTTCTTTTTTCGATACGAAAAGACGTAACCAATCTTGGTTACGTCTCATTCTATCCAATTAATTGAATAATACACTTACAGATTCTTCTTCGTATACACGAATGATCGCTTCTCCGATTAGTGGAGCAACTGAAAGTTCATGTACTTTGTCGATTTTCTTCTCTTCTGGTAATACGATAGAGTTCGTTACAACTAACTCTTTAATATTTGAGTTTTGGATACGCTCAATTGCTGGACCAGATAATACTGGGTGTGTACAGCAAGCATATACTTCAGAAGCACCGTTCTCAACAAGAGCGTTTGCTGCTAATGTAATTGTACCAGCTGTATCAATGATGTCATCAATTAAAATTGCTGTTTTACCTTCAATATTACCGATAATGTTCATTACCTCTGATACGTTCGGACGAGGACGACGCTTATCAATAATAGCGATTGGTGCTTTTAGGCGATCTGCCATTTTTCTAGCACGAGTTACCCCACCGTGGTCTGGTGACACGATTACGATATCTTTAAGACCTTTTGTTTCAAAGTAATCTGAAAGAATCGGTACACCCATTAAGTGGTCGATTGGGATATCAAAGAACCCTTGAATTTGTGGAGCATGTAAATCTAGAGTGATTACACGAGTTGCACCTGCTGTTTCAAGCAAGTTTGCTACAAGTTTCGATGTAATTGGTTCACGAGAACGCGCTTTACGGTCTTGACGCGCATAACCATAGTAAGGAATAACAATATTAATTGTTTTTGCAGATGCACGTTTTAATGCATCGATCATAATAAGTAATTCCATGATATGTTCGTTTACTGGGAAGCTTGTAGATTGAATAATGAATACATCGCAACCACGGATACTTTCTTCAATGTTAATTTGAACTTCTCCATCACTAAAACGATCAACAGAACATTTTCCTAGTCCTACTCCAATGTGCTTTGCAATTTGCTCAGCAAGTTCCTTATTAGAGTTTAAAGAGAATACTTTCAAATTAGAATTTAGATATTGAGTCGACATCTAGATTAACCCTCCACATTATGATTTTTTCTTATTCAGCAATTGATCAACATAGTCCTCTTTGTTAACTTGACGTGCACGTGCTACAGATAATGCTTTTGATGGAACATTCTCTGTAATTGTAGAGCCTGCTGCCACATAAGCACCATCTTCAACTGTTACAGGAGCGACAAGGTTTGAATTACATCCAATAAATACCCCGTTACCAATCACAGTTTTGAATTTATTCTTACCGTCATAGTTCACCGTAATTGAACCACAACCAAGATTCACGTCTTCTCCAACTTGTGCATCCCCGATATAACTTAAGTGTGAAGCTTTACTTCTATTACCAAAAACAGTTTTTTTGATTTCCACGAAGTTTCCAACGCGTACTTCATCTCCAATAACTGAATCTGGGCGAATATGTGCAAATGGACCAACCGATACTTCTGTACCAAGTTTACTATCATGTACAGTAGATTGTCGAATTGTCGTACGATCTCCAATTTCACTATCGCGAATTACTGTGTGCGGTCCAATTTCACAATCAGAACCAATTACAGTATTCCCCTCAATAATTGTTCCTGGATGAAGAACTGTATCACTACCGATAATTGCATCAGCAGAAATATACGTGTTACTTGGATCAATAATTGTAACACCATTTACCATGTTTTTACGGTTGATACGGTTTTTCATAATAATTTCCGCTTGCGATAGAGCGACTCTGTCGTTAACACCTAACGTTTCATCGAAGTGCTCTGTTTGATAAGCCGATACGATATGACCTTCATTTTTTAAAATCTCAATAACATCTGGCAGGTAATATTCACCTTGTACGTTATCATTTGAAACTTTAGAAAGTGAGGCGAATAAAGCTTTATTATCAAAACAATACGTACCTGTATTGATTTCTTTAATAGCTAATTCTTTCTCATTTGCATCCTTATGCTCAACAATCTTTTCAACATGACCATTCTCATTACGAACGATACGACCATAGCCAGCAGGTTCTTCTATGTAAGCTGTTAGCACCGTTGCCATTGCCCCTGCTTCTTTATGCTGCTGAAGCAATGCTTCCATCGTTTCAGCAGTTATTAGCGGCGTATCACCACAAATAACTAAAGTTGTTCCTTCTTCATTTGCAAGTACACTTGCAGCTTGATCGACAGCGTGTGCTGTACCAAGTTGTTCTGCTTGTAATGCAAACTCACTTACGTTTCCTAGCTGTTCTTGTACCATTTCAGCACCATGTCCTACGACTGTTACAAGTTTCTGCAATCCTAATTGCGTTACTTGATCGACAACATGTTGTACCATAGGTTTTCCACATACAGGATGAAGCACTTTGTATAGCTTAGACTTCATACGTGTGCCTTTGCCTGCAGCTAGAATCACTGCAAATCTGTTTGACATATAGACCCTCCATCGCAACCTATTTATCCATTAACGATATTATCCTAAATCATCATATATTTCAAGAAACACATTTTAACTATTAAATTTTACCATAATTCTCATACGATGTTTTACTCTTTAGTATCTTTTTTAAGAAATAAGCTATACTATTTAAATTGATTTTGAAAAAATTAGAAGTTTTCTTCTTCATTTTAATGAATTCCGAATTTTCCGCACGTAAAATGTATAAAACTCCAAAAAAAAAAACAAACTCCTGTAAATGCTTACAGGAGTTTGTTGCAAAATTATAGGGATTTCTTTAAAAAGCCCTTTTCATTCGAATTTTACGAAGCACCCGCTTCTTCAAACTCAACCTCTTCTAACTCGCCTAAACGATGATACTCTGTTAAAACCGCATCTTGAATTTTAGAGCGTGTACCAGAATTAATTGGATGTGCAATGTCACGGAATTCTCCATCTGGAGTACGTTTGCTTGGCATTGCTACAAATAATCCATTATTACCATCAATTACACGAATATCATGAACAACAAATTCATGGTCTAGAGTAATAGAGGCAATTGCTCTCATGCGGCCTTCTGTGTTTACGCGGCGTAATCTTACGTCAGTCACTTCCATCTTGTGTTCACCACCCTTTTCTAAATAAGCGATATATTTGTATAAATTCCACAAATTTTCTATTTTCCCTTTAATTTTTTAAAAATTTTTAAGATAAAAATTTTTAATGTAATTGAATATAGAGATTAGTGGAGGTTATCGCTTACAAAGAACTACTTAACTAGGGCAATTACTTCGATTTCAACTGAAACATCTTTCGGTAATTTTGCTACTTGTACACAAGAACGAGCTGGCTTATGAGTAGAGAAATAAGAGCCGTATACGTCATTAACAGCATTAAAATCATCCATATCTTTTAAGAATACTGTTGTTTTTACTACTGAATCAAATGAAGCACCTGCTTCTTCTAATACCGCTTGTAAATTTTGAAATACTTGCTCTGTTTGTACTGTCACGTCTCCTGCTACAAGCTCTCCACTTGCAGTTAACGGAATTTGTCCTGAACTGTAAAACATATTATTTACAATAATCCCTTGTGAATATGGTCCAATTGCTTGTGGTGCATTGCTTGTTTGAACAACTTTCATATTTTTCCACCCTTTTATTATTTATTTTTACTCTTTAAAAATAGTGCACGAAAAGCAGTTTGTCCATCTATTTTATAATTTATAAATAGAATAAAAAAAAGATAAAGCGATCTGCTTTACCTTTTTACTCAGCCTCTACAAGCCCTTCATCAAATGGTGCCAGTGAATAATTTCCCTTTTCCACTTGAATCGCTTTTTCTTTCACATCAACTTCTGATAGACGAATTAATGATACAAAATTATTAATTAGTCGTTCTTCAATATCCGTGGATTCTACTAATACACCAATACCAACAACATTAGCCTTAAACTCTTCTAACATACTCATCATACCTTGAATTGTCCCGCCAGCTTTCATGAAGTCATCAATAATTAAAACATTTGATCCCTCTGGAAGGCTACGCTTTGCTAACGTCATTGTTTGAATTCGCTTAGAAGAACCTGATACATAGTTAATACTAACAGTTGGGCCTTCTGTTACCTTATTATCTTTCCTTGCAATTACTACCGGTACATCTAAGTAATTTGCCACCGCATAAGCAAGTGGAATCCCCTTCGTTGCCACCGTCATAACCGCATCAATTGGTTGCCTAGCAAAAACAGAAGCAAACAAACGACCTGCGCCATTAATATGGCGAGGATTACTTAAAAGATCTGTCATATATAAGTAACCACCAGGCAAAATACGATCTGGATTTTCAAATAAGCTACAAAGCTCACCAATAATTAGATTTGCCTCTTCCTCACTTATATATGGTATATATTTCACTCCTCCTGCTGCTCCTGGTACCGTTTGCAATGTGCCGACCCCTTGTTGTTCAAACGTTTGCTTAATAATAACTAAATCTTCACTAATGGAAGACTTAGCTGATTGATACCTTTCAGCAAAAAAAGTGAGAGAAACTAGCTGACGAGGGTTTTGTAACAAGTAATACGTCATATCGACTAATCTTGTACTTCGTCTAATTTTCATACTCTCACCTCAAATCACGAATATTCTAAACAAATCATAACGTATTATACGTCTTTATTCAAGCGTTTCTCGCTCTCCTAATAAACGTACTGCGTATACTTGTTCACAAAATCCTTTTAATCCGTTATATATACGATGCATTCGCGAATCATGGTGCACAAGACCAAATACCGTTGGGCCACTTCCACTCATTAATACAGCATCCGCCCCAAATCGCTTCATCTGTGCCTTAATACGTGCAACTTCAGGATGCATCGCAAACGTTACATCTTCTAAAACATTACCAACAGTATCACAAATCCCTTTGTAGTCCCCAGCATTTATGACGTTAACCATTTTATCTACATTTGGATGTGTAACTCGATTTAACTTTAAATTTCCATACACATCAGCAGTAGATACACCAATATGGGGTTTTGCTAAAATAACCCAACAAGAAGGTGGAGTTTTTATGTGCTCAATTTGCTCTCCTCTTCCAGTGGCAATTGCTGTCCCACCATATACACAAAACGATACATCTGATCCGATTTTTGCGCCAAGCTCTGCTAACTGATCAATTGTAAGCCCTAAATTCCATAATTTATTAAGGCCACGTAATGTCGCTGCTGCATCACTACTTCCACCTGCTAATCCAGCTGCTACTGGAATCGTTTTTTCAATAGTAATAGATACGCCTTTTTTCACATTAAACTTCTCTTTTAATAATTTCGCCGCTTGATAAGCTAAATTTCTTTGGTCGTCTGGGACATACCGATTATGGGATAAAATTTCAATACGGTCTTCTGCTAATTCCATTAGTTCTAAACGATCCGCTAAATCAATTGTTGTCATAATCATTTTCACTTCATGATATCCGTCTTGTCTTTTTCCCAGTACATCTAACGACAGATTAATCTTTGCTGGTGCTTTCACTAGTAGCTTCAATCTATTCACCCACTCTATGTACTCAATCTTTTATCGTTTATTTTACCATAAATTTATAGTAAGACGATGACACTTCCCTAATTATAACGAAAAGCATTCAGAATGAAACTACTTATGTAAAATGATGGCACCTTTTCGAGTACAAAAAGCCGAGGAATCACTCCTCGGCTACCGTAGCATAGAAAGTATCTTACAACTACTGGTTTTGTTTCATTAATTGCTGTTCTGCAATTTCTATAGCACGTTTCACCATGTTACCAGCATCTTTCGCACGAATTCCGCCCCAGCCTTCTTTCTGAACAACATCATAAAAGCCTAGCTCTTTTGCAAGCTCTTCTTTAAATTGATTTGACATGACACCTCTTCGTCTACTCAATGCAGAGTCCCTCCTTATTTTGCTACGGTATAATTAGTATGCAAAATAATATAGCTTTTCATTTGTGGGAATATATGTAACGATACATGAATTATAAAATCACTTCATTATGAGGTTCACCATAAAACGTTAACTCTACTGTCTCTGTTAAAACATCCGCATAGCTATATGATACACGTTGCAACGCATCTTCTTGCTGATCCAATTGTACAACAAAAACAGAACGGTACGTTTCTGCAAGTACACCTGATTGTTCTACTGTTTTTCTTCTCCCACTATTCGCCTTTAACATCAGTCTCTGTCCAAGATGGTGATCTAATTCGCTTTTAATTTCATCTAAACGTTTTGACATATACTTCGTTACACCTCGCTGTAATTTAGATTGAACACTTAAAACACGATATATCTATCCCAATTATTAACCGCAACTCACAGACAATATCATTATAAAAGCATCATGCGTTCAAATAGATAGAAGAAATACTATATTGTAAAAGTATCATTATGTAGTCTGCGCGTTCTTGTCTCTTTTTATCCAAGCTGATTTAAATCCTTCCCATACAAAAAAGCAAGATACATATGTACCTTGCTTATTCTTCATAATGTTGAAAGGGTAAGCCAGTTCGTAAAATCCCCCTCGTCTCAATCCCGCCAAGTCCCTTTTCGCCAGTAATCGTATTACGTACAACATCCCATACATTTACTCTTTCCATAAATGACGTAAAACTAATTTTACCAACCACATATACAGGATCTAGTGCGTGAATATTAATTCTAGATGGTGAACTAGCAAAGTTAGCACCCGCTCGAATTAATGCTTCAAAGTGTGATTGGCATGCCCCAGCAAAAATAACGAGTTGATCCAATGATGGATATTTTTTTCTCACTTCTCGAACAGCCTGTACAAAATGCCTTGAATGCCTATATGCTGCTAAATCTCCCTTTACTCCTTTTGATTTTGTATATGCATCGTGCCCCGTAATAACTAAAATGTCTGGACGAAAATGATCTATTAAATCTACTACCTTTTCATGCATCTCTGTTTCTTTACAATGAATACCTTGTACAGGAACACCAATTTTATTATATAAGTCTAAGCACTTGCGCAAATATAACGGGTCACCATCTATATGCAATACGCGTCCTGGCATTTGAAAATAATTCACCTCACTTGTATATCCACCCGTTGAAGTGTGTTCATGCCTTTGTTTCATTAATACATAATCTTGTTGAAACAAACGATACGTACGCTCCATCGTTTCTTTCTCACGCTTCGCTCTTTTTTTATGCTCTCGTTGATCTATACTAATTAAATCTTCAAGTGGCGCATCTGCCACCAGTCTAATTTCCTCTCCAAATAATATAGCTATCTCGCCTTTTATTTCTATAATACGAAAAAGGATATCCCTATTATGAGAATATCGTTCCACTAATTCTCCAACATGTAAAGCCATTCTCCTACCTCCAAACTCGTTAGGCCATCTTACCTGTTTTTAAAGTATGAATGTAGGAGAGGAAAGGTGACAAAAGGGACAGTTCAAGTTGAACTGTCCCTTTTCTATTCTTATGACAATTTATGAAGAACTAATGCATTACTTAATGTTGCAAACTCTTCAATAGATAGCGTTTCGCCTCTTCGTTTTGGATCAATTCCCACTTCTGTTAAAATTCGATCCAACAGCTCTTTATCTTTCGGGAAACCATTTAAATTATTTGATAAATTATTCATTAAAGTTTTACGACGCTGTGCAAAACTTGCTCGTACTACTTCAAAGAAGAATGTCTCATCTGTTACTTCTACAACTGGTTTTGGGCGCTTTAGGAGACGAATAATCGCAGAATCAACATTTGGTTGTGGCACAAACACTGTACGTGGTACAGTCATAACTGTTTCCACTTCTGTATAATACTGAATAGCAATGGATAAAGAACCATACTCTTTCGTTCCAGGTTTAGCAGCTAAACGATCTCCAACTTCTTTTTGCATCATAACAACAAATCCACGAACCGGTAATTTCTCTTCCAACAATTTAAATAAAATTGGCGTTGTAATATAGTACGGTAAGTTCGCTACTACCATTACATCTTGCCCTTCCTCAAATTGCTCACTAAACACCTCATGTACATCTGCCTTTAGTACGTCTTTATTTATAACTGTAACGTTGCTATATGGAGCTAACGTCTCATCTAAAATCGGTAATAACCTCTGATCAATTTCAAAAGCTACTACTTTTTTAGCACGCTTCGCTAATTGTTCTGTTAACGCACCGATACCTGGTCCAATTTCAATTGCACCACTTTCTGAACCAATTTCAGCGTGATCGACAATACGATTTAATACATTCGTATCAATTAAAAAATTTTGTCCTAAACTTTTTTTGAATGAAAATCCATACTTTTCAACAATGTCTTTCGTACGATTTGGCGTTGCGATATCCTTCATTTTCTTTCCTCCTGTATGACTTGCTTATAAGCTTCTGCAAACGATTCTTTTGAAACTTGAAACATTTGTAAACGTTTATGTAACTGTTTTGCGTTTGTATAACCAATCTTTAATAGCTTACCCATTCTTTCTCTGCGACTCTTTGCCATTTCTCCGCCCACTAAGCCTGCATCGACTAAATCGCTCCAACTGATTTCACTTGTGTAAGCTTCCATTTCTTCATGTATATTCTCTAAAGCACGGCGAATTGATTCATTAGAAGCATGTTCAATCCCGACACCCTTTTTCCTTTTGGCAAGTGCTTCTTCCTTCGGTAAAAAAGCATGTTTACATCCAGGCACCTTATCAGAAATAATTTTTCGAATACGCTCTCCAGGATAATCCGGATCTGTGAAAATAATAACGCCCCGTTTTTGCAGCGCTAATTTAACTTGCTCAATAACATGATCACCGATTGCTGAACCGTTCGTTTCAATTGTATCCGCATCAACAGCACGCTTAATCGCAACTGTATCATCTTTACCTTCTACAACGATAATCTCTTTAATTTTCATGCTTGCCTCCACACTCGTTTCGTCTCTACTTAGTAAAACAAAAAAATGACGACTTTTCCATTATTATTTTCCCCATTCTTACATTTTAAAAAATAGAATGTCCAAAACTTTGTTCTCTCTCCTTATTGTAACACTTCCTCATTCGCCCTTATTTTTTCACAAAAATAAAAAAGAATGGGTTCTCCCACTCCTTTTTATTCAACACCAAATAAAGCTTTTGCATTTTTTGTTGTTATTTCTGCTACTTCCTCATAAGAAATTCCTTTTAAATTCGCAATTTCTTCTGCTACGAGTTTTACATAACTCGGTTCATTTCGTTTTCCTCGAAATGGATGTGGTGTTAAATATGGACAATCTGTCTCTATTAACAATTTCTCTAATGGAATCTCCACAGCAACTTCTTTCGGCTTCTTAGCATTTTTAAATGTAACTGGTCCACCTAACGAAATTAAAAAGTTCATATTAACACATCGCTCTGCTACTTCTACGCTGCCGCTAAAGCAATGCATAATGCCTCCCACTTCAGCTGCATTCTCTTCTTCTAGAATATCAACAATATCTTGAGTTGCATCGCGATTATGTATAATAATCGGCAATTTCACTTTTTTAGCCAATGCAATTTGTTTACGGAATACTTCCTTCTGTATTTCTTTTGGAGACTTATCCCAATGATAATCTAATCCCATCTCTCCAAGCGCAACGACTTTAGGATGAGAAGCAAGTTCTTCTAACCAAGCTAGATGTTCTTCTGTCATGTCAATTGCATCAACTGGATGCCATCCAACCGCAGCGTAAATAAAATCATAAGTTTCAGCTAATTCAATCGCCTTTTTTATCGTTACTTCATCAAAACCAACAACAACTGTATAGGTAACTCCCGCTTCTTTCATTCGTGCAATAACCTCTTGCAAATCTTCTTCAAATTGCTCTGCATTCAAATGTGAATGTGTATCAAACAACATAATACATAACTCCTTTTATATTGAAATCAAGTTTATTCTAAAAAATAAGCTCTTTAATAACTTAACGATAACAATACTATAATTTTAATGCAAAAATAGAGAGTGTAAAAAGAAAAAAGACGCTTCACACATGTTACACGTGAAACATCTCTTTTCTTGTCTTAATTACTTGATTTTTGTACCGTTTGGTAGATTTTGGTCGATTGATGCTAATGACAATACGCCATTCTCTTCACCCGCTAAAATCATACCTTGTGATAATTCACCGCGTAATTTTACAGGTTTTAAGTTTGTTACACAAATAACCTTTTTACCTTTTAGGTCTTCCGGCGAATAGAATTTTGCAATTCCTGAAACAACTTGACGCTTTTCTGTACCTAAATCCAGCTGAATTTTTAACAACTTATCTGCTTTTTTCACAGGTTCAGCTGATAGTACTTCAGCTACACGTAATTCTACTTTAAAGAAATCATCAATTGTAATTTCTTCTGCTTTCGGTTCTTCTTCTTTTTTCTCTTCTACTTTAGGAGCAGAGCTTTTCATTTGTTCTTTAATGTACCCTACTTCTACTTCCATTTCTAAACGAGGGAAAATCGGGTTTCCTTTTTCTACTTTTGTTCCAGCTGGAATACAGCCAATTGTAGATAGGCTTTCCCAAGATTTATGTGCCTCTTCAGTAAGTCCAAGCTGAGCAAACATCTTACTTGGTGCTACTGTTAGGAACGGCATAAGCATAATACCTGTTTGACGAAGCACCTCTGCTAAGTGGGCCATTACAGAAGCTAATTTTTCACGATCATTCTCATCTTTCGCTAATACCCACGGTTGTGTTTCATCAATATATTTATTTGCACGGCTAACCAATTGCCAAATTGAGCTTAACGCTACAGAGAATTCCATATTCTCCATTGCCTCTTCTACTTTTTTCAATGTATCTTTTGCAAACGTTACTAACGTTTCATCGAATTCCGTTACATTTTCTTTAAATGCAGGGATTTCTCCGTTAAAGTACTTATCAATCATAGCTACTGTACGATTTAATAAGTTACCTAAGTCATTTGCTAAATCGAAATTAATGCGCTCCACAAATCCTTCTGGTGTGAATACGCCATCAGATCCGAATGGAACTTCACGAAGTAAGTAATAACGTAATGCATCTAATCCGTAACGATCGATTAAAGTAACTGGATCTACTACGTTTCCTTTTGACTTACTCATCTTTCCATCCTTCATTAAAATCCAACCATGAGCAAAGATTTTTTTCGGAAGAGGTAAATCTAATGCCATTAAAATGATTGGCCAATAAATTGTATGGAAACGAACGATTTCTTTTCCAACTAAATGTACATCAGCTGGCCAGAATTTCTTATACATCTCTTCATTTTCTGTTCCATAACCTAATGCTGTAATGTAGTTAGATAATGCGTCAACCCATACGTAAATAACGTGTTTCGGGTTACCTGGAACACGAACTCCCCAGTCAAATGAAGTACGAGAAACAGCTAAATCTTCTAGGCCTGGTTTAATGAAGTTATTAATCATCTCATTCTTACGAGACTCTGGCTGAATGAAATGTGGATTATCTTCATAGAATTTTAATAGTCTGTCGACATATTTACCCATTCTAAAGAAATACGATTCTTCACGAACAAGTTCTACATCATGACCACTATCTGGGCTTTTTCCTCCAACTACTTTTTCACCTTCCATAATTGGATCTACTAATTGATGCTCTGTATAGAATGTCTCATCTTGTACAGAATACCAACCTTCATATTCATCAAGATAAATATCACCTTGATCTACTAGTTGCTTGAAGATTTTTTCAACAACATCTTTATGACGATCTTCAGTTGTACGAATAAAATCATCATAAGAGATATCCATTTTCTCCCAAAGTTCTTTAATTCCTGCAACAATGTTATCCACATATGCTTGTGGTGTAACATTTAATTCTTCTGCTTTCTTTTGTATCTTCTGTCCATGCTCATCAGTTCCTGTTAAATAATGAACATTGTATCCTTGCATACGCTTATATCGTGCCATCGCATCTCCTGCTACTGTTGTATAAGCATGTCCAATGTGTAATTTTCCACTTGGATAATAAATTGGGGTAGTAATATAAAAGGACTTATTTTCCTCTGTCATTGTTTTGGACCTCCCGGATAACCTCATATGTATTTATAAATAGTATATCAAAAACTTATATATAAAGTGAAACTTTAATCTGTGGGGGTTTTGTTCACTCCCGCGGATTATTAGCCCGCACCAATCAGGCTTTTACGAGCAATCCGACTCCAACTTAACTTCTTTGCTCCAGCCAAATTTTAAATTTAGAATCTTACTGCTTGGCAAATAGCGGGATAAAAACGAGTTAATACTTAATATCTTTATCATCTATTGCTCATATTTCAAGAAAATATACAGTCCTTACTTACAATCTATAAACTTTTCTGAAAATAAAGTGAAATAATAGTAGAAATTACTCTCATTCTATTATATATAAGAAGTAAGAAATCTATAAATCTTTTTAAAAAATATAGAATTAAAGAATTGACGGAAATGTAAATGATTGGTATCATATGTCCATAGGGTATTTTGTCGAAAAATGACGAATCTAGAAAATAGACTCGAAACTTATAAACTATTTCTTTAGGAGGAAAAAAATTATGAAATCTACTGGTATCGTTCGTAAAGTTGATGAATTAGGTCGTGTAGTAATTCCAATCGAATTACGCCGTACTTTAGGTATTGCAGAAAAGGATGCTCTTGAAATCTACGTTGATGACGAGAAAATCATCTTAAAAAAATATAAGCCAAACATGACTTGCCAAGTAACTGGTGAAGTATCTGATGGTAACCTATCTTTAGCTGAAGGTAAAATTATCTTAAGCAAAGAAGGCGCTGAGCGAATCTTAAACGAACTTCAAGATTATATCGAAACAGCAAAATAAGCTTCTCAATTATGAGAAGCTTATTTTTTATCGACATGATAGATTTGATATACATCGCGTTTCGACAAATCTCGATCTTTAGCGACTGTTTTTATTGCCTCTTTTGAATTCATACCTTTTTCGTTTATATAATGTTCAATATGATCATATACCGAAATAGATTCCCACCATTGTTCTTCCGGGGTAGGTTCTTCCGTTGAACCAGCTACTAAAATACAAAACTCGCCACGAACTTCATTTTGTTTCGTCCACTCAATTGCTTCCTCAACTGTTCCACGAATAAATTCCTCAAATTTTTTCGTTAACTCTCGACATAATACAATTTCTCTATTTCCCAACACTTCTTGCATCGAGATTAAAGTATCATCTAAACGATGGGGCGCTTCATAAAACATCATTGTAGTTTGTACATAACGAAGCTTCTCTAACTCCATTTTTCTCTCTTTTTTATTTCTTTGTAAAAATCCATAGAAATAAAATTGTTTTGTTTCAAGACCTGATGCAATTAATGCTGTAAGGGCTGCATTTGCCCCAGGAAGCGGGATTACATGATACTGTTCTGCTACAGCCTCTACAACAATATCGTAACCTGGATCGGAAATACAAGGCATACCAGCATCACTAACAAGTGCTACAGTCTTTCCTTCGTCTAACTTCCCTAATATTTTCTTACCACTTACTTCCTTATTATGCTCATGGTAACTCATAACGGGGGTTTCAATTTCGAAATAATTACAAAGTTTTTTCGTTTGTCTCGTATCTTCAGCAGCAATTAAATCAGCTTCTTTTAAAATTCGGATTGCACGAAATGTCATATCTTCTAAATTTCCAATAGGAGTTGGTACTAAATATAAAACTCCCTTTTCATTTTGTTGAAAGCTTTTTTGTTGCCACATAGCGTTCTCCTTTTTGCATATATTCTTCTTTTTGTTTTCTATTTAACTGCTTAAAATAATACTCTGCTTGCATAGCTGTACGCTTATCTTCATGAAATTCTATGTATTTTAAAACAACAGGAAGTCTAGCACGCGTATACCTAGCCCCTTTTCCACTATTATGGGTCTGAATCCGCTTCTCTATATGATTTGTATATCCAGCATAATAACTTCCGTCAGAGCACTCTACAACATAAAAACAATGCTTATTCTTCTCCATATAAAATTGAACGAATCTCCTTTGTATATTCATTATTTGCTTCATATACAAAAAGAGGGGGCAATATTTTCAAATCTGCGTTTCCATCCTTAATTCCTTCAATTAACAATGTATTCGCTTCTTTCCCTGCCTTAGGATAAACAAATCGCACACGCTTTGGTTCAATTTTGTATTTACGCATTAATGTAACAATATCTAGCAAACGACCTGGACGATGTACAAATGCTACTTTCCCACCTTGCTTTACTAACTGACTACTTGCAGATACAACATCCTCTAATGTACACATAATTTCATGACGAGCTATCGCTAAATGTTCATTCATATTTTTCTCAGAAGTTGCAGGTGTTTGAAAATAAGGGGGATTACATGTAACTACATCATATTGATGACGTCCAAGTTTCTCCGGCATATCTTTCAAATCCCCATGTATTAAGTGAATTCTTTCTTCTAACTTATTGTATTGAACGCTTCTGATTCCCATATCATATAAACGTTCTTGAATTTCTACACCTGTAATGTTTCCCTTTGTTCTGGTACTTAATAAAAGGGGGACAACTGCGTTACCTGTACACAGATCAAGTACATTACCTTTTTGAATCGGCACCCAAGCAAAGTCTGCAAGTAAAACAGCATCTAACGAGAAATTGAATACTGATGGGCTTTGTACAATCTTCATATCTTGCGCTAATAAGTAATCTAAACGTTCATCTTCATATAAATTCATATGTTACTCCTTTTCTTACACTTAACCTACCCTATTTCATCTTCTACTAATAAAAAAACATATTTCATTCTACTCTCATGTATAAAAAATTACCTTTCCAATTATCATTGGAAAGGTAATTTCACTTTTTATTTAAAAATGACAGGCAGAATAAACAATCTCCCTCTTTACGTACACTTCCATAATGCAGATTACAAATATGAAAACCTTCTTGATATAGCCTTGCTAAATTATCATAGCCTTCGCCAATATCAGTTGTCTTCGGCTTCACTTCTTTACGTTTTTGAGTTTTTTGTTTTTCCTTAATCTGCACTTCTTCAAAGCGGTGTCGCAAATTTTCATTTTCCATTTTTATATGTTGGTTCTCTTCCAACAACTCTGCAAGATGTTGTTTTAATTCTCCCAACTGTTTGTATAAATGTCCAATTTGCTCTTCCATACTAGAAACCGATGCAAAAATATCTTTTTTCTCCACAAGCACCCACCTCATTAATCTGTGGTTTGACTCGAAACGACCCCTTTATTCACTAACTCATCTAACGTATATTCTACTATCCGTTCCTTGTCTACTAGTTCCACTTGAATTAATCTTTCTAAAATATTTAATCCGATAACACGGCCAGTACCATGCGGGGTTTGTATACGTTGATCTAAATCAGGAAGTTGTTCCTTTGCTGCCTCATATTCATCATTCTCATATTTTAAGCAACACATTAAGCGACCACATAAACCAGAGATTTTTGCAGGATTTAATGATAAATTTTGATCCTTTGCCATCTTAATGGATACAGGTTCAAAATCTCCTAAAAAAGTAGAACAACAAAGCATACGACCACACGGACCAATACCACCAAGCATCTTCGCTTCATCACGAACACCAATTTGTCTTAGTTCAATTCTTGTCCTAAAGATTGCCGCTAAGTCCTTCACTAGTTCGCGGAAATCAATCCGACCATCCGCAGTAAAGTAGAAAATAATCTTATTGCGATCGAACGTATACTCTACATCTACAAGTTTCATATCAAGATTATGCTCTACTACCTTTTGCTGACAAACTTGATATGCTTCTTTTGCAGCATGTTTGTTCTCTTCAACAATGGTACGATCATTTTCATTTGCAATACGAATAACCTTTTTTAGCGGTAATACAACGTCGTTTTCATCAACTTGCTTTTTGGTAATAACTACTTTTCCGTACTCAATACCTCTTACTGTTTCTACAATTACAAACTCATTTTCAGAGATATCGAACTGATTCGGATCGAAGTAATACACCTTTCCGGCCTTCTTAAAGCGAACACCTACTACATCATACAAAACGGTCATCCCTCCTGCAACCGCAACACTAACTGTTCGAACACAAGCTGCGCATTTACATTAGCGTTGATTCTATTTTTTGCCTCTAATATATTAAAGAGAGCTGATACAATGCGCTTCTGAGCATAGGAGAAAGATTCAAACATCTCTTTCTGCTCATGAAAAACAAGACGATCTTCTTCTCCAAGTTGAACATATAATAAATCCTTATAAATAAGGAGCAACATATCTAAACCTTGCTGTAATTGTTCTTTCTCTCTAAAGTGTTTCCCCCATTTTTCTTGTACAAAAAAAATAGAGGCTTTATCCTTTTCGAGCGCTTCACATAATTTTATCACTAAAGCTCGTGCTTGTGCAAACCATTCATCACTACATAAAGCTAAAGCTTCATCAAAACTATTCGTGAGTTGCGCAGCAAGTGTCGATAAAGATGCCGTAATACCTTCATCCTGTAATCTTCTAATTAAAGATTCCGTAGGTAACGGTCTAAATGTAACAACTTGACAGCGAGATAAAATCGTATTTAAAATTTGATGACTTTGTTCAGTAAGTAAAATAGCTGTTGTATCACTACTTGGTTCTTCTAAAAATTTTAAAAGTGTATTCGCTGCATTTGCTGTCATACGATCTGCGTGCTCAATAATATATACTTTTTTATTTGCTTCTAATCCTGTTTTTGAAAACTCTTCTTGTAAATCATGAATTTGCTGTTTCTTAATAGATAATCCGTCTGGTTTTACAATATGTAAGTTAGGGTGGTTACCTGAATCAATTCGCTTACAATTTGTACATACGTGACAAGGCTCTACCCCATTCCGCCCAGAACAGAGAAAACTCTTTGCCATTTGAATTGCCGTTGCAAACTTTCCAGTCCCTTTCCCTCCCTCTAACAAGTAAGCGTGGGATATACGCTCTTTTGCAATGCTATTCATCAACATTTTTACACCGATGGGTTGTATAGCAGAAAGCTGCTCCCACGTCTTCGTCATAATGCATACCTCACTTATTTCATTCTTTCCTTCTATTATAACAATTTATCTTCTATAATCTTAACAACTTCTTCTATAAGTTTTTCCATTGGTTGATCAGCATTTACCAATACAATACGATCTGAGAAACGTTCTACAACTTGTAAATATCCTTCACGGACACGTTTATGGAAAGAGATATCTTCCATATCTAATCGATTTACTTCACGTCCTGCATCTTTTTCAATGCGAGCTAAACCAATCTCTGGTTCAATGTCTAGGTAAATCGTTAAACTAGGCATACAGTCCTCTGTTGCGAAACGATTTATTTCAAATACTTTATCCATACCTAACCCTCTTGCATATCCTTGATACGCTAAAGAGCTATCTATAAAACGATCACATAATACAAGGTAGTCCTCGTTAAGTGCCGGCATAACCTTTTCCACCAAATGTTGTCTACGTGCAGCAGCATACAAAAGCGCCTCTGTACGTGCTTCCATCATCGTATATTCTTGTTTATGTAAAATTGTTCTAATATCCTCTGAAATTGCAATGCCACCTGGTTCTCTCGTCGCCATTACCTTTTGTTCTTTTTGTTCAAAGTACGGCAATAAACTTTTAATTAACGTTGTTTTACCCGAACCTTCTGGACCTTCAATTGTTACAAATAATCCCTTCATTCTAAAACCTACTTTCTATATCATACACTTTCATATATTTCGTGCTACCTTGAAAACGAGCGCCTGATTGCTCTAAATACATAATTTGCTCTTTATGTTCTGAAGTAATTCTTTCTCCATACATAATCAATGGAATTCCAGGTGGGTACGGAATTACCATTTCTGCCGCTATCATCCCAACTGCTTCTTCTACAGATACTACTTTTGTTTCATATCCTTCCAGTTGTTTATATGTATACGGTAAAGGAGAAAATTCTCCTTTATAAGTATAACGAATAGATTCCTTCTTGTCTTTCACCTCATAATATTGCAATGCCCCTCGGATCATCTCTATAGCCTTCATATACTCCTTATTTACTTGCAAGGGCAAAATAAATAGGACATTATATGGATCCGCCATTTCTGTATATATACCGACCTTTTCAAATACAGACTGTAATTCGTATCCTGATAACTGACAACGTGTCTGTACAGTAACCTTTAACTCGTCTTGTAATGGATATTGTAAAATAGCTATTTGTGGAATAGAACACAATTCGTCTTTAAATCCCCGTAAAAACTCGACAATTTCATCATGTCCCTTTTCTTTTATACGTGCTATTGTAAAGCGTGCAATATCAAGAGAAGTCATAATTGGATACGATGGACTACTAGATTGTAGCATACTTAAATAGGTAGAAACTTTTTCTTCTTTCACTAAGCGACTATTTATATGTAAATAGGAACCCATTGTCATCGCGGGTAATGTTTTATGTGCAGAATGAACTACAATATCTGCACCATATGCTAATGCTGACTTTGGAAATGCTCCCCCTAAACAAAAATGGGCTCCATGTGCTTCATCTACTAAAACAGGGATTTTATGTGCATGTGCATAAGCGATGCTTGCCTCTAGATCCATCCCCATACCATAATAATTAGGATGCGTTAAAATGAGTGCTTTAGCATTTGGATATTTTTCAATTGCTTCCTTAATAATTTCATCATGAATTCCCACTGGTACATTATAAGCTTCATCAATCCATGGATCTAAAAAAATTGGATTTGCGCCCGCTAATTTTAAACCATTAATAATTGATTTATGACAATTTCTTTGTACAAGAACAATATCATGTTCTTCACAACAAGACAAAATCATTGCTAGGTTCCCTACTGTTGAACCATTAATTAAAAAATAACTTTTTTTCACTCCATATACATCAGCTAATAATTGTTGTGCCTCATCTATACATTCAAACGGACTATGTAAATCATCTAACCCAGACAACTCAGTTACATCGATAGATAGTATATCTTTAAACTCCCCTACAGCTTCCTGAGGGAAGTTTAAACCATTTTTATGACCTGGAACATGAAAGGATAACGGCCCTCTTTCTTTAAACTCTGTTAATGCCTCATATAAAGGTATGCGATTTTGATTCATCTATATCTCTTCCTTATTATTTCATTCTTCCTCTATTATACAGAACAAAAAAAATAATAGGCATATGCCTATTTAAAAATATGATACTTCTAATTTCCGAAGCTGTTTTAAATAATATATATACTTCGGATCATTTGTCTCCGTATTCACCATATCCTTTTCACATTCATAACATATTAAATTATTATAAACATATATCCCTTCTTTTCTTTTTGTCTCACAAACAATACAAACTTCATTTTGTGCTTTCATAACCTTCCCTCCCTATTTAAATGGACATATTTTATACTTCTATTCCTTAACAATTTACAGAAAAATATACATCCACCTCTTATATAATATGATTAACCCTTGGGCAACGTGTTTGTATTACCATTACTTCTTTTTTCGTACTGTTTGAAAACAGAAAAAAACACAAGTCAAAAGACTTGTGTTTTTAGTTGCTTGGCGACGTCCTACTCTCACAGGGACAAGGTCCCAACTACCATCGGCGCTAGAGAGCTTAACTTCCGTGTTCGGTATGGGAACGG
>NZ_JBIYDP010000019.1:0-58657 GCF_044908765.1 Bacillus sp. RC251 | reverse complement strand
CAAATCCCTCCCCATTTCATTATACAAAATAAAAAGCCATCACCGAAGTGACAGCTTTCTTTCAAGGGGATGGGAGAAACATTCACGAAAGGGGAATTTCGAAATGAATCAATTTAAGGCTGAGTACTCTCAACCTTCTCCAAGCCACCGCATCATGTAATTTTTTAGCTCTTATTAGCTACGCGCTTTACGTTCGGTGGCTTGGAGAAGAATAAGAATCTTCTCGTTTATGCTCCGTGGAGCTTGTTATATTTCTTCCCGTGACAGATGAAATATTAACGTGATCTTATAAAGGTTTTTTAATTTTTATCAAGACGTATATGTTTCTTCCGACGCCTTGTTTGAAGTAGCACATGCATTAGACGGAAGTGGCCATTCCGTTGTACTACCTCAAACAAAGAGTGGAACTCTTTGCCCTCGTTTTGGTCATTAATAAGAATCGTGAGTAATTACTAATGTACGAGATCACGTATACTGTTTTAGATTTTTAGAACGGCATTCATTCAATCATGAAAACCATCCCCATTCTTAGAAATCAACATAACAGGAATATTGAATTTTATATCAATATTCAATACAGAAGGTGGATTCTGTACTGATCGATTGATACAAATTAGAAACAGCATGACGAATGCGAGTTATCTCACACCCGCCACACTGGAATATGTCATTGTTATACATTCATTGGTCTTTTCGTCTTAACGCGGGTTCTTACCGCCTTGCCCGCCCTACTATGCGGTATACGTTACCGTGACATTCTCGCATAAGAACGTTTCACTAATAGGTGTACTAATCCTCTTCGATATGCGGTTGTCAAAGGGCTGTCCAAAGCTCATTAACGAGCTTGTAAGATAATGATACGGCGATTCCAACATCTAGATATCCTCCTCTTTCTCACTACTTTATCGGCTATTTATCGACGTTTTTTCTTCTTTTGAAGTCTTCATCAAGCAAAATAATATAACTAATGACCACCAACTATTCGTTAAAGTGAAAATGTATCCCGCTAAGGACAATACACCTAAATTCATTAACAGTGTCGCTGTATATTTGTTCATAATCATCTTCCTCTCTTCTATATAATCCGTAATGCAGTAGCAATTGCCATAATTGCATTTTTCTTTTGAAAGTAAAACCAATCATTCTGCAACATCATCTGCGCCTTAACATTCTTATCACTTACCCAACCTGTATTCTTAAGGTATTTACGCTCTATAATGTCCCTCTGTTCAATATCTAACGAATGTTCTAATGCTCTCTTGATCTGTTTGTACTTATAATCATTAAACTTCCTTGTATCACGTATTTCGGGAAACAGTTGGATACTTTCATTAATACATTCCTCTTGATTCTTCATACGGACTTCTAGAGCCTTATAATTGAATAACTCTTTTGCAACTATCTTCTGTATCTGTTTGTACTCCTCGTTCGTTATTTCTGGAAATAATGCTAATTGCTCCATCTGGAATCCCCCTATTTCGAATTTTGGTTTTTACATTCACATTAGGTACGTGAAATTTTACTAACTCTTTGTTGAATAAGGGAACGATGACTACAATACAGCCCCCACCACACTGTTAGTCATGGTTCCACTATCCATTAAGCTGAAACTCTTTTCTTTATAGCTGCTACCTTCTTATCTTCATCATGAATTCTCCATCCATCATTAAAATGGTCTATTAACTCCTGATACTTAAATACATCGGATATCGTAACGTACTGATTATCTCCAAACCCTGGTTCTTTTCGAAACAACATATATTCTCGTGTACCTTCGTACCTTTTTATGACACTCACCCCTTTATGATCTTGTCCATTCACCTAACTCCTTGTCCCATATCACAACGATTAACTCCTGTTTATTTAAGTACTCCCACAACTTCTTACGTATCGGGAATGCTTCATTAATAGCCTTCTTACTTCCTTTCACGTCCACAATCTCCACACGCCCGTCTGAGTACGTTACTTTAAAGTCTGGTGTAAACTTCATAGCTGACTTTTTCGACTTACCTGACTTCGTTATACTGCTTTTAATCGTGAATGTTGGGATTAGTTCATATTTGGGATGAACATCTATTTTCAAGACGTCACCCCTTGTTTTTAGATACTTATAATAGTCACATTCTGTTTTACTATCGAAAGTTATACCATCATATATAACTTCTTTACTTCTAATCTTGGGTTTCGTTGCTTTCTTTCGTTTCTGCTGTTTTCTTTTCCTAATCAACTAATATCCTCACTTCCTATTCCATTTTTTCTTTGCACTCTTCAAGAAAATCAATAACTTCCTGAACATGCTCCTTTGTTGTCATACTCTCCATTACGTATCCTTCATCGTTGTAAACATTGACCTTACTCCCCGTAAACTCCATTCCACACATTCCGTCTGCGCCCAATAGCTTTACGTTTCCTTCCATTCTTTTAACCTCGCTTTCTATTCCTCAACGTAATACTTTCTCATCCAATAAACGCATAGTACGATTGACACTATATCCCAAAGTGAGCCCGCGTAATCTTGTAATAGAAACTGATTAGCAACTTCTAATCCATTTCCAAGAGCTGTCACCGTGAATAATATCGCTGCCCACTTTTTTACCTGTCCATCCCTTACCACTAATACAATAGCTATTAAAAAAGTCGCACTTCCTAATCCTTCAACTACACTCCACCATTTCTGCTGTATTGCTGCTATAATTGACAATCCCACATTAAGCGCTATAAATAATGAAAATAAATGTTTATAAATCTTGTTATCGGCTAACATATTTGTCTCACTTTCTATTAAAAGGATTATTTTGTTTGAATCTTTTCTAAAGTAACTATTTCTCTCCAGTTAACCCATGCTGCAAAATCACATTTTTCACCATCCATTTCAAAAAACGTTGCAAATATAGATGTAGAGTCAATCGCTTTAACTGTACACTTATATTTCACTAATCCTTCATCTTCATCAGAAGTGGTGATTTCATATATCCCTTCTTTTTCGAATTGGTTTAAAACCATATCTTTTACTTTCATTTCCCTCTACCCCCTACATTTTTTCAATCTGTTCATTTGTTTCTTCAATTGATTCCAACCATTGCTTAATGATTTCTTCTTCCGTTGCTCCTGATTTATTAACCACTAATTTTATATGTTCATCTAATTTCCTATATAAATCATACTTATCCATTTCTATTCCTCCCCTGAATAAAACTCAATATTCCGTCAATACTGTAGACACATGGTTATCTTTCTCCGTTTTCCTTGGGTGAGCAGTTAGCTTTTGCTAGCTGCTCTTTTATATTCCTTGTGTATATCAGCTAACGCATGAAATGTATTATTTTGAATGAGCCTTAAAACATCAAACGCTTCATGCGGCGTTAAACCTTCCTCCTCAACTAATCTTGCTAAACCTGTGATAATTAACTGTTGTCCGAAACTATCTTGATTAAATTCAACTTTCCCCATGTTTCACCCTCATTTCCTACAAAATGAAATTTTTATACTAATTACTTTCATCTCTCATAATCCAATTCAATTTCATAATTATCTGGTCCAAAATCCCTAATTGTTTATTAACACCATCACGATATTCCTCACTATGAACTCTTGAAAAGCCATTCTGGATTCGTTTTAAACCTGATTTTCTCCGTTCTAAATCAGTTATAAGCTGTTTAACTTCTTCAGATTTCAAACTGCACATCCTTTTCTACAAAATAGCGTTTTTGTTTAAATTAACTCTTTTATTTTTCCGTATAAGACATCTTTAGAATTAACTTTTATTTCTCCACCATAAGCTTGGAATAATAAATCAATTGATTTTTCTTTCGCGAGTTCTCCTATACGTGGAATATCAATGGATAAGTCATCGTGTAGACGACGAATATCAGATTCAGATAGATCAATACGAAACTCTATTGGCTCTCCGGCTTTTAGATATAACGTAATCTTGTAACCTTTATATCGGAATAAGCTGCTTATTACTGTCACCCCTTTTCGATTAAAATAACGCTTTTGTTTAGTTTTATATTCTTTTCACAATTTTTCATTTCGCTTTCTAATAAGATTTTCTACATTTCCTCAAAACTAATCATACAATCCATATCGTCATACCTATTGATAATTACATCACTATAACCTTCAACATTTTCACTAGTAAACTTATTTATGTTAAAGATCAGTCTATGTTCTTCATTGATTACAACTTCCCCGTCTATGAAAATATTGTCAAACAGTTCACTACATAATAGAACTTCTGTTACTTCACAATCTGTTTCGAAATAGCAATAAACCTCATTAGCGATCTGATGCAAAATTCTATGTGATAGTTTCATATTCCCATTCACCTCCATTGAATCAATTATTTAGTACAAAAAAATACCGTGCTGCATTAACTAAACAGTACGGTATAACAGAAATTATAAAGTTATATTTGCTAAAATCTTTGCAAGGTTTTCTTTAATCCACTCTTCAGCTTTTAATTTGCATTCAGCTTCACTTTCACCTTCGATATATTCACCTTTCGGCAATTCCGCAATTACTTTGTCACCTAAATAAATATGAGGTCTTGCTGTATGGTCTGCCCAATATCTCGTGCTTACACCAAGTACATGGAAATCTAAATCCTGTTTCCCTGCGCAATCTGGTGTCCAAACTGCATTCTCGAATTTAATGTCATTAATTTTCAAATATATCACCTTCCCATATTTCATTATAATCAATGATATATCACCTAACAAAAATATTCTATATACCGTACTATTCAGTTGTCATAGATCGTTTTTTACTACAAAATTCAAATTTAATTAAATGATTTCCTTGTCAGAACCTAAGCCTTCAAATTTTGCTTTCAATCGTTCATAAGTTAATCTTTCTTGCTCTTCTTGTCTTTTTTTACTCTCTTCTTGCTGTTTTTGTAGCTCTAAGCGTTTGCGATCCTCATATTCTTGGATTTCTTCTTGAGAAATGATACCTTTTTCATGTAATGTCTTTCTTAACCAGTCATACTTTAATATGTAATCTTTTGCTCTATAGTCATTGTAAATGCAAATTTCACTACCATCACAATCAGAACACTGATTTACTACAAAGATTCCTTTATCCTTTGTGACAATCGTAATAGCACTAGCAAACTGTGCCATGTGCGTGAAAACTATTTCTTTTCCAATTAAGTCTTCTTCTTTGGAGATAAAATACATTTAATTTCTTCCTTTCCACTTCTTATGTTTTTCTGAAATTAATTCAATTACGTTTCTTATTGTTAATGGCAGCCACCCAACTATTATTAATAAAGCAAACACTGGATATAAGAGAAACCCTCCCCAGCGATCTGTACATACAGACCAAATCCATAATGCGGCACCGATTAGCAAATATGCAATTATTCCATAGACTATCCATTCTGTAGTTGTCATTTAAAGATTCTCCTTCTTTTATTTCTATGTAATTTCAAAAGCTAAGAGCCTTCTAATCAATGCCATGCTTTTTATTGAATAATAAATCTTCATTATAATCGTCTACCATTTTTTGTTGTGTTAATGATAATTCACTATAATGTTCTTTTAACCACTTTTCTTGCTTATCAGTTCTACCTAGGTAGGATATAAATATATAATCCATATTTGGTTGGGGTCCCCACTTCGGGATGCCCATCGGTATCCAAAGTAGCTCTTTTAGTACCTCTTCTTCATGTACTACGGTTCCTTGTTCAAATCCAATTCTTGCTCGTTCTTTTCTTAATTTTTCATTGGATCTCACTTGTTCGACTGCTAGTTGCATATGTCCTCCATACTCACAGGGATGGAATATTCCATCTGGAGATAACCAGCCCGTTAATCCGTGTCCCACTGCTTCACCTCATTTTTATAATTCTGATGCACCTTTTAAAATCTTCCACTTCATTCTAAAGAAATCACCATTTAACCGAACCACTTCTTCACTTAGTTCCCAAACCAATACTTCATTATCAATACAGCATATTGAATCATATCTAAAATCCAAGCACTCTGCTTTATCCCCTTCTTTTATTTCATCTAACATTTGACCAAATGATAAACCTTCAGGATTGTTCATTTTTCCCATTCTCCTTTATTTTGTTATCTACTTTTTCCACTAAGCCTGTCATTAGGCCTATAATCCAGCCTAGTAAAAATATAAAAGTATATCCCACTGCATCACCTGCTTCTCCTAAAAATAATACTTTTGTTTAGTTTCCAGTAATCTTATCGAACAATTTAATAGCAAATCCTATAGGAAGTAAAACGAACGTACACATAAACATCCCAATTAGAAAATACCCGATATTCTCATAGTTTTTTCTCTGGTAAAAATCACGTACTTTTAGATTGACCATCACTTGTACCCCATTTCTTAAAAAAATCAAATTGCAATACAATAACGCTTTTGTTTAGTTTTTTTCAGAGTTCTCAATTTCTAATTCACCAGTTCCACCGCAAGTTTCGCATTCCCAAAAGGCCATATCTCCCCAATCAAGACCAACGCCTTTTCCTTCACATGAATAACATTTTTCTAATTCAACTGATTCAAACTTATTTATTTTTTCTTGTGCTTTTTCAACGCACTCTACAATTCCATCGTAATAACTTTCTTCAACCAAAAGGACTTTACCGACACCTTCAACATTCATCTTCTCCCAAAGTGATTTATCTTCTTTAATATCATTTAATTTCATTTCCATTCCCCATTTCTTAATAAAATTCAAATTTGGTCTTAATACCCGTTATCCTGGCGTTGGTGGTTCACTTCATTCTTTTTCATGTATGCAGCGTGTATTTGATCGGGTTCAAATCCTAATAACCTGCCCAATTCTAGAAAGTCCTCAAATAAATTCATATATTCTTTAGCAACCGCGCCAAACATACCACCCTTCATAACTCTTTGTATCTGCAATGTACCGAATAACACCTGTTGAAACTGTCTTTCTATCGTGTTCCCTCGTCGATACGGATTAACCAATTTAGGCAGTTCATGTACATAACCCATTTCCTTTAGGTCCAATCCTGTCTCTAGCACAAAATGTAATCCGTCCACATATTCCTCTAATAATGTATCCTTCGGTTGTTGGTTTTCGCTCCAATATTTAAAACCGCGCCAATCATTAGCACACTCCATAAACTCAACCAACATTGCTAACATCATTTTTGAAAACTTATCTTCACCTTTGTATCCGATATGTTGTTTTAACCCTGCTTGTACCTCGAATAATTTAGTTAATTCCATTCCATCCCACTCCTTATAAGTAACTTTTCAATTTCTCTTTCTGTTTCTTCAACACTTCCAAAGAGAGCGTCGTCTTCCGCTTCTCGTTATTCAATCCCACCAAGTGATATTCCATCTTACGAATCTCGCTCTCGACTACTTGAAGTTCACTTTGCACCTGCACCGCAGTTTCTTTTTTCATTACTTACCTCCCGTTCTGTCTCTTGCTTTTTATAAAACTCCTTAATTGCTTCTTCCCAATACGTGTAATTGCAACTTGTTACAACCATTACTTCTTTTCTCCCTTCGCTTCTGCTAATAGTTTAGTAATTTCATAAGTGCCATGCTGTGTATCTTTCATATCGTTCTCTCCTTTTTCTGTTGTGTAATTAGCAAATACATTTCCTAGAAATTCAATCATTTCGTGATTATTGTATTTAGACAAGATTGTCGATAATGCAATTGCCGTCCCTTCATTCGCAATCCATTTCCCTCTATAGAAACCAGCAAGTCCTAAATCTTCAGATTCATAAGCTTTGTCCGCTTCTTTTCTGTTTTCCACTGCTGATAACTGTAACTGTTCGATATACTCTTCAATCGCTTTCCTCATTCTCCCCATCCCTTTCCAACAGCCCCGCCAGTTCCTCGCAACTTCCCTCAAAGAGATCGCGCCCATCCGGTAGCTTGAATATGTGATTATCGATTAATTTGTTGATTAAAACGTCTTGCTCCATGTTGCCTCCCTAGCTGATTTGTTTCTTTTTCGTACTTCCACGCTTGTCCTTCGGCTTTGTTGCTGCCTCGTATTTCGGTATGCCCCTTTGCACCCTTTTTCGGTAGCAATTTTCACTGATTTCATTTTCTAATGCTATTTTTATAAATGCTTCATGCCCTTCAGATTTAGTCGCTGCTTCTATTTCTGTCATACCATCTTCTCTAATCCTTCTGTAATAAGTAGAAGCACTAATTCCGTTCCGCTCAGCCATTAATAATAGAAATCTATTATTCTTTTTCCCTTTCTTCTCTTGAATTGGTTCTGTTATAGCCCGTTCTATGCTCCAATCGTAAGAGTTTATTCTTTGATTAACATTAGGTCTTGATATTCCATTACGTGCAGCGATCTCATAATCTTTTTCAGTAGGTACTGGATTATATGACATGTTCCTTCCTCCTTACCCTTGACGATATTTCCGCTGCTTCTCTCTTTGTCAATCGCGGTACAACTGCTGCCTCAAGTGGTTCCCATCCTTTATCCTGAACTCGTTGACGAAACAATTTATATCCAATCCCGTTTTTCTCCGCTATCTCCAATTCTTTCTTATACTTTTTCGTAAACGATTCATTCACAGGTCGTGTAATAGCTTTTAATATGTTCCACCCTCGTATAATTCGTTGGTCTACGTTGCATTTACTAATACCGTTCCCCTTAGCTATTTCATATTGTTCCCAAGTCGGAACTGGAAGGTAATTATTCTCCATTTTCTCCCTCCTAATCTAGCTCCATAATTTCTTTTAGTGATCTATCTGAAATGTACGTATTAATAATCTCGATACGCCCGTATTTATCTTTAGCCATTCCCACGGCTTCGCTCTCTGACTTCGCTTCAAACCATCTAAGCTTCCATTTATCATCCTTATCGTAAAACTCAACTGAGTACGTTATGACGCTAGGTTTTGCAAGGAATCTCTCTGCCGTGCTCTTTGCTTTGCAATCGAATGTTCCTACTACATCCTCAAGTGTTAGTTGTTTCATGCCCCTAACCCCATTTGACGTTTATTAATTCTTTTCTTATCGCCCTGATCCATAATAAGAACCGCTATTTCTAATTCGTGTCTTCCCAAAGTTTCGGCAATTTCCGCTAAAGTTTTGTTGTCTCGCCATAATTCTTTTACGCGAGTCACTTCGCTTTCATCGAATAAAAGATCATACTTTTCAAGAGGTATATACAAATTGCGTCGTTTCTTTGTCATATACTTTTTTGTTTGTTGTGCTATTGTGTAATTCTCAAGCTGTTCTGCTGTTTCGAACTTCCCCATCCCATTTCCCCTCCAGTTGTAATTTATGAATTTCTTTTAGTCTCGACATAACAGCATGACGCTTTCTATCCACTTCCTCTGGGCTGCGATTCCCTGCTTCGCAAACACATGACCCAAACTGATACATACCCGTTCCGATGTCATTCTGAATTACTCCCGTTCCGTTACATGCACACATCTTAATTCCCCCTTAGAATCCTAAATGTTCAATGCGTTTATCTGATGTTTCCTTGAATACAATCGCTTCAGCTTTATTTAAAATACGACTTCCTAGCTTCTTATCATATTTCTTGAATATGTCACCGCTTGATAAATTAGTTGTTGTTATAGTTACTTTCCCTTGTCTTCCATTCGTCACTGCATACAATACACGTTGGATAAAGTTGCTTGCTTCGTCCGTTCTGTTCATTGATCCGCTTTCTGCGCCTAAATCATCAAGTACCAGGAAGTCCACGCTTGTCAGTAACTCCACACAATACTCTTCCGTATACTTAGAATCTTTGTTGTTAAAGGAATCCTTGATAAGTCGCATTAATTGCTCAATCTCTACGAATAAGCCGCTTTTCATATTTTTGTAGAGTAATAAGTCACCGTGTTTTTCCCCGTCCGACAATTCATAGAAATGCTCTCTTAATTCCCTTAGGATTGAATAAGCTAAATGGCTTTTCCCTGCACCCTGTACACCTACAATAAATACGTTTTTAACCTCTCCTGCTTTTAGACTCTCCACAATGGTCTCTACACGATTTTTATTCGCTCTAGTCTCATTGCATTCAGTTCTATAATTAGAAAGCGTAGCTTCGAGTATTTCCTCGTTACTAATGATGCTGTGCTTTGTAAGCATGTTGAACTTCTTAGCTCTATCGATTTTCTTGTAATGATTGTTCGCTTGTTCTTTTAACACTCTGTCGTTTTCTTCAACAACACATCGCGGGCAGACAACTTGTCCTTTGAATTCAATCATTTGAATTGGTTTAATAACTTTTTTGTCACCAGTTCCGTAAGAATGTTTCATGCATTTATCAGAATGGAAGTTCACCTTTAAATCCAGGGATTTTGCTACCCGTTGCATTGCTGTTACCGACATTGTTTTTCGCTCCTTTTTCGTTTAAGTAACTTTCAAATTTAGTTCCGAATAATGTTTCTGGTCGTAAATACTGACTCATATTTGAATCGGTAAGCCATTGTGCTGCTTTTATATCAATAACTCGTTTAAAATCATCTATAGTAAAACCGTCTTTAAATCTAGCTTTAATTAACGATCTAGTTTTCGCTGTTTTATGTTTAAAAGATTTACCCGCTTTTTCATTTAGATAAGAAACGATATCTTCATAAGGAATGGACGACTGATTGTCTTCTTCGTTAGAAGAGGACATAGTATTATTTTGTTTATCAGTATTTGGTTTATTAGTACTTGGTATATTAGTACTTAGTAGCGGTCGATTTTCTACTAGTAGGTTTTCCATCGGTAGACTTTCCACTGGTAGGATTTCTACTTGTGGTTTTTCTGCTTGTGGTACCTCATATATAATTGTTTCCCATCTGTTAATTTTTCCGTCTTCTCCTTTTATCGGAAACCTTTTAACATAACCACATTCCTTTAACTCCTTCATTCCTGCTTTTAAGCTTGCTATACCATCCTTTGAATGCTTTGCAACTTCTTCCATATAAAAGACCCAGTCGTCAGGGAGTGAAAGGATATATGCTAGGATTCCTTTAGCCTTCCAAGTTAAACGTTCATCCCGAAGCCCTGTATTATTAATTGTTGTGTAGTTTTTGTCTTTACTTACTCTAAAAGTTGCCACTTAGTTCACCTTCTTCATCCAACATTCGTAACTTACAAGGTCTTCCATTCCTGCGAATCGAATCTTATTGTTACCTCTGAATTTCCCTTCGTAGTGATAAGTTTTATCCGCTCTGTACACCCGTTTGATAGGTGTAACATAGTCATAACCCCTTGCTTCTAAATCACGAACCGCTTTTATCATTTCTTTCATTGATCCACGTCTTACAGGTACTTTAAACATCGACCTCACCCCGTTCGCAAATTGCAAATCCTTTCGATACTTTCAGGACCCTATAACCTGGGTAGCGTCTTGGATTTATATATTTCAGTACGTTTTGTTTTACTTCGTCCGTTGAATTTGCCTCCTGCCACACCCATTGTGGCAGGAGCACCTTGCTTTGCTTTTCAATCATTGTTCAAACACGATTTCTGATTGCTCTTTTTTCATTTCTGAGCTTTCATCTACTTCTGCGTACTCCGCATCGATAAAAGCATCACCCATTCCCATTGGATCCTCTTTTACTTGACTTACTGAGTTATCTCTATTCAAACCTTCCATGATGCTTTGCGTTTCTTTTTGTTCAATAGAAATTGGAGCATTCTTTAGTAATTTGATAAGTACTGTTTTCTTTGCCATCTCTACAAAGTGGTCTTTCCATGGTCCGAATACCGAGCCATTCTTCTGCGATTTTGTGAATTTATCTCGGTGTTTTTCAACTTGAGCCTTAGACATTACAATGAAATCAAATGCGCCATCTTTTAATTTGTACACCGCATAAAAGTGAGTGATTTTATTTTCGTTTTCTTCGCCACAAGGGATGTGAACTAAATCTTTACTTAGGCCGTAGCTATAATCAAATTCATCGCCTTCATAAACTTCGTGTGCATATACATTCGTGATATCTCCAGTACGACGGGCCAAATCAATAAGACCTCTATAACCTAATTGGAACTGAGCTTCAAATCGTTTTGTCTGTCCGTTGAAGAATGGAACGATATATGCATGGCCAAGTAAGTTAGGTTCAACACCTAGGACACCGCAATTCACTACAGCGCCTACAATAGATTCTGGTGAGCATTCTAGTAATTTAGGATTTCTACTTACTGCATTCATCCCCACACGGATTAGTCTTTCTGGTGTCACGTGCTTTGGAACAATAGATTGAATTGCTTTAAATTGATGTTTGAACTGTGACGAAAGTTGAACCTGAAACGATTGTGATTCTGTTGATGGTGCATTTGCCTTTTTTGCTAATTGATTTTTCACATCTTGATTAGTTGCCATTATTCATTTCCTCCCTGTTTAACTGTAAATTTTCTGCTTTTAGATGGTTTTAAGTACTGCTTGTACAATTCTGGTTGTTCTTCTTTCAAACGATTGTTATCAAGTCTGTTAGAAGTGTGTGTCTTCCACAAAATTGTGTACTTTTCTGTTTTACCAACTTCATTTGAACCAAGTTTTGCTTTAATTTTGTTCTCATAATCTGCTTTTTGTTTCTCTAATACTTTGATTTCTTTATCCGCTTGATCACGAGCTTCTATTAATAACTCAATCTCGTTTCCTAATTCAATTTCGCTATCATCAATAGGATCAGGATACATTTCCTTTAGTAGTGAAGTTGAAGCTTCTGAACCGTCAAACATTGGTGGAATCTTTTTATCAACGTGGTTTAACCAGAAGTCCTTTTCGATGTCGATTAGGTACTGGATAATGTCTTCATCGCGTTCTATCTTCTTGTATGTAAATTTGTTGCCTCCGATTAGAACCGCAATCCACCAAGCTTTATAACCCGTTACAGCCATGTAATGTTGACATTGGATAAGGTAAGATGCTGGGATTTCTTCATCTTCCCATTCTTTTTTCAAGTATTCTGATGCTGTCTTACACTCAAGCCCTAAATCTTCACCAACGATGAGCCTGTCCACATTTGCGAGCATCCAAGGGTATTCAGGATGTTGTAAAATTGCGTTGCATTTTCTAACTTTCAATCCAGTTCGCTTACTAAATTCTTCAGCTACAATTTCCTCTAATACATTTCCGAAGTAAGCTGCTTCGCTAGGTAACTGATCGTCGGTACCTTCGCTGATTTTGTCGTAATAAACTCCAATTGGTGATTGCCATTTATTTAAACCTGCAATGGCTGCTGCATCAGAACCACCGATTCCAGCTTTTCTTGATGCAAGCCATTGTTCATGTGTCATGTCCTTCGTTGAAATGAATACATTCGCTTCTATCTCACTCACCTGCGACTTTCTTAATTGAATGATCTTCTACATACTTTCTGATACAATCGGCTTCTGCATGGATGAAATCACCATTACAATCCAGATACCCTTCACCGAAGTAAATTTCACCCGAACAACCTTTGCAATAGTCCATGAAGTCCTTTGCGGTTGAATCGTGAGGATTACCAATTAACATCGGATTTTCTACCATTTACCACCACTCCTTGTTTACTTATGGAGAAAATATTTGATATAATATAGGTACATGCTTTTCAAAGTTTCTCCAAACCGTCTTAGGGGTAAGGCGGTTTTTTATTTTGTTTTGATTCCTTTTCCCCAACATTTATAGATAGTTATGATTGGCATTACCTCAACGATGTCAGCCTTCCGTTCTGGCGGTTCACCTTCAAAACGACTATCCACTTGATAATGTTCAAATCTGCATAAGTACTTGTTTCCTTCTAAATCGTTGCAATATGTTGGTTCGAAACACGGTGACATTTCAATTCCCCTTTCATGATGCTGTGCGCATCATCATGACCAGAAACGAGGTGGAGGGGAAAAGGTGTCCGCTCCTGATCATGATGACAAGCACAACGCTTGTCCTATTTAGCTAGAGTGATAAACTCCTTATGCATTTCCTCAACCTTATCTGCGCTGTTATGTATCCCTCTAGCTCGTAAATCACGAATCATCCTGATAATGTTTGCTTTCTCATCTTTATCACGCTGCTGTCTATCCATCAATTTCATCCTTCATAATCCATTTGTTTATGCGTTCCATCAGGTAGATGAATCCCGCAAGACCAATGACTGCCACCAATATCATTAAATGTGAGAATGTGCTTTCTTCCATTGTTTACACCGCCTTCTGTTCTTGTTCTTTCTTCAGTCGGTCTATGATGTAGGCTTGTCCTTTTGGTGTTACGTATGTTGTTGTCCATGTGAATGCTTCGCCATTTGGCTTTTTCTTGACGCCTTGTGCAACCTCAAATAATTCTCTTTCGCAACCTTTTTGAGTAGGTTCTGTAGAGTTTTTAAATAGTAAGCCCCACTCACGTAACTTATCGAATAATCGTTTCTGTCCGATTTTGATACCTTGCTTCATAGCTAGTTTTGCAACTTCGCCAACTTTTAGAGTTTGATCTGATTGCATACACGCTTCTGCGAATGTTACTAGCGGTTGTTGCTGTACAATTTGTTGTTGTGCTGCTGCAAGCTTTTCTTTCTCTTCTTTTAATTTAGTGAGAAGACCGATTGCAAAGTCTGGATTCGTTACCGCTTGTTCCAGGACTTGATCTGTCATGTATGCTCCGTGTTTTCTAATAGAAGGAAGCACTTCACTTGTTACCCATTTACGAAATTCTTTTGCTTTTTGAGTTTCTGATTCGAAAATCAACTCATACAATCCATCTTCGGTAATATACGGTTGTCCATCGTGGACAACTACTGATATATCAGCTTTTTGGATGACTTTCTCGATACGATCTTTTCGAAGGTACGTTTTTCCTTTTGCTACTTTCGTATATCCAAGTGACCATGCTGCATTTTCAAGATTGAACATTTCCTTACCGTTTAATTGAATAACTTCTAATGCTCCGAATTCTTGATGATTGAAAACTTGTAATTGATTCATTTTCTTTCCTCCTTTATGTTCACGAAACGTGAACGTTTAGTTAAAAAATAATAGTTAACTTTTCGTTAACCTTCTACTAATTCGTCAACTGTAACATCATACAATTTAGATAGTAAACCCAATCTGTATATACTCGGTTGCCTCTTGCCAGACTCAAGTTGTGAATAAGCGGATTTTGTTGAGTAACCAAGATAATCGCCTACATAAGCCTGACTATAACCGCGATTCTTGCGTAACGCTTTGGCTTTTTCTATATTTAATTTCATGTTTATCACCTTTGTTCGTTTCGTTAATTTGATAATAACATGACGTTCACTATTTGTGAACCCTTAAATTTAATTTTCTTTAAAAAACTTAAAAAGGTTGTCTTTGAGTGAACTTTTCTGTTACATTTTAAATATATATTAGGTATATATTTAATGTAAAAACGCAAAAGATAATGGTATATGTGAACGTTATGAAGGGGAGAAAACAAATGAATTACCAATTAATTAGTAAAAGGGTTAAAGAAATCAGGACTGAAATACTAAAAATGAGTCAATCTGAATTCATTAATGCACTTGGACTAAAAAGTAAATCCGCAGTTTCTATGTGGGAAAACGAAGAAATGGATAAATGCCCATCTAGAAAAACTTCTTTAGATATAGCTAAACTTGCAAACGTATCTGTAGCTTATGTGCTAGGGGAATCTGATGAGAAGAACCCTATGACAAGTGCTCAAGATGAATTTGAAGAACTAATAACTCAATTTAGAGAAAAAGACCCAGAAAAGCAAAAAGAGATTATGAAATTATTTAAAGACTTAATGAAAATAACAGGCGATTGATAGCTTTAGAAGCTACCGATCGCCTGTTTCATTTTTAACATTATTTCTAACGCATTTTTGTCCCCTTCATGCGCTAACTTCATAACTTCTAATAACTGTGATTCGAATTCTGTTACCTCTGTTACTACCACGTTTTCTAAGCTCTCTTTTTCCATCCCTAAAACCCCCATTTTTATCTATGTAGTTTGTGAATCTTTCACATTCTTTCCCTTTTTGTTTTTTTTAACAAAAACAGAAAATCTCTATAACGCACGAAATGCGACCATCTTTTTCAAGACGATCGCATTTCTCTTTATATATTTACTTACCAACCAACACCAGGATCTTCAGAATATAAAACAATATTCTCTTTTGGTGCAGCTGTAGGTTTTTGATTTTTGTCGGCAACAGGACTAAGAATTAGTGCCCCTGCTACTACAAGCGCTGGGATAATAGCTAAAATCTTTTTCATTAGACTTCACCTCTCATAAGTATATTATACCATTTTTTCAAATGAGACCCAACTCTTTTTTGGCGAATCTAGCATAAAATAACGAATTTTTTTCCTCGAATTTCCGTAGTCCCTGCTTAATGATTTCTCGATCGTTTTTAGCCATTCCTAAGTACACTAATTCAAAAGAAGATAACTCACCATTCTTATTTTCGATAGACATTAAAATTTCAACAGCTCGGTCGAAATTACCTATTCTTATTTCATAAAAAGCACGTTCTCCATCTTCCATAATTCCCAATGTGTCTAAATCACGATTGTGATAAATTTTCAAAAATTGAATTGTTTTAATGATCGCTTTCCTCTTTTTAATGATTTCAGGATTGATATTATCATTTAATATCGCTAACGCATCATTAAAAAACATTAATGATCGATCATAGTCATCAAATATAAAAGACTCAGCTTTTAACCAAAGTGCTCTTGCTTTATTAATTAATAAATGTGGTTCATTCTCACATAGAATCAGAACCTTATTACAAATCTCTCTTACTTCCTGAAGTTCGTCGCTTGTTAATTTGATAGATGCCAATCCTTCTTTAATACGAACGTTGTGACACTTTTTTATAAACTTATTTTTGATTTTAGATACTCTCTTCTCTAATTTAGTCATACGCTTTGTTAACAATCTATAATCACCTAATTGATAAGATGTATAACAAAGTAATATACCAATTAATATTTGCATCTCTGGATTTTGATTTTCTTCTTTCATTTCCTCGAGTTCTTCATGGTAGTTTGATAATTCAATTATCCCTTGTGATTTAAGGTATATCAAATCATACACGCATGCCCATTCAATATTTTCTTCTGTATCCACATTCTTTTCTCTATCTACCAAAATCTTTAATAAATCAAATTCGCCCCTTAGTGCTAGGTATTCCATAGCCTCACGAGAATTTTCAGGTTTAGCGACATCTAAATACATTTCTAACATTTTACGTCGTGTTCCATGATCTTCATATAACAAGACAAGCGTTTTAGCAAGATAACATAAACTAATCTCTCTTTCACCACGAAATATGTCTGAAACCCCACTAACACTAATTCCCCAAACTTTCGATAATTTAGTATAAGTGATTTTTTGAGATGCTAATTCAGTATCCAACTTAACGATCAACTTGTTTAAGGTTTTAATTTTTTTCTGTTTTAACAAAAACGCTTTTTCTTCTTTGCTAATTTCCAAAGTATCATGCATAGTATTTGCTCCCCTTCGTTCGGAACAAAAGACACGTTATACCCAATTAATAACATTTAAGGAAAACGCGTCACTACATTCAAAAGATGTGTTATAATTTATGTAAGACTTGCAGTAAGTGTTTTCCCTAGCTGAGGTAGGGAAAGCGGTGTAAGAGTGCGCTAACACTACTTATACACGCTGTGAGTCTTTTTTACGTCCGTTTATTTTAATGTTTTCATAATACCACAAATTTCCCAAAATTCAGTCGTAGAGTTATCTGATTATTATTGAGAAAGTTTGAAAAACGCTTCATATCAACGTTTTTCAAGTTGTACAAAAATAAAATATGCAATTATGCATGTGACATAATAAAGACCTCATGAACATATATTACCATAAAAACGAACTTTTGTTCTATTTTTTATTCTATATTTTAGTTGTTAAACAACTAAAATTGTCATTTAGTTAATAAAACAACTTATTGTAGTAGTATGATAGTTCAATATTTATACTTAAATCACTATGATAATCTTTGGACAAACTTTAAAACAATTAAGAAAGTCGCGTGATTTAACACAAGCAGAGTTAGCTGAAACTCTAAATTTAAGTCAGAGTCAAATTAAGAATTGGGAAACCGGTCGATTCCAACCCGATATTCAAACTTTAGCGAGTATCGCCTCCTTTTTCAATGTTTCTTTAGACGTCCTTGTAGGTTTCTCTAACAATTTCGAGGATGAACCAATACAACAAGTCATTTCTGAAGCTAGGTCAACGTATGGGGCGTTAGACAATGCTCAGAAAGAGCGTTTTTGCAATCAGGTATTGTTGTTTATTCGAATGATTAAAGATAACCAAGATACGTTCTGATTTGATTTCATCATAAAAGAAATCATTTCCATTTGCTAGAGGTAAAATTTTACATAATTTTACCATATTATCCAAAGGGAGCTTCGGCTCTCTTTTTTTATTTTCATTCGACAAAATATGACAAAATAGTTGTAACTGTTTTTGTTATGCTTGATGTAAATCTTACATTTTGCACAGAGAGGATGCTATATTATGGGGTTTAAATTTCGTAAAAGCGTAAAAATCGCTCCTGGTGTAAAGATAAATTTGAGTAACAAAGGCGGAGGAGTCAGCGTAGGTGGCAAAGGAGCTCGTGTAACTGTTGCCCCATCAGGAACGAGATTCACTTCGTCAATTCCAGGAACCGGATTATCATATGAGAAAAGACTCAGTAATAAAAATAATAAAAAGAAAAGTAGCACAGGAACTCAACAATATTCACAAGTACAGCCTACGCTTCAATCAACAATTTATGAAGTGAATACTTTTCAATCTAAAGATAATAAAATAAATACTGGTGCTAGAAAGTTGATGAAACCATTTTTCATAATTTCAATAATTGCTAGTGTTATTTCAGCGCTATTATTACCACCTATTTATGCTGTAGTTTTCGTCATATACAGTTTCTTTTGTTATAAAAATTTCAAAGTACCATACTCAGCGATATGCCCTGGTTGTAATAAGGAAAACACAATGTTATTCAAACGTAAAAAGATAAAATGTCTCAAGTGTAGAAGCACACTAATAATTAAAAATAATTAAGAACGGATTGATAAACTTATGAGCAAAAAACTTTTAACAGCATTAGCATGTAGCGTATTACTTATTGGATTAGCCGCATGCTCACCTAACGAAACAGCAAGTACTTCTACTGACTCTAAAGCTGAAGAGAAAGCACAAAAAGAGGCAGAGAAAGAAGCTGAGAAAGCTCAGAAGGCTGAAGAAAAAGCACGTGTAAAAAAGGAAAAGGAAGAACAAAAGGCAGCTGACAAGCAACGTGAGCAACAAGAAAAAGAAGCTGAAAAGGCGAAGAAAGATCAAGAGAAGAAGGAAAAAGAAGAAGCTAAGAAAGCAAAAGGCTTAGAGGATAAATTGAATAAAGCAGCTAGTAAAAAGTTCGGTAAGGATAAAGTGGAATCAATCCAGATAAATGACAACCTTGCTACAGATGACCCTAATGATAAAATTGTATTACTTACTGCTGAAGCGAAAGAAAGTGCAACGCAAAACTACACTAGAAAAGGTATGTGGATGGACACTATATCTATTCTGAAGGATTTGAAGGATGAAAAAGGAATTAGTGAAATTACGTTCTTCTACAAATACCCGTTAGTTGATGCATACGGAAACGAGAAAAAGGATAATGTCATGAAGATTCAATTGAACCGTGAAACTTTGGATAAAATTAATTACGATAATTTATTACATGACAACTTGCCTAAAATAGCTAATCAATACTGGGAACATCCTGCTTTAACTAAGAAGTAATCGGCACTCGAAAGAGTGCTTTTATTATTCAAACTTTGGAGGTTATTATGAGATATTCAAAACGTGAAATAGATGGTTTTCCTACACCTAAGGAAATTGTAGTAGAAGATTTATCAAGTTATATTCAATTATTCTCCAATGGAGAATTTACAAATAATTATTTTAGAGGTGAACCCACTAATTATCACAATACAATATCTTCAGGTTTAAGAGATGTATCGTCTAATATAGGGTTTGATGCACAAATAGAACCACATACAGAAGTTCCATTCCTCAGTATGAAAAAAGAATTCAAGAGAGAAGTTTGGCATAAGTTATCTTCTGACGAACGAATGCATTTTTCAGCTTTCTCTCAGCACCATGGGATTCCGACAAACCTTATTGATATAACTAGTTCGCCATTAGTAGCATTATATTTTGCTTGTCAACGGTTTAAAAATGTACAGGATGGTAACAATCAATTTGATGAGGAAAAAGGATTTGTATACTCATTTGAAGATAAATTCGTTGATATTACAGATATTTTAACTAAGTTTGAAGATGAAAATATATTAGAAATATTTGCTTTTAATCAAAATGATATATTTATGGACATGTACAATCTATTCTTAAAATTCAAATTAAAGAATCCTTTTACATTTTACAATCATTTTAATAACTTAATAAAAGAACATCACGAATATTTCAGCAACTACTTTGATTATATTATCCCTCGAACTCTCGAACCATATAATGATGGAGCATATGAATTAAAAATATGGGATTACACTTTGAGTATCATAGAGGGAGAACCGAAATTAAAAGGTTTTTATCACCAAATAGAAGATGTCTCTGCTACAGTTTTTTTATACACCGCTTACCTACAATCGTTTTTAAATTATATACTAAGTTTTACCACAACAATTTGGTGGTTTAATCATATAATGCCTAATTTTAAATATGCACCTATATTAACTTTTGAGCGTGGACGTAACCAACAAGGATTATTCATATATCAAACGTATTTGAATTATATCGAAGAAACATATAATACCCCAGTTGCAGTACTTCAAAGGATTTGGCCTAATAAAATAATTGTGATTAACAACAAAGAAAAAATACTTAAGGAACTTGATTTTATGGGGATTAACGAAAAATTCATCTACGGCGGTTATGATCATATAGCTTCTTACATAAGAAATAAATTCAAATAAAATATAGATTTGAATCGTATTTCTCAATGACCAATATTACTTAATGTGGTAAAATAACACTTGGATTGGCGTCCAATACATATTATTAAAATTAAAGTGGTTCAAGTCGGAGGAAGGCACCTTAGGGTGTCTTTTCTTTTAATAAAAAGACGCATAGAGCGCCCCTTTTAATTCGTACCATTTTTTTCTTTCATGCGATCCATTTCTGTTTTAAAACAGTCGGTGCAGATATCTTTGTATTTTCCTAACGCAGGAATTATTCCATAATGAATTGTAGATTCTAATTCTCCACAATCCTCACAAATTTCATTTTCTATACGTTCAACATCATTACATACGATAACCGTAGCTATAAATTCACTTTCATGTGTAATACATTCACAAGTCTTATTAGTTATTGTAAATTCACTCTCACGAAACCCCGGTTCTCCAACTCTTTCTTTTTCAATAGTTATGTATCCTTCTTTACAAATTGGACATGAAAAATCATTAACCATTTTCATTCCCCCTTCATAGATCTTTAATCTAATAATAGGATAACATATGAATATCTAAATTTTTGATATTTAAGCGTTAATTTTATAATCTGTTTTCTTAAATTTCACGTACCTTATAGAGTTTGTAAAACCAAATTCAGCAATAAGGCTTATTCTACCATCCATCCTCTTATCCTCTACCCGAATAAACATTAATTCTCTTATTTATTCCTCTATCTTAGTGAGTCATTCCCCCAGATCTTAAACAATCTCAAGTTTTTCATCTTTTCTTCATAATTAAGCTTGACTGAAGGTCTTGAGGGTTTTTATCATGTGGGAACGATTATGGAACACGGCTGGAAGGCAGATTTATCCCCTATTCTGAAAGACTACAAAAAAGTAATCAGTCAAAATAGATGGATAAGCGTCTTGTTTTCGCCATGCGGTCACTTATAAGGTATCCGTGTGTATAGACCCTGTTCACTCAGCGATCTTCACCGCATACATCCTTTTACTATGGCTTGTCCTTGTAATATCGTCCCTACACGACAAACTGAATGTACTCCCTAGCACCGTAATGCTAACGATAACCTCCCGAACCTTTTAGAGAATCGTCCCTGGGCAAGTTCTCGCCCACCCTCACCAGAAGAACAGGATTCCAATGAGGGGTGCTGTTTTTGTAGGCGTATACTTTGTACCCCCTGCACGACCAACAGCTAGCCACGCCTGTAACACGTTCCCTCTATATAGAAGCACGGAATTACGGCTTATCAGTTTTTATTTACGTGGTATCAGGCAATTCCACGCGAACAAAAACAAAAAGGCATCCCAAATTCCTAAATGACCTGTACAATCACAAGACTTCTAGGATTAGAGATGCCCGTTATATATCTTTTGGACTACAAAATAATCAAAACTAGTATTTACTAGTTGATATTTATCCAAACAATAGATAAAATGGGTATATCAAAGAAGCCTCGTGAAAAGGCATAGTTGTTTAAGAAAGTGATGGTACACTACTTAAACGTAAACACTGTGGTTGAATACAGTTTATTCTAGTAAGTGTTGGTCGCAATTACTAGAACTGAGTCATTCCCGCTATCGGTTGGCGCCAATAGCAAATGGGAGTGGCTTTTTATTTTGTGTTCATATTCAATTGTTGTATGAATCTTCGTTTATATAAAATATCAAATTATGTTTTGTTTTGTAGAATGTTGCTTGTTGTGTACTACGTTACAACAAGCTTTTTTGTTTGTAAATGCCTCTATAAGCCCGCAATATACCACTCTACATAAAATTCGAATTTCATTTTTATACTTTTATAAATTTATACTTTTATAAAAAACTAGTTTTTCAATAACAGAATGATAGATTTTTTATACTTTTATAATTTTATAAAAGTATAAAAGTATATTTTTATAAAAAATATGCTGATAAAGCCTGATAATACAACATTTTGAAAATAGGTTTTAAAAACTATCATCTATTTACAATTTGATTTTAAACTTTTTATAAAAGTATAAAATTATAAATTTATACTTTACCGTTGGTTTGTTGTGTTATAAAATCAAATTATAAATTTATAAAAGTATAAAAAAACTTTTTTTACGAGGTGACGGAAAATGTGCAAAGTTATCACAACTGGGAACTTCAAAGGTGGAGTTGGGAAAACTACCAATGCTGTAATGTTGGCTTATACATTCGCGAAACAAGGAAAGAAAACTTTATTAGTAGATTTAGATCCGCAAGCAAATGCGACTGATTTACTATTTAACACAATGAAAAAAATATATTCAATCGAACCAGAATTCAAAAGAACATTAGCTATGTCACTTATAGATGCAAACTTACAGAGTGCGCTGATTAATGTACTGCCTAACTTAGACTTACTTCCTTCTTACGAGGATTTACAAACATATGAAAAATTCCTTTTCAGAAACTTTGAGGATGACTTCTCACAGGATACATATTTTGCAAAACAATTAAGTGCAATCAAAGGAAATTATGATTACATTTTTATCGATGTACCACCACAATTAAATAAATTTGCAGACAGTGCATTAGTCGCTAGTGACTATGTAATGGTTATTTTACAAACACAAGAAAGATCATTAAAAGGCGCTCAGAAATACGTTGAACATGTATTCTCGTTAGCAGATGATTACAATTTACCATTAGAAATTATTGGGGCATTACCTGTACTAATGCAAAACGGTAATGAAATTGATAAAGATATTCTTCAAGAAGCCGAAGAGATTTTTGGTAAAGCTAATGTATTTAATAACATCATTAAACAAATGGCGCGTTTAAAGAGATTTGATAGAACAGGAATCACTTATAATCTGAAAGATGTTCATGATAAAAACGTTCATACTGTATACCAAAATATTGCAGGTGAAGTCGAAAAACGAATTGAGATTTTGGAAGGAATGACAACAGTAAATGGATAACAAATTGAATATAGACAAAGAACAACTTGGTATGAGAAGAAAGAAAACTGAAGGATCAGTAACCTTTACACCTGAAAGTAAAGAAAATCAAGAACGTAGTTTTCCTGACGATGAGAAGCTCTTTGAAAAACCTAAGAGAAAACTTACTACAAAAGAGTTACCAAAATCTTTCCGTGTTTCATTAGAAACACACACAGCAATATCAACACTTGCTACAATTGAAGATATGAAAATTTATGAAGTAATAAATATGTTAATTGAAGAAAAAGTTGCTTCGTTACCTACACCGAAACAAAAGTTAGTAAAAAACGCTGTAAAACAAGTGCTTGAATCGAAGAAAAGTCGAGAATAGGAATGAAGTTAAACTTTATTCCTATCTAAATAAACGCATTTATAATTTTATAAAATTATAAAGTTATACTTTTATAAAATTATAAAAATCAAATAGGAGTGATACCTGTGGAAAGTAAAAGTAAATCTTTTGTAGTAACTGTGACACCCATTACTGATAGCTCAGATTTAACTAACCAGCCTGATCTCGCTAACATAGAAAAAGAAATACAGACACCAGAGAAACCAGATCAACGTTTAGTTCCATCTAAAACTGCTAAAATTTCACCGGCCGTTTTGCTAAAGCTGAATACTCTTAAACCATTTATTCAGGAACAAGAGAGTATGGATAAAACATCAATTAACAACATCATTGATATACTTGTTGAAAGCTATGTAGATACTCAGCTGGTAAATCGACATTCTAAAGCATATAAAGATATGTACAAGCGTCTTTACGAGACGTTAGAAAATAAATAAAAGACAGAAGTGTCCTTGCTTTTAGGATACTTCTTTTTTTATTCTCAAAAGTTTTTAGGGAGGATTGTAGATTCTTAGGGAGAATGTTGCAATAGGAACGAAAGGGGGAACGGATACAAATGGATCAGGAACAGTGGAACGGGAATCGTGACTCATTAGAGAAATCTTATTGGACAAAGGAAGTTGCTGAGACGCTTGGTATAAGCGATAGCTATTTACGTAAATGGTGTTTGGAACTTGAGAAGAACGGATACAAGTTTATCAAAGTTAAGGACGGAAAGAACAGAGAGAATCGAGCTTTCACGGAACATGACTTGATTGCATTACGAAAGTTTCAATCGCTTATCGGGAACGCTGGAACGACACGTTCTATGGCTGCTAAAGTCATTGCTGAAGAATACAGTTCAGAAGATAGGAACGGCGGAACGGGAGCTGTTCCTGCACCTCTTATTAGAGATAATGATCGTGAGAAAGCCTTGGAGGAACTAAAAAAACTAGCCTTCAATAGTTGGAAAGATGAATTAAAATCAGAGCTTAGAGAAGAGATTAAGCAAGAGCTTAAAGAAGAAATGCAGCAACAAATGAAAGAGGGAATACAATCAGCAGAGGAACGTCTTGGTGAACATTTAAAGAGCCATGACGAACTACTCATGAGGACGATTCGCGAACAGCAAGAAACAAAAAAGATGTTAGCTGCAGCGCAGGAGAAAAAGAAATGGTGGCAGTTCTGGATTAAATAGATTAATGTGTAACGAAACAAAACACCAATAACCCGTATCAAGAAGGGGTATTGGTGTTTTGTTCTTGTAATTCTTTAACCAATTTAGTTAATTCATTAATTTGTTCATCTTTTCTTTTAATGATAGTAACCGTTTTTTCAACAAGTTCATCTAATTGATCCATTTGTTCGCCCATTTCATTAGATGTAGCAGCATACTTTCTAACATCCGATAATAATTTATCTAATTTCTCATTTCGTTTTGCAGCAGCTTTTAATGCTTCTCGTTTATTGTTATATCCTATAGATACAAATACAAAACCTAAAGCAATCACACTGGCGATAGTACTCATTTTTTCCAATGTATTTTCAGATAAAGAAGTAATACTTAGCATATATGGGAAACAAACAATGCTAGCAGCAGCTAGAAAATATAGAAGATTACCTAATAAATCTGCGAAATATGACAAGAATTTACTATTACGATCTTCTTTTAATCTATCTATGGAGTCAGAGAGAGTTAAACAAAAACCTGATATGGAAATCCCTGTTACTAACGCTGGAGGAATTACTGTGACACCTATAAGATTGCAGATTCCAAGATAAATTATTGCGAACCCTATGAATATTGTTATTTTATCCATATTTTCATACCAATTTTTCATTGTTTTTAATCCCCTCTATATTAGAAAATTTATAATTTGAATTATATATTAAATTGATTTCTTATTGTGATTTATTATTCTACATTCTTATTAGGCGACATAACATATATATTGCCTGTTATCCTTGTAACTCTTCCCATCTTCTACCGTACAACTGGGTGTGCTGTTTAGTTAGGGAAGAGTTACTATATTTCTGCTCAACTGGTGGTTTCATTTTGCAAATAAATGCATGTTGCAGATCACCACCGGCTCTTACAGAAATGATTGCATGGAATCGTGGTAATCTTGCTGCATCATCGATTGAAATTGTTGGTTCCAGTCGATGTTGGGACAACTCAAATGTTTTAATGTGGTCATTTGAGAAAAGAATTTGTTGAACTCCACCGCCCTGTAAGTTCTCCTGCAAAGAGTGCGGTAACTTATTCCAATGATGGAATGCATATAAAGCTCCAAGACGTTCCTTGCGCCCTTCCGTGCCGATACGCCCCATCAACTTAGTTAATCCCTCTGTAGCGTACTGCTCAGGTTCATTAAATACAACGAAACACCCCCGACTCTGTTCTGCTTTACTCATAAGCATGCGTGTCATAAATGTTTTCAATGTAATCCAATGGACAAGCGTTTTAGATGCTAACTCACCTAATTTTCGGTTTGGAATGCGGATAATTACTACTTTTCCTTCCTGCATCCACTTAGCGAAATCCACTTCCTTCTTCGGATTTTGTGAAAAGATATCATATAAAGTGTCATTGCCAAAGAAGTCATCTAATCTATTCAACGCTGCATCAGCCTTGCTTCCTAACTCTTCGTTATCTCCCCAGGACAGTAGCTCTTCTGCTAATCTTTTATTCCCTTCTTGGAGCAGTTGCTCAATTACACTTACACGAAACCCCTCATCCTCTAAGATTCTCTTAATGTTGAACAAAGAACCGCCTGATGCCTTTGCTGCTGCTTTTAAGTAACGTTTAGAACGGGCCATCTTTTCCATATCTCCAAAGAAATCTATAACTTCATCTGCGAACCTACTCGCACCCTTACGCCCTAACTTGGTAATTACTTCAGTCAGATCCATAGGAACAATGTAATTTTCATCGCTCAAATCAATATCTATTATTTTGTCACTTGGTAGAGCATCCCTTATACCATCAGCCATGCCACGCTCACCTGCTTCGCAAATTACTTCAGGGATAATAGCGCTAATACCATGATTTAAACAACCATCTACTACCCAATTTTTTATGGCCGTGTCCTTCCCGTTCCCTTGCCCACCAATGAAGGTATATCCTCTATACAATTCATCCGGATTGCTAACAGGAAAATAGATTGGTATTTTCTTATCTTTTAATTCACTCTCTCCTAAATGAATCCCATTTAGATCGCATAATACACTTGGAATATCTGTTTCCGTTCGTTTCTTCACGCTTAATGCTTCCTCATAACGTCTTTGCAGTTCCGCTGTAGGCATTTGCATGGCTAACTTAGCCATTTCATCAGTCGAGATTAAATTGACGTTACCGTTCATTTTCGTACGGTTGGAGAGGTGTAATGTATTTAACTCTTGGAGAACTTCTTTCTTTCTGCTCTTTATGTTAATTTTAACGCCGTGTATTTCGTTATTATCAGCTATTTCACTGTATGCGAGGGATAAGGTTTCACTAATCGTTTCACGCGTCAGGCGGTCTTGTGAGTGCGCTGCTATGCGTATATGACTTTTAAAAACAGGATTATTTAATTTTTCACGACTTGCATTGCTAATATGACGCGAGTTAATCTCATCCTCCAGGCTAAACGGCTTATCAACCACTTTCCCTTTCTCATATGACTTATTACTTTTGAAAAAGGTATTGGCCAAAGCATTAAATAAATCCGTAATTAAGAAATTCACTTCATTCACAAAGCCACCGAGTGCCTGCTTTGAAGCGCCTAAAACCATCCTGGAGTTAACAGTGGCTCTTTGCGGAACTTTCCCCTTAGAAAGTTTCTCATACGCCCAAGATGCGTTCTTTATCCACTTCTGACGGTTCTCTGCTTCATTACATACACTTAACCGCGCAAAGTCTCCATCAAACTGTAATTCGTCTATCGTGTTCATGACTGCTGCAATAGGTGTCTTCTGCTCATTTGCGTTTGTGTTCAAGCTAAATATATCGTGTTTAAGATACTTTAACTCCTGTACTATCGTATTTTCTTCCGGGACTTGTATTTGTTCAAGTGACGCTTCTTTAATCGTGACATGCATTTTATTTTCTAACTTTCGTTTTAATTTGATTGCTTGATACTCTGATGTAGATACATAAAACTCAATTTTCTTCTGGCCGTTCTCTTGTTTGAATATCACATCAAACCAAAACGAATCCTTTTCGCGATATACAAAGCGGAGTCCGTCCCGTTCCAGACGCGTTCCTGGCGCTTCGTACATTTCATACATCTTATAAATGGCTTTCCACAATCGGCGCGTGTTATTGGTAACATTACTGTGGGGAATGATGCGATACACAACCATTTTGTTTTGCTGTATTTGAAAGAAATCCGACCAAGCTATTGTTTCAGTACGTTTCCACCACTTCTTTTTATTCTTCGGTATTTCTGCCGGCACACCACCAAGATAAAGCGCAGGATAATAAAACTTCTGCTCCTGATCCGGTAAATTCTCTTCCTTTTTCTCATCCACTTCACACACCCCCAAGGATTGTAAGCGCAAGGATTAAAAGTGCTGTATACCAACTAATTGTTTTCATCATGCTTCCTTTTCCTAACATGGATGAAATGATAATAAAAGCACCGGCTGCTATCGTTGTATATCCCATCAAGTCAGGAAGACTCACAATAAACCAATCCCATAGTAATGCGCTGCACTCTTTAATGAAATGACCAATCGGTTTTAAAATGAATTCTATTTCTGTATGAACTATACTGTCACTAAAGTTGTTCAAAGCATCCAAAAATGAACCTTCCTTTGCTTTTTCACCAATATAACCGCCTGCATTTGCTAAAACCATTTGACCGCCATCTAAGATGAATTTCATGATGTATCCCCCTTAAATTCCTGTTAGAAAATCACGGATATCTACCGCATGCCGAGCTAGCACGTATCCACAAGACACACCAATTAAAATTTCTAACGCCTTTGTACGATGACCCAAGGACCAACTTGCTCCACTGAAGATAATGACAAGTACTACTCCTGCATCAAAAGCGTTCATGATCGCCCCATGGACGTTTCCAAAAGTGCTATTAACTGTAGCTGCAAACGCCGCTTTGGGTAGAATCATGATAAGTGAACCGATAGTACCGGTAATAACTCTTTTTAAAACGGTAATATCACTTTTCTCCTTGTTTTTGTAACTGCCATCCATAAACGAACGGAACGGTATTACCTCTGTTTTCGCCATGATGTACACCTCTCACATGTTATTTTTTTAACAGGACATACTAACGGTAAAACCTTAAAAATGGAGGGATCCATAATGCATGTAGCTATCGGTGTAGTAGTAGGAGCGATTATTGGTACATTAGTTAATATTTTCGTGGGCTAGATGGCATAAATGGCAGTGAACTTGGGGGAGTTTGCTGCTTCTTTGTTTGCGATTTAAGTTGTTGAATTCGTTCGGATGCCGTTGGTTGTGGTTTTGATTTTAAAGATGGAGTAGAAGTTACTATTTTTTCTGTTTTAATTTCCGTTTTCTCTGTTTTCGGCTGTTCAGATTGCTCCGTAGTCTCTTTTTCTACCTCTGCAAGGCTCATAGCTTCCCAAATTAATTTCTTCACGTATCCGCTGAAATTACGACGTTTAACGTGTTGTAACATTAATCTGTCTTTCTCGTTCTTCTCATTAAAAGCTACAGGTTTACTGAATTTAGCCATCAATAACACTCCCTTTTGGTAGTAGCGGTGATATCGCTTTGTTAAAAGATATTTCGTGCTGCTTGAACAATATTCAATCTTTTTTGAAGTTTAGAAAGTTTGATTTTTGGACAGTATGATTAAAAAGGAGTAAAGGAGCGTTTAATAATGTTCGGGTTAGGAAAACGACGTTCTAAGTTTGGTAAATTTTTAGACAAGAACGGAATTTCACAACAAGACGTAGTAAGGGAGAGTGGAGTTAACAGAGGGACAGTCAGCAGGATTTGCCAAGGAGATGCTTTTTCTCCTTCTATGAAGAACGGTCAAAAAATCATTCGGGCATTAAAAAAAATGACAGGGAGAAATATCGAATTTGATGACTTTTGGACTATGTAAAACGATAATATCGGTATTACCAAAATAGGCATAAAAAATAGCCCTACTTTTACAGTGGACTTGTTGGTTAGCTATAAGCGCGCTATACGCTATTAGCTATATGCGCGGGATATGCTTTCGTTGCACGTCTAAAATAATTTTACTATTCCGCGAATTTTAGTGATCAACTGTTATATTATACATAACTACAAAGAGAGGATGATTAAGATGGTTAAAAAGACGTTCGTTCAAAAACTAATTGATATGGGGTGCGATGCAAAATCGTATATAGACCCATACATACGAGGTGAGATAGTAGAAATTAATGGAGTAGCTTATCTGTATAGAGATATTCCTAAAACGGAATACGGTTATATCTTAAAGGCGCATCTCAGTTCGAAAGAGTAATTGTCAACGTTCTATTCCGGTCGGCTTAACAGCCGGCTTTTATTTTTTTTTGAAAAAACCTCTTCATAAAAGAACGTACATTCGTATATAATAAGAACTAACGTTCTGTTATTTAGGGGGAATAACGGTGTATAACTATTCAATATTGCCGAATCGAATTGTTTTATGTGTAGATCTTCGTTCGTTCTATGCCAGCGTATCGTGCATCAAAATGGGATTGGACCCACTTCACACGAAATTAGCTGTAGTTGGTGATGTGAATAGGAGTGGTTCAATTGTTTTGGCTGCAACTCCACCATTAAAAGCATTAGGCGTTAAGAAAATGGCGAGATTGTATGAGATACCACGTCGAAAAGATATCCTTGTGGTAAATCCAATCATGAGCACTTACATAAAATGCTCCAATTTCATCACGAAATTAGCTCTACAATATGTTCCTGTTGAAGATTTTCATCAATATTCCATCGATGAATTCTTCATGGATATTACGGATAGTATTCATTTGTTCGCTAACGATCCGTATGAGTTTGCATTGAAATTCAAGCGTGAAATATATGCGAAGACACGAATTGAATGCACGATAGGAATTGGTCCTAATCCTTTAATGAGCAAAGTAGCTTTAGATGTGGAAGCAAAGAAAACGAAAGATTGCATAGCATACTGGAAGTACGAAGATGTACCCATAAAATTATGGCCAATACGACCACTTAGTAAATTTTGGGGAATTTCGGGTAAGACAGAAGCGAAGTTAAACCGAAAAGGAATACATTCCATCGGGGATTTAGCGAAATATCCACTTAAATACTTAAAGCAGAACTTTGGGGTCATTGGCGAAGAATTACACTTACATAGCAACGGCATAGACTTTAGCCGCATATCAGAAAAGTACATCCCAGCAACAACATCTATTGGTAAAAGCCAAATACTTATGCGCGATTACACCATAGAAGAATTCCCGATTATTCTACTGGAGCACATTGAAGAAGTTTGTTATCGAATGCGTAGACAAAACAAACTAGCTCAAACTATCCATTTTTCTATTGGTTACAGCAAGGATTACGCTGGTGGTTTCAGAAAAACTCATACTATGAACCGACCAACCAATTTAACAATGGATATATATAAGATTTGTACATATTTTTTACACGAGTTTTATACTGGAGAACCCATTAGATCCATCAATGTTTCTTTAACTAACTTAATCAATGAAGGCGAAGAACAAATATCACTATTCGATAATGTAATACAACGAGAAAAAGAAATGAAACTAACTAAAGTAATGGACGGAATACGCACTAAATTTGGAAAGAACAGCATATTAAGAGGAATTTCGTATACAAATAGTGCAACAGCAAGATACAGGAACACATTGTTAGGGGGACATAAAGCATGAACAACGCTAATATGCCAAAAGGAAGAGGAATGGTTAAATGGACTCCGTTTGCTGCGATGCCGGAGCAATTCGCTGGTATCCGTGAAATTATTAAAGAAAAGACGAAGGTAGAACGACCTACATTAACCCAAGATGAACAAGAACTTATTGAAAACATGTTGTTATGTTCGTTACTTTCTGAAGAAGAAATAATGATTACATATTATGAAGGTGGATTTTTACTTACCAGTTATATGACCGTCGTTGATATTGATCCGCTGAATAAATCTATAATTTGTACGGATGCATTTTACAATAATATGACGTTGAAATTTATCGATATTATTGATGCGAAATAAAAAAGGCCGCCCAACAGGACGGCTTTTGTTTTTGTTAATCAAACTATTCTTTTATAAAAAACGCCTTAAAACATTAAACTTCTTTAACGTTGTCTTCCCTTACAAATCTACCACCGCCGATATCGTACCACCAATGAACTCCATTTTTTTCAGGGACAATAGCGAAAAATGTATGTTCAGAACCAGTTGGCAATACTTGAATCACGTTATCAGCGATAACAGGACGACTACGTAGATTCACATTTACATTACAACGAAGACGACCTTGTCTCCATTCTGTAGGAGCAAATGGAGGCTCGTTGGCTTGAACATTAGATTGAGTATTATCTTTGCTGCCATTACCTCCATTAATCGAACGACCGACAATAACTTCAGCCACCGCTTTAGCTGCTTTATCGAAGTTATCACGAAAAGCTTTCATGTCATTTTCGTTATCGATAAAACAAATTTCAGGTAGTAATCCTGTTTTAGTTTTATTGATCCAACCTAGTTCTGTTGAGAATTTGATGCCACGATCTCTTAAACCAAATGCGTCAGCCATTGCCTTTGAAATCTTTGCTGCTAACTCTCTATTTCCGTATGATGGGTGTAACCAAACTTCGCATCCAGTACCACCTGGTGTAGCGTTCAAGTGAAACTGTAAATCTACAGTGCTATCTTTTACTCGTAAGTGATTATTTGCTGCGTTATTCCAAACATCATCCTTTGTCGTTCCTACTTCATCAGAACAATTTACATAGCTCCATCCTGCTGCTTGTACATATTTTGCAACTGCATCAAGAAAACGTCTATCCTCTACATGTTCTTTCCCGTAATTACTGTTTGCACCTTGAACGATAGAATTATGTCCACCTGAACCAGCAAATTTACCCATTATTCAACATCTCCTTTTTTCTCTACTTGTTTTTGTTTACCACCTAATATTTCAACCGCATTTGTTAACGCTGAAGGTAAAGGAATCCCCATACGTCCTGCATTTTCTAATATTGATAACAGTTCATTGCCCATGAAGAAGAAAATAGTCGCTTCACGGACTGCGCTATTACTACCAATTGCAGCATCTACTTGAGCAGCTACACCAACCAACAAAAAAAGCACCACCTTTTTGGCGATGCCTTTAAAACCAATTTTACTTTTTAATTCTCCGAGTATAGTTGCAGCAATCATTCCTGTAGTGTAATCGATAATTGCCATTGTGACTAAGACCTGCAACGTCATATCCCATCCTCCCAGAAAATATCCACAAAATCCTCCGAATGTGAATACAAATGTTTTCATTAATACATCAATACGATCCATTCTTTCACTCCTTTATGCAAAATAAAAAAGACCAGCTATTGCTGCTCTGTCAGCACTTCCTCATTACCTACGATTTCCTTGTATTGTTCTTCGGTAATCTTTTTAAATGGTGTCCAAAACTTTTTTACATCCTCTTTTTTATAAATTTCCATTTCGTAATAACGCTTAATATTTTTGTACCAAAAGTCTTCCGTTAACATATTACAATACCCCCTTCTCTGCTAAAGCAAATAACATCACGGCTTGTTGTTCATCCCTGTGCTGATTCATTAAATCTCTCTCGGCTACCATTAGTAATAATGCGGCATTTTCCTGTTCCGTCACTTGTTGTTTATCCTTCATTTCAGTAATAAGGGCGTTGAGTTTTTCAATTTCACTTGGTTTATGCGGTTGCGGCTTATTCATTTCTTCTAATTCTTCTTCCGTGATCGTTTCAATCCACTTTTCTCCATCCCATACAGGTTTCCAATTTGGCTGCGGTAATGGTATTTCTGTGGCGTTTTCTGGAATGTTTTTGTAAACAGGAATCCATTCAATCACATTCCCGTCATTATCTGTTGTAGTGTCATATGAAGGGAATATAATCACATTTTCTAAATATCTTCCTGTTTGTTTGTCGTACACATAAAATGTTCTCATATTTTTAATCACCGCCTTTAAACAATGTAAGTAAGGGCAAATCTATATAATGATACTACAGCTTCAATTCCTTCAAGGTAGATGTCTCCATTTGGTTTTACAATTACATAACCAGTTTTAAGCACTAAACCTTGGAAATAGTCGCAAGTAAATAGCATTTCTCTATCCGGTCTAAATATTGCTGGCACATTAGCGATAACCTGTTTATCTTTGAAATCAGTAATCGCACAAACTATATTAACAACATTACCTGAACGCTTAATAGCGGATGCTGGCTGTGAACTTTGCTGCTTAACTCCGTTTAGTAGAGTTAATGGTGTCCAGTCAGTGTCTTTATCGTTTCCGTTAACATTTACCCATCCTTGCCATTCTCCGCCGTTTATATAATTCGTCCAAATCTTATTGCGAAAGTCAGTTGCTATAATGTACCCGTACCTAGTTCCATGTAAGTTAACGAACCCTCGAAGACCTGCATTTGAAGGTACATTCTTTGCAGACCCAGCGGCGTAAATTGTACGAAAGCCTCGACCTGCATCTAATGCCATTTGTAGGATGTCATTAGATGCATCCTTTGCCTGAATGATAGCATCACCGTTAGGTTGAGCTATATCAGTAAACACTTCTGTTTTCTTTAGGAGGTTCGTGTCACAAATTACGTTAAACCCTCCAGTAGTTGAACCATTGACCTGAAGTGTCCTAGTATCGAGTTTATACTCTAAAGGGATAGCACCATTCTTAGAATCAAAGAAGGCAACATTGTTCTGTGAGTTCATCCCTATTTTAAAATTAGTTACACCATCTACCATGAAGTCGATATATCTTGGAACCGTTGGAGTCTTATCTATTTTAAGGTCACCTGTCATAGTTCCACCAGACTTTTTAACAACGTCCGCCTTATCGACCGCTAGTTGCAAAGCATCAACCTGTTTTTTAATCTTATCAAACTCTGCAATATAGTTTTCCAGCTGAATACTTCCGCTTTTCACATCACACCCTAATGAAAGTCGTATATCCTGCGTTGTAAATCGTTCCGTTCCTTTTTCAAAAGCGAAATAGCCAATCCATACACCAGAACTTGATACAGCTTCTTTAGAAACGGTATACTCAAACACTCCATCTTTTATATTCGTAACCACCGCATTATCACGTACAAAAAAGCCTAGTGGACTGATAGCTTCGTAAAATACTGCAAATCCTGTGAGATCTACTGACTTCCCGCGTTCTCTCAGATTACCAATAACCTTAAATCCGTTTCGGTCATTCTCCCTCGCTTTGATTGTTATCGGCATACTCTGGTTGGACAGGTCCAGCACTAACGTTTCCGTTCTCATTGGCAGCTCCTTTCTGCAGTAAAATTAATTGTGCTTTTAATACTGCGTTCTCTGTTTCTGTAGCTACTAATTTTTCTGCTAACATACCATTTGCCACTCTTAAAACATCTACTTCATTCATGATCACACACACCTCCTACTTTCTTTCTAGCGCTTCGATACGAGCAAACGCATTATCTATACGCGCAATTTGCCAGCCTAAGGCTGAGGCATCTGCCTTACCACTTACAGCATTCGCCGCATTAACAGCTATTTTATTTACTTCTTCCACACGACCAGAAGCCCAATCAGCAACTCGTCTTGCTTCTCCAGCTTTAAAATCCGCATCCGATATCGCTTTGAACTTCAAACCGATGTCTTGACCATTAATCCAACCAATCCAAGCTTCTTGCCATCTGTGTGTGGCTGTTCCGAGTGAACCATTCCCGCTTGTCCAAGGACGAATTGCCGCACCACCTCTATCACCTTCACCTGGTACAATCGTCCATTCTTCGCCTTTCATTGCTCCTTCGATTTTAGAAAGTGGTGAGGCATCGAACCTGACAGGGTGGTGAAATTCTGCACGAGCCTCTACTCGCATTTTTTCAGAGGGTATGATATACAATGTCGGTGGGCGCATATATACATCACCATATCGACTTTCAATATAAATTGAGTTACCAAAAGAACCATCTGCTGCACGTTTACCGAAAGCTAAACCAGTTGCTACACCTTCCGCTTCTGATACGCCAAAATAAGTAATTTCGGCGGAACTACCATCTGCTTGACGTGTTTTCGCTTGTGCAATTTGAGTCACTAGTTTTCCTGTCTCAGAATAAAAGTCAATACCAGAACGATCTAAATTGATTCTAAATCGATTGTTACGGCTTCGAAGAATGCCCGAAACAATATCATCAGCTTTTAAATTGATTACTTTTACATCCTCAGCGTCAATCGTTCCTGATCGTATGTTATTCGCACTGAAATAACCAACTATACCTACTGATGCCACTAGTCCTTCATACGTTAGCGCTTCTTTAAATGTCTGGCCACCATCACGACTAATACCAATTCCCGCACTATTGAATGCTACAAGGTTGTTTTGGTTTTTTGGATCTATAGCAAGAATCCCATTTTCGAACGTCAGCGCTGTTTCAGCTGACTTGATTGCTGCAGAAGCACGTTTCACACCATCGTCCAAAACGTTATATTTTACTTTTCCGCTGTCATCAATAATTTCAGAAAGTGATTTATCGATTGCTGACGTAATGGCATCTGAAAAATCTTGGTTTATATTCGATAAGGTGACTTTTGTCCTAATCAGTTCTAAGTTTTCATCATACTCTTCTTCAATTGCTACAATACGTGTCTCTACATCAATATTCATCGGCTCATAGATAAGAAAAACACGATCACCTTCGTTCGGTACGATATACGGGTATCCAGCTTTTCTTAAATCTACGAAATCAATCGTGATACTTATCAGTGGCATATCTTGTAGATCGTTTCGAAGTCGCTCATCTAATCCAGAAACAGTTGTGTATCGGTCATCGTCTACAAACGGCGCGTCTATTTTGCCGAAGATTTTTATGTTCGGACTTGTGTATTCGCGCATTAAGCCGTCCTTACCGTACCCTCGAATATAAGTTGCTAGATTCGTAGTATCGACAATACGTTCAAACGTTTTTATATTAAAGTTGTATCTGAATTGAAAGTCTGTATCTTCCCCAATTTGAGTACGAAAAGTAACCAGATTCCCTTTTACAGTCATCTCTGCTTTATAACGCTTCAATGCTTTCTGTAATAACGCTAGCCTATTTTCACCACCAAAATTTTCCCAGCTTTTTGCGTAAAACGCATCAATTACAGCTGTTTTATAACCTGTCCCTTCAAATACAAAGTCCAGAGCTGACTGAAAAGTCATGCTACCTGAATATTTTTCGTACTTCTGTTTTCCTTTTAAATCTACATAGAATTTATGAATAGCTTCTGCTTGCTTATAAAACTTACGTCCCATGTTCCTTTCTTTTAAGAGCTTGATTACATACTCCTCGTCTTCAAATTCAATTACACTCTCTTCTTTTGTTATAGGGAATGCAACTTGATTTTCTTTATAAGGAAAAAGAGAGAAACTTAATGTCCTCTCTCCATTTACTAAACGCTTACGGGTGAAGCCTTTAAAACCTACTAATGGCTCAGAATTACCCGTAAGATCAGTAACCATTAACATAACTGTCACCCGCCTTTATCTATAATAAAAATCAAAACCAAACTGTATCTCAAAAGGAACTGTAGTGCCTGATAGCTGAAATTCATTCCAACCTGGAGCTAACGTAATAAGTTTTCTATTTGTATCTCTGAAAATACTCAGGCTGTTTTTTGTACTTCGTACACCAGATAGTAAAATCACATCATTTGCGGATGTTGTTTTGTTATATGACCATATATCACCAGTTGTCATGTTTTTAATTGCTAAATTATTCGACGCACCTTTGTACCTGATTTCGAAGTTCATATACCTTGGGTTCACGTGCACATTCCCAGCATTCAGAACCTTAAAATACGACGTGTTGTGTACATACTTAAGTTCATTCTCCCAGTTCAATCCCATCCCGTAATAAGCAGCATCCTGCGCGTATGTTTCGAAGTCTGGCATTATTGTGTTTAAAGTTGAAATTGCATATGGAAAATTCGCAACAAATTCTACATCAAAAAAACCATAAAAACTTTGTTGATCCAGTCCATAAGAGTTATTGCACTTTACTAGCCATCGTTTGTAAGGAACCCTTGTATCAGTTATATAAAACTCTTCTTCACTTTGGAATATATGAAATATGTCATCCCGCTCTCTCGCGTATGTTTCCATACTTTGCGCTTTCAAATAAAAAGAGCATTCGATTTTTCGTACGTCATCAGTCGTACCTAAATCAACTGCTCCTGGTCTTCCTTCTACAGAATCGGTTTCATGTTTATACGAAGGGGCCGACACTAAAAAATCTCTTGTTGTAATACCAAGTTCCTCGAGATCATAACGTGTGCCGTCTAATCTTTCAACAATTGTATTCATTATGTTCACCCCTTCATATAAGATTTGATAGTAAATTTATCTTTTTGCATATCGTCAATGTACTCCTCTGATGCTCTAGCTACTTCGTAACCGTCCATAACCGTTACGTTTTCGATAATCAATGTACGATTCGACTGAGTGCTCTCGGTGTTGCCATTACGCCCACTACTCGACCCATACACCGAAGGCGCTATGGATTTTGCTACCCCTGTACTTACAGATCCTGTGTCTACTGCTAACATTTCCGGCTTCATCCACTCAGTCATCTCTCCTGTTGTTCTTTGTACTGCACTTTTCATCGAGTCAATACCGTTAATCCAACCTTTCATCATGTTTACACCAATGAAATCCCTGAACCAACGAGACGGAGAGTGAATTGATAACAGTCCTGAAATTTTATCCTTGATTCCGTTTCCGATTTCCGTAATTTTGCCCCAAATAGCGCCAGCCATTCCACTTATACCATCTAAAAGCCCCTGCATCATATTACGACCAATATCTCCTAAATTGATCCCACCTAAGAAGGATGTTACATTATTAAATATTTGAGTCACCGTGTTATAGATAGCGTCTAGAATGCTAGAGGTAGCGGAGCTTGCTGCGTTCCACATCGCAGAAATAATACTGCCTGCTGCAGACATTGTAGATGAAATTACCGAACCTATACCTGAGAAAATTGAGCTTACTAGAGAACCAATTGCCGATAGAACACTAGAAAAAATGGATTGCACTAAATTTAATCCCGAAGTCACGACCGCTTTTATTAAATTTATCGCTCCTTGGATTATGTTTCCAATTAGTGACATTACATTTGATGTTATCCCTTTTACTGCGTTCCATGCTCCACTCCAGTCCCCTTGTAGAACCGAAGTAAATACCTTTATGATATTGGTTATAATTCCAATCACAGATGTGATTATACCCATAATAGCCGGGAATACTGCTTGAACAACTGACAAAATAAATTGAATCGCGGGAATAACTACACCTGTTATGATCGTCGCTAAACCTTGTATAATCGCAACCGCTACAGGGATTGCCGCTTGAATAATCGAAACTATTACTGGAAAGACCGCTTGAACAATTTGTAAGATCAAAGGTATCACAGTTGTGGCTATGATAGAGATTACTTGTCCTAGTAATTGAATGATCGGAATCGCGACCGATATTGCCGCCGATATGATTGCCGCTATTATTGGGAAAACAGCCTGAACTGCTTGCAAAATAATCGGAATAACTGAAGTAGCTATAATTGTCAGGATTTCTCCAAATCCTTGTATCAACATGCCTGCTATACTAAATGCAGCTTGAACAACTTGTAGAATAATTGGGAATCCAGTTTGAAATGCTTCGATAAATACCGGTAAAACCGTAGTTGCAAACTCAGAAAACATTTGAGATAAAAATTGGATACCTTCATTAATCAATGGCATAATGTTAATTGTTGTATCCGCAAACATTTTAATAAGATCAGTTACCATTGGCATAACCTGTTGCATAATTTGACCAAATCCCGTGAACATTTCAGTCGCAATTGGTACCACGGCTTTTACAACCTCGCCAAATAGATTTGCGATAGTTGAGCCAAGTTCACCGAACGCCGCACCTAATTCAGCGAGAGCTGGTCCTAATGTAGCAAAGCTTTCTGCAATAACTTGTCCAGTCTTTTGGAACTCTGGTGCTAATGGTGCAAATGCATCTATAATTCCTTGTGCCAGTGAAGTGATTATTGGCATGATAACCGAAGCGACCGCACTAAACACGCTCTGGATTGATTCCCAAGCTGACATTAATGCTGCTTTTGCCTGATCATTCGTATTCACAAGTTTAAAAATTGTAGCACCTAATGAAGCGACAATTGCGATGACCCAACCGACAGGACCAGACACACCTAAAAACGATAACCCTAACCGAACGATTAAAGGTGTTAAAGTAGCGATTGTGTTACCGATTGAAGAAAATGAAGCTTTAATAAACTCTACAACTGGCGAAATCGCGGAACTAATCCCTGAAAATTTTGCGCTGATCCCCTCGATAGCTGAACCAAAAGCACCGCCAATCATCTGTCCAAGTCCACTAAACTTCGCTTTTACGGACTCAAAAAAAGCACCTATCGCGCTACCCATCGTTGAAAATTTAGCGGGGATTGTCGCAAGATACGCACCAAATGAGTCTAGAGCCGATTTCATTGCTTGTACAGCTGAAACAGTAACGTTTTTAATGGATTCCCAAGCACTATTCATTGCGTTATGGACTGTCTCGTTATGTTTGTATAGTTGAACTAGTGCTACACCTAATAGCGCTATTATCCCGATCGCTATGCCAACAGGACCTAAAAGCGCTGCAAGAACAGTGCCTAAAATTGTTACACCTTCTACTAGCACACCAATAATTGAACCTAACTTACCTATTACTAAGAATAATTTTCCGAATACAACTAATGAGCTACCTATACCACTGATTAAAAATCCGAATGCAGCCATAAAAACAGTAAACGCCGCTCCAGCTGTAACTACTGTTGCGATTGTTGTTTTCATCGTTGAAGACAGTCCATTAAACCAATCAGCTGCATTTTTAATAGCGTCTGCCACTACTGAAATAGCTGGTGCTAAGGCATCCGTAAAGGCACGGGCTGCTACGTCAACAGACGATTGCATTTTGACAACCGCTCCTGCCCAACCTTCGAGCATTGAATCCGCTGCCTTTTTCGAAGCACCGTCCGATTTAATGAGTGACTGTGTTAGTTTATCGATTTTCTCTGGTCCGGCTGAAACAAGCGCCATCATACCGGAAACGGCTTCCGTACCAAATATCGTAGCTAACGCTGCACCTTTCTGGGCGCTTGTCATTCCATCCATACCTTTTTGTAATTCGCCAATAATTTGAGAAAGTGACTTCATGTTACCGCTACTGTCGGTCGTAGTAACGCCGAGTTCCTTCAACATGTTAGCGGCTGCTTTCGGTGGTTTTACTAAACGGAGCATTGCCGATCTTAACGCTGTACCAGCCGTTTCACCTTTGATACCTGCATTAGACATGATACCGACAGATGCTGCGAGTTCTTCCATTCCGATACCTAATTGGGCTGCTGGGCCCGCTGCATACTTAAATGCGTATTGCATATCGTACACGCCTGCTGCCGTTGCGTTTGCCGCTTGAGCAAGTACGTCTGCAACGTGTCCACTATCCTTAGCTTCCATACTGAACGCATTTAATGCGGATGTTATCGTATCAGCCACCATTCCGAGATCTTCGCCGGAAGCTGCTGCCGCTGATAAAACGCCAGGTAACGCAGCGGTTGATCGCGCTGCGTCAAATCCTTTTGCTCCTAACTCTGCGTATGCGGCTGCGACTTGCCCAGTTGAATATACAGAACTCGTCGCCATTTCCAAGATATCTTTCTTAACTTGTCCGTATGCTCCACCTGTTAGCACAGCTGCTTTTCTCGTTTGCTGTTCGAATTCCATTGAGTTCTTAATCATGCTACCAAAAGCTTTACCAGAAGCGTATGCAAGTGGTGCAAATGCCGTTGTCATACTTTGACCAACCGATTGTATCCTACGTCCCATTTCTTGCGCTTGATTACCTACGTTTTGAAACGTTCGCTGCCAACCCGACATATCAGGCGGCGGAGGTGGCGCTGGTCTAGGTATCGGCGGGATTGTTGGCATAGTTGGAGCCGGTATGTTTATCGGTTGACTTACTGCTTGCTGAAAGTTGCGCCAAAGCTGTGTAGCCTGTGTCAAACTACTCCGTAATGACGATATATCCGCTAGTAGTTGTACTTCTACTCTATTTTGACTAATTTGTATTCACCGCCTTATCCGTTCTGACTTCGTAACGCTCGTTCGATATCATCGAATAACGACTCATTGGCGTGAATCTTTTTCGTAAGTTGCTCACGCTCTTTTTCACGCGCTTCAGCCATTTTTGCATTCTCAGGACGCTTGTATATGTCGTCTAGGCTCTTTACCTTCTCACTTTGAGCATTTCGGTAAAATAGCGCTTGAACACTTGCAATCTCGTAAGTATCTAAAAGACGCTCACGATATCCGGTAAGCATAATGTGGTATTCCTTAATACTTATCCGTTTAGATTCAAGCGTTGACATACCGAAATACCGAAAGCAATCCGCTTGTAAGTCATCGATGTTTATTCGAATAGGCTCTCGAATGCTTTCTTCTGTTCCTCGCCCATGCTCGCTAGTAATTTGTTCACTGTTTTCTTGAAGAAAAAACTATTTAGAACTACCGCCTTATTTACCTTTAAGATGTCATCGAAAGATAACTCTTCGGATAGTAATTGACGTTCAATTTCTGCCTCGATATCTTTTCGTGTAATACCTTCACCTGTATGGATTAATCCGTAATAAATCACATCAACGAAATCTTCAAGACCGCCTTGCATTGCTTTTTGTACAAATTCGAATGGACCACCATTACTATCAATTAATTTGATTGCTTCAAAACCGTATTTAAGTTCATGTTCTTTTCCTTTCACTTCAAAACGTGTATATGATTTAGTCATTTATAAAAACCTCCGTTAATTTAGTTATATTTATTTACAAAAGCAAAAGGCGAAGTTTCCTCCGCCTATTCATCAATTCTTTATGGTTGAACGACTGATCCGTCAGGTGCTCCTGGTGGGATTGTTGTAATTTTACTTACAGACAGACCACCGTTTAACTTCGCCTCGATAGAGTACTTCGAGAATTCCTCATTTTCATGCGAAAGCTCGACGCTGCTTAACATAAATGTTCCGCTTTTTGATTTATATTCACCCGCTTTTGCACTTCGTAAGGAAACCTCGTGGATCTTAACGAGCTTTTTGTTTGTAATTGCTTCCTCAATATAATCAAGCGCTTCGTCACCTTCTGTACTCACACCTTCGATAGATACAGACTGTGTTACATCCCCGTAATCACTACCAGATTTGTCTTTTGTTTTTAATTCAATTTCACCAGCTTCAATAGAACGTGAACCTGACGTTTGATTAAATAATCGGACTGTTTTCGAAGTACCCGTAACTTGTGGAATGTCGATTAAATATAACGTTTCTTTTCCTTTAAACTCAGGTGATGCCGCTTGTGTTGTTACTGTTGTTTCAGCCATCCATATTCCTCCTTAATCTAAATCGTAATTGTGATAAAGCTGAGGTGTTTCGTTGTGACTTGAGTTCCATCCGCTTGTGGAATCGGCTCACCCGACGAAACTTCTGCATATAAAAAACCGATTAGTGTAGGTACCTTTGAACTTGTGTTGTACAAGTCGATAGGGCGCCTTTCTAGTCGGTCAATGATCTTATCTTGTAATTCATTTCGGTTAGATACTGTATCGGAATACACTCCAATTTGTATTAAATGTCCTTTAGCATAATTATCTTTCGAATATCTATCTATCTTGTCTATTAAAGACTCAATCGTCAGAAACGGCTTTTGTTTTCCCGATATAGAAACACCGTCATATATCCAGGTAGTAGGTGCGAATTCTTCTAACGCTTTTCTCAGTGAGTACATTACGTTATTTACTGTTTTTAGCGTCGCCATCGTTATAGACCTCTCGCTGTTCGTTGAATCGCTTTTTCTAAGTCAGTAACTAATGGTTGCTCACCTTCGAACATAGTTTTACGCATAAAACCTTTTTTCGTTCTGTGCGTGTATTCTTGTACGGCTGCGTATTCAACGTCTGAACCATATAACCATCCTGTTTTATCTCCGTTTAACGGTTTTACACTTGGTGGAATACTTCCTGCTAAATTACCTGACTCAACAGGTGCTCTGTTAGAAGCTGTATTCGCTTGTAATCTCGCATGCTTTTCTACGGTATTCGCAACTGGTGTTTTATAACGATCAGGATTATTCATACGATAAATATCTTCGAGACCTTTAATTCTAGCGCTTACCTTCATTAAATCACCCTCTTTACGACTACTTCCCGGCGGTTGGCTCCGCCTAATCCTCGTTCATCAATCAACATGATTACGTATTTAATACCGTTTTTTTCGAGGTAATTGACGTCATTTAAATTGATATCGAGATGGAAAGTAACAAGTGCTTCCCCTTCTTTTACGTCAGTTCCTAAAAACTTTGCTTTATCTTCTAATGTGAACTTTTTCCAAACGACTTGCACCGTTTCTTGAATATCTGCTCCCGGAATTTTTTCTCCTGTAATTGGATCTTCTTCCGTGGTACCTTTGCACCACAGAAGAATAGATTCACGACGATTCTGTTCAATTAATTCACGATTAGCTCGGATTTGTTCGATGTCCTTTTCAGTTAACACTCGTTATTCCTCCTCTCCGATAATATAATTTAAACGAGATGAACATTGCGGATGCGGATTGATTAGTTGAGCTAGCAAACTTTCAGGAATTTGTTTTGGATATCTTCCTGCCCCTAATCCATAAGCATCACGCCTAGCTAATTTGTAACACATATGCTTTGAGTGATAACGGTGTCGATGTCCGTTATCAATAATCTTGTAACCTGTAACAATATCACTCTCGTTACCGTTATAAATAGTAGCTGCCCGGTGTGTATTATTACTTTCCGTAATTGCTACACGTTCGACTTTCCATTTCTCATTATCATGTACTTCTCGTATTTTTTGAGAAATCGAACTAATACTTTCACCTTTTAGCACAGCTGGTCGTATTACTTTTGTTAACTCCGCTCGCATATCACCAGCTAAGTTCCAAACGCGATCAGACAGGATTAAACCATCCTCGCCTCTCCGTTTTAGCATATTCCTCACGATTTGCTGATTTAAGGAATCTACATCCTTTACTTCCAATGGAGTCTCAGCAAGTTTAGAACTCGTCCATTTCGATGTATCACTGATCATCTTTTCAAACGACACTCCTGCTTGCTTACGAAATTCCTTTTCATAAAAGTCTAAATCTCGTAATAAAGCATTCAATCTACCTCGTTTAATAACACCATCTTTTTGGTAGTCATTAATTAAGTCCAATAAAAAGAGACGGATCAGCATAATTGTAGCTACTGTCTCTTCTACTTGTTTTTCATTCTCTTTTTCGTATTGCTTTGATATTTTATCAAGCGTTTCATCAAATTCTCGCTGTAAATCACTCACGGACGATCAACTCTTCTAGCAATTCGAAAGTTAGAGCCTGTACCGTCATATTCTGCTCTTTTGCTGCTCCATAAGTCGTAATAATGTTGCGCTAAGTCACGGTAATTCTTCGATACGTTGGATTTATCAACGCTTTCTTCACCATCCGTATATTTGAACGATGACGCTTCAGTCGTTGCTTTCGCCATTAAATCTACATAGCGATAATAAAACGTAACTAACTGCGCTTGTTTATCGTTAAGAACGGTTAGCGACGAAAAGCTATTTGCTAATAAAGTCTCATCAAAAAGCACTTCGTCGGCTTGCAACCGTTGTTTCAATTCCTCTACGCTAATAAAACCTTCCGTCGCCATAGCCGTCACTCCTCTGTAGTTACTTTAGGGGTACGCTTGCGTGTAGTGGGCTTTTTCGGTGCTGACTCACCTTTTTCACCCGCATTTGCTTGCGCTTCGATAATTTCGACGTAACCAATCGATGCTAAATACACCGCTGATTTTTCGTTGATTTCAATTTGTGAGCCGATACCGTGTCCATCCACGATACCGCCCACCACTTTGACTTTAGTCATTATTCAGCCGCAACGTCAGCATGGAATAATAACGATGGTTTTTCTACAATTGGGAAACCTGCTGCTGCTACACGGATTACTGATTCGATTGGTTCGAATTTATCGTAAGCACGTAAATCAATACCTGGTTTATAGTCGTTTTCTACTGTTGGGCCATAAACGAAATTACCAAGACCATCTGAAACGAATACAACACGATACTTAGGCATAAATTCAATCACTTCATCTTGTCCTGTGTAGACATTACGTACAGTGATTTTACGTTGTTCCACGATTTGAATTAGTGGTAATCCATAACCACCTAAAACATCGTTAACTTCTGCAATTGATACGCGTGTAGCGCCGTCTTTCGCTACGCCGCGAGCTTCAGCGATAATCCCTTTGTTCTTTTGTAATAACGCTTGTGTTTCACGAGTCATCAGAATAACATCAGCTTTTTTGCCGTTTGTATCAGTGTATTTATCACTCCATGTGATTAAATTACCAATAGCATCAGCATTCGCGTCAGTCCACGCATTTGATCCAGTTAAAGCGACTTTATGATCAGTTGGAATGCCATAATCAACTACGATTTTTACACCGTTTTTGTTGTAATCGAATTTCCCTTTTGTAACAGCTTCTAATTTAGCAATATCTACGCGGCGTTGTAATGCTTTTACTAAGTCCGCACCTTTAACAATTAACTTTTCAATCATTGCTCTATGTTCAGCATCAGAACGCGATTGATTTAATGCAAGTAACTCTTCTTCTGTCGCAATATATTTAAGACCCATTTTAGCAAGTTCACCCATTTTAGAAGCAACTGCATCACGGTCAATTACTGGTGGTTCTGCACCATATCCAATCATTGCGGCAATATGGTTCGTCTTTTTAATTACGTCATATGCGAAAGTCGTTGAGAATACTTGATCATTTGGTAAGAAACGGTCCGCTAATGTTGGAGCGTCCTGTTTTTCCTTTTCTAATGCATCAACTAACCCACGTAGTGCTGGCTTTTGAAATTCTTTTAATTGAGTAATACCCGACATTTAATTTCCTCCTTATATTTACGTTAAATGGCATAATAAAAAGTCGCTTTGTTTGGCGACTTGATTAGATGTGTTTAACATATCGAATTAATGGTGTTGCTTTCTTGAATGAATCCGTTAAACCTACAAGCTTCGCTTCATAAACTGAACCTTTAACAACTACTTGGCCAACAACTCCATCATTTTTACCATCGCAATCCCAATCGACGTCTAGAATAGCGAACTCATCGAATCCCGGCTCAAGTGTACCTGGTGTTTTCTCTTTATAAGGTTCAAACTTACCTGTAGTAGTGTTACGTGCAATCGCTGTACCACAATCAATGTACTTTGCGCCAAATTTAGCGGCATCTAATGTAGCCCCGCCTTCGATGTATTGTAAATGCTCGCTCGCTAAAATATTTTTACCACTTTTAAATGGTTTTTCAGTAAATTTAGGTGTATAAGGCATTTAATTTCCTCCTCTTATAATTTTCCTTTTGCTTTTAATTCCGCATATAAATTACGACCAACATCTGTTGGATCCTTCGGTTCTGGATTACCTCTTCTAGAATTACCAGGTGAAGGATCAGCTCCAGTTCCTAAAGGTAAAATTACTTGTTTTACAGATTCAAGGAACACTTTTAATTCATCCTCTGAATCACCTTTTAACAAGTCTTTTACTAAAACAACTTGCTCAGGAGCATATCCAGCACCAACTAAGAGTGTTTCCTTCTTAGCATCTAAAGTTTTCACCTTTTCATCAGCTACTTGCTTTTCCAAGTTTTGATATAGCTCTTTATACTTTTCTTGTTCCTCTAAATTTTTACGTTCTGCTTCCTGACGTTCTTTTTCTGCCTTAGCATCCGTTTCTGCTTTCGCATTTGCCAAAGCTTCCGCAATCATCCGCTGAACGTCTTCATCCGTATGTGTCGGTTTTGGTGGGTCATTAGGTGCCGGTGGATCATTTGGCACTGGCGGTTCAGGATTCGGGTCGGAAAAGAATTGTAAGAATCCGTATTTCGAATTTACTTTCGGTGTAAATAATTTAATAGACTTTTGTGTCTTCTTTGATAGAGTCATCTATCCGGTACCTCCTCTATATGGATCTGTATTTTGTCTTGCTCTTTGTTGTTCATTTGAAATTTCTTGTTTCTTCGCTGTTATATTCTCTACGCCTAGACGATTCATCGCACCAGCAATCGATTCAAGTCCTGCTGAAGTCTCTTCCGTTAACAATTGAACTAATTCTTTGCGATTATCCGGTAACGGAAGTACAAATCGTATTTCATTGTCATAATCGTCGCCAATAGATTTAACAATTTCTTTGTCGTAACCGAATATCGGCTTATTAACCCTTGCTTGTAAGTAGCGAATGGTTTTTTCATGCAATTCTTCCAATCTCGGCCCCCATGACAGCCAATGTTCTTCAGTTTCTTGGATAATGTCGTGAAACAGTACGTGTAATGTCTCACTATTCAATCCACCGAAATTCATTTCAGAGGGCACAATTTGAGGTAACGAGGTTATTTCATGCAATGCACCTTTCACCCTCGCATATTGGTCTTTAAATGCATCTTTCCAACGGAAACCACCTTCAACCTTTTTGATATCTGGATTCTTTCCATCCATGCCGCCTTTCGCCTCAAGTACAGCACCTGGAGCTATCCGCATTTTATTCGCGGTCCCATCAGGTACGTTAAATAAGGCTGTCATAGAGAACATTTCGAACTTGAGTGAATCCAAAGCATCTTCATTCATGCTGTTTAAAATGTCAGTTTGCTCTTTCATATCATCAACTTCTGTATTATCGGCGGCCGAGGCACTCAAATCATTCACTGGGAATAACACAACCGGAATGAAATCTATCCCCATTGCTGTTTTAGGCATAATTTGTTTGATAACATTTAGCGCTTTATCATAAATAGCCTCTTCAATGAAGCACTTACCATTTTCTAAAACAAACGTTTGTTTAGATATAACTTCTTCATTATCAAGACGCCTGAAATTAACAAAATGAACAGCTTCTAATTCGTCATAATCATCATCTGAATAAATCGGAATTACTTCTATATCAGGACGGAAAACCCATTTGATTTTACCGTTTTTCGGATTAAAGACGATTTTACAAGCAACCCTGCCAACAATCAGGCGATCTCTTGCCGCTTGTATAAGCTTTTCTCGCATTTTGTTGTCTTTCCAAAGTTTATATAACAATTTTTCATAGTTGTCTGCGCGTTGATTCTCAATCATTTGCTCTTTAGATGGCTCATACTCCATTTGTAGCATCTCTTCAATCGAATCAATTTGCTTTGGAGAAACGGAAATACCATGTTTACCAGCCATTTGCCAACGTGCTTTCTCATTAATCATGACTTTGAAATAGTTCGTAGCATAACGAGTAGGATCGTAATCCAATCCATCCGGTCGAGGTAAATCTCTAGCTTTAACAAGTTGTCCTGTATTTGGATCTACGTGTTGTTTTCCATCGTAGTACTCGTAATATCGAATTTGCCTATTAATACGATTCCAAGTTTCTTTCCCAATAGCTTGCTGCCACGGTGAAAATAGAAGATCATCCATATCTTGAGGATTTAATATATTGTAGTCTGCAATCGGTTGATTCATTGTTCACCTCCTTTCTATCGCATTCTTTTAGCGATAGTTCTTACTATTGTTGAACTATTTCCTGCTGCCGAAACAGCCATTTCTAAACTATCCGGTAAATCATCATGCATATTCGTACCATAGTACTGAAATTGCTCTAATAATAGAGAATGTCTTTTATCAAACTGAATTTCTCCATTTTCAATACGAGGTATCAACGCTTCTATGCGTAATTCCTTATTAAATCGTTGCTTCACTTTGTGCAAACGTGTATCGGCTGGATACCCAACTGATACTAATTTCTTTTGCAACATATCAGCAAAGAATTCTTGAGCCGCTTGAGCTTCAACAGCAATTACATCAGGTCTAAAATGTAATACATCCTTAGTGATTACCTTCATAAACTCATCTGGCTTCACTTTTTCACCATAAGAGCCAATAACATAAATGGTATCGTTCTCTTTATGTTTTGCTACAACTGAAATTGCGGAATAATCACCACGTTGTTTACCCATCGCTAAGTCAACACCCATAGAAATGAAGTATTCTCCATTCAGGAAGTTGCGATTTAACTCTCTATCGCTCCAATAATTGAAATTGTCAGGATTAAATATCATACTTTCTTCATCAATTGGGTTGTTTTGATACTCAGTATTAAATGCCTTGCTACCGTCATCCCACTTGAACTTCATTAATTTAAATAATGGCTGCGCTTCTTCCCATAGAACCTCTGAACCTTCGAGCATTTCGTCATAGTGAGCCGTAAAGAATAATTCAGCATCTCTTGCTCTCGTTTTATTCTCTCTATCCTTATAAATCGACTCACATTCAGCCCACAAATCTTGCCTTGTAGGTGGTGTAATTAACGCCCTGTATTTACGAGATTCAAAATCAGACCGTCGCTCCATGACATCGATTAAAAGTGATTGCGGATGGACTGTCGTACCCATGAATACGATTGCCGTCCGTTTTCCTTCCGGATCGCCTAGTGGAATTACTACCTGAGCGAACCAATCCTTTAGGTCCTGGCGTAATTGAGCCGTATTTGTATTGCTTTTATCTTCCAAGTCATCACATACAATCAAATCTGGGCGTTTACCATTCCAGTTTCGGCCACGTAATGCTTGTCCAGTAGAAACCGCTTGTACTAACGTTAGCAATTTCTTTTCGTCTTTTCCTTTAGGTTCCCAAGCAATGAATTCAGAAGTGTTATCTTTAGGGTTCATCTGCTGTTTATTGTGTAATAACGGTCCGAAATCACGTCGTAGCTTCTCATTGCTTTGTAATTGAAGTTTAATCCACTCTAAATTGGCACTAGATACACTAGGAGTTTCCGAGATTAAGATGATATAGAACCTTTTTCGGTAACATATCTCATGTATCGGGAAAGCCTTTGATAAGTAGGAAGATTTCGCATGAGAACGAGGCGCAGCAACAACTACACGCTTATTTATCTCTTCATTGGACACCACGTTCATGATGTCGCATATATCTTCATGGAAATGCGGTGCATATTCTGTAATGTTGTCCAAATTAAAGTCGTCAGGGACCTTAAATTCAGGAATCCAGTTACCTGTATTGTCTTTATTTCGATTTTCGCCAAAGTAGTTATAAGCAAAGAACAATAGATCAGTCTCGCCACGATTAATGTCCTGGAGACGGTTATATTCATCGATATATGCTTTAAGTTCTAGCTTTTCATCATCAGTCAGTTTGTTTCTATTACGAACTCTAGGAACAATGTATCTTTTTAACTGAGTAATCTTCTCCATACGCTCTTTTCTGCCAAACCATTCTTCATTTATCCAAGCGATATAGACCGCCTCCTTTCATAAATTCATTTGATTCATAAATTCGTTTGACTACGTGTAAAGTAATAGTTATACTGAATGTAACAGAACGATAGTGAATTACATTTAAAATTAAGGAGTGATACATATGGCTGGTGTTGTCCAACCACTTCGTACCAAACGTGATATCGACAAAATGAAAAAAGCGTTAGCCGGGAAGCCACGCGATCTATTGTTGTTTATTATCGGTATCAATTCAGCATTACGTATTTCGGATATCCTTAGATTAAAGGTAAAAGATATTCGTAACAGTGAGTTCGTTACTATGCACGAGAGTAAAACGAGTAAGGCGAAAAGATTCCGTTTAAATGAATCCATTAAAAAAGCCGCTCAGGATCTGATTCCTGAAACAGCTAAGGATAGTGATTGGCTATTTCCTTCTCGAAAAGGAGATAAAGCAATTTCTCGTGTTCAAGCTTATCGCATTTTAAACAACGCTGCTGAAAGAGCTGGAATTAAAGTAGAAATGGGTACACATACTCTTCGTAAAACATTTGCTTATCACGCTTATAAAAAAGGTGTTGATTTAACATTGTTGCAATCCATATTAAATCATTCTAGCCAACGAGAAACATTACGCTACATTGGTATCGTGCAAGAGAATATTGACGATGTATATGTTGAAGTGAATCTGTAAGACTGCATCTTGACGATGTGGTCTTTTTTGTTTTACACTTGCGTAAAGTCAAAAGTTAATTTTGATACGCGGATTTTTAGTGTGCCTGGCGAGCGCCTTTCAATTAATAAGGCCCCGGGGGTTTTATTAATTTGTATATTTAATACGTATTTCCGTATATATAATGTAACAGAAGGATATTCTGTAACATTCAATTACACTCACAAACCTTATTAAACCAACGTTTATGAGGTTTATTTTATTTATTTTTCATTTACTACTTTTATGCATGCGCTATATCAACGTTTGTGGCCTGTGTCATGAGTGCAATTACTGTATAGAATCATGCATAAACTACCGAAAAATTATGAGGGTGTGTCTGTCTAGAGCGAGCGACTGACATCAGGTAAAGACTTGTACACTCCCTAACCTAACTCTTAACCGAGTTTCTTCTATTATATAGCCGCCAAACAACCTATCACTTTACATCCTCTTCTTCTTCAATCCGTTCTTCAAACGATGCAATGTCTTTATCTATTCCCTCATAGTCAATCTTATTAGTAGCATCCTTTGTTTCTACCTCTACCTTATCAACTAACATGCCATTGATCTGTAGTGCCAGTTTAGCCATCGCGGCATTCCCATCTCGAATAGCAATCTCTGATAATGATTCGATTAACTCTGGTAATCTATCCTGGCTATTACGTACCATTTGTTTCTTTAGTTCTCGTTCAAATAGTGGGTCATTACGCCAGTTCTGTATGGATTGTCTAGATACTCCACATATCTTAGCAATCTCATCATTTGTTTTACCGCCCTTATTAGGAAGTGCGAAGTAATTAATTGCAGTTAGGTGTTCTGTATTTAATCGTTTAAGCGCCATAATTGTACACCTCCTTTCTTATTTACTTTCTAATAATCGATAATAAAAGGTAGGGAATCTTTGCGCCTTTCCTTTATATTCAATGTTTATATCTCCATTGCTAAACATGTGATCTACTGTGAATATTCCAATATGAGCTATATAAACCAATTCGTTCACTTCTGGTAATCTATCATATATACAATTATAGTTTTGGAATACGCTTTTCCAATCTCTAACGTCCTCTACCATCGCCATATTGTGGAGCCTCCTCTATTTAAGGGACAAGATTAAGATATAATTTCATTGGTGAAATGGCTGTATCCCTTGCGGTTCTAAGCGCGAACCTTGTTTTTAGTTGTCCGAGCTATGTCGTCTTTTCGGCTGATTTGTCCGAGTGATGTCGTCTCAGTTATCAATTAACCTTTTGTAATTGAGAATCGCTGTAGCATTTATATACATAATCACGAAACTCTTTCATCGACATTCCGTTAATATTTGCTAAATAGTCGATTAAGCTAAAGAACTTATTATCGTCTAGCTTAAATCTGCATTTATTATCCTCAAACCATTCGAATGGATTTTTGTTGTTTTTACTTGCGTTTAACGTCCTTGACAACGGAATCATATTTTTAAATGTGGTTCCACCATGTCCAGTTGTAATTGCGATGAAATGATCAAGTTCATAGTCAGTGCTACCTGTTAATGCACATGCACCATTAAAGTAAGTAGTTATTTTCTCGATTTGTTCAGGCGTTAATGTATCTGGCAAAGCGTTTTTTCTTGCCCGTCTAATTTGCTTATATGAGTTATGTTTCGCTTTATTTTCCCGTCTACTTTTACGTTGCAATTCCATAAACTTTTCTTTATTTGCAGCGTAGTATCTTCGGTTATAATCTTTGACATGCTCTACGTTACGATTACGGTATTTTTTAGAGTCTTCAGCATCGCACTTTTTACAACAGTTTTTAAATCCGCTAGGTGTTCGCTTGTTTTTACCGAAATTAGTTAACGGTTTCCATTGCTTACATTTACCGCAATCTATACCTGGAACTTCTTCGTCGTTAATTACTTTAATCTCTATTTCCCTACGTTTTCGTGCCATTTCATCACCTCATTTCTTCTCAATGTCTTTTTCTATATCAGTAAGCCTGATAATAAAGCTGTAATCAGGCCCGTATTCATCGTTACCATGATTAATAATTGTGGTTCTTGTAATTACTCTTCCGTTATCTAAGTAAGCATTAAGCTTTTTAATTACCGAGTCCTTATCAATAGGCTGACGAATATGTTCATTTAGTTCATCTAAGCGATTATCAACTTCATAAGATTTCGTTAAAGTTTCTGTTACCCATTCTGATAGTATCTTTCTCTCACTAACGAATTTCCTTAACTTTTCATAATCCATTAATGACCACCTCGTTTCTTCACTATGACACCGTAATTCCTATATAAAATAAAAAAGCAGCTGTTAGGCTACTTTCGTTTTTGTTATCTCCACCATGGCATCCCATTGTTATTAGATGGTTTTATTCCATTATTATATCCATCTAATTTACTTACACCAATAAAGTGTAATGCTTCTTTATATAAATCGCTACACGCTTCAGTTTCCATGTTTTCAAGAATGATTTTCCCTTTAAACACTTCATTATCCTTTTGAGTTACTGCAATAACATCAACTGGAACACCCATTTCAAATCCATTTTCTTTATACGAAGTTGCTGATACCTTCCAGTCCCACTCAATAACATCCATAGATTCTGTAGCACTTATCCGTTCTTTCCTTGTATTCTCGATTAACCTTACCGAAGCTTCCGAGAAACTGATATCCTCACCGTTAATTTTCAATCCTTTGATGTTTTTTGTTATATCTTTAGTAATCATATTCTCATCCCCTTTTTCTTTAAGAATATCATAAAATCCCTTATCATTTCTTCACATTAAACATAGCCTGTAACGTCTTATCTGGTTCACAACCCTTTCGATAAAACACATTTGGATTAAATGTATATCTCTCCGGTTCATTGCCGACCTTTATTCTCGCCACTACATAGCTTCCATCTATCGTCATCTTAGGTAACCTTCGCCCTAACGTATCTGAGTTAATACCAATCGCTTCTGATAATTCCTTACGATTGAACCAACGAATTTTCTTCGGATCTATTTCGGAAGGATTCTCACATAATGCATTCGTGTCATAGTGAATGAATGGTAACATGCGATAAATCAGTCCGATATCAGTCGCTTTTACTTCCCGATATACACGTCTAATCTTTGCTGTGTAGGATTTCACAACGTATCGATTACTAAATACTCCACGAAAATGATAACGAGGATTTACCGCATATACTCCGTCTTCTTCAGTGATAATCCTATATTTCATGCATGCCTTTATAAAATCATAAAAGGAACTTCTCTTATGTTTTAATTGCAATACATTCATCATGTCGTTAGTGGTCATTGCTGTTTTATTCGCATTCACCAACGTGCCACCATCGTAACTAACGTAGCATTGCAGCAACATTAAATAGCCGCATTGCGCAGTAGTTAATACGCTATATACTTCATGGAGTGTATCCATATTAGAAGCTGTGAAGTCAGCTTGCCTACCTATACGGAAGTTTTCTAACTCCATCTTCTCTTTATAAGCATCAGATTGCGTAATACTTATCACTTTATGAGATGAACTTGGTGCTGAAATACGCTTTTCTCCAGATTCATCTACATAAGAAAAAACACTGCCAAAATAGCGGTGTTCATTGGTCATTACCTAGCACTCTACTTTCTTTCTTAATTCTTCTCGAATACGTTCATATTCAGCTTGTTTCTTCTGTAGCTTTATATCTAGTACTTCAGCTTCCTCTTTAGTCTTGCACAATCGAAACTTCCCGTATATCTCTGTTATTTCACCTTGTAACTGGTGCATTTTCCTGTTCGAATAATAACTCACATACTCTGTTTTGCACCCTGGACAGATGAAATAGTGCTTATCTATTCGATTAGGTAAACGCATCTTATGGAAACGAACAGTGAATACATGATTGCACTTTTCACATTGAGCTTTAAATTGTTTCTTCATTTCATCGCCACACCTCTTTACGGTAATCCCTTTATAAATTAAGAAGGCAAACACTTTTATTTTGCGTCAGCCTTCTCTTCTTTCTTATCCTTATTAAAGAACTTCATTACTTTAAATGTCAGTAATACTGGCCAGAACGGGCAGATGATAGCTACAAATAACAACGTCAAAAGAAATTGTATTGCAACTGTCGCTCTTTCTTCTTCTGTTTTCCCATCACTTTCTTTAACTAGCTTTCGTAATGGTCCATATGCTGCGGTTGATACAAACACCATACCAATTGCTATATACAATAAGAAATAAAGCATTTCATCACTCCTTTATAAAATAAAAAAGCACCTATTTTAGCGCTAATTTCTCTTTCTCGTATTCATCAATTAAATATAGTAGTTCAGCATGATGATGCACACCTACAATTTCACGAGCAAAATTAACCTTTTGTGCTTCAGTTAGGTTTTTCATCATACTTATAACAGAATTAATTTCTTCTTTTGTCATCACTAATTTATGGGTTTCACTTGTTTTAATAGCTTCAGCTAATGCTTGCTTTAACTTTTCCATCCACTCACCCCTTAGACTCTGCTCGTTGTTCTAAATACTCCTGGATAACAAGTTCCATCGCTTGTTCTTCTGAAAATCCACCAGCAACTAGTCCTGATTTCATATGGAAAAGCATTTCTCCGACTGTTTTATATCCTTCATATACCTGTTTCAATTGGTCATTCTTAATTTCAGAAAACATATTATCGAAAGGACTTTGTTCACTTCTCGCCTCTTCAATCCCTTTTGTAAATCCCTCAATAAGTGCTTTTCCCATCTTATCTAACTCTTCTGCTAAATTAGCTTGTTTCTTCTTCATCTCTTCTCCTCCTTATCATCACTTAACGCTTTCAACTGTTCCATTTCATTCCTAACCGACTTATCAATATCCAAAGCCCCAACACATTTATTATCATCAAAAACATACACCCCAGAACAAGTCATCATTACTCCTTGTTTATCTGATGTCATTCCTTTATGATGTCCATCCTTATACCCACGAGCGTGCCCTACCTTATGGCCTTGATCGTAACCTTTGTCCCATGCTTCTGTTATCAACTTATTCAGTTGTTTGTCAGTTAATAAGTTAAGCCCTAGCGCTTTCATCCCCTCACCCCTAACAAGTAGCCTTATCTTCACCAAGTTTATCTATGATCTCATCAAATACTTCTGTCCTATCAAATTCTCCCCACTCACTACCACTGTAAATCTCATCACCACATTTACCGCAGATGAGTTCATATTCATATCCAATACATCCGCAACTCGCACCACACGAAGTAGAAGCAGTTTGTTCAACATCATTCTCAGTACTAAAGTGACCACATTTCTTACACTCGATTGTTTTTTCAGTTAGATATTTAGTTATCGCTTCGGCTAATGTACCGTGACAAGTCGTCGTACCGTCCTTATTCTGACTAATAATAACCGAGTCTTTACCGTCCTTACACACTGATATTCCATTCTTATCAAACTTAATTATTCCAGAGATAATACCCATTACCTCACCTCTCGTCCTTTTTACCTAACCCTAATAACTCCCTCATCCCATCTACAACTTCCACATCATTCTCGATAAGCTTACCTTTAACTAAAATGTCTCCGTTAGGTCTAAGTTCCAAGATTGGTTCCCTTACTGCACTGAATGTAATCGAACTTTCTTCACTTAATTTGCGTCCCTTTAAAACTTTATCACTTTGAAATGACAACTTTCCTTCAAGTCCACTCATACCCCTCACCCCTTATCTTTTCTTAACAACAAACAAGACGCCACCCAGATCACGGCAACGCCTACAATAATTGCTATTGGTTTAATCATTATTCACTTTTACCAGCAGTAGCCACTACAATTTGCATTGCTTGCTCTTCGTTGAACCCTGCTAAAGTGAGCTCCTCAAATAGCATTTGAAAATATTTCGCTTGTTGTCTATAAATTGCTTTTACTTCGTCTTCCACTAAAGCCATCCCTTTAGCTGTACCATACAAGAAATCACTCATCAATTATCATCCTCCTAACCAAATGTCCATTTTGTCTATATTCACGTTTAATGTGTAATTTCTATATAACAAAGAAAAAAAGCACCCGTTATGGATGCCTAATCTTAAATATTCTTATTCAACCACCTGGTCTTGTTTCTGCCATATCAAATCCCTCCCCATTTCATTATACAAAATAAAAAGCCATCACCGAAGTGACAGCTTTCTTTCAAGGGGATGGGAGAAACATTCACGAAAGGGGA
>NZ_JBIYDP010000018.1:0-61557 GCF_044908765.1 Bacillus sp. RC251 | reverse complement strand
CACCCGTTCCCATACCGAACACGGAAGTTAAGCTCTCTAGCGCCGATGGTAGTTGGGACCTTGTCCCTGTGAGAGTAGGACGTCGCCAAGCAACTAAACACGAGTCAAATGACTCGTGTTTTTTCGTGTTTTCTTTTATAATCCATAGTAATTAAAAAATGTGTTTAAATAATTATTATTTTGATTAAATACAGGGGAATGTGGCTAGGATAGTGAATAAGCAAAAGAGTTGCAAATTTTATTAATACGTATATAATTAAAGTCAAAGATAGTCAAAGTCAATAAAGGTGGCGGATAAATGAGAAATATATCTGATATCATTGAGCAATATCTAAAGCAAGTTATTGACTTAAGTAATAATAATGTGATTGAAATCAAAAGAAATGAGATTGCGGATCGATTCGAGTGCGTACCATCTCAAATCAATTATGTAATCAATACCCGTTTTACGATAGAAAGAGGATTTGTAGTAGAAAGTAAACGTGGTGGAGGAGGTTACATTCGCATTATAAAAGTCAAACTGCATGACGATATAGACATGATTGATCAAATGCTTCATATGATTGATCATAGCGTTGCGCAAGGGAATGCAGAGAGTATGATTATACGTTTAATAGAAGAGGGAATCATAACAAATCGTGAAGCTAAACTTATGTTAAGTGTACTAGATCGTTCTGTATTATCAATGGATGTTCCTTCTCGAGATGAACTTAGGGCTCGAATATTATGCGCAATGTTAAGAACACTGAAATATAAATAAATATAGCTTTTGTAAAAGAATAATAACTAAGAGATAAGGCAGTTAAATATTGTAGAGGTTTTGAAAAAAGAACACGCACTTTTATTTAAACAAGTAAAGGAAAGTGAACAATCTAGTAATGTATGAAAAGTACTATCAGATAGATCGTTCCTATTGTAAAGGTGGGGATAGTGATGACTTGTCAAAACTGTAATATAAGACCAGCAACTTTACATTATACAAAAGTAATCAACGAAAAGAAGACGGAAGTTCATCTTTGTGAGCAATGTGCAGAACAAAGTGGCTATACGTCTTTCTTTCAATCACCGCAGTCTAACTTTTCATTCCATGATTTATTTGCTGGGTTATTACACGGTGAATCAACAATGTTTGAAGAAGGACAAAACGGGCTTTCGAATACAAGTATATTAAGGTGTCCAGATTGTAAGATGACATATGAGCAATTTACAAAGGTGGGACGGTTTGGATGTGCTTCTTGTTACGATACATTTAAGGAACATTTAAAGCCATTATTAAAACGTCTGCACGGTGGACATACAGATCATTGTGGAAAAATTCCGGAACGTATAGAAGGAAATCTTCACTTAAAGAAAGAATTAGATGAACTAAAACTCATTCTGAAACAATACGTACAGAAAGAGGAGTTTGAGAAAGCTGCTGAAGTAAGGGATAATATTCGAGGTCTTGAAAATCAGCTTAGTGAGCATAGAGAGGGGGAATAGTTCTATGTCACTGGACAAAATTATGAATGAAGCGATTAGTCCATGGATGAAGGGGGATGGCCCTGATTCTGATATTGTTTTAAGTAGTCGAATTCGTTTGGCTCGTAATTTTAAAAAATATCAATTCTCTACTATGCAAAACGAAGGAGAAGCTAGACAGATTCATGAATTATTTAAAAAGGAATTTATAAATAAAACGGTAGAACCTTTTGGAGATTTTGAACTATTAAAAATGAATGAATTAACGCCTCTTCAAAGGAGAGTATTAGTTGAAAAGCATTTAATTAGTCCTAACCTTGCAGGAACAGAATATGGAGCATGTCTATTATCAGAAAGCGAACATATTAGTGTTATGCTTAATGAAGAAGACCACATTAGGATACAGTGCTTATTTTCAGGGTTACAGTTATCAGAGGCCATTCAAAGTGCCAATCTAATAGATAATTGGATAGAGGAAGAGGTTGAATATGCTTTTGATGAATCACTTGGATATATAACGAGCTGCCCTACTAACGTTGGTACAGGATTGAGGGCTTCCGTAATGATTCACTTACCGGGACTCGTTTTAACGAAAAGAATTAGCCGCATTATACAAGTAATTCAAAAATTAGGGTTAGTAGTAAGAGGAATATACGGTGAAGGTAGCGAAGCGTTAGGTAATATATTTCAAGTGTCAAATCAAATGACGCTAGGAAAATCTGAAGAAGATATTATTGCAGATTTAAAAAGTGTCATTCAACAAATCATACAGCAAGAAAAAATGGCTAGAGAATTAATTGTACAAAATTCAAGTATTGAGCTTGAAGATAAGGTTTATCGCTCTTATGGCATACTAGCAAACAGTCGGTTAATTCAATCTGCAGAAGCGGCCACTTGCTTATCAGATGTACGACTTGGTATTGATTTAGGATATATAAAAGGTGTATCGAGAAATATTTTGACTGAGCTAATGGTTCTTACACAACCAGGCATTTTACAACAATATGCAGGCGGACCTTTAGGACCAGAAGAAAGAGATTATCGAAGAGCAACCTTAATCCGTGAGCGATTACGTATTGAAAAAAACTAAGCGCAAGTAGGAGGCGATTTCTATGATGTTTGGAAGATTTACAGAAAGAGCACAGAAAGTATTAGCTTTATCTCAAGAGGAAGCAATTCGTATTGGGCATAATAATATTGGAACAGAACACATTTTACTTGGGCTTGTACGCGAAGGGGAAGGAATTGCAGCAAAAGCGTTAATTGCTCTTGGGTTAAGTCCAGAGAAGGTTCAAAAAGAGGTAGAAGCGTTAATTGGACGCGGAACAGAAGCTTCTCAAACTGTACATTATACACCGCGTGCTAAAAAGGTTATTGAGTTGTCTATGGATGAAGCTCGTAAATTAGGTCATTCTTACGTTGGAACAGAACATATCTTACTTGGTTTAATCCGTGAAGGTGAAGGTGTAGCAGCACGTGTTTTAAATAACTTAGGCGTTAGCCTAAATAAGGCAAGACAACAAGTATTGCAACTTCTTGGAAGTAATGAAGCAAGTTCAGGTCACCAAGGTGGTTCTTCAACGAATGCAAATACACCAACACTGGATAGCTTAGCACGTGATTTAACAGTTGTTGCACGTGAAAACCGTCTAGATCCTGTTATCGGTCGTGGTAAAGAAATTCAACGTGTAATTGAAGTTTTAAGTCGTAGAACAAAAAACAATCCTGTATTAATTGGAGAACCTGGTGTAGGTAAAACGGCAATTGCAGAAGGATTAGCACAACAAATTGTAAATAATGAAGTTCCTGAAACATTAAGAGATAAGCGTGTTATGACACTAGATATGGGTACAGTTGTAGCTGGAACGAAATATCGTGGTGAATTTGAAGATCGTTTAAAGAAAGTTATGGATGAAATCCGTCAAGCTGGAAACATTATTCTATTTATTGATGAACTTCATACATTAATTGGTGCAGGTGGAGCAGAAGGTGCAATTGATGCATCGAACATTTTAAAACCATCTTTAGCACGCGGAGAGTTACAATGTATCGGGGCGACAACCTTAGATGAATATCGTAAATATATTGAAAAAGACGCGGCTTTAGAAAGACGTTTCCAACCAATTCACGTTGATGAGCCAAGTTTAGACGAATCAACTCAAATCTTGAAAGGTTTACGTGATCGTTACGAAGCGCATCACCGTGTATCTATTACAGATGATGCAATTGATGCAGCTGTAAAGCTTTCAGACCGCTATATTACAGATCGTTTCTTACCAGATAAAGCAATTGATTTAATTGATGAAGCTGCTTCAAAGGTTCGCTTACGCTCTTATACAACACCACCAAATCTAAAAGAGCTTGAAGTAAAACTTGAGGAAATTAGAAAAGAAAAAGATGCAGCTGTGCAAAGTCAAGAATTTGAAAAAGCTGCTTCCTTACGTGATATGGAACAACGCTTACGTGAAAAGTTAGAAGATACGAAGCGTCAATGGAAAGAGCAACAAGGAAAAGAAAACTCAGAAGTGACAGTAGAAGATATTGCAAATGTCGTTTCTACGTGGACTCGTATACCGGTTTCTAAACTTGCACAAACAGAGACTGATAAATTATTAAACTTAGAATCCATTCTTCACAACCGTGTTATTGGTCAAGATGAAGCGGTAGTAGCTGTAGCGAAAGCTGTTCGTCGTGCTAGAGCAGGATTGAAAGATCCGAAACGTCCGATTGGTTCATTTATTTTCTTAGGACCAACAGGTGTAGGTAAAACAGAACTAGCAAGAGCATTAGCAGAATCTATGTTCGGTGATGAGGATGCAATGATTCGCATCGATATGTCTGAGTACATGGAGAAGCATTCGACTTCTCGTTTAGTTGGATCTCCTCCAGGATATGTTGGATATGAAGAAGGTGGACAATTAACAGAAAAGGTTCGCCGTAAGCCATATTCAGTTGTCCTATTAGATGAAGTAGAGAAAGCTCATCCTGATGTGTTTAACATTTTACTACAAGTATTAGAAGATGGTCGCTTAACGGATTCTAAAGGGCGTACAGTTGATTTCCGTAATACAATTGTTATTATGACATCTAACGTTGGTGCAGATGCGTTAAAACGTAATAAACATCTTGGATTTAACGTGCAAGATGAGAGCCGCGATTATTCAGATATGAAAGGTAAAGTAATGGATGAACTGAAAAAGGCATTTCGTCCAGAGTTCTTAAACCGTATTGATGAAATTATCGTGTTCCATATGCTTGAGAAAAAACATATTCAAGAGATTGTAACACTTATGGTGAATCAGTTAGTGAAGCGCTTAAAAGAGCAAGAGATTGAATTGCATTTAACAGAAGGAGCGATTTCAGCCATTGCTGATAAAGGGTTTGACCGAGAATATGGTGCTCGTCCGCTTCGTAGAGCAATTCAGAAACATGTAGAAGATAGACTATCGGAAGAACTTTTAAAAGGTGCTATTGAGAAAGGACAAAAAGTTATCTTTGATGTTGAAGGGGAATCATTTGTCATTCATAGCGCTGAAAAGGTAAAATAAGTATAGACAAACTAAGAGGGCTACGAGATAGCCCTCTTTCTTGTACGAGAAGGATAAACTGTTTATAGATGAAAGTGAAGTGAAATATAAAACGATATGGCTAAAAAGAAAACAAAATTCACATGTCAAGAGTGTGGTTATCAGTCACCAAAATATATGGGGAAATGCCCTGGTTGTGGTCAATGGAATACGCTTGTTGAAGAGATGGAACCGGTTGTATCATCAAGACGGCTTAATTATGCCAATGCAATTCAATCGGAAGTAACAAAACCAAGACGCCTAACAGAAGTAGAAACAAAATCTGAGGCACGTATTGAAACGAAATTCCAAGAGTTTAACCGTGTACTTGGTGGTGGGATTGTAGATGGATCCTTAGTACTTATTGGTGGAGACCCTGGGATCGGGAAATCAACATTGTTATTACAAATTTCATCGCAATTAGCAGATTCTTCATATGATGTACTATACATATCAGGTGAGGAGTCAGCAAAGCAGATTAAACTTCGTGCAGATCGTTTGCATGTAAAGGGTAGTAATCTATTTGTTGTAGCAGAAACTGATCTACAGCGAATTGCAGCGCACATTGAAGAGATGAATCCAGCTTTTGTTGTTATTGACTCTATTCAAACGATACATTTACCTGAAGTGACGTCAGCCCCAGGAAGTGTAGCGCAAGTACGTGAATGTACAGCGGAATTAATGAAACTTGCAAAAACGAAAGGAATTCCTATTTTTATCGTCGGACATGTAACAAAAGAGGGGGCAATTGCAGGACCTCGTATGTTAGAACATATGGTCGATGCAGTTCTTTACTTTGAAGGAGATCGTCATCATACATATCGTATCTTGCGAGCTGTGAAGAATCGTTTTGGTTCCACGAATGAAATGGGTATTTTTGAAATGAAAGAGCTTGGTCTTGCGGAAGTCTTAAACCCTTCTGAAATTTTTCTTGAGGAAAGACCCGTTGGAGTCGCAGGATCAACAGTAGTTGCCTCAATGGAAGGAACAAGACCGGTTTTAGTAGAAATACAAGCATTAATCTCCCCTACTAGTTTTGGAAACCCTCGAAGAATGGCGACGGGAATTGATCATAACCGTGTATCGCTTATTATGGCAGTGCTAGAAAAAAGAACAGGTTTATTATTGCAAAACCAAGACGCATATTTAAAAGTAGCAGGTGGTTTGAAATTAGATGAACCAGCAATTGATTTAGCTGTGGCTTTAAGTATTGCTTCAAGTTTTAGAGATAAATCTACGCCACCAACTGATGCAGTAATAGGAGAAGTAGGATTAACTGGAGAAATAAGAAGAGTATCAAGAATTGAACAACGTGTACAAGAAGCAGCTAAATTAGGATTTCAACGTGCTATTATTCCTAGAAAAAATTTGGGGGGATGGACAATTCCGGATGGGATTGAGGTAGTAGGTGTATCTAATTTAGGGGAAGCGCTTCGTTTGACATTAGGAGGCTAGGCTATGGAAGAAAACAAGCAACGTGTCAAAAGCATGATTAATATTTTACAGCTCGTGGCCCCAGGAACACCACTGCGCGAAGGGATAGATAACGTGCTTCGCGCACAAACAGGGGGACTAATTGTTCTTGGGTATAATGAACAAATTAAAAGTATTGTTGATGGGGGATTTCACATTAATTGTGCATTCTCTCCTGCTAGTTTATACGAATTAGCAAAAATGGATGGGGCACTTATTTTAAATGAAACTGGAAGTAAAATTTTAATTGCAAATGCACAGTTAGTTCCAGAGGCATCTATTGATTCTATTGAAACAGGTATGCGCCACCGGACGGCAGAGCGTGTAGCAAAGCAGACAGGTAGTCTTGTTGTGGCTATTTCACAAAGACGTAACGTAATTACACTATATCAAGGGAATTTACGTTATACACTAAAGGATATAGGTGTTATTTTAACAAAGGCAAACCAAGCTATTCAAACGTTAGAAAAATATAAGGCTGTATGGAATGATGGTATTACGAATTTGGGCATTCTAGAATTTGAAGAAGTCGTTACAATGTCCGAGGTGGTTCATGTGTTACATAGTGTTGAAATGGTACTGCGGATTAAAAATGAAATATTGAGCTATATTCATGAGCTAGGAACGGAAGGTAGGTTAATTCGTTTACAACTTACAGAACTACTAGCTGATTTAGAGGCAGAGGCAGCGTTATTAATTAAAGATTATTATCAAGAAAAAACACAAGACCATCATCAAATTTTGAAAAAGTTACAAGATCTTGCGAATACACAACTTCTAGAGGATAGCGATTTAGTTAAATTGCTTGGCTATCCAGGACAAATGAGTTTAGAAGAAAGTGTGACGCCGAGAGGATACCGAATCACGAGCAAAATTTCGCGCGTTCCGCCACTTATCATTGAAAATTTAATTAATCGATTTAAGACTTTGCAAGGTGTTTGTCGAGCAACTATTAATGAATTGGATGATGTGGAAGGAATTGGAGAAGTCAGGGCGAAGAAAATACGAGAAGGCCTAAAAAGAATCCAAGAGCATCTCTATATGAGTAGACACAATTAAGAATATTACATTGATTCCATAATATAACGACACTAGAACATTTTTGGTATATGATATGGTATATTGGTAAATAAAACTATTTATAAAAAAAAAACACGTCCGCTTTTGCATTCGGCGTTTTGATTAGCGAAACAATGGTTAATAATGAGTAGGAGGTGGTTCGATGTTAAAACGGATTGTACAGCTCTTCTTTCTAGTAATTGGCGGAGCGTTAGGGATTTACTTAATCCCAAAAGTTATTAATGTATTAGACATCGGTGCTGTTCCATTATTGGAAGGATCGTATGTTCGTGCAATTATTGGTGCAATTATTTTATTTTTAACAACATTTTGGCTTGTAGATTATATTGTTCAACTTATTAAGCATATTGAAGAGGCTCTTGTAAAGGCGCCTGTAGCGGATGTTTTATTTGGTACATTAGGATTAATCTCTGGTCTTATTGTTGCATATTTAATTTTAATACCAATTCGTGAATTTACAATTCCAGTTATTAGTACAGTGTTGCAAGTGTTCTTTACTCTTTTACTTGGATATTTAGGATTCCAAGTAGGGTTTAAAAAGAGGAATGAATTACTAGGATTATTTACATTACCACAACGTGGGAAGAAGAAAAATAATAATAGTGAGAATGAAGAAACTGAGGTAGAAGAATCTACAACTCATTGGAAAATTCTCGATACGAGTGTAATTATTGATGGGCGTATTGCTGATATTTGCCAAACAAAGTTTTTAGAAGGAACAATTGTGATCCCACAATTCGTGTTAGAAGAACTTCAGCACATTGCCGATTCTTCTGATGCTTTAAAGCGTAATCGTGGTCGCAGAGGATTAGATATTTTAAATCGTATTCAAAAAGAGATGCCAATTCCGGTAGAAATTTATGAAGGCGATTTCGATGATATTCAAGAAGTGGATAGCAAACTTGTAAAGTTGGCGAAAATCACTGGTGGAACGGTAGTAACGAATGATTTCAACTTAAACAAAGTTTCGGAATTACAAGGGGTAACGGTGTTAAATATTAACGATTTAGCTAATGCAATTAAACCTGTTGTACTCCCAGGTGAAGAACTGAGTGTTTATGTTGTCAAAGATGGAAAAGAACAAAATCAAGGTGTTGCATATTTAGATGATGGCACGATGATTGTAGTAGAAGATGGTAGAGAATATGTAGGTTCACAACTCAATGTGCTCGTTACTAGTGTGTTACAAACATCGGCTGGGCGTATGATTTTCGCCAAACGTAAATTATTAGAAAAAGCATTATAAGTAGAGGATTATTAATATGTATACATTAATTATTCCAGCAGCTGGTCAAGGTAAGCGGATGGGTGCTGGTAAAAACAAGTTGTTTTTACTTATTAATGAAGTACCAATTATTGTGCATACGTTACGTGCTTTTGAAAAAGATAAAGCATGCAAAAGTATTATTATGGCCATTAACGAAGAAGAACGTCCGTATTTTGAAGAATTAATGCAGAAGTATCCAATTGAAAAGCCAGTACAATTTATTCAGGGCGGAGCCGAAAGACAAGATAGTGTATATAACGCCATTCAGCATACTAGTGATGTTGAGTATGTTCTTGTACATGACGGCGCGCGTCCATTTGTAACGAAAAAAGTGATTCAAGATGTATTAACTGCAGCGGAAAAATATGGAGCGTCCATTTGTGCGGTACCAGTGAAAGATACAGTTAAGAAAGTAGAGCAGGGTATCGTTGTCGAAACGGTAGAAAGATCTCAGCTTAAAGCTGTACAAACACCACAAGGGTTCGCTGTTTCTCTTTTGTTAGAAGCTCATAGAAGTGCAAAACAGGGTTGTTTCCTTGGTACAGATGATGCAAGCCTCGTAGAACGTATCGGGAAGCAAGTAGGTGTAGTAGAGGGGAGTTACTATAATATTAAAGTGACGACTCCAGAGGATTTATTAATTGCTGAAAGTTTCCTTCATGTTCAAAAGAAATGACATTGATGATTATAGCGAAAAAAAGCTCGGCAACAGCCGGGCTTTTCTTTATAAGGATAGCAATATAATATAGAATCATAAAGCTCTGTAGTTTAGCTTGAGGAGGATGTAAAAAATGTTTCGAATTGGACAAGGTTTTGATGTGCATGAGTTTGCGGAAGGTAGACCGTTAATTATTGGTGGAATTACAATTCCTCATGAGAAAGGATTAATTGGTCATTCAGATGCAGACGTATTGTTACATACGATTGCGGATGCATGTTTAGGTGCAATTGCAGCTGGGGATATTGGAAAGCATTTCCCTGATACAGATCCTGCTTTTAAAGATGCTGATTCAGCTGTATTGCTGCAAAAAGTTTGGGAATTTGTACGTGAGCAAGGTTACGAGTTAGGGAATCTAGATTGTACAATTATTGCTCAAAAGCCAAAGATGGCACCACATATTGAAAGTATGCGTAAACGTATTAGTGAACTATTAGAAACGTCTATTGACAATATCAATGTAAAAGCAACAACAACAGAAAAATTAGGATTTACAGGTAGAGAAGAAGGAATTGCTTCTCAAGCAGTTGTTTTATTACAGAAAAAATAATGGTTTTTAATTCGTAAGATGGATAATCACATTTTTTTGGTGTACAATTATAGAATGTGTTGACATTAAGAATGGAAGGTGTACCAATTATGGAAAAGCAAGTGAGAGTGCGCTATGCGCCAAGTCCAACAGGACACTTACATATCGGAAATGCGCGTACGGCATTATTTAATTATTTATTTGCTCGTCATCAAGATGGTAAGTTTATTATTCGTATTGAAGATACTGATGTGAAACGTAATGTTGCTGGTGGAGAAGAAAGCCAATTAAAATACTTGAAATGGCTCGGTATGGACTGGGATGAAGGTGTTGATGTTGGTGGTGAATTTGGACCATATCGTCAAACAGAGCGTTTAGATATTTATAAAAAATTATATGAAGATTTATTAGAGCGCGGTTTAGCTTACAAATGTTATATGACAGAAGAAGAGCTAGAAGCAGAGCGTGAAGGTCAAATCTCTCGTGGTGAAACACCGCGTTATGCTGGAAACCACCGTGATTTAACTGAGGAGCAAATGAAGGGATTTGAGGCTGAAGGCCGCATTCCGAGTATTCGTTTCCGTGTACCGGTTGATCGCGACTACACGTTTAAAGATATCGTAAAAGATGAAGTTGCATTCCATTCAAATGATTTCGGTGATTTCGTTATCGTGAAAAAAGATGGAATTCCAACTTATAACTTTGCGGTAGCAGTAGATGATCACTTAATGGAGATTACACATGTACTTCGTGGTGATGATCATATTTCAAATACGCCAAAACAAATGATGATTTACGAAGCTTTCGGTTGGGATATTCCGCAATTTGGTCATATGACTTTAATTGTAAACGAAAGCCGTAAAAAGTTAAGTAAGCGTGATGAATCTATTATTCAATTTATTGAGCAATATAAAGAGCTTGGATATCTTCCAGAAGCAATCTTTAACTTTATTGCACTATTAGGTTGGTCGCCAGTAGGAGAAGAGGAAATCTTCTCTCAAGATGAGTTTATCAAAATGTTCGATGCAGCTCGTTTATCAAAATCGCCTGCATTATTTGATTCTCAAAAACTAAAATGGATGAACAACCAATATATGAAAAAGCAAGACTTAGATATGGTGGTAGAGTTAAGTTTACCGCATCTAGTGAAAGCTGGACGTATAGGTGAAACTTTAAGTGAACAAGAACAAGCTTGGATTCGTGATGTAATTGCGTTATATCATGAACAAATGAGTTTTGGAGCTGAAATTGTAGAGCTTTCTGAAATGTTCTTCAAAGATCATGTTGATTATGAAGAAGAAGGACAAGAAGTATTAAAAGGTGAACAAGTACCAGAAGTACTTCGTGCATTTGCGGGTCAAGTAGAAGCACTAGAAGCGATGGAACCAGCAGCAATTAAGGCGGCTATTAAAGCAGTGCAAAAGGAAACAGGTCATAAAGGTAAAAACTTATTTATGCCAATCCGTGTTGCAACTACTGGTCAAACACATGGCCCAGAGCTTCCTAATGCTATTGCACTTCTTGGAAAAGAAAAAGTTTTAAATCGTCTTCAAAAAGTAATTGGTTAACATTTTCTAGATTTAGAAATATAATAAGTATACTTAAAACCTAATAAGGAAAAGCGACGAGAAGGAGAAGTAGAAAATCAGGCTTTTTACAGAGAGAACCACCTTTAGGCTGGAAGTGGTTTATAAGCGGATTTTTGAAATGCCCCTTCGAGTCTTCTGCTGAACAGCGAATTGTTTTGTGAAACGTCTTAGGGCGTAAAGTAAGCAGAAGCGGTGTAAACCGTTATCATAGATGAGTTTGAGGCTTTCTTTAGCCTAAACAGAGTGGAACCGCGCTTATAAGGCGTCTCTGTCAATATGACAGAGGCGTCTTTTTTATACCGTAAAAGTGGATATGAGTATAAGTTTTATCCCCGTGTATAAAAATTTAGGGGGATAAGTAGGGAGTTAGTTCACTCGAAAAAGCAGCCCATAAAGGGGAGGGAGCGTCGATGTTTAAGAGGCTTCGGGAAGATATTGAAGTCGTTTTTGAACAGGATCCAGCGGCAAGAAGTTATTTTGAAGTCATTTTGACTTACTCTGGATTACATGCAGTTTGGGCCCATCGAATTGCACATGCTTTTTATAAAAAGAATTTCTTCTTTATTGCACGTTGGATCTCACAAGTTAGTCGTTTTTTTACTGGTATTGAGATTCATCCAGGAGCAACAATTGGTCGTCGTTTTTTCATAGACCATGGAATGGGGGTTGTAATTGGAGAAACGTGCGAGATTGGTGATAATGTAACGATCTATCAAGGTGTTACATTAGGTGGTACGGGTAAAGAAAAGGGGAAGAGGCACCCTACAATTCAGGATAATGTATTAATTGCAACAGGTGCTAAAGTACTAGGTTCTATTACAGTTGGAGAGAATTCTAAAATTGGAGCAGGGTCTGTCGTATTAAAAGAAGTGCCTGCACATTCTACAGTTGTAGGTATACCTGGCCGAGTCGTTATTCAAAATGGAGTAAAGATCGGTCAAGAATTAAATCATTCTGACCTTCCAGACCCAATTTTTGATAAGTTAAAGGTCATGGAAGTAGAACTTGATAAATTGAAAAAACAACTTGAAGTAAAGGTAGAAAGGAAGGATAAAAATGACTATTCACATTTATAATACGTTAACGCGTCAAAAGGAAGAGTTTACTCCATTAGAAGAAAATAAGGTAAAGATGTATGTGTGTGGACCTACAGTTTATAACTATATTCACATTGGGAATGCAAGACCACCTATGGTATTTGATACGGTACGCCGTTATTTAGAATATAAAGGGTATGATGTGCAGTATGTATCTAACTTTACTGACGTAGATGATAAATTAATTAAAGCAGCAAATGAATTAGGTGAAGATGTGCCGACAATTGCTGACCGTTTCGTTGAAGCGTATTTTGAAGATGTAACGGCACTAGGTTGCAAACATGCAACAGTTCATCCGCGTGTAACGGAAAATATGGATATCATTATTGAATTTATTCAAGAACTTGTGAATAAAGGATATGCATATGAATCAGAAGGTGATGTGTACTTTAGAACGAAGGAATTTGAAGGATACGGTAAATTATCGCATCAACCAATCGCCGACTTACGTCACGGTGCACGCATTGAAGTAGGAGAAAAGAAACAAGATCCTCTTGATTTTGCTTTATGGAAAGCTGCGAAAGAAGGAGAAATCTTCTGGGAAAGCCCTTGGGGGAAAGGTCGTCCAGGCTGGCATATTGAATGCTCGGCAATGGCGCGTAAATACTTAGGAGATACAATCGATATTCATGCTGGTGGTCAAGACTTGGCATTTCCTCATCATGAGAATGAAATTGCGCAGTCTGAGGCATTAACAGGAAAAACATTTGCACGTTATTGGATGCACAATGGATATATTAATATTAATAATGAGAAGATGTCTAAGTCACTGGGGAACTTCATTTTAGTTCACGATATCATTAAGCAATATGATCCACAGCTAATTAGATTCTTTATGCTATCGGTACATTACCGTCACCCAATTAATTTCAGTGAAGATTTACTACAAAGCACAAATAATGGACTGGAAAGAATTAAAACGGCTTACGGTAATTTAAAACACCGTATGGAAAGTAGTACTGATTTAACAGATCATAATGAGAAATGGTTAGCGGAACTGGAAAAATTCCAGACTGCATTTGAAGAAGCAATGAATGATGACTTCAACACTGCTAATGCAATCACTGAGTTATATAATGTAGCAAATCATGCAAATCAATATTTACTGGAAGAACATACGTCTACAGTTGTAATTGAAGCATACGTAAAACAACTTGAAACATTATTTGATATTTTAGGGTTAGAATTAGCGCAAGAAGAGTTGCTTGATGAAGAAATTGAGGTACTTATTCAAAAGCGCATTGAAGCTCGTAAAAATCGTGATTTTGCGTTATCGGATCAAATTCGCGATGATTTAAAAGACCGTAATATTATTTTAGAAGATACCGCTCAAGGTACAAGATGGAAAAGAGGATAAGAATGATTGATGCAAAGCAATTAAACAGCTTAGCGTTAGCATATATGGGTGATGCGGTATATGAACAATATATCCGCTATCACCTACTTCAAAAAGGGAAAGTTCGTCCTAATCAATTGCATCGATTAGGGACAAGCTTTGTTTCGGCAAAAGCACAGGCGAAAGTTGTTTATCATTTATTAGAGACAGCATTTTTAACAGAGGAAGAAGAGGCGGTACTAAGAAGAGGGCGTAATGCAAATTCAGGTACTGTCCCGAAAAATACTGATGTACAAACATATCGATATAGTACAGCCTTTGAAGCGTTAATTGGCTATCATCACTTATTAAATAATCGTGAAAGATTAGACGAAATTGTATATAAGGCAATTGCTGTTTTAGAAGAAAAGGAAGGGGGCACATCATCATGAGTAGTGAATATATTATCGGACGTAACCCTGTAATTGAAGCGTTACGCTCAGGAAGAGATATTAATAAAATTTGGATCGCGGAAGGTGCTGCCAAAGGACAAATACAAATTGTACTAGCACTAGCGAAAGAAAATAAGATTATTTTACAACATGCACCAAAGAAGAAGTTAGATCAATTAGTTGAGGGGAACCATCAAGGTGTAATTGCTCAAGTGGCTGCATATCAATACGCTGAGCTAGAAGATCTATTTAAAGTGGCAGAGAAGCGTAACGAAGATCCGTTCTTCTTAATTTTAGATGAAATCGAAGACCCGCATAACCTAGGTTCTATTATGCGTACGGCGGATGCAACAGGAGCTCATGGAATTATTATTCCGAAAAGAAGAGCTGTGGGACTTACTGCATCAGTTGCGAAAGCATCGACTGGAGCAATTGAATATATTCCTGTTGCACGTGTAACGAATTTATCTCGTACAATCGATGAATTAAAAGAACGTGGACTTTGGATTGCTGGTACAGATGCAAAAGGGAAAACGGATTACCGTAATTTAGATGGTAAAATGCCAATTGGATTAGTAATTGGAAGTGAAGGAAAAGGTATGAGTCGTATTATTGGTGAAAAATGTGATTTCTTAATTACTTTACCGATGGTCGGTAAAGTTACATCCTTAAATGCTTCAGTAGCCGCAAGTTTGTTAATGTATGAGGTATATCGTAAGCGTCACGAAATTGGTAAATAAAAAATGAACGATATTTTAATCGTTGACGGTTACAACATTATCGGAGCTTGGGGAGACTTGAAGAAACTACGGGATGTAGATTTGCAATCATCAAGAGATGCACTGATTGATAAGATGGCGGATTACCAAGGATACACAGGTACAAAGGTAATGATAGTCTTTGATGCTTATACAGTCCAAGGTATTGAAAAAAAGATGAAACAATCGCGTGTGGAAGTCATATTCACGAGGAAGAATCAAACTGCAGATGAAAAGATAGAGCAGCTTGCGATTGAGCTTAGAAATATAAATACGCAAATATATGTTGCGACTTCTGATTATACGGAACAATGGGTTATATTTGCGCAAGGTGCTCTTCGGAAATCTGCACGTGAATTGGAGTTGGAAGTACAAGCGATGGAGCAACAAGTAAGAAGGCGTACACAAGACACAAAAGAAAAGCAACCCGCCATGCGAAAGATATTTAGTAAAGATATTACAGAAAAATTAGAAAAATTAAGAAGAGGAGAGCGTTGAAGCATTGACGCTCTTTATCTTTTTACTGTATAATATTGCTAAATAAATAGCGGTCGGAGGGATCAAGGTGGAAGCAGGCTTCGTAAGTGTAGGCGACGTTACATTTCGTGATTTAGAGGATGAGGCAATCGTTGAGTTAGTTCGAAAAGGTAATACTGACGCTCTAGAATATTTGATTCACAAATATAAGAACTTTGTTCGCGCGAAATCAAGATCTTATTTCTTAGTGGGTGCCGATCGAGAAGATATTGTTCAAGAAGGTATGATTGGATTGTTTAAAGCGATTCGTGATTATAAAGAGGACAAGCTGTCTTCATTCAAAGCATTTGCTGAACTGTGTATCACTCGGCAAATTATTACCGCTATTAAAACAGCAACAAGGCAAAAACATATTCCGTTAAATTCATATGTGTCTTTAGATAAGCCGATTTATGATGAGGAATCTGATCGGACATTATTAGATGTTATTTCGGAAGCGAAGGTAACGGATCCTGAAGAAATGATTATAAGTCAGGAAGAATATACAGACATAGAATCTAAAATATCTGAATTATTAAGCGATTTAGAAAGAAAAGTGCTTTCTTTATATCTGGATGGTCGTTCTTATCAAGAGATTTCGGAACAGTTAAACAGACATGTGAAATCTATTGATAACGCTTTACAGAGGGTGAAGCGGAAATTGGAACGATATATGGAAATGAGAGAGAGTACCACTTTAAATTCATAACAAATGCTACAGGTGTAAAAAATCACCTGTTTTCTTTTTGGAGAGAGTGCAAAAGGCATGTCATTGACATTGTCTTTTGTTGTATGATACATTTTTAGGGACATAATGTTACAAGGTTGGTGTAACTAATGAGAAAAAAAGTTGTACTCTCATGTGAAGAGTGTAAAAATCGAAACTACTCTACGATGAAAGATACGAGCTCAGTAGAGCGACTTGAAATAAAGAAGTTTTGTAAAACATGCAATCAGCATACAGTTCACAAGGAAACAAAATAAATAATTGAAATAATACACTGGAGGTCCCGTAGATGCGTTTAACGAACTTTTTCGGCGATGTAGGTCGCGAAATGAAAAAAGTAAGTTGGCCTAAAAAAGATGAATTACTCCGTTCAACAGCGACTGTTATCGCTACAGTTGTCTTCTTTGCGATTTTCTTCGCAGTGGTTGATATGGGCATTTCTTCTTTAATTCGGTTAATTCTTGGTTAATTCTTGAATAAGAAGCACTTATCCATGATATAATGTTATTTATAAGAACTGTGTAAAAGCCCGGTGAACGGGTTTTTTCATTTGCGCAAAAAAATGTACGTCAGGGAGGGAAGGACGCTCGTCCTAAATGAATGGAAAAAAGTTGGTATGTTGTCCATACTTATTCTGGATATGAAAATAAAGTAAAAGCAAACCTAGAGAAACGTGTAGAATCAATGGGTATGCAAGATAAAATTTTCCGTGTTGTTGTCCCGGAAGAAGTAGAAGTAGAAATGAAAAACGGTAAAGAAAAATTAATGAAAAGAAAAGTGTTCCCAGGTTATGTATTAGTAGAGTTAATCATGACTGATGACTCTTGGTATGTTGTACGTAACACGCCAGGTGTAACTGGGTTCGTTGGTTCTTCTGGTTCTGGATCTAAACCATCACCTCTATTAGAAGAAGAAGTGGTTACCATTATGAAGCATATGGGAATGGACAACGAAGTGGTTGATTTCGACTTTGAACTTCATGAGACAGTGCGTGTAAATGAGGGGCCATTCGCAGATTATACAGGTGCTATTGAAGAAATTGATGTGGAGAAGAAAAAGGTTAGCGTGCTTGTGGACATGTTTGGTCGCGAGACTCCAGTTGAGCTTGACTTCCATCAAATTGAAAAATTATAAAATGAAACTTGAAATGAATTGTAAAAAGTGATAATATCTTTTAAGTCAGTACGTCTTCGTTATCGGAGACGTTTTTTGAAAGATTTTATCCTTACAGATAAAATATGACGTGGGAGGGCAAATCACTGTCCAATTGACCACATCACGGACTTAAGGAGGTGTGTCTCGTGGCTAAAAAGGTAATTAAAATGGTAAAGCTTCAAATTCCTGCAGGTAAAGCTAACCCAGCTCCACCAGTTGGTCCAGCATTAGGACAAGCAGGTGTTAACATCATGGGCTTCTGTAAAGAGTTTAACGCTCGTACAGCTGATCAAGCTGGTCTTATCATCCCTGTTGAAATTACGGTATTTGAGGACCGTTCATTCACTTTCATTACTAAAACTCCTCCTGCTGCTGTTCTTCTTAAGAAAGTAGCTGGTATTGAGTCTGGTTCTGGTGAACCAAACCGTAATAAAGTGGCAACTGTTAAGCGTGATAAAGTACGCGAAATCGCTGAAACTAAAATGCCTGACCTAAACGCTGCTAGTGTAGAAGCTGCAATGCGTATGGTTGAAGGTACTGCACGCAGTATGGGCATCGTTATCGAAGACTAATTCGATTTGTTTTTAAAAAAGGTTGCGGGTCTGGAATTCCAATTCGCAACCTTTATTATCGTAAATGATTATCGTTTTTAAATAAATGGATGGCGCGCATCCTCAGGTTATACCTGAAAATAAGCGTAAACGTGGGAGGTTATTCCGCTAAAACCACATTCGAGGAGGAAATAAAAATGGCTAAAAGAGGTAAAAAGTACGTAGAAGCTGCAAAGCTTGTTGATCGTGCAACTGCTTACTCTGCAACAGAAGCAGTAGAATTAGTAAAGAAAACAAACACAGCTAAATTTGATGCGACTGTAGAAGTTGCATTCCGTTTAGGTGTTGACCCTAAGAAAGCTGACCAACAAATCCGTGGTGCAGTTGTTCTTCCACACGGTACTGGTAAAGTACAACGTGTATTAGTATTCGCTAAAGGTGAAAAGGCTAAAGAAGCTGAAGCTGCTGGAGCTGACTTCGTAGGCGATGCTGATTACATCGGTAAAATCCAACAAGGTTGGTTCGATTTCGATGTAGTAGTAGCAACTCCTGACATGATGGGTGAAGTTGGTAAACTTGGTCGCGTATTAGGACCTAAAGGTTTAATGCCAAACCCTAAAACTGGAACAGTTACTTTCGATGTAACTAAAGCTGTTAACGAAATCAAAGCTGGTAAAGTTGAATACCGCGTTGATAAAGCTGGTAACATCCACGTTCCAATCGGTAAAGTATCTTTCGAAGATGCTAAATTAGTAGAAAACTTCGGAACAATTGCTGACACTTTACAAAAAGTTAAGCCAGCTGCTGCAAAAGGTACTTACATGAAGAACGTAACAGTTGCTTCTACAATGGGACCTGGCGTACGTGTAGACGTTTCTACATTAGCGTAAAATTTGGAAGTTGACTTCATAAAGAAGTTTTTATATAATCATTTATGTTGTGAATTTAATTAGTGTACCGTAGACAGTAGGTGTCAATAGACTTAATTTCCTACCTAGGTGTTAATATACGAAACGGAATTTTTTTTCTGTGACTATATGCCTCCATGTCTACAAGTTGGGCATGGAGGTTTTTAGTGCACTTTCGGTACATCTTCTATATAATCTACAGGAGGTGTAATAACATGAGCAAAGTAATCGAAACTAAACAACAAGTTGTAACTGAAATCGCGGACAAACTTCGCGAAAGTAAATCTACAATCGTTGTTGACTACCGTGGTTTAACAGTTTCTGAAGTAACAGAATTACGTAAGAACTTACGTGAAGCTGGCGTTGAGTTCAAAGTTTACAAAAACTCTTTAACTCGTCGTGCTGCAGAGTCTGCTGAAATGGCTGAGTTAAACGAATTCTTAACAGGACCAAACGCAATCGCGTTCAGTAACGAGGATGTAGTTGCTCCTGCGAAAGTATTAAACGACTTCGCTACAAAACATGAAGCTTTAGAAATTAAAGCTGGTGTAATCGAAGGTAAACTTGTAACACTTGATGAGGTTAAAGCTATCGCTACTCTTCCATCACGTGAAGGCTTACTTTCTATGCTTCTTAGCGTTCTTCAAGCTCCAATCCGTAACCTTGCACTTGCTACTAAAGCAGTTGCAGAACAAAAGGAAGAGCAAGGCGCTTAATTTTTTAAAAGATAATTACTTGTTATCTATAAAACAATACAAACCTATTTAAGGGAGGATATTTACAATGACTAAAGAACAAATCATTGAAGCAGTTAAATCTATGACTGTATTAGAACTTAACGACTTAGTAAAAGCTATCGAGGAAGAATTCGGCGTAACTGCTGCTGCTCCTGTAGCTGTAGCTGGTGGCGCTGGTGAAGCTGCTGCTGAGAAAACTGAATTTGACGTAGTACTTGCAAGTGCTGGCGCTCAAAAAATCAAAGTTATCAAAGCTGTACGTGAAATCACTGGTCTTGGCTTAAAAGAAGCTAAAGAATTAGTTGACAACACTCCAAAAGCAATCAAAGAAGGCGTTTCTAAAGAGGAAGCTGAAGAAATGAAAGCTAAACTTGAAGAAGTTGGCGCTGCTGTAGAAGTTAAGTAATTAACTTTTGATGCTTTAAAAAAAGCTCGCTCTCATGCGAGCTTTTTTTTTAACTGTAAAGAAAAGAGGTGGCCATATGGCAGACCATTATTTTTCTAACGACCCTTCTAGTAAAAGTGATCGTAAACGATGGGAATTTACACTTCGTGGATCTCAATTTACTTTCTTATCTGACCGTGGGGTGTTCTCGAAAAACGAAGTGGACTTTGGTTCTCGTCTTTTAATTGAAGCGTTTCAAGTGCCAGATATTAAAGGTGATATATTAGACGTAGGTTGTGGATATGGACCAATTGGTTTATCGTTGGCGAAAGAGTTTCAAGACCGTAAAGTTCACATGGTGGATGTGAATGAAAGGGCGCTTGAGCTTGCGAAAGAAAATGCCGCTAACAATAGAATTGGAAATGTACGCATTTTTCAAAGTAGCGTCTATGAAAATGTAGATGGTATGTATGCTGCTATTCTATCTAATCCTCCAATTCGTGCAGGTAAAGATATCGTGCATGAGATTTTAGAAAAGGCTGTAGAGTATTTAGTTCCAGGTGGAGAGTTGTGGATTGTTATTCAAAAGAAGCAAGGTGCACCATCTGCACTGAAGAAACTAGAGGAAGTATTTTCTGAAGTCGAAGTTGTAGAAAAGAAAAAAGGATATTATATCATAAAATCAAAAAAACGTTGACGGTTATTTTTGGCTATGTTAACATTATACAATGCCAATATATGATTTTCTGCGTTGAGAAAGATGTATATTTTTGTTTCTCTTGGAAAAGATAGTAAAATCAGCAGATTATGAAACAGAATGATGGTTTTCTTATAGAAGCCATTTTTCTTTTTTGAGCAGGTAGAAAGACTCAACGTATTTATCTTTAAGAGAAAAAAACTACGCTAATAGCAGTAGTTGTATTTATTTGTGATTTTGCACAAATTTTTTTGTGCATTTATAATACTCATGATTTGAGGGGTGAAGCAGTTGACAGGTCAACTAGTTCAATACGGACGCCACCGCCAACGAAGAAGTTATGCCCGTATTAGTGAAGTATTAGAGTTACCAAATCTTATCGAAATTCAAACCTCTTCTTATCAGTGGTTTCTTGATGAGGGTTTGCGAGAAATGTTCCAGGACATTTCTCCGATCGAAGACTTTACGGGAAATCTATCGCTTGAATTTATCGACTACAGCTTAGGTGAACCTAAATACTCTGTAGACGAATGCAAAGAGCGTGATGTGACGTATGCAGCACCACTTCGTGTAAAAGTGCGTCTAATCAACAAGGAAACTGGTGAAGTAAAAGAACAAGATGTGTTCATGGGAGATTTCCCACTCATGACAGAGACTGGAACATTCGTAATTAACGGTGCAGAACGTGTTATCGTTTCCCAGTTAGTTCGCTCTCCAAGCGTATACTATAGTGGCAAAGTGGATAAAAACGGAAAACGTGGTTTTACTGCTACTGTAATTCCAAACCGCGGAGCTTGGTTAGAGTATGAGACAGATGCTAAGGATGTTGTATATGTGCGTATTGACCGTACGCGTAAACTTCCTGTAACTGTTTTGTTACGCGCATTAGGGTTTGGCTCTGATCAAGAAATCACCGAGCTTTTAGGTGATAACGAATACTTAAGCAACACATTAGAAAAAGACAACACAGATAGCACAGAAAAAGCATTGCTTGAAATTTATGAGCGTCTACGTCCTGGTGAACCACCAACAGTAGAAAATGCTAAGAGCTTACTTGTGTCTCGTTTCTTCGATCCAAAGCGCTACGATTTAGCAAATGTAGGTCGCTATAAGATCAACAAGAAATTACACATTAAAAACAGATTGTTTAATCAACGTTTAGCTGAAACATTAGTGGATCCAGAAACTGGTGAAATTTTAGCGGCGGAAGGAACAATCTTAGATCGTCGTACACTTGATCGCATTTTACCTTACTTAGAGAAAAACATTGGATTCAAAACAGCGAAACCAATGGGTGGAGTGGTAGAAGGCGATGTTGAGCTGCAATCTATTAAGATTTATGCTCCTGAGTCAGAAGGCGAACGCGTAATTAATGTAATTGGTAATGCAAATATTACTCGTGATGTAAAACACATCACACCAGGTGATATCCTTGCTTCTATCAGTTACTTCTTCAACCTACTATACAAAGTGGGGGATACAGATGATATCGACCATTTAGGAAACCGTCGTCTGCGTTCTGTTGGAGAACTATTACAAAATCAATTCCGTATCGGGCTTTCTCGTATGGAACGTGTTGTTCGTGAGAGAATGTCGATTCAAGATACAAATGCAATTACACCGCAAGCGTTAATTAACATTCGCCCGGTTATTGCATCTATTAAAGAGTTCTTCGGAAGTTCTCAGTTATCTCAGTTCATGGATCAAACAAATCCATTAGCAGAGTTAACTCACAAACGAAGACTATCTGCATTAGGACCCGGTGGTTTAACGCGTGAGCGCGCAGGCTTTGAAGTACGTGACGTTCACTACTCTCACTATGGTCGTATGTGTCCGATTGAAACACCAGAGGGACCAAACATCGGTTTGATTAACTCATTATCATCGTTCGCGAAAGTAAATGAGTTTGGTTTCATTGAAACACCATACCGTCGTGTTGATCCAGAATCTGGTCTTGTAACAGGGCAGGTTGATTACTTAACAGCAGATGAAGAAGATAATTATGTTGTAGCCCAAGCGAATATGAAATTATCTGAAGAAGGAGAATTCCTTAGCGAAGATATCGTAGCTCGTTTCCGTGGTGAAAACATTGTCACAAATAAAGAACGCATCGACTACATGGATGTATCTCCAAAACAAGTAGTTTCGGCAGCGACAGCTTGTATTCCGTTCTTAGAAAACGATGACTCTAACCGCGCACTTATGGGAGCGAACATGCAACGTCAGGCGGTTCCGTTAATGAATCCGGAATCTCCGATTGTAGGTACAGGTATGGAGTACGTATCAGCAAAAGACTCAGGTGCTGCAGTAATCTGTAAACATCCTGGTGTTGTTGAACGCGTAGAAGCACGTGAAGTTTGGGTACGTCGCTATGTAGAAGTTGATGGTCAAACAGTAAAAGGCGACTTAGATCGCTACAAAATGCAAAAATTCATTCGTTCTAACCAAGGAACTTGCTACAACCAACGTCCAATCGTAAGTGTTGGAAATGAAGTTGTAAAAGGCGAGATTCTTGCGGATGGTCCTTCTATGGAATTAGGTGAACTAGCACTTGGACGTAACGTGCTTGTTGGCTTCATGACTTGGGACGGTTATAACTACGAGGATGCGATCATTATGAGTGAGCGCCTTGTAAAAGATGATGTGTACACTTCTATTCATATTGAAGAATATGAGTCAGAAGCTCGTGATACGAAGCTTGGACCAGAAGAAATTACACGTGACATTCCAAACGTTGGGGAAGATGCATTACGCAACCTTGACGAGCGCGGTATCATTCGCGTTGGTGCGGAAGTAAAAGATGGAGATTTACTTGTTGGTAAAGTAACACCTAAAGGTGTAACAGAATTAACAGCTGAAGAACGTCTATTACATGCTATCTTTGGAGAAAAAGCACGTGAAGTACGTGATACATCACTACGTGTACCACACGGTGGTGGCGGTATTATCTTAGACGTAAAAGTATTCAACCGTGAAGATGGCGATGAATTGCCACCAGGCGTGAATCAACTTGTACGTGCATATATCGTTCAAAAACGTAAAATCTCTGAAGGTGACAAGATGGCCGGACGTCACGGTAACAAAGGTGTTATCTCTCGTATTTTACCAGAAGAAGATATGCCTTACTTACCAGACGGTACGCCAATCGATATCATGTTAAACCCATTAGGGGTACCATCTCGTATGAATATCGGTCAGGTATTAGAGCTTCATCTTGGTATGGCAGCAAGATACCTTGGTATTCACATTGCAACACCAGTATTCGATGGTGCTCGTGAGGAAGATGTTTGGGGCACGATTGAAGAAGCTGGTATGGCAAATGACGCGAAAACAATCCTGTATGACGGACGTACTGGTGAACCATTCGATAACCGCGTATCTGTTGGTGTCATGTATATGATCAAACTTGCGCACATGGTTGACGATAAACTTCATGCTCGTTCTACTGGACCATACTCACTTGTAACGCAGCAGCCTCTTGGAGGTAAAGCTCAGTTCGGTGGACAGCGTTTCGGTGAGATGGAGGTTTGGGCACTTGAAGCTTACGGTGCTGCTTATACTCTTCAAGAAATCTTAACAGTGAAGTCTGATGATGTTGTTGGACGTGTTAAGACGTATGAAGCAATTGTTAAAGGCGAAAATGTTCCAGAACCGGGCGTTCCTGAATCATTCAAAGTATTGATTAAAGAGCTGCAAAGTTTAGGTATGGACGTTAAAATGATGTCTAGCGACGATAAAGAAATTGAAATGCGTGATACAGAAGATGACGATGATCATCAATCAGCAGATAAATTGAATGTCGAAGTTGAGACAACTAAAGAATAATTGGGATAACCTGTAGACTAAAAGGGAGGTAGGCCCCTTGATAGATGTAAATAACTTTGAATATATGAAGATTGGACTTGCTTCACCTGACAAGATTCGTTCTTGGTCATACGGTGAAGTTAAGAAACCAGAAACAATTAACTATCGTACGTTAAAGCCTGAAAAAGATGGCTTGTTCTGTGAACGTATTTTCGGACCACAAAAGGACTGGGAATGTCATTGCGGAAAATACAAACGTGTACGTTATAAAGGTGTAGTTTGTGATCGATGTGGCGTTGAAGTAACGCGTGCAAAAGTTCGTCGTGAACGTATGGGTCATATCGAATTAGCTGCTCCTGTATCTCATATTTGGTATTTCAAAGGTATCCCGAGCCGCATGGGACTTGTCTTAGACATGTCCCCTCGCGCGCTTGAAGAAGTAATTTATTTCGCTTCTTATGTTGTAACAGAAAGTGGAGATACACCACTTGATAAGAAGCAATTACTTTCTGAAAAAGAATACCGTGCATATCGTGATAGATATGGTAGCACATTCCAAGCTGCTATGGGTGCGGAAGCGATTAAAAAGCTACTACAAGACATCGATTTAGATAAAGAAGTAGACTTCTTAAAAGAAGAATTAAAAACAGCGCAAGGACAACGCCGTACTCGTGCTATTAAACGTCTAGAAGTATTAGAAGCATTCCGTAACTCTGGAAATCACCCATCTTGGATGATCCTAGATGTTCTTCCAGTTATCCCGCCAGAACTACGCCCAATGGTACAGTTGGATGGTGGACGTTTTGCTACTTCTGACTTAAACGACTTATACCGTCGTGTAATTAACCGTAATAATCGTTTAAAACGTCTATTGGACTTAGGTGCACCAAGCATCATCGTCCAAAACGAAAAACGTATGTTACAAGAAGCTGTAGACGCATTAATCGATAATGGTCGCCGTGGCCGTCCAGTTACTGGACCAGGTAACCGTCCATTAAAATCACTATCTCACATGCTTAAAGGTAAACAAGGACGTTTCCGTCAAAACTTATTAGGTAAACGTGTTGACTACTCTGGCCGTTCTGTAATCGTTGTAGGACCGAACTTAAAGATGTACCAATGTGGATTACCGAAAGAAATGGCGCTTGAATTGTTTAAGCCTTTCGTTATGAAAGAGTTAGTTGGAAAAGGTTTAGCACACAACATTAAGAGTGCTAAACGTAAAATTGAGCGTGTACAACCTGAAGTTTGGGACGTTTTAGAATCTGTGATCAAAGAGCATCCAGTACTTCTAAACCGCGCACCAACACTTCACCGTCTTGGTATCCAGGCGTTTGAACCTACATTAGTAGAAGGTCGCGCAATTCGTCTTCACCCACTTGTATGTACTGCATACAACGCGGACTTTGACGGTGACCAAATGGCAGTTCACGTACCGTTATCATCAGAGGCACAAGCAGAAGCTCGTATTCTTATGTTAGCGGCACAAAACATCTTGAATCCAAAAGACGGAAAACCAGTTGTTACTCCATCTCAGGATATGGTATTAGGTAACTACTACTTAACACTTGAGCGTGAAGGCGCAATCGGTGAAGGTATGGTCTTCAAAGATGCAAACGAAGCAATACTTGCATACCAAAATGGATATGTACATCTGCACACACGTGTTGCAGTTGCTGCAAGTTCGGTAAATAATGTAACGTTTACTGAAGAGCAAAAGAGTAAGCTTCTATTAACAACAGTTGGTAAATTAATATTTAACGAAATCTTACCAGAGTCGTTCCCTTATATTAATGAACCAACAAACTCAAACCTTGAAAAAGAAACACCAGCGGAATATTTCGTTGAAAAAGGTGCGAACATTAAAGAAATTATTGCTAGTCGCGAAGAAGTGGCGCCATTTAGCAAGAAGATCCTTGGTAACATCATTGCGGAAGTATTCAAGCGTTTCCAAATTACGGAAACATCTCGCATGCTTGACCGCATGAAAAACTTAGGATTTAAGTACTCTACAAAAGCTGGTATTACAGTTGGGGTATCTGACATTCTTGTATTAGGCGAAAAAGATGAAATTCTCCATGAAGCACAAGCAAAAGTGGATAATGTAATTAAACAATTCCGTCGCGGTTTAATCACGGAAGAAGAACGTTACGATCGCGTTATCTCTATTTGGAGTAATGCAAAAGATGTTATCCAAGGAAAACTGATGAAATCCTTGAATAAACGCAACCCAATCTTCATGATGAGTGATTCCGGTGCCCGTGGTAACGCATCGAACTTTACTCAGCTTGCTGGTATGCGTGGTCTGATGGCCAATCCATCTGGTCGTATTATCGAACTTCCAATTAAATCAAGTTTCCGTGAAGGTTTAACAGTACTTGAGTACTTCATCTCTACGCATGGTGCGCGTAAAGGTCTTGCCGATACAGCACTTAAAACTGCCGATTCTGGTTACTTAACACGTCGTCTTGTAGACGTTGCACAAGATGTAATTGTCCGTGAAGATGATTGTGGAACAGATCGTGGTCTATTAATTGGTGCGATTAAAGAGGGTAATGAAGTAATTGAGTCATTATATGATCGTCTTGTTGGACGTTTTGCAAGAAAGACTGTAAAACATCCTGAAACAGGTGAAGTATTAGTTAGTGAAAACCAACTAATTACTGAAGATATCGCGCATATCGTTGAAAACTCGGGTGTTGAAACTGTAAACATTCGTTCAGCGTTCACGTGTAACACTCGCCACGGTGTATGTAAGAAGTGTTATGGTCGAAACTTAGCAACTGGTACAGACGTAGAAGTAGGAGAAGCGGTAGGTATTATCGCAGCTCAATCTATCGGTGAGCCAGGTACACAGTTAACGATGCGTACGTTCCATACAGGTGGGGTTGCCGGAGATGATATCACTCAAGGTTTACCTCGTATCCAAGAGATCTTCGAAGCTCGTAACCCGAAAGGTCAGGCAGTTATCAGTGAAATCGATGGTGTTATCGCAGCGATTAACGATGTTAAAGATCGCCAAGAAGTAGTTGTACAGGGTGAAGTTGAAGCTCGTACGTATGCTATTCCTTACGGTGCACGTCTGAAAGTAACTCTAGGACAGCCAATTAGCCACGGTAAAGAGTTAACAGAAGGTTCTATTGATCCGAAAGAATTACTAAAAGTAACGGACATTACGGCGGTTCAAGAATACTTACTACGTGAAGTTCAAAAAGTATACCGTATGCAAGGGGTAGAAATTGGTGACAAACACGTAGAAGTAATGGTACGTCAAATGTTACGTAAAGTTCGTGTAAGTGATGCGGGTGAAACAGATGTATTACCAGGAACACTACTAGATATCCATCAGTTTACTGATGCGAATGCGAAGGTGTTACTGAAAGGTAAACAACCAGCAACGGCTAGACCTGTTCTACTTGGTATTACAAAAGCTTCACTTGAAACTGATTCATTCTTATCTGCAGCATCGTTCCAAGAAACGACACGTGTCTTAACTGATGCAGCGATTAAGGGTAAACGCGATGAGCTTCTAGGATTGAAAGAAAATGTTATTATCGGTAAACTTGTTCCTGCTGGAACAGGTATGAATCGTTATCGCAAAGTGGATCTTGTAAAAACAACACAAGGTGACATGAATGTAGAAAACGATGAAGTTTATGTGGAACAGTAAAATTTTCCGTCGTAAATTTTGTATAAAAACAGTTAATCCTAGTTGACATTGTATGAGTCAAAATGTTACTATAATCAAGGTTGCTCCTGAACGATGCTTTGGAGGATATTTATATGTCTTATCAAAAAGTGTCAAATGCTGAAAATGTAGTCGTTGGTCATAAACGCACATTGGAGGCAATCAAAAATGGTATAGTTAAAGAAGTTGTTATTGCGGAAGATGCTGATATGCGGTTAACCCATATGATCATTCGTACCGCCTTGCAACATAACATACCCATAACCAAAGTTGAATCAGTTCGTAAGCTTGGAAAAGTTTCGGGGATTCAAGTGGGAGCTTCAGCAATAGGAATAATAAGTTAAAACTGTTTTTGTGAGGAGAGAGCATTTGCTCTTCCTTGCAAAAACTTTGTTTTCAACTAATAATGAACCACCTGGATATGTGGTCATACAAACATGCGAAGGGAGGATAATCAAATGCCTACTATTAACCAATTAGTGAGAAATGGTCGTACTGATAAAGTATGGAAATCTAAATCACCTGCGTTAAACAAAGGGTTCAACTCTTTAAAGAAAAAATCAACTGATATCTCTGCACCTCAAAAACGTGGTGTATGTACTCGTGTTGGTACAATGACTCCAAAGAAACCTAACTCAGCGTTACGTAAATACGCTCGTGTACGTTTAACAAACGGTATCGAGGTTACAGCTTACATCCCAGGTATCGGTCATAACCTACAAGAGCATAGCGTAGTATTAATTCGCGGTGGTCGAGTAAAGGATTTACCAGGGGTACGTTACCACATCGTTCGTGGTGCGCTTGATACAGCTGGTGTTGACAAACGTATGCAAGGACGTTCTAAATATGGTACTAAGCGACCAAAACCTGCTAAAAAATAATAAACTTATAATGAAAGGAGGAACTCAATATGCCTCGTAAAGGACCTGTTGCGAAACGTGACGTGTTACCAGATCCAATGTACAAGTCTAAGCTAGTAACACGCCTTATCAACAAAATGATGGTTGACGGTAAAAAAGGTAAATCTCAAACAATTCTTTATAACGCTTTCGATATCGTTCGTGAACGTTCAGATAAAGACCCTATGGAAGTATTCGAGCAAGCTCTTAAGAACATCATGCCTGTTCTTGAAGTACGTGCTCGTCGTGTTGGTGGTGCTAACTACCAAGTTCCAGTTGAGGTTCGTCCAGAACGCCGTACAACTTTAGGTCTTCGCTGGTTAGTAAACTATGCTCGTCTTCGTGGTGAAAAAACTATGGAAGAGCGTCTAGCTTACGAAATCTTAGATGCAGCTAACAATGCTGGTGCATCTGTTAAGAAACGTGAAGACACTCATAAAATGGCAGAAGCTAACAAAGCATTTGCTCATTACCGTTGGTAGGATTCAACGTAAAATAAATGTAAGCATAAACCGCTTTATTTGTCGCTTATGGAAGTGTGGAGAGGGAGAATGCCTCTCCCTTTCGTTGGGCGCTCGTTTTACATAATGAGGGTACTGGACATACTGACATGTGTAACAATATAAAGTGGCTTTTTTGCTACTTAAAATAAAAAAATCCAATCCATATATGGAAGGAGCAAGACACCAAATGACAAGAGAGTTCTCTTTAGAAAACACTCGTAATATTGGTATCATGGCTCACATCGATGCTGGTAAAACAACAGCAACTGAGCGTATTCTGTATTATACAGGACGTATTCATAAAATCGGTGAAACTCATGAAGGTGCATCTCAGATGGACTGGATGGAGCAAGAGCAAGAGCGTGGTATCACAATTACTTCTGCTGCAACTACAGCTCAATGGAAAGGTCACCGTGTAAACATCATTGACACTCCAGGACACGTAGACTTCACAGTAGAAGTAGAACGTTCTTTACGCGTACTTGATGGTGCGGTAGCAGTACTTGATGCACAATCTGGTGTAGAACCACAAACAGAAACTGTTTGGCGTCAGGCTACTACTTACGGTGTACCTCGTATCGTATTCGTTAACAAAATGGATAAGATTGGTGCGGATTTCTTATACTCTGTAGGAACAATCCACGATCGTTTACAAGCAAACGCACACCCAATTCAGTTACCAATCGGTGCTGAAGATGAGTTCAATGGTATCATTGACCTTGTTGAAGAATGTGCTTACATGTACGGTAACGATTTAGGAACAGACATCGAGCGTGTTGAAATTCCTGAAGAGCATAAAGAATTAGCTGCAGAATACCGTGGAAAACTTATTGAAGCGGTAGCTGAGCTTGATGAAGAAATGATGATGAAGTACCTAGAAGGTGAAGAAATCACTGTAGAAGAGCTTAAAGCTGGTATCCGTAAGGCTACAACTTCTGTAGAATTCTTCCCAGTAATCTGTGGTTCTGCATTCAAAAATAAAGGTGTTCAAATTCTGTTAGACGCAGTTATCGACTACCTACCATCTCCATTAGACGTACCAGCTATTAAAGGTACTCTTCCGGATACAGATGAAGAAATCGAACGTAAGTCTAGCGATGAAGAACCATTCGCAGCTTTAGCATTCAAAATCATGACTGACCCTTATGTTGGTAAGTTAACGTTCTTCCGTGTGTATTCTGGTGTGTTAAACTCTGGATCATACGTGAAAAACTCAACTAAAGGTAAGCGTGAGCGTGTAGGTCGTATCCTACAAATGCACGCTAACAGCCGTGAAGAGATTTCAACAGTTTACGCTGGTGATATCGCTGCTGCTGTAGGTTTAAAAGATACTACTACAGGTGATACTCTTTGTGATGAGAAGAGTCTTGTTATCCTTGAGTCTATGGAATTCCCAGAGCCAGTTATCTCTGTAGCTATCGAACCAAAATCTAAAGCTGACCAAGATAAAATGGGTACAGCATTATCTAAGCTTTCTGAAGAAGATCCAACATTCCGTGCTCACACTGACCAAGAAACTGGCCAAACAATCATCGCTGGTATGGGTGAACTTCACCTTGATATCATCGTTGACCGTATGCGCCGTGAATTCAAAGTGGAAGCAAACGTTGGTGCTCCTCAGGTAGCATACCGTGAGACTTTCCGCGCTGCTGCGAAAGTTGAAGGTAAGTTCGCTCGTCAATCTGGTGGTCGTGGACAATTCGGTCACGTTTGGATTGAGTTTGAACCTAATGAAGAAGGTAAAGGTTTTGAATTCCAAAACAAAATCGTCGGCGGTGTAGTTCCACGTGAATACATCCCAGCTGTTGGAGCGGGTCTTGAAGACTCACTTAAAAATGGTGTACTAGCTGGTTATCCACTAGTTGACATCAAAGCTGCGTTAGTTGACGGATCTTACCATGATGTCGATTCATCTGAGATGGCGTTCAAAATCGCTGCATCTATGGCACTTAAAGCTGCGGTTTCTAAATGTAGCCCAGTAATTCTTGAGCCAATGATGAAAGTTGAAGTTGTAATTCCTGAAGAGTACATGGGTGACATTATGGGCGACGTAACATCTCGTCGTGGACGTGTAGAAGGTATGGAAGCTCGCGGTAACGCACAAGTTGTTCGCGCTATGGTTCCACTTTCTGAAATGTTCGGTTATGCAACGGCATTACGTTCTAACACTCAAGGACGCGGAACATTCTCAATGACATTTGATCATTATGAAGAAGTACCGAAGTCTGTTTCTGAAGAAATTATTAAAAAAAATAAAGGTGAATAATTGATTTTTATCGATTGTTCAAGTATAACTACTTATGTAAGCTTAGAAAGTGGGACGTAAGTTTCACTTTCTAGTCTAAATATAAAATAACCTATATAAACTAAGGAGGAATTTAGAATGGCTAAAGCTAAATTCGAACGTTCTAAACCCCATGTTAACATCGGTACAATCGGCCACGTTGACCATGGTAAAACTACATTAACTGCTGCGATCACTACAGTTCTTGCAAAAGCTGGTGGTGCTGAAGCACGCGGATACGATCAAATCGACGCTGCTCCAGAAGAAAGAGAGCGCGGAATCACAATCTCAACTGCACACGTTGAGTACGAAACTGAAACTCGTCACTATGCACACGTTGACTGCCCAGGTCACGCTGACTATGTTAAAAACATGATCACTGGTGCTGCTCAAATGGACGGCGGTATCTTAGTAGTATCTGCTGCTGATGGCCCAATGCCTCAAACACGTGAGCACATCCTTCTTTCTCGTCAAGTAGGTGTTCCTTACATCGTTGTATTCTTAAACAAATGCGACATGGTAGACGACGAAGAATTATTAGAATTAGTAGAAATGGAAGTTCGCGACCTATTATCTGAATACGGATTCCCAGGCGACGATATTCCTGTAATCAAAGGTTCTGCTCTTAAAGCTCTTCAAGGAGAAGCTGATTGGGAAGCAAAAATCATTGAATTAATGACTGAAGTTGATGCTTACATCCCAACTCCAGAACGTGAAACTGACAAACCATTCTTAATGCCTATCGAGGATGTATTCTCTATCACAGGTCGTGGTACAGTTGCAACTGGTCGTGTAGAGCGCGGAATCGTTAAAGTTGGTGACGTAGTAGAAATCATCGGTCTTGCTGAAGAAAATGCTTCTACAACTGTAACTGGTGTAGAGATGTTCCGTAAACTTCTTGACCAAGCTCAAGCTGGAGACAACATCGGTGCTTTACTTCGTGGGGTTGCTCGTGAAGACATCCAACGTGGACAAGTTCTTGCTAAAACTGGCTCTGTAAAAGCTCACGCTAAATTCAAAGCTGAAGTTTTCGTATTATCTAAAGAAGAAGGTGGACGTCACACTCCATTCTTCGCTAACTACCGTCCTCAGTTCTACTTCCGTACAACTGACGTAACTGGTATCATCCAATTACCAGAAGGTACTGAAATGGTAATGCCTGGTGACAACATCGAAATGACTATCGAACTTATCGCTCCAATCGCTATCGAAGAGGGAACTAAATTCTCTATTCGTGAAGGTGGACGTACAGTAGGTTACGGTGTAGTTGCTACTATCGTTGAGTAATCTTAACTGATATAAAAAAACCAAGGGATTTTCCCTTGGTTTTTTTGTTTGTATTTATATAATGAATGAAATGATTTTTTTATATTTTGACGAGTTTCTTCTATAGTAATACAAAATCAATAAAACCAAAATCCAGAAACTGTAAAATGGATTCTATGAGATGAAAACTTGAAATTCTTTAAAGTGCCATGTATAATAGCAAAAGTAGAGAAAAGCAGATGCAAACAAAAAGATGCTTGCATCTAGACGAATAACATTGTATAATAGACAATGTTGGTCTTTGACTGCGATGAAGTGGAAGGTTGCTGACACACCCGGCCGCTTTGCCATGGCATGGTGTGGGGAAATTTCCATGGAGAAGGTCTATTTTAGAAATAGGCGAACGAAGGAGGGAAAATAATGGCAAAAGAAAAAATTCGTATCCGTTTAAAAGCTTATGATCACCGTATTCTTGATCAATCAGCTGAGAAAATTGTAGAAACAGCTAAGCGTTCTGGGGCAACAGTTTCTGGTCCGATCCCATTACCAACTGAGAAGACTATTTACACAATTCTTCGTGCTGTTCATAAGTACAAAGATTCTCGTGAGCAATTCGAAATGCGCACACACAAACGTTTAATCGATATCGTGAGTCCTACTCCACAAACAGTAGATTCATTAATGCGTTTAGACTTACCGTCTGGTGTAGATATCGAAATCAAACTATAATTCATATAACTTAAAAATGTAGGAGGTGTAACTCATGACCAAAGGAATCTTAGGAAGAAAGATCGGTATGACTCAAGTATTTGCTGAGAACGGTGAGTTAATCCCAGTAACAGTTATCGCTGCTAATCCAAACGTTGTTCTTCAAAAGAAAACAACTGAAACTGATGGCTACAATGCAATCCAGTTAGGATTTGAAGATAAACGTGAAAAATTAACTAACAAACCTGAACAAGGCCACACTGCTAAAGCATCTACAACTCCTAAGCGCTTCATTCGCGAAATCCGCGATGCAGACGTGGACGGATTAGAGGTTGGTCAAGAGGTAAAAGTTGAAGTTTTCGCTGCAGGTGAAATCGTTGACGTAACAGGAATTTCTAAAGGTAAAGGTTTCCAAGGTGTTATCAAACGCCACGGACAATCTCGCGGACCTATGTCTCATGGTTCTCGCTATCACCGTCGTCCAGGTTCAATGGGCCCAGTTGCTCCGAACCGTGTATTCAAAGGCAAAAAACTTGCTGGACGTATGGGTGGAGACCAAGTTACTATCCAAAACTTAGAAATCGTTCAAGTTGACACTGAGCGCAACTTATTACTAGTAAAAGGTAACGTTCCAGGTGCTAAGAAATCTCTTGTAGTTGTTCAAGGCGCTGTGAAGGTTAGCAAATAATTCACAATAGGAAGGAGGAATTCCAATGCCAAAAGTTACTGTATATAACCAAACTGGTTCACAGGTTGGTGAAATCGAATTAGCTGAAGCTATTTTCGGTATCGAACCAAATGAAGCTGTACTTTTCGAAGCTGTAATGATGCAACGTGCATCTTTACGTCAAGGTACACACAAAGTAAAAACTCGTTCTGAAGTTCGTGGTGGTGGTCGTAAACCATGGCGTCAAAAAGGAACTGGACGTGCTCGTCAAGGGTCTATCCGCTCTCCTCAATGGCGTGGTGGTGGTACGGTATTCGGACCTACACCAAGAAGCTATGCGTACAAACTTCCTAAGAAGGTTCGTCGTTTAGCAATCAAATCTGCATTAGCTACTAAAGTAGTTGAGAACAACATTGTAGTTCTTGAAGACCTAGTGTTAAATGCACCAAAAACAAAAGACATGCTAGCAGTACTTAAAGGATTAACTGTTGAGAAGAAAGCTCTTATCGTAACTGCTGATGCAAACGAATCTGTAGAGTTATCTGCTCGCAATATCCCTGGAGTAACAGTAATCACTGCTGATGGCGTAAACGTTTTAGACGTGCTTCATCATGATAAGCTAATCATGACAAAAGCGGCAGTGGAAAAAGTAGAGGAGGTGCTTGCATAATGAGAGATCCTCGTGATATCATTAAGCGCCCAGTTATCACTGAACGTTCTATGGAAATGATGGCTGAAAAAAAATACACGTTCGATGTGGACGTTAAATCTAATAAAACAGAAGTTAAAGATGCTCTTGAAGCGATCTTTGGTGTTAAAGTAGAAAAAGTGAACATCATGAACTACAAGCCGAAAGCAAAACGCGTTGGTCGTCACGCTGGTTTTACTAGCCGTCGTCGTAAAGCAATCGTTAAGCTAACTGCTGACAGCAAAGAAATCGAAATCTTCCAAGGTGTTTAATTCTTACTAAAGAAGGAGGGAAATTGAGATGGGAATTAAAAAGTATAATCCAACTACTAACGGTCGTCGTAATATGACTACGAATGATTTCGCTGAAATCACGACTGACAGACCAGAAAAGTCATTACTTGCTCCTTTAAGCAAGAAGGCTGGTCGTAATAACCAAGGTAAAATTACTGTACGTCATCAAGGTGGCGGACATAAGCGTCAATACCGTATCATCGACTTTAAGCGTAACAAAGATGGAATTCCAGGACGCGTTGCTACGATCGAATACGATCCAAACCGCTCTGCGAATATCGCATTAATTAACTACGTTGACGGTGAAAAACGTTACATTCTTGCTCCTAAATCTTTAGAAGTAGGTATGGAAGTTATGTCTGGCCCAGAAGCTGACATCAAAATCGGTAACGCATTACCATTAATCAACATTCCAGTAGGTACTGTTGTTCATAATATCGAGCTTAAGCCTGGTCGTGGCGGACAATTAGTTCGTTCTGCTGGTACTTCTGCTCAAGTACTTGGTAAAGAAGGTAAATACGTACTTGTACGTTTAACTTCTGGTGAAGTACGTCTTGTATTATCTGCTTGTCGCGCTTCAATCGGTCAAGTAGGTAACGAACAGCACGAACTTATCAAAATCGGTAAAGCAGGTCGCTCTCGCTGGTTAGGTAAACGCCCAACAGTTCGTGGTTCTGTAATGAACCCGGTTGATCACCCACACGGTGGTGGTGAAGGACGTTCTCCAATCGGACGTAAGTCTCCAATGTCTCCATGGGGTAAACCAACTCTTGGATTCAAGACTCGTAAGAAAAACAAAGCGTCTGACAAATTCATCGTTCGTCGTCGTAAAAAATAATGGGATTGTAGTACGGTTCATTTCTAGAACCGTACGCCAATCACGAAGGGAGGCACCAAAATGGCTCGTAGCTTAAAAAAAGGACCATTTGTCGATGATCACTTAATGAGCAAAATGGAAAAATTAGTTGCATCTGAGCAAAAACAAGTTGTTAAAACTTGGTCTCGCCGTTCAACAATCTTCCCTCAGTTCATCGGACACACAATCGCTGTATATGATGGTCGTAAACACGTACCTGTGTACATCACTGAGGATATGGTTGGCCATAAGTTAGGTGAATTCGCACCAACTCGTACGTATAAAGGTCACCTTGCTGACGATAAGAAAACTAGAAGATAATGAGAGGAGGCACTTCAATGCAAGCTAAAGCAGTAGCGAGAACAGTTCGTATTGCTCCTCGTAAAGTTCGTTTAGTAGTAGACTTAATCCGAGGTAAGCAAGTGGGTGAAGCGATTGCTATCCTTAACCACACACCAAAAACTGCTTCTCCAGTTGTAGAGAAAGTTTTAAAATCTGCAATCGCAAATGCAGAGCACAATTATGAGATGGATATTAACAACCTAGTTGTTGAAAAAGTTTTCGTTGACGAAGGTCCAACGTTGAAACGTTTCCGTCCACGTGCAATGGGTCGTGCAAGCCAAATTAACAAACGCACAAGCCACATTACAGTTGTGGTATCAGAAAAGAAGGAGGGATAATCGATGGGTCAAAAGGTTAATCCAATTGGTCTTCGTGTCGGCGTTATCCGTGACTGGGAATCTCGTTGGTTCGCAGAGAAAGATTATGCTACATTACTACATGAAGACATCAAAATCCGTGAGTACATTACTGTACGCTTAAAAGATTCTGCTGTTGCTAAAGTAGAAATCGAACGTGCAGCAAATCGTGTAAATGTTACAATTCACACTGCAAAACCTGGTATGGTAATTGGTAAAGGTGGTACTGAAGTTGAAGCACTTCGTAAAGCTCTTAACCAATTAACAGGCAAGCGTGTACACATCAACATTTTAGAAGTTAAGAGAGCTGATCTTAACGCTAAATTAGTAGGCGAAAACATCGCTCGTCAATTAGAAAACCGTGTATCATTCCGTCGTGCACAAAAGCAAGTTATTCAACGTGCTATGCGTGCAGGTGCTAAAGGTATTAAAACACAGGTTTCTGGTCGTCTTGGCGGAGCTGATATCGCTCGTGCAGAATCTTACAGTGAAGGAACTGTTCCACTTCATACACTTCGCGCTGATATTGACTATGCAGCAGTTGAAGCTGATACAACATACGGTAAATTAGGCGTAAAAGTATGGATCTACCGTGGAGAAGTCCTTCCTACAAAAAAGAAAGCTTCTGAGGAAGGAGGAAAATAATATGTTAATGCCAAAACGCGTAAAATATCGTAGAGAGCATCGTGGTAAAATGCGTGGTCGTGCAAAAGGTGGAACTGAAATTGCTTTCGGTGAATTCGGTTTACAAGCACAAGCTGCTTCATGGATTACAAACCGTCAAATCGAAGCTGCTCGTCGTGCAATGACTCGTTACATGAAACGTGGCGGTAAAGTATGGATTAAAATTTTCCCTTCTAAACCTTACACTGCAAAACCTCTAGAAGTACGTATGGGTTCCGGTAAAGGGGCACCAGAAGGCTGGGTAGCAGTAGTAAAACCTGGGAAAATTATGTTCGAAATCGCGGGTGTATCTGAAGAGGTAGCACGCGAAGCATTACGTCTTGCAGCTCACAAGTTACCTGTGAAATGTAAATTCGTAAAACGTGAAGAAAATGGTGGTGAATCTAATGAAAACTAATGATATTCGTGAATTAACCACTGCCGAAATCGAAACAAAAGTTAAAGCTTTAAAGGAAGAATTGTTCAATCTTCGCTTCCAACTTGCTACAGGACAATTAGAGAATCCAACTCGCATTCGTGAAGTGCGTAAAGCAATTGCTCGTATGAAAACTGTAGTTCGTGAAAGAGAGATCGGAATTAATCGATAAATTGAGGGGAGGTTTGCATAGTGAGCGAACGTAACCAACGCAAAGTTTATACTGGTCGTGTTGTGTCTGACAAAATGGACAAAACGATTACAGTTTTAGTTGAAACTTACAAAACTCATTCCTTGTACGGAAAACGTGTTAAGTATTCTAAGAAGTACAAAGCCCATGATGAGCAAAACCAAGCGAAACTTGGCGATATCGTTAAAATCATGGAAACTCGCCCGCTTTCTGCTACTAAGCGTTTCCGTTTAGTTGAAATCGTTGAAGAAGCGGTTATTATCTAAATAGACGAATCGGAATTTTTAGTCCGAAGGGAGGTTTCATAACATGATCCAACAAGAATCTCGTTTGAAAGTTGCTGACAACTCTGGTGCACGTGAACTTTTAACAATTAAAGTATTAGGCGGCTCTGGTCGTAAATATGCTAACATTGGTGACATTATCGTTGCTACGGTAAAACAAGCAACACCAGGTGGCGTTGTTAAAAAAGGTGACGTTGTTAAAGCAGTAGTGGTACGTACGAAGAGCGGAGCTCGTCGTCCGGACGGTTCTTATATCAAATTTGATGAAAACGCAGCGGTTATCATCAAAGACGATAAGAGCCCACGTGGTACTCGTATCTTCGGACCAGTAGCTCGTGAATTACGTGATAGCAACTTCATGAAGATCGTTTCTTTAGCTCCAGAAGTTCTATAATTTAAGGTATTGCCTTGCTAAGGAGGTGCAGAATTAAGATGCATGTAAAAAAAGGTGATAAAGTACAGGTAATCACTGGAAAAGACAAAGGAAAACAAGGCGTTATCCTTGTGGCTTTCCCAAAGCAAAACCGTGTTATCGTTGAGGGTGTTAACATCGTTAAAAAACACTCTAAGCCATCTCAATTAAATCCACAAGGTGGAATTATTACTAAAGAAGCACCTATTCACGTTTCTAACGTTATGGTTTTAGATCCGAAAACAGGTGAACCTACTCGCGTAGGCTTCAAAGTAGAAGATGGTAAAAAAGTTCGTATTGCAAAAAAATCTGGTGAATTATTAGATAAATAATTTTCTTAAGAAAGGAGGTCACTTCATTGAATCGCCTTAAAGAGAAGTTCCAAAAGGAAATTACTCCTGCTCTAGTGAGCAAGTTTAACTATAAATCTGTGATGGAAGTACCGAAAATCGAAAAGATCGTAATCAACACTGGTGTTGGTGACGCGGTATCTAACTCAAAAGCTTTAGACAATGCAGTAGAAGAATTAACACAAATCGCAGGTCAAAAACCTGTTGTAACTCGTGCTAAAAAATCAATCGCTGGTTTCCGTCTTCGTGAAGGTATGCCAATCGGTGCGAAAGTAACTTTACGCGGCGAGCAAATGTATGAGTTCTTCGACAAATTAGTATCAGTTTCTTTACCACGTGTACGTGATTTCCGTGGTGTTTCTAAGAAATCATTCGATGGTCGTGGGAACTACACATTAGGTGTTAAAGAGCAACTTATCTTCCCTGAGATTGATTATGATAAAGTAAGCAAAGTCCGCGGTATGGACATCGTAATCGTTACTACAGCGAAAACTGATGAAGAAGCTCGTGAACTTTTAACACAATTCGGTATGCCATTCCAAAAATAATGGAAACCAACGCTAAGTAGAGGAGGCGAAAACGTGGCTAAAAAATCTATGATAGCGAAACAAAAGCGTACTCCTAAGTTTAAAGTACAAGAGTATACACGTTGCGAACGCTGCGGTCGTCCGCATTCTGTATACCGCAAATTTAAGCTTTGCCGTATTTGTTTCCGTGAACTTGCATATAAAGGTCAAATTCCTGGTGTTAAAAAAGCTAGTTGGTAAAACCCACAAATGGGAAGGAGGTAAAACACATGGTGATGACAGATCCAATTGCAGACATGCTTACTCGCATCCGTAATGCGAACATGGTACGTCATGAGAAATTAGAGGTTCCTGCTTCTAAAATCAAAAAAGAGATCGCTGAACTTTTAAAACGTGAAGGTTTCATTCGTGATGTAGAATACATCGAGGATAACAAACAAGGTATCCTTCGTATTTTCCTGAAATATGGTGCAAACAATGAACGTGTAATCACTGGATTAAAACGTATCAGTAAACCTGGCTTACGCGTTTACGCTAAAGCTGATGAAGTACCACGTGTACTTAACGGATTAGGTATCGCTCTTGTTTCTACATCTAAGGGAGTAATGACAGACAAAGACGCTCGTCAATTACAAACTGGTGGAGAAGTAGTAGCATACGTTTGGTAATATATATTTAAAACGAACGGAGGTGTGACCACATGTCTCGTATTGGTAAAAAGATTCTTGAAATCCCTGCAGGTGTTACTATTACAATTGCAGAAGACAATACTGTAGCAGTAAAAGGCCCTAAAGGTGAATTAACTCGTAAATTCAATGCTGATATGTCTATCAAAATTGAAGAAAATACACTAACAGTTGAGCGTCCATCTGAACAGAAGGAACACCGTGCATTACACGGTACAACTCGTGCTTTAATCGGAAACATGGTTGAAGGTGTAACTACAGGTTTCGCACGCGGACTTGAATTAGTCGGTGTTGGTTACCGTGCTCAAAAACAAGGAGATAAACTTGTATTAAGCGTAGGTTATTCTCATCCAGTAGAAATGACTCCGGAAGCAGGTCTTGAAGTTGAAGTACCTGTACCAACTAAAATCGTAATCAAAGGTATCGACAAGCAACGTGTTGGCGAATTTGCTGCTAACATCCGTGCTGTACGTGCTCCTGAGCCTTATAAAGGTAAAGGTATTCGTTACGAAGGCGAAGTTGTTCGTCGTAAAGAAGGTAAAACTGCTAAGTAAACCCGTTAGGTGAGAGAAAGGAGTGACAAGAATGATCACTAAAGCTGATAAAAATGCGACTCGTAAGAAAAGACATGCACGTGTACGTGCTAAACTTACTGGTACTGCAGAACGTCCACGTTTAAACGTGTTCCGTTCTAACCAACATATTTACGCTCAAGTTATTGATGATGTAAATGGTGTAACGTTAGTAAGTGCATCTACTCTTGATAAAGACCTTGCTCTTAACGGTACTAGCAATACTGAAGCTGCTACGAAAGTAGGAGAATCAGTTGCTAAGCGTGCTGTAGAGAAAGGCGTTAAAGAAGTAGTATTCGATCGCGGTGGTTACTTATACCATGGCCGTGTTAAAGCTCTAGCTGAGGCTGCTCGTGAGGCTGGATTACAATTTTAATGGTCAAAGGAGGGAAAATTGATGCATCGCATTGACCCAAGTAAATTAGAACTTGAAGAACGTGTAGTTACGATAAATCGTGTCGCGAAAGTTGTTAAGGGTGGTCGTCGTTTCCGCTTTGCTGCACTAGTTGTAGTTGGCGATAAAAACGGTCATGTTGGATTCGGTACTGGTAAAGCACAAGAGGTACCAGACGCAATCCGCAAAGCTATCGAAGACGCTAAGAAAAACTTAATCGCTGTACCATTAGTTGGTACAACAATTCCACACACAATCAACGGTCATTTTGGAGCTGGTGAAGTATTCTTAAAACCTGCTGCTGAAGGTACTGGTGTTATTGCTGGTGGACCTGTTCGTGCGGTACTTGAATTAGCTGGTGTACAAGATATTCTTTCGAAATCTCTTGGTTCTAACACACCAATCAACATGATTCGCGCTACTGTGAACGGATTAAGCGAACTTAAGCGTGCTGAAGATGTTGCAAAATTACGCGGTAAATCTGTAGAAGAGCTACTAGGTTAAGGAGGGAAAACAAATGGCGAAAAAGTTAGAAATTACCCTCACTCGTAGTGTAATTGGTCGTCCACAAGATCAACGTGCGACGGTAGAAGCTTTAGGTCTTAAAAAGTTGAATTCAACTGTAGTTAAGGAAGAAACTCCTGCTATTCTTGGTATGATCAACAAAGTTTCTCACCTTATAACTGTAACAGAAGCTTAAGGATAACTCATTAATATAAGGAGGTGCCTGGGAATGAAACTTCATGAATTAAAACCTGCAGAAGGTTCTCGTAAAGTACGTAACCGTGTCGGTCGTGGTATCGGTTCTGGTAACGGTAAAACTGCTGGTAAAGGTCATAAAGGACAAAACGCACGTTCTGGTGGCGGTGTTCGTCTTGGCTTCGAAGGTGGTCAAACTCCATTATTCCGTCGTTTACCAAAACGCGGCTTCACAAACATTAACCGTAAAGAGTTTACTATTGTAAACTTATCAACGTTAAATCGTTTTGAAGATGGTACAGAAGTAACACCTGAATTATTGCTGGAAACTGGCGTTATCAGCAAGTTAAACGACGGTGTTAAAATTCTTGCAAGCGGCGCAGTAGAGAAAAAATTAACTGTTAAAGCGCACAAGTTCTCTTCAAGTGCTAAAGAAGCAATTGAAGCAGCTGGCGGATCAGTTGAGGTGATCTAATGTTTCGTACAATCTCCAACTTTATGCGCGTTGCTGAGATAAGACGTAAAATATTATTCACTTTAGCGATGTTAATCGTATTCAGGATTGGCACGTTTATCCCAGTGCCATTTACAAATGGAGACGTACTGAAAGCACAAGATCAATTAAATGCCTTAGGTATCCTAAATACATTTGGCGGTGGCGCCTTGAAAAACTTCTCCATCTTCGCGATGGGAATCATGCCGTATATTACAGCATCCATCATCGTGCAATTATTGCAGATGGATGTTGTTCCTAAATTTTCGGAATGGTCGAAGCAAGGTGAAATGGGCCGTCGTAAACTAACGCAATTCACGCGTTACTTTACAATTGTTCTTGCGTTTATTCAGGGGTTTGGTATGTCAATCGGTTTTAACGGTATGGTAGGTGGGCAATTAATTTTGAATCCTGGTTGGAGCACTTATTTATACATTGCTACGGTACTGACTGCTGGTACTGCATTTTTAATGTGGTTAGGTGAACAGATTACAGCTAAAGGTGTAGGTAATGGTATTTCCATCCTTATCTTTGGCGGTATTGCCGCAGCGATCCCAAGTGTTATATCTCAAGTGTATCAACAACAGTTTCAAAATATCGGAGATCAATTGTTCATGAGTATCGTTAAAGTTGCATTGATCTTACTAGCTGTGCTAGCGGTTATTGTTGGTGTTATTTTCATTCAACAGGCTGTTAGAAAGATCCCAATTCAATATGCGAAGCGTGTAACAGGAGGGAATGGGAATCATGCTGGAGCACAAAACACACATTTACCGCTTAAGGTAAATAGTGCGGGTGTTATTCCAGTCATTTTTGCTGTTTCATTCTTAATTACGCCTCCAACTATTGCACAGTTCTTCCCGAATCATGATGTATCGCAGTGGATCATTGCAAACTTTAACTATTCTCACCCAGTGGGAATGATCATATATGTTGCGCTCATTGTAGCCTTCACATATTTCTATGCGTTTGTTCAGGTTAATCCAGAGCAAATGTCAGAGAATCTAAACAAACAAGGTGGATATGTTCCAGGTATTCGTCCGGGTAAGAATACGGAACAATATCTAACAAAAATCTTGTATCGTTTGACCTTTGTAGGATCAATTTTCCTAGCAGCGATTGCAATCTTACCAGTTATCTTTACGAAATTGGGAAATCTTCCTCCATCTGCACAGATTGGTGGAACGAGTATGTTAATCGTTGTCGGCGTTGCTTTAGAAACAATGAAGCAGCTAGAAAGTCAACTGGTAAAACGCCATTACAAAGGGTTTATCAAGCAATGAGTAAGTGGGAAGAATTGTCTTCCCTACATGCTCATGTACTCTGAGGGGGAACAAGGATGAACTTAATTTTAATGGGGCTTCCTGGTGCTGGTAAAGGTACACAAGCCGAACAGATTGTTGCCAAGTATAACATCCCTCACATTTCAACAGGAGATATGTTCCGTGCAGCTATGAAGGCTGAAACTGAAATGGGTCTACAAGCAAAATCTTTTATTGATAAAGGTGCACTTGTTCCAGATGAAGTTACAATCGGAATCGTTCGTGAACGTTTAAGTCAAGAAGACTGCGTAAGAGGTTTCTTACTAGACGGTTTCCCACGAACTGTTGCACAAGCATCAGCTCTTGAAGAGATTATGAAAGATCTTGGTAAAAAAATCGACTATGTTTTAAACATTAATGTGGATTCAGGGTTGTTATTAACACGCCTTACAGGCCGTCGCATTTGTAAAGAGTGCGGTGCGACTTACCACTTAGAATTCAATCCACCAGCAAAAGCTGATGTGTGCGATAAATGTGGTGGCGAATTATATCAACGCTCTGATGACAATGAAGAAACTGTGGCAAATCGTTTAGATGTAAATATTAAGCAAACAAAACCTTTGCTTGATTTCTACGAGGAGCTTGGTTACTTACAAAGCATTAATGGTGAGCAAGATATCAATAAAGTATTTGCTGATATCGATGTTCTCATCGGAGGCTTAGCGTAATGATCATCTGCAAAACTCCTCGCGAGATAGAAATCATGCGAGAAGCTGGCAGGATCGTTGCTTTAACTCATCAAGAGTTGAAACAGCATATTACTCCAGGAATTACAACGAAAGAGCTCGATCAAATAGCGGAAAAGACGATTCAAAAATATGGTGCTACGCCATCTTTTAAAGGATACAACGGATTTCCGGGGAGCATATGTGCTTCTGTAAATGAAGAGCTTGTACACGGAATTCCAGGGAAGCGCAAGCTCGAAGAGGGCGATATCATCAGTATCGATATTGGTGCGAAATACAATGGGTACCATGGAGATTCTGCATGGACGTATCCAGTTGGAAACATTTCTGAATCTGTTCAAAAGCTACTTGATGTCACAGAAAAATCGTTGTATCTTGGTCTAGAACAAGTAAAACCAGGCGAAAGATTATCAAATATCTCACATGCGGTTCAAACCCATGCTGAAGAGAATGGGTTCTCGATCGTTAGGGAGTATGTTGGTCACGGAATCGGGCAAGACTTACATGAGGACCCTCAAATCCCGCACTATGGTCCACCAAATAGAGGCCCTAGATTAAAGCCGGGAATGGTCATCTGTGTTGAGCCGATGGTGAATCAAGGAAGACGATATGTAAAAACACTATCTGATGACTGGACAGTGGTAACGGTAGATGGTAAATGGTGTGCACACTTTGAGCACACGATTGCTCTTACAGAAGCAGGATACGAAATCCTTACCACTTTATAAGTAGCTGGCTCTCCGGGATTTCAGAGCAGTGTAAAATGTTACTGATTTGAAGAAGGGAGAACTATTGAATGGCTAAAGATGATGTAATTGAAGTCGAAGGTACCGTTCTTGAAACGTTGCCAAATGCTATGTTCAAAGTAGAATTAGAGAATGGGCATGTCGTATTGGCTCACGTTTCTGGTAAAATCCGTATGAACTTCATTCGTATTTTACCAGGAGACAAAGTTACGGTAGAATTATCTCCGTACGATTTAAATCGTGGTCGTATTACGTACCGTTTTAAATAATATAGCACTCCGTAATCTTTAAGGAGGTTCGAGACATGAAAGTAAGACCGTCAGTTAAACCAATCTGCGAAAAATGTAAAGTTATTCGTAGACGTGGAAAAGTAATGGTTATTTGTGAAAACCCTAAACATAAACAAAAACAAGGTTAATCAGAAGGAGGTGCATTCAGAATGGCACGTATCGCAGGTGTAGATATTCCTCGAGACAAACGCGTTGTTATTTCTTTAACTTACGTATTCGGCATTGGTCGCACAACTGCTGAAAAAATTCTAACTGAAGCTGGTATTTCTTCAGAAACACGAGTTCGTGATTTAACGGAAGACGAACTAGGACGTATCCGTGATATCATCGATCGTATTAAAGTTGAGGGAGACCTTCGTCGTGAAGTATCTCTTAACATTAAACGTCTAATGGAGATCGGTTCTTACCGTGGTCTTCGTCACCGTCGTGGTTTACCAGTTCGTGGTCAAAACTCTAAAAACAATGCTCGTACACGTAAAGGTCCACGTCGTACAGTAGCAAATAAAAAGAAATAATAAGTAAAGGAGGTTGAACTAACAATGGCACGTAAAACAAACACTCGTAAAAAACGTGTGAAAAAGAATATTGAAGCTGGTATAGCTCATATTCGTTCTACTTTCAACAACACAATCGTAACACTTACAGATACTCATGGTAACGCACTTTCTTGGTCTAGTGCTGGTGCACTTGGTTTCCGTGGATCTCGTAAGTCTACTCCATTCGCTGCGCAAATGGCTGCTGAAGCTGCTGCTAAAGTTGCAATGGAGCACGGTTTAAAAACTTTAGAGGTTACTGTTAAAGGTCCTGGTGCTGGCCGTGAAGCTGCAATTCGTGCTCTTCAAGCTGCAGGTCTAGAAGTAACAGCAATTAGAGATGTTACTCCAGTTCCTCATAATGGATGTCGTCCACCAAAACGTCGTCGTGTGTAATTTTTCTGTATAGAATTTTCCCTTTTGTCTATAATGGATATGATGCATTATCGAGAAATTTCGTACAGAAACATCGCTTGTTGTGCACAATCGGGAACTGCCTAAGGGGGACTTTCGGTTAGACAGGGGGTATCCCTTTGTTTAACCGGGGTTTCGACGTTTTGAAGGAGGGTTTAGTTAATGATTGAAATCGAAAAGCCGAAAATCGAAACGGTTGAACTTAACGAAGATGCTAAATATGGTAAATTCGTAATTGAACCGCTTGAGCGTGGATATGGTACTACTTTGGGTAACTCCTTACGTCGTATTCTTTTATCCTCACTCCCTGGTGCCGCTGTTACTGCTATCCAAATCGATGGCGTATTACATGAATTTTCAACAGTTGAGGGCGTAGTAGAAGACGTTACGACGATCATCTTAAACTTGAAAAAGTTAGCTCTTAAAATCTACTCTGAAGAAGAGAAGACGTTGGAAATTGATGTGCAGGGCGAAGGTATTGTCACAGCTGCTGATATTACTCACGATAGTGATGTAGAAATCTTAAATCCAGATTTACACATTGCAACGTTAGCAAAAAATGCGCATTTCCGCATGCGTTTAACTGCAAAGCGTGGTCGTGGGTATACGCCAGCTGATGCAAATAAAAGCGAAGATCAACCAATAGGAGTAATTCCTATTGATTCTATTTATACTCCAGTATCACGTGTGACTTACCAAGTGGAAAAGACACGTGTCGGACAAGTGGCTAATTATGATAAGCTTACGCTTGATGTATGGACGGATGGAAGCATCGGGCCAAAAGAAGCTATCTCTTTAGGTGCCAAAATCTTAACTGAGCATTTAAATATCTTTGTTGGTTTAACTGATGAAGCACAAAATGCTGAGATTATGGTCGAGAAGGAAGAAGATCAAAAAGAGAAAGTTCTTGAGATGACTATCGAAGAACTAGATCTTTCTGTTCGTTCTTATAATTGCCTAAAACGTGCAGGAATTAATACTGTACAAGAGCTTGCGAACAAAACAGAAGAAGATATGATGAAAGTTCGTAACTTAGGACGTAAATCCTTAGAAGAAGTTAAACATAAACTTGAGGAATTAGGTTTAGGTTTACGTAAAGACGACTGAGGATTTAAACCCATCAACAAAGGAGGGAACTACGAATGGCATACAGAAAATTAGGCCGTACAAGTGCGCAACGTAAAGCTATGTTACGTGATTTAGCTACTGATTTAATTATCAACGAGCGCATCCAAACGACAGAAACTCGTGCAAAAGAACTTCGTTCTGTAGTGGAAAAAATGATCACTTTAGGTAAACGCGGAGATCTTCACGCTCGTCGTCAAGCAGCAGCTTTCATTCGCAATGAAGTAGCTAACGCTGAGACTGGTCAAGATGCACTTCAAAAATTATTCGCTGATGTAGCTCCACGCTATGCTGAGCGCCAAGGCGGATACACTCGTATTGCAAAAATTGGTCCACGTCGCGGAGACGCAGCACCAATGGTAATTATCGAGTTAGTATAATGATAATTAAAAGGGCAGGACAGTTCTTTTCAAGAAACTGGTCATGGCCCTTTTTTTTAAATATAAAAATAGGCTAACTTGGCGAAGGAAAGGGTGCCTTGTATTGAAAAAAGAGAAACTTCGGACAGAGAATATATCATTTCAATATCCTGGGGCAGCCACTTATGCATTAAAAGATGTTTCATTTTCCTTGTATGAGGGAGAATGGGTATCTGTTATTGGACAAAACGGTTCAGGGAAGTCTACACTTGCAAAATTATTGAATGGTTTGTTTTTGCCGGAAGCAGGGACTATTACAGTAAATGATACAATGGTTTTATCAGAGGAAACGGTATGGGATGTTCGAAAACAAATTGGGATGGTATTTCAAAATCCAGATAATCAATTTGTTGGAACGACAGTGCAAGACGACGTTGTTTTTGGCTTAGAGAATATCGGAATGCCAAGAGAGAAAATGGTAGAAAGATTAGATCAGGCTCTCAAACTTGTCCGTATGGAAGATTTTCTTAATGATGAACCTCATTCGTTATCTGGTGGGCAAAAGCAGCGAGTGGCAATAGCAGGCGTTTTAGCACTTCAGCCATCTATTTTGATATTAGATGAAGCAACGTCAATGCTAGATCCTCAAGGGAGACGTGAAGTAGTAGAAACGGTTAGACAACTTGTTAATCAAAAAGGTATTACCGTGTTATCAATTACGCACGATTTAGAAGAAGCGGCGCAATCAGACCGTGTCATTATTTTAAATAAGGGAGAAATATTAGAGGAAGGGACTCCAAAGCAAATATTCAAGTCCTCTCATATGCTCCAAGAAATTGGATTAGATGTACCATTTTCAGTGAAAATAGCAGAATTATTAAAAAGAAATGAAATTCTCTTGCAAAATACGCATCTTACAATGGAAAGCTTGGTGAACGAACTTTGGAGATTACATTCCAAAAAGTAGAACATCGTTATCAATATAAAACTCCATTTGAAAGACGCGCGCTTTATGATGTAGACGTGTCGTTTCCAAGTGGGGGCTATTATGCCATTATCGGTCATACTGGTTCAGGTAAGTCGACGATGATTCAACATTTAAATGGTTTATTGCAGCCGACGAATGGCACAGTTCAAATTGGTGAACATTTCATTTCGGCAGGAAAGAAAGAAAAAAAGCTAAAGCCACTACGTAAAAAGGTAGGGGTTGTCTTTCAATTCCCAGAACATCAGTTGTTTGAAGAGACTGTGGAGAAGGATATTTGTTTCGGCCCTACTAATTTTGGGGTATCTGTAGAAGAAGCGAAGCAAAAGGCAAGAGAGGCAATTGAACTTGTAGGGTTAGAGCCAGAACTGTTAACACGTTCACCGTTTGAGTTAAGTGGTGGGCAAATGAGGCGTGTTGCGATAGCGGGTGTATTGGCGATGGAACCCGAAGTGCTTGTATTAGATGAACCTACAGCAGGACTAGATCCAAAAGGGCAGAATGAACTTATGGAGATGTTTTATAAGCTGCATAAGGAAAAAGGTCTTACAGTTATCCTAGTAACACATAATATGGAGGATGCTGCTAAGTATGCGGAGCAGATTGTAGTCATGCATAAAGGAACGGTCTTTTTGCAAGGAAGTGCAGAGGAAGTATTTTCACATGCTGATGAACTAGAGAAAATTGGCGTGGATCTTCCTATGTCTTTAAAGTATAAACGTGCAATTGAAGAGAAGTTTGGCATTTCAATCCCAAAGGCTACCTTATCTTTAGAGGATCTTACTCATGAAGTTGTGCAGGTGTTACGAAAAGGTGGTCATGAATCATGCAGCAGTTGATTATTGGAAGATATATTCCAGGGAAGTCTCTTATTCATCAACTTGATCCACGTACGAAGCTGCTGATTGTCTTTTTATATGTATTTGTTGTTTTCTTAGCAAATAATGCGATTTCATATGGATTTTTATTTTTATATGCACTCATTGCTTTATTTTTTGCAAAAGTGCCGATTCGTTATGTACTTTCGGGCTTAAAACCAATTCTATGGATTTTTCTTTTTACATTTTTCCTGCATATTTTTACAAATAAAGAAGGGGAAGTACTATTCCAGCTTGGTTGGTTTTCGATACATGAAAAAGGATTAGAGCAAGGGATATACATTTCTATACGATTCTTCGTTATTATTTTAATGACGACATTATTAACGTTAACGACAACACCTATTGAGATTACAGATGGTTTGGAGACGTTATTAAAGCCGTTGAAACGTATAAAAGTTCCTGTTCATGAAATCGCATTAATGATGTCAATTTCTCTTCGTTTTATTCCGACATTAATGGATGAAACAAGTAAAATAATGAAGGCACAAGCTTCACGTGGTATTGATTTCGCAGGAGGACCGATAAAAGATAGGATAAAAGCTATTATCTCACTACTCGTTCCTCTATTTATCAGTGCTTTTAAGCGTGCTGAGGACTTAGCAATTGCTATGGAAGCACGTGGGTATCAAAATGGCGAAGGACGTACTAAATTTAGGCAACTACGCTGGAAAACAAGCGATACAGTAACGATTATAAGCTTACTTTGTTTAGCTTGTATTTTGGCATGGGTGCGATCGTAATGGAGAATAGAGAAATGGATAGAATAAAATGTACGGTTGCATATGATGGCATGCATTTTTGTGGTTATCAAATTCAGCCGCAGCATCGTACTGTTCAACAAGAGATTGAGAAAGCTTTGCAGAAATTGCATAAAGGAGAACTTGTTCGTGTTCAGGCATCGGGCAGAACGGATTCTACTGTTCACGCTAAAGGACAAGTCATACACTTTGATACACCGTTGTCTCTTGAAGAGTGGCAATGGAGTAATGCATTAAACACAATGTTGCCAGATGATATTGTTATCAGACAGGTAGAGAAAAAAACAGAAGAATTTCATGCGCGTTACGGTGTCGAGAGAAAAGAATATCGTTATCGTGTATTATTATCAAAGACTGCGGATGTATTCCGTAGAAATTACGTATATCAATATCCATATCCGCTCGAAATAAGCTCTATAAGAAAAGCGATTCCTTATTTTATTGGAACGCATGATTTCACTTCTTTTTGTTCGGCAAAAACTGACAAAAAAGATAAAGTGCGAACGATTTATGAAATTGAGTTAATTGAGCAAGGCGATGAATTAATTTTTCGTTTTGTAGGTAATGGATTTTTATATAATATGGTCAGAATTATTGTTGGTACGTTACTTAGCGTAGGGCAAGGAAAGCTTGATCCTGATAGTATTCCAGAGATTTTAGCGAAACAAAATCGTCAGTTTGCTGGAAAGATGGCTCCAGGTCATGGACTTTACTTATGGCAGGTAAACTATAACAACTAATCCTGGTGTAACATTTGCTTGACATTAGAAACTCAAAAGTATATCATAACATATGGTATTGTTTCTAAAACCACGATTAGCCCCGGAAGGAAATCGTGTTTAAGATAAACAATAGATTTTTTCTATGGAAAAGATAACGAGGAGGGAAACACATGCGTACGACTTTTATGGCAAAAGCTAACGAAGTTGAGCGTAAATGGTATGTGGTTGATGCTGAAGGTCAAACTTTAGGTCGCCTATCTACTGAAGTAGCATCTATTTTACGCGGTAAAAACAAACCTACATTTACACCACACGTTGACACGGGTGATCATGTAATTATTATTAACGCTGAAAAAATTCATTTAACAGGTAATAAATTAAACGATAAAATTTACTACCGTCACACTAACCACCCAGGTGGACTTAAACAAAGAACAGCTCTAGAAATGCGTACAAACTACCCTGTACAAATGTTAGAGCTTGCAATTAAAGGGATGCTTCCAAAAGGACGTTTAGGACGTCAAGTATCTAAGAAATTAAACGTGTATGCTGGAGCAGAGCATCCACACCAAGCACAAAAACCAGAAGTTTACGAACTTCGCGGATAATCAATTAAAGGAGGGCTTACTTTGGCACAGGTTCAATACTATGGCACTGGACGTCGTAAGAGTTCAGTAGCGCGCGTACGCCTAGTTCCAGGCGAAGGACGCGTTATCATTAACGGTCGTGATTTTGAAAACTATATCCCATTTGCTGCATTACGTGAAGTAGTGAAACAACCTCTAGTTGCAACAGAAACTTTAGGTAACTACGATGTACTTGTAAACGTAAATGGTGGTGGATACACTGGTCAAGCTGGTGCTATTCGTCACGGTATTTCTCGCGCTTTATTAAAAGCTGATCCAGAATACCGTCTAACACTAAAACGTGCAGGTCTATTAACTCGTGACGCACGTATGAAAGAGCGTAAAAAATACGGTCTTAAAGGCGCACGTCGTGCACCTCAGTTCTCAAAACGTTAATATTTCTTTATATAAACGTTTCAACCCTCTCTCGATGTATTCGAGAGAGGGTTTTTTGATGCAGAAAATGATGCTTTTAGGAAATGAAAGAGTAATTTTTATAAGGAAGCTTGATAAGGCTGTTTCGTGGATTTTGCGAATTTAGTATAATCAAATAGGAGTATGAAAAATGGAAAATATTCATGTTATACTAAAAAATATATGGAATTAAAATAGATAAGTATGGGGATATGGAACATGAAATATAGTGTGAAACAGCAAATAAAGTATTTAAAAAATGGTAAAGGGATCAAATTTGATTTGACCGATGAAGCTGAAGCGCGAGAAATATTATCAAGTGTAACCTATTATTATAAAATTACTTGTTATAGAAAAAATTTTGTTAAAAACTCTTCGGGGAAGTATGAGGATTTAGATTTTGCGGTATTGAATGATTTAGCTGTCATTGATATGAGGCTTAGGTATGTTTTAATTCAAATCGGTTTAGATTTAGAACATGCTTTAAAGGCAGCTTTAGTAAAAAGTATTACTAATAGCTCAGAAGATGGATATACTATAGTGAACGAGTTTGATGCTTATCAAAGAGGTATTTTTATCAGTAATGGCGGTCATGCAAAAAATTATAGAGGTGTATTGAAGATGATAATCGGTAAGGTACGTGACCCGCAAGATTATGACTATCCTTTAACGAATGTCTATAGCCCTAGCTTAGCTACCCCTAGACCTACACCGATATGGGTTTTATTAGAAAAAATGAGCTATGGTGATGTGAAAAAATTTATTGATTTTTATGTTTCCTCTAGTAAACCTAATTATAAGCAGTTTAAATCGGCATATGAACTGTTAATTATGACTAAACGAATTAGAGATGCTGCGGCGCATAGCAGACCTGTTTTGATGAATATAGGGAACGATAATCATGCAGGTGTTATTTCAGGACGTATTTCAAATTTGGTTGAAAAGGAATTTCAGGATTTGAATATAGCGAAAAAAAACACGAAAGAATATAGAGAATATATTGGTTTGCTGAAAAACATAAAAATTCATGATCTATTTTGTTTGTTAATATTACATCAAAAATATGTGGTAAGTCCTGTAGTAAGACAAATCAGGAAAAATGAATTAGAAAAGGTTATGTATCGTGCAATGTTAAAATCTGATATTTATACGCAACATTTACAACTTCGAAAAATCCATGATTTCTTTAAAAAGGTTTTGCAAAAAATTTAAGCGTATATATTTACAAATGTATTTGATATTGGTATTATATAAGCAAGAGGAAAGACCGCTGAATAGTCCATTGTGGTCGCTCACTTTTGATATTATAGTTATTTTAAATTGTAATATTGAATAGGGGTTACATGGCTAAAAAAATTCTGGAACAAGCATTTGTCTGTATGTTTGTTTCAGGATTTTTTTTTATTTCTGGCTAAAATGAATTTTTTAAAGGGTTTTTAAAACGGTTCTATGATATATATACTTAGCGATTGAAGTATATATCAAATGTATTCAGATCATTATTTATTAAATCAAATTAATTTTTGTTTACTTAACGATTGTCTCTTACGGTATAAATATAGTAAAGCCACTCTCGAAAAACAGAGAAAAGTACGATTGTGAAGATTTATGTTATATACTTCAATTTTTTAATATTGATTTTGAATATTTAAAATCCCTTAGTCACTATCGGCTAGGGATCTTTGTATTATGTTCGATCAGTAAAAGGTAGATATTTTACTTGATATGTCAGTATTGTTGAGAACGTTGTTAAAAAAAGAAAAAATTCGATATTTATGATTTGAAAAAACAGGAGAAAAGGTTTATTATGGTAACACCGTGGATGCGGTGATAAATAAATGATGATAACTGGATGGTTATATATCAAAAGGAGAAGATGTTTTATGAAAAAAGTTAAAGAAGCTATTGTGGTACGCGCAAAATTTATGCGTCGACTACCAGACCCTATCGACTCTGGAAAACAACATTATTTGTTTTGGTTAAGTTCAAATGACTTACCAGATGCATTTCCTACAAATCCCAATCCGAGACCTGCCAATATCGAGTTGCTTACGTATCGTGAAGTTGCCGATTCTTTTTTGAATCAAAATGGTGCAACGCCATATACTTTTCATCTTAAAAATAAAGGTTTAGATATCGTTGCTCAGTATGTTAAACAACTTGAAAAAGCGGATCACTATGAGATTGGTTTTAATGATAACGAAGGGTTAGCTAATGGGCATCATACATTTAAAATTATGAAGAAACATGCCAAAAAAAATAATGAGCAGTTTGTATTTGTGAAAGTAACAACAAATGTACCGGCTGATTTTATTCCTGAAATGGCAAATGGTTTAAATACTTCTGTGCAGGTACATTTAGAAAGTATTTTAAACAAAAAGGGTGCTTTTGATTGGATTAAAGAAGTAGTTGCAGATGAGACCTATGCAAATGAAATTTCTTATGTTGAAAATGAACGTAAAGCTGTTAATGTTCTCGAGTTAATTAGCATTTTAACAATATTTAATATTGATTTGCATGAAGGTATTGAAAAACACCCTAAATATACTTATTCGGCACGCGCCAAGTGTTTGAAATTATATGAAGACTATACGGATTCTTATAAACAATTGACCCCGATTTTGAAGGATATATTGATATTGCATGATACGATTAAGGAGCAAGGGCCGGTTGTGCATCGGGAACAAGGTGGAAAAAATACTATCGGATATATTGAGACCCGGGAACGTACACCGGTTCAACTTATCTTTATTAATAAAAAATCGAGTGAATTTCTATCTAAGGGTGCGTTGTTTCCAATTCTAGCTGCCTTTCGATGGTTTATAACAAAAGATGAAAAAACTGGTTTATATAAGTGGAAAAACAAAGGTGGTTTTATGGATATCTTAGCAATTTGGGATGAACATGGAAAACATCTTATGAATGCTATTAAAGATTCCTATAATGCAGTGGGTAAAGACCCTAATGCTTTAGGGAAAAATAATGTTACCTGGTCTTCGGCCTATAGTGAATTACTATCAGCATTTTTATCAAAACAACAATTTTAATAAATTTATATCTAGTGTTCCGGAAGATTATTAAAATAATTTTCCGGAACGCTTTTTATTTTGGGGAAATTGTATGTTTGAACAGGATATGAGGAGTAATTATTCCATTATGGTAAAATTTTTTTTTGGTTATGTTGATACATTTTATAATTTATGGAATATTTTAGTGCTATTCTCTCGCGTATGCTTCTTCTTTAGAAGTTTAGACTAATACGTATTAGGGAGGTTTATAAGTACTATGAATGTCATTGTCAGCTTACAAGAAAAACAAAAAGAAAAGCAGTTGAAATATGAACGGAAGATGCTGCGAGAATTATCATTAAAAACATTACGTTCAAATATTAGGGATGCCTTTCAGATGCAGGAACTTCATCGTCAGTATGAAGATTACTGTATTGAATTAGGGATAGAATCGTATTTATTAGGAGCGAGATACAGTAAGTTTGGTTATTATGGTGAATCATTCTTTGATGTGAAATATAGAGCCTTAGAAGAAGAGCAACAATTAACGGAAACACTATTTCAATTTTTAACGAGCATGACTATGCGGGAAATTAAGTTACAAGATGAGGAATTACTTTTTGAATCTTGCCAGCAGTTTATAGGCTTATGGTGGCAGGAAGGATATGAAAAAGGTGAAAGAAGATATCGATTAAAGCTTCATTAAGACAAGCATAAACTTTCCTCTTCTCCCATATAAGTAATTAGAGGGACTAGCTGGAGGAGGAAAGGTATGAAGAGAATTCGAATTATCTCTTTTGCACTCGCTGCGGTTGTTTTGTTTTTTTTAGTTAAACAAGAATTTCAAATTACAAAATCGTGGCGAGCTTGGAATTTACCCTTATCGGGGAAAGTGATTGTATTGGATGCTGGGCATGGTGGGCCAGACGGAGGGGCTGTTGGTGGAAAAGATATTATAGAAAAAGATATTACGCTTGAGATTACAAAGAAGGTACAAGATTATTTACAAGAACAAGGTGCACTAGTTATTTTAACACGTGAGGGAGATTATGATTTAGCTCAGAAAGATACAAAATCATATAGTAGACGTAAAGCAGAGGATTTAAAAAAGCGTGTAGAGATTATTAATAAGCCTGATGTAGACTTTTTTGCGAGTATTCATTTAAATGCTTTAACTAGCAGTGGATCGAAAGGCGCACAAACGTTCTACTATCGTTCTTCGGTTGAAAATGAACGTGCTGCGAAATTTATACAAGCTGAATTGAGAACGAGTTTAGAGAATACGAATCGTTCTGCTAAAACAATTTCTCATGTGTATTTATTAAAGTATGCGAAAACACCAGGTGCTTTAATTGAAGCTGGCTTTTTATCGAATGTAAACGAAAGGTATATGTTAAATTCGGAGAAATATCAGCAAAAGGTAGCGGCTGCAGTATATCGTGGTATATTACGTTATTTCACGGAAAAAGGGAATCCTCCAGAATAAGGAGGATTTTTTGAGTTTCTCTCGTTAACGAAGTTTTCCGAAAATATGTTATACTGGAAATGTAAACGCATTTATTTCAAAAATAAAGAGAGATAAATTTAATTAACATTACGTTATTTTTCATACAGGGGGCTGGGCTAACAATGGTAACGAAAGAGCAAGTAGTGGAAGCGTTAGAAGGGATTGTAGATCCGTTTTTACATAAAACGTTAAAAGAAACAGGTGCAATTAAAGAGGTAACAGTTAAGCCTGAGAAGGAACATGTAAGTGTTAAAATTGCAATTGTAAAAACCGGAACAGCGGAACAAATGCAATTGCAATCTGGAATTGTAAAGTTAGTAAAAGAACTAGGGGCAGCAACGGTAGGGCTTCGCTTTGCAGAATTTACAGAAGAGGAATTAGCTCAGTTTGCACCGGAACAGGAAGAAGAGCAAACTGAATCTTTATTGTCACCAAATTCAAAAACAACATTTTTAGCAGTGGCGAGTGGAAAAGGTGGAGTCGGAAAATCAACAGTTTCTGTTAACCTTGCTATTGCTTTAGCTCGTCTAGGTAAAAAGGTTGGTATCATTGATGCTGATATTTATGGTTTTAGCGTACCGGATATGATGGGGATAGAAAAACGTCCTGTTGTAAGAGGAGATAGAATCATTCCAGTGGAGCGTCTAGGTGTAAAGGTAATTTCAATGGGATTCTTTGTAGAAGATAATGCACCGGTTATTTGGAGAGGCCCTATGCTTGGGAAAATGTTAAATCACTTCTTTACAGAAGTAGAGTGGGGCGATTTAGACTATTTAGTTTTAGATTTACCACCGGGTACAGGTGATGTTGCGCTAGACTTACACTCAATGTTGCCAGCTTGTAAAGAGATTATTGTAACAACGCCACATCCAACAGCGGCATTTGTGGCAGCGCGTGCTGGAGCTATGGCTTTACGTACAGAACATAGTATTCTTGGTGTTGTTGAAAATATGGCGTATTTTGAAAGTAAAACAACTGGTGAAAAAGAATATGTGTTTGGAAGAGGTGGAGGAGATAAATTAGCTACAGAACTTCAAACAGAAGTACTTGGCCGAATCCCGCTTCAACAACCTGATTGGAATAAAGATGACTTTGCGCCTTCAGTATATGAAGATACACATACGACGGGTCTTATTTATCGTACGATAGCTGAGACAGTAATTGATAAAATAGCTGTCGCGCAAAAATAAAATAATAATGAGTGGACGATACATATATTGTCCACTCATTATTATAATTATTATTTTTACTGTTGCTCCTTTTTACCGTCTTGGGAACCACCTGCACCGCCTGCTTCTTTTTTATCAGATCCACTTTTTTCGGCCTTTTGTACACCTTTACTAATAATATCAATCATCTTAGCTTGGAAGAGTGGGCTTTCAGCAGTTTCTGTTAGTACTTGTTGTAAATATTGGCGGTATTCTTTACTCTTCATTGTTTGTAACATTATTTTTTCTACTTCAGGGTTTTTCATAATTTCTATAACGCCTGCTTGGTATTCAGGGTCTTTTAGTAATGTTTTCATTAAGGTTGTTTGTTCTTTCCCCATACTTTTAGCGAATTTCGATGAGAACTCAGGGTCTTTAAAGAGCTTTTCCCAGAATTGTTGCCCTTTGTCGGATACCATTGCATCTTCAATCGTTTTCTTTACTACTGTTTCATCTAGTATGAGTGCTTGTTTCATTTTTTCATCAGTTAACACATCTTGAATGGCTTTCTTACCTTGGTCGGTTTTTAAAATATCAACAATCATTTTCTTCGTTTGATCATAATCAAGTTCGGACTTTGCTTCTTTTCCTTGTGCACATGCTACAAGTACAAGAAATAGAAAAGAAGAAGTCAAAACGAGCAGCATCCGTTTCATAAGTTGGAACTCCTTTCAACACAGTTCTCTCTTTTTAATATAAATATCTTTAAGGAATTTATACATGAACATGGCTAGCTTTTTGAAATTGTCATTGATACAATTTAATTAGAAATATAAGGATAATGGGGGATGTGTTGTGAATAGCCGCAAGTGGGTACGCCTGTTTTTTACGACGTTGTTTCTAGGTGGGATTAGCACGGTCATTATTGGATTTGTTTTGGAGTGGGATAAGTACGCTAAATTTTTTCAAAATTTAGACGGAAAGGAGATTTTAGCAGTTTCCTTCTGGTTGATGGGTGTAGGATTTATTTTTAGTGTTATAAGTCAAATGGGGTTCTTTGCCTATTTAACAATCCATCGTTTTGGACTGGGGATGTTCAGGTCACCTTCTTTATGGAATGCAGTCCAGCTCTTCTTTATTGCATTCGTTTTATTTGATTTCGTGTATTTAAGATCCGTATTGATTGCAAATGGGGAAGTTTCGTTAGGGAATAACATACTTGTTGCAGGTGTATTATTTGTGTTTGGGGCGATTGTTGCTTACATAAAAAGTAAAGAAACGAATAGAAAGGCGTTTGTGCCCGCTTTGTTCTTTATGGTTGTTGTAACAATTCTTGAGTGGGTACCAGCGCTTCGTATTAATGACACAGATTGGTTGTATTTAATGGTGATACCACTTTTATTATGTAATGCATATCAGTTACTTATATTACATCGTTTAATTGGAAAGGCGAGTAAGTCGGCTTAAGTAAGAGAGATTTTTGAGTTTTTATGCAGGGTGGTTGTACGAATATAAATATCGGGATGAAAAAAGCTCTACTACCTTAATGATAGGTAGTAGAGCTTTTTATGTGTGAAGACACGAGGGAAAAGAATTACCTTACATCTTTACTTTTTGTACTTGTGTTAGAAATAAGTTGTGATACCGATATTTGCTCATATCCGTCGCTCTTTAATTTTTGCAGAAGCAGTGGTAAAGCTTTATTTGTTTGAAGGGCAGAATCGGATGCATGTAATAAGACGATATCTCCACCTTTTAAATTAGTAGAGACATTGGAAACGATATTGTTTACACCTGGGTTTTTCCAGTCGTTTGAGTTATTACTCCAATGGACGATGGTGTATCCGAGTGATTCTGCTATTTTAAGTGTTGCTTTGTTAAAGTCTCCACTAGGTGGACGTAATAGTTTGACTTGTTTCACACCAAGTTTTGTAAAAACATCTTGTGCTCGTAAAAGATCTCTTCGTATTTCATTTGTCTCTAGAGAAGTGTAAGACGTGTAATTATAGCCCATACTACCGATTTCATGTCCATCTTTTATGATGCGTTCAACAACATCAGGGTGTCTTTCTGCCCATGCAGCAGAAACGAAGAAGGTTGCATTCTTAATGTCTCTTTCTTTAAGTGTATCAAGGATTGGAATTGCTTTTTTGTCTCCCCAACTAATATCAAACGTGAATGCAACTTGTTTTTTAGAGGTGTCTCCTTTGTAAATAACTTTAGGTCCTGTCGCAGTTGAAAAAGCAGATTCATGTGAATATGTTTTCAAAAAGAGAAGCCATGCTGTAAATAAGGAAAGTATCACTATTAAGCTAATGTGTTTAAAAGCTCGTTTACTCGTAATAAAAAAGAAAAACATAATATTACGCCCCTTTGTCCAATCCTTTTCAGTTACATATATGCTTTAAATATTAAAAAGAGAACAAAGGATTAATATCGTAAGCGGTGGATATAATGAATGATAGGATTTTGATAAGTGAAAATGAGCGTAACGTTTATTGCTTTGTAAGAAATGATTGAGGTGATGATTTGCTTGGGTTTATGTTAACGAAAGAAGAGAAAAAAGAAATGGAATACATATTGAAGAGAGAGTTAGAAGAACTGCTATTTGATTTTGAAGATGAACGTATTCATGACGTTGTAAAAAAGGCGATGGAAGAAAGATATAAAATCATTTTTTGTTTGTTTCGAAGAGTCGCTAATGCAGAAGAGTGTATGCGTTATGTAAGGAAAAGAATTTTTTATTAAAAAGTGTTGACGTTAATAGTTATTATATGATAAATTAATAACCGTCGCTGATGCGGAAACGCAGAAGACGATAAAAAAGAAATTTAAAAAACTTAGTTGACATTGAAAAATGAAGATGTTAACATAAGGAAGTCGCAAATGAGCGACCAAGTAGTTCTTTGAAAACTGAACGAAACAAACAACGTGAAACGTCAATTTTTATTTTTAGATGCTAGACAAACTAACTTTATTGGAGAGTTTGATC
>NZ_JBIYDP010000017.1:0-77906 GCF_044908765.1 Bacillus sp. RC251 | reverse complement strand
GCAGAGAGGTCACACCCGTTCCCATACCGAACACGGAAGTTAAGCTCTCTAGCGCCGATGGTAGTTGGGACCTTGTCCCTGTGAGAGTAGGACGTTGCCAGGCTATTATTATTCCGCAGTAGCTCAGTGGTAGAGCTATCGGCTGTTAACCGATCGGTCGTAGGTTCGAGTCCTACCTGCGGAGCCATTATGCTTCCATAGCTCAGCTGGTAGAGCACTTCCATGGTAAGGAAGAGGTCACCGGTTCAAGCCCGGTTGGAAGCTTGGGAAGAGTTTTGAAATTTTTGGCCCGTTGGTCAAGTGGTTAAGACACCGCCCTTTCACGGCGGTAACACGGGTTCGAATCCCGTACGGGTCACCACTTTTGGAGGATTAGCTCAGCTGGGAGAGCACCTGCCTTACAAGCAGGGGGTCGGCGGTTCGATCCCGTCATCCTCCACCATATATATTTTAAATGTCGGAGGGGTAGCGAAGTGGCTAAACGCGGCGGACTGTAAATCCGCTCCTTCGGGTTCGGCAGTTCGAATCTGCCCCCCTCCACCATTTTCTTTAAAATAACCTGAGAGGGTTTATTTTTTTGAAAAGATAACCATACTAGTAAATATTAATGGGCTATAGCCAAGCGGTAAGGCAACGGACTTTGACTCCGTCATGCGCTGGTTCGAATCCAGCTAGCCCAGCCATTTACGAGCCATTAGCTCAGTTGGTAGAGCATCTGACTTTTAATCAGAGGGTCGAAGGTTCGAATCCTTCATGGCTCACCATTTTCGCGGAAGTAGTTCAGTGGTAGAATACAACCTTGCCAAGGTTGGGGTCGCGGGTTCGAATCCCGTCTTCCGCTTTATTACTAAGGGGCCTTAGCTCAGCTGGGAGAGCGCCTGCCTTGCACGCAGGAGGTCAGCGGTTCGATCCCGCTAGGCTCCATCTAAATAAAAAAGCTTACATCATATGATGTAAGCTTTTTTTGTATTTAAAAAGACAACTTTCATACTTGTCGTTTAAAATGAAGAAAATGTAAAAATAAAGGATGGGGATAATTGTGAAAGTTGTTATTGCATCTGATTCATATAAAGAAAGCTTAAAAGCTATAAAAGTATGTGAAGCTATTGAAAGAGGATTTGGAGCAATTTTTCCTAAAGCAGAGTACGTAAAAATACCAATTGGAGATGGAGGTGAAGGAACGGTTGATTCACTTGTGGATGCTACAGATGGAAGAATGATACCCCTTCATGTGACAGGACCGCTTAGAGAACGTGTACAAGCCTTTTACGGTATGTCTAAAGATAAAAAGACAGCGTTTATTGAAATGGCAGCAGCATCAGGATTACAACATGTTCCGGTTAAAAAGCGAAACCCACTTATTACAACGACTAAAGGAACAGGAGAACTTATACTACATGCGCTAGATGAAGGAGCTGAGCACATTATTTTAGGACTTGGCGGAAGTGCTACAAATGATGGCGGAGCAGGTATGTTGTCAGCTTTAGGAGTCAGGTTTATAAATGGGAAAGGGGAAGTAATAAAGCCATCTGGAGGAACGTTACATTCGATTGTCGCTATTGATTTTTCATGCATGGATTCACGCTTACTGCATATAAAGATAGAAGCAGCATGTGATGTAGATAATCCGTTAGTTGGAATAAGGGGAGCATCTTTCATATTTGGGAGGCAAAAGGGTGCGAATGCAGAGATGATGAAAGAGCTGGATGAGAATTTAAAGCATTATGCGAATATCCTTAAACAATACTTATCTTGCGACGTATCTAAAATACCTGGCGCAGGAGCCGCAGGAGGAATGGGAGCAGCTGTTATTGCAGTGTTAAAGGGAAACTTGCGGAGAGGAATTGAAATTGTATTAGACTATACAAATTTTGATAAGCATATAGAAGGAGCAGATTTAATTATAACTGGCGAAGGGAGAATAGATGAACAAACAGCATATGGAAAGGCCCCTGTAGGTGTTGCGGAGCGTGCAAAGCATTTTCGTATTCCTGTCATTGCTATTGGAGGATCTGTATCTCCGAATTATCCAGCTGTTCATGAAAAAGGAATCGATGCAGTATTTAGTATTACAGCGAGTCCTATGACATTAGAAGAGGCATATAAAGTAGCGGAAGAGAATATCGAAATGACAGCAAAGAATATTGCCGCAGTATGGAAAATAGCATCAGAAAAACACTTCTAAATGTAGGAGTGTTTTTTATTATTATTTAATAATAATGATGGTAGTTGTTTCATTAAGTTAACTTTATACATAGAATAGTCTTGAAATTGCGTTTTTAAAGCGAATATAAGTGAATAATTTGTATATCCATACAGAAAAATGTCGAGTTGAGTCAGACTATATAAAAGATTTAAAATATTTAGTGAAGGCATAAAAGGGGGATACTATCTATGAAAAAAGAAATCTCAGTTATTGGAGTTCCAATGGATTTAGGACAGATGCGTCGCGGGGTAGATATGGGGCCGAGTGCAATCCGTTATGCAGGCGTAATTGAAAGAATTAAAGAAATTGGATATGACGTTAAAGATATAGGAGATATATGTATAGAGAGAGAAAAAGAAGTAGATGTAAATACAAACTTAAGAAACCTTACACAAGTTGCAACTGTATGTAACGAATTAGCAAGTAAGGTGGATCATATTATAGAAGAGGGACGTTTTCCACTTGTATTAGGTGGTGACCATAGTATCGCAATTGGTACATTAGCTGGTGTTGCGAAACATTATAAAAATTTAGGTGTTATTTGGTACGATGCACATGGTGACTTAAATACAGAGGAAACTTCACCATCTGGAAATATTCATGGCATGTCACTTGCAGCAAGTTTAGGGTATGGACATCAAACGCTTGTAGATTTATACGGGGCATATCCAAAGGTGAAAAAAGAGAATGTTGTAATTATCGGTGCACGTGCATTAGATGAAGGAGAAAAAGACTTTATTCGCGAGGAAGGTATTAAAGTATTCTCGATGCATGAGATTGATCGTATGGGTATGACGGCTGTTATGGAAGAAACAATCGCTTATTTATCTCATACTGATGGTGTACATTTATCATTAGATCTAGATGGTCTTGATCCTCATGATGCACCAGGAGTTGGAACGCCTGTAATTGGTGGCCTATCTTATCGTGAAAGCCATTTAGCAATGGAAATGTTAGCGGAAGCTGATATTGTCACATCTGCTGAGTTTGTTGAAGTAAATACCATTTTAGATGAGCGAAACAGAACGGCAACAACGGCAGTTGCTTTAATGGGTTCTTTATTCGGTGAAAAACTAAAATAAATGTAAGAAAAGCAACTGAGAAGTTGCTTTTTTTATTTGAAAATAAGCGTATAATAATGATTTATATTATACTGTACGATAATAATGTTTGACATCTTGCCAATTTAGACTAAAGGGGGGTTGTTTGTAATTGTCGTTTGTTTCATGTATGGTATAATTAACTAGTTGTTGGAAATACATACAGATAGAGCATAAAACAATATTTCAATATATGGATAGAATTGCTCGTAAGTAGGAGGAAGGGTTAGCATGCCTTTTGAAGATACGACCATTTTGAAATATCTTAGTACGGTATTAGATATTGCCGTTGTATGGTTTATTATATATAAGCTAATTCTCATAATCCGAGGGACGAAAGCTGTTCAACTTTTAAAAGGGATTACAGTTATTATTGTCGTTCGGATGATCAGTATTTTCCTTGAATTGCATACGCTTTATTGGCTAACTGAGCAAGTATTAACGTGGGGATTTTTAGCCGTTATTATTATTTTCCAGCCAGAATTGCGAAGAGCACTTGAGCAGCTAGGACGCGGGAGTTTATTTTCGCGTGTTGGAACTCATGAGGATGATGAACCTGAAATCGTTGCAACAGCGATAGCGAAAGCAACGGAATATATGGGGAAACGTAGAATTGGTGCATTAATTACTTTGTCAAAAGAGACCGGTATGGGTGATTATGTGGAAACGGGTATTCCGCTAAATGCACACGTATCATCGGAATTACTTATTAATATTTTCATTCCTAATACACCTCTTCACGATGGAGCGGTCATTATGCAAGGAAGTACCATTAAAGCAGCAGCGTGTTATCTTCCGTTATCGGAAAGTCCGTTTATCTCTAAGGAACTAGGAACTAGGCATCGCGCTGCAATGGGAGTTAGTGAAGTTACTGATAGTATTACAGTAGTTGTGTCGGAAGAAACTGGCCAAATTTCTTTAACGAAAAATGGTAAGTTGCATCGTGATTTGAAGACAGAACAACTGAAAGATATGTTGTTAGCTGAATTTAGTGCGAGCGAAAAAACGACTTCTTCGTCTTTATGGAATTGGAGGAGAAAGCGTCATGGATAAGTTAATGGAGAATCATTGGTTTTTAAAAGGGATCTCATTACTATTGGCGTGTATGCTTTTTATGTCAGCGACTTTAACTGAAAAAAATACGACATCGGGGATACTACCTTTCGCAAATGATGCGAAAGAAACCTTAACTAATTATGCCATTAACCTTAAGTATGATGAAGAGAAATATATTGTAAGTGGTATTCCGTCAGAGGGCGTTAAGGTGAAGTTAGAGGGCCCAAAAGCAGCAGTTGCTACAGCAAAAGCGAAAAAACAATTTGATATACCAGTTGATTTGAGAGATAGCGAAAAAGGAACTTATGAGGTTTCTTTGAAAACGAACGGGCTTCCAGATGATGTGAAAGGAACAGTTCAGCCATCAACAATTAAAATTACTCTACATGAAAAAGCGAGAAAATACGTTCATGTAGACTTAAAATTATCAAATGAGGATCAAATGCCAGCGGGTTCAACTCTTGAAAAATCAAACATTAAACCTGATACTGTTGAGGTAGTTGGGACGAAAGAAGAAATTGAAAGTATTTCATCTGCTAAGGCGTATATTGATTTAAAAGGTGTTAATAAAACTGTTACAAAAACAGCCGAAGTTACATTATACAATAGAGAAGGAAAACGTTTAAATGTAAGAACGAGTCCATCTAAAATTAGTGTAACATTGAATGTGGCGACGCAAGCTACGGCCAATAATACTGAAAAAACTGTTCCTGTAACGTATACGAAAAAGGGGAGTTTACCAGAAGGATTGGCCGTTACAAATATTAGCATTGAGCCGAGAGAAGTAACGATAGCAGGTCCAAAAGATATCTTGGATAATATACAATCGATAGAGGGGGTCGAAGTAGATCTTAGTCAATTGACAGAGTCTACAACATTCGATACCTCTGTTTTATTGCCAAAGGGTGTAACAAGTGCAAAACCGAATCAAGTGAAGGTTTCGGTAGGAGTGCAAAAAACAAAACAAACGAAAACAAGAACGATTGATGGTATATCAATTCAAAAAAATGGACTTTCTAAAGATGTTACGGCCCAGCTACTTTCACCGCAAGATGGGAAGATAAGCGTTGATATTTCAGGAGAAACAAGTATAGTAGATAAAATAACAGCTGCTCAAATAACAGCAGCCATTAATCTGCAAAATGTATCTCCGGGGACGAAGGATGTTTCTATTCAAGTGAGCGGTCCTGGTAATATTTCAATAGAGCCAAAGCAAAAAAGTGCCAAAGTCACAATTGTGAAGAAAGAAAATCCAGATAAAGAAGTACAGGGTAACGGTGAAAAACCAGATTCAAATAATAACCAAGATAATCAAACTGAAAAACCAAAAAATCCTGAACCTAAGCCTGACACGGAACAGGAACAAAATAAAGATAAAGAAAAAGAAACTAGTCAAGAGCCAACAGTAGATAATCAAAAAGAGCCAGAAAAAGGAGAGAATCATAATGGGTAAATATTTTGGTACAGATGGAGTACGCGGGGTTGCGAACCAGGAGTTAACGCCTGAATTAGCGTTCAAAATTGGACGTTTTGGTGGGTATGTATTAACAAAAGATACAGATCGTCCAAAAGTAATTATTGGCCGTGATACACGTATATCAGGACATATGTTAGAAGGAGCTTTAGTAGCGGGTCTATTATCAACTGGAGCAGAAGTAATGCGCCTTGGTGTTATTTCTACACCAGGTGTTGCTTATTTAACAAAAGCGCTAGATGCACAAGCAGGTGTTATGATTTCTGCATCTCATAATCCAGTACAGGATAATGGAATCAAATTCTTCGGTTCAGACGGTTTTAAATTAACAGATGAGCAAGAAGCAGAAATTGAAGCTTTATTAGACAAAGAAGTTGATGAGTTACCACGTCCAACAGGTACGAATCTTGGACAAGTGAGTGATTATTTTGAAGGCGGCCAAAAATATTTACAATATATTAAACAAACTGTAGAGGAAGATTTCTCTGGTTTACATATCGCTTTAGATTGTGCGCATGGTGCTACGTCTTCTTTAGCTCCATACTTATTTGCGGATTTAGAGGCTGATATTTCAACAATGGGAACTTCACCAAACGGCATGAATATTAACGATGGAGTAGGTTCTACACATCCAGAAGTATTAGCTAAATTAGTAAAAGACAAAGGCGCTGATATCGGTCTTGCTTTTGATGGTGATGGTGACCGTCTAATCGCTGTAGATGAAAAAGGAAACATCGTTGATGGCGATCAAATTATGTTTATTTGTGCGAAGTACATGAAAGAAACTGGTCAATTAAAGCATAATACAGTCGTTTCAACAGTTATGAGTAACTTAGGTTTCTATAAAGCACTTGAAGCTAACGGTATTACAAGTGATAAAACAGCAGTTGGTGACCGTTACGTAATGGAAGAGATGAAGCGTGGTGGTTACAACTTAGGTGGAGAACAATCTGGTCATATTATCTTACTTGATTACATTACAACTGGTGATGGAATGTTAAGTGCACTTCAATTGGTGAACATCATGAAAATGACGAAAAAACCATTATCTGAGCTTGCAGGTGAGATGACAAAATTCCCACAATTACTAGTAAACGTTCGTGTAACAGATAAAAAACTAGCATTAGAAAATGAAAAAATTAAAGATATTATTCGTGTTGTAGAGGAAGAAATGAACGGTGATGGCCGCATTCTTGTTCGTCCATCTGGAACAGAGCCACTTATTCGTGTAATGGCAGAAGCACCAACACAAGAAGTGTGTGACGCATATGTACATCGTATTGTAGAAGTTGTGAAAGCTGAAGTTGGCGCTGAATAATTCAATAAATTTATGAAAAGGGAGCACAAGAAGTGCTCCTTTTTCATATGTTTTATAGACGATGAAAAAAATTTCATTGACGGTTTATCTATGTTTGTTATAAGATGGTCTTGTTCTTTTTCTCAAAGGAAATATTGTAAATTATAGAAGCGCCAGAACTACAAGTAGTGTAGTTGACGAGGTGGAGTTTATCGAGATTTCGGCGGATGACTCCCGGTTGTTCATCACAACCGCAAGCTTTTACTTAAATCATTAAGGTGACTTAGTGGACAAAGGTGAAAGTGTGATGAGAGAAAAGGAACGGATACAAACTAGCTGTATAAGTATATACGGACTTAAACCCAATCGAGAGGAAGGTGAAAGCCGTTACAAGCTTACAGGGCTAGCAATATGTAATCCGTTTTTTTAGTATAAATAAAAATGGTATCGGACTATGTCGTTACATGTTCGCAGAGCAATGTAAGCATTTGTAACGGCGACTAAACATGTGTGGAATCGTAGGATTTATTGGAGAACAAGATGCAAAGGAAATTTTATTAAAAGGTTTAGAAAAGCTAGAATATCGTGGATATGATTCAGCAGGTATTGCAGTACAAGCAGAGAACGGTGTTGTTGTATACAAAGAAAAAGGTCGTATTGCAAAACTTCGCGAAATCGTAGATGAGAACGTAGCAGCAAGCGTGGGAATCGGTCACACACGCTGGGCTACACATGGTGTTCCAAGCAAAGTAAACGCGCATCCGCATCAAAGTACATCAAAACGCTTTACACTAGTTCATAACGGTGTAATTGAAAACTATGAATTAGTGAAAAAAGAATATTTACAAGATGTAACGTTCGTAAGTGAAACGGATACAGAGATTATCGTACAGCTTATGGAACAACAAGTGAGCACAGGACTAAGTGTAGAAGAAGCGTTCCGTAATACGCTATCTCTTTTACATGGCTCTTATGCAATCGGATTACTTGATGCTGAAAATCCAAACATGATTTATGTTGCTAAAAACAAAAGCCCGCTATTAGTAGGTGTTGGTGACAACTTTAATGTTGTGGCGAGCGACGCTATGGCGATGTTACAAGTTACAGATCAATTTATTGAGTTAATGGATAAAGAAATCGTAATCGTAACGAAAGAAAGTATTACAATTAAAAACTTACAAGGTGAAACGATTGAACGTGCACCGTTTACAGCGGAATTAGACGCAAGTGATATTGAAAAAGGAACATACCCTCATTTCATGCTTAAAGAAATCGATGAGCAACCACTTGTAATCCGTAATATAATTCAAAAGTATCAAGATGAAAATGGCGAGATTGAACTGAATGCAGACATCCGCAATGCGATTTTAGATAGCGATCGTATTTACATCATTGCATGTGGAACAAGTTATCATGCAGGTCTTGTTGGAAAACAATTTATCGAGAAGTTTGCAAAAATGCCAGTTGAAGTGCATGTAGCAAGTGAATTCTCTTATAACATGCCATTATTAACAGAAAGACCATTCTTCATTTATATTTCACAAAGTGGTGAAACAGCTGATAGCCGTGCAGTACTTGTGCAAACAAATGAAATGGGGCATAAAGCATTAACGATTACAAACGTACCTGGTTCTACACTTTCTCGTGAAGCTGATTACACACTTCCGTTATACGCGGGACCAGAAATCGCAGTTGCATCAACGAAAGCGTACACAGCACAACTTGCAGTACTTTCAATTTTAGCTGCGGACATTGCTAAAGCAAAAGGCGAAGTTCTTGATTTCGATTTAACACACGAATTAGGACTTGTAGCAAATGCAATGATAGAACTTTGTGATCAAAAAGAAGAAATGGACGCATTAGCAAAACAATTTTTAGCAACAACTCGTAACTGTTTCTTCATCGGACGTAGCGTAGACTTCTACGTAGGATTAGAAGGTGCGTTAAAGCTAAAAGAAATCTCTTACATCCAAGCAGAAGGATTTGCTGGAGGAGAATTAAAACACGGTACAATCGCCTTAATCGAAAACGGTACACCAGTTATCGCACTTGCTACACAAGAGCACGTAAACCTTGGAATTCGTGGTAACGTGAAAGAAGTAGTAGCACGCGGAGCTAACCCATGTATCATCTCAATGAAAGGCTTAGAAATGGAAGGTGACAGCTTCGTATTACCAGCTGTACACGAAGCGCTAGCACCGCTAGTAGCAGTTATTCCATTCCAACTTATCTCATACTACGCGGCACTTCACCGCGAATGTGACGTTGATAAGCCACGTAACTTAGCTAAGTCTGTTACTGTTGAGTAGGAGATTAGTAGGTTAATAAATATAGTGTAGATTTTAAATAAATTTACGAATTTGTACCCCTTTGGATAGTTTATCTAAAGGGGTATTTTTGTGCCGAAAAAGAACATCTAAAATTGCTAAGTGGATAGCACCCTACTAATGAAAGTTTTACTTTATCGGATTTGGAATAGAACCACTTTTATTTATCTGAATTTTCCGTTACTATTTTAAGTATCATTGAACCATTTTCTTTATTATAAAGAGAAGAGACGATAGATTCATGGACATTACAAGGGGGCTTATTATATGAAAGTGAAAGCAAAAACATATTTAAGTATAGAAGAGATTATTTCATTACCGGCCTTATCAAGTGCAAACATAAGTGATGATGGCAAAAACGTAGCGTTTGTTAAGAAGACAGCTAACTGGAAAGACAATACGTATAGAAATCATGTATGGATATATGAAAAGGATAAAGAGCAGAGTTACCCACTAACAGATGGGGATATAGATAGTACACATCCATTATGGTCTCCAGATTCTAAGACTATTGCATACCTTAGCCCAGGTAGTGACGGGGAGAATACAAATCAAATCTTTGTTAAGTCCATAGACGGTGGTAGTGAGGTTCAAATTACGAATGAGAAGGAGGGAGTTAATACATTCAAATGGGAGCCTACTGGTAAAGGTTTTTATTATATTGCACAGTCAAAAGAATGTGAGGAAATAAAGAAACGTAAGGGACTATATGGAGATTTTCACCATGTAGGTAAGGAACATCGGAATAATTGTTTATACTACGTTGAAATAGAAAAAGTGATACAAAATGATAAACAGGGACGGAAAGTTAGCGGTATTTATCAACTAACGAATGGTAAAGATTTTTATATACATAACTTTGATATTTCAAATGATGGGAAAAAGGTTGTATGTATGGCTACACCAAGCTTAAACGATTATATGAATGATGATCTATATATATTAGATGTTGAAGCTGGGGAACTACAAAAAATGAATATGGATAAGTTGTTAGGAGGGAGCGTTTGCTTTTCTCCTGAGAGCAACAAAATATGTTACGCAGCAAGCATAAGAGAGAAGGATTACTATAGAAATCATATACAAGATAATACATTAGAGATATATGATATGAATACTGGAGAAGTGATTCAACCTTTAACCGATTTTGATAGTACGGTTATGCCATTGCAGTGGACAGCTAAAGGGGTTTTAATTAGATGGCAGGATAAAACGAATTACCGTATTGGCTTGCTATGTGAGGATGGCACTGTGGAAATGTTAAGCGACAAAGTAGATGGCTTTATAATGGATGCCTCTATAACAAGGGATGGCAATCATATAACATATACTAAGGCTATAACAAATGAAACCTTTGAAATCTATTTGGATGATAAAAAAGTAACAAATGAAAATAGCTTTTTCGAAGGAAGGCTTAAAAGTAACAGAGAAATCATCTCATGGAAAAGTAGTGATGGTCTTGAAATAGAGGGTGTTCTATCAACCCCAGTAGAGTGTGACTTAAATAAAAAATATCCCTTATTAGTAGTAATCCATGGTGGTCCAGCTTGGGCATCCTTTCCGATATTTTCAGGCTGTTTTAATGAGAAATATCCGATTGAACAGTTTATCGAAAAAGGCTTTATCGTTTTAGAGCCAAACTATAGAGGAAGTTCTGGTTATGGTAATGAATTTTTAAAAGCAAACTATAGAAAACAAGGATTTGCTGACTACGATGATGTTATATCTGGAGTGGATGCACTAGTAGAAAAAGGAATTGTAGATAAAGATAGAGTAGGAGTTATGGGATGGAGTAACGGAGGATATATATCTGCTTTCTGTTCTACATTTAGTGATAGATTTAAAGCTATCTCAGTTGGGGGAGGAATTACGAACTGGAGTACTCATTATGTAAATACAGATATCCCTTACTTTATTAGCATGTATTTAGGAAATACTCCATGGAATGATCCAGAGATATATAAGAAAACATCACCAATGACATATATTAAATCAGCCTGTACGCCTACGTTAATTCAACATGGGGAAAAGGATGTAAGAATTCCAATTACAAATGCATATGAGCTATATGAAGGGTTAAGAGATATGGAAGTTGATACGGAGTTAATTATATTTAAAGGAATGGCATATAGTTCTGATCAGCCGGGAATGAATGTAGCTATTATGAAGCAGAACTTGATGTGGTTTTCACACTATATTCTTGGAGAAAGCATGAAAGATTTTCGTACTATATAATGGATATCCGCACAGGGATTTTTCGTTGTGCAATTGTATCAGATTGTTGTAAACTGTATGCAAACCATTATTGAGAAGATTTAAATGATTATAGGGAACGGAATTCGGAGGACTAATATGACAGCGAATAAGAATGAGTTATCTGTAGAACAACGTGAAGAACTATTAAAAGTATTACAAGCTCGTTTTGAGAAAAACATGAACCGCCATGAAGGTCTTGAATGGGCTAAGATTGAAGCGAAGCTGACTACTAATACTGAAAAATTGTGGTCAATTCATGAAATGGAAGTAACTGGCGGTGAGCCGGATGTTGTTGGTTATAATGAAGAGAAGGACGAGTATACTTTCTATGATTGTTCAAAGGAGAGTCCTAAAGGCCGCAGAAGTCTTTGTTATGATCTTGAAGCGTTAGAATCAAGAAAAAAACATAAACCAGAAAATAACGTTATTGATGTTGCAAATGCTATGGGCATTGAACTATTAACGGAAGAACAATATCGGGAATTGCAACAACTTGGGGATTTTGACATGAAATCATCAAGTTGGGTACAAACACCTTCAGATATTCGAGAACTCGGTGGTGCTCTATTTTGCGATTATCGCTTCGGACATGTTTTCGTGTACCACAATGGAGCAGATTCCTATTATGCTGCCAGAGGATTCCGTGGTTCGTTAAGAGTTTAAATTTGGAGTAAGTAAGAAAAGAGCCTATACTTAGGCTCTTTTTCTTATTTATATTTTAAAAGTAAACTGTTACTACGCAGTTTTACTTAATTTATATGTTTCATGGTTGTTTTTACGGAAAAGTTTAGGGAAAACATATCCATCTAATCCAATACGTCCAGCGTTATGACCTGCAACTAAAATGAACATAGTTAAAATAAGCAGATTTGGGTTTACACTAACAGTTCCACTTAGTAAAAATGAAAGATTCATTATAATTCCAAAGAATGCAGCAGTTTTTGTTAATCCGCCTAAAATTAAACCTAGACCTACTAAAATTTCTCCCCATTGAACTAAAAAGCTAAATAGGTCTGCGTTTGGAAGAACAAAGTGTTGAAGGAAGTCTGCCCACCAACTTTGTACTGCAGGGTGGTCACCTGATGCTTGAGCAATAGCGCCCTTTAGAAAACCACTTGCGTCAAAAGATTGTCCGAAGACTTTGCCTATCCCAGCAGCGAGCCATGTATATCCTATATAAAGCCGTAAAAGTAATAATATGAAAGTAGCACGTTTATCAGTTCTTAAAAAATTGATAACCATTGAAATCCCTCCAATATTGTATTTACACGTTTATTATATATCCATTGTGAAAAAATTCACAATGGATATAATGTGAACAAATTTATGATTTTTTATTTATAAAATTGCACATACAATATTGTGACGTTTATTTTTGAAAATTAAGCAATAAATCAGGGATAGGAGCTATCTATTGTAGCGGCTAGCTCCCGTAGTAAACAGGTTCATGTATGCTCTTTAAGTTCATATGGGCATTCCGGATTACTTCTCTGGCTTTATATAAGGAATAACTTGTGCAGTCACCCCTACAGAAGCACCTCGAATAAAGTCTTGGTTTTCTAATGCCTTAAAGTTTTCCGTTCTCCCAGTTAGCATAACACCTAAAATTTTCACTTGATCGAATGGTTTGTCCTTGTTTAATTTTAAAAACTTTTGGATATCTTCGTCATATCCATCGTCATCGAATTGTTTAAGTGAATCAAAGAACCTTTTGTATGCTTCTTCAGGGGATTTTTCTGGGTTAAATCCGTAAACTGGCATACCGGAAGGACCTCTGCTTTCATCTTTAATAGGTGAGACCATATATAGCCATACGATATTTAAGTTATCTGGTAGTTTCTTTTGAATTTCTTTTAATGTATAAGCTTTATCGAAAGAGATAGCAACTTCTGCTACATAGTTATCCATTGTTGAAACTGCACTTAATTCATTTTTGACGCCATCATGATATTTCTTGATGGCTGGATTATAAAATGTAGCAACTTTATTTTTCGTTTGTTTATCATAATTGTAAGACTCGGTACTAGAACTAGACCAATAAGAACCTGGTATTAACTCGTTGTAATCGATGTTAGAACGAAACCAGTCGTAAGAGCTTGTCAGTGTATTCCATCGCACTAAGTAACCGTTAATGTTTTTAGAACGATTAGATACGATATTGCCACCAAACATAGAGGAATTACTCGTAACTTGAGAATCAATATGGACATTGGGCTCTGCAATTGCATTATGTAAAAAGAGTCGTTCGTGAAGCTTTGTAGAGCTTTTCGCTGCAAAGTAATTGCCAACTTTATAAATGATAGGGATAAGCACCATGACAACGATAATAGAGGTAATGATGATTTTAAGTAACTGTTTTCTTTTAGCCTTTTTTAATGCATCTTTTAAAGAAGTATCCATTAAGGTGTTCCTCCTATTTTTGAGTGAATTGCTTTACGTGCACGCTGTAACTTTTGTTTGACGCTGTTTACTTGAATATCTAGTATTAGAGCGATTTCTTCGTATGTAAAAGCGTAGTAATATTTTAAAAAGAAGGCTTCTTTGTATTCTAGTTTTATATCTTTTAATAAATAGAAAATCTCATCTTTATTTAAAACTGCATCCAATTCTCGGTCTGTATATTGAAGTTTTGAATAAATTTCTTCAGTTAAGTAGATATTTTGCTGTTCTTTTCTTCGTTTTAAATCAATGTATTCATTTAATGCGACTCTAAAAAACCACGGACGAATGTTACTCTCGGTTAAGTCATCTAGCAATGTGTATACTTTATAGAAAGTATTTTGGATGATGTCTTCTGCATCTTCCTTTATAGCTCCTTTCGCTAATAGTAGTTTGAACACTTCCTCTCCTAAATTGATAAGATAGGAGGTCAATATATTTTCTTTTCCCATCATTTTTCCTCCCTACACTTATACAACGAACAGGTAATGGTAAATGTATACACTTAAACTTAAATTAGTTATTAACTATGGTTTATAGTACATGATACTTTATAAATAGGAGTGGTTATTTTATTTTTGAAATATTAAATCTTTAATGCTAAAATAAAATTTGGAGATATATGGAGAGGGGATAAAGACTCGATATGTGGATGAACTTGTGATGATTCGAAATTTAGATAGATAAATTTTTCTCTCATAAGTGAGGGTTTATTTAGTTATCTGTAAATCATTCAAGGACTGCATATTTGGCTTGTACATCCCTTTTGTAAGGATAATGTGTAGGGAAATTCATATCTCTTATATAAAGTATGCGTCCTTTAAATTGGAGGAGTATATGATGAATCAATTAAAAAATAAAATAGCAGTTGTTACAGGTGTAAGTCGTCTAGATGGTATAGGCGCAGCGATTTGTAAAGAATTAGCTGGAGCAGGATATGATATATTTTTTACGTATTGGACAGCGTACGATAAAGAAATGCCTTGGGGCGTTGATCAAAGTGAACAAACACAATTAAAAGAAGAGTTACTAAAAAACGGTGTGAAAGTATCGAGTATGGAGTTAGATTTAACTCAGAATGATGCACCGAAAGAGCTTATAAATAAAGTTACTGAACAACTAGGTTACCCTCATATATTAATTAATAATGCAGCGTATTCTAAAAATAATGACTTCTCTAATTTGACTGCTGAAGAATTAGATAAGCACTACATAGTAAATGTTCGTGCAACTACATTGTTAAGTAGTCAATTTGCCCGAGGATTTGATAAGAAATCTGGTGGTAGAATTGTGAATATGACGTCGGGACAATTTCAAGGGCCTATGGTTGGAGAGCTAGCGTATGCAACAACGAAGGGAGCTATTGATGCCCTTACGAGTTCGTTGTCAGCTGAAGTCGCCCACCTAGGTATAACAGTGAATGCAATTAATCCAGGTCCAACTAGTACAGGCTGGATGACTGAAGAGATAAAGCAAGGATTAAAGCCGATGTTTCCTTTTGGTAGAATTGGTGAGCCGAGGGACGCGGCAAGACTCATTAAGTTTTTAGTAAGTGAAGAAGCAGAATGGATTACTGGACAAGTTATTCATTCTGAAGGTGGATTTAAAAGGTAAAAAGAAGGTATCTCACCCTAGTGAGATACCTTCTTTTTTAATCTTTCTTCAATCTTCGTGCAACACCGTTCCCTAAAGATTGTAGCCCTTGAACGAGGATAATTAAAATAAAGACAGTTGCATACATTACTTCCGGTTCGTAGCGTAAATGTCCGAATCGATATGCTAAATCACCAAGACCGCCAGCACCTACAAGTCCAGCCATTGCTGTTGCACCGATTAAACCAATCGTTGCAATTGTTAATCCAAGTACAAGGGAGGGACGAGCTTCTTTCACCATAACGTGCCAAATGATTTTTATAGTAGAAATGCCCATCGCTTGGTAAGCTTCAATAACACCACGATCTACTTCTAATAAAGCTGTCTCCATTAATCGTGCAATATAAGGAGCTGTGAATACGACAAGTGGTACGATAACACCTTGCACACCAATGGAGGTTCCCATTAGAAACTTTGTAAAAGGTAAAATGAAGAATAATAGAATGATAAATGGAAGAGAGCGAATTATATTAATAACGGTATTAAGAATAGGATAAATAATTTTATTTTCATGCTGTCCACCAGGTCGCGTTAAAACAAGTGTAACGCCAAGTGGTAATGCAATAAGGATAGAGATAAATAGTGAAATAGATGTCATTTGAAATGTTTGAATGGTTGCTTCCCATATGACTTTACCCCATTCATCCAAAAAGGATTTGTTTCCCATAGTCTGTTCTACCTCCTTCTACAATGATCCCTTGCTCTTGTAAAAATGATAAAGCGCGGTCTACTTCAGTTTTTTCACCTTGCATATGAATAATCAGTTTCCCGTATGCTTCATGTTTTAACTGCGTAATATTACCGGATAAAATATTCGGATACACTTGAAAGCGTTTTGTAGCGATAGCTAACGCTGGTTCGCCAGAAGAGGTTCCTATAAATGAAAGTGTTACGATTTCTCCGGTTCTTTGAAGTTCTTTTTGTACTTCTTCTGGAATTTTAGCTGCAAATGCACTGTTTACGAATTTCTTCGTTGTTGTATGCTGTGGGTTTGTGAAGATATCCTTCACAGTCCCGCTTTCAACTACTGCTCCATGTTCCATAACAGCAACTCGGTCACATATACGCTGGATAACATTCATTTCATGTGTAATTAATAAAATTGTGATCCCGATTTCTTCATTAATCTTTAATAATAGGTCGAGAATAGATTCAGTTGTTTCTGGATCCAAAGCACTCGTTGCTTCGTCGCTTAATAACACTTCCGGTTCATGTGATAGTGCACGTGCAATGGCAACACGTTGCTTCTGGCCGCCAGAAAGTTCGCTCGGATATGCATCTTTTCGGTTAAAAAGATCGACAATACGTAAATACTTTTCTACCCTTTTTTCAATTTCATTTTTGGGAAGACCAGATAGACGTAACGGTAATGCGATATTTTCATAAACTGTCACAGTTTTAAGTAAGTTGAATCCTTGAAAAATCATTCCGATTTTTTGTCTCGATTTTGCTAGTTCTTTTGCTGATAAAGTTGTTAAGTCTTGGCCGTTTACAATGATATTTCCTGTCGTTGGTTTTTCTAATAAATTTACACATCGAATTAATGTACTTTTACCAGCGCCACTATATCCAATGATTCCAAATAATTCGCCCTTTTTTACTTGAAGGGAAGTAGGTTTAAGAGCTTCTACATTCCCTTTTTTTGTTGTAAATACTTTGGATACATTTTTTAATTCAATCATTATCGTCAGCTCCTACCAAGATGGTAAAACTGAACCATCAAATTTTTTCTCGATAAATTCTTTTACTTCTTTAGATTGATAAGCTTTCTTTAATTTATTTACAACAGCATCATCTTTATTTTCAGTACGAACAACGACCCAGTTTACATATGGTGAATCTTTTCCTTCACGGAAAATAGAATCTTTCGCAGGGCTTAATTTTGCACCTAATGCAAAGTTTGTATTAATTGCAGCTGCTTTCACTTCACTTAGTTGTGTCGGTAATTGAGATGCCTCTAATTCAACAATCTTTAAATTTTTTGGATTTTCAATTACATCTTTCGCAGTCGCTTTTTCTGTAGCCTTTGGATCCACTTTTAAAACGCCTGCTTTTTCAAATAGCTTTAAAGCTCGAAGTTCATTCGTTGGATCATTTGGTACAGCGATTGCATCGCCCTCTTTTAAGTCTTTTACATCTTTTATGTCTTTAGAATATACGCCCATAGGGAATGTTACTGTTGAAAATACTTCAGTTAATTTCATATTACGTTCCGCTTTAAATACGTCTAAATATGATTTCGTTTGATAGCTATTTACATCGAGGCTTTTTTCATCTAAAGATACGTTCGGTGCTACATAATCATTAAATACTTTTACATCAATCTCGAGTCCGTCTTTTGCTGCCACTTCTTTTACCTTTTCAAAAATTTGTTCATGTGGTCCGCCAGTTACACCGACAGTAATCTTTTTCTCATCTAATGCTTTTACCTCTTTATCAGAATTAGCACCACATGCACCTAACAATAATACCGCTCCACTTACAATGCTCAATAATACTTTTCTCATCTATAGTTCCCCCTTCATATACGTTCCAAAATAAAAAGCACCTCTCAAAAATAAGAGAGGTGCCGAATAGATAAAATAGGTTCCTCTCTTATCTTCCAAAACGAAAACTCGTTTTGCAGGAATTAGCACCTTAGCTTATACGTCATAAGCTCGGTTGCCGGGCATCATCGGGCCAGTCCCTCCGCCACTCTTGATAAGAGTATGTGTATGTAGTTTTTTAATATGGTACTAATAGTAAATCTTACAAAAAGAATTGTCAATGTTATTTTCTGAATATATTTTATTTTAAGGTAATAGAAACGTTACCTTTCTTATGTCCCTTTTCCACATACATATGAGCTTCAGCAATTTCTTCTAATCGGTAAGTTCTATCAATAACAGGTTTTAAATGTTCTGTTTCAGTTAGTTCTTTTAGTAGAATCATATCCTCTTTACTTACCTTTGCCATCATTCCATTAACAGATACATATTTTCCATTGGGTGTTAATGCATTTGTACAAAGGGATTTTTTATACTTTCCAACTGCATCAAATATAATATCGTAGCGCTCGCGCCTCTTAGTAAAATCTTCTTTCGTATAATCAATTACTTTATCAGCTCCTAAAGATTGAACGAGTTCAAAATTTGAATTACTACAAACACCCGTAACGGTTGCGCCGAAATATTTAGCAAGTTGTACAGCAGCTGTTCCTACCGATCCTGAGGCACCATATATGAGCACTTGTTGCCCTTTTTTTATACGACCCTTTCTCAGGAAATGTAATGCTGAAGTTCCACCAAAAGGAATAACTGCCGCTTCTTCATACGTCACATTGGTAGGTTTTAATGTTATTAATCCACTTTCATGTACGCATGTGTACTCGGCATAACCACCGAGGTTTAGTTCTGTTAATGCAAAGATAGAATCTCCTTTTTTAAATTGGGTTACATCTGTTCCTATTTCTTCGATTTCACCGGATAACTCTACGCCAAGTATAGGTTTTCTCGGTTTTCTGAAACCTAATATGATCCGCATAGGAATCCAAAATAAGAGGGGACTATTAAAACCGCGTATTCTACAATCTCCAGTCGATACACTTGTTGCGTGAATTTTAATTAATACTTCGTTCTTTTTAGGTGTAGGTTTCTCTATATTTTGAAGCTGAAGAACGTTAGGTGGTCCATATTTTGTGCAAATCATTGCTTTCATAATAACCTCCCGAATTTCGTTGTTTTTATTTACATCATATTTAAACCTTTCATCAAACATGTTGTTATTTAGAGCTGAATTTAAATAATGACATTGGAAATCATATAGATTTAAAAGATGAAAAAGTGGTATTATTTGGTAAAGGGGGATTTTTATGAAGAAAATTATAGTAGCTTCTAGTTTATTACTTACAATTGGTTTAGGGGTAGGGTGTAGTAGTGATAAAGTATCGAAGACGGGTGAACCCAAAACGGCATCAGTAAAGAAAGAGAAGGATTTAGCCGCAAAAGATATTTTTAATAAGGCGTATGAGAACTTAAAAAATGAAGAGTATGTAACGGTGATGCAGGATATGGACATAAAGGCTGATGGACAAGAACTGAGTATAATGAAGGCTAAAATACAAATAGAGCTGAAAACAAAGAGTTCTCGTGCTGAAATGAATGTTTCGGGTACGGATATTATCATTTATGGTGTAAATGATAAAATTGTTGGTCAAGTGAAGAATCCTAATACAGGTGAAGTTATATCTATACCAGAAGAGAAATTAAATATTAGTGGGATGAATGCAGCCAAGAGTGTGAAAGAGAATGTAGAAATCCCACCAGAAATTGTACAAAAAATGAAGATGGAAAAAAGTGGAGACAAATATAAATTAAAGGTCAGGTTAAAAGGAAAAGATGCAGAGAGTATTTTAGGTAGTATAGGTGAAACGCAGAAGAAAGCATTAGAAGCACAAAATGCAAAGGTAGAAGAGATAGATGCAGAATATATGATCACAAAAGATTTTAAATATGAATCATTAAAATTGGATATAGTTGTGAGTAGAAATAGTAAGGAGAAAGCAAAAATTATGACGGATATAAAATATACATCATATGAAAAATTTGATCCCATACAGTTGCCAGTAACGAATTAATTGATTTGAAGAGAGATGCCTAAAAGAGTAAGGGTATCTCTCTTTTTTCGTTACTAATATATTTTCTTCTTAGAAAAATATGTACAATATGTAGTGAAAGAAATTCAAACAAGGAGAGTGTCATTTGAAAAAAAGAAAGATAGTAGTTGTCATTGTAGCGTATACCGTTTTGTTAGCGGCGTCTGTACATACGTATAAAAAACAACTCGATCATCCTATGATGAGTGATGTCGGTAAATTGCTCCCGACAAAGATTAAACGTGTTGAAAGTGCTACGGATGAGCACTTGTTAGTAAAATTAGTGCAAGATGCAAAAGTTTCAGGAGAGAAAATTTCCATTGCAGGTATGCAACATAGCCAAGGAGGACAGACGTATTATCCGAACGGCACGATGCTTGATATGAAGGGATATAATAAAATATTAGAATTTGATCCGGAGGAGAAGAGGATTAGGGTGCAAAGCGGTGTCACATGGAATGACATTCAAAAGAAAATCAATCCATATGGTCTTGCGGTTCAAGTAATGCAATCTCAAAATATTTTTACTGTTGGTGGTTCATTAAGTGTGAATGTACATGGGCGTGATATTCGTCATGAAGCATTGATTGATACAGTAGAGTCATTCAGATTGTTAATGGCAGATGGTACGGTACGTAATGTAAGTAGAGAAGAAAATGCAGAGCTATTTCCATATGTCATAGGTGGTTACGGGTTATTTGGTGTCATTTTAGATGTGACATTAAAGTTAACTGATGATGAATTATATGAAATGCATACGAGAATGATAGATTATAAAGAATACACATCTTATTTCAAAGATAAAGTGAAAAGAGATGAAAATGTTCGTATGCACTTAGCCCGTATTTCTGTTGCCCCCAATTCATTTTTAAAAGAGATGTATGTGACAGATTATACATTGGCGAAAAATCAAAATATGAGGGAAGAGTACAGTGAATTAAAAGAGGAAACTATTATAGCTGCACCGAAATTTTTACTCGGATTATCCCGTTATAGCGATTGGGGAAAGAATACATTTTGGGATATACAAAGAAGTTATTTTGAGCGTACAGATGGAGCGTATGAGACGCGAAATAATGTTATGAGGTCAGATAGTGCCTTTATGGAATATGAAAATCCGAATAGAACAGAAGTGTTACAAGAATACTTTGTGCCTATAGATTTCTTCACGGAATACATAGATGATTTACGTAACGTATTAAATGAAGAAGAGTTTAATTTGCTCAATATTACGATTCGTTATGTGGAAAAGAATGAAAATGCAGTTTTATCCTATGCGAAAGATGATATGTTTGCGCTAGTTCTTTTAATTAACCAAGGACGCTCAGAGGATGAAATAAAGAAAACAGAAGATGTCATTCAGAAAATGATTGATGTTACTTTAAAACATAATGGTAGTTATTATTTACCGTACTATTCGTATCCAACGAAGGAGCAGTTAAAGAGGGCATATCCTCGTATAGAAGAATTTCTTCAGAAGAAAAAAGAAGCGGATCCAAAAGAGAGATTTGTGAATTTATTTTATAGGGAGTATACGAAATGACATATAGAAGATTTGTAGCGTCACAAAGCATAATTATGATGGCGGGAAGTATGGTATTTCCTTTTTACATTCTATTGCTTCGGAATGTTGGGAATAGCTTCTCGCAGTTTGGCTGGGCGTATGGCTTATTTGCTTTAACTTCAGCACTTGTATATCCATTAGTAGGAAAGATGTCTGATCGAGTAGGCGATCAAAAATTATTAATTATATATGCTTGGTCCATGGCAATATTAATGCTTTGTTTCCCGATTGCCACGGAAGTCTGGCATGTTTATATTCTCCAAATTGTAATGGGAGTTTTAGGTGCTGTGCAGCGTAATACCGAGAAGACGTCGTTAGCACGAAAGGTTGTGCAAGAAAATGCTGGTTATGAGATTGGAAAATATCATGTGTGGACATCGATTGGAGGAGCAGTAGCAATTATTGCCACGGGATATTTAGTAGATTTCTTTACGATTGGTACGATTTTTTATATTGCATCTATCTTATATGTAGTGAGCGGAGTTGTATTAAGTAGTAAAAAAATATAATCATCCCCATTTTTACCTGAATACCCTTTATTTGTTATACTAAAGGGGAAGACAAAAGAAAAGGGGACATTGCCTTTGATGAAATTTTTAATTTTAGCTATTCTCACTTTGTTTTTGATTCCATGGACAAGAAGCGGTAGTAAACTTCGAGCAGTGGATAAGAAAGGGGATGAGAAGGTTGTAAAGGGTAAGAAATCATCCATTTTAGTTATTCCTGTATTATTTTGGATAGGTATTGCAATCTATGAATATCTTTGGCTAATCGATGATCGAGCAGATTCGATTCTTACTCATTATTCTGTTGCAGTAGCAATTTTAATTGGGCTTGTTTTATTTTCACAAGATCAAATAGGGAAATTAGAAGGTACATTAAAAGGACTTCTAATGTTTATTTTACTCGCAAGTTACGGCTATTTTGGTTATTTACATGATATAGTAATCACGCAAAAAAAATATGATTCTGTTGTGAAGATCGAGAAAGATATTTCAGAGCCGTTTACTGAAAATGATCAACCGTTTACAGTGCCGCCAAAGACAGCGGAAAATAAAATGAAAAAAGTATTTGGGGATATTCCGAAAGTAGCTTATTTTGAGCTAGGGGAATTAACGCCACAAATGGTAAATGGTGAGGCTTTATATGTAGCACCGATTGAAGTTTCAGGCTTTTTTAAAGCACGTAAAGCTGAGACAATTCCAGGGTACGTAACGATGTCAGGTACGAATCCTGATGCGGAAGCGAAACTGCACCTTGGTTATAAAATGAAATATGTGCCAAGCATGTTCTTCGGGAATAATTTAGAGCGTGTTGTAAGGCAAGCCGAACCAAATCTAATCTTTAAAGGGAAACCTAAATTTGAAGTGGATGATAAAGGGAAACCGTATTATACAATGACGTATGGTGAATTTATTTCAGGAAGATCTGGATTTGAGGTAGAGGGCGTTGTAGTAGTAGATGCACAAACAGGTGAAGTGAAAAGATATGATAAAGGAAAAGCGCCTAAATTTGTTGATGGTGTATTAAATCACGAGACCGCATCTACATTAAATACGTACTTCGGTAAATATATTCACGGATTTTGGAATACGAAATTCTCGCAAACGGATATGAAGATTCCGACTGAGTGGGGAACGAAAGAAGGAGTTACACCAATATTCGGTAAGGATGGAACGTTATATTATTTTACTGATTTCACCTCCCCGAAAGAGGGAGTAGATTCTGCGTTAGGTTACTCGCTTATCGATGCGCGTACAGGTAAGTTGTATTACTATAACGGAAAAGAAGTGAAGGGAATTATGGATGGTTCAGCTGCTTCGGAAGTAGTGGATAATTCCTTTAAGAGAGAGAAATGGCATGGAACGATGCCGGTTATTTATAACGTGTATGGTAAACCTTCTTGGATTGTACCTGTTATTGATGACGGGGGATTAGTACGTGCTCATACAGTTATCTATGCTTCTAATGCGAAAATATTTGCAACAGGTTCGACGCAAAAAGAAGCGCTTGAGAATTATAAAAATGCGCTGAGTGGAAGTGGAGATTCATTTAGACCGACTTCAAATGGTAAAGAAGCACAAAAAGAAGGCGTTGTACAACGTGTATATAAAGAAAAATCAGGTGAAAATACAATTGTGTATGTACTGTTAGAGAATGAACAAAAAGTATTTATGATACCGGTGAAGAAATTCCCATATGCTATGTTTACAGAAGTGGGAGATCCAATTCAAATCACATATTTAGATACAGGAGAGGCGATGTCTTCCGTATCTAAATTTACAAATAGCAATTTGAAAAAGTAAAGCGATAGAAATTCTATCGCTTTTTTTACGGTATGAAACAGGAAAATGCACTATACTTGACGTATGTTTATGTTGTAACTATAATTGTTACGATTTAGTATTTATCGGAAAGGGTGAACGGAAAAAGTGAATGGAGTTAATCACGAAATATATAAACCTGTAAAGACAAATAGGTTATGGATGATTCTTGTATTAGGGACACTTACGGCGATTGGGCCATTATCTATTGATATGTATTTGCCTTCTTTACCAAAATTAACAGATGATTTACAAACAGGCGCATCTCTTGCACAGCTTACATTGACAGCTTGTTTGCTTGGGCTTTCAGTAGGACAATTATTTGTCGGTTCAATTAGTGACATTTACGGAAGGCGCAAACCTCTTATTATTGCTCTTATTATTTATGTTGCTTCTTCTTTACTTTGTGCTATTGCGCCATCTATTTGGAGTTTAGTGTTATTACGCTTCTTACAAGGAGCTTCAGGATCGGCTGGGATTGTTATATCACGTGCAATGGTGCGTGACATGTATTCGGGTTCTGAAATGACGAAGTTTTTCTCACTGCTCATGTTAGTAAACGGAGCAGCGCCTATTTTGGCACCGATTATTGGAGGACAATTGCTACAGTTTACAACATGGCGCGGTGTCTTCATCGTTCTTGGAGCAATTAGTGTATTCATGTTAATATCAGCTACTTTTGTATTACGTGAAACATTACCTATCGAAGAAAGAGAAACAGGTGGATTGTCAGGGACGTTGGCGACGTACGGAAAACTGTTAAAGGATCGTCTGTTTATGGGATATGCATTGTCACAAGGGCTAGTAACGGCGGCAATGTTTGCATACATTTCGGGCTCACCATTTGTGCTGCAGAACATATACGGAGCATCACCACAGCAATTTAGTTTATTCTTTGCGATTAACGGTATCGGTATTATTATTGCTAGTCAGGTAACAGGTCGTTTAGCAGGGAAAGTGAATGAGAAGACATTATTTGTTGCTGGTATTATTATTGCAGCTGTTGGCGGTTTATCTTTACTACTGACAATCGTACTAGGAATAGGTTTAATTGGTGTTTTATGTTCGTTATTCCTTGTCGTATCAAGTGTCGGGGTTGTATCAACAACTGGATTCTCGTTAGCGATGAGAAATCAGAAACAAGCCGCAGGAACAGCGTCGGCCTTATTAGGATTATTACAGTTCATTTCAGGAGCACTTGTTGCACCGTTAGTAGGTATTGGCGGAAGCAATACCGCATTACCGATGGGGGTTGTGATAGCTCTTTGTGAAATTGGTGCTGTGTTATGTTATCTATTTATGGCCAGAAGAAGTGAGAAGCAGTTTGAACTGCAACAAAGACAAAATTTAGAGGCTTAATTTATACAAAAGAGCTGATTCAAACATGTTTTGAATCAGCTTTTTTTTCATTTCTTTGAAATAACTTATACAGTGTTGTAAGGTGATGCAAAAGTTATTTGTATAAAGTGACGATACTGTGACAAAAATGTTGGTGTGTATATTAAGGTATCGTCTTAAGTGTAAAAAGTAGGGTGTTCTCGGTATAATAACAAGTGGAGATAAAAGAAACTATAATGAGTAATAGCTGTAGATAAAAGGAGAAGAAGAGATGAAGAAGGTTTTGGGTATTGCTGTAATGGGAAGTATGCTCCTTCTAGCAGGGTGTAATGGAAATAAAGATACGAAAGAACCGAAAGAAACGGTAGAGCAATCTACTGAGCAAACAGAAGAGATGAAAGAATACCGTGCAGTACATGAAAAATACGATATGAAAATGAATAAAGAAATTAATAAAGCACTACAGTTATTTGAGGTGGCAAAAGAAAAGGGCGGTAAGGAAATAACGAATGCTACATATAAAGAAGATGTGCAAAAGGTAACGACTAGCATGTTAGAAGATATTGATAATATACGTAAAGAAATTCGTGTTCCAAAGTCGAAAGAGCAAGAACATGAGGTATACGCTGGTTTCTTGAATGAATCGGAACAAGCAATGAAAAAATTACAGAAGCTAGCTAAAGAAGAAGACTCATCATTGATTCGTGATATAGAAATTAACTTTGCAACAGCATCAACATACTATAAACGTTTTCAAGCAGAAACGAAAAAATAACTTTGCGTACGCGCAAGGTTATTTTTTCTTCTTATCATCTCCGTCTTCATCCTCGGATACTAATACCTTCTGTTCTTCGTGAAATGCAGAGATTGTTTGTCCGGTAAATATTATCGAATGGAGTATAAAAAGAAGTGATACGTTTCTTTTTAATAAAGAGTTTATAGAAGCTGATGATGACAAGTATAACGATTGTTAAGGGTAACTCTATAGTAGCAAGAAGTAAAAACTGATTTTTCTAAATATATCCAATTTGATTGACTTTTCATTTTTTCAGAATTATAATTCGAAATATACAATTTGAACCAAATAATAATATAGCAATTTACTTATCCAGAGAGGTAGAGGGACTGGCCCTATGACACCTCAGCAGCGGGTTCTGTAACAGGAACACCGTGCTAATTCCAGCAAGCAAGTCTTGAAAGATAAGTGATGGGCCTTTGTTTATTAAGCCTTGATCTTATTTTTTAAGATCAAGGCTTTTTGTATTTTAAGAAGCGGAAAAGTAATGGGAACAAATATGTCAATAAAACAAAGTAAATTCATTTGTTTAGGAGGTTATTGAAGTGTATGTTATTAAAAAACTATCGGTTATGGTGTTCACGCTATGGGTCATTACGACAGTAACATTTTTGATTATGCATATCATTCCTGGGGATCCATTTTCATCAGATGCGAAAATCTTTCCAGAGGAAGTAATACAAAATATGAGGGCGAAGTATCACCTCGATGAACCGTTATGGAATCAATATGTCGCTTATTTAGATGGCGTAGTTCATTTTGATTTTGGTGAATCTGTTCAATCGACGGGGCAAGGCGTATCAGAAATTATAACGACAGGATTTGGTCCATCAGCGATTATTGGTTTACAAGCACTTGTTATTTCATTATTAGTCGGAATTGCAGCAGGTACATTTGCAGCTCTCTATCATGGGAAAGTAATTGATTATAGTGTGAGCTTACTTGCGATTCTCGGTATTTCTATTCCAAGTTTTATTTTAGCACCATTATTTATACAAGTATTTGCTATACAATTTGAACTTTTGCCAGTAGCGTCTTGGGGCACATTCGAACATACGGTATTGCCATCCTTCGCATTAGCGTTAGGGCCAATCGCGGTTATTACAAGATTTGTTCGTTCTAATATGATTGAAGTTTTGCAGAGTGATTATATTAAGCTAGCGAGAGCGAAAGGCATCCCGATTAAGAAAATTATTATAAGACATGCTCTTCGAAATGCGATTGTTCCAGTACTTACATTTGTTGGACCGTTAATGGCTGGACTTTTAACAGGGACTTTCGTTATTGAAAAAATATTTTCCATTCCTGGTCTAGGAAAATATTTTGTGGATAGTATTTTTAACCGGGATTATCCAGTCATTATGGGAACAACGATTTTCTATAGTGCATTATTAATTTCTTGTATTTTCATTACAGATATTATTCACCGTATTGTTGATCCGCGTATTCGTTCTATTACGTAAGGAGGGGGGGCATTTAAATGGGAGCTTATGAAATCAATAAACAGTTATTAACGAATGAGGAGAAAAAAGAATTAACGATAAATAAAGATCAGCAAACGATTAGTCGGAAGAAGGAAGTGTTTCGCAAGTTTATATCAAACCCTATAGCAGTTTTAGGGGCAGTGACGTTATTACTAATTATTATTTTCTCACTGGTTGGCGAAAATTTAACGGCATTTACTGCGAGTGAACAAGTAAAAGAAGCAACAAACCTCCCACCTAGTAGTGAGCATTGGTTCGGAACAGATGATTTAGGAAGGGACATATGGGCGCGCACCTGGGCTGGAGGGAAAATTTCACTAACAGTTGGATTAGTGGCAGCGGCTCTTGATATAGGAATAGGTGTACTAATCGGGGGCTTTAGTGGATATGTGAGAGGACGTAGTCGCCTTGGAACGTTAATTGATGAGTGGATTGTACGAGGGATTGAAGTGTTATACGGTATCCCATATTTATTAATTGTTATTTTATTATTAATCGTTATGAAACCAGGGCTTTTTACAATTATTATTGCCCTTGCATTAACAGGATGGATTGGCATGGCACGTCTCGTTAGGGCACAAGTATTATCTTTAAAGCAAAGAGAATTTGTTATTGCAGCGGAGCGATTAGGTACATCGCATATGAAAATTATATACGGGCATTTAATTCCGAACTTAACAGGCATTATTATCGTAAATTTATCATTTACAATTCCAGCAGCTATTTTCTCAGAATCATTTTTAAGCTTTATCGGACTCGGAGTACAATCACCAGCAGCGAGCTGGGGAACGATGACGAACGATGCACTCGGGACATTACTAAGCGGAGAATGGTGGCAATTATTCTTCCCAGCAATCATGATTGCACTCATTATGTTTGCATTTAATGCAATTGGTGATGGTTTGCAAGATGCAATTGATCCGAAGATTGTAAAACGGAATCGAAAGGAGAAAAAACATGGGACAGCTCTTATCTTTAGAAAACGTAACATTGGCCGTTGAAAAAGAGAGTAGTAAGCAAACAATTGTGAAGCATGTTTCCTTTTCTATTAATGAAGGTGAAATCGTTGCACTTGTAGGAGAAAGTGGTTCAGGAAAAAGTGTTACAGCACAATCTATTGTCGGATTAAATCAAGAATCTATTCACATTGATGATGGAAGCATCTTTTTTCAATCTCAAGGGTTGACGAATTTACAAGAATCAGAATGGAATCAAATTCGAGGGAAAGATATTTCGTTTATCTTTCAAGACCCTCTGTCCTCTTTAAATCCGACGATGAAAGTAGGAAGGCAAATTACAGAAGTGATTTTGCAACATGAGAAAAAATCGAAAAGAGAAGCAAAAGAAATTGCGATTAACTTATTAAATGATTTAGGGATACATGAAGCAGAGAAACGTTTTGAACAGTACCCACATCAATTAAGCGGAGGCATGAGGCAACGTATTTGTTTAGCAATTGCGTTTGCGTGTCACCCAAAGCTCGTTATTGCAGATGAGCCTACAACTGCATTAGATGTAACGATTCAAAAGCAAATTATGGGGTTATTAAAAGAGCGAAAAGAAAAACAAAATACGAGTATTTTATTAATTACCCACGATTTGGCGCTTGTACGTGAAGTAGCTGACCGAGTAGTTGTGATGTACGGGGGACGTGTTGTTGAAAAAGGGACGATACAAGAAGTGATAGGTTCACCTAAGCACCCATATACGAAAAGTTTATTGCGAGCTATTCCAAATATGGATGATTCCGAAAAGGTACTTAGGACCATTGAGGGAACAACACCATCAATTGAAACGTTAAATAGCTTTGGGTGCCCATTTGTAAATAGATGCCCAGTAGCAATACAAGAATGTGTTCATCGTTTCCCTGATAGAACAGCATATTCTGGGGAACACAGTTCACATTGTTGGCAACATGTTCTAGAGCATGACCAAGCGAAATCAAAAGAGAAGGTGAATGCCTCATGATGACAGATTTAATTACTGTAAAGCAAGTAACGAAAACGTATGGAAGTAAAAAGAAAGAAATCATAGCGCTAAAAGATATATCACTTTCTATCCCGAAAGGAACAACGCTTGGCATTATTGGAGAAAGTGGTTCAGGAAAGACAACACTTGGTAAGCTCATAGCTGGGATTGAGAGTCCAAAGTCTGGTCAAATTGATTATAACGGTCAAGTTGTTCACAAGTTGAAGTCAGCTCATAAGCGAGATTTCTTGCAGAAAGTACAATTCATTTTTCAAGATTCAACAGCTGCATTAAATCCGCGCTGGAAAGTACGCGATAGCGTAACAGAAGGATATATTTCATTCGGTTTAGGTGATAAAGGATTGAAAGATGAGGTGGCAGGTGATGCGCTAGAACGTGTTGGATTAGATAGACGATATATTGATCGATACCCACACGAATTTAGCGGAGGACAACGTCAACGGATCGCTATTGCAAGGGCGTTATTATGTGAGCCAGAAGTATTAATCCTGGATGAACCAATTTCAGCGTTAGATGTTTCACTTCAAATCCAAATTGTACACTTGTTGCAAAAGATTCAAAAGGAACAAGGCTATACATATTTATTTATCGCGCATGATTTACCGATGGTTCACTACTTATGTGAAAAAGTGGCTGTCTTATATAAAGGAGAACTTGTTGAATTTGGAAATACGGACGAAGTATTCCGTAATCCACAACATTCTTATACAAAAACATTATTAGCATCAACACCAAAAATTTCGGGTTAAAGGAGAATGTAGGATGAAGAAGTTTTTACTGTTTGTCATTATGACTGTTTTAGCGATTACTTCTGTCGCTTGTGGTAAGAAAGAGACGCAAAAAGTAAGTGCTGGTAAGGGAGAAGGAGATCGATTAGTAACGAATATTGGTAGCGATCCATATACACTGGATTCCGCTATTGCAACAGATAGCACATCAGGTTATGTAATTGGACATTTATTCTCAAGCTTATATACGCAAGATAGTGATGGGAAATATCAAAATGAATTAGCAGAGAAAGAAGAAGTAAATGCAGATGGAACTGAATATACAATCCATTTAAAGAAAGATATTAAATGGTCAGATGGTTCTCCTATTACAGCAAATGATTTTGAATTTGCATGGAAGCGGTTATTAAATCCGAAAACGGGTTCTATGAATGGGACAGAAATGTACTTTATTAAAGGTGCAGAGGCGTATAATACTGGAAAAGGTGAAGAAAGCCAAGTTGGTATTCAAGTTGCTGATCCTCAAACATTGAAGGTAACACTTGAGCACCCAGTTGCTTCTATTAAACAAAAATTAGCGAGTTCATTATTTATTCCATTATCTAAAAAATCAATTGATGATAACAATAAATTAAAAACAGATCCAAAAGAGTTAATTACAAATGGACCATTCACGTTAAAAGAATGGAAGCATAACCAAGCAATTACAGTACAAAAAAATAAAGAATACTATGATAAAAAGGTAACATTAAAAGAAATTGAGTTTCGTATTATTCCAGATTCTAAAACAGCGTACCAATTATACAAATCAAAAGAATTAGATTTACTAAGTGGTTTACCACAAGAAATGATTGAGAAAGAAAAAGGAAATAAAGAATATAAGCGTGTTGCGGGATTCTCATCTTATATTTATTCGTTTAACGTAGAAAAAGAGCCATTCACAAATGCGAAAGTACGTAAAGCATTTTCATTAGCAGTTGATCGTAAGTTTATCGTTGAAAAACTGTATAAGAATAATGCGCAAGAAGCATACGCATTCGTTCCAGAAGGAGCAAAAACACAAAGTGGTCGTGATTTCCGTAAAGAAAAAGGTGATTACGTTAAATTTGATCCAGCAGAAGCGAAAAAATTATTAGAAGAAGGCATGAAAGAACAAGGCTGGTCTACATTACCTGAAGTAACATTAAAATTCACTACAGATACACAACATAAAAAAGTAGCAGAAGCAATGCAGGAAATGTTTAAGAAAAATCTTGGTGTAGATATTAAATTAGAAAATAAAGAGTGGAAGAGTTACATCGATACATATAAGCAAAGTGATTTCCAATTAGCTTATATGGGATGGGGCGGTTCTTTATTAGACCCAATTACTAAACTAGATTTATATGCAGGTGATGGTCCAAACAACTATGCAAAATGGCATAATAAAGAATTTGACGCTTTAATCAAAGAAGCAGAAGTTGAACAAAATGAAGATAAGCGTTTTGATTTATTGCATAAAGCAGAAGATATTATGTTTACAGATTCACCGTTAATTCCAATTATATTCCCTTCTGATTCTTACTTACAAAAAGGATCAGTATCTGGACTTCAATATTATGTTGGATCTAAACCAGATTTAAGATATGCAAAAATAAAGAAGTAGGCAACCGCCTACTTCTTTATTTTATTTCTCTTTTATATTCTTTTTTCGTTCCATCAGAGAAGACAACTTCTAAATCAAACTTTTGGTAGTCTTTATCAAGTTTGAACACATTTACTACTTGATCGATTACTTCTTGGTCAGGAGTATCTTTATCAAATTTTAATTCTTGTAGAAGTGGGCTTAATTTTGTAATAGCCTCGTCACCTGTAAACTTTGCATTTGATTTATGGTCTTCAAGTTTTGCTTCCATTTTCTTATCAGCTGCTACATTCTTATAATCAGCCTCGTAGTCTTTCTTCGTATCTTGATAGTCTGCATCCAAACTAAATTCATTGAAGTTAAGTTTTAAATCAGCAGGAGCTTCATTTTTTGCTTCTTCAGTAGTTTTCTTATTAGAAGTTGTATCTTCTTTTGCAGGAGCTTTACATCCTGTTAATACAGGTACTAGCATAAGCGCTAATAAAACTGATAGTAAAATTCTCATTATAATTTCCTCCTTATGTAAATTCGTTCTATACAAGTTTTTCCCAAAATCATGTAATTATGTATGTGTTGAAAATAAATTATTAACTTGTAGCCACAAAGTTTAATTCGCAATTTAAATCAAAAATGGTTTGTATGTATATGGTAAATTAAGGTTGTGAGGAGGTGCTAAAATGCATGAAGAATATAAAGAGATAATAAAAAAAGCAATTGAATATATAGAGGAGCATTTACATGAGGAGCTTACAACAGAAAGAGTGGCGTCTCACAGTGCAGTATCGATGTACCATTTTCATCGCATCTTTCAAAGATATGTTGGGATGAGTGTAACGGATTATATTCGAAAGAGAAGGTTAACTCATGCTGCGCAAGCTTTAGTGTCAACGGAGAGGGCTGTTATTGATATTGCAGTACAATACGGCTTTTCCTCACAAGAGGCATTTACGAGAGCCTTTAAAAGAATGTTTCAATTGCCACCGAAGAAATATCGAAAGTACTTCCAGTCATTTTATATAGAAAGAGAGGGTGTTTCAATGCAAAAAGGTATACCGAAAGGATGGATCTTAAGTGGAAGTCATCCTGCTGAATATGAAATGGGTCTAGACTATGAAGTTGCCCATCAAGGAAAAGTATCTGCATACATAAAGGCAAAAGAGAATGTTACACATGGAGGCTTTTCAACATTAATGCAAATGTTTCGAGCGGATAAATATGTAGGTAAAAGATTACGTTTAACAGCATTTGTTAAGAGTGAGAACGTAAGAGATTGGGCGGGATTGTGGATGAGAGTAGACGGAAAAGATACAGAACCACTCGCTATGGATAACATGCAAAATCGCCCAATTAAAAATACGAATAACTGGCAATCGTACTCGGTTGTATTAGATATAAAAGAAGGAGCACTTGGTATAGCATTTGGTGTCTTATTATCAGGGGAAGGTTGTGTGTGGCTAGATAGTATTCGATTTGATGAAGTGGATGAAAAAATTCCTTCAACAGATTTGGCAGAGAACTTTTATGAAACACTTTTAGAAGAGCCGGTGAATCTACAATTTGAAGAAGTAGAAAAATAAAAAACAAGGAGAAAAGATATGCTCAAATATGTAAAACTAATAAGTATTAGTTTAGCAATATCGTCTTGTATTATGGGAATTAACTATTTAGTTAGCTATATTTGGTCAGGGCATACACCTTCTTTGACATGGAGAACATATTTGATGTTTGGGTTTATATTTATGATGAGTTTTGGTTCCGTGCAAAAAGAAGAGAGAAAGGATTATTGACAATTATTAGAAAAGTTATATAACCTAAATGTAAGTGATCACTTGCATGAGGAAGAGAGGATTTTATGGCGCGCTCAAAGACAGCAGAAAAAATTATTCAAGCAGCGATTGAATTAGTGAAAGAAAAAGGATATACAGCAGCAACAACGAAAGAAATTGCAATGCGTGCTGGTGTTAATGAAGTAACGATATTCCGCAATTTTAAGAGTAAGAAGGGTGTTATTGAAGCGGCGGTTGCTGAATTTTCATATGTACCGCATTTAAAACATTTTTTACAAACAGAAATTGTATGGGAATTAGAAACGGATTTAAAGAACTTAGCAAGGCATTATCATAATTTTTTAGATGGGGTAAAAGATATTATTGCTATTGGTATACGTGAGGCTGGAGAATTTCCTGAATTAGACGGGGAAATTGCTAAAATACCACAAGGGCTAAAGGAAGAATTAAGTATCTATTTTGCAAAAATGCAGGAAAAAGGAAACATTATTGATACGAATATTGAAGCGCAAGTAATGAACTTTATCTGGATCAATTTTGGATATTTCTTATCTAAATTACGTTTTGCCGATCGCCTGACAGAAGTTGATGATGAGAAATTTATTGAAAACAATATTGTTTTATATGCTAGGGCATTAAGACCCTAGTATTTATTTAAAATAAAATGCAAGTGTGTACTTACTTGCTTGCTGGGTAGGAGAGTGAGAAGATGGAAGCATTAAAACAATTTTTAAAAAGACCTGGTACGTATATAGGAATGGTGGTGGCGTTATCGTTCCAACTTATTTTCTTTTGTGTTTGGTTAACGGCGTATGATGGAGTGAATGAAAGAACTGATCAAATGCGTATCGCTATTGTGAATGAAGATGTCAATATAGGTAGTAAAATAGCGGAAGGCTTACAGAGAAATTTACCATTTCAAGTGAAAGCAGAACGGTCTGTGGAAAAAGCAAACAAAGAAATGAATGACCATGTGTACGATATGATTATTGAAATTCCTGCTTCTTTTTCAAAAGATATAAATGAAACAGGAAAATCAAGTTTAAACTTCCACATTAATCAAGCGAATGCCATGATGGCAAAGCAAATGATGGAAGGAGCTGCAAAACAAATTCGAGATAATGTAAATAAAGAGATAGCAAGTTATAAGAAACAAGCGATTGTTGGAAAGCTACAAGCTGTAGGACCTGAGAATGTAGAAGTGATAAAAGGGTTAACCGAAGATTCAATTGGTTTTACAGTTCATAAAGTAAATGATGCAAAAGGATTTTCAGTTAATATGGTACCACTAATGATGGTATTAGCTTCATTTGTAGGAGCGATGATCATGAGTATGGAGCTATCAAAAGTTGCAAAGGAAGTAAAGAACGGTTGGAGTAATTTTGTATCAAGACAGGTCATTAACGGTACAGTATCAATTTTACTTGCATGTATTACAATTGGTTTGATGAGAGGATTTCAAATTGAAGTACACGAAGCAGTATGGAGTATATGGATGTTTCAAGCGATAGTCTTCTTCGCCTTTCTTTCATTAACACAAATGTTCATAACTGTTTTCGGAAATGCAGGTATGATCTTTAATATAATTTCACTGTCGTTACAACTTGTAAGTTCGGGTGTAATTGTGCCACATGAGATGCTTTCTAAAACATATCAAACAATCGGCGAATTATTTCCCGCAACATATGCAGCGAATGGCTATTATACAATAATATTTGGGGGAGTAAGTTTAGAGAAAAATATTATTTCATTATTAGTCATTATATTAGTTACACAATTGGTAGCAGTAATTACTGTATCTATAAAAGAAATAGTAAAGAGAAGAAGTCATGTAGTTAAAGAAGTATAAAATAAAAACGGTATCCGCCGAAGGATACCGTTTTTATTTTATTATTTTGCAACTTCTGTCCACTTGTAGTTAAATTCACCGCCGAAGTCAGTTGTTACAAGTCCTTTAATGAAAGAGCGTTGTAAGTAAGAACGACCTTGTTGGTATAAAGGAGCGACAGCGCCGTCTTCTAATAGGATTTTTTCAGCTTGCTTCATTGCTTCAAAGCGAGCCTTTTCATCGCCAGCTAAATCTGCTTTCACTTTATGAATGAGCGCATCATACTCTTTGTTAGAGTATTTATCGAAGTTATAAGCACTTTCTGTTGTAAATAAATCTAAGAATGTAATTGGGTCAGCGAAGTCAGGGCCCCAGCCATCAATACCGATTTCATAGTCACCACTTAATAGTAGTTTCAGCTGTTGTTTACGTGGTTGTGGTTTTAATGTCACTGTTAATCCATCTAGGTTCTTTTCTAGTTCACCTTTTAAATATTCACCAGTTTTTTTAGCTAAAGCATTATCACTTGTTAATAGTTCGATTGTTACTTTGTCAGTACCAAGTTCTTGTTTCGCTTTTTTCCAGTTTTCTTTCGCTGTTTTCACATCATCTTTGACTAGGTTTCCGTTTTCTTTACGGAAGTCGTTACCTTCTGGACTCTTTGCGAATTTCGCAGGAACCATTCCTTCAGCTGGAATAGCACCGTTATTTAAAATTGTTTCTACGTATGCTTTTTTATTCATTGCTCCGTTAATAGCAAGGCGTGCATGTTGATTTTTTAATGTTTCATTTTTTTGATTTAGTCGTAAGAATTGAATGCCAACTTCAGCGCGGTCTTTGAAGTTTGGATCGCTCTTATATTTATCAACAAACTCCGCAGTTAAAGCAACGCGATCAATTTGTCCTGAATCGTATAAGTTAACTTCTGTAGATTTATCTTTAACAACATTGAAGTTGATTTCTTCTAATTTTACAGTTTTAGCATCCCAATAGTTAGGATTCTTCTTCAATTGGAAGCTTTGCTCATGTTTCCAGTTATCTAATGTGAAAGCACCGTTGTAAATTAAATGATTTGTTTCTAAACCGTATTTATCGCCTTGAGACTTTAAGTAATCTTCATTAATTGGTAAGAATGTTGAGAATGTCGTTAAGCTTAAGAAGTAGGGAACAGGACGGTCTAGTTGTACTTCTAAAGTTTTGTCATCAACAGCTTTAATACCTAATTGATCAACCGGTAATTGTTTTTGGTTTATTTGTTTCGCATTCTTTATATCGAAGAATAAGAATGCATATTCAGCTGCTGTATCAGGATTTACGGCACGTTGCCAAGCGAAGACGAAGTCCTTTGCTGTAACAGGAGTACCGTTTGACCATTTCGAATCACGCAGGTGGAATGTATATTTTGTTTTATCGGGACTAACGTCAACCGACTCAGCAACACCAGGAATTGGTTTATTATCTTCTCCCATTGCATATAATCCTTCAAAAACATTGCGCATTACGTTCATGGATTCCCCATCCGTTGCTTTTGCAACATCCATTGTTGGAATTTCTGAAGCGAATGATAAGTTAATTGCCTGTTTATCATTTGCTTTCGCTCCGTTTGCATGATCTTTATTTCCCCCGCAAGCAGTTAGTAATAGACTTGCCCCTAAAACAGATGCAACAACAGGTACAACTTTTTTCTTCATTGTTCGTTCCTCCCTGAATGTGTTGTTCGTAACGTCATAATGTCCACGTTTTGAAGTGTATCTATAGAAGAAGAGAAAACCTATTATAAATATGTGCATGTAGGTAATCAGGTGTTCTATATGTATATACATGTTGAACTATAATCTATCGTTATATGTTTCAACGTAGTAGACGTTATATTTTGATGGTGAAATATTTCGTTTCTTTGATTATTTAGAATATTAACACTGAAAAGAACTATATGTCAATAATAAAATCGGAGTATTATTTTTTAAAAATAATATATTAAAAAAGCGGATTTTCTCCTATTGAGAAATCCGCTTTTAATACATTTTTCCAATAAAACAATTGGTATGGGTAGGGAAACTTCAATTCAGGTTGCCTTTTATTTTTTAATTTGTGCCCATTTGAAGTTTAATTGACCTGCAAAGTCTACTTGCACAATTCCTTTCACGTAAGAACGTTCTAAATAAGATTCGCCTTTTTGGTAAAGAGGAGCGATAACAGAGTCTTTAAATAATATTTTCTCGGATGCTAGTAATGCTTCCCAGCGAGCTTTTTCATCACCGGCTAAAGTTGTTTTCACTTTTGCTATTGTTTCATCGAACTCCTTATTAGAGTAATGATCTAAGTTGTAAGGGTTATTCGTTGTAAATAGCTCAAGGAATGTAATTGGATCTGCAAAGTCAGGGCTCCAGCCGTCAATTCCAATTTCGTAGTCACCTTTTAATAAAAGTGAAACTTGTTGTTTACGTGGTTGCGGCTTTATATTTACTGTTAAGCCATCTAAATTCTTTTCTAATTGTCCTTTTAAGAACTCACCAGTTTTCTTTTCAAGGTCACCGTCACTTATTAATAGTTCTAATGTTATTTTTTCAGACCCAAGTTCTTGTTTTGCCTTTTTCCATAATTCTTGAGCAGATTTTGTATCAACCTTTGTTAAATCGCCGTTTGCAGCACGGAAGTCTGTTCCGTCAGGTCCTTTTGCAAAGTTTTTCGGCACGAGACTAGAGGTTGGTGTAGAGCCGTCATTTAATAACGTATTTACAAAGGATTTTCGATCAATTGTTTGATCGATTGCTTGGCGTGCAGAAACGTTTTGAAGTACTTTGTTTTGTTGATTCATACGTAGAAACTGTACCCCTACGTTTGGCCGTTCTTTAAAGTTAGCATCCTTTTTATATTTATCAACGAAGTCAGATGTTAGTTTGATACGATCTAATTGTTTTGACTCGAATAAATTTACTTCTGTAGATTTTTCTTTTACGACGTTAAAATTGATTTCTTCCAGTTTGACAGTATCTTTATCCCAATAGGTAGGGTTTTTCTTAAATTTAAAGCTTTGCTCATGCTTCCAATCGCTTAGTGTAAAAGCTCCGTTGTACAAAATTGTATTGTCTTCTAACGCATACTTATCACCTTGTGCTTTAAAGAATTCCTCGTTAATTGGTAGAAATGTTGGGAACGCTGTTAAGCTTATAAAGTACGGAACAGGACGTTCTAATTCTACCTCAAACGTATGGTCATCAATTGCTTTTACACCAAGTTGATCGGCTGGAAGTTCTTTGTTGTTAATTTTTGTTGCATTTTTAATATCAAAGAATAGAAATGCATATTCAGAGGCTGTTGCTGGATCAACAGCTCTTTGCCAAGCGAAGACAAAATCTTTCGCTGTGACAGGAGTGCCGTTTGACCATTTTGAATCTCGCAGGTGGAATGTGTATTTCGTTTTATCGCCACTTACTTCATGAGATTTCGCAACGCCAGGGACAGGTTTGTTACCTTCACCAAGATTATACAAACCTTCAAATACGTTTCTCATTACTTGACCAGAATCAGTATCTGTAGCACGAGCTGTATCCATTGTTCGTATTTCAGTAGGTGAAGATAAGTTTAAAACCTGTTTACTAGGCGCCTCGTCTTTTGCATTTGCTCCACTTGCTTCGTTTTTATAACTACCGCAACCAGTTAATAAAATACTTACTCCTACAACTGATGCAATACCGGGTACAAACTTCTTTTTCATTTGATTTTCCTCCTAAATAATTAAGTTTGGATGATGATGAGGGAAATGAAAAATAAAAAATCCCTCTTTTCATATTGAGAAAGAGGGATTTTTACGTACAAGTTATGCACCCGTATATAAACGAAGTCCCTCATTCTATCTTTCAAGCACAATGCTTGCAGGAAGTGGCACAGTATTCAAAATGAACCTGTTGCCGAGGTTTCAAAGGGCCAGTCCCTCCACCTCTCTTGATACAATGAGTAAACGAATAAATTTTATTAATTTTTGTGTTTCTTTGATAATTCAAAATCTTACACCTTGGATAACGAAGTGTCAACCAATTGAAATATAGTTTAAATTTTCAGTTTTATTTAACGAGAAAAACCACTGCATATGGCAGTGGTTTTTCTACTAGAAGTTAAAGTTATCTGGATCTGGACCAACGCGACGATCTTCATTTAGAGCTTGAATTGCTTTCATGTCATCAGCACTTAATTCAAAATCGAATATATTTGCATTTTCAATAATGCGATGTTCTTTAATAGATTTAGGGATTGTTACAACTTCATTTTGTAAATCCCAGCGTAAAATAATTTGTGCAGTTGATTTATTATATTTTGTCGCAATGTCTTGTAATGTGGAGTTATCCAATAGTTGTCCCTGCATTAATGGTGACCAAGCTTCAAGCTGGATGTTATGTTCTTTACAGAAAGCGTGTAATTCTTCTTGTGCTAAACGTGGGTGGTATTCCACTTGATTGACCATTGGCTTAATTTCAGCGATTTCAAATACGTCTTGTAAGTGGTGAATGTGGAAATTACTCACACCGATAGCACGAACACGGCCATCTTTATAAAGTTTTTCTAACGCTTTCCATGATTCAGTATATTTCCCTTTTACAGGCCAATGTACTAAATATAAATCTAAATATTCTAGACCTAATTTTTCTAATGTAGTTTCAAATGCTTGAAGTGTTGTTTCATATCCTTGATCGCTATTCCATACTTTTGATGTAATAAATAATTCTTCACGTGGAACACCTGCTTCACGGATCGCTTGTCCAACGCCTTCTTCGTTTTGATAGATTGCTGCAGTATCGATGCTGCGGTAGCCATTTTTTATTGCTGATTTTACAGACTCAATTACTTCTGAACCATCTTCTACTTTAAAAACACCTAAACCGAACCAAGGCATTTTTACACCGTTATGTAATGTAGTATAGTCTTTTAAACTTGTTAAACTCATATTATTTCCCCCTAGCTTTTTTGTTTGTTGCTTCTACTGCTTTTTGAATTGCCTCTGAAAAATTATATTCATATAAAGCTTTGAGACCTTCAGCTGTGGAACCACCTGGTGTTGTTACTTGTTCGCGGAGGTTAGTTGGATCTTGCGTTTGTTCAAGCATAGAAGCAGAGCCAGAAATCATTTGAATGACAAGGTGTTTGGCAGTTGCTTCATCGACTCCATAACTTTTTGTTGCTTCAATCAAGCTTTCAGCAAAGTAATAAAGGAAAGCTGGTGCACTTCCAGTAACTGCAGTAAGTTGATGAACTTCTTCCTCAGTGCAAAGTTGCGAAGTACCAATGCCTCTTAAAAGCAGTTGCAAGGTTTCTTGATGCATCTCGTTTACTGATTGTCCTGTTGTATATAAGGAGATTGACTTCCCAATTTCAGCAGCTGTATTTGGCATAATCCAAGCAACAGGCGTGTCCTTAGGGAGTCTAGCTTCTAAATAAGATGGACCAATGCCAGCAGCTACCGTTACGACAAGTTGATTCGATAGTAACGGAGATAGCTCCGCTAATAATTCTTCATGTGCAGAAGGCGGCATTGCTAAAACAATCGTATCAACAGATGTAACATGCTGCTTCCAATCTGTTGTGATAGACACATTATATTGTCCTTGTAATTGTTCTAGCTTTTCTACGTTGCTGCGGTTAGAAACGATAATTTTTTCGATGTATTCTTTGCTTGTTTTAAGTAATCCGGAAAATATAGCTTCTGCCATACGACCAGCACCAATAAATAGAATTCGATGTTTAGTTAGCATATCCTTTATTCCTTTCTAGTGGAGATATGTTATAAAAAACGATACCATCTTTAAGAGAATTTTGTAAAAAGAAAAGACTTACCGTAGATGGAATGGATAACGAGAAGGAGGAAATTCATGGTAAAGGAAAGCGTTGTTCCTTATACTGGTGATAGGGAATTTATTATACATCTGGGGAGAGATGATCATGGTCAGAAGTCCGCTTTTTTTATTCATTTCCAGTATTATTTGCGTATTGGTTGGATTTTATATTCAATCGAGTTATATTGAAATTTTCGCATCGGTTATGGGGATTATTAATGTTTGGTTATTAGCGAGGGAAAAGGTATCTAACTTTTTGTTTGGCATGATTACGGTTGCGGTATTTCTGTATATTTTCATTACGCAAGGTTTATATGCAATGGCAGTATTGGCAGCCTTTCAATTTATATTTAATGTATATGGTTGGTATTATTGGATAGCATGTAGTGGGGGAGAAGAGGTAAAAGCAACAGTTCGTTTAGGTGTAAAAGGGTGGACTATTTATATAATCTTTATGTTAGTTACTTGGATTGGTTGGGGCTATTATCAAATCCGTTATCTAGAATCAACTAGTCCATATTTAGATGCTTTAAATGCTGTACTAGGATTAGTAGCTCAATTTATGCTAAGTCGAAAAATTTTAGAAAACTGGTATTTATGGATTTTGTATAACGTGGTTAGCATTGTGATTTATATTTCCACAGGTTTATACGTCATGCTAATATTAGCTGTTATTAATCTCTTTATATGTGTAGCTGGTTTACTAGAGTGGAAGAACAACTATAAAGTGAAACTTTAATCAGTGGGGGTTTTCTTCATCCCCCACTGATTATTAGCCTTCACCAATCGGACTTTTATGGGTAGTTGATCCTCCACCTAAATTCTTTGCTTTCGCTGAATTTTGAGGTGGGGGTCTTACTGCCCGTTAAAGCGGGATAAAAGACAGGGACATGTAAATAATTATATTTAGAAAACAATTGAAAGAGAAAAACCCCTGAAGCATATATGCTTCAGGGGTTTATTAATAGATTATAAGTTTATGCTTTTGTCATACCTAACAATACAGCGCCGCCGATAATTAAAACACTACCTAGTGCAATAAAGATCAATTGACGTTTTGTTTTCTTTTCACCTAAAAAGACAATCGCACCGAATGTTGAGATAACGATTCCAGTTTGAGATAATGGGAAGCTTGTTGCCACTCCGACACGTGGTAATGAAAGAAGTAAGAATAAGTTTCCAGTTCCCCATAGTAAACCAGATAAAGCATTACGGATTGCATATTTGTTAAATGGTTTATGTTTAGATGTCAATACAACCGCACCAACAAACATACCAACTGCTTGTGGTAAAATAGCAGACCAACCATCGATATTATACCAACGAATAATAATTACATATACAAGGTAACCGAAAGTAGAAACAATTAAAGTAAGAAGTCCTTTTTTCAATTGACCTGGTGGCTGTGCATTTTCTTTGTCATCTAGTGATGTGAATACAACACCAACTACGATTAATAGGATTGCAATCGTTCCCAGAACAATCGTTGTTGTAGTAGTCCACTCACGGAAAGCGATAACCCCAAAGATAGAAGTTGCAACAAGTTGCATACCAGTAGAAATTGTTACAGTAGTTGAAACACCTAGTTTTTCAACTGTTTTTAATTGGTTTACTTGTCCTAAAGCCCAGAATAAACCTGAAATAAAACCAACAATCAAGACTGTCATTGTTAAAGCTGGTTGAGTAAATACATACATAATTGTTGCGAAGAATAGAGCACCGATTGTCATACCTACCGTTTGGCTATATGCACCACCGCCCATTTTTACGCTTACTAATAAGATGTTTCCCCATGCAATTGCAGGAAGAAGCGCTAATAAAATGTCCATTACAAGACTCCCTTCGGTTTTCTATACCAATATAATTACATATCGTTCTAACGATCGGTAATGCCCCACTACTAGAGTAGAAGATTACCGATCGCTAAAACAGGATGAAGAATTCACGATATAAATGCGTTTTCATTTCTTCATTTTTTGAAACACCTCCATATAATAACAGGAAATTGCCTATTTTAGAAAGTGAATTCAAATAAAATGTATATTTTAATAAAAGGTAAAATTCAGTTATTTCCCGATGGTAAATTTTTATTTCCTAAGAAATAAAGAAGCAGCTTCGAAAAAGCTGCTTTAAGGGTTAGTAATTCTTTTGTTAATAAGCTGAATACATAGTAGAAATAGGAGTGACATACTAATAGTGATAACTACAAGTGTCCAGGCGAGCTGCATATTACTTGCATCAATCGCCATATAAATTGCAGTTGGGATTGTTTGTGTTTTACCAGGAATGTTCCCAGCAAACATGAGTGTAGCACCAAACTCACCGAGCGCACGAACAAAGCTCAAAATCATTCCGCTTAGTAAGGCGGGAAATGCCAGCGGAAGTGTGACGTGTAGAAAAACTTGATATTCACTTGCACCAAGGTCACGAGCACTTTCTTCAATTTGTACATTCGCAATAGAAAATCCTGTTTTTGCTGATTGGTACATGAGCGGAAATGCAACAACTGTAGAAGCGATGATTGCAGCAGTAGATGTGAACATAATGGACTGCTGAAATATTGATTCTATCCACATTCCAATGGGACTATTATTTCCAAAAATGATAATGAGAAAAAAGCCGATTACAGTTGGCGGAAGTACCATTGGTAATAAGAAAATAGTTTCTAATAGTACTTTATATCTCCATGAGGAGCGTGCTAACGCCCGTCCGATAATCGTCCCTAAAATTGTAACGATAATGGTGGCGCATGCAGCTACTCGTATAGATAGAAAGATTGGTGAAAAAATAGCATCAAAGCTCATGGCAATTATAATAGGACTGTAAATCCATATTTTTTAAAGATAGATTGTGCATCTTTTGACTGCAAATACTCATAAAATGAAGTCGCCTCTTTCTTGTGCTTAGATTCTTTTATAACACCTAAAGGATAGTGAATTGGCTCATGCGAAGTAGCTGCTGCTGTCTCACCAATCTTTACTTTGTTTGAAATAAGAGCATCTGTTTTGTATACAATACCAGCATCGACATTACCTGTTTCTACATATGTTAACACTTGGCGAACATCTTTTGTAAATACGATTTTATTTTGAATGTCATTCCAAAGATTTTCATGCGTGAGAGAAGCCTTTGCATATTTTCCTGCGGGTACAGATTCAGGTGTACCAAGTGCGATTTTCTTAATTTTTTCATCTTTTAAATCTTGAATTTTCGTAAGAGAACTATCTTTTGGGACAACTAGAACAAGTTCATTTCCAAGAAGATTTTTCCCTTCTTTTTCATTAATGAATCCTTTTTTTACAAGAGTTTGGAATTTATCTTCGGCTGCTGAGAAGAATAAATCAGCAGGTGCGCCTTGTTCAATTTGTTGTTGAAGTGCACCAGAAGCACCGAAGTTAAAAGAAAGTTTAATATTAGGTTCTTTTTCTTTATATTTTGTTTCAATTTCTTTTAGTGCATCTTGTAAGCTTGCAGCAGCTGATATAGTAAGTTCAACTGCTTTTCCTTCTTTAGCAGTTGATTTCTCTTTCTTTTCGCCGCTTGTACATGCAGCACTAAATATAAGAAGAAAAGAAAGTATAAGTGCTCCGATGGATCGTAATGTAAATTTGTTCATAAAAAAATCCCCTTTCGTTTTGACATATTTAATTATAACTAATTATAACTAGATATAACTAGTTATAATTGAATATAATTTGAACGATGTAGTTGTTTTTAAATATAGGAGAAATATTCTTTTCTTTGTTACAATGAAGGAAGAAAGTGAGGAATCGTCTATGGATCATCATTCCTACACAACGGAAGAAGTAGCGAAGCGATTAAAGGTATCAAAATTAACTGTATACGATCTAATTAAAAAAGGAGAACTTCCTTCTTATAGAATTGGTAGACAGATGCGCATTGATGCAACAGATTTAGAACAATATATAAAGCAAATGAAAACAGGGAAAATACAAGGCACTCCTGTAAAGAGCGAAGATAGTAGAGGCTTGGATACATGTATTATTAGCGGACAAGAACTAACGTTAGATATGTTGGCAAAGCGTATAGAAAACCGCCTGCCAAGTTCAAATATATTAAGGGCATATCAAGGTAGTTTAACGAGTTTAATAAAAATGTATCAAGGAGAAGGAAGTATCGTTAGTCTGCATTTGTTTGATGGTGAAACGGGTACATATAATGTTCCTTACGTAAAACGTATTTTAGTGGGACAACCATGTACGATGATTAATTTATTAGCAAGAAACGTTGGATTTTATGTGCAAAAGGGAAATCCGAAAAATATAAAAACATGGGCTGATTTATCTCAGTCATCTACACGATTTGTAAATCGAGAAAAAGGTTCTGGTATTAGGGTGTTAGTCGATGAACAATTGCGCATCCAAAAGTTAAATAAAGAACGTATTAGTGGATATGAATGGGAAGAATCAAACCATCTTGGTGTTGCCACGCAAGTTGCGAATGGAAAAGCTGATGTGGGAGTAGGATCAGAAAAGTTTTCGCAAATTGTAAATGTAGATTTTATTCCAATCATGAAAGAACAGTACGATTTGGTGATTTTGAAGAATAAAGAAAATGAAGAGCTGATTGAAGTCGTGAAAGGCATTCTGCAATCGGAAGAATTTCATAATGAATTAAAAGCAATTGGCGGATACGATATGACGAAAACAGGTCAAATTATATATGAAATAAACTAAAAAGCTGCTTGTCTATAAGACGAGCAGCTTTTTCTATATATAAAGGGGTTTGGGGAAACAAAGTATTAAACAAGACCTTGAGCAAGTGTGTAAATGAAAGCTGTAAGAAGAGTAGCTCCACTTGCAAGTCCGATAAAGTCTGATTTGTTGAAAGTAATGTTGTTCATTATAATCTCTCCTTATTTGTTTAATGTAGTTGCAACAGCTTTTGCATCGACAAGTGCGGATAGCACCATGCCCATTGTATTTAAAAATTTGTTTGATTTCATTTTGTTCATCATGCGTATCCGCTCCTTTTCGATTTGTTGTTGCCCTGCTTTATATCTTAATTATAGGAAATATGATTGCCTGCAACTATCGAATTAGCTTACGGAAGACTTACACTTTTGTAAGAAAAAAAGACATTCATGTAAGAATGTCTTTCACAGCATATTGATATGATGATGCTCTTCAATTGTTTTTAAAAAGCTACGCATTGAATTCGTCATATAACTATCTTTACGGCGTATGAAAACCGTTGAAATACTACCATATTTTTCAGGGATTGCATGACAATGTACCTTACCAGCTTTAGAAAGATGGTGGACAGCAGACTGTGGTACGAGTGTAATTCCAAGGCCGAGTGCAACACTGTTTAATATCGTTTCTAATATATTAAATTCCATAATTCTTTTTGGGAGCAAACCTTCATCTTTAAGCCATCGTTCTAGTTTGGAACGGTATCCACATCCTTGGTTAAAAACGAGTAGGGGCGTTGTTGTAAATTCTTCTATATGAAAAGCTTTATTTTGTGTTACAAGCATTAATTTTTCTGTACTAACATCGTATTGTTCAATTAGTGGGTGTTTAATAGGACCTGATATAAAGGCACCATCTAATTGATGATCAAGTACTTCTCTAATCAATGCTTCTGTTAGACCCGCTTGTAATGATAAATCGACATTCGGATAGCGTTTATAGTAAGAAGATAAAATGGTAGGTAATGTACTTACTGTTTCGACTGTACCGATTTTTAATATGCCAGAGGGAGTTTCACTATCTAAAAATACTTGTTTTAGCTCGTCAACATCTTGCAAAATTTTATTAACATAAACGAGCATTTTTCTTCCTTCAGCTGTTAAAGTCATGCCTCGTTTATGACGATAAAAGAGCGGTGTTTTTAGTTCGTTCTCTAGTTGTTTAATACGTGCAGTTACATTTGATTGTACGTAATTTAATTCCTTTGCTGCGCCGCTTACACTACCTTTGTCGGCAACGTTCTGGAAGATTTGTAAATCTCTTAATTCCATAATGTGATCCTCCTTGATGTTAACTATCATTATAAATGATAGTTAACATCATTTTGAATCATTTTACGTGATATATTTTTTCTTTTACAATTCTCTTTGTGCAAATAGAAAGAAGTGGGGGATTGTGGTGAAAAAAGGTCAAATGATAATAGGGGCTTTAGCATGTTTAATTGCAAGTATGTCGTGGGGAGCGATGTTTCCGGTTGCTGATCATGCGCTAGAATACATAGATCCATTTTATTTTTCGCTTATTCGCTATGGAGCGGTGGCGATCGTACTGATTGTATTATTGTTAATGAAAGAAGGAAAACAGGCATTTCGTTTAGAGGGAAGAGGAAAGTTACTCGTCTTTTTCGGAACGATGGCGTTTACTGTATATAATGTACTTATATTTTTAGGTCAAATGTTAATGGGGAAATCAGGTGTGATGGTAGCCTCCATTATGGAAGCACTGATGCCGATGATTTCTATTTGTATTCTATGGGGATATAAGCATGTAAAACCGAAAAAGTATATGATAACGAGCATGATTATCGCTTTTGTAGGGGCTGTATTCGTTATTACGAAAGGTGATATGAGTTTCTTTTTAACATTGAAAGATAACATGTTTTCGCTGGCCTTTATATTTGTAGGGGTTGTAGGTTGGGTTATTTATACGATGGGTGGTCAAACGTGTAGCGATTGGTCAACATTACGTTATTCTACGTTGACGTGTGTATTCGGTACGACTGTCACAGGGATTATAACTGTAATCATTACATCGTTTGGATATGTATCGGTTCCTAGTATGGGAACGATTTCTATCGTGAAATATGATTTATTGTTTATGATGACATTACCAGGTATCGTAGCGTTACTTGCTTGGAATTACGGTGTGAAAATTTTATCGTCCATTAATGGGATTTTATTTATTAATTTTGTACCAATCACGACTTTAGTTATTATGATGATGCAAGGATATCGAATAACAATGTTTGATATTATAGGGACTTTACTTGTTATTGCAGCACTTATTCGCAATAACGTTTGTCAGAGAAAAGAAGAAAATATAAACAAGCGAAGTTTACAAGAAGAGCAATTACGTCAAGCTGTTTAATAGGCAATTGGAGGATTTCACATGTTAGAAAGTTTATTGTTTTTCTTCGCCGTCGGAGTTGCCTGCGAGCTTGCAGCAATTAACCGAAATGGTCGTAAAAAGATAAAACAACAAGCTGAGCTGATACAGCTTTTAAAAGAATTGAAAGAAAGAAAAATGTAAAAAGACGACCGGGCATAGACGGTCGTCTTTTTCTATATAAAGGGGAAAGGGGACACAAAGTTATACAAGCGTAGCAGCGTAAATAAAAGCAGTAAGAAGAGAGCCACTAGCTAATCCTAAAAAATCTAATTTGTTAAAAGTGATGTTATTCATGATGCATTCTCCTTACTTGTTTAATGTAGAAGCAACAGATTTTGCATCGATTAGAGCGGAAAATACCATGCCCACTGTATCTAAAAAATTGTTTGATTTCATTTTGTTCATCATATGAATCCGCTCCATTTCGAATAGTTGTTGTTTCTTTCTGACTTAATTGTATGAAATATTTGGGGAAGTAACTATCGAATTAGCTTACAAGAAAGTTACACTTTTGTAAGAATTGAAATGTAACAATTAATACTTAAAATTATTACCAACTCCTAAAACTTAGTGTTATAATCGTTATAAGAAAATGATTATAATTCGGATATTCAGAAAGGAACGAAACAAATGTATAAACCAATTACATTTTTGTTGAAATATATATTTAAAACAGCTGGGAAAGTAGAAGTGCAAGGAAGAGAAAAGTTACCAGAAGGTGGCCCATATGTTGTTGCATGTACACATACAAGTTTTATGGATGTATTAATGTTAGCTACAGGGATGTACCCGACCCAAATTCATTACATGGCAAAAAAAGAGTTATTTGAAGGGAAGTTCAAAAATTGGTTCTTTAAAAATGTGAATGCATTCCCTGTAGATCGTGCGAATCCAGGACCGAGTACACTCAAAATTCCGTCACGCCTATTAAAAGAAGGGAAAGTAGTAGGGATTTTTCCGAGTGGGACACGATCAACAGAAGACGTTTCATTAAAAGCTGGGGCTGTTACGATTGCATTGCGTTCTAATGTCCCGTTAGTACCGGCAGCTTATGTTGGTCCATCAAGTGTAAAAGAATTAATAAAAGGGAAAAAGGCACAATTAATTTTTGGCGACCCAATTCAAATTGATGCTGAAGAACAAATAGATCGAAAGACAGCTATGAAAATGATGACAGATCAATTAAATGAGAAGTTTGATGAGCTAAAGGAAACTTTGCAATCAAATCAAAAGTAAGAAAAGACGACCGGGCATAGACGGTCGTCTTTTCTATTATTATTTATAATAAAAGGGAAAGGGGACACAAAAGTTATACAAGCGTAGCGGCGTAAATAAAAGCAGTAAGAAGAAGAGAGCCACTAGCTAGTCCTAAAAAATCTAATTTGTTAAAAGTGATGTTTTTCATCATACATTCTCCTTACTTGTTTAATGTAGAAGCAACAGCTTTAGCATCGATTAGAGCGGAAAATACCATGTCCATTGTATTTAAAAAATTGTTTGATTTCATTTTGTTCATCATATGAATCCGCTCCATTTCGAATAGTTGTTGTCCTGTTTCTGACTTAATTGTATGAAATATTGAGGATAGTAACTATCGAATTAGCTTACAGGAAAATTACACTTTTGTAAGAAAAACGAATGAAGGTGTAATGATGAGAAAGTTTGACATATGTTCGTGGAATTCATTAAGTTAAAAGTAGAGGTGAGTGTATGGCCAATATTAAAGATATTGCAAAGATGGCGGGAGTTTCAGTTACGACTGTTTCGAGAGTATTGAATGATCATCCATATGTAAGTGAAGAAAAAAGGAAAGCGGTTATGGAGATAGTTGAGAAGTTGAATTACTCACAAAACGCAAATGCTGTTCATTTATCAAAAGGGAAAACGAATATTGTTGGTGTTATTTTACCGTATATTAATCATCCATGTTTTGATGCGATGGTGGGCGGGATGATGGAGGTGGCGTTAGCTCATAATTACAGAGTGCTACTTTGCCAAACGAATTATAATAAAAAAGAAGAAATGAAAAGTTTACATATGTTAAAAACAAAACAATTGGATGGCCTTATTATTTGTTCTCGTGCGAATGATTGGGAAACGATAGAGCCGTATGCTTCCTATGGGACAATCGTTGCTTGTGAAGATAATGATATTTCAAATATCTCAAGTGTATATACGAATCATTCGGCAGCTTTTCAATTAGGAATGGATTATTTGATTGAGAAAAGTTATAAAAAAATTGGTTATTGTACGGGAAGGAAATTAGGTCCGAGTAGTCAAAAACGTTTTGATGTTTATAAACAGCAATTGCAAGCTATAGATGAAGAAGTGAATGAAGAATGGATTTTTACAGAATGTTTTACATTAGAAGATGGTGTGAAAGTGGCTCATAAATTAAAGGGGATGCAGCATCTTCCCGAAGCATTAATAGTAGCAGGAGATGAAGTTGCGATTGGGGTTATGACAGAAGCTGAAAAATTAGGTATTCAAGTTCCTGAGGATTTAGCGATTATTGGCTTTGATAATCAACCTATTTCGCAAGTGTTACAGCTTACAACCATTGATCAAAATTTAAAGGAGATAGGTAAAAAGGCTTTTGAAATGTTTTATAGGCAAATAAGTGGTGAGAGTTCTAAACAAGAAAAGGTGGAAATTCCATACGAACTTGTGGAACGCTCTACTGTTTAGTTTTAATCCGTTATGTGTAAATTGCATAACGGATTATTTTTTGAAATATCTTTGACAGGAAACGCGTTTCATACTTTATAAAGGAGTTACACCGGTCTGTAATAATCCATGGATTCTTTTCAAGAATAGTATTTGGAGGGATATGCATGAATGAACTTTTATTGAGTATGAAAAAGCATATAGAGGATGATGAAAAGATTTTGGCTTTTGTCGTAGGGATATTTGAGAAGGATAATTTTACGCTATCGTATCAACAAGGGATTTTTGCTGCTACTACTAGACGTCTTCTCTTTTATGGGAAATTTCCATACTATCCTGCAACATTTAAAGATTATTCATATTTGCATATAGATAGCATAGATTTTCGTCCGCATTTCGAATGTACTTGTAATCATGAAACCATTCGAGCTAAGTATATTCAGAAGGGGAATGTGGAGCAATTTGTCCGTACAGTTAGAGCGAATATGAATAATTAATCACCCCTTTGTTTAAACATAATATCCCGATCTGTAAGAGTAAAAATGCGCAATAAAAACAACTTCTAAACCTCTAGGAGATAGTGATACAATGTCAAATGGGGGGAGGTATGAACTATGGTTAATCAACGTATAAAGGAAATAACACTAATTACAATTGGTTCATTATTATTCGCAATTGGTATTAATTACTTTGCAATTCCAAACCGTTTATCAGAGGGTGGGATTATTGGTTTAACGGTTGTTACGTACTATTTATTTGATTGGTCACCGGGGATTGTAAACTTTGCTATAAATGCAATTTTACTAGCTATTGGTTATAAATTTTTTGATAAGAAAACGATGGTTTATACAATTTTAGGGATTGTAGAAACATCCTTGTTTTTATATGTTACGGAACATATTGAGTATCATGTAAATAGTGATACGTTATTAGCAGCTCTATTCGCTGGCTTATTTGTCGGTGTCGGATTAGGCTGTATGTTCAAAGCTGGAGGTACATCAGGAGGATCGGCAATTTTAGCTCGGTTAGCCAATCAATATTTAGGATGGAGCGTTGGTAAAGGCGTACTTATTATTGATATTGTGGTAATTGCTGGTTCTGTATTTATAATAGGGCAAGAAAAAGCAATGTACACACTTGTTGCGGTATTCATCGGAGCGAAAGTGATTGATTTCATTGTAGAAGGAATGGATACAAAAACAGCTGTTACAATCATTTCAAATCAACCGGATTTAATCCGTGAAACTATTACGAAAAACATGACACGCGGTGTTACTGTATTAGAAGGACGCGGCGGATATACTGGTAAAAATAAAGAAGTATTATATGTTGTTATAAATAAACAAGAGCTTGTTAAGTTAAAGCAGGTTATTAGTCGAGTAGATGAAGATGCTTTCGTTGTTATTCATGATGTACGCGATGTACTTGGAGGTGGCTTTAAAGCGAGCTAAAAGGTGAACGAGTAAATTCGTTCACCTTTTTTAATTCTTACAATAATGTAAGTGTAATGTAATGAGATTCAATAGTAGATTTTATTCCTTCTTTTTAAAATAGATGTATATATATCCTGCAGAGGAGGAAGATTGATTATGAAGAAAAAAATGATCACTACTATAATAGCGATGATAGTGATAGTAGTAATGTTACTGCCTACGAAACTTGGACCAGTTATCGATAAATATAATCCACTTTATAAGACGAAAGAATACTATACGGTCGTGAATACAATTGGTCAGCATATTGGTGATGAGTGGTATGAATATGAATTTATTGCATTTGACGAACGTGGAAGAGAACAAAAAATAAAGAAGACTGTTAAGCATATGTTAAAGAGAGATGAAGCGTTAAAGGTGTATGCAAAAGGACGCTACGGAGAGGCGATTGAAGAAATTGAAGCTGTAAATATTCCTATTAATGCGAAGAGTAAACTTTTAACGATGAGATAGCAGATTATACCCCCACCTATTTTTTGTCGAAAATAAAAATACTAGGTAGGGGTATTTTAGGGTTCATGAAAGAGCCTTAGTCCATATGGACTAAGGCTCTTTTTGTTATATAAAGGGGAAGGGGGTACATTGTAGTAGCATGAGTGAAAGGTATAAGAAGAGTAGCTACTAGCAATGTAATTTGGTTATGTGAGTGTTCTTCTTATTTGGCTTGCTTTCTAACTTTATTGTACGAGATATAGGTAAGAGAAACTATCGAATTACATTACACATAGCTTACAAACATGTAAGTCTTCTGTAATGTAATTCGATGGTTAAAAGATAGTGAATTTCATATAGTGTAATTAGAAAGTCTCACTGTATTACTTTCTGTTTGTAATATTAATGAAGAATGAAAAACCAACTACTTTTTAATAGCCCTCATCTGTATTTAGATGAGGCTCTTTTTATAAACCTTACAACATTGTAAGGTTTACGTAAGTTAATTCGATAGTAAATTTGTCATATTTTTTGCATAATAGATACAAATAGATAAAATAATTAGGGATATAGTAAGAAGGGAGAAAAATGGGATGCGTAAAGAAGAAGTAGTGAAGTTTCCAATTAAAGATTTCTGTAGCTACTTTACTGTTGCCGTAGTATGTATTGGATTATTTGATATCATAACAAACTTAATTGTTAAATAATATAGATGATAAAACAAGAAGGGAGATCCTTTCTTGTTTTTTTTATGGGGGCATAAAGATGAAATGGATTGATAGTCATATACATGTTGACCAATATAAGGATGAAGAAAAAAGTAGATTACTTAAAGATGTGGAACATAGTAAAGAGATACAGGGGCTTATCGCGGTATCTATGAATTATCAATCATGTAAAGAAACTTTATCTTTAGCAAAGCGATATCCTTTTGTACATCCAGCAATAGGTTTTCATCCGGAGCAACCGATTCATAAAGAAGAATGTGAGCAAATTTATAAATTAATTGAAGAGCATGTAGAAGACATAGTTGCGATTGGTGAAGTAGGCTTACCGTATTATTTAAGAAAAGAAGATGAGCGTATTACTATCAAATCATATATATCAGTGTTACAACGATTTGTTGAACTAGCTAGTAAATATGATTTACCGATTATATTGCATGCAGTGTATGAAGATGCTGATATTGTATGTGATTTACTAGAGAAATATAAAGTTTCACGTGCACACTTTCATTGGTTTAAAGGAAGTGAAACAACAATGAAACGGATGATGAGGAACGGTTATTATATTTCTATCACACCAGATGTTTTACATAAGGACAAAATTAGAAAAATTGTTTCGTATTATCCACTTGAATATATGATGGTAGAAACAGATGGACCGTGGGAATTTCACGAGGATGTTATGACGCATCCGAGAATGATTCGAGAGGTATTAAAGGAAATTAGTGTTATAAAAAACGTATCTGTTAATAAGGTTGCGAAAACGATATATGAAAATACGATTCAATTTTATTTGAAAGGATAGGAGCGTTACTCTTATCCTTTTTATTATGGATATTTTTTCTAAAATTTTCTATAATTTATGATGTGTTTAATTTGATGAAGAAAGTAGGGGAAGAAAATGGGGAGAGCATATAAAAAAATGGCTATTACAATGATGGTCGGTGCACTTTCACTTGTAGTGTTTGGGTGTGAGGCAGAAAAAAAGGTTATAAACCCAAACACAACACAGGAAAAGAAGGAAGAACAAATTGATCCAGTAGTTGAAAAACAGATGAAAGAAAATGAGGAAAATGGGAATACGGTTGGAAACAGTTCTAATAAAGGGAAGATGGCAGAGAGTGATGGATGGGTTTACTATGCAGTAAATGGTAATAAAAATACAGGAGGCATTTATCGTACGAAAGATCAATTTCAGACTTCGGAACGTGTAGTGGAAGGTGTAAATGCTTCTTACATAAATATAAAAAACAAAGCTTTATATTTTATTCATACGGATGAAGATAAGAATGCGGGATTATCTTCTTTAATGAAGTATGATATAGCTAACAAAAAGCTAGACACTTTAAAAGCGGATACAAATTATGTTTATATAAAAGACCAAACTTTATTTTATCCGAAAAAATATTCTGAGCATGGTGGTTTTGATATTGTAGGGATAGTAAAAATGGATTTGAAAACGGGGCAGGAAGAAGAAGCGGCATTTAAAAACTCAGGTTGGTCTCAAACGATAGACGATAGTATTTTACATTGGAATAAAAATCGTGGAACACAAGTGACAAAAGATAATAAAACTTGGTCAAAAGAAAATTATGCAACAATATCTAGTGCTACTTATAATAATGAAAAATTATATGCTGTTGTCGACTTTTCGTTACCTTTTGAAACAAATGAAGCTGAGCATGGCATATATGAAATAGACATTCAACAAAATAATGAAAAGCTATTAGTAAAGGATGCCTTGCAGATGAATGTGAAAGGGGATACCTTTTATTATTTAAAAGAGGATGGAGTATATAAGAAGAAAATGAATGGCGGAAATGAAAAAGTAATTTATAATAAAGCGGTTGAACCAACTAAATCCTATTTATATTTTGTAGCAGGAGATATGTATCTTTATACGGATAATGGAACTATTTTAAATCTAGATACAAAGAAATCAAATGAAGTAAAAGATAAGAAGCTAGTAGATGAGGTTATGTTACAGAAAGTATGGAATGCACAAAAGGAACTTACTAATATTCAAATGGCTGCACTAACAGGAAACCCAAAACGAGTAGGGGATTTTTCGTACGGGGAATTAGTGAATCCTGCTTATAATACAAAGGACACTTTAGAGGCCACGCTATCTACGTACTTCTCAAAACCATTTATAGCAGAGTATATGAAGAGTAAGTATATTAAAGAGTTAAATGGAAAAATGCACTATGCTGTTGGAGATCCAGGATCAAAAGCAGCAACTAAATTTACAAAAATTATTTCTGCCGAGTTAAAGGATGGAAAAATAAAAGCGCAGGTAGAAACGTATAATGACTATGATAATGTAACAGAAAAAGTAGAAGTTGAATTTATTTATGAAAATAATCAATGGGTTATTAATAATATGCCGCGTTTTGGTTTAAGTTAAAAAAACCACCAAGCATTTTGCTTGGTGGTTTTTTTAGGATTCTAATTTTTTCGCACGTCTTAATAACAATAGAAAGACAATGATGAAGAAACCAAGTATAAGGAAGAATCCATATTGTTTTATATAATCCATTACATAGCTTGCGCTTGTTGGTTTTTCAACGTGAATGCCGTCTTTATTAGTAGTAATATGAATATCTTGCATTTTCACTTCATTTGCTTCTTTTTGTAAATCAATCCATTCTATATTTGGAATGCTTTCTAGATCCTTTAATACTTCTTTTAATGGTTTTACACCTAAGTAAGGATGATAGAATGCACCAATAACTCCATCGGATAATTTAGCAATAGATACAGCACGTTCCTTCATCTTTGCAATAGCATGTGGCTTATCTTCTTCAATAAAGCCAACTGTTTCAGGCATTAATTTCATCCCGTGTAAAAATGATGGGGTACTTGTATAGAATGGTGAGTGCATGGATTTCCAAGTTGTATCACTTAACTGTAGTTGTCCTACATAAGTTGAAAAGTACCTTGATAATATTTCATATCCTTTTTGAGACATCGTGTAATGAGGTGCTTCAAATGCGACAGGATATAGTTTGGCATCTACAAGTTCTTGAATACCTTTTTCAATATGATCGGTCGTATACTTTTCTTCAAACTCTTCCCCTTTTTTTACATATGCATTATATGCTTCGATATTAGGGAAGTCATCTTTTGTTTTTGGTTTTTCATGCTTCGGTTGACGAATTGGTTGATCTGTTTTTACGTCCCAAAATTCAAAACCTTCCCCAGTTTCACTATCATAAAATTGATGCGTATAACCATGCATAATAATTGCTGCACCATCATCTTGCATAGAGCGTAAAAGATCGACTAGTTCGGGTTTATCTTTTAAATGCAGTGTTTTACCTGTATCAGGATCTTTATATACAGGAATAACAGTGATCATGTAAGGAATCTTTTTCTCTTTTAGTAATTCAGCAATTTCTTTTAATTGATTTATATCTGCGGCCGGATGAACGTCCTCAAGACGCAAATAAGCCTCTACTTTATTTGTCGTTGGCTTTTGTCCAAAGTAAGAAAATAACATTTCACCAACGTAATGAGACATCCAGTCAAAGAGGTGTGGCGTTGCGACGTAATAAGATGTTTCATGCTGAACGATTAGTGGGTTCTTGCTATTTGAACTTACAGCGTTAGCAAGAACAGTTCCATTTGTATCAAAAGATTGAATCAATCGTTCCTCTTCTAAAGTGTTTTTAAGCTTATGGCTTGGATATTCGATTTTATTAACTCGTATATCATCAGCCTTTAGGGTAATGAAAGAAAAGCGATGAGATAATTGTTCAACATTTTGTCCTAAAACTAATATTGGGCCTGAGAAATTTTCTAGAAGTTGCTTTGTTTCAATAGGAAACTCTTCTTTTTGTTCACCGATATAAACAATATGTGTATAAGAAGATGAATTAGTAATTTCATTAGCCTTTTTTAAACTTTTCGTAGTTATATCGTTTGTAAAATGTCCTAATTGGGTATTAAGAATTTGAATATTATTTGTAATTTTATCGTCTTGTGTACTGTATAAAACAAGTACTTTTGGTTTTGATGATGTTTGTGCAGAGGTGTGGATAGGGATAAGTAGTAAAATGCTGAACAAGAGTATGATGCATTTTTTCATTTGGTCTGCTCCTATTCTATATGTAGACTTCAATTTACAATTATATACAAAAAATACGTTGTAGTCTATGAAAGTTACATTTTTGCACGTATTTACCAGCTGTTTTTTCACAAAATCGGTCTAAAGCATGATGATAATATATATAGTTATTTGCTATGATAAAAGGGTAAGAGAATGATAGAATGTGGGTAATTGTAAAGGGAGGAAGGCTGAAAGGGGACAAATTTCAGCGGAGAAAGAGGTAGTGGTAGTGAAGAAATTCTTTGTAGGATTTTTAGTTGTTCTTGGGGTGTACTTATATTTCCAAGGAAAGTCTGAAGGAATGGGCAAGTTAGTGAATGAGACAAGCTATGTTGACTCAGAAGAAGCAAAACAAATGAAACAAATTATTATAGAGGAAGCAAAGAAAGTCAATCTTCCAGAATGGATACCTCTTACAATTGCTGAACATGAAAGCCGGTTAAATCCAAGAAGTATTGGAGATAACGGAACTTCATTCGGACTGTTTCAATTGCACCGTGGCGGTGGGCTTGCACCAGATCATTTAACTGATGAAGAGTTGAAAGATCCGCGCACAAATGCGCAAATTGCAATGCCGCATTTAATGAAAGGATATAAGCGCGGGGTGCAAAAAGGTTTGACTGATTTTGCATTACTAAAATATGTAGCAAATACATCTGGATGGCCAGGAAATTTAGGGCCAGAGTGGACGGATAATAACATGAAGTATAACATCGGATTAGAAGATGTGTACTATCGAAATAAAGGTGTAATCAAAGAGTAGGTTTTCTATACCTACTCTGTTTTTTTATGAATAATTGCATCTTTTTCGCTCGTGAAGTACTGCACGAGTTGTATTTTCACGTCTTTTAGTTTTGTAGAAACTTGCGGTATTTTATATCCTACATATAATGGTGAAACGACGAATCTAGGAACAACTTTACAAATGATTTTTCCGTTTAAGTAATAGAAGAATAAGTTATAACTACTACATCCTTTATGGAAATCTGTCAGTATGTAACGTACAGTTTGCTGAATATAATTTGCCAGTTCATCTATGTATCCAATATCTGCAATGATGATATTAAATTCAGTAAAACCGATAATAGGACGATCTGAAATATTGAGTTCAATGCGTTCGTTTTTTTGTACAATGACTCCTCGGAAGTTGTCCTGTTCTACGTTACCGAGATAGTCTACATATTTCATTCCGATAATCTGCATGTGTGCATGATGCAAACTCCCGCCTGAGAATGGACCGTGATTTTTGTATAAAATCACAGATGTGAATTCTTCATTCTTCTGTAAGTCTAACCAATGTTTAATGGAGAAACGAATTAGCGATCTCATATGTTCTTCTGTATATGTCGCAATGTGGTCTTTACAATTATCGGTTTCGATTAGCACCGTTTGAAATGTATCTTTTAATGTAGGGAATTTGTTTTTCAGCCAAATAATTGAGCCCTCAGTTGCTAAAATATCCGTTAAATTTTCTCTGTCACAAAAAGGACATGCAGCGCTTCTATTCCGAATGCTTTCTGGTTTTTGTTTGCCAATATCGTTTAAAAAGTATAGTTGTTGTGTATCCATTTGTATATATGCCCCTTTAAAATATGTGTAAAAATCCCGCTTAATACATTCGGGAAAAGGAGAAGGAAATCCTTTAAAAGGAATAGGAAAAATAAAAGACAAGATATCCTCATTACAATAGGGTACCTTGTCTTTTATTTTTTCTTTAATAATGTGTATGGATAATATAAATCATTTTTATTATGTTTCTTTTTTCTATTTTTTATTGTGTATAAGGCAATTGCTGTACTTGCGATTACAATAATGGCTTTCTTCATATTCATTTACCCCTTTTTTATTGTTGGTTTAATTCTTGGCTAACTGCTTTTGCATCAACTAGAGCATGTAAAATCATTTTTACCATGTTCATCATATTCCTTCACTCCTTTTTATAGTTCATTTAGTTCTTTTACAACTGCTTGTCCGTTCACTAATACCTCAAAGATTGCTTTTACGATTTCTTTCATCATGATCGTTTCCTCCTTTTGTTTGGCTCTCTTGTTTACATCTTTATTGTATAGGGAGGCATCTTTTCGTACTATCGCTTTCCATTACGTGAACATAACAGTTTTGTAAGATTTGATGTCACTTATTGAAATGTTTAGCCTATCTTCATTATTTTCAGAAAAATGACTATTCAAACATGAAATGGGAAAGTATAATAAAGAAGTAAGTATTAAATTTCGTACGAAAGAGGTGAATGAGATGAAACGTTCTTTAGCTGCACGTGCCAAATTTTTAGATTATATCTATTTTTGTCGTGCGATTTTTCATGATGTAGTTGTTAACGGGATACGTCTGTCCTTTTTTAACAATTGCATAGTAGCTATTGAACGATAGAAATCTCTTCACCCATTTTTAATAAACGTGTGAAAAGGGAGCTATTTGGCTTCCTTTTTCTATGTCGAAAACCATGGGGAATGTTTCTTTCCCATGGTTTTTTATATTGAAAGGAGTACGGAAAATGACAATTTGTAGTGTAAATAATGTAACGAAATCTTTTGGTGGAAACATCATATTTGAAAATATATCGCTTGAAATAAAGAATGGTGAACGTGTTGGATTAGTTGGTCGTAACGGTAGTGGGAAGACAACAATCTTTCAGCTTCTAACTGGAATGGAAAGTTTGGATGCAGGAGCCATTCATATGAAGAAAGGTACACGTATTGGTCATGTGGCACAAATTCCGAAATTTGATGAGGGTATGACTGTATATGATGTATTGAGTTCCGCTTTTAAAACAGAAAAGGAATTAGAAAGAGAAATGCGTGCTTTAGAAAAAAATATGGCGGAAGAACGGGAACCATCTGCTTTACAAAAATTAATGGAGAGATACGGAGTAATCCAAGAAAAGTTTGCGTTTCTTGGTGGTTATGAAATAGAAGCGAACTTGATGAAGGTAGCAAATGGTCTACAGGTGACAGAATTATTCCCTCGACCATTTCTGGAGTTAAGTGGTGGGGAACAAACAAAAGTAAGCCTTGCATACATGCTATTGCAGAAACCAGATTTACTTCTATTAGATGAACCAACCAATCATTTAGACTTATTTGCCGTAGAGTGGCTAGAGCAATTTTTAAAAGAATACAATGGAACGGTTATGGTCATTTCACATGATCGCTATTTCCTTGATGAAGTTGTAACGAAGATTTTTGATTTAGAAGATGGAGAGATTCACGTGTATCATACGAACTATTCTCAGTTTGTTGACGAAAAGGAAGAACGGTTACTTCAGGAGTTTCAGGCTTATCAAGAACAGCAAAAGAAAATAAAGAAAATGAAAGAAGCAATTAAGCGACTACGTGAATGGGCAAATCAGGCGAATCCTCCGAATGAAGGATTGCATAAGAGAGCGAGAAGTATGGAACGTGCACTGGAACGTATAGAGAAACTAAAGAAACCTATTTTAGAACGAAAACAAATGGGACTTCAGTTTGAAGGCCAAGAGAGAAGTGGGAAAGATGTTGTTGTAATGAAAGAAGTGAGTAAAGGGTTTGCTGGCCATCCTTTATTTAACGAAGCGAATTTACATGTTCGTTTTCAAGAGCGTGCGGCGATCGTTGGCCGTAATGGTACAGGAAAGACAACGCTACTAAAGTTATTATTAGAAGAAATAAAACCAGACGCTGGAGAAATTCGAATTGGTAGTAGTGTGAAAATCGGTTATTTATCACAGCATGCGTACGGAAATATGAAGAGTAATGTATTAGAGGCTTTCAGGGAATATGTAGCTGTAACAGAGGGAGAAGCGAGACATATATTAGCTAAGTTTTTATTTTATGGTCCAGCGGTGTTTAAGAAAGTAACGCAACTGAGCGGTGGAGAAAAAATGAGATTAAGACTTGCGCAACTTATGTATCAAGATATCAATTTTTTGATTTTAGATGAGCCGACAAACCATCTCGACATTGAATCAAGGGAAGTTTTAGAGGAAGCTCTTGAGCAATATAATGGGACGATTTTAGCTGTTTCACATGATCGTTATTTTTTAAATAAGTTATTTGAAAAGATGTATTGGATTGATGAGCATAAATTATTTGAGTTTGCAGGGAACTACGCATGGGCTCGTCAAAAGTGGGAAGAAAAGCTCGAGAAACAAGTAATAAAGCAGCAACGCCAAGGAAGAAAAAGTATGGCAACAGCTCCTGTAAAAAAGAAAGAAGTTAGGAATGTTGAGGATATTGAAACGGAGTTAATGCATGTAGAAGAGGATATATATATGCTTGAGTGTAAGATGGAACATGTAGTTGATGTTGAAATGTTTGAACAATTGTATGAAGAAAAAACGAAGAAAGAGTTGTTACGAGCGGATTTATATAATGAGTTAGAGAATATTGTGGAGTAAAGAAATTAGAATGAAAGAGCAAGTTGTTTTCTCATATTTTGAGGAGGGCTTGCTCTTTTTGTGTAAGAAAAGAGAAGTAATTGGTATAATTTTCTTGTTGTTACAATAAAGAGACATATTTTAGGTTATTAAAACGTGAGGAGAATTTTATGTTAGGATACGCGCGAATAGCTACGATCGTCATGATTTGTTTTGTTTACGCAAACCATGTTTCACGTGAAACAGCACATTTGCAATTTTTTGTGGGTACAGCACTTTTTATTTATATTGTGAATCACATTTTGCTAGTAAAAGTGAATGGAGGTAAAAAACTTGTTTTTTATACAATATTAGCGAATGGGATAGTCACAGCTTTATTAGGTTTTTTATTTCCCGAGACATGTTTATATTTAATTATATTTGGAATTGATGCAGTAGGGCTATTTATTCATGAATTTCGTAGAAGCATGAAGTACTTTTTTATTACTTTTTTCTTTCTTTGTTGGCTTATAAATATATTACATGCGTATCAACATACAGGTAGTTTAGAATTGGAGAGTAATGCCATTAATTTCATGTTCATCGTTTTTAGTGCTTTAGCTGGAAGTTTAATAAAAAAACTTACAGCTGCTCGGAAAATGGTAGATAAGCAATATGAGGAATTAGCATTATCTCATACAGCTCTAAAAGAAGCGCATGAACAATTACGGTTATATGCTAAAGAGGTGGAAGAATTGACTGCTGTTCGGGAGCGGAATGATATTGCCCGAGAAATTCATGATACAGTTGGTCATAATATGACTGCCTTACTTGTTCAATTACAACTGGCAGAGGCTTTGTGGAAACAAAAATCGGACACTACGGAAGAGGTTTTACATACATGTCATGGGCTAGCTAGAAAATCACTTCAAGAGGTGAGAGCTTCTGTACACGCCTTAAAAGAAGAAGGTAAACTAGGGAACATAATAGAGAATATGCGTGAAATGTTACATGGATATTCTAAAGCGACGAAAGTACAAGTATCTTTTCAATTACAAGGGGATCCGGTTTTGATTCCGTTGTCACTACAACCCACACTGCTCCGGGTTATGCAAGAGTCTTTAACGAATGCAAAGCGGCATGGGAAAGCGAGTTTATGTGAAGTGAGTTTAACTTGTTCGACGAGACAAGTTAAACTATGCATTTTGGATAATGGCGTGGGAGTTAACGAGGTAAGCCCAGGTTTTGGTTTACTTAATATGAAAGAACGTGTAGAGGAACATGGGGGAGCTATTCAATTTGAAAGTGAGATAGAAAAAGGCTTTCAGTTAAAGATTGAATTTCCACTTCAGGAGAAAAAGTGGATAATAGGGGGAACTGTATGATTCGGATTATGATTGTTGATGATCAATCACTCATTCGTGATGGCTTAGCGATGTTGTTAAATTTACGTTCGGAACTTGAAGTAGTGGGAACAGCTACTGATGGAGACGAAGTGATACAAAAAGTGAAAGAGCTACATCCTGAAATTATTTTGATGGATATTCGGATGCCTCGTATGAATGGTGTTGAAGGAACACGTTTAGTTAGAGAACAGTTCCCTCATATAAAGGTTCTTATGTTGACGACTTTTAGTGATAGTGAGCTTATTTTTGAAGCATTGGAGCAAGGAGCAAGTGGTTATTTATTGAAGGACATGGAGACAGATGCAATCGCTCAAGCAATTTTAACGGTGCATAGTGGAGGGGCTGTGCTTCCTCAGGATATAACAGCGCAAATCATAAAAGAATTAAAAAAGACAAAAGTAGCAGTAGAGTGCACCATACCAGAACAATTAGCGCAATTAACTGAGCGGGAAGTAGATGTTTTAAGAGAAATTGGACTTGGTTTAAATAATAAAGAGATTGCGGAAAAGCTATTTATTACAGAAGGAACTGTTAAGAATCATGTTTCTAATTTAATTAGTAAGTTAGAACTGAGAGATCGAACGCAAGCAGCCATATACGCAGTAAGGTATGGCATCACGATGTACACATGACTTTTGGCATATATAATTGTGAAAAAGCAGCAAAATTTGCTGCTTTTTTATTTTGTATTTCTATCTCAAGGGTGATGGAGAAGAGAAGGGATTTTTCTACAATGAAATTGTAAATGAATGCAAAGGGGCTGAATCAGTATGTTAGTCATAGATCATATTACGAAATCATTTGGTAAGAAGGAAATCATAAAGAATGTTTCTTTTGAAGTGAAAAAAGGTGAAACATTTGGATTGCTTGGTCCAAATGGAGCGGGAAAATCAACGACGATATCAATGATTTGCGGGTTAATTCCATACGATAGTGGTGATATCAAGGTTGGTGGGAAATCTGTAAAAGAATATCCATTAGAGGCGAAAAAGAAAATTGGTATTGTTCCGCAAGATATTGCGTTGTATCCGACACTTTCAGCGAAGGAAAATTTGGTTTTTTGGGGAAAGATGTACGGTTTAAATGGAAAAGTTGCAAAAGAGCGAGCGGAGGAAGTATTAGCTTACGTCGGTTTACAAGACCGTGGAAAAGATAAAATTGAAACATTTTCAGGTGGAATGAAAAGGCGTATTAATATTGGTGCAGCACTTATGCATGAGCCAGAGTTATTAATTATGGATGAACCGACAGTTGGGATTGATCCGCAATCGAGAAACCACATTTTAGAGACTGTTAAAAAGCTAAATGAAAAAGGGATGACAGTTATTTATACGAGTCATTACATGGAAGAAGTAGAGTATTTATGTGAAAGAATTGCAATTGTTGATCATGGAAAGTTAATTGCATTAGGAACGAAAAGGGAGCTATGTAATCGCCTGGCAGATGGGTTTATAGTGAGATTGCAATTAAATCGTTATAGTACGGAATTGCTACAAAAGTTGAAAGCACTATCTGTTGTTGAACGAATTATTTTTGATGAAGATAATAGTACGATTGATATTGGACTAAATGGTGGCGACTCCATTGGTACAGTTGTGTCAGTAGTTGTGGAGAACAACGCTCAGATTTTAAAGCTTGAAGTGCAAGAACCGAATTTAGAGGCACTCTTTTTACAATTAACAGGACGTTCACTTCGTGATTAAGGAGGTTAGTGCGGGATGAAAAGTTTTATTATTGCATGGAAAGATTTAAAAATACGTTTAATTGATCGGCGTGGATTTATTATGATGTTAATTATGCCGCTTTTATTAACAGCGATTTTAGGTTCAGCGTTAAGTAATATATTTGATAATGGTGGACTACCAAAAACAGTGATTGGCTATTATCAAGAAGGAACTGATGAGCTCGCAGATGTCTTTCAAAAAGACGTATTGCAATCTAAAGAATTAAAAGATGGTGTGAAAGTAAAGATAGTTAATTCTCAGGAAGAGCTTGAAGGTATGTTAAAGGAAAAGAAAATCGATGTGGGAATTGTCATCCCAAATAAATGGAGCGAACAAGTACAAGATGGAAAATTAAAAGAACCAAAGGTTTTTATAGACCCATCAAAAGATATACAAGCGAAAATCGCTGAATCAATGATCCGTTCTTTTTCAGAGCGTGTTCAAACAGTTGTGGTATCTACTAAAAGTGTTGTGACGGAATTAGCAAAGTCTCAGCATAGTAATGTGGAACAAGTTGCAAAAGAAGTGAGTGGAGATTTACAAACAGTAGCAACTTCGGGTGCAAATAACATTGAAAAAGGAACGATAGGTAAAAAAACAGTTGCAGCGATGCAATATTATGCAGCAGCGATGTTAGTCATGTTTTTACTATATAACATAACAGTAGGTGCAAAGTCAGTTGTAACAGAGCAACGAACTGAAACATTGGCGCGTTTGTTCAGTACACCGACGAGCTCATTTTCAATTTTATTCGGGAAGTTTTTAGGTACATTATTATTTGCTTGTATACAATTAGGAATGTTTATAGTTGCTACACACTTTATGTTTCAAGTGGAATGGGGTGGAGACTTGTCCCAAATAGTAGTGGTGGGAATGTCTTATGCAATTTGTGTTTCTGGTTTATCTATGTTAATTGCAGCTTTTATTCGTGAGGAAAAAACGGCAGATGTAATGGGAGGAATCGGTATTCAAATACTCGCTATATTAGGGGGATCGATGTTACCGATTTACGTATTCCCTGATACACTTCAAACCATTGCGAATGTTGCTCCGAATAAATGGGCACTTACGAGCTTCTTAAATATTATGTCGGGAACACCTTGGGATGTGTTACTCCCTGTTATTTTTAGTTTATGTAGTGCGGGAATTGTCTCCGTTATGATAGGAACATTACGTTTACGTACGAGATAGGAGGGGGAAATGATGAAGAAGGTTTGGGCGCTTTGTTGGCTAGAGTTAAAACAAATTTTAATAAAACCACAAAGTTATATACTCATGTTTGGAATGCCTATTATTTTTACACTCATTTTCGGCGGACTTTTAGGTGGAAGTGGGAATACGAAAGTAAATGTTAGCTTAGTAGATGAAGATGGTTCTACATTATCTACCAAGTATTACGAGGACATAAAGAAAAGTGACTTAATTTCTATAGAGAAGGTAACGTATAAGGAAGGAAAACAGAAGATTGAAAACAAAAAATCATCCGGCATAGTTATTATTCCGAAAGACTTTCAAAAGAGTATGCTAGATGGAAGGATAGAAAGTATTCAGTTTCAAGCCAGTGCTGATTTTACTGGTGGAACTTCTGTAGAGCAAGTATTGGCAAGCGCGTTAAAAAAAATGGAGATAGAAGTTAGCGCAGCGAGAGATTTAGAGAAGAAAAGTAACACTTCGTGGGAAACAATGTATAAAGAAATTTATACAAAAGTAGAACCTGTTTCGATTCAAAAAGAGTCAATTTCACATGATGATCAAAAGTTAAATGACGTTACAGGACGAGCGGCAGGCTTTTCAATTCTATTCGTTATGATTGTTATGTTAAGTGCGACGGGGACTATTTTGAAAGCTAGACAACTTGGTGTTTGGTCTCGTTTATTAGGAACGCCGGTTTCAAAAGTTCAAATATTAGCAGGGTATATCCTATCGTTCTTTTTAATAGGTTGGATTCAATTCGGTGTTTTAATGATATCAACGTATTCCTTATTTGATGTGCAGTGGGGAAATTTATTAGGGGTTATTATACTCGTTTCCGTATTATTATTAGCTGTCATTGGTCTAGCCTTATTATTAGCAAGCATCGTAAAAACAACAGAACAACAGTCAGCGCTAGGGAATATCGTTGTGATTTCAACATGCATGATTGGTGGTCTTTATTGGCCGATTGAAATTGAACCAGCATGGATGCAAACGGTAGCAAACTTTGTTCCACAAACTTGGGCGATGCGTGGCTTTACGGAGTTAATTGTAAGGGGAGGTACATTGGCAGATATAGGAGGATATATTGGTATACTCATTTTATTTGCAGGGGTCTTTTTCATAATTAGTTTAACAAGAATACGTTACGACTGAAAAAAACAGAGTTACAGCTTTACACGCTGAACTCTGTTTTCTTTTTGTGTGGTATCTTCTTTTGTTGAAATGATAATAGCGATCCCGAGCATAATAAAAAAAGATAAAAAGAGGACGAACTTTGGGAAGAATGGGAATAGTAATAGCGCCCCGACTATCATAATGGTTAATAACACGTAGTGCAGGACGTATTGGAATAGGTTGTCCATGTTTTCGCCCCCTTTTTGGTAATTGGTTATTAGTAGTCTATGTTTCATATGGAACGAATAGAAGTGAATTTTTAATTTTGTAATAAGAAATAAAAGAGAGTGATTGACATGTTTAAAGGAAAGGAATAATCTTGAAATTAATTCATACTATTTTTATAGGAAAAATAAAGATAGTTACAGAAAGGAGGCCTATGTTCCTACATCTTTAAAAATTAGGAAGGTAAAGGTGAGAGTGCAATGAAAAATGTTTTTAAAGGAGCACTTGCTACATTTCTTAGTGTGTCAGTATTACTAGCCGGATGTGGTCATGAGGAAGCAAGTACAAATGAAGCCGGGAACGTACCAAAAGTAAAAGATGAATTTATTAAGGCGAGCGACAAAGCAAAAAGTCCTACAAAAGTAAATGAAAGAAAAGATACTTTTGTAGTTGGAATGCCGAGTCCTGGAGGGATATTCCTTCCGCACTTTATGGAGAATGGATGGGATGGTAATATAACGCAAGCTATCTTTGCGCCCCTTGTTGGGCTGGATAAGGAAGGAAAGCCAATTCCAATATTAGCGAAAAAGTGGGAGATTTCGGAGGATCAGCTTACATATACATTCCATTTGAAGGATGATTTAAAGTTTAGTGATGGTTCACCGTTAACTGTAGATGATGTAGCATTTACATTAACGTTATTACATGATCCAACTTATAGTGGTGCGACTGATATAAGCCAAACAGCAATAAAAGGTGGGCAAGCTTATAAAGAAGGAAAGGCAACCTCTATTGAAGGAATTCAAATCATTGATCCGAAAACAATTACGATTACGACTGAAAAGGTAAATGCTCAAACATTATCATTAATCGGTGGAGAAGTTATATCTAAAGCTTATTATGGGAGAGAGTATAAACAAGGACACTTGGAGTACTTAAAAGAGTTATATGGAAAGCCGGTGGGAGCAGGAGCTTATAAATTGGATAAATATATTCCTGGTCAAGAGGTTCGATTTGTAGCAAATGAAAATTATTTTGAAGGAAAACCGAAGATTGAGCACTTTATTTATAAAATTACAAAGGGTGATACGAAGTTACAACAATTTCAAGCAGGAGAAGTAGATTATGATGGTTTTACGACAAACGTGGAGACCATTGAGCAATTAAAAGATTTAGGTTTTGCTAATATTAATGTGTATACGGGAAGCTCTTATGGCTACATTAAAATGAATTATAAGAAGCCATACTTTAAAGATAAACGTGTCCGCCAAGCATTTATTTACGGATTAGAGCGTCAAAAGGTTATTGATACGTATTTCCAAGGATATGCGTCACTCGTTAATGTACCGATTACGCCAGTTTCATGGGCGTATACAGAAGAGGGCATTAATAAATATGAGTATAATTTAGAGAAGGCGAAGAAATTACTGGATGAGGCTGGATGGAAAGCGGGTTCGGATGGAATTCGTGAAAAAGATGGACAAAAATTGAAAGTAAGTTATTTTGCCTCATCAGCAAGTAAAATAAATGATGTAATGATTCCTGTGATGAAAGAAGATTATAAAAAGTTGGGTGTAGAGTTTAACCCAGAATATATGGACTTTAATACGATGATTTCAAAAGTGATAAAAGGTGATTATGATTTAGCGATGGTATCTACGCCAATGATTGATGATCCGAGCGGAACGATTGAAGAGTTTGTTTCAACAAGTAAACGAAATTATGATGGATATTATAATCCGAAAGTAGATGAATTAGCTAAGCAAGCATTAGAAACGTTGGATATTGAAAAGCGAAAAGAAATTTATAAAAAGTTATATCAAGAATTAAGTGAAGACCCGCCTGTAATCTTCTTGAATAATAGCAAAGTGGTGTCTGCACATAATGCACGAATTCAAGGATTACAAGAAGATAACTATAACGGTATTTTATTAAGTTTACCTAAATTAAAGATAGAATGATAATTTTGAAAAAATTCTAAAAATATTTATTTAGAAAGAATTGACAAAATATAACGGAAGATATAAGCTAATAACCATAAAGTCTACCGGAAAGGTCGGAATAGGATTGTTACCCCTCAAAAACATCTATTTTCTTACGAATAAAACCGACTTTTCCGATTGGCTATAAAATATTGCTGTGGGAGGCATACATAAGGCAAGCAGTTCATAAGGTTTAATTATTAAAAAAGTTAGGGTGGGGACAATGAAGAAAAAGACAAAAAAATGGGCTGGTGTATTTTCAGTATTATTGAGTAGTTTGCTTGTGTTATCTGCTTGTGGGGGACAGGAAGATACGGCTTCTACAGAACCGGTAAAAAAGCAGGATTTAAAAGACGCTAAGATTGAATCAATTCCAGCTACAGATAAAAAGAAAAGTCCAGAGAAAGCAAATCAGCGAAAAGATACTTTTATTACAGCCATTTCTAAGCCAGGGGGAGTTTTCCTTCCGTATTTTCAAGATAATGGTTGGGATGGAAATGTAACGTCTGTTATTTTTGCGTCATTAGTAACAACAGACAAACAAAGTAAACCTATTCCGGATCTTGCAGAAAAATGGGATATTTCTGCTGACCAGTTAACATATACATTCCATTTACGTAAAAATCTAAAATTTAGTGATGGTTCGCCTTTAACGGCGGAGGACGTAGCATTTACATTAACACTACTTCATGATAAAGCGTATGAAGGTGGAATGGATATTGCACAGTATGCTGTTAAAGGTGGAAAAGAATATAAAGAAGGAAAAGCAACTTCTATTGAAGGAATTCAAGTTGTTGATCCACAGACAATTAAAATTACAACTGAAAAAGTTAATTCACAGGCGCTAACTAATTTAGGTGGTCCAGTGCTATCAAAAGCTTATTATGGAAAAGATTATAAACAAAATACAAGTTTAGACTATTTAAAAGCATTATATGGGCAACCAATTGCAGCGGGTCCATATAAATTTGAAAAATATGTTCCAGGTCAAGAAGTACGCTTTGTTGCTAATGAAAATTATTATGCAGGTAAACCAAAAATCAAAAACTTTATTTACAAAATCACATCAGGTGATACTGGATTCCAATTATTCCAAACAGGTGAACTGGACTATAGTGGATTTAGAGCGAACCCTGAAAATATAGACCAATTAAAAGGATTAGAGTTTGCAAATATTAATCTTGAATCATCAAGTGATATTGCTTATATCTATGTAAATAATAAGAAATCGTATTTGAAGGATAAGAAGGTGCGTCAAGCACTTACTTATGGATTAGACCGTAAGAAGTATGTGGATACAGCTTTACAAGGATATGGATCTGTTGCTAACGTACCAATTGCGCCAGTTTCATGGGCATATACAGAAGAAGGTATTAATAAATATCCACACGACGTAGAAAAGGCTAAAAAATTATTGGATGAGGCTGGTTGGAAAGTAGGTTCTGACGGGGTTCGTGAAAAAGATGGTCAAAAACTAAAATTAACATACTACGCATCAAATACAGGTAAAACAAATGATATCTTTATTCCAATTGCAAAAGAAAGTTACAAAGAAATCGGTGTTGAATTAAATCCAGAGTTGATGGACTTTAATACGATGCTTTCAAAAGTAGGAAAAGGTGACTACGATTTAGCGGCAGTTTCAACACCAGGAATTAGTGATCCAAGTGAAGTTGTAAGTGATTACTTATCAACTAATCCAAAAAGTGATACGGGTTATAACAACCCGAAAGTAGATGACTTGATTGTAAAAGGTATAGGGACGACAGATATTGAAAAACGTAAAGCAATTTATAAAGAACTGTATAAAGAGTTAAGTGATGATCCACCAGTTATTTTATTAAACTATCGTAAACTACTTTATGCTCATAATGCACGTATAAAAGGAATTGATCCAGAAAAGTACGATAGCATTAGTTCCAACTTACCAGTGTTATCTATTGAACAATAAGGGTTGACCTAAATAATAGAAGGCGTTTTTTCATACAGCGATGGGATAGTAGCTGTTTTGAAAAAATGTTCTTCTATTTTTAAGTAAATAGGATTGGGGAGACAAAAGGTGAAAACATATATCGTTCGTAGGTTCCTTCAAATGATCCCTACATTGTTTGGTACATCTATTATTATTTTTTTCTTATTTGCACTTTTGCCGGGGGATTATATTGATTCAAATCCTAAGTTAACACCAGAGAGAGCTCAAGAGTTAAGGGAATTGTATGGCTTAAACAAACCAATTATTGAAAGGTATTTTCATTGGTTAGTGAATGCTTTGCATGGTGATTTTGGATTTTCTCTACAGTATCAAGAACCTGTAACTTCATTACTTAATAAATTTATTTGGAATACATTTATCGTTGCTGTTGCAGCTTTATTTTTCACTTGGATTATTGCTCTTATTATTGGGGTTATTTCTGCAACAAAGCAGCACTCTTGGTTTGATAGATTGGTAACAATCGGTGTCTTTGCAGCAATGTCATTTCCATCATTCTTTATCGGATTATTTTTAATTAAATTATTAGCAGTTGATTTAAAGTTATTACCTATTGGTGGCATGATTGATATTGGAAGTAACTCAACAGGAATAGCATACATATTAGAAGTATTACGTCATATGATTCTACCTGTATTTATTTTAACGCTTCTTGGTGTAGGGTCATTAACACGATATTTTAGAACTAGCATGTTGGATGTTGTTAGGCAAGATTATATTCGTACTGCTCGTGCAAAAGGTTTAAAAGAAAGAACCGTTATTTATAAACATGCATTGAAAAATGCAATTTTGCCAGCAATTACATTACTTGCTTTTGAATTACCTGGTTTATTTTCAGGAGCGATTATTATTGAACAGATTTTTAATTGGCCAGGGATTGGGAGTATTCAATTAGAAGCATTAAACTTCCGTGATTATACGGTATTAATGGCCTTTACAATGTTTCTTTCTTGTTTAACAATTATGGCTAATTTCTTAGCTGATATTGTATATGCGTTTGTTGATCCAAGAATTCGATTGAAGTAAGGGGGGAAAGATATGGAGACTATTACACCAATAATAGAGAAAAAGAAAGAACAAAAAAAGAGAAATGAATCATCACCATGGCGTCAAGCGTATAAAAAAATTAAGAAAAATAAGATGGCACTGTGTGGCTTATACGTTTTAATATTTATGTTTTTATTTAGTTTTATCGGTCCAATCTTTTCGCCGTATGCTGATGGGAAAGTACAAGTAACACAAATTAATAAACCACCCAGCCTGTCACATTGGCTTGGAACAGACCAGTTGGGACGGGATATTTTAACTAGACTTATGCAAGCAGGTCGTATTTCATTAACAATTGGTTTAGCGTCGATGCTATTATCCGTTATACTAGGAGCTTTATTAGGAGCAATTGCTGGTTTTTATCGAGGGGTTGTAGATCATTTAATTATGCGTGTTGCGGATGTGTTAATGTCCATCCCGGGATTACCGCTACTTATTATAATGGGAGCAATTTTATCAGAATGGAAATTACCATCGGAATACCGTTTATATGTTGTAATGATTATTTTAAGTTTAGTAGGATGGCCAGGACTTGCCCGGCTTGTGAGAGGACAAATTTTAACATTGCGAGAGCAAGCCTTTATGCAAGCAGCAGATGTATTAGGATTAAAGGATTCTCGGAAAATTATTCATCATTTAATTCCTAACGTCTTTCCGTTGCTTATTGTTGTAGCAACTTTGGGTGTTGCAGGTTCAATTTTGAGTGAATCCGCGCTAAGTTACTTAGGTCTCGGCGTCGTCCCACCTACACCATCATGGGGGAATATGATTAGCGCAGCTAACTCATTAATTGATTTCCAAAAGCGGCCGTGGTTATGGATTCCGCCTGGTTTCGCAATCTTTATAACAGTTGTATCAATTAATTTACTTGGTGATGCACTTCGTGATGCGTTAGATCCAAAGATGAGACGGTAGGTGAGAAGGTATGAGTAAAGCGGTAGTAGAGCTGAAAGACTTACAAACACACTTTCAGACAGAAGAAGGAACAGTAAAGGCTGTGAATCATGTTAGTTTTACAGTTCGAGAAGGTGAAACGGTTTGTGTTGTAGGCGAATCGGGTTGCGGGAAAAGTGTAACAGCTTTATCTATTATGGGACTTATTGCTGAATCAGGCAGTGTAGTAGGTGGAGATATCTTATATGAAGGAAAAAGTCTTTTAGGAATGAAAGAGAAAGAGCTTCGTAGTTTACGAGGCAATGATATTGCGATGATTTTCCAAGAACCGATGACATCGCTAAATCCGGTCTTCACTGTAGGAGAACAAATTGTAGAGACGTTAAGGGAGCATGAACTGCTTAGTAAAAATGAGGCGTATAAGAAGGCAATTGAGTTAATTCGTAAAGTCGGTATAGCTCGTGCGGATGAAATTGTCCATTCTTATCCACATGAACTGAGCGGTGGTATGCTACAACGTATTATGATTGCTGTTGCACTTAGTTGTAATCCGAAGTTATTAATTGCGGATGAACCGACAACGGCTCTTGATGTTACGATTCAAGCACAAATATTGGACTTATTAAGGCAAGTAAAAGAGGAATTTAAAACATCTATTTTATTAATTACACATGATTTAGGCGTTGTAGCAGAAATGGCGGATTACGTTGTCGTTATGTATGGCGGGAAAGTGATTGAAGAAGCGCCAGTACTAGAAATATTCCAAAATCCGAAACACCCGTATACGAAAGGTTTGTTGAAATCAAAACCAGTGATGGGAAAACGAATAGATAAACTGTACTCTATTCCAGGGCAGGTTCCTAATTTAGTCGGTTTGGATGAATTTTGCTACTTTAGCGGTCGTTGTGAGCATTGTATGGAAATATGTAAAGAAGAAGCGCCAAATCTGAATGTACATGATGAGAATCATAAAGTAGCTTGCTGGTTATATGAGGAGCGTGCGGGACAATGAGTGAACCATTATTAGAAGTAAAAAACTTAAAAACATATTTCCCAATTAAAGGCGGCATATTTAGTAGAACGATTGGACATGTGAAAGCAGTTGATGGAGTAAGTTTTACTATTAATAAAGGCGAAGTGTTCGGTCTCGTTGGTGAATCAGGAAGCGGAAAAACGACGATAGGAAAAACAATTTTACGTCTCGTTCAAAAAACGGAGGGAGAAGTGAAGTTTAAAGGACACGATGTTCATTCTCTATCAAAAGAGGAATTGAGAAAACATCGTCCTAATATGCAACTCGTGTTTCAAGATCCATTTAGCTCATTAAATCCGAGAATGAGAATTGGAGAGGCACTTGGTGAACCAATGTTGGCTCACGGACTAGCGACGAAAGAAAATGTTCGTGAAAAAGTGACAGAAGTATTAGAGTTATGTGGCTTAGCCCCATATCATATTGACCGGTATCCTCATGAGTTTTCTGGTGGACAACGTCAGCGTATCGTTATCGCAAGAGCTATGGTATTAAATCCGGAATTTATAGTAGCTGACGAACCTGTGGCAGCACTAGATGTATCTATTCAAGCACAGATCATTAATTTATTTAGTGAGTTACAGGAGAAAAAGGGACTATCTTATTTGTTCATTTCTCATGATTTAAGCGTAGTAGAGCACTTATGTACGAAAATTGGAATTATGTATTTAGGAACGATTGTGGAAACAGCGCCGCGTGATGAGTTATTTACGAACCCACTGCATCCGTATACAAAAGCATTGTTATCAGCTGTGCCAATACCAGATCCAACAGTGAAGCGAGAGCGGATTATACTAGAGGGTGATATTCCAAGTCCAGCAAATCCACCTTCGGGTTGTCGCTTTCATACACGTTGCCCGTTTGCAACAGATATTTGTAAACAAACGGTACCAGAATTCCGTAATGTTGGTGAAGAGCATTTTGTTGCTTGTCATCATGTATAAAAGAAAAGGACCCTTTCAAATTGAAAGAGTCCTTTTTTTATTTACTAGATGAAGTTTGTTTCAATACAAATTTCTCGATTGCGTGAGCAACACCATGCTCATTATTTGTTAATGTTACGACATCACATAGTTTTTTTACATCTTCTTCAGCATTTCCCATTGCAACTGATAAGCCAGCTACTTGTAACATTGGCACATCATTAAAGTTGTCCCCGATCGCAATAGTATCTTCAATTGGTATATTGAAATAAGTAGCCATTTCTTGTAGACCGTTCCCTTTATGACCATGCTTATCCATAATTTCTACATTAGTAGGAGCTGATGCCGTAACTGAAATATCAGTGTCTTCTTGTAACATGCTTAATAGCTGTGCACGATGCGCTGCATTAAATGTCAAAATGAAGAATTTAGATATTTCTAATTCTGGATTATTTACAACATCTTCGATTTTTTGGAAATCAGTAATTAAGTTTGATTTTTTTTGTTTTTCTGTAATTCTTTCAAGTTCCTCAAGTGTAACATCTAATGCGTGCTTGTTCTCCTCGAAAGCTTGCATAACTTGATCTTGCCATGTATATGGAGAATAAACTCCTTTATTCGTATATAGCTTATAAGGAAAACCTTCAGATTCTAGTAATTTTGCAAGCTTGTATACTGTATCATTTTGTAAACAACGCGAGTTAATTACTTTTCCATCCACATAAACAATTGCCCCATTGCTCGCTCCAACTGGAAGAGATAATTTATATTCTTCCAATAATTTTAAAGCATCCTCTTTTGCACGACCGGAACAGATCATGACTATATGACCAGCCTCTTTTGCAGCTTGGATAGCTTGTAAGTTCTCTTTGGATATTTCAAGATTAGATGATAGTAGTGTACCATCCATATCTAATGCGATTAATTTCAAAATGACCACCTCTTTGCTTTTATTATACATAGTTATATAGAGGAAACATATAAACTTATCTTGGAAAGGTTGTATTTTATCCCGTTTTAATGGTCGGGCTGCCCATAAAAGTTCGATTGGTGAGGGCTGATTAAATTTTCACTTTATCTTGAATAAATCGTTAGTGAAAATTTGATAGATTCCAACGTATTTATTCCAATATGTACTTTAATTTGTAACAAAAGTAGGAGAGAGTATGGGTATATTTCGTTATATGACTGTAATATTACAATAACATTACAAACATAGAGTTAGTAGAAAGTGCATTAAAACAGGGTTTTTAAGGGTGTTTATAAAAAAACGTAAAAAAAGTGTAATAAAATTTACGTAATTATATTGCAACGTAACAATAGTTATGTTACATTAGTGTTACAAACGTTACGTTAATAACTTTAATGTAACGCTAACATAAAAACTATGAAATAAACATTTCTTAGAAATTACATATAGATAACTTATTAAAAAGGAGGATACATAAAATGAAAGAGCAAGTATTACAAGTAACAAAAGGTGACTTCGTAGGATCAGCAAGTGGAGCAGTAGTATTAACAGCATTAATCGTATTTCTATCAAGCGTATTAGTATAATAGAAGTTTTGTAATAAAAGAAAAAGAGAGGAGAATGCAAAATGAAAGAGCAAGTATTACAAGTAACAAAAGGTGACTTCGTAGGATCAGCAAGTGGAGCAGTAGTATTAACGGCATTAATCGTATTTCTATCAAGCGTATTAGTATAATAGAAGTTTTGTAATAAAAGAAAAAGAGAGGAGAATGCAAAATGAAAGAGCAAGTATTA
>NZ_JBIYDP010000016.1:0-81824 GCF_044908765.1 Bacillus sp. RC251 | reverse complement strand
AAAGCAAATGGTTGGGCGAAAATAAGCTACCAAGGAAAAGAAGGTTATGTATCGCTAGAGTTTGTGAAGCTAGAAGCAGGAAAACAAGAAGAAAAGCCAGCGGAAGACATTACGAATGGAACGCAAGAAGTAGGAACAATCAATGCGACAAGTCTACGAGTAAGAAGTGCAGCGAATACAAGTAGCTCGATTCTCGGAAACTTAAAAAATGGAGAAAAAGTAACAGTACTAGGAAAAGCAAATGGTTGGGCGAAAATAAGCTACCAAGGAAAAGAAGGTTATGTATCGCTAGAGTTTGTGAAGCTAGAAGCAGGAAAACAAGAAGAAAAGCCAGCGGAAGACATTACGAATGGAACGCAAGAAGTAGGAACGATTAACGCGACAAGCTTACGAGTAAGAAGTGCGGCAAATACGAGCAGCACCATTTTAGGAACCCTAAAAAATGGAGAAAAAGTAACAGTACTAGGAAAAGCAAACGGCTGGGCGAAAATCAATTACCAAGGAAAAGAAGGGTATGTGTCGTTAGAGTTTATAACGATTGGTAAAGATTCCATAGATCCAACAAACCCAACAAACCCTGGACAGGTAATAGAAGAACGAGCCGTTGTAAATGCGTCTTTATTAAATGTACGTAAAGGTCCATCAACAGGTGCGGCAGCTGTCGGTCATTTGAAAAATGGAGAGACTGTTACGATCATAGGAAAAGAAAATGGCTGGGCAAAAATCCGTTTTAATGGCGGAGAGGGTTATGTTTCGTTACAGTTCTTAAAAGTTAAACAAGGTTCGTCTTCTTATGAAATTGTTACCTCATCACAAAAGGTTCAAAAACCAAATGAAGCGGAAGCAACACAAATTATGCAGAATATGAAAGAAGATGCTTACATTAAAAGTGACGGTAAAGTTGTAAATATGAAGCAAGGTTTCGTTCGTGCAAATGGTGTTATTAATATTTATGATATTACGACGGGTAAAAAGCTCACATATGTAAAGGGTGGAGCTGACCTGAAATTTGTAAAAGCTGTTGATGATCGTATTCATGTCCAAATTGATGGTATGACAGGTTATGTGAATATAAATGATGTTACATTACATCCGACAATGACTGGTGAGAAAACGTCGTATTATGCAACTAAAAATGGCAAGTTATATCATTATGTATACAATCCGGAAAATGGTAAACATGCAACGTATCAAATTGGTAATGCTCCGAAACATTTAAAAGAAGGAGAGCGTTACGAGGCTTTTGATAAGAAGCAAATTGGAGGACAAGATAGTTATCAATACTTTGAGTATATGCCACTTCGTGCAACATCTACTTATACAGGAGATGAAATTGATAATTTCTTACGTAAATCGAATGCAAAGAGTCCACTTATTGGATTAGGAAAATATTTTGTAAGTGCAGCAGAGAAATATAAGATGAATGCCGGTTACTTAGTGTCACATGCAATTTTAGAATCAGGATGGGGAACAAGTCGTATCGCGCAAGATAAGAAAAATTTATTTGGCTTTAGAGCGGTAGATTCAGATCCATACAATGGTGCAACTGGATTCAAAACATGGGAAGAAGGTATTGATTTTTGTGCGGCATATATAGATAAGCATTACTTAAATCCAAGTGGAAATACATATAATGGTGGAAACTTAGGAGATAAGGCACAAGGAATGAACGTCATGTATGCAAGTGATGAAAATTGGGGACAGCAAATTGCCTCGCTTATGTATAGAATTGATGCAATGAATGGAAGTAAAGATTTAAATAAATATCGACTTGGAACGTTAACGGCAGGTTCTCCGATATTCAAAAGTATGGCTGAAGGTCAGACTGGAATGACATCTCGCAACATTATGGTAGCCATTAAGAAAACAGTTAATACACCACAAGGATCGTATTATGAAATTGTCTCGGATAATAAAGAATACAACAGTGTCTACGTAAAAGCTGGATCTGTAAATCTTGTGAACTCTTATTAAAGGAAAACATCATCATTTCAATGCAGAAAAGTGAAGTTCATAATGTTAGAGGAAGTGACAGTGTGAAAAAATATATCGCATTTGATATTGGTGGCACACAGATTAAATATGGGATTATTTCAAAATCTGGGATATTACTAAATCACGAAACTACATTAACAGAGGCCCATTTAGGTGGGGAACAAATCGTTCAAAAGATTATTAGCTTGGCGGTGCAATTAATGAATGAACATGTTGTTTCTGGAATCGGTATTAGTACAGCTGGAATTGTAGATATTCATAGAGGAATCATAACTGGCGGCGTGGATCATATTCCACGCTATGCTGGTATTCCTATTATTGATAGATTACAAGCTGTATTAAAAGTTCCTATATCCATTGAAAATGATGTCAATTGTGCTTTGTTTGGAGAGATGTGGCAAGGTGTTGGAAGAGATGAAAATAATTGCATTATGCTTACCCTTGGAACGGGAATAGGGGGAGCTATTGTTATTAATAAAAAACTGTACAGAGGTCATTCATTTAGTGCTGGTGAATGGGGCAATATGTTGATCGAAGGGAAACAATTTGAAGAGGTTGCCTCGATTTCAGGGTTAATTTCTCTTGTGCGGAAGTATAAAGGTAGCGGGAATTGGAACGGTGAAAAAATTTTTGAATTATATGATCAGAAGGATAAAGAAGTTATACATGCCGTTCGAATATTCTTTAAACATTTAGCCATTGGAATTAGTAATCTTGCTTATATCTTCAATCCAAAAGTAATTATTATTGGTGGAGGGATTACTAATAGAGGTAATCGATTTTTAGAAGAAGTAAAGGAAGAGGTACGAAAATATTTAAATCCTGAGATTTATAGTAATTGCGAGATTAAAATCGCACAAAATCGTAATCACGCAGGAATAATTGGTTCGATTTACCACTTCTTACATCAATATAAATAAATGATATAGGTGTTTTCATATAATTGAGAATTTATTCTTTTTCTCAATAGATAAATAATGCTACAATATAAGAGAAGAATACAATATTTTCCGATTAGGAAAATGCTTTGTAGAAAGGAAGAAACTTCATGCCTATTATTTTAGAAAAAGGACAAAAGATCGATTTAACGAAAGGACAACCGAGAGTAGCAAAACTACAGGTTGGCTTAGGCTGGGATCCAATTGGGCAATCAGGTGGGTTTCTGTCTTCATTATTTGGAAGTAAACCGAATGTAGATTGTGATGCATCTGTTGTTATGTTAGAAGGGGATCGCTTTTTAAATAAAAACGATTTAGTTTACTTCGGAAACAAGCTTTCTACTTGTGGTAGTATTATTCATTCAGGAGATAATTTAACAGGTGAAGGCGCTGGTGATGACGAAACAATTTTCGTAGAATTACATAAAGTTCCGAGCCGTATTAATCGTTTAGTATTCGTTGTAAATATTTATGACTGTGTAAATCGTCGTCAAGATTTCGGGATGATTCGTAATGCATATATTCGGATTCAAAACCCGCAAACTGGTGAAGAATTAGCACGCTATAATTTATCGGATAATTATGCTGGCAAAACGACTCTAATTGCAGGTGAAATGTATCGCCACGGAAGTGAATGGAAGTTTTCAGCTGTTGGAGAAGGCACACAAGATAAAAACTTAAGTGAGATTGTATCACGTTATCAATAAAATAAACCTAGGAGGAATTGAATATGGCATCAATTTCATTGAAAAAAGGACAAAAGGTAGACTTAACAAAAACAAATCCAGGTCTTTCAAAAGTTCTTGTAGGACTTGGTTGGGATACGAATCGTTATGACGGACAAAACGATTTCGATTTAGATGTTAGTATTTTCTTAGTAGGTGCTAACGGTAAAGTTTCAGGGGCAGAGGATTTCGTCTTCTATAATAACCCAAAAGGTGCGAATGGTGCTGTCGAGCATTTAGGAGATAACCGAACTGGCGAAGGTGAAGGCGATGACGAATCGATTAAAGTAGATTTAAAAAATGTACCTGCACATATCGAACGTATTTGTTTCTCAATCACAATTTACGATGGAGAAGGTCGTAGCCAAAACTTCGGGCAAGTTTCTAACTCTTTCGTACGTATTTTAGATGAAGAAAAGAATGCAGAGTTAATTCGTTACGATTTAGGAGAAGATTTCTCTATTGAAACAGCTGTTGTAGTAGGGGAATTATACCGTCATGCAGGTGACTGGAAGTTCAATGCAATCGGAAGTGGATTCCAGGGCGGATTAGCGTCTCTATGTAATAATTTCGGTTTAGATGTAGAGTAATAGATTTTATATATCTATCGGTGAAACAGGTGTTTACTGATGGATATATTTTTTAAGATATCAAATATAGAGGTGAATATAAATGGTTATTCAATTGCAAAAAGGACAGAAGATTGATTTAGGTAAGACAAGCCCTGGCTTAACAAAAGCAGTAATTGGTCTTGGATGGGATATTAAATCTTATGACGGTGGATCAGATTTTGATTTAGATGCATCAGCATTCCTATTAGATGCGAACGGAAAATGCACAAAGGAAACTGACTTTATATTCTATAACAATTTACAGTCTCCTTGTGGATCTGTTCTACATACAGGGGATAACCGTACAGGTGAAGGTGAAGGCGACGATGAGCAACTTGTTGTAGACTTGAAGAAAGTTCCGGCAGATGTGCACAAAATTGCTATTACAGTTACAATTTATGATGGAGAAGGCCGTAATCAAAACTTTGGACAAGTTGGAAACGCATTCGTTCGTTTAGCGAATGAAGAAACGAGTGAAGAAGTTCTTCGTTTTGATTTAGGGGAAGATTTCTCCATTGAAACAGCAGTTGTCTTTTGTGAATTATACCGTCATAATGGACAGTGGAAGTTTAATGCAGTAGGAAGCGGTTTCCAAGGTGGCTTAGGTGCGCTTGTAAGAGCGTATGGCTTGGATGCATAAGAAGGGAAACGATATTCGTTTCCTTTTTTTGACCTTTCTATAAATCTAGCAAAGAATAGGGGATAAAGGTAAGATGAGTATTTTGCAAGGGATCCTTGATACGTATGCTCAGTTTTTCGACTTGGACATGTGGATTAAAGTGTTGCAAGATCCAGTATCTTGGGGATTAATAGGTACACTTGTTGTGCTTGAAGGGTTGTTATCTGCTGATAACGCACTTGTATTAGCGGTAATGGTAAAACACCTTCCGGAAGAAAAGCGTAAAAAAGCATTATTCTATGGACTTATTGGAGCTTATGTATTCCGTTTTATTGCGATTGGAATTGGAATGTTCTTAATTAAATTGGCGTGGGTAAAAGTGTTAGGTGCACTTTACTTAGCTTGGCTTTCAGTTAAATACTTCATTGATAAAAGAAAAGGTAATGCAGAAGAAGAAGAAGCTCATGGTATGAACCAAAACAGTATTCTCTTCAGAATGTTTGGTGTCTTCTGGGGAACAGTTGCGATGGTTGAATTAATGGATATCGCGTTCTCGGTAGATAGCGTACTTGCTGCATTTGGTGTATCAAATGAAGTTTGGATTCTATTATTAGGTGGAATGCTCGGTATTTTAATGATGCGTGGTATCGCTGGTGTATTCTTAAAATTGTTAGAGCGTATTCCAGAACTTGAAACGACAGCATATATTTTAATCTTAATTATTGCAGCAAAAATGTTACTGTCTGTTATTCATATTGAAATAAGTCATATGCTATTCTTTATCATTTTAGTTGTAGCATTTGGAGCAACATTTATACTTCACTACATGAAGAATTCTGGACAAGCTAAAGAAGAAGTTGCAGCTACTAAAAATAATCATAAATAATTGAAATGGGTTTGCTCGTTATGCGAGCGCCCATTTTTTATAACTAAAAATAGTTTATAATAGAAGAGAGACTTTATAAAAAAAGTAAATGTTTTTGGAGGTGAACTGTTGTGTTTTCACGTTTTACACTTCAACCATGTGCATTAAAAGACGAATCAGATTTAAAGCAATTTGAAGCACTTTTAGAAAAACGCCCACAATATGAACTGACAGAGAATGAGATGAAGTTTAGTTATATAGCAACTCGTATTCTTGGTGTTCCTAATGATGTAGATGAATATTTCAATGAGCTATTTGATTATAGCGAAGTGAAAGGGATCGTGGTTTTGCATGAACAAAATTTAAATAAGGTGATTGATCCCGAAAAACTGCGCCATATTCAAGAGGTTTTTACATTACATCAAGAAGCACCGAATGGCCTTACAGTAAATAGGCTTGTCGCCCATCTGTCTGGAAAACAACTATTACCACAAGTAGACAATCCTGACTTACAGCATTATATATATACGACGTTTATTTCTGTATTGAAATTGTATGAAAAACAACATAACCAATCATTAAAAACAGAAGGATTCCGTCGTTTCTTAATCGATATGATTAAGTTAAGTGACAATTACGTAGCGAAGTGGTTCTCTACGATTAATTATAAGAAACAAATGCCGCGCATTATTTGGTACGGTGATGCACAGGAAAGCCGTATATATTTCTTATACTTTCTTATTATGCTCGGTTGCGATGTACTTTATTATCACCCAGAAGGAAAAGATGGATTTGAGAATGTTGATGAGGAAGGAAGAAGTTTTGTTGTGTCTCATCCAGGTCGGATTTCTCTTGAGCCATTTCCAGATCGCCGCCGTGAGCGAGTTGCGACAGTAGCCTATCAGGCTTCAAAAGAAATTGAACAAGTACTTCACCATGATAACTCACTGCTGTACAAGCCGTGGCAATTTCGTTCCTATACGCCTGTAGCTCGTACGCTCAAAACAACGTATGATGAACTCTTTTTAATTACGAAAGAAAAGGCATTTGTGCGTCCAACATTCTTTGTTGAAAATAAACACATTTATATCCCTTCTTTATTTGCGAAAATATCAGGTGTCTCAAAAAATGATAAAGAATATTTTCAGCGATTAAAGGCTATTACATCATTTGATAACAGTTTATTAATTAATACATTTCCGTTTACGAAAGAACAAAAAGCGAATTTCCAATATCATTACCGAGATGCGTTAGACCGTGGGGGGAAATTACACCCTGATTTAATTATGAACAGTCATTGGTGGCCACATAAACGTTTGCCAGAAGGATTGCAACATGGTATTGCAGAGGCGATCATTCATACGTGCGAAAGTGAAATGTGTAAACCCATTGCGAAAGAGACGAAACAAGATGTAGCACTGTATGTTTTCGCACAGCTTTCTCAAATACCGCCGAACATTTTAGAGCAACTTGAGAAATTTGATTACTCGCAAGAAGTACCGAAAATTGTTATATTTAATAATGAGAAGAGCGGAGAATTAAGCCGTTCAGATGCTGTTTTATTACTATTTTTAAATCAAATTGGAGTAGATGTATTCCATTTCAATCCAACGGGAAGAAACGATATCGAACCGTATATTGAAGCAGGAGCATTTGATTCGCATTGGCTTGAAGAAGTTAATTTCGATCTTGAGTTTCATGGTTCATCAGCCTATAAAAATTTATCACAAACAATAAAAGGGCTATTTCGTCCATTTTTATAAGGAAAGGGAGAATACCATATGAATAACCCAGTCATACTAGATTCGAAAACAGAATTAAATGAGCAAACGGCACAAGATGTTCGTTTACAACTTAGACAAGATGCAGAAGTACAACGTATTTATAATGCAGTAGATATTAAAGATCAGTTAGAATTAATCGAGCTTGGAAAAGAACCATCTATGGAAATTTCACGTTTCGCTGATCAAATTTTACATACAATGTCTTTATCAAAAATAGAAGACTCTGGAGAATTATTAAAACAGCTTGGTAAAATTATGGACAGATTCGATAGCAAAGACTTTGCGGAAGAGAAAAGCGGTTTCTTCTCACGTATGTTCAAAAAAGCTGATAAAATGATTGAACAGATCTTTAGTAAGTACCAAACAATGGGTCGCGAAATGGATAAAGTATACGTAGAAATTACAAAGTATCAAGATGAAATGAAAAAATCAATCGGTACGTTAGATGGTTTATATGAGCAAAATTTAAAATATTATTTAGACTTAGAAAAGTATGTAGTAGCAGGGGAAATGTTATTAGAGCGTTTAAATACAGAGTTGGTTCCAATGTACGAAGAGCGTGTGCGTAACAATGACCAATTAGCAGGTATTGAATTAGAATCACTGAAAAACTCTGTTGAAATTTTAGAGCAGCGTATTGATGATTTAGAAAAAGCACGTATGGTTGCGCTACTTACAGCACCACAAATTCGTATGGTTCAACGTGGTAATAATAAATTAATTGGTAAAATCAATACAGCATTTATTACAACGATTCCTATCTTTAAAAATGGTATTATTCAAGCGGTAAATGCGAAACGTCAAAAGCTTGTTGCAGATTCTATGGCTGAACTGGATCGTCGTACAAATGAATTACTTAAGAAAAATGCACAAAATATCGCAACGCAAAGTGTGGAAGTAGCGAGATTATCAGGTTCTTCTAGTATTAAGATGGAAACACTTGAGGAAACTTGGAACATTATTTCAAGAGGTATGCAAGAAACACAACAAATTGAAGAGCAAAATAAACGTGAGCGCGAAGAAAGCCGCAAGCGTATGGCTACGTTAACGGAGAACATAAAAAAAGAATTACAAGGATAAAGTGAAACTTTAATCAGCGGGGACATCTCCCACAAATAATGAAATAAATGAAAAGGCAATGAGGAATAATCCTCATTGCCTTTTAGTTTCTCTTTACTAATTTAATGATATCATTCACAACAAGTGGAATGATACTTAAGAAGAGAACAAATCCCCAATCTCGCATCGTTAATGCATGTACACCGAATATATTTGCAAGAGGTGGGATGGAGATAATACACACTTGCATAAGAACACCGATAAGAAGGGAGAAGACTAAATATTTATTTGTAAAGATCCCAATTGAAAAAATGGATTTCGTTCTTGAACGCAAGTTAAATGAATGAACGAGCTGAGAAAAACTAAGAACGACAAATGCCATTGTTTGAGCGTGTAATAGAGCATCTTCATCAATTTTCTCTGGGAAAAGAGGAAATAAATTTGTATCTCCGGTATAGAATTTTGCCCCGCTGATAAAGGCTGTTAGCGTTAAAAGTCCAATGACAACTCCATTGAAAATAAGAAAAGGAACGCTACCACTAAATAAGCTTTCTTTCGCATGTCGTGGTTTTTCCTTCATCACATCTGGATCTTCAGGGTCAACCCCAAGTGATAATGCAGGCAGTGTATCTGTAATCAAATTGACCCACAAAATGTGAATAGGTCGTAGTGGTGTTGCCCAACCGAGTAAAATAGCTAAAAATAAAGCGATAATTTCTCCAAAGTTACAAGAGAGTAGGAAGAGAATTGATTTTTTTATGTTACGATAAATATTTCTACCTTCCTCAACAGCTTTCACTATAGATGAGAAATTATCATCTGTTAACACTACATCCGCTGCCCCTTTTGCAACGTCTGTTCCTGTAATGCCCATCGCTACGCCAACATCAGCCTGCTTTAAAGATGGAGCATCATTGACACCATCACCAGTCATAGAAACGATATTTCCTTTTGCACGTAATGCTTTTACAATCTTTACTTTATGCTCTGGAGAGACCCTAGCGAATACATTTAAGTGATCAATTTTGCTTGCTAGCTCTGTATCTGAAATGTTATCTAATTCAGTTCCAATCATAATTTCAGATATGTCTTCAGCAATGCCAAGTTCTTTGGCAATGGCGAAGGCGGTATCTTTATGGTCACCAGTAATCATAACTGTGCGAATACCGGCCTTTTTACATTCTGTAATTGAATCTTTTACTTCGGTTCGCGGTGGATCAATCATACCGACAAGACCAATAAAGATGAGATTTTCTTCAAGATGATCTATAACCACATCGTTTGAATTGTATTGTTTAAATGCGAATGAAAGTACTCTTAAAGCCTCTTGAGACATTGCCCCGGCAGCTTCTAATATTTGATTTTTATCAGCATCTGTTAGAATCTCGATTTTACCGTTTTTAAATATGTGGGTACATCGAGGTAAGAGTTTATCAATAGCACCTTTTGTCATACTATAGTAGCTTTCATCGTATGTATGAACGGTTGACATCATTTTACGATCTGAATCGAAAGGTAGCTCGTTAACACGTTCATGTATCTGTTCTAAATGATCCTTTTGCATGTTAAAAGTGCTTCCGGCAACGAGAAGGGCGATTTCTGTAGGGTCCCCTGTTTGTGAATCGGAACCGTAAGACGCATCGTTGCATAGCACCATATTTTCTAACAAGAGACGTTGTACATCATTATTTACATTTAAGTTTTCTAAGTGGTCGTATGTGTTATCACTATAAAAGTGAGTAACGGTCATTTTATTTTGCGTTAACGTACCTGTTTTATCTGAACAAATAATTGTGACAGAACCGAGAGCTTCGACAGCTGGTAGCTTACGAATGATAACATTTTGTTTAATCATTCGCTGCACACCAATTGCAAGAACGATGGAAACGATAGCCGGCAAGCCTTCTGGAATAGCTGCAACGGCTAAACTAATAGCAGTCATAAACATTTCTAACGTATCTCGTCCTTGTAAAAAACCGATGATAAACATAATGACGCAAATAGATACAGCGACAAAGCCTAAATACTTTCCGACTTGTGCTAAGCTCTTTTGAAGTGGTGTCATATCATCGTCGGCTTCATGTAAAAGGGTAGCAATCTTACCAATTTGTGAGTTCATTCCCGTTTCAACAGCGACACCGACTCCGCGCCCATATGTTACTAGTGTCGACATAAAGGCCATATTTTTTTGATCGCCTAACGGTACTTGCTCATCACTTTGCATAGAAGGGTGGTAAATTGCATCTTTATCAACAGGGACAGATTCACCAGTTAGAGCAGATTCTTCAACTTTTAAATTTGCGGTTTCGATAAGTCGCAAGTCACATGGGATATAACGTCCTGCATCCAGCATGACAATATCACCTGGAACGACTTGTTCAGATTGAATTTCTTTTAGTTCACCATCTCGCTTGACGATAGCTTTAGGTGTCGCCATCTTTTTCAATGCCTCTAAAGCTTGTTCTGCTTTCGATTCTTGGATGACACCGATAACAGCGTTTAAAACTACAACGAGCGCGATAATACTTGCATCAGCCCATTCGCCTACAAAGGCAGAAATAAGGGCAGCAATAATAAGGACATATACGAGGACGTCATTAATTTGGGCGAAAATACGCTGCCATAACGTGCGTTTTTGTTTTGTAGCTAATTCATTAGAACCGTATTGCTTTAAACGTTCATTTACAATTTCATCTGTTAAACCGTGTTGTTCGTTTGTTTCTAAGTCGATTAATGTTTGATCTTTCGTCTTACTGTACCAATTGCTCATAAGTAAGCACCTCCAGTAAAAACAGTTAGCAATGGTAGTGTTGCTATTATTTGTAAGTAGTATGTATGGAGAAAAAATCTAAGGTGAGGTTCTACTTCCATTGTACAATATTTTACAGTTGGTTGAGGGAAAGAGAAGAGTTGTCATGAATTTGTTGGAAATAAAAAAGAGCCCCATAGTGAGGCTTTTTACTTTTTAATTAATGTACCTAATTCTTCTGTAATAGCTTGCATTTCACTAATGCTGAATGTTTCACGTTTCATAACGTGCTCATAGATGTCACGTAAGTCTTCGTACATTTCTTCATTAAAGCTAGCAGCTCTCATCGCTCCAGCATTAACCATACGTAATTTTTCTTTAATAGCTTCAACCATATATTCAACATTTTCTTCTGACTTTACGGATAAATCCACCGAAGTGTCCCCCTTTAAAATAACATAAGGATATCTTAACATTTTTTATCATTTTCGTTAATGAATCTTTTCAATCCTATTAAATTAGTAGGTATTTCCTTTATAATTAATAATTGGTTGTTTATACTATAAGTATATATAAAGAAATGCACCAAGAAGGGAAGAACAAAAATATGGTTCAAGTATTGTTTGTTTGTCTTGGGAACATTTGCCGTTCACCGATTGCAGAAGCAATTTTTCGAGATCTTGTCGTAAAAGAGGGACTCGAGGAGAAAATTGTCATTGATTCTGCAGGAACTGGAGATTGGCATGTTGGCCATCCGCCACATAAAGGAACACAAAAAATTTTAAAAGAAAATGCAGTCACTTTTGAAGGAATTAAAGCAAGGCAAGTAGAAAAAGAAGACTTAACAAAGTTTGATTATATTATTGCCATGGACAACAAGAATATAGCAGATTTAAAAAGTTTAGGTAAAACTGGAGGCTATATTGGTAGACTGTCCGATTTTGTTCCAGACGGTGGCTGGACAGACGTTCCCGACCCTTACTATACAGGGAATTTCCAAGAAGTATATGACCTTGTAACAGAAGGGTGTGCAAAGCTATTAGCTTTCATTCGAAATGAACAAGGAATATGAGGAAGCTTAGAAAGAAATACTTTCTAACATAAGAAATGAAAGGGTGAAGGAATATGGCAAAGAAAAATAATATTGCTCGAAACATTGCGATTGGTGTAGCTGCAGGTGTGGCTGTATCTATGTTGAAGAAGGAAAACCGTGAAAAAGTAAAAAATACTGCGGAAAAAGCAAAAACAAAGATGATTGAAATCGGTGAAAATGCGAAGATAAAAGAAAAAGTGCAAACTGTTACAGATAAAGGACGCGAACTCGCTGACTTCAATGTAGTAAAAGCGAAAGTAGCAGAAATTAAAAAATTGACGCCGTCTGTTGTAGAGACGTTAAAAGAAACGAAAGAAATTTTTAGTAAGAAAAAGGTTGAGCCAGCAGAGAAGCCAGAAACGATTGAAATTCAAGCTGTATCTTCAAAGGTAGATGAGCTGAAAGCAGAAGAAGAGCCAATAGTTGCTGAAGAGGGCGGTATGAAAGAAGCGCGTGAACTATTTATGAAAGACTCAAATGTAGAGGAAAAAAAAACTGAAGCGTACATTGAGTTGAAGCAAGATAAAGAAGAGAAGAAAAGCGTTTAAACATATATGAGAAAAATTTTAGAAAAGGTGAGAAGAAATCGTACTTATTCGTTTGGTAAAGATTTGTATGACCGGACGATGCGCGATGATGTAGCGGGCTTGGCAGCACAGCTCGCTTATTTCTTCTTGCTTGCAATTTTTCCTGGGCTCGTTTTCTTAATTACGCTTCTTGGATTTATTCCCATTCAAACAGAGGATGTGCTTAGTTTATTAGAGGTTTATGTACCAGATGATGCAATGAACTTAATTGAGGTAAATGTAGATAAAGTTGTAAATGAGCAAAATGGTGGTTTATTATCATTTGGTTTATTATCCATGTTATGGTTTGCCTCAAATGGTGTTAATGCGGTTATGAATGCTTTTAATCGTGCGTATGATGTAACAGAAACACGTTCCTTTATTAAAACGAGAGCTTTATCCATTGTGTTTACATTAGCGATTATTTTTATGATTGTGTTTGCGCTAATTGTTCCAGTATTTGGACAAGTCATTGGAGCAGCGGTGTTTAAAGCACTCGGTTTATCAGATAGTTTCTCTTTCGTATGGAGCATTACACGCTTAGTAGCGAGTTTCTTCGTACTATTTGCCTTGTTTAGTTTCTTATATACATTTGCACCAGATCGAAAGTTAAAAAGAAGAGAAGTCATTTCAGGAGCAACATTTGCTACTGTAGGATGGATTGTGGTATCGTACTCATTTGCTTATTATGTAGATAAGTTTGCAAATTACGCCAATACATATGGCGGTCTCGGTGGTATCATTATTTTAATGTTATGGTTTTACTTAACTGGATGGGTAATTTTACTTGGCGGTGAAATTAATGGTTTACTCCATCATTATAGGACGGGTGACAATAATTCCCGTAATGAAAAATGACCTCTTGTTCCATAATAATAGGGAACAGGGGGCTATCTCATGAGTAATAATAAAAAGAACCACAACAACAAAAATAACAATAAACAAAAGAGCAGTTCGCATCCAAAGCATAAAACGAGTAGTAGTGCGAACGGGCATAATAGCTACCATTAAAAAAACGGGTCCTCTATGAGGGACCCGTTTCTTATTTGTTTCCTTTTAATAATCGTAAGCCATTCAAAATGACAAGAATTGTACTTCCTTCATGCCCAATAACACCGAATGGAAGAGCTAAAAATTGCAAGAAGTTTGAACAAATCAGCATTGCAATTACAGCTAGTGAAAAGATTACGTTTTGCTTTACAATACGATTCATTCGTTTTGATAAGCGGATCGCTTGAGAAAGTCGAGATAATTCGTTTTTCATAAGTACAACGTCTGCAGTTTCTAAAGCTACGTCTGTTCCTTCTCCCATTGCTACACCAATGCTAGCAGTAGCGAGTGCAGGGGCATCATTTATACCATCTCCGACCATTGCTACTGTCCCGTATTTTTCCTTTAGCTTTTTAATCGTTTCAACTTTTGTTTCTGGTAAGCATGATGCGTAATATTCTTTTATATTACTTTCAGAGGCAATAGCTTTTGCCGTTTCTTCATTATCTCCAGTAATCATAATTGCCTCGACACCGATGCTTTGTAATTCGCGAATAGCAGCTATTGTTTCTTGGCGAAGTGTATCTTTTAAAGCGATAAGTCCAAGAATGCCTCTCTCATCACTAATATAAACGACAGTTTTACCTTCTTTTTCAAGTGAGGCAGAAATACCATTATGAAATGTCTTTGTTTCTTCACCGATAAAGTCAGCTTTACCTATTTTATAAGCTTTGTTTTCAAATATTCCTTTGAGTCCAAAACCAGTTACATCTTCAACATTTTCTGGTTTTTTTAATGCAATGTCATACGCATGTTGTGCATATTTAACGATAGATTCAGCTAAAGGGTGGGTAGAGTGACTTTCAATTGATGCTGTAATAGAAAGTACTTCTTTTTCTGTCATACTTTCTCGAACATATACATCTGTTACGGTAGGTTTTCCTTGTGTTAATGTTCCTGTTTTATCAAAGGCGATCGCTTTTACTGAAGCGAGGCGTTCTAAATGTATGCCACCTTTAAAGAGAATTCCATTTCTTGCTCCGTTAGAAATTGCAGATAATGTTGCTGGTGTAATGGCAGCAACGAGTGCACAAGGAGATGCGACTACAAGTAAGATCATAGCGCGATAAAACGTTTCATTCCAGCTCCAGTCAAGTAAGAAATGAGGGACGAACATCATAAGCGCAACAACGAGTAGTACACCTTTTACGTATGTTCCTTCAAACTTTTCGATGAATAGTTGTGATGGTGATTTTTCACTTTGTGCACTTTGGACGAGACGGATAATCTTTTGGAATAATGTTTGATCGCTCGGCTTCGTAATCTTAACTTCGATAGCACCGCGTAAATTTACAGTACCGGCAAATACTTCATCGCCATATTTTTTTTCATTTGGAATAGGTTCTCCAGTAATTGTTGCTTCATCGATATTTGTTTCACCGTTATGAATCGTACCGTCAGCAGGAACGCGCTCACCTGGCTTAATTAAAATAATGTCGTTAATTTGTAATCGTCCAACAGGAACACGTTCTTCGGTTCCATTTGAAATACGTAATGCTTCTTCAGGTTGTAAATCAAGAAGCGCTGAAATTTCTTTTTGACTTTTACTTAATGTATAAGATTCCATCGCACCGCTTAGTGCGAAGATAAAGATTAAAATTGCACCTTCTGCCCAGTAGCCAATGATTGCAGCACCGATAGCAGCAAAGAGCATGAGCATTTCGACATTTAGCTCTTTCTCTTCAATGGTATCTTCAATACCTTCTTTCGCTTTTGCATATCCACCAACTATATAAGCAAGGATATAGCAAGTAATGCCTACATTCATTGCATCGTTCTTTGTGAATAACCAACCAGCTAAAATGAAAATACCAGATGCGATTGCAAATATAAGTTCATAATGTTTCTTTAATGTATCCCATAAAGAGGGATGAGAAATAGACTTTTGTACTTGTAATGTTTTTACTTCTGAGTTCATTACTACTCGCTCCTTCCAAATTCTTATTGAGAAAAAGAATCAAAATCGAAAGCCCTATAAAACGACGAAAGCTGCCATCCATAATGGATAGCAGCATTTCTGTTGAATCTGATTTTAATAGTTATTATGTTGTAATTATTCTATAGTATATCATATGTTTTCGTTAGATGATATGTTTTGTTTGCGTATAAACTGAAAACTTGTGTTTTCACACTTCCTTTGGTATATATGAATATTGTTCATAAAAAGATCGGAAAGGAAGACAACAAGTGAAGACAGAGAAATTTTTTACCCATCCGATTGGCGTACTAATTGCTGCAATAGTAGCGACTTTTTTATGGGGGAGCGCATTCCCGTTTATTAAATTAAGTTATGCTGAACTTGGAATTCAGCCACAAGAAGTTGGGGAGCAAATATTATTTGCTGGTTATCGTTTCTTTTTATCTGGAGTCATACTCTTATTCTTCTTTAAAGTGTTAGGAAAAGATATGAGCTTCAAAAAAGGAACGGGGAAGCAGTTAGTACAAATTGGTTTATTTCAAACATTTCTTCAATATATATGTTTTTATATTGGAATGAGTTATAGTTCTGGTATTGAAGGAGCTATCATTTCAGGAACATCATCATTCTTTCAAATTTTACTCGCTCACTTTTTATATAAAGATGATGCGCTCAATATGAGAAAAATAATTGGGGTCTCTATCGGCTTTTGTGGTGTCATTTTAGTAAATGTACCGAGTGATGGTAGTTTGTCATTCCATTTCGGAATCGGTAGCTTATTACTTCTTAGTGCAGCAATGTTGTATTCATATGGAAACATATTGGCGAAAGAAGGTAGCAAAACATTAGATGTTGGCTATATGACAGCATACCAAATGATTTTTGGTTCTATCGGGCTATTATGTATAGGGGCTTTGCAAGTTGGAGCCATGCCATTTACATTTAGTGTACATGCAATACTTATAATTCTCTACTTATCTTTCTTATCCGCAGCAGGCTTTTGCATTTGGAATACAATTATGAAGTATAACAAGGTTGGAAAAGTATCAATGTACATGTTCTTTATACCCGTATTTGGTGTGTTATTATCGAGCATGATTTTAGGAGAAGCAATTCATTCATTTGTATTATTCGGTTTAGCATGTGTAGCCGCGGGAATTATCGTGGTGAATCGGACGACAGCTAAGCAGAAAAGGGCGAACGAAAAACAAGTAGCATAGATAACAGGAAAACGATTACAATGGAAGAACAGTACTGTTCTTCTTTTTTTATATAGAAAAAGGATAATAGACTAGGTGTAACGAAAAAAGATACAAAAAGCATTTATTGAGGAGAACATGTTATGAATCTATTTTACATGGTGTTAATTGGACAAATCATTCTTTTTTTAATTGGTGCAATGTACGCAATAGGACAGACAAAAAAAACAAGAAATAATATGCCGTTACCTTTAGCGGTGCGTCTTATTCTTAGTTTTTCTTTAACAGCAAGTGCAATTTTGATATGGTTACAAGATCCATCAGTAGAGTATAGTACGTGGGTTGCACTAGGTATGACATTATCAACTGTAGGAGATTTATTTATGGCAGGTTTGATTCCAATTGGTCATCGATTAATTGGAGGGATGATTACTTTTGCCCTTGCGCATTGTTTTTATGTAAAAGCATTTTTGCAAACAGGCATCTCATGGAATGGTTTTTGGATTGGTTTACTCGTATACGGACTCTTTCTAATTATAGGATGGTTCTTTTTTATACGAAATGATAAACAAGATAAATTGTTTACGATAGGAGCTCTAATTTACGGATTGTGGGTTGGAGGAATGGCTTGCTTTGCATTCGCCCTATACTATGAGAATATAGGAATATGGTGGATACCGGCTTTTGGTGGTTTACTATTTGTGATTTCTGATTTTATTATAGGTGTGACAGATATTGGAGGACGCAAATTAAAGTATGAACCACTTTGGATTTGGTTTACATATGTAGCGGCTCAAATGTGTATTGTATATGTGGGAATATAAAAAGATACTCTCAAAATAGTGGATAGACTATTTTGAGGGTATCTTTTTTACTGCTTGCAAATAGTGAGGTAAATATAGATTATGGTATATAAAAATAATAAATTTATGAGGATGTTATTTTTAAGTTTGCAATATTACAATTTTATAATTCAGAATTTTGTGGAAATCACACAGTTGAAGTCCTTATAATAAAAGTAAAAAGATGATGAGATGGTGGAATGATGCAAAGGAAAAAACGTTTGCGTGAATTCTTTGGAACAATTGCAATTGCATGTTTGTTAGTGTTTTTAGCGAAAATTTTTGTGTTTTTTCCTACGACTGTAAAAGGAGCGTCCATGAAGCCGACGTTACAAGATGGGGATAAGCTGATTGTTAATAAGTTAGCAAAGCAGTTTGAAAGTTATGGGAGAGAAGATATTATTGTTGTGAAGACGGATAATTTTTATGTGAAAAGGGTTATTGGTTTGCCTGGCGATGTAATCGAGGTGAGAAATGATCAATTATATGTGAATCATGAAGTGACACAGGAAGCTTATTTGTATAGTAATAAAAAACAAGCTGAAAAAAAACTTATGAATTTAACAGAGGACTTTGGACCGATTACAGTTCCTAAAAATAAGATTTTTGTTATGGGAGATAATCGCCTAATAAGCAGAGATAGTAGAAATGGTTTGGGACTTATTGATAGAGAAGATGTATTAGGAGAATTAGCGGCAATTTATTATCCATTTGAACATATGAAAATAATGAATTAAAGTAAAAAACCAAGCAAACTGAAATTTGCTTGGTTTTTTATGTTAAATCGTAGGAGACTCATTAAATTCATAGACGTCTTCATTGTTTTTGTTTGTACTTAAAACGAATTTGTGTTGCAATAGTTGCAGTTTAAAGAATGCTAACGGATCGTGATAAGTTTCTGGGTTGCTTCTTAATGTTGTTAATGTTTGCTCGTCTTCCTGTATTTCAAGTTGAGCTGCTTCTACATTTTGTTTCAATATGCTAAGTGGATCTTTAAAGAACATCATGATATCTCGTTCTAATGCGCCTTCAAATACTTCAAATTGAAGGAAGAATTGTTTTGAGATTGTTTGAGCAATTTCCGTATAGTCTTCCGTTTCAATGTATTGTTTATATTTGTTTGCGAGCATAGACTGATTTTTTTGCATGTTACCAAATAGTTTTCCCGCACTCTTTAAGAAAAATTGTGTCGGTGTAAAGCGTAATAAAATATTGATGTTCGTTACTGTAATTCTATTTGTCATGCGTACAACATCTCGATGCCAATCATCTAGTAATTTGAAATCACAAGGAAGTTTCATGCGTTCTTCTTTATATAATTTATTAAACGTTTCACTCATTTCATCTAAATAAGATTGAGCTTGAATAAATTCATTATGAGCTGTTTCAATCCACTCTTGAATAGAACCAGTAAATTTAGGAAGAAGCACTTGTTGTACATGTTTTTGAACTCGTTCGTTCATCGCAGCATTTAATTCTTCATGAACTAATTTGAAGTCGCTATCTTCTTGAACAAGGTCAGAACAACTCTGTAATAATTCAGGAATTTGAGAATGGATATCTCGTGTGATTTCTTCTTTCGTTAAAAGATAAGATTCTGTAATAGAACGAATTTTATCTTTTTCAAGAGCAGTAAGGTTGTTAATAAATCCATTTAATTTAACTGAGATATGTTTATTCCAGCGTACGGACTTCACTAATGTATTTTCTAACTCCACACGTTCATTTACAAGGTATGCGATTGTCTTTTGAGTAAACCATATTAGTTTTTCTATACGTTCTTGTTCCATGTTACGTTCTGCTAGATTAGAAAGAATAGACTTTGTCACGTCTCCAAGTTGCTGGCTACTCTCTTGTGAAGGAGAGTATGGGAAGAACTGTGCATTTGGGAAATGGACTTTAATCTTACTCATTAGTTTTTCATTATTGGTCGTATTATTTGTGTGTAATACGAAATGAATTTGTAAATTTGGCACTTGTTCACGTAAATAAAGTAATGTATCAAGTTCTTCACCATGTAATGGTGAAGCAGAATTTAATACGTAAATAAGGCTATCTGCTGCTTGTAAGTATTCAAAATATGAGCTGTTTTTATCCACTTGCCCTTGAACAGGTGGCGTAACAAGAAATGCAAATTTATTTTTTCTTAAAAATCTACTTGGTAACTTAATTTCTATACATTTTTTCTCAAGTTCTGATTCGGAAGGTGTAGCCATTCTTTGATGGAATTCATCAAAGCTAGGTATATTGTGTACATCTAACGCAGTGAATTCTGTTATTTCAGTTTGGCTATCATCTTTAAATAGAATAGGAGTTGTTACAGTCTCAGTTAAGATGTTCTCTCCTAGTATTGAATTGATGAATGATGATTTATCCTGGTCAGTAGTTCCCGCTATTAGTAATTGTGTAACATTTAAATCACACAGTTCGTGCACGAGTAACGTAAATTGATGACTTAAATCCACATCGTTTTTTTCAGCCCATACAGCAATTGTTTCAAATAAATGAGAAACTGTTTCCATATTTACATTTGTTTCAGCTGTTGAATTAGAAAGTAGGGCTCCAGCACTTTTTACGAGTAATGACTCTAAAGTTGTAGGTGAAACTTCATTCCATGCTAACACTGCAGCAGAGACAAATAGGGCATCTTTTGCTTTCGTTAAACTAAACCAATTTGTTAATAAATCTGGTACAAGTCCCTGCATTTCATGCATGAAATGCTCACCAGTAATTAACTCAAAGTACGTATCTTGATAGCGTTCAACAATTTCATGCCAATCGTCATTGTTGTCTGTTTCAATATGTAAGAATAAATGATTTATTGTTTGAATCCAAGGTAGATACAAGTTTTCATTTTGATAGCTGTTCCAAAGCGCAATAACAAGTTCTTTAAATTGGACTTGATCAATTGCATATAAAGCTTTTAAAGATTCATAGAAATATTCTGGTTTGATTTGTTTCGTGAATCCTTGATTCACATAATTGATTAAAGTATCGAACCAGTGTAATGATTTTGTTCGAATTCCTTCTTGAACGGCAAGTTCGATAGCATTATTCCAATCTTCTTGTTTTTCATAGAATGAGCGAGCAATTGCAGTGATATTAGGATAGTCAGGTTGAAATGCAACAGCCTCACTAATTGTCTTAAATGCTAGACCTAAACGTTCTTGTTCGATGTAAAGAGAAAGAAGTTGTAAGGAAACTTCCATTGTAAGAGTTGTATCTTCCGTTTGAATAGATTGATAAATCTCTTCTGCTCTTGGCAAGAATCCTAGTTCAAAATAAGAATCTGCAATATTTTTGGTTGCCCAAAGTGCAAGTTCGTTATTTACTTTCTCCCATTTAAATATCGCTGCTTCAAAGTCTTTATTTTGGTAATAAAATTCACCTTGAGCAAAGCGGATATTAGAAATGTTGGAGAATTCATTTGTAGATTCATTTATATATGCTTCACCGAGTACTTCTGATACTGGAGTAGAAGTTTCTTCTGTTAAAAATGTTTTATAGTAAACCTTTTGGATAAATTGATTTTCAATGGTCATGTTCGTTCCCCCTGTATAATTTAGAAAAATGATGTTGTATGTAAAGGGTGTATGTTCTTTTAATAGGTAGAAGTTGCATTATATCGACCAAACTATGTTTTTGCTAGATATATCATTTTTCCTGAGAGTTAAACCGTTGCGAAAAGTAACTTTCCTTTATTGTAACAAAAAAACAAGCATATGAATTTTTATTTTTTAATCCCGCTATTTGCGTGTAGTAAGACTAGCACTTCAAAAAGCGGTGAATACAAGGGAAGTAGGAGGGAGTCGTGCACACAATTGGTGTGTGCTAAAAATTAGTGAGGATGAACAAATCACCACTGATTAATGGTTCACTTTCTTCCTGCTAAAGGAATGGATAGAAGTAGAGTTCATTATAAAAACAATGTATAGTGAATATGTATACCATGTTTGTCTGAAAGATAGAAAGGGCACAATGTGGAATAACGATCGTGCATAGGATGTGTTTTCCGAATGGAACAACATATTGGCGAGTTAATCGCGCATTATGGGTATTTTGGAATTATTATAGCGTTGGCCGGTGGAATTGTTGGATTACCGATACCAGACGAGTTTTTATTGACCTTCGTTGGTTATAACGTTTCTAAAGGAGTTATGTCAGGAACTGCTGCTTTTTTAAGCGGGATGGCTGGTGCGATGTTAGGTATTACATTAAGCTACATATTAGGTTTAAAACTTGGGCTCCCTGTTTTAAAAAAATATGGGCCGAAGATTAGAATTAAAGAACATCACATTGAAAAAACACATATTTTATTTGAAAAATATGGACCATTTCTTTTAATGATTGGTTACTTTATCCCGGGAGTACGTCATTTAACAGCATATTTTGCTGGGATGTCGAATTTAACACTTTGGCGTTTTTGTTTGTACGCTTACGGTGGTGCGCTTATTTGGATAAGTGTTTTTATTGGACTTGGCTGGAAGTTAGGAGAGAAGTGGCGTTTCGTTGAGTATAGCCTACATCATTACGGAGTATGGATTTTATTCATTTCAGTATTTGTTACATGTATTGTATGGTTTTATATAAAGAAAAAGAAAAACCGCTAATAGCGGTTTTTTTAGCTGAAAGCAATAAATAATACACCAGCTGTAATAAAGACTACACCAACGCCAGTCATAAAGTTTAACTTTTCACCGAGTATAATCATCGCGAGGATGATAGAAAATACGACGCTTAATTTATCGATAGGAGCCACTTGTGAGACTTTCCCTGTTTTGAGGGCAAGAAAATAAAATAGCCATGACGAAGCACCTGCAACCCCACTTAATGTGATAAAGAGCAGTGCTTTTTTATTTAGCAGTACGTCGCCGATATTTTGAAATTTACCTTGGATAATAATAACGCCCACCATAAATAATGCCATAATAATAGAACGAACCGTTGTTGCAACATTGGCATCGATTCCATCTAAACCAATCTTTCCGAAAATAGATACAAGGGCAGCAGCGATTGCTGATAATAGTGCGAATAAGAGCCATGAACTCATAGTAAAATTCCTCCAATCTTACATCATTATACATGAAAACCATTCTCATGTATAAAGTGAAACTTTAATCAGTGGGATTTTACCGCCTCGCAAATAGCGAAATAAATAACGAAATAATCCCCACCTTATATTGCTAATAAGGTGGGGATTATTATACTACTCTGCAATTTCCTCATACAAAAAGTACGTTACATTATAAATATGTTCTACTTCATCGTCTGTCATAAACAATAATTCATCACGCTCAATCCCTTTTTTCTTTTCAATAAACTCAATCATGTTTTTGCGTTCTTCTCTTTTCATCAATTTTATTTCTCCTCTCAATCTGTTTTAATACAGTTTATTTAAGTTACTGCTATTATATAACAGAATCTTTAGAAAGTTCCACCTATTTTATTGTTTTTTTCAGAAGAACTTTTCGACAAAACAAGCCCACCTAAAGGGGGCTTGTTTTATCCCGCTTTAATGGGCAGTAAGACCCCCACCTCAAAATTCAGCGAAAGCAAAGAATTTAGGTGGGGGATCAACTGCCTATAAAAGTCCGATTGGTGAAGGCTAATAATCAGTGGGGGATGAAGAAAACCCCCACTGATTAAAGTTTCACTTTATTTTATAGTCGTAAAAACTCGGGCTCTGTCGTACCAGCACCATCGATGTAATAAATTGTGTCGGGATTGATTTTTATTAATACGTAATTAGGGTCTTCAGGACCAAGTAACCAGCGTTTTAAGCTATTATTCCAAAACTTGTTTTTTAATGTGGAGTCTTCCTCGATGGAAGCTAAGCCTTCAACTTCAATATAATCTTCATCTAATTTTTTTCCTTCACGTCCAAGTAGTACATGTACATTTGGATTGTTTTCGATATCTGTTATCTTTTTTGATTTCCGATCTGTTGCAACATATAACACAAAATCTTCGTGGAAAAACATCATAAAGGTACTATGAGGTTTATTTTCACGTACAGTAGATAATACACCAGTTCGTTGACCGCAAATAATAGTTTCAATTTTTTCTTTTAAATGCATGCTTTTAACCCCTGTTCATAATTTATTGTTTTCTCCGTTTAAACAAGATAATTTAAATATCTTTTATACTGTTTTCTTCAATCCGATTTTTTAAACGTAATTGTGATGAAATCGGACAAGTTAGGAGAAGAATAATAATAATATCGAGGAGAAATACATACGATGGAAGGATGAAAAGCATGTTTAATAAAATATTTCTTATAGTAGCGCTGATCGGGGTACCACTTTCTGTACTTGGAAAAATGCTTCATTGGCCTCAAACAATTATGTTCGCTGTGTATTGCATTACTATTATCGCCTTAGCGGGTTTTATGGGGAGAGCGACAGAAAGTTTGGCAATTGTCTCTGGACCTAGAATAGGCGGATTATTAAATGCTACTTTTGGTAATGCTGTTGAACTAATTATTTCGATTTTTGCACTTCAGGCGGGATTAATTGAGGTTGTATTAGCCTCTTTAACGGGTTCTGTACTTGGGAATTTATTATTAGTAGGAGGGCTATCCTTCTTTATAGGAGGGCTTAAATACAAAAGACAAAGTTTTAATGTATATGATGCAAGGCATAATTCAGCTTTATTAATCTTTGCGGTAGTAGTAGCTTTTGTTATTCCAGAGATTTTTTCAATGAAGATGGATGCTGGAAAGACGTATCAATTAAGTATCGGTGTTTCTATCATTATGATTATTATGTACCTTGCTGCACTACTATTTAAGCTCGTTACGCATCGTGGTGTATATCAACATAAAACGGATGAAGTAGCTCATGAGGAAGAACCAGAGTGGTCGAAAGGTAAAGCGCTACTCATTTTAGCAATAGCGACAATTGCGGTAGCTTATGTGTCAGAGGCGCTTGTGCATACATTTGAGACAGTTGCAAAGTCATTTGGTTGGTCAGAGTTATTTATAGGGGTTATTATCGTTGCAATTGTTGGGAATGCAGCGGAACATGCATCTGCAATTATTATGGCGTATAAAAATAAAGTAAATATTGCAGTTGAAATTGCAGTCGGTTCTACGTTGCAAATTGCCATGTTTGTTGCTCCTGTATTAGTACTGCTTTCTATGTTCTTTGCACAAAGGATGCCTTTAGTATTTACAATACCAGAACTTGTTTCTATGATTACAGCTGTTTTCTTAACGATTGCGATTTCAAATGATGGAGATACAAATTGGTTTGAAGGCGGTACTTTATTAGCGGCGTATGTCATTATGGGAATTGGTTTTTATTTATTATGAAAAATAGGCATAACAATTGTATTGAGAGAAAACAATAAACAAAGTAGTATATATACCTTTACGTAGGAAGGAGCCAGACAGGTGAAACGAGTATACAGCATATGTCTTTCAACTATGGTCTCGTTTATTCTATTATTTCCTAACATGAGTTTTGCAAAGACAACGGTAGAAACAAAAATGCCTTCATCTGTTTTAAATATTTCTAAAGACAATACGTTTCCAAATGATGCGCAAGATTTGCCGCGCTTACAACCGAGTAAGTTTGCTCAAGAACTATTGAAAACAGCAAATATTAAAATTGAAAATCCGGACTTAATTCGAATGTTTAATGAAACGACAATTTCGAATGCGCCGCTTGCGGTAGGGTACCGAGCGAAGATTTATTTAGGTCAATGGGCTTTAAATTATGAATCGGTTGATACATCGATTAATTGGGAATATAAACAAGTAAATCGCAATGTGTACGATAATCGCGGAGGAGATCGCTTATATCCGCTACGCTATAAGCAAGAAACGCAAAAGACGGTTGAAGGTGATTTAACAGCAGATATGAAAAATACTGCGGATGTGAAAAAAATGATGCTTCTCAAAGCACTTGAAAAAGTACAATTGCCACTTTCATTTAAAACGACCATTGGTTATGGTACTGGACATGAGCGTGTATATAATATTAGTCCGAGTCAACTTGGATATTTATACGCTTATACACCAGCAGTAAATGAAAAAGGAAAAGTAACATTTGGAGAAGTGTACCTTGTGTTAAAAGGAAATCAAAAGAGGCTTGTAGTAAAAAATATTACCTCACAAGGAATCGGAGCTGCTATTCCAATTCACGATCATTTGTATTTTAAATTCATTTCTTCTTCTCACTCGCAATAATATGAAAAAACGTCAGCTTATAAGCTGACGTTTTTATTTATCCCGCTATTTGTGGGCAATTGGTTCAACTAATAATCAGTGGGGAATGAACAAAACCCCCACTGATTAAAGTTGAACTTTAAAATGTTATGTTTGCTGTTTTTGATAAGAAGTCTTCTGTCGGATAGTAGCTATTTTTTACAAGAACATTTGGTCCAAGGCATTTTACTGCAGGACAGTGACAGCTTAATGATTGTGCTGTTTTTGAAGCACTCCATTTGTCATACGCTTCTTGTAGTGTGTTTGTTTGTACGTTACCTAGAAGAGGAACGTCACCGAAATCAGTTACAATAATATTTCCATCGAAAATGTTGACGTTTAAACGAGAACGACCATCTGGATCGTTACGAACTGTTACATTTTTGCTCTCTTGTAATTTCTTAAATGTGGCGATGTCTCGCTCGTCATCGCTACAAGCGTAGAAAGGTAAAGTTCCAAATAACATCCATACATTTTCATCGCGAATTTCTAGTAAATGCTCAATTGCATCGCGAATTTCAGCTTTTGTTAAGATCTCTAGATTACTCGCGAAGTCACTTGGATACATTGGATGAACTTCATGACGTTTACAGCCCATCTCTTCGACAATTTGACGATGAATATGTTCAATATGTGGTAGAGTCCTTTTGTTTAACATCGTTTCGGCTGATACGAGTACACCTGCATCTGATAGAGCTTTACTATTTGTAATCATTCGTTCAAATAATTTTGCACGTTGTTCATAAGTAGGTTTACGTTCCATCATTGCAAATCCACCTTCAACGAAGTCATCAATTGTTCCCCAGTTATGAGATATATGCAATACGTCTAAATAAGGAATAATTTGTTCGTAACGTGCTAAATCTATAGTTAAGTTTGAGTTGATTTGAGTGCGAACGCCTCGTTCATGAGCGTATTTTAAGAGTGGTGTTACATAGTTGTCGACGGATTTCTTTGAAAGCATTGGTTCTCCGCCAGTAATACTTAAAGAACGTAAATGAGGAATCTCATCTAATCGTTTTAATAAAAGTTCCATAGGAAGCGGATTTGGATCTTTCGGTTGTAATGTGTAACCAACAGCACAATGCTCGCAACGCATATTGCATAACGTTGTCGTTGTAAACTCAACGTTTGTTAATAGTAGTTTGCCGTACTCTTCAAGGTCCATATACGCTTCCCATGGATCGTAAGAAGGAGTAATCGGCTTCATTTTTTGTGATATCGTCATATGAAATACTCCTTTGACTATTGAAATAACAATTTGTCCATTCTCTATAATAGAAGAATATGTACTTTTTATAAAGTGAAACTTTTTTGTGAAAAAAGAGAGAGGGCTTACATTTGAATGAATGACTGTGACAAAATTGATGAAATTTCATGCCCATAGCAATCATTTTTGCGGTATAATAAAAGCATCTCGAATTAAAAGGAGAGTGCCTTCATGGGAAAAGCAATTGAAGATAAAGATTCACAACTAGTATATTTAAAAGAACGTTTAAATATGTTCATTGAAGTAATTGATACAATTGAACCTGAAGAAGTAGAGTTAGAAGATGTAGATCGTCTTCTTGCGATGTTAGATGAATTAGAATTAAAATGTGAGCAATTTAAAAAAGACGAATAATATATTAAAAAGGCTGCCAATGCAAAATTGGCAGCCTTTTTCTGTATGGATAATAGAAGGACGGTAGAAAAAAAGGTATAATCAAGTTGTGAAAAATTTCATTTATGCTTTAATAGCGTGAAACAAATAAAAAGCTGAAGAGCATAACGATGGAATTTTCAGCTCATAACGTTTTGGTAGCGTTCACAATTGAGGGGGAAGTAACAATGGAAAAGCTTCAAGAAAGCATGTATCAACTAATTGTTGAAACGTCAACGAACTTACCGAAAGATGTTCGTCGTGCGATTCAACAAGCGAAAGAACGAGAAAATGCAGGGACTCGTTCTGCGATGGCACTTGGCACAATTACGAATAATATTAAAATGGCTGATGATAACATCTCGCCAATTTGCCAAGATACAGGGATGCCAACGTTTAAAATTTATACACCAGTTGGTGTGAATCAATTAAAGTTGAAGAAAGCTATCTATAATGCGCTTGAGCGGGCGACAAAAGATGGTAAACTTCGTCCCAATTCTGTTGATTCTCTTTTTGGAGACAATAGTGGAAATAATTTAGGACCAGGTACACCGGTTATTAAGTTTGAACAATGGGAAAAAGATTATATTGATGCACGCTTAATTCTAAAGGGTGGTGGCTGTGAGAATAAAAATATTCAGTATAGCTTACCGTGTGAATTAGAAGGACTTGGACGCGCTGGCCGTGATTTAGAAGGGATTCGTAAATGCCTTCTTCATGCTGTATATCAAGCGCAAGGTCAAGGCTGTAGTGCAGGTGTAATTGGTGTTGGTATCGGGGGAGACCGCACATCAGGTTACGAATTAGCAAAAAATCAATTATTCCGTACATTAGATGATGTCAATCCAGTACCAGAGTTACAAAAACTTGAAGAGTACGTATTAGAAAATGCGAATAAGCTTGGCATTGGTACGATGGGATTTGGCGGAGAAACAACTTTACTTGGTTGTAAAATTGGCGTGTATAATCGTCTGCCAGCTAGTTTCTATGTATCTGTTGCGTATAATTGCTGGGCATATCGCCGCCTTGGCGTAACAATCCATCCTGAAACAGGTGAAATTATGGATTGGCTATATCAAGAAGGTGAGGATACACTTCAGCAAGAAGCGCAAGAAAAAACAGAGCAACGTGAGATTGTATTACAAGCACCAATTACAGAAGAGCAAATTCGTGAACTTCGCGTTGGTGATGTTGTAACAATTAATGGCATGATGTATACAGGTCGTGACGCAATCCATAAGCATTTAATGGATAACGATTGTCCAGTAGATTTAAAAGGACAAGTTATTTATCACTGTGGTCCAGTTGTCGTGAAAGATGAAAATGAAAACTGGCAAATTAAAGCGGCAGGTCCAACGACAAGTATTCGTGAAGAACCGTACCAAGGCGATATTATGAAGAAATTCGGTATTCGCGCTGTCATTGGAAAAGGTGGTATGGGGACAAAAACATTAGCGGCTTTAGAAGAGCACGGTGGTGTATATTTAAATGCAATTGGCGGTGCAGCGCAATATTATGCCGAATGTATTAAAGAAGTAAAAGATGTTGATTTCTTACAATTTGGTATTCCAGAGGCAATGTGGCATTTACGTATCGAAGGATTTAAAGCAGTTGTAACGATGGATTCTCATGGTAATAGCTTACATGCAGATGTTGATAAAACATCACTTGAAAAATTAGCTAGCTTTAAAGAGCCAGTATTTAAGTAAACAAAAATGCATCTCGAATGATTCGAGATGCATTTTTTTGGTATATATAGAAAAACATGTTCAGCATGAAAGAATGCACTGCAACAGAAACTACAAGTACGATTATATATGGAAAGGAGACTATTTATGAAATATAAATGGTTATATATCGGTCTCATTTTTTCAATTATGATGGCACTTGTTCCAGTTTCAGCATTAGCTTATACAAATACTCCACATAACTGGGGAATCCCGCGTCCTAAAAATGAAACAGTACCAGATGCAGGAAAGTTATACACAGATTTACTACAAAAAAATGGTGGGTTTTATTTAGGGGATACAAAGAAAAAAGATATTTATTTAACATTCGATAATGGGTACGAGAATGGATACACAGGGAAAATCTTAGATGTATTAAAAGAGAAAAAAGTACCGGCAACTTTCTTTGTAACGGGTCATTATATTAAAACACAAAAAGATTTGTTATTAAGAATGAAGAATGAAGGACATATTATTGGAAATCATTCGTGGAGTCATCCTGATTTTACAACGGTAAATGATGCGAAACTTCGTGAAGAATTAACGAGTGTAACGGAAGAGATAAAAAAAGTAACTGGGCAAAAAGAAGTAAAATATGTACGTCCGCCGCGCGGCGTATTTAGTGAAAGAACGTTGGCTCTTACGAAAGAAATGGGCTATTATAATGTGTTTTGGTCACTTGCATTTTTGGATTGGAAAGTGGACGAGCAAAGAGGATGGCAATATGCACATAATAATGTAATGACGATGATTCATCCAGGATCTGTTTTATTACTTCATGCAATATCAAAAGATAATGCAGAAGCACTTGCGAAAATCATTGATGATTTGCGCGAGAAAGGGTATCATTTTAAAAGTCTAGATGACTTAGTAAAAAGCAATCAACCGTAAGCATGTATGCTTGCGGTTTTCTCATGCTATAATGATGTGTAAAAAGGATGGGGAAACGTATGTGGAGCGAACATGTTACGTTAGAGTATCCGTATCATTTTGAAGAGGTATTAAAACGTTTATCTTTTGATCCTCTTAACGTCATTCAATTAGATGAGAAAGTCATTTATGTCCCGCTTTGTATAGACGAGGAACAGATTGTTGTTCGCTTGCAAGGGATTGGTACTGTTCAAAATCCACAGTTTTGGATCTCTAGTCAGGCAGGAGATCAAGAGAAAGTCATGAAACGAATGAGGGCCATTTTTCATTGGAATGAACCGTTTCAAGATATACAAAATCATTTTTTAAACACATCATTACGTCCACTATTTGAAACATATGCTTATACTCCAATTATTTTAGAGTTTGATTATTTTGCTTGTCTTCTTCGCTGTATCATTCATCAACAAATAAATTTGAAATTTGCTACTGTGTTAACAGAACAGTTTGTGAAACGATATGGAACAGAGAAGAACGGTGTATTCTTTTTCCCCACTCCAGAAATAGTAGCAAATATTTCAATAGAAGAATTGAGGGAGCAGAAGTTTAGTCAGCGAAAGGCTGAATATATAGTAGGGTTAGGTCGAAGTATTGTCAGCGGTACATTAAATTTAGCGAGTATAGAAACCAGGGCGGATGAAGAGGTTTCCGCACAATTGTTACCAATTAGGGGGATTGGTACATGGACAGTGCAAAATTTTTTAATGTTCGGGCTTGGACGGAAAAATATGTTTCCGAAAGCGGACATTGGGATTCAGCGTGCAGTGCAAGGTGTATTTCAATTAGATGATAAACCTGATGATGCATTTTTAGAAAAAGTGAAACAAGAGTGTGAACCATACTGCAGTTATGCAGCGTTATATTTATGGAAAAGTATAGAGTAGAGGTGTAATAATGATACAAAAGCAACATGAGAGTAAGTTGGAAGTTGGTCAAACGTTTCCTGTGACAATTAAACGTCTTGGGATTAACGGAGAAGGCGTTGGTTATTTTAAGAGACAAGTTGTTTTCATTCCAGGGGCATTACCAGGAGAAGAAGTTGTTGCTGAAACAACGAAAATTCAGCGTGGCTTCGCTGAAGCGAAAGTGAAAAAAGTTCGTAAAGCTTCACCACATCGTGTGAAAGCACCATGTCCGGTATATGAAGAGTGTGGCGGTTGTCAGCTGCAACATTTAGATTATAAAGAACAATTAAATCAAAAGCGTGATATCGTCGTACAAGCATTCGAGAAGTATATGAACAACAGTTTGGAAGAAAAAATTCGTCCAACGCTTGGTATGGAAAACCCATGGCATTATCGTAATAAGAGTCAATTACAAGTGGGACGTAAAGACGAAAAGGTTATTACAGGGCTGTATAAGCAAAATTCACATCAGTTAATTGATATTGCTCACTGTATGATTCAACATAAAGCAACGAATGAAGCGACAAAAGTTGTAAGACGTATATTAGAAAAATTAAATGTTTCTATTTACAATGAGAAAAAACAAAAAGGTTTAGTACGCACAATTGTGACACGTACTGCAGTTCAAACAGGGGAAGTACAAGTTACACTTATTACAACAAAAGAAGAATTACCAAATAAAGATCAATTTATCGCAGAAGTACAAAAACAGATGCCAGCTGTTAAATCAATTATGCAAAACGTAAACTGGCGTAAAACATCTGTTATTTTCGGTGATAAAACATTTAAATTAGCTGGAAAAGAAGTAATTCAAGAAACACTAGGTGATTTATCATTTGAATTATCAGCACGTGCATTCTTCCAGTTAAATCCAGAACAAACAGTTGTTTTATACGATGAAGCGAAAAAAGCAGCTGCTTTAACAGGCGATGAGAAAATTGTAGATGCGTATTGTGGTGTTGGTACAATCGGTCTTTGGCTTGCAAATGATGCAGCGGAAGTACGTGGTATGGATGTAATTCCAGAAGCGATTGAAGATGCAAGAAAAAATGCGAAGCGTCACGGATTTACAAATACGAAATATGAAGCAGGTAAAGCTGAACAATGGTTACCGAAATGGGTAAAAGAAGGATGGCGTCCAGATGTAATTGTTGTCGATCCACCTCGTACAGGTTGCGATGATAAATTACTGGAAACAATTTTAAAAGTGAAACCAAAACAAGTTGTTTACGTATCTTGTAATCCTTCTTCATTAGCACGTGATGTGCAAGCATTAATGAAGAGTTATGAAGTGGAATATGTACAACCAGTTGATATGTTCCCACATACAGCCCATGTAGAAAATGTAGTGAAGCTTGTTAGAAAGTAAAGTTTATTCATATTCCCTCACGATATGAGGGAATATTTTCTATGAAGGAGAGTAAAATGAATAATTATAAATTAACGATTCAGTACGATGGTGCACGTTTTAAAGGATGGCAACGTCTCGGTAATAACGATAATACAATTCAAGGAAAAATCGAGAGTGTCATATCTGAAATGATCGGAAAAGAAATTGAAATTATCGGTTGTAGTAGAACAGATGCGGGTGTACATGCTTTGAATCAAGTTGCTAACTTTCAAAGTGATGAGAAGTTAGTGGAACATAAAGTGAAAAAATATTTAAATCAACATTTACCCAACGATATTAGCATTACGAATGTAGAAGAAGTACAAGATCGATTCCATGCTCGTTATAATTCTAAAGCAAAAACATATCTTTATAAAATTTGGAATGAAGAGCATACAAATCCATTTATGCGTAAATACAGCATGCATGTGAATAAAAAATTAAATGTGAAAAGCATGAAAGAAGCTGCGAAACATTTAGTTGGTTCACATGACTTTACTGCTTTTTCAAATGCGAAATCAAAGAAAAAGTCTATGGTTCGAGAAGTATATACACTTGAAGTGATGGAAGAAGCAGGATTTGTACAAATTAGAGTAAGTGGTAACGGGTTCCTTCATAACATGGTACGAAAAATTGTTGGAGCATTAATTGAAGTTGGATTAGGGCAATTAGATGCGGACGCAATCCCAAATATTTTAGAGGAAAAACAACGTAATCAAATTAATTGTCTTGCTGAGGCGAGTGGTTTGTATTTGGAGAATGTTGAATTTTAATAAACAATAAAAAAATCGAGCTGTGTAAGCTCGATTTTTTTATTGTTTTGGTATTAAGAAGATTTTTCTTTCTTCATACGTATCTTCAAATTCCAAAAAGCAGCAAGTATAATAGCTGCAAAGGAGCCGCTAATTGTTGCTAATAGTTTTGCATAAGGATAAGCATTCATATCAACTAGTAACATCATACATACAATGGTAGGGAAGAAGGCTAAGTATTGTAATAACTTTAATTTGTTATCATTACTCATATATATCGTTCCTTTCTAGTATGTTATATGTTTATTGTAGCGTATTTTTCCAATTTATATTTACACTTGGAAGCAGATTTATGCTGCATTAACAGGCAATAAAAGTCCAATTGGTGGGGGGGGACAAAACCTCCACAGATTAAAGCTTCACTTCATTTCATATGTGTAAATGCAATTTTTTAATTCGATATTGTAAGTTTTGCCTACTTAATCCTAAAAACTTTGCAGCCTGTGAGATATTACCGTGATACTCTGTCAGAATTTGATTGATGTAGTTCTTCTCCATTGTCTCTATTGTGTGCTTTAACGTTTTAGGTGCATCATCCTCGTTATTAGTTAGGGAAGGTTGCATATTGAATTCTTTTTTTATTTGTTCACGAAAGCGAGTGGGAAGATGAAACGCTGTAATGATATTTTCATCTTCAACTAAATTCATCGAACCTTCAATGATATGTTCCAATTCTCGTACGTTTCCAGGCCAATCATATGCATACAAAAATTCTCTTACATGTACATCTAGATCCGTTACGCCAAGTCCAAATTGAATGTTGTACTTTTCAATAAAGTGCTGCACAAGATCAGGAATATCTTCTTTTCGTTCACGTAAAGGCGGGAGACATAAAGTAACGACGCTTAATCGGTAATATAAGTCTTCCCGTAATCGGTTGTGTGTAATAGCTTCAAGAGGATCTTCATTAATAGTTGCTATAATACGAACATCAATTTCTTTTTCTTGTGTGCCTCCGATTCTTCGTATTGTTTTTTCTTGTATAGCTCGTAGTAACTTCGCTTGAAGTGCTGGACTTAATGAGTTGATCTCATCTAATAACAAAGTTCCTCCATTTGCTTCTTCAAATAAACCAGCTTTATCGATAGCTCCTGTAAATGCACCTCGGTTCGTACCAAATAATAAACTTTCCATGAGTGTATCAGGTATAGCTGCACAGTTTTGTGAAATAAATGGTTTTGTTGAACGTTGACTTTCATTATGGATACTTTGTGCAAATAGTTCTTTACCGGTCCCTGTTTCTCCTACGAGAAGTATGGATGAGGATGTACGAATTACTCTCTTTGCTTCTGTAATGACAGATTGAAGAGCATTAGAATCACCGATTATGTGATCAAAGGTAAATTTATTATTTTGTTTTCGAGAAAGGCTCGTTTTCATCGTTTGTTTGAAATGGCTAATCTCTGTTGAAATTTCAATAGCGCCTTTAATTTTTCCGTTTTCTATTATAGGGAAAGTATTGTTAATCGTTGTAATTTCTTGCCCTTTATTGTTAAAATACGTTTGCTTTATATCTTTGTTTGTTTTTCCCAATTTTAATGCCTCTATAAGAGTACTATTTTTATTTTCTTCAAATGCGAATACTTCTAAAGGACTTTTATATAGCACATCTGAGCGTTCCATTGATTCAATTTCCATCATTTTGCGGTTATAGATAATCGTTTTACTTTCCTCATTAATAATATGAATCCCGATATCGAGCTCATTGAGTAAAGTTTCATATAGCATATTCATTTCAATGATCTGTTTAAAATTAATTTCTTCTGTACGCATAGATTATCTTCTCCTCATTTCACCCTATGAAGACTGACTTTTTATAATTTTATTAAAATTCTTATAAAATCGCAAAATTTTTTTGCTATTTTCCTTTTAAAACTTCTCAAATGATAGAAAAATTTTGCGGTTATGAAGATTTTTTTTTGAGAAACCTTCATTTTAAATAGGAATTGGAGATTGGTACGCATTTTGCATAAATAATAGTTGAAATCTCTAAAGGAGGGATATGCAACGTTTCAGTACCGATTAATAAGAAGGAGGAGTTTATAAAGTGAAGATGGTTATAGAAGGCGTGTATAGTCCTTGTTACGGGAAAGTAGAGAAGTTATTTGTTACGGAAAGTTCTTACGTATACGAGTGGGAGAAATTAGCGTTAATTGAAACAATAGATAAACAGAAAGTAGAAATTAAAGTAGGAATCAGTGGATATATCGAATCATTAGAAGTAGTAGAAGGACAAGCTATCGCTGATAAAAAGTTATTAATAACAGTGAGGGATGATCTTTTAATAACAGGTAGTGATTGATACTATGTATTTTGCTCTTTTCAATAATTATTCTTATTATGAACATTTTTAAAAACGCTTACATGAAATGGGTTTCCAAAGTGAAAAGGGGGGATTTATATGATGGATCAAAACCAAGGGTTAAAAAGGGAATTGAAAAGCAGGCACATCTTTATGATTGCACTTGGAGGAGTTATTGGTACCGGTCTTTTTTTAGGATCTGGGTATACAATTCATGAAGCTGGGCCTGGAGGAGCGATTGTAGCGTATCTTGTTGGAGGATTTGTTATGTATTTAACGATGCTCTGTCTTGGAGAGTTAGCTGTTGCGATGCCTGACGCAGGATCTTATCAAACGTATGCTACAAAGCACATTTCCCCTGCAGCGGGTTATGTAGTCGGCTGGATGTCGTGGCTAAACTGGTCTGCTACGATAGGTATTGAACTGATTGCAGTTAGTATTTTAATGAAACGATGGTTTCCTGATGTACCGTCATGGATTTGGTGTGTAGTGTTTGCGGTGCTTCTTTTTGCTATCAATGCGTTATCTTCAAGAAGTTTTGCAGAAGTTGAATTTTGGTTTGCAAGTATTAAAGTAATTACAATCATTGCATTTATTATTTTAGGCGGGGCAGCAATGTTTGGTTTTCTAGATATGAAAGGAAACGAACCCGCACCGATGTTCTCTAGCTTTACTGATTATGGTGGGTTGTTTCCAAATGGATTATCAGCCATTTTAATTACGATGATTGCAGTTAATTTTTCCTTCCAAGGAACGGAACTAGTTGGTATTGCAGCTGGAGAGAGTGAAAATCCAGAGAAAACGATCCCGAAGGCAATTAATAATACAGTTTGGCGTATACTTGTGTTCTTTGTATTATCTATTTTCATTCTTGCAGGCTTATTCCCTTGGCAGCAAGCAGGAGTGATAGAAAGTCCATTCGTAGTTGTATTTGATAAAATTGGCATTCCTTATGCAGCCGATATTATAAATTTCGTTATTATTACAGCGGTTCTATCCGTTGCGAATTCAGGATTATATGCAACTTCTCGTATGCTATGGTCTATGTCTAACCAAGGCATGATTAGTCCAATTTTCGGTAAGTTATCTAAAAATGGTGTTCCTATTTATGCATTGATTGTAAGTACAATTGTAGGTTGCCTTTCATTACTATCAGGTATTTATGCGGAAGATACAGTTTATTTATGGCTACTTTCTATTGCCGGGTTTGGGGCGATATTAGTTTGGGCATCTATTGCTCTATCTAACTTATTGGCTAGAAGGTCATACATTAAGCAGGGCGGGGATGTGAAGGACTTGAAATTTAAAACACCGCTGTATCCATTCGTACCACTGCTTGCGTTAGTATTAAATGTAACAGTAATTGTTGGTATGGCTTTTATTCCAGAACAAAGAATGGCGTTGTATTGTGGTATTCCATTTATGATTATTTGTTTACTGTTTTACCGTGCGACAAGAAATAAGGCACGTAAGGTAGAACATATTGAAAAAACGAATACAACAGAGGCAGAAAGTTTGTAAATCTATTAGAAACTTATGCTAAAAAAAGAGACTGTAAAATTGTAAACAGTCTCTTTTTTTGTGACAATAAAGCTGGAAACATACTATGTATGCAAAGGGGAACTAGCGATGAATCAAGAAGTTTCACAGCTATTAGAACAGATTGATTTACGAAAAGATGAGTTACTAGAGCTTACAAAGACTTTAATTCGTTTTGAAACACCAGCACCTCCGGCGAGAAATACAAATGAGGCGCAAGAATTTGTTGCAGATTTTCTAAAAAAACGAAATTTTAGTGTTGATAAATGGGATGTATATCCGAATGACCCGAACGTTGTTGGGGTGAGAAAAGGGCTAGAAAGTGACACACATAAAAGTCTTATTATTAATGGACATGTGGATGTAGCAGAAGTATCGGTAGATGAAGCGTGGGAAACCAATCCGTTTGAGCCATTTATAAAAGATGGTTGGTTAGTTGGACGTGGTGCGGCGGATATGAAAGGAGGACTGGCTGGAGCACTATTTGCTATTCAACTGTTACAAGAAGCTGGCATTGAATTACCTGGAGATTTAATCTTTCAATCAGTAATTGGGGAAGAAGTTGGAGAAGCAGGTACACTTCAATGCTGCAAAAAAGGTTATGATGCTGATTTTGCAGTCGTAGTGGATACAAGTGATTTACATATGCAAGGACAGGGCGGCGTAATTACTGGATGGATTACTGTGAAAAGCCCCCAGACGTTTCATGATGCAACACGCAGGCAAATGATTCATGCTGGAGGACGCTTATTCGGAGCGAGTGCGATTGAAAAAATGATGAAAATTGTGCAAAGTTTACAAGAATTAGAGCGTCATTGGGCAGTTATGAAAACATATGAAGGTTATCCATCTGGAACAACAACAATTAACCCAGCTGTTATTGAAGGCGGACGGCATGCAGCATTTATTGCGGATGAGTGCCGGTTATGGATAACGGTGCACTTCTATCCGAATGAAACACATGAACAAATAATAAAAGAAATTGAAGAGTATATTGAGAAAGTAGCGGCTGCCGATCCATGGTTAAGTGAAAATCCACCACAATTTAAGTGGGGCGGAGAATCAATGATTGTGGATCGTGGCGAAATTTTCCCTTCTTTAGAAGTAGATAGTGAACATGAAGCAGTAAAAACTCTTAGCTCAGTACACGAATCAATTCTATCTAAAAATGCAATTTTAGATATGTCTGCAACGGTAACGGATGGTGGTTGGTTTAGTGAATTTCATATTCCAGCTGTTATTTACGGACCAGGTACATTAGAAGAAGCTCATTCAATAAATGAGAAAGTTGAAGTAGAACAGTTAATTGAATTTACAAAAGTAATAACAGCATTTATATATGAATGGTGTCACACGAAAAAATAGATTAGTGTGTTGAAATCGTACAGGTATGTATACTTGTACGATTTTTTAGTGAACTATTTCAGAGTTGAACAGAAACAACTGAAATAGTTCTTTATTTTTCTATGTTTTTCGTTTTAGTTCGATTAATTTTTCTTTCGCTAATTCAACAGCAATTGCATCATCTAAATAGCCAATTGGAAAGAGATAGTCGGGAATAATATCTGTCGATAAAATGAAATACAGTAATGCGCTTCCAAGAACTGCACGCTCTTCTTTTGAGATAGTTTCATTGCAAAATTGTTGATACATATCGGTTAATTGTTCAATAAAAGGACCAGCGCTATCAATTTGTTCTAATTTACTCGCGAAACTTTCATGAATACGTTTTTCACCTTCTGTTGTCTGAGCATAGCGTTCATAGTTTTCAAGTTCTTGTTTTACGCGAGTTGTTGTATAGTCAAAATCGAATAAGTTAGAGGATTGCAGCGTTTGCTGAATTGTATCAAGAGATGTGTACATATCCGTCTTTTCTTTATTAATGTGAGGAGAATCAGGATACATTTCATCAAATAACAATTGGGGTGGAACTTGCAAACATTCTGCAAATTTTTGTAGATGTTTTTGTTTTGGCGGTTGTTTACCATTCATAATTCTTGAGATTGTTGCGGGATCAATATTTGTATGCATTCCTAATTGACGCATGGATAAGGCACGTTCTTTTAAAAGTTTTTTTATTAATGTACTAAGCCGCTCATTTGGGTTTTCTTTAGGCATAGTGAAGGCACTCCTTTTTTATTGTTGAAAAAATGTTGAGCATTTCTTACATGTATATGAAACAGACAGGCACAGTTGCTCAACATTTTCATAATATGCATTGAAAAGTGAGAAAAAGGGGTGGCTGTTTATGAGTACGGCAGGTCTATTTTCAATTTTTTTAATCGGTATTGCTTCTAATTTAGATAATGCAGGTGTTGGGATTGCATATGGCATTCGTAAAATTCGAATTTCGTGGCTTAACAATTTTATCATCGCATTTTTTGGTTTTTTATTTACTTTATTAGCTGGCTTTTTTGGGAACTGGATAGCGTTATTTATTTCAGAGTTTACTGCAAACCTAATTGGAGCAATCGTTTTAGGTATAATCGGTGTGTTTATTTTGTGCCAGCCTTTCTTGGGGCAAAGAAATACTGTAGGTTCTAAAGATGGTAATGTACTTATGGGCATTTTACGTGATCCAGAAAAAGCAGATTTTGATGGTTCTAAAACAATTAGTTTTTCAGAAGCAATTGTTTTAGGGGTTGCGTTGTCTATTAATAATATTGCAGGTGGATTTGACGCTGGGGTAACAAACTTGAATCTGTGGCTTACAGCAACTATTTCTGGGGTGTTTAGTTTTATTTGTATTAGTGGTTTTGCTTATGTAGGAAAACGATTTTTAGCAGAATACTTAGGGAAATGGGCTACTGTTATCGCAGGAGTGTTATTAATTCTTATTGGGATCGATCAGTTGTTGTAAGGAGAACAGAAAACAATGTTCGAGTATTTCCTTGGAAATACGGCAAAGGATTGCATATGTCGACGTACTTTTCTTTCCCCATACTAATACGGATTTCTTTTAAAGAAAGGGGATCCGTATGGGACGCGGAAAAGCATTTGATCATAAGAAAAAAGGGCATGACCATCAACCGCCTAAAGGTGCGTTCATTCATAAAGATGTAAATGAACATACTTTAGAAGAGGAAGAACTACCAGTAAATATTGAGACGTATAAAAATATTTTGAAAAAACATTAAAAGCACCTAAATAGGTGCTTTTTTAACGTATATCTTCAATTAATTGTTCCGATTCTTCATGCATACTGTATTCACTTAGAACTTGAATGCAAAGCCACTTTAATTCTTCGATAGTATGTTCAAGTTCTTCAGGAAGCACATGATGAATGTCTTCAAGTCCCATTCCGAAATGGATGAGTTCAAGTACTTGATCATCGATGTTCCGATCCATTAGTAGTTCAAGCACTTCTAAATTGAATATGTATCGGTGAGCTTCATCGAGTGAAACAACTTTTAACTTCAAGCTTTCTACAATACTCAATATAAAAAGAAGAATTGTTTTTTCAAGAACAGGCTGTTTTTCCATTTGAAATATTAGTTTCATCTTTCACACCTCCACATATAGCGCTAGGTTGTACTATATTATTCAGGAGGGGGGAGCAAATATGCATGATATAGAGAAACTTTCAGTACGGTTTTTATAAGGGGATGGATAGCCGATAAAGTTGAGGGTTTTATGAAATAAAAAAATCCTGCTAGTATAGCAGGATAACTATGAATTAAAAAATACTCCAACCTTCTTGAGCAGAAAGAAGTTCAAGAATTTTAAAACCAGCGATACTATTTCCGTTTGCATCTAAAGCTGGTCCGAAAATACCAATTCCCATTTCTCCTTTTACGCAGCCGAAAATACCACCAGCTACACCACTTTTTGCGGGGATACCAACACGAATCGCAAATTCACCAGACTCGTTATACATACCGCATGTAACCATAAATGTTTTACAGATTTTTGTAATATGTTTAGGGATAATTTGCTTTTTCTTATATGGATCATAGCCATCCATCGCAAAAATTAAGCCGATACGTGCTAAATCGATACAGTTTACTTCAACTGCACATTGTCGAGTGTATAAATCCATAAGTTCTTCGATGTCACAATCGATAATTCCGTTTTGTTTCATGTAGTAACAAAGTGAACGGTTTAAGTAAGCTGTCTCTAATTCTGAATTGGCAACTTTAGAAGAATAATTAATGGTAGGATTATCTGTTATTTCACGTACAAAATGAAGGATGCGCTCCATTTTTTTTTCATTATCTTTTCCTGTTAACATGCTTGTAATAGCTAGTGCTCCCGCATTAATCATTGGATTAAGTGGTTTGGATGGACTTGTTGTTTCTAACTTAATAATAGAGTTGAATGGATCACCAGTTGGTTCCATTCCAACTTTAGAAAATACATATTCTTCACCACGATCTAAAAGGGCAAGTGCAAGTGTAATTACTTTTGAAATACTTTGAAGAGTAAATAGTGTTTGTGAGTTGCCAGCATGGATATATTCTGTTTCTTTATGGAAAATGGCAATCCCTAAATCGTCTGGATTTGCATTTCCTAGTTCGGGGATATAAGTAGCAAGCTTTCCTTTTTTCGTATATGGTTTTACTTGTTCTAACAACTGTTGTAAGTTGTTTGTTTCAATGCACTGCATAGTACCAACGCTCCTATTTCGAATTAACTACGTTTACTTTTCCCGATATGCTCGGAAATAAATAATAACATGAAAAGGTGGAATGATAAAACGAAAGTTACATGTTCTATAGTGGGTCTTTCATTTTGATAATTCTGTATTGAAAAAGGAGAATTTTCCTTTTATATAACAGTTTGGAAATAGGAGATTTATCCATAAAAAATTCGAAAATAAAAACTACACATCTATACAACTATATGTTATTATGGTTATGTAAATAGAAAGCGTTTTCTAAGGCGTACTTATAATGATAACGATTTCATAAATTTGATAGGGGGAATTAAAATGTTGCAGTTTCTACAACGTATTGGTAAAGCATTAATGCTTCCAATCGCCGTACTACCAGCAGCAGGATTATTGCTTCGTTTAGGACAAGAAGACGTATTTAACATTCCTGTTATGGCACAGGCCGGTGCAGCAATTTTTGATAATTTAGCACTTATTTTTGCAATTGGTGTTGCAATCGGTTTGTCTATTGATGGTAGTGGAGCAGCTGGACTTGCCGGAGCAATTGGATATCTTGTTTTACAAAATACAACGAATGCTCTAAGTAAGACATATTCAGCAGCAGAGTTAAATGATAAATTAAAAAGTGTTCAAGATTTAGTAGGTTCAGTAGATCCAACTAAATTAGCAGATACAATGACAAAGGTTTCAAAAGCAGCGGCGTTAACGCCGAAAATTAATATGGCCATACTCGGTGGTATTATTGCAGGGGTTGTTGCGGGATTACTATACAACAAATTCCATAAGATTAAACTACCAGAATGGTTAGGATTCTTTGCAGGAAAACGTTTCGTACCAATCATTACTTCAATCGTAATGCTTCTTTTAGGATTAGTATTCGGTCAAATTTGGCCAACGATTCAAAGTGGTATTGATTCAGTAGCACATGGCATTGTGAACTTAGGTTCAATTGGTGCTGGTTTATTCGGATTATTAAACCGTTTATTAATTCCAATCGGTTTACACCACGTAATGAACACATACTTCTGGTTCGTACTTGGTGACTTTACAAATGCAGCTGGCGATATCGTTCATGGTGATATTGCACGCTTCTTTGCAAAAGATCCATCAGCAGGTATGTTTATGACTGGTTTCTTCCCAATCATGATGTTCGGTTTACCAGCAGCATGTTTCGCAATGATTGCAGCTGCTAAACCAGAAAAACGTAAAATGGTTACAGGTATGTTAGGTGGTCTAGCATTAACTTCATTCTTAACTGGTATTACAGAACCAATTGAATTCTCATTCATGTTCTTATCACCAGTATTATATGGAATTCATGCTGTATTAACAGGTCTGTCTCTATTCATTACAACAACACTCGGCATTCACGATGGTTTCTCATTTAGTGCCGGAGCAATCGATTACTTCTTAAACTTCGGTATTGCAACAAAACCATTGTTACTTGCAGGAATCGGTTTAATTTACGCAGCAATTTACTTTGTAGTATTCTACTTCTTAATTAAGAAGTTCGACCTAAAAACTCCTGGTCGTGAAGACGAAGAGGAACTAGCTGAAGGTGAAGAAGCTCCAGTTGCAGGTTCAATTGGTGAAACTTACGTAGCAGCTTTAGGTGGAAAAGAAAACTTAACAGTTATTGATAACTGTGCAACACGTCTACGCTTACAAGTGAAAGATGCTGGTCAAGTAAACGAAGCAGCATTAAAACGTGCTGGTGCAAAAGGTGTTATGAAATTAAGTAACACGAGTGTACAAGTTATCGTAGGTACAAATGTTGAATCTGTTGCCGATGATATGAAAAAACACGTATAAATAATGAGATAAGAGGATATCCCAAAAGATTGATAACATCAATTTTTTTAGAGGATATCCTCTTTTTTATGTTAACGATTTAACGGGAATCTTACTTTTGTAAATTTTCTTTTTCTTTTTTATACATATAGGTTGGTAATATGTGCAGTGCGTGATAAAGTAGGGATGATATAGAATAGAGTATCCATAATCTGCTAAAATAAATCTTTAGTAGAGGAAGTAAATTATTGGTGAGTAAGGGGAAAAAAGCAATCATGGATCAGGAAAAAAATAATGCGAATGGGAAAGCACGTCGGCCGATTGTATACATAAAAAGAACAATCATTCTCGTCTTACTATTTTCACTTGTATATTTCATGTATACAAAAATTGTTGCGCATAATAAGAAAGAAGAAACTTTAAAAGCAGCGGCAGAAATGAAGAAACAAGAAGAGCTGAAAAAGAAAGAAGAAGAAAAAAAGAAACGAGAAGTACAAAAACAAAAAGAGCAGGAAGAACAAGAAAAACAAGTGAAGCAAGCACAAGCTGTGGAAAAGCCTGCTGAGGGACCACCTCAAGAAATTAATGAAAACGCTCAATTAGATCAATATTTACAAAACGCAGGATTTAGCGGGACAGCTGTTATTGTGAAGAACGGAAAAGTTCTTTTGAATAAAGGATACGGTATGGCGAACAAAGAGAAACAAGTACCGAATAATTCAGAGACAACTTTTTATATTGGTTCTATTTCAAAGGCATTTGTAGCGACTGCTATTATGCAATTAAAGGATCAAAATAAATTAAATGTAGAGGATACGGTTGCAAAGTATATTCCAGATTTCCCTCAAGGTAATGGGATTCAGTTAAAGCATTTACTAACACATACATCAGGAATTCCAGAGTATGAGCAAGGAACAGAGGATATTTCTCATGAAGAACTGATAAAACGAATAGGAAAGCAAAAGCGTGTTGGGAGCCCAGGAGAGAAATGGAAATATTCCGATTCGAACTATTCGATACTCGCCTATATCGCTGAGAAGGTAAGTGGACAACCGTTAGAAGACTATATTAAACAACATATTTTTGCTACTGCGGGTATGAAACATTCTGGTTTCGGTAAAGCGTTAGAGCAAACAAGGTTCCCATCAACAGGTTATAAAATAGTAAATAACAATATGACAACACCTAATATTCCAAGTATGTCACAACTATATGGTTGTGGTGATATATATACAAGTGCACATGATTTATATTTATTTAATGAAGCACTCTTCTCTGGAAAGCTGATTTCAAAAGAGAGTTATGATCAAATGTTTACGGCTGTGAAAAAGGATTACGGATTTGGTTGGTATGTAGACCCGGGAAGTTATTCGAATCACGGTGTAATGCCAGGATGGAATTGTTTAAATGGATTTAGTAAAAACGGAAGTGTGTATGTCGTTTTATTATCTAACATTCAAAATAATATTAAATCGTTTGGTAAAGTGAATAACGACATTTATACGATGTTGCGAAATATTGAAGTGTAAGAGACTATCCTATTGGATAGTCTTTTTTATTGAGGAAGTGTATGTGCAATGGGATAATGAAATAAAGTGAAACTTTAATCAGTGGGGGGGCTTCATCCCAAACTGATTATTAGCCCTCACCAATCGGGCTTTTTCGGGCAGTAAGACCCCCACCTAACTTCTTTGCTTTCGCCGAATTTTGAGATGGGGGTCTTACTGCCCGGCAAATAGCGGGGTAAATGGAAAAGGGGGAAGGATATGAGTATACATAAGCATCACGCACGTAATGCAAAACGCATTTTTGGGGTATCTGTCATTGTATGGATTATTCTCGCAATTGGATTAGTGATGGAATATAAAAAAGGGATGCTATTCACTTCGAAGAAAGAAAATCTGAAATTAATAGGTGTTGTACTACCGGCATTTGGATTATTAATATATAGCTTTATAGAAAAACGAAGATCAAAAATGCTCAAACAGGAAAATTATAATATAGAGGCTTCTGAATTATTGGAGCAACAAAAATTTGTTGTTCGCAAAGAAGTAGGAGTATTTCAAGTAATTACATACTTTGGATTAGATGGCAGTGCAGTAGGATTTTTAAAAGAAGAGTATGATTTTGTGATTCAAAGTGTATGGCAAGCTGTACTCTCTTTTCTTGTTAATGGACTACATAAGCAACAATTTTATTTATATAATAATTCGGGAGAAAGATTATTGCGTGTTCAAAAGAAGATGGGAGTACGTAACTTCTATATTTTTTCCGATGTAGAGGGAAAGAAAATTGGAGAATTGAAACAAGTACTAAGTTTAACAAAGTGGGAATGGATCTTTTTAGGAGTGGATGGTAAAGAATTTGGTAAAGTGACTGGGGACCTTTCAGCAACAATGCAGAAAATAGATTGGCGAGATGGGACGCATATTGATGTAAAAGAAGATGGTATTCCTTTAGAAGCTGTTAAGTATTTCTCGGCAAGTGGTGGTTCACTTGTTACAGCTTCTATAAGTGAACAGGCAGAATTACCACGAGCGGTTTATTATAGTGCAGCTGCCATTGTTACAATTAAAAATTAAAATATACATAAAGATAGATGGGATACCATCTATCTTTTTTGTGTGACTAGAAAAGATGGTTTCTTTGAAAAATGTATGCCTTACCTATCACAAAAAAAGCCTGCTTTGTATACATTAAGATGTATGGATGTGTTTTTATACTTTAAAAATAATAGGAGGAGAAGTGTATGTGTTTGTTCGGTAAGTATTGGAAAAAGCTATCGAGATTGTTTAATAGACAATTAGATTATTTTTTAGATAATAAGTTATTGCCTGCTGTGGAGAGACTTTTATTTTCACAAAACTTCGCGAGATTTATTCAAAGAAACTCTAAGCAAGCTACGGAAGAAGTTATTGAATCAAGTAGATTCCAATCTATTATTTGTAACATTTTAAAAGAATGTAATACATCACCTTTTAAAGAAATTGCAGAGCAATATTTGGGTAAAAACGTAGAAATTACTGTGACAGTTGGACAGTTAACGGGTGTGATTGTAGCAGTTGGTGATGATTTCTTAACATTGCAAGAAGGAATAGGAACAGAAGTTTTATTACCATTTACAAGTATTATATCAATTAAAGAAGTGTAAGAAAGGAGAGTTATATATGTTATTTACTGATGAATTACGTAACCATGTTGGTGAACTAGTGCAAGTTGTGACAGCTGTAGAAATCATTGCAGGCGTTCTTTTATCTGTGACGGATGGGGCAGTAATTGTTCGTACTTCTCCTTCTTATGGACCACCAGAAGATGTAGTTGTACGTATTCCGATTATTGCTTATGTTCGCTTGGAAGGGTAAGCGTGATACAAGTATGAGAGTGTCAGTTGTGATTCCAGTGCATAATGAAGCAAGTACTTTATCAAAAGTTTTAGTAGAAGTAAGGAAGTTGGAACCATATGAAATTATCATAGTAGATAATGGATCGACAGATGGTACGAAAGAAATAGCGTTACAGCATAATTGCCGTGTGATTTATTATAGATATTCTCTTGGTAATGATGTGGGACGGGCAATTGGTGCTAGAGAAGCAAAAGGTGAAATTGTTTTATTTTTAGATGGCGATATCGTCATGAAAAGTGAAGAATTATACAATTTTATTAAAGGAATACAGCAAGGACATGAGATTGTTTTAAATAATTTAACATGGTCCGTTTATTTGAAGATGAGACCGCATTATACGACGGTTGGAAAATATATGTTAAACCGTTATTTGAACAAAAAAGAATTTGTTGTAGGATCTTTAATTGCGATACCACATGCGATAAGTCGTGAAGTGATTGAAGAACTAGGGTGGTGGAATTTAGCGGATCCAGCACTATTTCAAGCGATGGCGATGTCTAGAGGAGTAGATATTTCTGATATGGCTTCAGTTGATGTCATTTACACAAATAAAGTTCGTCCTGTCCATACGGGCACATCACCTGGCTCTCCTTATCCGAAAGCGACTAGTCGTATTATGGGGGATCATTTGCGAGCTTTACAATACGTAATCGAAACATACGGTAATCGCGGTGGTTTTTCAGAGGGCAATAAAGATAGGGAGTTTGTAGGAAAGTATAAACCAGTTTTATTACAAAAGAAAAAAGCGAAATATAGTGCCATTATCCCAGTATCAGAAGAGAAAACAACTATAAGGTCTGTTATACAAGAAGTGAAAAAAGCAGGTGTAGATGAAATTATAGTTGTTGTGAATGGAGCTGCCGTAAAGACCATTAAACAAGTAAAGCTAGAGAATGTTATTGTTGTTGAGTTGGAGGAAGTGCTTGGGCATAATGTAGCACGGGCGATAGGGGCCATGTATGCTACGGCAGATATTTGTTTATTTGTTGATAGTGATTTTGTTATTCCAGCAACAAATTTAATTCTATTTTTGCGTGCTATTGAAGATGGAAGTGATGTGGTATTAAATGATTTACAGTGTTTATTAGATATGTTTCATCCAGCAGATCCAATTAGCATGGGAAAATATTTTGTGAATTTGATAGCGAAGCGACCAGATTTATGGAATAACTCATTAACAGCAGTACCACACGCTATGCATAAAAAAGTAATAGAGAAAATTGGTTATGATTCTCTTGTGATTCCTCCAGTAGCTCAGGTGAAAGCTATTTTAGAAGGATTCTCTATTACAGCAGTAGAGTTAGTAGATGTTATAAAAACAAATCGAGTACGTCCAGAGCAACACGAATTTGTAAATGGGCGTATTTCAGCATTTGATCGTATTTTCGGGGATCAAATTGAGGCGATTGCGTATTTATTACAATGTACAGATGAACGCGGTGGCTTTACGGATGGAGATAGAGATAGAGATATCATTCAACACTTGAGAAGGGAAGAAGAGAATACAAATGAATAGTAGTAAAGTAGCTATTATTGGCTTAGGGTATGTTGGCCTTCCTTTAGCAGTCCATTTTGCAGAGAGAGGGCATACAGTACTTGGGTTAGATAAAGATATTAGAAAAATAGAATCAATTATAAAAGGAGAAAGTTATATTCCGGATGTTTCTTCTAAAGAGTTACAAAGTTTATTGATGAAAAAAAATTTAATAGTGAACACACCGGATCAAGGCATTGCTGATTTTCAAAATAGTGATTATGTTATTGTCACTGTCCCGACACCAATTAATGAACAAAGAGAACCAGACTTAAGTGCCCTCATTTCAGCCTCACATTATATACAACAAAACCTTCAAAAAGGACAAACCTTCATTTTTGAAAGCTCCACATATCCAGGTACACTCGAGGAAGTTATTATTCCGATTATTTCTCAAGCAGGTCAAAAGGTAGGAGAAGATTTTTATATCGGATATTCCCCTGAGAGAATTGATCCGGCTAATAGTCACTATTCCGTTCAAACGATTCCAAAAGTTATTAGTGGACAAACAGAAAAGTGTAAACAAAAAGTACAGGAGTTATATAGCACTACATTTGATGTCGTTGTTCCAGTTAGTTCTCCGAAAGTAGCGGAAATGTGTAAGTTGTTTGAAAATATTCAGCGCCTAGTCAATATTTCATTAGTAAATGAGTTAAACACACTATGTGAAAGTTTAGGAATTGATTTTTATGAGGCGCTTGAAGCCGCATCTACAAAACCGTTTGGATTTACCCCATATTGGCCAGGACCAGGAATAGGAGGACATTGTATTCCAGTAGATCCTTTATATTTCCAATGGAGAATAAAAAGGAATGGGGAAATTAGTCAATTAATTGAGGCTGCACATGTGATTAATGAAGAAATGCCAGAGAAAATAGTCCGGAAAGTAAAAGGCATGGTGCAATCACCTGCATCAGTTTTAATTGTAGGAATTGCGTATAAGAAAGATGTAAATGATTTGAGAGAATCACCGGCTTTACCAATTATTGAATTGTTAATAAAAGAAGGATATGAAATCGAATATCACGATCCATATATTTCTTCTGCAAAGTTTGAAGATAAGGTGTACCAATCTGTTTCTTTGGATGAACAAGTGGTTAAACAAGCGGGTTGTATTTTAATTTTAACTGATCACTCTAATATCGATTGGAAGCTTTTTAAAGGAATGAAGCGAGTAATAGATACACGTGGAATTATAAAGAAGGTGAGTGTATGAGTAAGAAATGTTTAATTACAGGTGGAGCAGGATTTATTGGTTCACATTTAGCTGAAGAGCTGGTGAAAAGAGGCTATGGAGTTACGATCGTTGATAACTTCTATAAAGGGAAAAATAAATATCATGATGAGCTAATGAAAGAAATTCGAGTTATTCCAATAAGTGTTTTAGATAAAAATTCTATTTATGAATTAGTAAACCAACATGATGTAGTGTTTCATTTAGCAGCAATTTTAGGCGTGAAAACGACAATGGAAAAGAGTATAGAGCTTATTGAAACAAATTTTGATGGAACGAGAAATATTTTACAAGCAGCGCTAAAAGAAAAGAAGAAAGTGGTCTTTGCTTCTACTTCAGAAGTATATGGTAAGGCAAAGCCACCCTTCTCTGAAGAGGGAGATCGATTATACGGGGCAACTTCTAAAATACGCTGGAGTTATGCAGTGTGTAAAACATTAGAAGAAACATTATGTTTAGGATACGCATTAGAAGGTTTACCGGTAACGATTGTTCGTTATTTTAATATTTATGGTCCAAGAGCGAAAGATGGTCCGTATGCAGGGGTAATCCCACGATTTATTAGTGCGGCTTTGCAAGGGGAAGACATTCTCGTATATGGAGATGGAGAGCAGACACGTTGCTTTACGTATGTAAGTGATGCGGTAGAGGCAACGATTCGAGCAATGGATGAAAAGGTAAATGGTGAAATTATTAACATAGGTTCTGAGAATGAAAAGAGTATAAAAGAAGTAGCAGAAGTAATTAAAAATCTAACGAAATCCTCTTCAAAGATTATTCAAGTTCCTTTTGAAGAGGTATATCCACATGGCTTTGAAGAAATTCCAAATAGAAGACCAGATGTTGCGAAATTAAGAGAACTTGTTCAGTTTCAAGCAAAGGTAACGTGGGAAGAAGGATTGAAAGAAACTATTAAGTGGTTCCGTGAAGAAAATAATGGCTAAGTCACTATCGGTCATTATACCTGTATGTAATGAAGCTGAAACGATTTCAGATGTTATCCAATCGGCAAAAGGATTAAATCCAATAGAGATTATTGTAGTAGCAAACGGTTGTAACGATGGTACAGAAGAGGTTGCTGATTGTTTAGGGTGTAAAGTAATCAAGCATACAGAGCTACTAGGGAACGATGTTGGCCGCGCGATTGGCGCAAAACACGCGATAGGTGATGTATTACTATTTATAGATGGAGATTTTGCTATTCAAACTTCAAAATTACAATTATTCCTGAATCCGATTTTACATGATCAGGCCGACATCGTTTTAAATAATTTGGACGCATTATTTTTAAAGAAACAAAAACCGCATTCTATTACCGTATGGCGCCAAATATTAAATGCAATATTAGAGCGCGAAGAATTAAAGATTGATTCTTTATTAGCTGTACCGCATGCGTTGACGAAAGAGGTTGTTCAAAGCATTGGATATGAATGTTTCGTTAATCCTATTGTCGCTCATTTACGCCTAGTACAAAGCAAATGGAGAATTAGTCGTCATTGTGCAATTGACGTTATTACGCCAAATAAATTTCGGCCGGCCGAGCATGCTGCGTATGGCACGGGTCTTTCTCAATCTGAAAAACGGATGATAGGTGATCATATAGAAGCTGTAGCGGAGCGAATAGTAGGCACTGATGAGCGCGGAGGGTATTATGATGGAAATAGGAAAAGAGAGTGTGTCTATCATACTTTAAGTTTCGAAGATTTTTATCAAGGATGGGGCGTTACATCTAAGTTGTATAAAGGAAAACAATTATCGGTCATTATTCCTGTACAAGATGAAGAGAAAACAATTGGAAATGTTATAGAAGAGCTTCGCAAAATTGAACCTTTTGAAATTATCGTTGTTGTAAATGGTTCGTCTGATCAAACAGCAACGATTGCAAAAGACAAGGGAGCAACAACAATTGTATATAAAGAAGCACTTGGCAACGATGTGGGACGTTCACTTGGGACTTATTTCGCCAAAGGAGAAATTGTATTATTTATAGACGGTGATTTTGTTATTCCAGCTAGTGAGCTATATCCATTTACAAAAGCTATTGCAGATGGAATGGATGTCGCATTAAATGATCTAAATCATTATTTAGATTTAAGAGTACCGCTTCATCTTGTAACTGCATTTAAATATGCATTAAATTTAGCTTGTGATAGAAAAGATTTAGGAGTAGGATCTCTTATCGCTGTACCTAATGCGTTTAGCCAGAAGTGTTTGAAATCAATTGGGTATAGGTCTTTATTGTCACCTTGCGTAGCGCAAGTAAAAGCTATTCTTTCAGGATTCGAAATTGCGTGTGTAAGTCGTGTAGAGGTCGATAAGATGAACCGCATTCGTCCCAGTGAACATTTTGCAAAAATAGGTCATCCTCCAGCTGTCTTGCGAATTATAGGTGATCATATAGAAGGATTAGAGCAATTAATTGTATTAGAAGGTAGCCGTGGTGGATTCTATGATGGGAATAGAAAAAGAGACGTTTTAGAGTAGTAACAAAAAAAGTGTACAACATATGTACACTTTTTTGTTCTGTTATAAAAACTATAACAGATTAGGAGATAAGAGTATTACAGCTCTACAATGGGTATTGTTCTTATATTACAAAATAGGACTCGTACATAAGGATACCAAAAAAATACAATTAAGGAAAGGGTTAATTATAAAGACTTTTAAGTGAAGTTAGCACTATGCATATAGTAGTTTGCTCAACATTTCACAAACATGTCACAACTATTTCGTTCACTTTAGCAAAAAAGTAGTATTCTAAGTGTGTAAGCTGTTATATAAAAAATCTTAGTCCTGTACTAATCAAAAATGGAGGAGATTAGGATGACTCAAGTATTAGAAAATGTTAAAAACGCATGGGAAAACTTTAAAGGTGAAAAATGGAAAGCAGAGATTGATGTTCGCGATTTCATTTTAAATAATGTAAACGTTTTCGAAGGGGACGAATCTTTCTTAGCGGGAGCAACTGAAGCAACGAAACAACTTTGGGATCAAGTAATGGATTTAACAACGAAAGAACGTGAAAATGGTGGCGTTCTTGATATGGATACAAAAATTGTTTCTTCTATTACATCACATGAACCAGGATATTTAAATAAAGATATTGAAAAAGTAGTCGGTTTCCAAACTGAAAAACCATTTAAACGTTCTTTACAACCATATGGTGGTATTCGTATGGCGGAACAAGCTTGTGAATCTTATGGATACGAAATGGATAAAGAGCTTAGTCGTATTTTTAGAGATTGGAGAAAAACTCATAACCAAGGTGTATTCGATGCTTATACACCAGAAATGAGAAATGCACGTAAATCAGGTGTAATTACTGGTCTTCCAGATGCATACGGACGTGGACGTATTATCGGTGACTACCGACGCGTAGCATTATATGGTATTGATCATTTAATTGAAGCGAAAAAAGTTGATTTGAATTTAACTGGCGGTGTAATGAGCGAAGATACAATGCGTTTACGCGAAGAGTTATCTGAGCAAATGCGTGCACTTCAAGAGTTAAAACAAATGGCTGCTTCTCATGGCTTTGATATTTCTAAGCCAGCAACAAACACACAAGAAGCATTCCAATGGTTATACTTCGCATATCTTGCAGCGATTAAAGAGCAAAATGGAGCTGCAATGAGTCTTGGACGTACTTCTACATTCTTAGATATTTATATTGAAAGAGATTTAGCAAATGGTACTTTAACAGAAGGAGAAGTACAAGAAATTGTGGATCACTTCATTATGAAATTACGTCTTGTGAAATTTGCAAGAACACCTGATTATAATGAATTATTCTCTGGTGACCCAACTTGGGTAACTGAGTCTATCGGTGGTATGGCATTAGATGGTCGTCCATTAGTAACAAAGAACTCATTCCGTTTCTTGCATACATTAGATAATTTAGGACCAGCTCCAGAACCAAACTTAACAGTTCTTTGGTCTAAACAATTACCGCAGAACTTTAAAAACTACTGTGCAAAAATGTCTATTAAAACATCAGCAATTCAATATGAAAATGATGACATTATGCGTACTGAATACGGCGATGACTACGGAATTGCTTGTTGTGTATCTGCAATGAGAATTGGTAAACAAATGCAGTTCTTCGGTGCACGTGCAAACTTAGCAAAAGCATTACTATATGCGATTAACGGTGGTAAAGATGAAAAATCTAAAGCACAAGTTGGTCCTGAGTACGCACCGATTACTTCTGAAGTATTAGATTATGAAGAAGTTATGCGTAAGTTTGATATGACAATGGAATGGTTAGCAGGTCTATATTTAAACACATTAAATGTTATTCATTACATGCATGATAAATATAGCTACGAACGTATTGAAATGGCACTTCATGATACAAATGTTCTTCGTACAATGGCAACAGGTATCGCGGGTCTATCAGTAGTAGCAGACTCTTTAAGTGCAATTAAACACGCAAAAGTAAAACCAATTCGTGATGAAAACGGTATTGCAGTTGACTTTGAAATCGAAGGAGATTTCCCTAAATACGGTAACAATGATGACCGTGTAGATGAAATCGCTGTAAATCTTGTAAAAACATTTATGAATAAACTTCGTAAACATAAAACATACAGAAATTCTGTTCATACAATGTCGATCTTAACAATCACATCTAACGTTGTATACGGTAAGAAAACTGGTAACACTCCAGATGGTCGCCGTACTGGAGAACCATTTGCACCAGGTGCGAACCCAATGCATGGTCGTGATACAAAAGGTGCATTAGCTTCATTATTATCTGTAGCTAAATTACCATATGAAGATGCACAAGATGGTATTTCTAATACATTCTCTATTATTCCAAAAGCACTTGGTAAAGAGGATGATGTACAAGTACGTAACTTAGTATCAATGCTTGATGGTTATGCAGTAAAAGAAGGCCATCACTTAAATATTAACGTATTTAATCGTGAAACATTAATGGATGCGATGGAACATCCTGAGAAATATCCACAATTAACAATTCGCGTATCTGGTTACGCTGTAAACTTTATTAAATTAACTCGTGAACAACAAATCGATGTAATTAATCGTACAATGCATGAAAGTATGTAAGTGAAAAAGTGTCCCTCTGCTTTTTATAAATCGAAGAGGGGTCTGCTTCAATAAAGGAGGAAGTAACATGATAAAAGGAAGAATTCATTCTGTAGAGTCTTGTGGTACTGTTGATGGCCCAGGAATTCGTTATGTCATATTTACACAAGGGTGTTTATTACGTTGTCAATACTGTCATAATGCTGATACGTGGGAGATCGGTAAAGGAAAAGAAATAACAGTTGAAGAAGTAATGCAGGATGTGACATGTTACCTTCCTTTTATTGAAGCTTCTGGAGGCGGTATAACAGTTAGTGGTGGTGAACCATTATTACAGCTAGATTTCTTAATTGAATTATTTAAGAAATGTAAGGAAGTTGGAATTCATACAACAATTGATTCTTCGGGTGGTTGTTATTCTGAAGAACCAGAATTCCAAAATAAGCTAGATATTTTAATGGATTACACAGATTTAGTTTTATTGGATTTGAAACATATTGATTCAAAGAAACACCGTAAATTAACAGGGAAACCAAATGAACATATTTTACAATTTGCTCGTTATTTATCGGATAAAAATAAACCAATTTGGGTAAGACACGTATTAGTTCCTGGTGTTACGGATAATGAAGAGGATCTACAAAAATTATCTAGCTTTATTCAAAGCCTGTCTAATGTTCAGAAGGTTGAAGTGCTACCATATCATAAGCTTGGTGTATATAAATGGGAGGCACTTGGGCATAAGTATCCACTCGCGAATGTAGAACCACCTACTGAAAAAAATGTAGAGCAAGCAAGACATATTTTACAAGCAGTCTAATCCAAATATTGGATTAGGCTTTTTGCTTTCTTTACAATAAAACCTAGAGTATGTATATAGAAAAGAGTATACTAAAAATAGAATATCCATATTTTTGTAAGGAATAAGTGGAGAAATTTACATAATTGTAAAGGGAAATCAAAATAGTAAAAAGAATTAAGAAGTAAAAGAGTGAGTATTATGGAATAGAGAACATTTGTAAGTTATTGCGAAAGCTCTTATAGGAAAGTATAATGTAAAGATATGAGCACAGATAGGATTAAGGGGTCAATCTTATATGCTTTGCATATCCACGACAGGTACATAGCTGAAAGAGAAGTATTAGAATCTGTTTATGTAATTTTTAAGGAAAATGTTTTTCCTATTGTCGTATATGCAATATGGAGAAACAATAAGCTAGGAGTGGATTTGTTTGATAAAAAACCCCAAGGTTTTAATATTAACTGCACATTACGGTAATGGTCATGTGCAAGTAGCGAAAACATTAGAACAAACATTTCGCCAAAAAGGAATTAAAGATGTAATTGTATGCGATTTGTTCGGAGAATCACATCCAGTTATAACCGATATTACAAAATATTTATATTTAAAAAGTTATACAATAGGAAAAGAATTATACCGCTTGTTTTATTATGGCGTAGAAAAAATTTATGATAAAAAAATAGCATCTTGGTATGCGAACTTTGGAAGAAAACGTTTGAAATTACTTTTACAAGCAGAGAAACCGGATATTGTTATTAATACTTTTCCAATCATAGCTGTACCAGAGTTAAAAAAGCAAACAGGTATTTCAATTCCTGTTTATAACGTATTAACGGATTTTTGTGTGCACAAAATATGGATTCATCGGGAAGTAGATCGTTATTTTGTAGCAACGGATCACGTGAAAAAAATTATGGTTGATATTGGTGTGCCCTCGGAGCAAATTGTTGAAACTGGAATTCCGATTCGTAGTAGTTTTGAGCTCAAGATCAATCCAGACATTATATATAATAAATATCAGTTATGTAAAAATAAAAAGATTTTACTAATTGTAGCAGGTGCTCATGGGGTATTAGGAAGTGTAAAAGAACTATGCCAATCATTTATGTCATTACTTGATTTACAAGTAGTTGTCGTTTGTGGAAAGAATGAAGCATTAAAACAGGATTTATTAGGAGTACAGGAAAAAAATCCTGATGCATTAAAAGTATTTGGTTATGTTGAAAATATTGATGAATTATTCCGTGTTACTTCTTGTATGATTACGAAGCCAGGCGGTATTACGTTAAGTGAAGCGGCAGCATTGCAAGTACCTGTCATTTTATATAAGCCTGTTCCAGGGCAAGAAAATGAAAATGCGATGTACTTTGAAAGAAAAGGAGCTGCAGTTGTCATTCGTGATGATAGTGAGGTTTTTGCAAAGACAGAGGCGTTATTACAAGATGATATGAAGCTTCTTCAAATGAAAGAAGCGATGAAAAGCATTTATCGTCCGGAGCCAGCTGGTCATATTGTGGATACAATTTTGACAGAAAATCATGTAGAACCGAATCATATACCTATTAAATCACCTGCTCTTGCACAACTATTTACTTAATATGAAACCCTCTTTTATATGTTTAAAGAGGGTTCTTTATTGTTTTATAAGATAAAGTAGTAACTTATCCACATGAAGATTACGCTTTCATTAAACAGTAAAGTCGAAATATTAACAACTATATCCACATTGTCCACAATTTTTAGAAAACTATCCACAATTCGAACATTTACTATGCGTTACAACATATAAACTTGTGAAGGATTTGTTGAATTTATTCACAATTCTATAAATTTTGTGGATAACGTTATCCACACAAAAAAGGTTCCTTATAAATAAGGAACCTTTTTGTCTATTCCATCACGTAGAAAAAATATGTAATGAGAATGAATAATCAGGGGGGGAAACTTCTAATTATTCATTCTCACTTTAAATACTTTTCGAGCGATAACCCGCTGCGCGATCTGCTTTGCGAAATTCTCGTTGGTAAAGAACTTCTTGTGTACTAGATAATGTGTTTTTTGTTTTGTCACGTTTCTTTTTATCCATTACAAATCACCTCGTGTCCTAAAGTCACTATCTATCGTTTCCAAAGACATAGGGTGATATACGTATATGGTAAAATGTTAATGATTAATTATTTTTTCTGGAAATTTAGATTATGCTTCTTTTAATTGGTGAGCATCTTGGAACGTTGTATCTCGCATTGTAGCAAGTGTATATTGATCTTTTGGGATTTCATATAAGTTATATACTTCTTCATTTGCGTTAATTTCATCATAAACGGCTTTTCTTGTTTCGTTTGCTAGATTTACATATTGTAGTTTTTCGGCAGCTTTAATAGAACGAATATTTATTTTACGAATACGCATAAAGATTGTTTCAATATCTAATTCATAGAAAAGTTCACTAAAAAATGAATCTTTCGCCAATTTATTATAGCCTTTTCCATGATAGGGTTTGCCAAGCCATGTTCCGAGAAATCCGGCTTTTTCTTGCACATCAAATAAAGTAATTGTTCCGATAGGGTTACCCCATTCATCTAAAATTGTGCGTGAAATTAATTCCCCACGCTCTTCAGCTTCAATCGTTTGTTTCGTTAAAAATAAATACTCTTCATAAGAATAAGCCTTTTGACGCACAAAAGGGAAGACAGCTGGGTCCACCATTAACTCGTATAGAACGTGGCTGTCGTGTAAGTCGCGTTTTTTCAACATACTAACTCCTCCTCACACGAGGGTAGCATGACGAAAAAACACCCCACCCTCGAAATTTTTATATCAATCTTTAAAAAATTTCGGGGTGGGAATCGAACCCACTAGAACCAGTTTCTAACGCTGGTGGCGCACCATTTGCCTTCCCCATTCATCAATTTGAAAATGATAATCACGACACAAATTGATTATGGTTTCATTCAGTTTATAATCGTATAATACTTTATCTAGTCAAAAAAATAAACTAGTTTTTTTTATTTTTTTTGTAAATTATTTTTCCATCAATCATGGTTAGTACAGGCTTGGCTAAATAATGGAAAGGATGATGAGTCCATAACACAAGATCAGCGTCTTTTCCAACCTCAATGCTTCCAATTCTATCCTCTAAACGTAAATTTCGTGCTGGAAATATGGTGATTCCTTCTAGTGCAGTTTTTTCGTCTAATCCTTCTCTTACTGCGACAGCAGCACAAATATTTAAATATTGAATTGGTGTATAAGGGTGATCTGTTGTTATAGAAACTTCCACACCATTTTTCGATAATATATGGTAAGTATCCCATGTTTTGTTTTTAAGTTCGATTTTAGAACGGCGTGTAAGAGTGGGGCCAACTGAAACCTTCAAATTGTGTTTCGAAAGTTCTTCAACAATAAAGTGTCCTTCTGTACAATGTTCAATACGTAAATCGAGATTGAACTCTGTTGCAAAGCGTAGAGCAGAACTAATATCATCTGCTCGGTGAGCGTGGATACGTACGGGTATTTCGCGGCGTAATGCTTTTAAGATAGGAAGCATTCGAAAATCAGCTTCATGCCCGTAGTGCTGTGCTTCATAGAATGATTCCCGAAGTAATCCCATAATTCCCATACGTGTTATGGATTCTTTTGTTCCATTACTATGGACCTTTTTAGGATTTTCTCCAAAGGCAATCTTTAAGCCGGCAGGTTCTTGAATAATCATATGATCAATACAAGTTCCAGCTGTTTTTATTACACAAGTCGTACCACCGATAATGTTTTGACTTCCTGGCATAACGTGAACAGTTGTGATTCCGTTTTGTACAGCATCTTGAAATGCACTATCAAAAGGGTGGATTCCGTCCAAAGAACGGATATGTGGTGTTGAAACTTCAGATGTTTCATTTGCATCATTGCCAGCCCAACCAGTACCTTCATCATAGAGACCAAGATGAGTATGGACATCAATAAATCCAGGTAAAAGATGAAGAGCACGAGCGTCTATAACTGTCATATCTTGAGTAGGTTGAATGGAAGGCTTGACCTCGGCAATTCTTTCTCCTATAACGAGTACATCCCCTTGAAATTTTTGGGATGTAATAGGATAGACAATGGCTTGTTTGAGCAATATTTTCATAGGTACCTCATTTCTGTTACTTTACAATGTTAATGGAATTTAAGGGAAAGTAACTGAAAGGTTATTTGTGTAATAATGCTCCGGATTCTAGAAAATGAAAGTTTTGAAAGGGGACCCTGTAAAACTGTATTTTAGAAGTACTACATTGTATGCGAAAGTATATTTTGTAATGCATGGTCTATTGCCGGAAATGTGTATTGATACCCATGTTCAATTGCTTTACTAGGTAATACATGTTGTCCTTCGAGTACAAGTATACTCATCTCACCTAATAAAGTGTGAAGCATAAATGAAGGGACAGGTAACCAATGAGGTTTTTTCATTATAGTTGCAATGGTTTCTCCAAATTCCTTCATTCTTATAGGTAGGGGAGCTGTGATGTTAAAAGGGCCATCAATTTCTTCTTTGTGTATGATGAAATCAATTAGGCGAACGACATCGTCTATATGAATCCATGATAACCATTGGTTTCCAGATCCAATTGTACCTCCAATATAGAATTGATAGGGGAGTAGCATTTTGGGAAGAGCTCCTCCGTCTGCGCCTAATACAACTCCAAGTCTTGCGTAGATTGTTCGCATTCCAAGAGAGCGTGCTTTAGATGCTTCTTGTTCCCATGAATATACTGTATTTGCTAAAAAGTCATTTCCAGGAATCTCATGCTGTTCTGTAAAAGACTCAGTTTCAGACGTTCCATAGTATCCAATAGCACTTGCGTTAATAAATGTATTTGGCTTTGTACCAAGTGTTTGCAATTGTTTAATGAGTCCTTTTGTTGTTTGAATTCGACTGTTTAAAATGGATTCCTTTTGTTTCTTTGTCCATCTACTATTAATAGACTCTCCAGCTAGATTAATAACTACATCGATAGAAGAGATGGGGAAGGTTTGTAAATCTGGTGTCCATTGTACATACTGAAGGTTAGGATGGGAAGTTTCAGTAGTTTTGTTTCGAGTAAGAATGTAAACATTATATCCTTTTTGAATAAAAAAAGTAGAAAGGTATTTACCGATAAAGCCGGTACCACCGGAAATTGCGATTCTCACAATTATTTCCTCCTCATTATATATATTCTTGAAAAGCAAAAACGTTCCTTGACTATGTTAAAATAATAGAGAGGTGAGAGTATGGCTGTCATTACAAAAATAGAAGTGCAAAAACGATCGAAAGAACGATTTAATATTTATATTGATAAAGGTCAAGGTGAAGAATACGGATTTAGTGTGGATCAAGTAATCTTAATGAAACATGGATTACAAAAAGGATTAGAAATTGATGAAATAGCGTTAGGGAATATTTTATACAATGAAGAGGTACAAAAAGCATATTTACAAGCAATTTCCTATCTATCCTATCAAATGAGAACAAAAAAAGAAGTAGAAGACTATTTACGAAAAAAAGAAGTGGGACAGGCCGTCATCTCTGAAGTCGTTTCGAAATTATTACATGATCGATATATTAATGATAAAGAGTACGCTGTTTTATATACGCGAACGCAAAGTAATGTGAATCGAAAGGGTCCGACTGTTATTAAAAGAGAGTTATTAAATAAAGGTGTTCAGGATCTAATCATTACACATAGTTTACAAGAATATCCGAAGGAAAAGCAAATTGAGAATGCTTTACTTCTTATAGAAAAGAAGAAAAGGTCTTATCAAAAGCATTCCTTTTTACAAATGAAGCTAAAGTTAGACGAAATGCTTGTTCGTAAAGGATATTCTAGAGATGTGATTCAAATTTGTTTGGAAGAATTGAAAGACGAAAAAGATGACGAACAGCAACAAGAAGCGTTACACTATCATGGGAATAAATATTATGAGAAATATAAGAAGTATGATGGATGGACATTCGAAAATAAGATGAAACAAGCGTTATATCGCAAAGGGTTCTCTATTGATGAGATAGAGATATTTTTGCAGATGAAACGTGAAGAGGGATGAGGGGAATAAGATGAATATGCCAAAGCGCTACAGTGAAATGACACCACATGAGCTAAGGGAAGAAATTGGGGTTTTGAAAGAGCAAGCAATAAAGGCAGAGCAGCTTGGTATTGTAAATGAGTTCGATGTATTAATGCGCAAGATGGCAATGGCTCGTGCTTATATGACTGATATAAACAAATTCCATATTGGTGAGACATATGAATTAGTAGAAGAACCTGGTATATTATTTGAAATTACGTATTTCAACGGGGTATTTGCTTGGGGACATAAGCAAAATGATAATGAAGAGATTGGAATACCGATTTCTTTATTGCAAGAAAAATGAAAACCAGAGAGCGAATATCTCTCTGGTTTTCATCTTTGGTAGGCGTTACAGGAGATAGGAGATTCTAAAATTGGCGTTTTTTACATTCATTCGCCAGTATAATGAGAGACTGGGTTTGTTGCGTCTGTCCGTTAACTTGCGCTTTTGCATGTTTCGGACGAGTCCACGTATGGTTAAATAATTCAGAACGACTATCTAAGCGATCACGGTAGCTCATCTTTATCACCTCGTGTAGGAAGTTAATTTTTTAGGTTGTACCTGAACTATTCTTCCTGCTGATTTGCAGCACGCATACGTTCTTGTGGGTGCGTGTTAATTGTGCCGTTAGGTCGTTTCGAAGCGAAGCGTGATTTCGCTTTCGGCTGACCATCGATTTTGCTGTTGTTTTTTGACTCAGACCAAAATTCGGCTTGTTTACCCATTGCGAACGCCCTCCTCATCATCAGTTGATACCTCTTTAAGAAGTATCACTTATAGAATGTGCAAAATAGAGGAAACTATCCTTTAGAAATTAAGGGAATAAATAGGTAAAAGGAGAATAGAACATGAATGATATTCACGAAACATTAACAAAAGAATTGTTAGACAAAAATGACAAACTTTCTTACGCACAAGCTCGTGCGTGGGTTGAATTATTGTGGGAAGACTTTCAAACAACTTATGCTAAATCAGGTCGTTATCAAGGTGATGAAATGACTGAACAAGTGGTACGAACATGGATTAATAATCATGGAGGTCGCCTTCATGAAATGCGTACAAATAATCCGAAATATAGCCATTTAATCAATCAAGAAGATCATTTGAAACATTAAAAAAAGCGACTTAAGTCGCTTTTTTTAATGTGGAAGTAATTCCAGTTTTTTTCGAAGTTTTTCTTCACTAAAAATCCATCCTGTATAGGAACTAATAATATTTAAATTGTGGTCGAGTTGAACGATTGCAACGAATGGATAATAATCTTTACTGCGATAGCGCAAATCAATGAAGCGAACTTCGTAATAATGATCATAATCGAAAATGTCCCAGCGATACACAGGGGAGAAAGATAGAAATGCTGAGATGTTTTCATCTTGTTTAGCTGCGCGCATAATAGCATTATCTGGGAACGGTACCCGGTCGAACTTATCATATATCATGATGTTACCACGATGCCATCTAGCAACGTAGTAATAATCAGTTGTAACGATTGCTAAATGGTAATGATAAAATCTGTAAGAAGGGGAAATGATTATTTTCTCCACATGATTGAAACGTTTATATACGACGCTACGTATGTTTCTATGCATCATAATCCGTCCGATATAGTAAATAATCATCAATATATACGCTGCTAAGGCAGTATATCCTTTATGGGAACCTACAAGCATACAAGCAATCGCGAGTAGGTGGATAAAGAAAATGACGGTATCAAATGTATTAATGATGCCGAGCGCTACCCATTTTTTTGTAAAGGGCCGTAATGCCTGGGTACCGTAGGCGTTGAAAATATCTACAAAGACATGAAGAAAGACGGCAATAAATGACCAAAGTAGTAGATGCAAATATGGAGCGTCTGAAAAGAAGGCGAAAGAGATGCCACTTATAAGGAATGACCAAAGAATCACTGCAGGAATGGAATGAGTAATCCCGCGATGATTTCTTATATATTTAGCGTTATTACGCAATTTTAAAACTGTATCGATGTCAGGAATATTGGAACCGGCAATTGTAGCAAGCATAACTGCTTGTGGCCCAATATCACTTTGTGCTATGGCTGGATCTAACGTTGCCAAACTGCCTAGAGTAACGCCCATAACAAGGTGAGTGGCTGTGTCCATAGAAATCCACCTCCGTTTTTTATTAATGTAACTCTTTTTATTCGATACCTCAAGTCCTTTGCCTTCTATTTCCTATGTCATCTTACTTAAATTTTTTCCTAAAATCTTTATAATAGTACTTATATGCAAAAAAATGAGGGGGATCAAGTTTGACACTTGAAATATTAAATAATTTTAACATAGAGCAGTTTCAAAATGATTTAATTGGTTGGTTTGAAAAAGAGCAACGCGACTTACCGTGGCGTAAAAATAAAGATCCATACCGCGTCTGGGTTTCGGAAATTATGTTGCAGCAAACAAGGGTAGAAGCTGTAAAACCATATTACGCGAATTTTATGGGGAAGTTTCCTACTCTAGAAGCTTTGGCAAATGCTGATGATGAAGAAGTGTTAAAAGCATGGGAAGGTTTAGGCTATTATTCTAGAGCGCGAAATTTACATGCAGCCGTAAAAGAAGTAAAAGAAGTATACGGCGGGATAGTACCAAGTGATGTAAAGAAGATTGAGAAATTAAAGGGAGTCGGTCCCTATACAAAAGGTGCTATTTTAAGTATCGCATATGGTATACCAGAGCCGGCAGTTGACGGAAATGTTATGCGTGTATTATCTCGCATTTTATCAGTATGGGATGACATTGCAAAACCGAAAACTAGAAAAGTATTCGAAGAGATTGTGCGTGAAATTATTTCGGCTGAAAATCCATCTTATTTTAATCAAGGTTTGATGGAATTAGGAGCACTGATTTGTATTCCTAAAAATCCAGCATGCTTACTTTGTCCTGTACGTGAGCATTGCAGGGGATATGCTGAAGGTGTTCAAAAGGAGTTACCAGTAAAAAGTAAAGCGAAGGCCCCTACGATGGTACCGATTGTTGCAGGAGTACTTCAAACAGAAGATGGTCGTTACGTCATTAATAAACGTCCAAGTACCGGTTTATTAGCTAACATGTGGGAGTTTCCGAATATTGAACTTGGCGAAGGGATTCGTAATCAGAAGGAACAGCTTATAGATTATATGAAAGAAAAATTTGAGCTTTCGATTTCTATTGAAGAATACGCAATGAATGTACAACATACATTTACACATCGCACTTGGGATATATTCGTATTTTACGGAAAATTAACGGGTGATATTGTTGAAACAGATACATTGAAATTTGTATCGAAAGAAGCATTTGAGCAGTTACCATTCTCGAAATCGCATCGTACGATTTATGAGAATTGCGTTGAGAAAATTACAATGCAATAAAGTGAAACTTTAATCAGTGGGGGTTTTCTTCATCCCCCACTGATTATTAGTTGAACCAATCGGACTTTTATGGGCAGTTGATCCCCCACCTAAATTCTTTGCTTTCGCTGCATTTTGAGGTTGGGGTCTTACTGCCCGTTAAAGCGGGATAAATTAAAAAAGTGTTCCCTAGATTGGGAACACTTTTTTAATCGTAAGAAATTTTTGTCCCATGAGTCCAATTAGCTTCACCTTGTTGTAAGCCACCTCTTGATTCAATTTCTACTACAATTTCTTTATAGATACTTTGACCTTCTGCATTTAAATACGGCAAAATCTGTTGTAATGAGTGATGAAAATAAGCTAATTCATCTTCTTTCCACTCATTTTTTGAAACCATCGTTAGTTCAGTCATATCGCGTCCTATATACATATTTCCACCTCCATCTCCTATAGTTTGAATGAGTGATAAGAGATATATACGGAGATTAAAAAAAGAAAATCACGGATAACTTCTAAGTGAATTGGTTACATTATTGGTTGTGGAGGTGAGAAAGATGAGTAAAAAACAACAAGGTTATAACAAGGCAACTTCTGGTGCTAGCATTCAAAGTACAAATGCTAGTTATGGTACAGAGTTCGCGACTGAAACAAATGTACAAGCAGTAAAACAAGCAAATGCACAATCAGAAGCAAAGAAAGCACAAGCTTCTGGTGCACAAAGTGCAAACGCTAGTTATGGTACAGAATTCGCAACTGAAACAGATGTGCATGCTGTGAAAAAACAAAATGCACAATCAGCTGCAAAACAATCACAATCTTCTAGTTCAAATCAGTAATGAAAGAAAAACACTTCTCTAATTCGGGAGAAGTGTTTTCTTTGTGCCTGGGTCATAGTAATGAACATAAAGTGAACGACATAACTTCTAATAAGTCAACAAATGTAGTCAAAGGAGAAGGAAGTTAAAGATGAGAAATATGTAATGAGGAAGAATAACTGATAAATAAGTCCAAAAGGGGGTAAGTAATGAACGACTTTGATAAGTTGGTAGGAGAGCAATTGGAAACGATGGATGAGTTGTTAAAGTTACAAGCTCATCTAGAGAAGTATCAGCAAATTGAAATGAGCGAAAAGGATACGTGCGATAAAAAGGAATTACATTTTATCCGCCAAGAAATATATAGAACAGAATTAGCGTTAAAACTGTTACATGAGAAATTTGAAGAGCAAACAAATAGTGTGATTCAATCTTTTGAGACTGAAAAAATGATTTCGAATTTAGGGTAAGGCATGTTGTTACCTTCCGGTGAAAGGTCCTTCTTTAGATAGAAATAAGGAAGGGCTTTTTCTATTTCTATTTCCTCGTTTGTAAATCATTCAGCGAAGGCCTCGTCTCCTAAGAAGATTAGGGATATAGTATTCAGTGTGAAAAATAGAGTCTTGTCGCTTTAGTTTTAAAATTTCGACAAAAAAGTTATAATAGAAAAAAAGTGAATGCAGCTCAAAGGGCATTTGCAGTTGAAAGAAGGGAGCATATATGGGATTTCCCAAAGAAGGAGAAAAAGTACAAATACATAGTTATAAACATAATGGCTCCATTCATAGAATGTGGGAAGAGACAACAATTTTAAAAGGGACACAGAGCCTTGTGATCGGAGCAAATGATCGTACAGTAGTGACAGAATCAGATGGCCGAACATGGATTACTCGTGAACCAGCAATTTGTTATTTTCATGCAAACTATTGGTTTAATGTGATTGGGATGCTAAGGGAAGAGGGAGTATATTATTATTGTAATTTAGGCTCACCTTTTGCATATGATTCTGAAGCATTAAAGTACATTGATTATGATTTAGATATTAAAGTATATCCAGATATGACATATACGCTTTTAGATGAAGATGAGTATGAAAAGCATAGTCAAATTATGCAGTATCCACCTGTTATTGATACTATTTTAAAACGAAATGTAGCACAATTAACACAATGGATTCATCAAAGAAAAGGGCCATTCGCGCCAGATTTCGTAGATATGTGGTATGAAAGATATTTAATGTACAGAAATTAAAACAAACCTGCAGGGGATTTCCCGGCAGGTTTGTCCTATTAGAGGGGGGATTATGTGCAAGGTATAAAAAGATATTTGCAATTTGTTAAACCGTATCGATGGCTTATTGCTATTACGATTATGATTGGTCTAGTTAAATTCGGCATCCCGCTTATTATGCCGTGGTTATTAAAATATATTATCGATGATGTAATTCAAGGGGGAGGATCACTTCAAGATAAAACATCCCAATTAGTAACAGCCGTTGGGATTGCTTTTTTTATTTTTGCAGTAGTAAGACCGCCAATTGAATATTATCGTCAATATTTCGCGCAGCGTATCGCAAATACAATACTATATGATTTACGAAAACATATTTTTGGTCATTTACAAAAGTTGAGTTTACGCTATTATTCGAATACAAAAACAGGAGAGCTTATTTCACGTGTAATCCATGATGTAGAACAAACGAAGGATTTTGTAATTACTGGTTTGATGAATGTTTGGCTAGATACTGCAACAATTGCAATTGCTATTATTGTTATGTTTTCTATGAATATAAAATTAACATTTGTTGCGTTATTAATTTTACCTATTTATGTAGTGGCAGTGAAATATTTTTTCGGGCGTCTTCGAAAATTAACGAAAGAGCGTTCGCAAGCGTTAGCAACGATGCAAGGGTATTTACATGAACGTATTCAAGGGATGCAAGTGACACGTAGCTTTGCATTAGAAGAGTATGAGGGTAAGCAGTTTGAAAAAAGAAATAATGAATTTTTGACGAAAGCATTAACGCATACGAGTTGGACTGCAAGGACATTTTCAGCAGTGAATACGTTAACCGATTTAGGCCCGTTACTGGTGATCGGTTTTGCAGCATATGAAGTAATTCAGGGACATTTAACATTAGGGACTATGGTTGCCTTTGTTGGATATATGGATAGTTTGTATAGTCCGCTTCGCCGCCTTGTCAATTCCTCTACAACATTAACACAGTCTTTCGCATCGATGGATCGAGTGTTTGAATTGTTAGATGAAAAATACGATATTGTCAATGTGCCAAGTGCGGTACAAACGACAAAATTAAATGGTGAAGTGATATTTGATAATGTATCTTTTCGTTACAATTCGGATGAAAAAGAGATATTACATAACCTTTCGTTAACTATGTTGCCAGGAGAGAAGGTAGCACTTGTAGGAGCGAGTGGGGGAGGGAAGTCATCTCTTGCTAGCTTAATCCCACGTTTCTATGATGTTTCTTCAGGTGCAGTTTATGTAGATGGAATAGATGTTAGAAAGTATGATATGAGAAATTTACGTAGTCATATTGGAATTGTACTGCAAGATAATTTGTTATTTAGTGATACAATCGGGGCAAATATTTTATATGGAAACCCGAAAGCTACAGAGGAAGAAGTGATTGCAGCTGCTAAAGCTGCGCAAATTCATGATTTTATTATAGAGTTACCTGATGGCTATGATACTGTCGTTGGGGAACGCGGTGTGAAGTTATCTGGTGGGCAAAGGCAACGTGTAGCGATTGCAAGAGTGTTTCTAAAGAATCCATCGTTACTTATATTAGATGAGGCGACTTCCGCTTTAGATTTAGAAAATGAACGGTATATTCAGCAGGCGCTTCAGACGTTAGCTGCTGATCGGACGACGATCGTAATCGCACATCGATTGGCGACGATTACACATGTGGATACGATTATTTACATTGAAGATGGTGAAATTAAAGAAATAGGTTCTCATGAAGAGTTAATGAAAAAAAGAGGGTTTTATTACAATTTATATCAACTTCAACATATAACAGAAACAGCTCCTTTAGCGTAAAAGGAGCTGTTTTCTTTATTCGTCTTCTTTTTTATCTTCGATTTGGAGTTCTGCTTCTGGTTTATGGTATGTGTAGAAGCTATCCACAAGTAAATCTAAATGCTCTACTTCTTCACTATAGTTAATAATGGCAGAAATAAGAGGGAAGAGGTGTAGCCATGTTTTATAAGCTTCCTCATCGTCCTTGTTTTGATAATCCATAAAGATATCAATTAATTCTTGTTTACCTGTTTCAACTTCATCAAGCATTTCAACGGATTGTTGTTTTTTTGCTTTACCAATAAATTTTAATAAAACTTGTTCATGGTAATGGGTTAATGAGTCAAGTTCGTTTTGGATAGATTCCTGAAATTCTTCTGGCATATAGCGCAGTTCATTTTCAGTACGATGTAATGATTTTAACGTACTTAAAGCACGGCTTGTCGTTGCTAACATTTGTCTGAATAAAACGAGCTTACGAATTTTTGCGAACTTTACTTTTTTCGTGTAGCTTCTTTCTTCTTTATACAGCAAATAGTAATGGTTTAGTTTGATCATCTTTTCTTTCATACGATCAATATCAGTTTTTAGCGTTGTAAAATCAGAAGCTTGCCTGCTATTCATTCGAATCCATTTTACAATTTCTTCTGTATTATCAACGATACGGTGATATAGTTTTGTTTCGTATTTTGGCGGCATAAACACTAAATTTACAAGTGAAGCCGCGATAATTCCAATCATAATTGTCGCAAAGCGAAGTAAGGCAAAACTAAAGAAATCTTCGCCTTGATACTCCATAATGGCGATAACTGTTACTAAAGCAATTGATATTGTGTTTTCTAATCGTAATTGTAACGTAAGCGCAATTACTAATATACATGTTAATCCAATAATAAAAGGATTATGTCCAAAAGCAGTAGCGAATGCGATAGCGAATACCGCACCAATGACGTTTGCTTGAATTTGTTCAAGTGCGGTTAAATACGAACGGTATACAGACGGTTGAACAGCGAATATAGCTGAGATTCCCGCAAATACCGGACTCGGTAATTGAAGTAAAATACAAGCAAATAAAGCTAATGTGATGGCAATACCCGTTTTTAAAATGCGAGCACCAAGTTTCATACCCTTAATAAGATCCTTTCTCTTGTCATAATGAATGTACAACATGATACTATACATTCATTACAATATGTTAGCAAGTGATATTTTAGTGACGTTAATAAGAAATTGAGATTCATTTTATAATTTTTCCTAATTCTTTTTAAACATCAATTTTTAGTAAAAAAACCTGCTGAATTTCAGCAGGTTTCAAATTGTTACTATAGATTACTATGAGAAGTGTACTTCGTCAATTTTTTCTTGAAAATGAAAAGTTGGTATATCACTCTGTTGAGATAGATGGATCAGTCTGCTCTTTTTTCGGGATAATTTCAAAAAACTGTTGCTGCATATCATCGAGTAACGGTGTTAATAAAGCAACTTCCTCGTATTGCTCATGTTCATTTAATACACGAATATAATCTAGCAATAACTCAGTCACATCTTGCACGCCGTTTTTACTAATTGGTTGTAATGTAACATTTGCCCCTTTTGCGATTCTTCTTTTTAAGGCGTGTTCTGTTAAACCTGAGCTTGAATCATGACGTAAATAAACAACACCACCAGTCATACCAGCACAAATCCATGGACCAGGATCCCCTAAAACAAGCGCTCGCCCATTTGTCATATATTCAAAAGCGAAACCTTTAATATTAGAGTATACACCTATATTCCCTTGCTCTTTTTCACGGAGTGGCTTTGTCATTCGCCCTCCAATTATCATGTCTGCTCCAGAGAGGCGAATGCCAGCGCGAGCATCAGCGTTACCTTGAACGTATAGCGATCCTTTTTGTGCACCGTACCCAAAACCTTTTCCGACAGAACCGTTATAATATATGCCGTCTTTTCCTTTTGCTTTCGTTATATAAATACCACCACCAAAGGAGGTTTTACCAATACCATCTTGTGCACCGCCATTTACGTGTATAAATAAGTTTTCACTATTGTAAGCACCTAATCCATTTCCAGGAATAGAGCCATTCGTATACTTTAATGTAAGTGGTTCAAGCTTCGTGTCTTCATATAATTTACTACGAACGCGATAGCAAGATTCTAGACCACCCATAACGCGTTGCTCTACGCCAACGCCTACTAATTCTTTTGAATGAGGGGAATGAACTGTTTCAAATTGTTTTTCTGGTACGTATTCTTTTTTTGTAACAGATGGGTGTTCTATCGTTTGTAGTAAATTACATAAGTCTAATAAATTTTCGCCTCGAACTTGTTCTAATAAATCGGAATGTCCGACAATTTCTTGTAAATTTGTATAACCAAGATTTCCTGTTAATCGTTTTAGTTCTACGCCAAAAGTGGTGAATAAATGTAATAATCCAGCAACGGCGCTTTCTAATTCGCGCGGGACGAAGCGGCGTAATCCGTGTTCTTTCGCCTGAGCTTCAGACTCAATTTGTGTTGCAATTCCAACGTGACAAGTATCTAGATGACATCCGCGGCAAGTTGTACAGCCGATTGCAATCATGGATAATGTACCAAATCCAATACGGTTTGCCCCGAGGAGCATGATTTTCAAGGCATCATTAACACTTCGAATACCACCGTCAGCCCAAATTTCTACCTTTTGCCTCATATTTGCTTCTAATAAAGCATTGTGAGCGGCTTTCACACCAATTTCTACAGGAAGGCCTACATGTTGCAATGCGTGAATACGTGCGGCACCTGTACCACCATCAAATCCGCTAATGTTAATAAAGTCAGCACCAGCCTTTGCGATACCGACAGCAATTGTTCCAATGTTAGGGACAACAGGGACCTTTACAGCTACTTTCGCAAGTTGATTAGCCGTTTTAATTTCTGTAATCATTTGAGCTAAATCTTCAATGGAATAAATATCATGGTTGTTAGAAGGTGAAATTAAATCAGAGCCAATTGTAGCATTACGCGCTTCAGCGATTTTTGCTGTTACTTTTGAACCAGGCAAATGTCCGCCTTCACCAGGCTTTGCGCCTTGCCCAATTTTTATTTCAATTAAGTTTGATGAATTTAGTAGTTCGGCGTTTACACCAAATCGCCCAGATGCAACTTGTTGTCCACGTGTATGTGGATATTTTCCAATCATATCTTTGATTTCGCCGCCTTCACCGTTCAAGCTAATCATATTTAGCTGATCGGCCGCTTCTGCATATGCACGAAAGGCAATTTCATTTTGAGAACCGAATGACATGGAACTAATAATAAATGGTAAATCATGATTTTGAATGCTGATGGATACTTCTTCAGCCGGAACGACATGTTTTGTTTCTTTCGTTTGAACAAGATGTCTAATCGCGATTGGATTATTTTCTTCTAACTCACTTAATTTGTCACGGTAATCATCATAAGAATTTCCTTTTGCGACATCGCCGATTGCTTTCCAAATTCGCGGGAATATATGAAAAGATTTTCGCATTCTAACTTTAGGATTGTTATAATCATCCGCTCGCAATTGTGCATCTTCAGCAAGTGATTCAAGTGAAAAAGCTAAATCATTTGAACCGAAGAAATTCGTAATTTGTAATATATTTGCGATTTCCTCATGTAATCCGATAGAAGAATAGAGGCGGCCGTAACCACGTAATTCATGAATTCCAATTGTTGAAATGACTTTTTCTAGTCCTTTATTAAGAGCATTATACAAATTCGTAATTGGCGTTTTTGTTCCATCATTTACGGTTGCAAATAATAAATATGGATTCATACCATCTGCTCCTAATCCATATAGTGTGACGATATCATGTAAGGAGCGAAGGGCACCAGAACGTATAACGAGAGAGCAGTTTCGGCGTAATTTATTTTCGCTTAATACTTGATGTACTTTAGCGGTAACTAAATGCGGATCAATCCATAACTGTTCATTTAGATGAGCGTTGGCATCGTCTATTAATAGTAGGGAAGCTCCATCGTTCACGGCCTTTATCGCTTCAGAACTAATTCGATTTAAGGCGCATTGTAAAGTTTCTGCCTGACTGAATGTAGCAGAGATTGTAGCGATAGAGCTATGAGTATTGAATAGCTCTATAAGTTGTTCGTACGTAATTGTGTGTAATTCCTCTGTAATAGATTGTGCTAAACTTCCTTCTAAAATAATGGGGGAAAGCATCTCAACTACAAATGGCCGTTTAGCTCCGCTTAATAAACTTGGGCGCTCTCCAAGTATTGTTCGTGTGGAGAAGTGCTCGACCTCTCGATCACGATCGATTGCTGGATTTGTAACAACAGCTACACTTTCCTTAATGAAATCAGCGATATTTCGTCTATCAGTATCGAGTGCTGCAAGTGGTGAGTCATGCCCAAGTGAGCGAATTGGCTCAACGCCTTTTGTTGCCATCTGTTCAAGAAGCTGAATATGTTCTCGGTCCCATCCAAAAGCAACGTATTGTTTCGTTTCGACTTGTATAGAATCACATAATCCTGGGATTTCTTTCGTTTCAGGGATAGATAAGTTTAAATGATAATCTTTAGTATTAACTCGCTTTTTAAAACGGTTATATACTTGAGTTTGGTAGTCATCGTATTCGTAGAGTACAAGTTCATCTTGTTCATTCCACTTTAGACCGACTTTTTCTCCAGGAGCGAGTGGTTTCGGTTCTGCTACATATTCAGTTGGTGATACAACTCCAGGTTCAGAAGAGAAAACATAAGAACTCGCTGTCTCTACTTTCCATACTGGTCGTAGTCCAAGGGAATCAACGCTGAAAACAGCCTCATCTTTATAACGTGAAATAATACCAGCTGGACCTTGCGCAAAATGGCCCCAAGCTTCACGTATATACGTATATAAATCTTGTAAATGCGGTTCATAAAGTTTCATTTCATTAATAATTGGTGGGAATAGTATATCCATTGCTTCAAATAAACTGTAGTCGTATTGAACAAGTAGAGTTTCTAAGGTGCGGTTTAAATCTTGGGAGTCACTGCCCCCAGCAGTAAGTGGAACATGAATCATGTCAGCTTGATCACGTAATTTTGCAATTGTGTTAATTTCACCATTATGTCCGAGAATGCTAAATGGTTGTACACGAAAAAAATTAGATAATGTATTAGTAGAATAGCGGTTATGTCCTAGTGTCATAGTTGAAGCGATAAGTGGATGTTGTAAATCGTTGTAATAGGCAACAAGTGTATCCCCAGCGCCTAGAACTTTATATACAACATGGTCACGACTTAATGAAGCAACATGAATCGCTTCGTTTTCCTCTATTTTTATCGTTACTGAAAATAATGTTTGCTCAATATTTTCACCTTTATTTTCTGCGATAAGAGCAACTTGCCAAAATAAAGGTTCTTCCTGTTTACCAAGTGGACCGAGTGCATCGGAATTTATTACATCATCACTTTCAAAAATAATAGTAAAACTTTCGTTATTTAATTGCGTACGAATATGATTTTTTAAATTAACGATATTTGCGTTTTTGTTTAGAAAAAAATGTCCAACGATAAAGTGGGGATGATCCACAATCGTTGGATTGTATCCGTTATTTTTCAGCTTTTCATTCCAAAGTGCTTTTGGGACATCAATGTGAATTCCGATTCCATCTCCTTCACCATTAATGAAACCAGCTCGATGATTCATTTTGACAAGTGATTGTATGCAAAGGTCAATGTTTTCTTTTGTAGGAATTTTGCGTTTCTCCATAACGGAAACGATTCCACACGCATCATGTTCTGCATTTTTATAATCTCGAAATAAAGACGGTGTCCATGTATTTGTTTTATTGAGCATCCGCCAATCCCCCCTCTTATTGAAGTTTGAATAATCTTACTATTTAAGGCGTGAGCAGCCTTATATACAAGGATAGTAAGGATATAAAAGAAAAAATAAAACAGATAATTATGAATAATTATACTATTAATAAGGGATTTATGAAATAGAAAAAAGGAAAAAAGAAAGATGTGCTTTCTTTTTTCCTTTTTAATGAAGGGATTATTTATTATCCGCTAAAGCAGCGAATGCTCTGCCTACAGCTTCAATTGTATATTCAATATCTTCTTTTGTATGTTCTGTCGTTAAGAACCATGCCTCGTATTTAGAAGGTGCTAAGTTAATTCCTTCTTGAAGCATAAGCTTGAAGAATTTACCGAACATTTCACCGTCTGTATCTTGTGCTGCATCGTAATCTTCAATTGTATTTGTTGTGAAGTATACAGTTAAAGCACCTTTTAGTCGGTTTAATGTAATATCGATATTATGTTTTGTAGCTTGCTCTAAAATTCCCTTTTCAAGCATCGCACCAAGTTCATCTAATTTCTCATAAAGACCTTCTTGTTGAAGAACTTCTAGACAAGCGATACCGGATGCCATAGAAGCAGGATTTCCTGCCATTGTACCAGCTTGATATGCAGGTCCGAGCGGGGCAACTTGTTCCATAATTTCTTTCTTACCACCATAAGCACCGATCGGAAGTCCGCCGCCAATAACTTTACCAAGCGCTGTTAAGTCTGGTGTTACGCCAAGTAAGTCTTGAGCACCACCGTACATGAAGCGGAAGGCAGTAATAACTTCATCATAAATTACTAGTGCACCAGCTGCGTGAACAAGTTCGTTCACTTTCTCAAGGAAACCAGGTTTTGGCTCTACAATACCGAAGTTTCCAACAATCGGTTCTACAAGGATAGCTGCTACTTCATGTCCCCATTTATCTAATGCTTCTTTTAAAGTTTCTACATTATTAAATGGAACGGTAATAACTTCTTGAGCGATACTTTGTGGTACACCAGCTGAGTCTGGAGTTCCTAGCGTAGAAGGGCCAGATCCAGCTGCTACAAGTACTAAATCAGAATGACCGTGGTAACAACCAGCAAATTTCATAATTTTTGTGCGGCCTGTGTAAGCACGAGCGACACGAATTGTTGTCATTACTGATTCAGTACCAGAGTTTACGAAGCGGACTTTATCTAATGCAGGCATTGCTTCTTTTAACATTTTTGCAAATTTTACTTCTAGTGCTGTTGGTGTTCCGTAAAGTACACCATTTTCAGCAGCTGTTGTAATTGCTTTTGTAATGTGCGGGTGAGCATGTCCAGTAATAATAGGACCGTATGCTGCTAAATAATCGATATATTTATTTCCGTCTACATCCCAGAAATAAGCACCTTTTCCACGTTCCATAGCAACAGGAGCGCCGCCGCCAACTGCTTTAAAAGAACGAGAAGGACTATTAACGCCGCCAACGATATGTTCTAAAGCTTCTTTATGTAATGCTTCTGATTTTGTGAATTTCACTACAATTCATCTCCTTACAAAAATCTATGTATTATTCTAACATGTTTTTCGAAAAGACGTATTGTTTGTGATAGAGAAGGCAGTTGGGTAAACTATTCGTTGTGACATTTAGGAAGGGGGTCCGATTATGAAATCGGTAATTGAGGTACAAGGGTTACGTAAAGAGTTTACAGCCTATTCAAGTCGTCCGGGATTAAAGGGTGCTTTTCGCGATTTATTAAATCGTAATTATAAAATAGTACCAGCAGTAAATGATGTATCTTTTAATGTGAAACAAGGCGAAATGGTTGGATATATCGGTGAGAACGGTGCTGGTAAATCAACAACTATTAAAATGCTTACGGGGATTTTGACTCCTACATCAGGAGAAATTTTAGTAAATGGGATGAACCCGCATAAGCAGAGAGAAGAATTCGTAAGAACAATTGGTGTTGTTTTCGGTCAACGCTCACAACTTTGGTGGGATATTGCTGTACAAGAATCTTTTCGTTTATTAAAAAAAGTGTACGGTGTATCAGACGCTCAGTATAAAGAGCATATGGAACACGTGATTGAAACGTTAGATATTGGTCCTTTATTAGATAAGCCAGTTCGAAAGTTATCTCTAGGTCAAAGAATGCGTTGTGAATTAGCGGCAGCATTAATTCATAATCCGCCGTTATTATTTTTAGATGAACCAACAATTGGGTTAGATGTTCTTGTGAAATTAAAAATACGTGAATTTTTAAAAGAAATGAATGAACGTTATAAAACAACAATTTTATTAACAACCCATGATATTACTGATATTGAAGCTTTATGTGAGCGCGTTATCATGCTGGATGAAGGAAATATTATGTATGACGGTTCTTTAAATAATCTTCGTACACAGTGGGGAGCAGAGAAGGAAATCCATTTTCAATTTATTGCACCAGTTTCCTATCAGGCTTTATCAATGGTTATGCCAGATAGTCATGTCGTTTGGTCGAAAGCGAAAGAGGAAAACGCGTGGGTTGCAAAAATACCGAATGAAGAAGTTGTCATTTCAATGCTTATTTCTAAAGTAGTACAAGCCTTTCAAATTAAAGATTTAAAAATTAACGAAGTGTCTACAGAGGAAATTATTCGTAACATTTATGAAGAAGGTATTAAACATGGGTAAGTACATTGAAATGATTCGGATTCGCTTTTTAATGATGCTTGCGTATCGTACAAACTATTATAGCGGGATTTTAATTTATACAATTAATATCGGTGCGTATTATTTTTTATGGCAAGCAATTTATAGTGGAAAAGAGAATATTGAAAGTTTATCTATTTCGCAAATGACTACTTATATCGCAATTGCGTGGATGGCACGTGCCTTTTATTTTAATAATATAGACAGGGAAATTGCGATGGAGATTCAAGAAGGACGTGTAGCAGTAGAACTCATTCGTCCATATAACTACTTAGGCATGAAAGTGATGCAAGGTCTTGGTGAAGGAATATTTCGTTTTGCTTTCTTTTCAATTCCAGGTATGGTTATCGTTACCTTATTATTTTCATTGCAAATTACAACGAATTTTCAAACGTGGTTATATTTCTTCTTATCTTTAATATTTAGTTTTATTATTAATACACAAATTAATTTAATGACTGGAATGCTCACGTTCTTCCTATTTAATAATAGTGGAATTATGTATGCGAAACGTGTTGTTATTGATTTATTTTCAGGTCTATTATTACCAATTAGTTTTTATCCGTTATGGGCCCAAAAGGCAATGATGTTTTTACCGTTTCAGGCGATTAGTTATATTCCGAGTATGATTTTTTCAGAAGGTATACAAGGAAGTAAATTGTATGAGGCATTATTATTCCAAGTAATTTGGGCAATTGTACTTATTATTCCAATTGTACTCATGTGGAGAACGGCGAGAAAACGTCTAATTGTACAAGGGGGATGATGAGATGATATATATAAACCTATTTTTGCAATATGCAAGCCAATATATAAAAACAAAATTGGAGTATCGGGGCGATTTTATCGTTGGATTACTTTCTGATTTAGCACTACAGGCTGTTAATTTAATCTTTATTCTCGTTGTGTTTGGGCATACACAAGCATTGAAAGGTTGGAGTAGAGAAGAAGTAATCTTTATTTATGGTTTCTTTTTAGTACCGTTTGCCATATTCTCAGCTTTCTTTAACATATGGGACTTTAATGATCGTTATATTATTAAAGGAGAAATGGATCGTATATTAACGAGGCCGATTCATAGTTTATTTCAAATTATATTAGAAAGAATGGAACTTGAATCTTTAATTGGAGCGATTACAGGAATAATTGTAATGGGATATGCAGCAGTGGAGCTGCAATTATCTTTTTACTGGTACGATTTCTTCTTATTCTTACTGATGGTAGGAGGAGGAGCACTTGTATATGGAGGGATATTTGTTACGCTTGCGAGCCTTGGTTTTTGGTCGGATGCGAAAAGTTCAATTATGCCGCTAATGTATAACATAGGTAACTATGGTCGCTATCCTGTTAACATTTATAACCGTGTGATTCGCTTCATTTTAACGTTTGTTTTACCATTTGCGTTTGTCGGAGTGTATCCAGCAGCATACTTTTTAAGAAAAACAGAGTGGAATAGCTATGCATTTGCAACACCATTCGTTGGTGTTATCTGTTTTACGATTGCAATTACTCTTTGGAACCAAGGAGTAAAAAGGTACCGTGGTGCTGGGAATTAATTATAGAAGCTTGTTTGTTTCTAAGGGATAAATCCAATGGCTGTCTCATACATATAAAATGAGGTGGAGGACATGTTATGGGGATTTATTCTATTAATTGCAGCAATTGCTATTTTGAGAAGTGTCCAATTGTTATGGAGTTCATATTCAGATTCTAGGCGTTTCTTTTCGCTTTATAATTTAGCCTCCTTATTTTTAATTTATACAACGGTATTGATTGCGTTTGGGTTAAGTTATGTTGTATTAGAAGAAATGGGTTTTGCAGTTTTGAAAGAAGATGGAGATAGCTTGCATGCCCAATCTTTTCAACTTGTAGAAATTTGCTTATATTTTAGCGCGGTTACTTTATTGTCCGTTGGGTACGGTGATATAGCTCCAATTGGAATAGGAAGATGGATTGCGATTGCAGAAGCGCTAATTGGATATACATTACCGTTTGCTTTTGTAATGAGGTCTGTAATAGACAATGAAAAATAAGGTAGCATTTGATATAGTAAAAGAAAAGAGTAGGAGTGATAACAATGATCACAGTAGGAGAAATGGCTCCAGAATTTACATTAGAGGGAAGTAACGGGGAACAAGTTCGCTTAGCTGATTTTCGTGGTAAAAACGTAGTGCTATATTTTTATCCGAAAGATATGACTCCAGGGTGTACAACTGAAGCATGTGATTTTCGCGATGCGTATGGATTATTTCAAGAGAAAGATACAGTTATTCTTGGTGTAAGTCCTGATTCAGCGAACAGGCATCTGAAATTCATTGAGAAGCATGAGCTTCCATTTGTACTTTTAGTAGATGAAAATCATAAGGTAGCGGAATTATACGATGTTTGGAAATTGAAAAAGAACTTTGGAAAAGAGTATATGGGAATCGAGCGTTCTACATTCCTTATTAATAAAGACGGTGAGCTTGTAAAAGAGTGGCGTAAAGTGAAAGTGAAGGGACATACTGAAGAGGTTCTTTCTTATATAAAGTAAATCCATTGTGGAGATAAAATATATAGAAGTAAGGCGAGTGTCTATACATATTTTATCGTCTTACATAAAGTGAAGTGTAGGGCATACCTCCTCAGATGATAGTATTCCAAGTGCGATTATGTCGCACTTTTTTTCTATGTAAATGTATAGAAAATGGGGAAGGATATATAAGAATAAGGCTATATACAAAAATAAACCACATACTTATAGTAGAAATATTGACGATTTATAAGAAAAGGAGTACACTCTTTATAAGAATTATAAAATAATAATCCGTATAGAATCGGGGTGCATGACGGTGGTCAAAGAAGAATTAAAAGAAGCGCTAGAAATGCTGAAAAATACGGGTGTACGCATTACTCCACAGCGTCATGCTATTTTAGAGTACCTTGTGGAATCTATGACGCACCCAACAGCGGATGACATTTATAAAGCATTAGAAGGTAAGTTTCCAAATATGAGTGTTGCAACTGTCTATAATAACTTACGTGTATTTAAAGAGGTTGGACTTGTAAAGGAATTAACTTATGGAGACGCTTCAAGTAGATTTGATTATGTTACAAGTCAACATTATCATGTGATTTGCGAAAAATGTGGTAAGATTGTTGATTTTCCTTATGGAGGTTTGGAACAGCTTGAAGAGGAAGCTGCGAAAACGACAGGCTTCGTTATTAATAGTCATCGCTTAGAAATTTATGGCGTTTGTCCAGAGTGTCATAAGGCGTAATATATAATAAAGAAAGAGGGAGACGTAAACGTCTCCCTCTTTCTTTATTATATATGGGAATTACGTTAGATTCAGGAGGATTTAAAACGTTCAGTGAAGAACCTAATTTAATTAAAGATAAATACAAAAGGTGATTTCTTTGTTAAGAAATCACCTTTTAACGTTTAGTTTTGTAAGGGCACATTGTACCTATATATGCCTATGATTTATAGCTCTTCTTATTATATTTCTCATCAAATTCTTTTCCTTCTAGATTTCGATCCATTGTTAAAGGTTGGTTGCAATGCATACATGCGTCGACACGACCGAGCATTTTGGTCGGCTTATCGCAGCTTGGACAAATAATTTGTACAGTTTTAGTAGATAACATGCCAATCCAAAAGTAAACGACAGTACTAGCGATAACAGCTAAAAAGCCAACCATCATAAATGTTGTCATAATAATAATGTTTTCACGGAAAAAGACACCTAAGTATGCAATGAAGAGGCCGATAAATACTAAACTTAATGCAAAGGTCCGGATTTTATTGATTTTGTTCGAATACTTAATGCTCATTTGCATCACACTCCTATAATAATAATATAACATAAAATTTAGAATTTTCACTCGTTCGTAAACTTGATAAACCGATAAGATATGAGATATGGAGTATGATGCAGAATGAAGGGAGACTATAATGGTTTTTGGAACATGGTTTTAAGATTTTAACGGGATGTGAAATTTTTTTATGAAAAGTATTGACCCCTTATATACTACATGATATATTAATAACCGTCGCTGATGCGGAAATGCAGAAAACGACAAAAAAGAAATTGAAAAACTTAGTTGACATCGAAAAACGAAGATGTTAACATAAGGAAGTCGCAAATGAGCGACCGAGTAGTT
>NZ_JBIYDP010000015.1:0-87762 GCF_044908765.1 Bacillus sp. RC251 | reverse complement strand
CGTCATACGAAAAAACACCTCCATTGAATTTGCATACTTAGTATGCGAATTCAGGAGGTGTTTTTTTCATGTACCACTATTCGGGTTCACTTCATTAACTCTAGCTTGTTTTTTGTTTACAGGTATTACAACCTCTTTATTATTAGTATTTCCAATGTATACTTTTGTTTCTATTTTTGAGGATATCAGGGGGATCGGGATAAAGTTAATGTTTAAGGGGAAATGAAAGTAAACTAATGGGTAAAAGTTTACTTTGGAGTTTTGAATCATTTATAACTAATTTTGTAAAGAAATTCTCAATATAGATTTACTTGTTAAATATGGTTATAATATTCGAAATTTTAAAAAGTAAATTATAATAAAAATTTGATGGTCATCCTTTTGTTTACTCCTTGCACTAAAGATAAGATCGTGTTCCCGGATCTTATCTTTTTATTTTTGAATTTTAGATACAAAAAAGGAATCCTTAATAGCTTAAGGATTCTGCAACAGGAGATAACAAAATATAAACAATAAAAAGAATTACTTATTAAAAATAATGATTTAAGTGACCAGAGAAAATTAGGAAACCGAAACATACGAAATGGAATGTAATCACAATTGCAAGGACATGCATGAACGTATTGTTGGGCCAAAATTTATACTTCTTGTTTTTTCGTTCGAAAATATCAAATAAAATAAACAGAGCAATATGATATAGAGCATAAATCATATATTGAGCAATATGATGACCTGTAATATGCCAAATTCCCATGACAAAAAAGTTCAAAAAGACGCCAATATATGAAATCATATAGCGATTTTTTATGAGCTTTTTCTTTGTGGCAAAAAAGACAAATCGCATGTAAATAAAATCACGGAGCCAGAATGATAAGCTCATATGCCAACGATTCCAGAAATCTTTAATATTACGACTGATAAACGGTTTATTAAAGTTTTCCGGTGTTTTAATACCCATCATATAACTGACACCGATTACGAATGAGCTATAACCTGCGAAGTCAAAAAATAGATATAAACTATAGCTATACATATAAATCATATTTGATAAAATTGTGTTTTGGTGAGCTATTGTTGCATCCATAATATTTTCTTTTATTAAGTAAGTAAGTATAAATTTATACAGAAAACCTTGAAAAATACGGTTAATACCCATGTATAGTAGATTTTGGTATTCTTCAGCACTTGGTGGTTTTTGAATATCTTTTTGGAACCTGCGATACCGATCGATAGGTCCGGTCGAAATAGCAGGGAAGAACAGGATGAATTCCCAGAAATTAAAGAATGAGCATTCTTTAATTAAGCCATCGCGAATTTCAAATACCATTTGTACTGCCCTGAATGTTACATAAGATATACCAGTAAAAACAATGAATTTTAATTCAGGTACAAATGGTGCAATTTTTGCCAAAATCAACGGCAATATCGACAAAATAACAGCCATGTAAAACATGAACGTATTATTATTTTGTTTTCTTAGTAGTAAATAACCTTTAATAAGGACATATTGCCAAATAATAAATACTGCTAACATTAATCCTTGATTTGGTTTATCCGAGAAGATAATAGCAAGCATAATTAGCGTTAGGACAGCATTATATTTGCGCAACATTTTGCCTCTTAATCCAGCTACGATAGTAGGTATCAAAAAAATGCCCACTATAGCGAAAAAATAAAATGATCCATATGCGGTCAATGCTGTAACCTCACTTTATAATGTTCTACAATCCTACATTCCATTTTGTCTAATGGAGTAATGGATTGGCACATGAATTATCTCGGGATTATAGAGTTTAGTAATCACTCATTGCGTCTTTTGGGAGGGCAAATGCTGATATAAATGTTTTTTCTATAATCGCATATGCCGGAGCAATTTGTTCCTCTGAAGCCCCATGCATAACTTGCAACGCTAATCCATTCACTGAAGCCAATAAAGCCCTTGAAAATGCTTCTATGTCAATGATTTCTACATTGGAAGTTTGAATATATTCTTGAATTATGCCTATCAATTGGTTCTGTAGAACTCGAATTTCTTCCATAATTTTCGGTGACCAAGCCGCTGCTGCTAATAAAGTAAAATACACCTTTCTCCATTCAGAACTTTTGAATTGGTGATGTACTACAAATATAAGATTTTTCAATTTCTCTGAAAAATCTTGTACATTTGAGAGTTCCTTCTGAATTTCTTCAATTTGTTTTTGCATGACATAAGAGGTAGCGTTAACTAATAAACCCTCCTTTGTTGGAAAATAATAGTGAATTAAACTTAAAGTAATTCCCGCTTTTGTAGCAATATCCCGTAATGTAATAGCGGTTGTACCCTTTTCAGCTAAGCATTCAAACGTAGCCATTAGTATTTGATCTCGAGTAGCTATTTTTTTTGGACTAGACATTGTATTTCACCATCTTATTTTTTATTTGGTCAACCGACCAATTTATACTAACTTATTAGAGCATTTTTTACAATACTGAGTACCATCCCGTATCCACCAATCTAAGGTTTTAATGTAACCCCTAAATGAAGATTTTCTTTCTCTATAATTAGTTATTTTGAGAATTCAGCTCTTTTTTTTCTTTTTTGGGGGTTATATATTTTTTAAGTTGATGGGCATGGGTCACCATATCAAAAAAAGACAATTGTACGTTTGGACACAATTTAGACACAAAATATCCGATTCCTTGTACGATAAAGGATCGGATATTTATTTTACTGTTTTATATAGTGGGCAATTTCTCCCTTACGAGGTCTGTGTAGCAACCGAACCAAATCTTACGTTAAGTATTAGTGGACATCAAAAATAGTAATGACTAATCCAGATTAACATCCATCCAATTCACAATTACATATACCACTATGTTAAATAGCTAAATAATACAAACGGTATGAAGAGAATTTCTACTCTTTTCATACCGTTTTAAATTTGTTTATAAGTTCATACCAAATTCGTGGAAAGATGGCAGCATCTCTTTTATAAACAAGGATCAAAAGTTGCCATACCTGACAACGGAAATATTAATGTAACTCTAGTTCCTTTATTCACTTCAGATTCAATGCTAATTTTCATCCCTAATTTTGAGCACAGCTTTTCGCATAGATACAAACCCATTCCTGTACTTTTGCTAAATCTCCTGCCATTCTCTCCAGTAAATCCTTTCTCAAAAACTCTATTTATATCTTTAGGTATTATCCCTACTCCATTGTCCTCTATGGTTAGTATTACTGAGTTAGCTTTCTTAATTGTGTATATACGTATCATTTGTTCTTTGTTATTTGAGTACTTTATAGAATTCCCTAATATTTGGTTAATAATAAATTCAATCCATTTTCCATCACTATATACAATCTCATCAATATCCTGTATATCTAATTTTATTCTCTTATGAATAAAATCCCTATAATTTCTTTTAATTACAGTTCTTACTACATCATCAAGGTTGATTGGTTTTATAATATAGTCTTTATTAACGTTATTGCTTCGAGAATAATACAGAGCCTGTTCAACAAACCCCTCAATCCGATTCATTTGAGAGTCAATTTTATTCGTTACTTCATTTTGATTATTTTCAATTATAAGCTTTGTAGAAGCTATTGGTGTCTTAATTTCATGCACCCATGTCTCTATATATTCTCTGTAATCCAATTGCATATCTCTATAATACTTTACATTTTCATGCATATCTCTACTTACTTCTTTCAGTATAGCGTTAAGCTTTTCCCCATGTATAAAGTTTGCTTCCTTTACTACCTCAGGAAGTAGGTATTTTTTCTCCAAGTTTTCTAATATGCCATTAATCTCATTATAATAATTTTTACATCTTATAAATTCTATAGCCATATATAAAATCAATGGAAAAAACCAAATACAAAAAACAAAGCATATTATAATAAACTGAACATTCGCAGTCAGCAATATACCTGCTAGTATAATAAATACCAGTACATTAGATAGTATTACTACCATTTTATCTTTAATAAATTCACCTATATTCATGGCATTATATACCCTAAGCTTCTTCTTGTTGCAATTGGATTTTCTATACCTATCTCTTCAAGCTTTTTTCTTAATCTATTTATATTAACAGTTAAGGTGCTATCATCCACAAAATAATCAGACTTCCATAAAGTTTCAATGAGTGAATCTCTTTTTACAATATTTCCGCGATTATTTATTAAGCATGAGAGTATTTTAACTTCATTTTTAGTTAACTCTACAGACTTGTCTTGATAAGTAACTGTTGCATTTGAAAGATTTAAAGTAAAATCTCTATAAATTAAGATATGATTCGTCTTGAAATCCCCAGATGTTCTTCTTAAAATATTTGTTACTCTTGCTAATAGTATTTCTGTATTATAAGGCTTTGTTATAAAATCATCTGCTCCTAAATTCATGCTTATTAGTTCATCTACATCACTATCTCTACTTGTAACCATGAAGATTGGAACATCTGAAGTTTTACGTATTTCTCTGCATATATAATAGCCATCGAAAACAGGAAGATTTATATCTAGTAATATAAGGTCTGCATTCTCATTTTCTATATATTTGATAATGTGATTAAAATCTGTGGGAGCCTTTACTTCATATCCATACTTTATAAAAAAATGTTGTAATTCTTCTCTGATGATTTCGTCATCTTCAATCAGAATGATTTTTTTCATGACTTTTCCCTCCCTATACAGAATATAAGGCTATTACATCTTGAAAAACAAGGTGTAATAGCCCTAATGAGCATTATAAAATCAAGTATTACTTTTTACAATATTTTTATACCCGACATATGTCGTGTAGAAGTATCCTACATACACTACAAGAAATACTAAACCAGTTATCAGTGCTGGTAATGTAATGTCTGTTGGTTGAATTGCGTTAATAAAATTATTGATTACATAAATTCCAACTATAGAATGAATTAGGGCAAGAATAACTGGTAGACTAAAGTATACGAAAGTTTGAATAAAAATCGTTTTATCAATCATGGTTCCGTTTGAACCAATTCTCTTCAAAGATTTATATCTATCTATGCTATCACTGGCTTCTGATAATTGTTGAAGAGCTAATACAGCCATACTCGTTATTAGAAATACAATTCCTATATATATCCCAATAAACAGTATGATCGTTTTCAATCCCTTACTTTCTGCACGAACTTCATCCTTTGATTTGCCTGATATATATACAATATTTAATTTCGGGCCATTTTCGTCATAAAAGCCCTTTGCAACGTTATCATATTTTTTATTATATTCTTCTCTATTTCCATCTACATAATTTACATTAAGTACGGATGTACTAATCTTGTGGTCTGATACAAACTCATCATTTATAACGATTGCGAAGAAATTAAGTTGCGCATCAGAAGTGTAAAGGTTCTCTTGTATAATTTTATTATATTTTACAAAATATTCTTTTTCTTTAATATTCACCTTATTACTATTTTTTAATCTTTTATTTATCGGAGTAACCAACCGGTTAATATTTGATAAAAGTACAACTTCATTGTTATTTAAAGTAATTTTCTTTTCACCTTTGAGATTTAAAATTTTATTATAATCAGATACTTTAATGATATTCGCACCGCTATCCCTATAATCTTTAAATGCTTCTGGTATTAAGTCCCCCACTTTCATCTCTGTTGAATATACATTATAAGATACATATTTTTCGTTATTACTTAGTTTAAAATTTGATTTATCTAATACGTCTTCTATAGTGTAACTTTCATCCCTATTCACCAACACAATACTGGCATCAAATGGTGTTGTTTCTTTTATGGTTGCGTCCATCATTCTGTTAAAGCTGATTCCTGTAGATAAAGTCACCATTGTAAGGAATAACATTAAACAGATTACAGACATGGATATAAAATTTGTATTAACCTTACTATTTATTTGTTTGATGATAAATATATTTAAACCCTTAAAATAGACTTTTTTATTCTTCTTTACAACATATAATATAAATCCAGATAAACTAAAGAAAAACAGAAATGTACCTAATATGCCAAGAAGGATTGATACCATGAGCATAGGATTATTATAATTCAATCCAATTCTTAGTACAGTCACATATGCATATCCAAGTGATGCTACACACATAATAAATGTGATTACATAGATAAGAGGATTTCTAAATTTTACATCTTCATTTTTTCTACCTGCTGTTAACAAATCAATTATTTTGTATTTAGAAACAACATATACATTAAATAACATAACAAGTAAAAACATGATTCCAAAGTATAATACACTTTTACCTATAGCACTTGTTGAAATTATAAATTTATATTTATTGATGGGTAATTCAAATAACTTTAATGCAAATGTAGATAACCCCTGCGATACTCCAATACCTATCATAAGTCCACTCACTAAAGATATAACACCAACTAGAAACGTCTCTGTTACTAATATTCTGGATATATTTCTTCTTCCCATACCTAAAGTCATGTATATTCCTAATTCTTTTTTACGTTTTTTAATTAAGAAATTATTTGCATACAATATTAAACCACCTAATATTACGGATACAAATACTGACACATCTGAGATAGCGTTCATTACTGTAGACACATACTTTCTATCTGCAGCGTTAATTTCCACAAGTGCCTTTTGTGATTCTATGGAGTTAAAGCTATAAAATATACAAACAGCCAGTGTTAGTGTTAAGAAATATATTGCATAATCTTTAAAACTTTTCTTTATATTCCCAATAGCAATCTTAGAGTACATTATTATCGTCACCTCCAAGAAGAGTTATAACTTCGATAATTTTAGTAAAGAATTCTTTTCTGGAATCATTCCCTCTTACCAACTCGATAAATATTTTTCCATCTTTAATAAAAAGAATTCTACGAGCATAGCTTGCTGTAAATGCATCATGAGTAACCATAAGTATTGTAGCTTTTAAATCCTTATTTAGACTTTCAAATCTTTCGAGTAATAATCTAGCTGATTTAGAATCTAACGATCCTGTTGGTTCATCTGCAAGTACTAAAGATGGATCTGTTACGATAGCTCTTGCCGAACCAACCCTTTGTTTTTGTCCGCCTGACATTTGATAAGGGTATTTTCTTAATACTTGTTCAATGTCTAAATACTTTGCAACTGCTTGTATTTTTCCATCAATTTTTGAACTTTTCTCACCTTTTATTGTTAACGCTAGGGCAATATTTTCATAAGCAGTAAGGGTATCTAATAAATTAAAGTCCTGAAATATAAACCCTAATTCATTTTGTCTAAACTTATCTAGTGACTTTGATTTTAACCGAGTAATGTCACTATTATTTATCATTATTTTTCCCGTAGTAACATTATCAATCGTTGATATACAGTTAAGTAATGTCGTTTTGCCACTTCCTGAAGGCCCCATTATCCCAACAAATTCTCCCTCATCTACCTTAAAACTAATATTATCTATAGCCTTTGTTACATTATCTTTATTACCATAATATTTTTCAATTTTTTCTACACTTAATATATTTCGCATTAATAATTCTCCTTTTTCATTATAAAAATTCTTTAACCCTCATTCATTTATGTAACTAATTTTAAATAATTTCATTTATAGTATCGATGGAATTACATTTCATTAACATTACATTTTTGTTATATTGAGTGATACCTCTACATATAAGTTATCAGAAATCGCGATGGTATAAGTAAGGATTATTCGATGCCTTACCAAAGAGGCAAATAAATGTAGGGATATCTGTTTTAGTGCAAAAAACGATAAGAATTATGTAATGAATGGAAATAAACAAACTGATTATGGCGTAACAACAGCTCTATTTAAAAGACATAGATTCATAGTCATTTCAGAAGAAGATTTTGAAAACAGAAAAGGATTTGCCCTTTAAGGCCAAACCCTTTTTATTTTTATTATTTCGCAGCTAGTTTTTCTTTCACTTCTTCCCACCCTGATACATCTTCTTCAACTTTTTTATCAGAGTAGTAGACGGAATACTTCTTTACGAAGGTGTTTTTGAGTATTGAATTCTAATTCTTTTTCTTTACCTTCTTTATCAAATCCAGCTAATTTGTAATTTAAACGTCTTGATGTTTCTCTGTTACCAATCAAAATACGTACAGATTTTAAATTCGGATGGTTTGCTAGAGTTTCGTTAAAGTGTTGGTAGTACGCTTTATAGGAAAAGCCCTAATTTACTACTTCATATTCCTTCATAATTTTATAAAAGGTGTTTTTCTTTAGTTCTAACATTTCCATAAATATAACAGCAGTTATTTCTCCATTCTTCCATTTTGAATGAGTTTCCTCTATGTACGCTAAGAAACCGGCTACTTACTTTTTTATATAATTTTTCTCTCGTAATGGTCTTAGATTACTAAAATTTGTTTTTTGGTTTAAACTATACAAATAATCTAAGAAACCAAAATGATTTTAATTTTTGCATTCATCTGATTGAAAGATGAATGTTTTTTTGTACATATAAAATAAAAATAAGAATTTTTGTCACAAAAATCATTAATTCGGGTTCTATATAATACAGGCATCAAAATGAGAGTGAGGGTTTAACCGATATGTTTAAGATTAAAAAGGAAGAAAGGCCTGTTTCGGATGTGACATTTGAAGATTTGTTTAAACAAAACTATGTGTACGTGGTGAAACAGATTGTTTGGATTGTCAAAAACCAGACGATTGCTGAAGAATTGGCACAAGAGGTATTTTTACAGTTATACCGCAACAATTGGAAGGAGATTGAGAACCTATCTGGATGGCTACTAAAATCTTCTACTTTTGTAGCTTATAAGTATTTAAGATCTGAAAAACGACATCAGGCGAGAGTAGATAAAACCATACAATATCATGAAGTACAGCATATTTCTTCCCTAGATGATGACTGGATTAGAAAAGAAGAAATTACAAAAGTACAATTGGCGCTTAGTGAAATGAATGAGAAAGATCAAACCATTTTATTAATGAAATTTTCTGGTTTTCAATATAAAGAAATTGGCGAAATTCTTCAAATCGACATATCTTCTATTGGAACATTATTAGTCCGAGCCAAGCAAAAATTCCGTAAGATTTATCAACAATTAGAGGAGGCGTAATAAATGAATTGTTATGATATGGGATTTATTCAAGCATATATAGACGGTGAATTATCTGATAGGACAAGAAAAGAATTCACAAAACACATAGATACTTGTAGCGCATGCCAAGAATTATTACTGGAAATCACCAAATTAAATCAATGGGAAGATGTCAAGTTAGAGGAAGCAACAGTACATTCATCAAAAGAAATCGAGATTGATGTTGACCAAGCGTGGAAAGTATTTGAAAGTCACGCAAAATCAGAAAATGTTTCTTATATCAATGAAAAAATGGAACCGAAGAAGGGATTGTTTACAAATATGAATAAAAAATCAAAACGTTTCATGTATACTGCAGTAGCGGTAGCAGGGCTTTTTGCTACAGCCATGATTCCACAAGTTCGAGTTGCAGCTACAGATGTAGCCTCTTATTTTTCCAATGCAATTTCAAATGATAGGATTATTGAAGAAGGAAGAGACGTTACAAAAGGTCAATTTATTCCTATTGATGAAAAGATTACAGATCAAGGTGTTACAGTACATCTGAAAGAATTATATATAGCGGATGCACGTATATCCGTTCATTACAAAATTGAAAAAGAAGATGGAAATGTAGTACCGTTTGAATTTGATACAACAGGTTTAGAACTTGAAGATGACGGAAAAGTAAACGGTCAACAAGAAAATAACCCCGAGTATAAGAAAAATGGGTACTTCGGACAATTAGCATTTATTGAAGGAGCAAATGATGGGCCATTCGAACTAAAGGCATCAGGTGTAGCATTAAAGGAAATTGGTATTCGTTTTAAGGATAGACCTGAAGGCGTCATCACATTTATCGAAGGTCTTAAAGGAAAAGATTCTTTCAAACAACCGCTCACGTTAGATGTACACATAAACAGAATTGGAAAAGTATCTGGGTCTTGGAAAACACAACTTAAAATTGACCCTACCAAATTAAAAAAATAAAGTAAGTTCAAATGAAAAAAAGAATAGAACGATGTGTTTCCAATACCATGCTTATATTCTTCCTTGTGTTACTTGCATTTATTTCATACATGATTTCTACTATATCTTTTTTAATTTCATAATCATAAAAGGTAGTAAAGTAAGTAGCCGGTTCCTTAACGTATAGGGAACCGGCTGAAATCTGTCCAAATTGTATCGTAACGTACAATTCTCTTTTTTTGATAAGGTGACCTCATGCCCATCAGCCTAAGATTTTAAAGTACCCCCTAAACGGAATTTTTCCCCTGCTACATGTAGTTATCTTATCGTAAGCGTTGATGACATGAGATTCGAAAACGGAAGACAACATAAACTAACCAAAGTTTACATACGTAAAAAGGATTGCTGTTGTTAAACAAGCGACCTGATTAATTACCATAATCCTTCTTATAAGAAGGACAAAAAAGCTAGTAGAATACTAGCTTTTTTGTACATAAATAAATATTGAATATAAGAATTTGATTACATTTCCATGAATTTTGTTCTTAAAAATTGTTTATGACTTCAATTTTATTTCATAATGGGATAGTTTTTTCCCTGGATAATCCTTATCATAAGCAAATTGGAACCCGAGTGTCTCCAATACCTTTTTTGATTTATCATTTGTAATTTTAATTCTCGCAATTAGTTTTTTAATTTCCATCGAGTTAGCAGCATACTGTATAGATGCTTTTGCAGCTTCTGTTGCATAACCACTTCCCCAAGATGCAGGATCTAAAAGGTACATAATTTCAACTTCCTCTTCTTTTTGATCTACATATCTTAAGCCACAATGTCCTATAATTTCCCCAGTACATTTATTTAATACTGCCCATACACCAAAGCCATATAGATTCCAATGATCTACGAATTTTTCAACATATATTTTTGCTTCTTCTTTTGTCATCCCTCTAGATGCTGCAAGCCATTTACCGACTGTATCTTGTTTTACGATGTTATAAATATCATCAATATCTTCTAAACTTACTTTTCTCATATAAAGCCGGTCTGTTGTAATTGTTTTTTCGTCTATTTTAACATTCATATAACTCGCCCCTTTAGACAGTAATAAATAGTTCTTTCTAAGTTTATTATATTTTTCCGTTTTTTTCCACGATACCCATTACTTATACCTTTTCTATAGTCTATTAAATAGCGGTGCACAACACTTCTCCATCAAATTAAAATAATTTTATATCCATATAGCGAAAAAAACGCTATTCTTTTTGTAGAAATATACAGAAAGGATGGCGTTTTTGGTATGAATTTATCGATTTCTAATGAACTAGAATTATTTTCTAAAGAGTTACAACGATATATGTCACCACATGTTTTAGAACAATTAGCTAGAGAGATAGGGTTTGTTAAACGAAAAAGTAAATACCGTGCTCAAGATTTAGTGGCTCTATGTGTTTGGTTAGGCCAAAATATAGCTCATACTTCATTGACACAATTATGTAGTCGCTTAGAAACGAATACAGGTATTTCTATGAGTCCAGAAGGACTCAATCAACGATTTAATTCTCAGGCTGTGCAGTTTTTACAACAAATATTAACCTATTTACTCCACCAACAACTCTGTACATCTAGTAAGATTTCAACTGTATATACAAACCATTTTCGCAGTATTCGTGTATTGGATTCTACACATTTTCAGATTCCAGATAAATTTGCTTTTACATATCAAGGTTCAGGAGGTAGTGGTCATAGTGCTGGTGTAAAAATTCAACTAGAGTACGATTTACTTAGTGGTCAGTTTTTACATGTTCATGTAGGGTCTGGAAAGCACAATGATAAAAATTATGGTTCTACGTGCTTAATGTCTCTTCAACCGCACGATGTATGTATACGTGATTTAGGATATTTTGATTTGAAAGATCTGCATATGAAAGACGAGTGTGGTGCTTATTTTATTTCACGATTAAAGCTCAATACTCGTATATATCAGAAGAATAGAGAGCCTGAATACTTTCAAAATGGAACAATAAAAAAGCACTCTGAGTACGTCCAACTAGATATGGAGCAATTTATTGACCAATTACAGTCTGGTGAAACATATGAGATTCCTGAGATTTATATTGGAATGTATCAAAAACTTCCTGCAAGACTTATTCTGTATAAATTAACTGAAACGCAAATGAAACGTAGACAAAAGGACTTAGCTTCTAAAGAACACAAGAAGCAAATCACCTATAAAGAACGCAGTAAGCGACTTAGTGCAATCAATTTTTACATTACGAATATCCCTTCGGAATACCTACCAAGAGAACAAGTATACGATTTTTACTCCTTACGATGGCAAATTGAATTGATATTTAAAACATGGAAATCATTTTTTCGTATTCATCATTGTAATTCTGTAAAATTAGAACGGCTAGAATGTCATTTATATGGACAATTAATTAGTATCCTTCTTTGCTCCTCCACCATGTTTCAAATGCGTCAATTACTCCTCACCAAGAAGAAACGAGAGCTGAGTGAATATAAAGCGGTTTATATTATTAAAGATTACTTTCTACTTCTTTATCAAGCTCTACAAAAAGATACTCAAGAACTATCAAAAATCTTGCTTCGTTTGTTTAATTTTTTGCAGAAAAACGGAAGGAAATCTCATCGATATGAGAAGAAAAAAGTCTTTGATATATTGGGTGTCATGTACAATTGTTTCGTTACTCATAATCATGTAGATTAATTAAAAAATTGAAACCCGTTAGGGTTTATTTGGTATGCAGATTTTTAGATAGCTGATATCACCTCTTTAAAAAACAGAAAAAATCTAGTTGAATGGACTTTTATTTAATCTTAGGTTGATGGGCATGGGGTAGCACCCCACATCCATCAGCTCTAAAATTCAAATTAGGAACTTTGATTTGTCTTGCAATCCCATCCAATGATACCTAACCTTTTATGAAAGTCATGTTCCTCAAAACGTAGATATCTCATTGTCTGTCTCCACAATTCTGGACTTAATTCCTAGAGAATATATGTATGTTAGTTGTGCTCAAGAAAAAACATAGTATGTCGTCCCTACTTTATAAATCATTTAACATTCCCTTCATTTTCTTCCATGTTCTTCATCAACTCGAAGTCTTCTACACTTTGAATATCCTCAACAATGACCATAATTATGAGGAGTCTAAACTTTGAAAAAAACAACAAAAATAGTGTAATTAAAAGCTACATACTATTTTTGTTGTTTTTTTAATCAGTAAAAATTTGTTAATTATTACAAGCATTTAATGTATTACACTTTTTTCGTCCTTTAATTTCCGCCGGCTGGGCACCAAGCCAATACGTTGGAAAAGCAGTCCCTTCAGTAACACCCCCATCACGATGCATGTAATAACGCTCATCATGGTTAGCTTTAAAGTTTCCTTCAAGTGCAAGTTCCACCCACTCTGCACCAAAACGAAAAATTTCTGCAGCTACTCCACCAAGTGGGTGAAATTCATTCTCATAGACGCGTATCTCCCTTGGTGCCTCTACAAACTCATAAAGACTTAATGCTTCTTCCAAACGGGTAAGTTCATCAAATTCTCCTATTCCCATGAAGACTGGACAAGTAATCTTTGGCGCTAATTTCCACAAATTCATCTGGCTACTCAATTCGTTTTCAAAAGCAACTTCATCAGTGTAACCAGACATGTACATAAAATTCGCTTTGAAACTCGGCTGCGCTCTGTTAAAGATGGTATCAAATTCACCATATACACCTTCAAAAGTCGCTATAGCGTTTATACGATTATCACTCGCAGCAGCTCGCATCCCCCAATACCCGCTCATACTGATACCAAAAAATCCAATACGCTTTGGATCAACCTCAGGCCGTTTTAATAGAAAATCGATATAACAACTAACGGCGCGTTCGTAATTAGTCAAATCAACTTTTAGACCTCCAGATACAGATTCGCCTTGCCCCGGTCCTTCAATTGATAAAGCTACGATACCACGAGACGTATAATAACGTTGCGCAATCTGTATATAGTCTTCCTTAATCATATCCATACCTGGACCTAATATTACTGCTGGTGCATTATGAACTTCACCTGAGGGCAAATGAAGGAGTGCATATATCTGTTTGCCTTCAAATTCTAGTACTATACGTTGTACCGTTCCTCCTCCAAGTGATGAAATAGCTGCCACACATTCGTTACAACGCTCTCGAAATGCCAATTTTCGTGGATCATCATTAAAATATGAGTATTGTGCACGTCCCCACATAACAGCAGCTCGCTGATATAGATCACGAGCAGTAACAGTGAATCCCTTTTGTTCATAATGTTTTGCACGTTCTTGAGCCTGAGAAGCAACCGTGGCCCATGCTTTTGGTATCATTGCTCCACTTTTTACTTGAGAAAAAACTTTATCAAAATCAGTGTGGTCGTGCCCTAACTGTTCCATTGTTGCCTTTGCTTCGGGATGCAAAGCATCAAACCCACCAAGTGCGAGGGCTATATCTAAAGCCCATCCTTGAGATTGTGAACGTTGAGTCATAATAATCATCCTTTACATTTTAATTAAGCACTTAATAATTAAGTACTTAATTAAAATATTGAAGTATAAGATGTACTTTTGTCAAGACTATAAATAAAGGCGTTTTATTATTTTATTGATGATTTAAAGTGAGCATATATAATATTGCTTAGAAAATGAATAGCCAGACTCTACTTAATTTGACTCTACTCTTATTCATATGTTAATGTTAATTTCATATAATTAAGTACTTAGTTAATGAGGAAATGGTGATGTTATGACAAATTCTTCAAACAAGTTAACTGCGATAGACGAACTTAGCCAGGCTATATATAGTCTGACTGCAGCCGATGGACGTTTAAGAGGGCGAGCTACTCGTACATTAGGGGCCGTTTCAATGGTCCACGCTCGAACTCTTAAAGTATTAGCTGAAGAAGGCGAATTGTCAGTCAAAGAATTAGCTGATCGAGCAGAAACTACCGCCGCTGGTATTACTCAATTAATCAACGGATTACAACAGGTCGGTTACGTTGAGCGTGTTCGTTCAATTAACGACCGGAGAGTTGTCAATATCCGACTTACGCCTAGTGGTTTAAATTGTCACTTAGAAAGAGAGAAAAAACTAAAACATATTCTTAGTGCGAACCTTTCAGATTTTAATGCAGATCAAATCGAGAAATCTTCTGAAATAATTAGATGTCTAGTCCATGTGCTTGACCGACTATAAGAGTATTTTAAAGCTTTTCTTGAGTTTTTAGAACTAACACATCGCTATTATGCTAAAATTTTATAGTAACCCCAGAACGAAATCTTATGTTAACTTGTAACAATAAAGCTCATTTTTTCGTTTTGGGGTATTTCAAAATATGAGCTGGATGGGCATGTACGGTGACCTCTACTTAATTATTAGAAAAACATTAGTTTTTAATTGTATACACGCTAATTATGTTGATTTTCTAATGACCCCATCATAATGAATTTCCTCTTTTTATTAGTATTGGTAGGTAAAGAGGGAGCTAGTCACAAAAACAGGTTGTGGAGAAAGTCTTCTTCACAACCTGAGAGTAAGTTATATATCCAAATATGACCTCTTCTTTTAACTATTCAGTCTTTTATAATCTGTTATAGTCGATATAACTAGAGTCATAGTAAATCCACTGACCTGTTCCAATTCTGAGCCAGCCGTTCTTTTCTTCATATACGGTAACTTTTTCGCCTTTACTTGTCTTTCTAACAATAGAATAGTTTGTACCTGATCCGCTTCGAACATTTACCCCAATACCATTAATTTGAGCCGTTCCAATTACCTTTTGAACACTACCATTTTCAATTACTTGTAGCATATTTAGAATGAATGTTGCTGTCTCACCACGAGTTGTTGTTCCTTTAGGGTCGTATTGATTGTCCCCCTTACCTCTTACAATACCTAGGCCATACAGTCTTTGTACGTCTTCTTTATAAATAATTTGGTCTTTGTCTGAGAATGGTAGGTTTACAACTGGTCCCCATATACCTTTATACTGTAAAGCCTTGTTTACAATAATTGCTGATTCTTCTCTTGTAATAGGTGTGTTTGGGTCAAAATAACCATCTCCTCTACCTTGAATGATACCTGCACTTGCAGTACGTTTAATACCATCTCGTAAAGTTGAATTTGCATCGTTTAGGTCTTTAAATGAAGCATCTCCAGCTGGCAGTTTTAGAGAGTTAGAGATTAATTGAGCAAATTCGGCTCTTGTTATCGCTCTATTGGGTGCGAAAACTCCGTTTCCTTCCCCTATCATAATACCCCTTCTATTTAACTCTCGAATAGCTTCTTCATACCAACCTCCTGTAATGTCATCTTTTGGTTGATAAAGATTATTATAATACCCCTCAACGCTATTTACGAATACATCCCATTGCCCATTATTAATCATGTTAGCAGGGCATATTTTACCGCTCCATTTTTGATGTTTTACAATGTTATTTAACGGTACACCAGTTTCTTTCATTAAATAAGCTACAAGTTTCTTAGCGTTATCTACCGCTTTACTGTAGTTTCCGTCACTATTAACTGCGATTTCAATTGCAATAGATTCTCTATTACCTGAACCATCACCGTCTCCTGCGTGCCATCCGTTCTCGTTTAATGGTAGATGTTGATAAATCTCTTTATCGTCTACTGTAAAATGCCACGATGCAGCTCGGTCTGTGTTCCCTACTGCTTGGTTATATAGGTATTGAGCGTGGTTTCTAGCACCTGCTCCTATACTAGTATTATCAGTCTCATGAATTGTAATATACTTTGGACTCATGTAGTTTTGAGGACGAATATTATCGTTACCTGCTGGAACAATCCATTCAGTGAATGGAACACCGTTTATTGTACTAGAGGTGCTAGGTGATGTGGGAGACAGACTACGTTTTGTTCTGTTTGAATTGTTAGGAACAGTTAATGTACCTGTTTCTTCATGAATACCTTCTGAACGTTGAAGACTATCTACTTTCTTATTGTCGACAGTACCTCCACCACGTCCGTCTACCTCTTCAAAACTAGCTTCAATACTTTTTAAAGCCTGTTCATCTGTTGTTTGAAGTTGGTCTGTGTTACCTTGCACTTGAAGGCTTGTAGATTGCTTATTGTTTACTGATTGTTGTTCTTCTGCAAACGATACCAATGGTGAAGATAATACCGTTAATCCTGCCGTGAATGCTACTACTTTTTTATTAAATTTAATATTCATTTTGAATTTGGTATATCTTACTATTTTAATAGATATACCTTCCTCCTTGTACTTCTTTTAGTCTGAATAATAGTGTGAATAATGATAGCCTGAACCTCAAAGATAATGCCTTAATTTTTCATTTCATATGATAAACCGAAATCTATAAGTCCTACTAGATATATCAGTATTTCAGAATTATAACACAGCACGATTGCAAAAATATAATCAAATAACATAAATAATTTTTAATGTATAAAACGATTCTGGTGCAAAAATCCCAAGACTCTTTCAAGTAATATCCTAATCTTGAACACTGGTATGTATGACACTAAAAAAATTTTTGATTAGTATAGAAAAGGAAAATTTGTTTAAATGGAGGCATTATCAGCCCGAATTAATCTTATTAACAGTAAGTTTGGTACCTACGGGACAATTTGAGCTTCCGTAACCTGGTGGTATGCGACTTAAACAACAAAAGTACGTGAATGAAATAGTAGAACAAGAGCATTGCCTAATTAAAAAGCAATGCTCTTGTTCTATGCTAGCGTTCAAATATTTTGAAACATCTACAACCATTCATTCTAATCAAGGGTGGCACTATCCAATGAAACAATACCGTCATTCTCTTAAGCAATGTGGCATAACACAAAGTATGTCTCGCAAAGGAAACTGTTATGACAATGCCGTTATTGAAAATTTTTTCGGTATCATGAAATCGGAATTTTTGTATCGAAAAGAATTTGAAAGTATAACACATTTCAAACAAAAATTAGCAAAGTATATAGACTACTATAATCATAAAAGAATAAAGGCAACCTGTCTAACTTCCGGGGACACTTCAGGGTTTACCGTACCCATCAAATTAATTAAAATAGGTACACTAAAATGATTAGAGACCTTAATTTATTTATGCAGGTTAGAAATATCAGGCTATTTTTAAAGACTTTAGGATTATTGAATAAACAGTAAGAAATGGATTAACCCAGTATTTTATTCTTCACTAATAAAAGGAGCAATTATTTTTTTCATAAGAAGATAGCACGATATTCGTTGAAGGCGTACCATATTGCATTGTATCATCAATAAATTGCTCTAAACTTTCTACAGAATATGTTGCTATTTTGACAATATAGCTAATTTCCCCTGCTACTCTGTAACATTCAAGTACATCTGGATGGTTATAGCAAAAGTTAGCTAATGATTTACAATCCTTTGTCTTAAACAAAATAAGTGCAGAAATTGGGCGATTCAATTTTTTTAGAGAGACATGTGCATGATATCCTTCAATAATTTGCTGTTCCTCTAACTTCCGTACGCGCTCAGTTACTGATGGAGAAGATAAGTGAACGGATTCTGCTAAACCCTTCATTGAAATTTTTGCATTTGACTGTAATAATTCTACAATTTTTTTATCAATCTGATCCATAAATTATCCAACCTTTTTTTATAAACTAGAATAAATGAAATTTTTTATATAATAAAGCTAAACAATCAAATTTCCTTGTTCAACTTATGTATCAGCCTACTATCTTTATATAAAATTAGGATAGAAGGAGGCGATTTTCAATATGAAAAAGATTTGTTTATTATTAGCTGACGGATTTGAAGCAGTGGAAGCGAGTGTATTTACTGACGTACTAGGTTGGAATAAATGGGAGGGTGATGGGTCCACCGAAGTCGTAACAGTTGGTCTTCGAAATGAATTAACCTGCACCTGGAATTTTACTGTCATACCAGAAAAAACGATTGATGAAATTCAATTAGACGAGTTTGATGCATTAGCTATTCCAGGAGGATTTGAAGAAGCTGGTTTTTATCGGGATGCATGCAGTAATGAATTCTTACATGTAATTCAACATTTTCATGCCAAACAGAAGCCAATTGCCAGTATATGTGTAGCATCCTTAGCACTCGGTAAAAACGGAATCCTTATAAATAAAAAAGCAACCACATACAGTCATCCAACGAGTAAACGAAAAGAGCAATTAAAGAATTTTGGTGCGATCGTACAAAAAATCCAGGTACAGCTTTTGATGTTGCCTTTTTATTACTTGAAATACTAACATCTAAACAGAACGCTACACATGTAAAGAATCTTATGGGATTTTAGGAATATCTCGTAAATAAATGGGTGATTTGTAAGTTTTTGAAGTTTATCAGTAGTTATGCAGTAAACATCCATGCTCTAGTTCTATTTGTTGAACCAAATGAAAACATTAGCATTTGACTAGTATAGGAGAATTTTTTAATAGCACCATTTGTTACGTATAAAAAGAAACAACTTTACTATAATGAATGTTGGATAAGTTAAGTGTGATAGGGGTCTGGCGAAACATCTTAAATAATTTTTTTATTTGTGTATATCTATGTGAACAGTTCATGTTTTATAATGCAGTTCTATTAGTTCAGATGGATATGTAGGTGAAACAATTGGAAATAAGGAACCAAAATAAGAGTACGATTTAAGTAAAACATACACATACAAAGAGTTCCCTGATAAAATTAGCGGTCGCTGTGATAATTGTGACAATACCTCATTTAAAAGTTCTGTTAAAGATTTCACCTTTTTGCGAGAATGTCGTCAATGCGGAATGAAGAAGATCATATAGCCCTATCCAAAGGCTTTTTTTATTACAAAATAAATACATCCGAACGGATACTTAATTGCTTGAAAATGATGTGGTGCTACCCATATTTACTCCAACTTGCAACACGTTTGCGATATCCTTGCCCAAATCATAGTAAACGTAATATACTCACTTTTTTACATAACATGAAAAGCGGATATGCTTAATTGCATATCCACTATCAAGATAGTATACACTTTCCTTGCACATACTTTCTTCCTACTTATATACTTACCTTCGCAACTCCAATATCTTGTTTTTTAATTAAATTTAAGTAAAAATGTGAGACAGTTGTATTGTAATAAGGAGAAATGAAAATAAATGATAGATTAAACGTAAACATTCCTATAAATGCAGCTAATAAAAACCAACCAATAAATGATAGCCAAAGAACAAATAACTTTAACTTTTGTCCTTGCATTATTCTTTTACTTTCTCTCAATGCTTCACTTGCTGTATAATCAGGATTCTCTACTAATATGTAATACGACATGGAATAAGAAAAATATTTAATAATACCTGGAACAATAAATAATAGGCTCCATAAAAAAAGAAAAATAGCTTGCATCAAACCTAACTTTATTGATTTAATCAAATTCTTCTTTTTAAATCCTGAAAATACATCGTCTACCTTAGCTTCTTCTTGTTTCCCTAAGTGTAAAGTAAAAACAGAATATCCATAATTAAAGATACCTTGAATGACACTGTAAATTAGGAAACATACCACCCCTAAACCAATATAACTTAGAATAAGTACAGCAAGTGCTACTGGATCTACTTGTGGTTGCCCACCTATTGAATAAATAAATAATGCATCAGGGCCAATTATCCCGATAAACAGTACAAATATTAAATACATAAAAAAGGCGATTGCTGATGCACTTAAGGTTGGTACAAAATAGAATAAAGCTGATACTCCTATACCTCCCCCCCATTTCCCATCTAACGAATTCAATGCTGCTTTCTTTAAATTTCCGATCATACTCGTGTCCCCTTCATTTTCTTATTTTCCTTTACTGAAAAAATAAAAGAACTTGTAGCAAGGCCCCGCTACAAGTTCTTTTAGCCAAATACTTTAGCTCATCGAAAAATTATTTATTCTACACAATCGGGGGTAATGCCTAAAATATGGTTTGTTAACATCATTATATAACATAATTATGAATTTTTGTTAAAAATTCTATATATTTAGACAAATAATTCTCCACTTTTCACTTATTTTTTCATGTAGTTTTATCTATTGAAAATACGTAAAAAAACATCTGGACTAATTGGAACAAAAGTTTATTTAACGAACATGAAAAGACCACCTACAAAATTTCATAGGTGATCTTTTTTGTGATTTTGCACTTGTGCACTACTTTAAAAATATATCACAAATTCATTTAGTCTCCTAAACATTTGAATCTATAGATTGAATACCTTCCCACATTCTAGACTAATGTCAATTAGATCTTTCTAATAAAAATTTGTTCTGTAAAAAAGTTTCAAGCTTACTAAAATCTGTAGAAGAATATAATAAACTCATTCCATCAATAAATTCATGTTCAACTCGTTTCTCTCCCTCATGAGGGAGACAATGATGTGAATCCTTATACATCTTCCACGGTACTGCATCGGAAACATCAAATTTACTTTGTAATTTTGAACAAAGCCCTTTAGTTGCTCCATCCTGAACAGGAAAAGCGAAGTTTTTATAAAGTACGGCTGTTGTAGCAGAATAGTTATCCACTTTAGTTGAGAAGTAACTAACGCCATCAAAAAATCCATCATATCTTATAAACTGCAATAATAGCTGTGGGATAATATATTCTGGTTTGAATGTGTCAGTTGTATTTTTTACACGTACAGAACATGCTGCCATTAAAGGCCAAGTAATTAGATAAGAAATTACTTCATTTGGTTCATTTAACCTATCCGCAAATAAGCGTTTTTTCATAATTGTACCGAAATCATCAAATTTCTTAATTATCTTCTCTATAAAAACAACAGGTGGTGTAGATAAATCTATATAACTTATATCATCTGATTTAAATACTGAAGTCTGAACCGTGTTTAAATCCGGTTTATTAAGTTCTTCCCAGCAGGTTAAAGGTGAGCTTCCTAAATAGATACATGGTAGCCCAGGAATACTGTATCTATTTGTGCTGACTATTCCCCGAAGTTCTAACGGAATATGGAACATTTCTTCACTTGTAAAAATATGATCCGTACCGACTCGCATTTTATAGAGGAATTCATTGTCAAAGTTTTGAAGTGTTTTTATATCATTGAAATGATTTGGTATAGACACGTTATTTATTAAAACTCTACGAAATTCTATAAAAGCCTTTGACGGAAAACCTTTATAATATTCTTTTAAAGAATTAATAATTCCATTACATAAATCCTTTACAAGCTCCAAATCCTTTTTGGTAATCACTGTTTCTAATGTTGTACTGCAGATGCTCTCTAAACCTGAGATATAAGTAATGAAGCAATCTTCAAGATACTCTATGAAATCATCATTCTCCCTAGTTAGGGGTAATTTTCCAACCTACTTATACAAATCAATGATAGGTAGCACTTCTAAAACCCAGTTTCTTAAACGGGTAATTTTTTTAGCATCTTTCGAGAAATCAGCTAGTGAGAATTCACTGGCTTCCGTTTCATTAAAAGGATAAAATTTAAATTGCTTTGGTTCATTTATTTTTTGTAACTCTTCATATAAATTAAATGCAATATTGACTTCCTGTTTACTAACATTAGTGTCTTCTTTTATATGAGTTAGTTTAACTTCTTTCTCTATTAAATTTGTTCTTAATTTTAAAATAGTAATCACATCACTTTTCAAACGAAAATATTTAATTAAGGTTTTACACTTTCTCAATATTACAGTATCAAATTTCTTATATAATTAAATTATTCTCTTTATTTATTTTATGTATCTGTTCCCTTTGAACCCTACTATTATAGGGTTCCTTTTTTTATAATCATATATTTATTAATTAATTTATCAATTTCCTGACTTAAATGGAGGACTTTCGTATGACTAAAACCATGTTTATTTACCAGTTCTACTAATTGTAACTTTTTATTTTCTATTAGATCATTTAACTTCGCCATTAACATAAACTTTTTTCTTTCACACTCCCCCTGAGCAAAATAAAAAGAGCTGCTCCCAGCTCCTGTATAATAAAAATCTTTATTATTGCAGTGTAAAATTTTCCATATTCTATTATAAATGAATATACATAAACCCAACAACAATAATTTTAGTGTATTTAAAAATAAAAAAGCAGCAATAATTCATTACTGCTACAACTTCTTTATAAATTCGTTATTAATAAAAACATATTCTTCTAGTTCATCAGCTTCACCATACCAAGCTTCCAGCTTTATAATATGTTCTGCTACTTCTTTTAATATCAAATTCATAAATAATGAAATAGGTGTCACATTATATTCTTTATCTCTTTGACACTCCCACGGCTAAAGCCGCAAGTCCTACACCTTACGGTGTAACGGATGGGATTCTTGAATGACTAAGCATTCGCAGTCCATTTCTGTTTTGAACAGCCTTCAAGATGAGGGTGTGCCATCACCCCTCCTAAGACAGACCATATAGGTTCTTAGGCTGATTGACTATTACCGCCAACCACAGTTGCGTAGCGAATATTCATCGCCCCAACGATATCACGATGTTTCTCAAATCCACATTGGCACTTGTATTTTCTGTCTTGTGCCTTGTTCTTTTCAGAACATTTCGGACATGTTTGACTTGTATAAGAAGGGTTCACATATTCGACCTTTATGCCAACTAATGTCGCTTTGTACTCGATGAATTGTGCTAAACGATGGAATGACCAAGTGTGTAGATTTTTTTCGTTTTTACGGCTTGTTCGTGCCGTCTGTCTAATGTTCGTTAGTTGCTCTAATCGAATGACAGAAATATTATTATCCGTTGCAAAATCAACGATTTCACGACTTACTTTGTGGTCTTGGTCTTGCATCCATCTTTGTTCTTTATCATCAAGTTGACGAAGGGCATTTAGTTTCTTAGCTTCTCCTAACTTCTTGCGAACACTGCGAAACTTACGTTTCATAAATTTGTTTTGCCTACCGTTCCCGAAGAAACGAACTTTATCATCATCTGTGATGACTACCGCAGGAACTTTAAGACCTAAGTCTACTCCTAAAATCTTTGTTCCCGTTTTTTCGTTTGTAGGAATCGTGACAGATATTTGAGCAATCCATTTAGCAGATTTCTTCGTGATACGGAGTGTACCTAACTTGTGCTTCAACAATTCGAAATTGCGATTATATTTGTCTATTAATAAAGCGCGAACCTTTAAACGAGTTGACTTTCCGTTTACCATAAACGGAATTGAAATGTGCGTGAAGTCAAATGAATAGTTTTGATTATTCCATACACAAACAGGTCTTTTTAGAATCGGAACGATTTTGTATTTACTCTTTTTCACCTTTGTAGAAAACACACTTTTCGCATCTTTAATTGCTTGATTTTTCACCGCACTTGGGATATTGGCTTCAATATCCTTTGTACTTTTCTTCGTGCTTTTCTTTGATTCAACCATTTCAGATACAAGGGCATTAATGACTTTTATATACTCGTGGCTACTTTGTTCCAATAGCATGATTTGTTGTTTTGTTGGAAGCAATTTAACTTTAACTGTGATGGTTTGTGGCACAAGTTTCACCCCCTCGTTTTTTGATTTTCAACATAATGTTTTATTGTCTCACTTGATACATTTCCAGCAGTAGAAACAAAATAAGAACGCGTCCATAGGCTCGGCAAGTGTTGAAGATGAGGAAACTCTTCTCTCAAACGTTTTGATGTCACTCCTTTAATTTTTGCCATTGTATCAGCAGGACTAAGTGTTGGTAGTGTATTTAAGAACAAGTGAACGTGGTCTTTGTCGCATTCCATTGCAACAATAGAAACATCCAATTCTCCGCATATTTCTTGAACCAACTCTTTGAAACGTTCTTCTACTTTTGTATTAAGAAAAATCTTTCTTCTGTATCGTGGGCAAAACACAAAATGATAGTTAATTAATGACACGGTTGTTTTGGTTCTTCTATAATCATTCATCATGTTTGCATCGTATCAGTTGGATTATAAAACTGCAACACGAAAGAGAAAAAAATAAAAGATACCAACATTTTGGATACTTAGAGTGCCACAAACCTTGCGGTTTTTAGTAGCACTCCTTATCCAACCTCCCTTTCATCCCCTGCCTAAAGGCGAGGGGCTTTCTCGTTCGGGAAGGGCTGTAAATGGAATGTCTTTACTACGATTAACTTTTATATATTCTTTAACAAATGGAAACTTTAAGGCTCCTTCTTCCCAGCTTCCTGTATTTATTAATTCTACCAATTCTTTGTGTTCATCCTTTATAATTACTTTACCTCGAAAGGCTGTATACATTTCAAAAGACAAATTTATCACCTTCTTAAATTCATTATGAATTTAATTAACATATATACTTAACTACACAATAGATGGTTTTAGAAATCGCACTACGTTTCCCTTTTCACTAAATTCACTCTCATTGTTACAATTTTTCGAGGAGAGATCCACTATATAACTCTCTGAAATTTTAAAAGTTCTTTCCTCATTAAACATTGTCAAAGGAACTGATACTCCAACATTATTATCTAAATGACTTAATACCATTACAGGTATAGTTTCTCCTTTTAATAAATCAACATATGAGGTCTTAACTTTATAATAATGACCTTCTAAAAAATGCATTTTTCCGTTTATTAAATCCACTGCAACTCCATTATTACAGTACGCTAAGCTTTGATTTGAAAAATGGATGTCATCCGATACTTTAATAAATTTCATCGTTTTATTATCAAATATATAGTAACCCTCTCTTACTACAAAGAGATTATGCGGATTGATAAACTCTAGCAAATAATGCGTAATTTCAAAGCTAGTATCCCCCTCAATCATTTCTCTGTATTCTACATAAAGTTTCTCTAATTTTTTAAATGTACTTAATTTGATCCCCTGATTTGGTCTTGATGCAAGTGTTAAGTCATCTAATACCCATTTAGCCACGTATGTTGACGTTGGAATCATTTACAATATACCCCCTTCAAAATTCTATATATGAACATATAAACTATTTAAATTTAATAAATTGGGCTCTACTTAAAGTATAGGCAGAATCTATTTGATAACTAAGATAATTCTCTAACTTTTTCATATTTACTTCTTATAAATTATATTTATCAAACTCTAAAACGAATTCTTTATAATCAATTTACATTTTCAGAAATTTGAGATATTATTTGTTATATACACCTTTTTTATTTTTTAAATCAATTTCAATACACATAAGCCCTTCGGGTTACTTGAAAGAAGAATGTAATGCAAAATGCATTGGTTCTTACTATCCAGTATCCTTGAAGGGCTTTTTGTATTGTCTAGAAAGGAGAGAATAAATGAGTTTTAATGAATTCGTATTAGATGAATGCGGTAAAACATGGCCAGAATTAAAAAATGATGCACTTACTAAGAATCAGGATCTAGTACATGAAGACATTCAAGAAATCATTTCAAAACAATACCTACTTTTAAGAAATGACTACGAAGAATTCCGATTAGAAACACAGTAAGAAAATATTAAACGCATGTATGCGTAATGAACAGACTTCTCAATTTTGAGGAGTTTTTATTATGGAGGGAGTTAAGATGAATAATTTTATTGAGCTGCTAAATGAAACTTACTGGGACAGTTGTTCACTTCACGAAAATGCTGAAATTCAAAAGTTCTCTAATGACAAAATTGAATTTACAAAAACGATGCTTTTTTTAGATTCCTATAATCGAATCTACAAGAAGAATCCAGAAGTTTTTACTTTTATGATGGAAATACTCTCTTCAAGTCTCATTAAAGCAATATATCGTTTTATCGCTCCGAAACTTGAAGAAAGAAATCTTCTCGAAAAAACCGAAGTTCGTCATAAATTCCAAAATACGCAGCAAAAGTCAACTTTCTATTTCAACAGTAAGATAGGGCAATATGAATTGAGTATTAACTTTGAAAGTATTACATCGATTAGCATGTACTTTGGAAGTCATGTGTTTGACGATATTATGCTGCTAGACAGACAAATTCACTTTCTGTTGGACCAATTTTCAGATGCAGCAGCAATTCATTATGAAGATGATAGAAATATTATTAAAGATAATAAGGAGGAATTATAATATGTTTGAAAATAATAATGAGTTATTTAGTTTATATTTAAATGGTGAATTTCAAGGGTATTTGAATAGCGAAGATTATCGTCAAATAGCTGCAGCAATTCGTGTTTATGGAATGAAAGGAGATCTGATAATTACTTCTTTCATGGATACTATGGTTATTTCGACAATAGGCATATTTTTAGATTATTGCTTACCAGAAATACGTCAACCATTAATGCAGGAACTAGTGCCAATGCAACAAAGTCCAGAGACTCCGGAACTAGTCCTTCTTGGAAATATTCAATTTTACGCTCAAGATGATGAAACAATTGAAGAGTTTGCTGAATTTTTATTAGAACGAGTTAAAGATACTCCGAATTATCCAGATGGGTTAATTCAGGGTGTTATATATGGAGTTGTTATTCCTGTCGGGATGGAATCAACTAAAGAATCCATAATAGAAGACTTAAATGAACAACTAACTATCAGTAATTAGGACCTGGGTAAAAACCAAATTTTATAGTTTCAAAATGGGGTTATATTCAATTGGAATATGCCCCTTTTCTGCTTTTAAAAATAGTCAAGGGGGTACTTTTATGTTAGTGGCATTTGCATCTAAGACAAGTAATGTTGAACGGTTTATAAAATCATTACCAAATATAAAGTCAGTAAAAATTACTGACAATTTACTCCTTGAAGAGGATTTTATACTCGTTACTTACACAACAGGTTTTGGTCAAGTGCCACAACTTGTAGAAGACTTCTTAACTAAGAATTTTAAGCACTTACGAGGCGTTGCAGCAAGTGGCAATCGCAATTGGGGAGACATGTTTGCAAAGAGTGCTGATGTTATCTCTGAAAAATACAACGTACCCGTATTAATGAAATTTGAGTTATCTGGAACGATAAATGATCGCAAGAAATTTGAATCTATTTATTCACAGATTATTTGACGGATATTTAAAAATTAAATCATACAAACCAGGGGGAATAAAAATGGCAAGTATTAACGGGATTGAAATCAAGACTTACACAATTAAACGTGGACATGAGGGTGAACCACTTCAGCAAGCAGTGGTATATATAGATGGAAATAAAGCTGGCTATATATCTGATGGTGATTGGGGCGGCCCAATGGTATTGGAATTTAGTAATTATGATTTAACCGTTATTAAGCAAAGATTATTTGCATATGCCAAACATGAAAATTTCATTTCCAGTATGTCTGGTGATATAGAAATGCTATTTGCATTACTACTTGGATATGTAAATTTGGAAAAGGTATATAAAAAGATTAGTAAAAAGAATAAGGATTTCATCTTAATAGTAGTTGGTCTCCGCGAAAATTATTTAAAAGGCTGGTCGATAAAGAATGAGTTAGCATATTGGAAATTAGAAAATTATGATCAAAAAAAATTAAATAATTTTATAAACAAAATAAAAAAGAGTGAAGGGTATTCTGAGATGATTATGTTTCAAAAACAAGAAGATTTCCATATTAGAACCCATGACTTTATTCGTATTTAAGAAAAATTCGTTTTTCACTTATTAATAGTAAAAATATCCTTTTTTTATTTAACTTTGATGAAATTTTAAGATTAAATACTTGGATAAAGCTTCTGATTCACCCAGATTATTTGGGTGAATCAGAATTATATTAAGGAGGTCTTTCATGCTTAATATAGTTAATATTAAATCCCAAACTCCTACTATGAAATTTCCAAGAATTAAAAAACTAATACAATTTGATCTAGATATTTGGCTATATAAAAATAAATTACCTATCGATCAATTGGATTTACACTTTAAAAAATGTACAAATTGTTCCTATTATGTCGAGACAATTGAACTATTTGAAAAGAAAACCATACACGGTAAATCATATAAGGATATATGTAGCGATTGTGATTATGTTTTACGTAATTACGTGTGAAATTCTAAATGATATTTCCGTCCTTTCAAGGACAGCATTCCCTTGATTACCATATTTTCAAAAATATATTAAACATATGGTACGTGAAATTTTAAGAAGAACACTTTAGGAGGTATTAAGCACATGGCAAATGTTGTGTTAATTATAAGGAATTCAGATTTATTAAGATCTATGAATGAAATATTAACTAATTCTGAATCAGTAGAAAAAGTGCACGAATTACTGAATAAGGCAAAGACAAAAAATACACTGCCACACAGTCTGTTATGGCATTGGACGGATTTTAAGTGGGATATGCCAGAGGAACTAGGAGAAAACATAAATCATACTAAAAATAGCGAATCTATTTTACTATTATTTTATTGGCTAAATTGCATTGGAAATGAAAACTATTATTTAGCAAGAATTGAGGAAAGATATGTTATAGATGGGCATGATCCATTAGATACTTGGGGTAATTTACATGTACCATCATTAGATTTATCCTTAAATGTTTCAATCTCCTTTGGTTTTGAAAAGGAGGATACAATATGAAAATACGTAATATTTACCGTCATAGTTATGGAACTGCAAGTATAGATAAAATTCTTCCTTCAATAATAACTAAAAGCATTTGGGATTTTTTTAAAACACAAATACTTTTAAGAAACAATTCTTTATTAAGCTATAAACACATCTTTGATTTAAAATTGGAGGATAATTATTTAGTATTAAATTATCAACCAGAAAGCCCAGGTTTTGAGATACGTTCCAAAACAGATGTAAAAGTGGATAGACTTCCATTAGCACACCGTATATGGATTATTGATAACGGTAAAAGTTTTATTATGATGTTACCTTCAGATTATTGATAGGTTGATTTTGCCCATATCCCCGAAAAGGAGTGATAAGGGCAAAATCACCATAATTCAATCTCCTTTCAATTAAAACAGACAGAATGTTCAAATCTATTTTAATGAATCAATATTAAAAATGCTAAAATTTAAGCAACTCGTTATGTAATAAATTGTAAAACGATTAGGATTCGTGAGGTTTTAATATCTTTTCTATGAGGAGGAACTTTTTTGACTTTTATACGTAACGCTATTCAACCTATTTTATTTCTAGTTACTTTTGTTTTACTTTTCTTACTTCTTGTATTAGCAGATAAACTATCAGGATTAGGACTTTCTAATAATAAAAATGCTATTGAGTCTCTCTATTTATTTTCAGTTTTATTAGCGGGGATTTTCATATTCCCTACAATAAGAAAAGATTTCAAAAGTCGCTTTATTCTCCATAAAAACAAACTATATTTAACTATAGGTCTCCCAATCATAATTGGCATACTAATGCAATTTATCGTGACTTCTATAAGCTTTATTCCTACTCTGCTAGGTCATGAAATGATTAGCAGAGGAACAGATCAAATAACATATACAACAGAAATAACAAAAGCAGGATTTCTTTTCTTAGTTACTGTTATTGGACCATTTCAAGAAGAAATATTTTTCAGATATTTGCTTTACGCCGGAATATTTTTGGCACTCGCTGATCTTAAAGTAAAGTTTTCATGGGTTGAAAAAATTTATAATCAATTATTTACACATAAAAATCCCTTATATATATGGGGTTGGATATTAATAACTAATTTAGGGTTTGCATTATTACATGGTCCTGACATATCAAATTTCTATGCATATTTCATTCCAGGTATAATTAATGCTTTACTTTTTTTAAGATTAGGATTCCTATCAGCTTGGTTAGCTCATGGGGTTTTTAATTTATCCTCAATGATTATCCTAAGCATCTTATCCTTTTTATTCTTAAAGTAAGTATATAGATTAACCCTAAAGTTAATGAAATCGTGTATATGCGATAGCTAAAAACATTTATTGAATTTTAAAACCATAAAAGGTGAATTCCTTATCACAAGGGATTCACCTTTTTTATTTACCCAGCATCAAGGTTTGCATAACTGAGAAAAAAACAAATCATTATATTAATACGTAATAACGCGTAGAAACAACCTAATTGCTAAGGAAAAGCTCTATCTTCTCGTTACTCTATGGATATATAGATTATACACAAAGAAAAGAATAATCCTCTTAGAATCATAATCTCTGCATTATTTCCTATAGTTAGGTTACTTAGATTTTTTTAATTCCTTGTTTGCTTTATCTATTAACTTAGAAGCAGTCTCTAATCTTTCAACCCCAGCATCAACTTCATTTTCTTTACCCTTATCTAAACTTTCTTGTATGATTGCCACTCCATCTTTTACATGAATCATCGCTACACCTACATTTTGTTGTACTGGGTGATCTTTTTCTTCATACTCTAACTTACTTATTTTGTCCACTAACTCTAAATAAGGTTTAGATACTTCTTTTAACTTTTCTGACTTTTTCTTCATTGACTTGCTACTTTTTACAATACCGTCTATTTCTTTAGATTGTTCGGAGAAATCTTTCATTAAATATTCTAGGTTCTTACTAAAGTCTTCTTTTTTATTTTGTTTAACAGAAGCTTCCATTGCTTCATCTTTCTTAACCTTAGTCTCACATCCAACCCCAGTTAACATTAACATTGGAACTACTAAAAAAGATAAAATTTTACGTTTCATTGACATATACCCCTCTCAAAAAATTGTAAGTAATTAACATATGAAAAGATAACATAAATTGCGTAAATAGACTATAAAAAAATAGCGATTTTTACGATACTTACGTTATTTGAATTACGAGTTAGATTTAGCACTCGACATGATTCCTCTTTTAGTAATAACATAATTCTCTGGTAAGCAATTTATGCCTGGATGATTTTCGCAACGTAAAAAAAGCTCTTTTAAATCTCGTTGAAAATCACTACGTGGACGCTTTGGTTCTGCAATTCCCCATTTATCCATGCATTCTAGAATCAAAGATTGAACCTCCGGGTATATCCTTGCAGTTTCAAGAAGACAGCCCACTGCCACTGAGCGGATAGGTTCCTCGTATGTTTTCTTCAGTTTATCTACACAGCTTGTAGTCATGTGCCAAAGCCATACGTGATAAGTTTGATTACTATAAGGGATAGGTGTATCAAAGAATCCCCTGCGAATGCATGCCCATAAAGCTAGTATACTATTATTAGTGAGAGTAGAAGATTCGTGGTTCTTAACATTAATGACAAGTGAATTTATATGATTGGATATATTAATGCCTCTTTCAGCCACTCTCCTCCATATACTGCAAATGAACTCTTTTGTTGGTATATCCGATCTATAATAATCCGATAACACCAGCTCTACTACTTCTGGTGGCAGAGAAACGTTTAAGGAAATTAATTCATCCAACATCACAGCTGCCCAATACTGAACATATCGTTCAGAATTTAACGTGTCACGTGCCTTCTTGTCAATATACAATAATCTTGCGATTTGCGTAACGTATGGTTGCAGATCAGCGTCCCTACTCAGACTTTCATAAGCCACTTCTAACAAATCAGCAATTAATTCAGGGTTGTTCATTTGAGTGTAAACACCCTTATCATGCTTGTCATGACATAAGCTCTCGATATAGCTAACTATCCAAATTGCTGCCTTCGACGTTTCACCAGATGACAGTATAAAATCAGCAAGGCTACTCTTCGTACTTTGGCGTTGCATAGATTCCCCAGAAACAAATTGCTGCAGCTTATCCAAAATGATATCATCTTTTAACATATCAAATACAGATCCCCCTTCACTGACCAGTAAAATTAGTTTTTTCATATACTAAACTTATCGCTAGTCTCTTCATCCCTATACACTTTACCTTATTTTAGTATTTATTGATGTAACAACTAAATAGTAACACATATTGGAACAGTCCTGCGAAATGCCCTCATAAGGGCTAGCACATCACCAATTTTAAATTAAGACACTTCCTACTGGAAACCTTGGTGTTCACAAATAATAAAAATGTTTAAAAAATAACGTAGTTGTTTCTGTAGTGTTTAAAGAAATGTGAGTACTACAGAAACAACTATATTTTAACCCCGTTCTAAATTTAGAACGGGGTTATGCTTGTTTTAGGTTTTAAAATTTAATAACTTGATTGTCTTTTACATTTTGATTATCCTTTATTTAACTTCTAAAGTTTAGTATTTTGTTGTTTTTTTTATGCTCCCCAGGATGGGGTACAGCCGAGATACGTGTAAAAATAGGTCATAGTGATACATTTTTTTCCAGACGTTATTTTTCAGAGACATTTGTAACATAAACGCGTTCGTTATTGTTACGTTTTGTGTTTGAAAATATGAAATATCCTAATTATTGAACTAGCTGTAACAAAATACTGTATCAAAAATAATTCGTAACATTATTAGTAAAACAGCTTTTTGTTACACCGAAATCTGATAATGGAAATAAAATATAGCCCATAACCTTAAATTACACGCATCTCGACTGAACCCTTTTTTATTTGAATTCAACATAATATTACGATGTAAAATTTTCTTATTTGCTGTAATATTAGGAAGGGATTACTTAAAGGAGTAGACAGATGAAAAGATTAAACAATACAACTTTTGGGGTTGCCGTAGGAGCAAATTTCATATTTTGTATAGCTTTGTATATTTATTTTACTTATCATTATGAACTTATTTATATTCACCCTGGTGAACCATATTTAGATACTGGACGTGATCTCACATATATAATTTATGCCTTAATGCTCCCATTAGTTATCGCCATTATTTCTTCAACTATGGCATTGAAAAAAAATAAAGATCACGCAAAATTGTTGGTTCCTAATATACACTTTTCCTTAATATTTTTGATATTCACTACCGCCTGGTTTCTTTTTATGTGTATTTATGGTTAAGCGCTACAAGTCTTAACATTAAATGATATGGTGCCCCCTTATAGGTAGTTACTTTGAGAAGTCAGCTAATTTTTTTCGTTTTGGCTTTTATTTTTCGTAAGTTGATGGGCATGTGGGCGGTACCCTTTATTGTAAAAAGACAACAAAGTTATTAAATTTTTAAACCTAAAACAAGCATAACCCCGTTCTAAATTTAGGACGGGGTTAAAATATAGTTTTTTAATTTTCGATATAAGATACTTAACTTTACTCAAAAATATAACAATAAAGTCGTTTGAAAATCTAAGGTTTATTCAAAAATAGCGCCCAATTGTTGAAGAAGATTCATTCTATCCCCTTAAGTCCCCAATATTTTTTAGGGAAAATAATTATTTCGTCTACATAATTAAATAAGCGATTGGACTTTGGGATAATTCAACCTAAAGTTCTATTTTATATTTTTTTTGCTGCATAATCACCATAAAAGTAAGTGTTCTCTAACTCACCGTATTTAGGAGAAGCAATTATAGTGTATTTACCATTTTCATCAACTTCAAACAAAGCTACATTATTATATTCCGATCCCCCATTTGAATCATCTACTAACATATCTATGTTGTATATCCCTTTTGTTAATACTCCACTTTTTTGAAAGTCCTCAATTAGATCTTGGGCCTTTGGAATAGTTTTAGACATGTCAAATTTAAATAGAAAATTTACTACACCTAAATACCTGACATTATAATTTTCACGTCGGGGGTCACTTGGTATTAATGTAGGTAAAAGTTTAGTAGTATCTATCTTTTGGGTCTTTTTAAAATCATCAAGTAGTTCTTAAGAATAAATTATATTAAACTCAAGGTTGTCGTAAGGAAATATATAAACAGGACCATTCTCTACCGAAATAAATTTATTAGGATATTTCACTAATCCATATTTTTTTATGATTTGTTCAATTACTTGAACTACTTCTGGATGTTGCTCAATATATGCACCCTTGAATTGTTCAAGATAGATATCGTCACTGTCATCATTTAAAATTTTCCAAGTACCTCTTTCAATCATTAGAAACGGATAAGCACGATATGGCTTTTTCACTTCTACATAAGTTTGATGGTCAACCCCTTGAAACCAATAATTATCTGTCTCAACAACAGAAAACCCACCTTGTATTCCATAGTTTGATTTTAAATATTCTTGTATTGGTTGATTCAGATCATCTTTAGAGAAACTAGAGAAACATCCACTAAGAATTAGGATTGGTGTACTTACTAAGATAACTTGAATCAATCTTTTAGTACTCTTCATTTTTTTACCCTACATTTCTAAAATTTTAATAATATTATAACATTCCCATTCAACTAAACTGCCAGGTTGGCTAAAGTCCACTTCTTTACATTCTTAACGAAACAATTAATAAAATCACTTCATAATCTGGCCCAATTACTGAATAAAATGACCGGTATTTTTAAAACAACTTTATTATCTCTGTACATTTATAGTACTTCTATTTCTTCATTTCGGTAAGGTAATTCAAGCTCAAGTAAGATTATTACTTAAATAACATTTGTAAATGGACAGGCTCAGTAAACAGTATATAAATTGTTAAAATATCACTCATACCTGTTAAAACAAACAAAGCGAGGGATATTATAATATTAATCCCTGCGTAGCCTCCTTCGTCTTGTAAAGCATATGCTATCAAGCCGAAGACCAAAGACATAAAAAGGAGAGTCATCTGTAAAATATCCAGTCCAACGGTTAATTTCACATCAGCTGGAGTGAAATCACCAACAGTATAATTGTATTTACCATATGTAGATAGCAGGATCCAACAAACAAGAAACAAAATTAGACAGCTTGATGCTATGGTATTGTACTTCTTAGAACGCATATATCTTCCCTCTTATCCTTATAAAATAAATCAAAAAACAAAAAGCACTATTATGAAAGGAATGTTATCCTTCACAAGCACTTCTTGTTTAATGTTAACAAATATTAACAATCATTACGAATGTTTTTTAGCAGGCGGAAGTAAAATCGCATTGCCATCAAACTAAGATTTTGAAGTACCCCCTAAATAAAAATTTTCTTTCTCTATAGTTAGTTATTTTGAGAAGTCAGCTCATTTTTTCGTTTTGCTTTCCCCGTAGTATCATGTTATCCTTTAATGAGGGAATAAATGGAATTTTCACTTAAACATGTAAGGTTGGTTTTAGATGATAAAGAAATTTACTAGAGTAGTATTAATTGCAGTTATGCCAATTGGTCTTATTACCGGTTGTGGCACTACTGAAAAAGCTGAGGCACAAGAGCCGAAAGCAGACTATTTGGATTACTCATATGGTCGTGCGGGTATTTTAGTAAGCGGCAAAGCGAAAGAGCGTCAACAATACGAGATTGGGTATATTGACGATAATATGTTAATTGGAATCAATGAAAACATTGAGGACTGTATTACTTTAGACAATAAAGATGAAGCTGGTTACATTTGGAAACAAATAGAGCGCGGATCTATTATTGAAGTGCAATACGGTAAAGACCGCAACGACATCGTAGGCGTACAATTAGTAGGAGATCGTGAGCTATTCGAAATTAGTGACAAGCTAGATCGAAATACGATAAACGAGATCGTTGGAAAAGTTAAAGGTAATTTGTAATAAATACATATCGACACCAGAACGAGTATATGATTTATTTGAAAGTCGATTCCTTATCTCAAATAAGGAATCGACTTTTTATAATTATCTTTTTTGTAAGTTGTTTCTCCAAAAATAATAGCTAGTATCAATGGCTTTTTTAAGAAATCTTTGCAATCTTTTCATGCTCCAAAACCCAATATGATTACAGTAGACAAAAATCCGGTCTATCCTATAGCGATTGAGAGTCTTAAAAGGGAGATTTCACATTGAGTTCTCCCTTTTACAATTTACTTGAAAAATAATTTTCCCTTATAAGTCTCTATATAGATGCGCCCGTCTTTTTCTTCTTTTATTTTGCTATCAAAATGTTTTATCCAATCAACAATGCCTCGATCACTTTCTGTGACATTTTCTTTTACATATAGATATGAATTAATTGATTTATAAAATGTATAGTCAGTTAAAAGCCTTTGGCCAAGAGAAATAGGAATATCTGAATTTGGAGTCTCCTGAATTATATATGGAGATGGGAGAATGTTATTACTGTTAATATATACATAATATTTAGATTGATTAATTGCCCATTTTAGCCATATTAATTGAACTATTATGATAATTACAGTTACCATTTTTTGTGTTTTTTTGAAATTTTGCCCTGGAAAAGAATAATAAATGAAAGTAGGAATAGCAAATAAACTAATCCAAGCTACCCATTTGTCTATTGGTGCACCATTTATCCAAAAGATACATCCTAATGCTTTTATAAATAAAAATAAAAAAACAAGACTTGTGAAAATTATTGATAAATAGTGTATTTTATTTTTCATTGTTTTCTCCCCTAAATATATTTTTACAAAACGAATATAAAAAGAGTATTTTAAAAAGTGTATAGCATATAGATGTAAAGCCCAAAATAGTAACCTAAATTAAATATTGCAAGCATAACGCGTTGGTAAGTCTTACTGGCTCCAGCTGAAAATAAAACGCCTATAAGCGGTGCAAATAAACCAATTTTCCAAAAGATATTTGCTGATCCACCTATCTCTAATGTATCCTCATTTATTATAGTTAAAAGAGCGTAGGGTACACACAATAAAGATAATATAGCCCATTTGTTCAAAGTGCCACCTCTTTTCAATTTTTTAATATGAATAGAATATTAATTATATATATTAAAGTTTCGTTTGAGAAATTTCCACTTTAATAGGGGTACGGCACATGCCCATCAACTTAAAATTTTTTGAAATACCCCAAAACGAAAATTTTGTGTATTATGCTCGTTTTTATTGTTTTGAGGTAACCCGTCCTTTTTAGCTTGATAGCGATGGGGTGCTACCCCATATAAAAATATAGTTATAGAAAAAGAGAGATTGGATTCCTTTTGAGAGTACGGATCCGCTTTTTTCTTGCTACTGATAATGAGACACTATATGGGTGTTTTTGCCCATCCCCCGAAAAGGTGGAGTAAGACAGAATATACCAATTATTCATTAGGAAAAATAATACTTGAATGGGAGTTCAATATAAATTATTTAAATTAAAGTGGTGGTTCTGGTGCAAAAACTCCAAAATCCTTGCAAGTAATCTCCTAATCTTGGACATACTGATAGTATAACTCTAAAAAAGGTGCGTGATCAGTATGGAAAAGGAAAATCCGTTTAAATGGAAGCACTATCAGACTGATATTATCTTATTAACGGTAAGATGATACCTACGGTACAACCTAAGCTTTCGTGATTTGGTGGAAATGATGGAGGAACGGGGCTTATCTATTTCTCATACCACGATTATGCGTTGGGTTCATCAGTATGGTCCTGAATTGGACAAACGAATTCGTCGTCACCTCAAGCAAACCAATGACTCTTGGAGAGTCGAGGAAACATATATCAAAGTTAAAGGACAATGGATGTACCTGTACCGTGCTGTTGATTCGAAAGGAAACACAATCGATTTTTATCTAAGCAAAACAAGAGACCAAAAGGCTGCAAAGCGATTCTTCAAGAAAGCTTTGCGGTCTTTCCATGCCTCTAAACTTCGTGTGATTACAGTTGATAAAAATCCAGCTTATCCAATAGCCATAGAAAAATTGAAGGAAGAAAAAAAGATGCCACTAGGCATCCAAATCAGGCAGATAAAATATCTGAATAACATTGTGGAACAAGATCATCGTTTTATTAAGAAACGAGTACGCTCTATGCTAGGATTCAAATGTTTTGACACAGCTACATCCATTCTTTCTGGAGTAGAAGCCATGCATATGATTAAAAAAGAACAGGTTGATTTACAGGATCAGTCTGTCCAAAATCAGAAAGAATTCATCCATCAATTGTTTGGACTTGCAACATAAGATATGATTCCGTTAGGAATCTATGCGCTTTATTATCTTTTATTCTATTTTTGCACCAGAACCTTGCATAATATAGCTGGTTTTTTTATTTCTTTAAAGATGGATGGGCGTTTTTTTTTGTATCCTCAAAAAGGAAAGGGCTGCTCATAAGTCGGTTTCACTTTTTAAACCATGAGGACTTTTTCAGTGCCCCCTCTTCCTTGTGGGAAGTGGACCCTTTTTTAAAACACAACAATTGACGTATTTTATCAAGAATCTACAGTTGTTTTTAATATTTCAAATTTCCCTTGTTTATCCACGGTAAACATGACATTATTATTACGACTGTCCGTTCCTCCTATGGTTGTTTCATTAGGGCTGGAATACATGGTCACAACAGCTATCTTATAAATGCCCTCTGTTAGCACGTGGCTCTTTTCGAAATCATCGATAATACTTTGAGCATTGGGAACAGTTTCACTATTTTTGTAGGTATTGTAATAGTAATTAAAATTGATAACTCCTGTATAATTAGCATGATCTCTAGGTTTACTATCTTTTAACATTTTCATTATATTGTCAGTGTTTATTTTTTGATCACGTTTGAAATTTTCAATTAATTCCTTTTCTTTTTCTTTATCTATATGTATATCTAAATAGTAATAGAAATTTGGTTTATTTTTACGATAGGAGAATTCACTTAATAAGTTATACTTTTTTATTATCTTATCGGATTGTTTCAAAACATCACGATGTTGTTCAACATAAGCTCCTTTAAATATTTCTAGAAAAACATCATCGCTTCCATTTTTAACTATTTCATATGATTCTTTGTCTACAAGTAAATAAGCAAGAGTGCGGTATGGTTTTTTTATTTCCACGTAAGTCTGTTGATCAGAAGCTCCAAACCCACTATCAGCAGCAAGAATTTTAAAATCCCCATTCTTTATCCCGTAGTTTTCGGACAAATAATCTCCTATTGGTTTTTCTAATAGTTTTGTGTCTATAGAGCAACCACTTAATAGGAATAGTGATATGCTCAGTAAAAAGATAAAAACAGTTACTTTTGGTTTCCTCATTCAAGTTCTCCCTTTTCTATTATATACTTCATACAATCATAGTTAGGTTTTTTTCCCATCCCTTATTTAAATCCCCCTATGTTCATTTTTCATTCTTACCCTTCCTTAAACTACATTTTACCATTTTTAAAGATGAAAAAGGGACTCTCTTGTGAGAAGTCGTTCCTTATTTAAAATACAATAATCGTTGTATTAGGGGTCACCATACATCGCCATCAACTTAAGAATTTTCACTACCCCTAAGTACAAAAAAACGTTATTTTTTCTTATTCCCTCTTTTCGGGAGATGGACATGTATGGTGAGGCCTCTTATGTTTTTTGTTTAGTGAACAGATAAGCCATTCTAAAATTACTGTATGCACACGTAAATACAGCCATTTGTAAAAAAGTCATGGAGGGATATTATGTTAAATTTTTATGTAACACTGTTTCTTATATTCGGCACTGCAATATTCTTATTTTTTAAGTCTGGTTCACCAAAAATTAAGGCTAAAAACCTATCGTTGATAATGGTCTGTTTAGGGATAAATTTACTCACAAGTCCAATGGCTTTTTTTTATAGGCGGGATGGCAACAGCCCCTCCAGATAGTACTGCACTTGATTTTTAGGGAGGATTTCTCTTCATTCAGGGAATACCGCTTCTCATACTACTTGCAGCTTTTTTGAAGTTGGCACTAGCAAAGAAAACAAAACAAATATAGAAGCATATAATGAATAGGTGGATTCCTTGTGAGAGTAGGGATCCACTTTTTTCTTGCTATCAATAATGTTACGTTATGTTAACTTTATATGCATATCCTATTCATCCAAATGTACACAAAATAGGCCTTGCTAATGGTACAATTAGGATAACGGAGGAATATTATGGGATATCTTAATCAGCTTTATGTAATACTGTATTTTATAATCGGCCTTGCAGTATTCTCATTCTTCAATTCTGATTCACCGAAAACTAAGGATAAAAATCTAACATTCATAATGGTCAGTTTAGGGGTAAATCTATGCACAATTCCAGTGGGTTTATTTATAGGTGTGATGGCAACAGACTCTCCATATAGTACTGAACTTGATTTTTGGGAAGGATTTCTCTTTATTCAGGGAATACCGCTCCTCCTACTACTTGTAGCTTTGATATGGTGGTTTATCCGCAAGGGCAAAGAAAAAATCCACACATAGAATTTTAAAATGACTTCCGCTAACGATAAGTATGTAAATGAGCTGCAGATATGGACAGCTCATTGTATTTTGCTTAACATGTTTTTTCAAAAATGATATCAGTTAAAAGAACAAAAAACTAAGACCGCAACTAAGAATCTTATCTCTTTCTATTCATTCTTCAATTACCATCCACCTTTAGGTACAATCATAAAGTCAATGTTGTTTACTGGGTCTTGACCTACCTTTAGTTGGTAGTAGAAACCCTTCCCATCTTTTACCTCGTTTAAGTCTACTCCACTATCTATTAGCTTATTTACTTCTTCAATAGTGAGTTTTGGGTCTGCAATACGAATGATGATTTCCATTAGTTTTCGATACTGCTCATTAGCTGTCTTATCCTCAAATACCAGTTTTTCAGTTGTAATCGTATAGGAGTTTGACAGCCAATCACTTTTACCCATTGTGGAATAAATTTCAAATCCTTTCCAGTCTGCTTTATAGATACGATCGTTTTCTTTATCACGATACTCTATATTTGAATCTTCTATCTCAATCATGCCATTTGAGTATTCTTTTAACTTATTTTCAAAGTCTACTCGATGTGTGAACCCGTCTTCAATAGTATCCTTAGTTAAAATATCTCGTCCGCAACTAGAGAGAATAAGTAGTAAAAAGATAGAGAATAAAATAGTGCAAAGCTTTTTCATAGAATTTACCTCATTTGGTGTATTTTTAATATTTATATTTAAAAATAACTAAATTTTAAGATAAAGGGTTTATACAACTTTGTTTCAAATTCACAATAAAGATACAAAATAAAAAGTACCTCTAATGTAGTGGTACTTTTGTTGTTTTATAATTCCGTCAGCAATTCGAATTTTCTTTTTTGATCCGAAGATAGTTCATTTTCTACATACCTTTTTATAAGTAGATCAATTATTTCATGAATATATTTGGTATTTTGGGTACCGCCACATGCCCATCAACTTAAGAAATCCGACTACCCCCAAGTGTAAAAAAACGTTATTCTTTCTATTCAAGGTGAACCACAATTATTTGGTAATTAATTGTGGGTTTGAAAGAAAGTTGAATCGTTTATAACAAAGTTTAACCGTTTTGAAAAAAGATTAACTGTTTATAAAAAAATCGTGCCTTTTTATAAAAATGAACCATAGGACCTTTTTATTTCTTAATCAATGTGATATATTTTTATCATAAAGAGTGAAATACATCACGCAGGAGGGATTAAATGAAAAATAAATTATCTTATTTGGGGTTTCTCGGTTTTTTTGGCTTTTTAAGCCCGTTCGCATTTTTAGGTGATTATTCATCGGTTGTAGGTTATTTTTTCGGTTTCTTTTTCTTCTTTATGTATGCAAAGGTTGTACCTGATGAGCTCTTTATACAGCATGTTCGTATCGCCGCTACAAGAGCATTTTTTGTAGGACTCATACTGGGCATTATAGTAACATTAAGTGTTTTGATTTTGGAAAATTTAGCTGTAATTAGATTCCTTGTTACAATTTCGCTTTTCATACCATTCGGTACATTCCTAATTAGTCTTGAAATATTTGAACATAGAGAAAAGAAAGGGATGCAAAATGCCAGTTAAGACTCGAATGAAAGAATATAGGGTACGGCTAAATATGTCTCAAGAAGATTTAGCTAACAAGGTTGGTGTTAGAAGAGAAACGATTGGTAATCTCGAAAATGGTAAATATAATCCTTCATTCAAACTTACTTATGATATTGCGAAAGTTTTAAAAGCACCTATTGAAGTGCTGTTTTGGTTTGAAGAATAAGTTAATTTTAGTGCAAGTAAGTAAACATTCCTATTAGGGGTCACCATACACATCCATCAACTTAAGGATTTAGACTATTCTTGAAGTTAAAAGCACGTTACTATTCTTTTATATTAACGAGAAAGAGTGACGTACTTTTTATGCATAATGCCAGTGTACACAATGACATTATTTTTTGCACCAGAACCGGATAAACTACTGGTGTGCTATATTAATCTCCACTATCCGCGTTATTACAAGCTAATAATGGTTCGTACATCATTATAGCGTGATTCTCCGTTACATATTGATCTTCTACAAACTGTTTCTGTTGGCTATATACTCTACGTTGAATAACATTATGTCGTATATAACCACCCCAGTATGCAGATTGGATTGAGTGTTCTTTTTCATAAACTTCATATTGATAAAGCTGCGGATAGGCTGTTCTCCATTCACCAACTAAATGTTTATCTGTGATATAAAGGTGAAGTTGATACGATTGGTCCGTTTCATTTTTAATTTGTAAGTCCAAATAGTTATAGGAACAAGTCGCTCCGCTTCCAAACGGCTGAGTCCGCTTGGAATCAGGAAAGACATCAAAGCTATGGCGATATCGCTCTGTTACTGTCAGTGGTGTATGTAAGGTCATCCAATATATTAAATTTGAAATCTGACAAAGCCCTCCTCCAATGCCTGCTTGAAAAGATCCATAGTGTAGTATCATACCTTCTACATACCCTTTTCTCCTAGTAGGCTTACCTATTAAACGCCAGTAAGAGAATGTTTCTCCCGGTCTAATGACGATACCATCTAGCTGTTTAATGGCAATCTTTAAATTAACAACTTTATTCTGTTGATACCACATATCTACATCCTTGAGCTTACGAAGTAGTATCGTTCGGTGCTGAATTGCTGTACAGGGTAACTTTTCTTGTTGTAAAGTTTTTGCGTATGTTTTTCCGTCTGCTAACCACTGGATGTACCTCTTTGTAGAGTAATACCATGTTCCTAGCATAATACGATACTTAGAGCGCTGTTTAGGACGTAAGTTCACTATATTCATTTTATTTCCTCTCTCTATCGCTTTCATATTTTGACCTGGTCAAGAAAAACTAGAACACTATTTCCTATTTCAGCATGGAAAGCATAACCTTTTCTAATTCAGCTTTATTTAAAATACTAACGGTGATTACTATTTGATACGCACTTTTTCCATCTTTCGCAGGAACAATCATCTTCATTCCTATTATATTACTATCACTGGACTTACCAAAGGTCACTTGGTTTCCACCAAGCATCTCCATACCTTGTACAAACTGTAGTTCATATTCTTCAAACATATGGAATCCTTTTCTATTCCAAGGATCTTTTTTTGCTTCTAGGACTTCTGATTGTTCGATGATGATTTGACCATCATCCCCATCTACATATTCAGTTCTAACTACAGGTTTTGGTTTCTCTATTGTAATGTCTGAGTCAACCTGTTCTTTCACTAGATGGTATCCTTCTGGCATATAATTTGGTTTTTTTATCGGAAAATCAACTAGCTTTTTCGCATCTTCTATTGTAGATGGGAAATGTTTTCTAACTTTTACCCAAAGTGGACCTTGAGAATTCCCGTTTGTTTCTAGTTTATTTTGTTCTTCTTCATTTAACATCCCCCCTAAAGCTATTTCTTTTTTTTGGAGAGTAAACCAATCTTCTTGCAATTTCACTAATGTATCAAACTCTTTTTTTGTCAAAAACTTTTTAGCCGCTGCTATTTTGTCAATCATTTCTTTATATTGTTCTTCTGAAATCTTTAATTCAGCATGTGCCTGTTCTTTTGTACCGATTATCTTTTCTACAACTGTATGAATAGCAACATCTTCTTCTTTTTGGGTTTCTTTTGTTTTGATTTTTTCTAATGTTTGTTCTTTCTGATGCTTATTTGGCTCATCTGCACGTGCATTTAATAAAGAGAAGGATGATACAGCGATAAAAGCAACAACTCCAAATGCAGACCAACGATAAGAGTTCTTTTTGAACTTTTTAATCATAAGAATTCTCCTTTTTAATGTTCTTTTATTTCTACTTAAGTTTGCTAAGCCTGGTACTTGATAATAACTTGAGTAATGTTCTAAAAGACTAATAATAGTATGACCATATGCAATTTGTTCCTCTGAATCTATAAATGTAAGAGCGAACGCATCGCATGCCAGTTCCTGATCTTCTCGCATACATGAGTAGGCATACCAAAGAATTGGGTTAAACCAATTTAGAATGAGTAAGCCATGTATAAGCCAATTTACTCCGACATCTCTTCGTTTGATGTGAGCCAATTCATGATGAAAAATGTATCGCAACTGTTGCTCATCTAGTACTTTCATATGTACACTTGACAATAGCACCTTTGGCCGAATAAATCCGAACACAGTTGGACTTGAAATCTTCCCAGCCAAAAGTAGTGGGATATCCTGTTGAACGGACATAGATTGTTTGCAGTTCTTAAAGATTTTAACAATTCTTTGTTCTGTAATTACAGGTTGTTTTTTTATGTAGAGTAATAAACGCCTATTCATAATGATGGTAGTAAAGCTCAGAATGATAACTACAGTAAGCCAAATATATAAAAGGATTGTATAAAATGAAAACGTCTCATCATCTTGCTTTTCATTATTGTGCGTTTGTTTCTTACTTTCTTCAGCTTTTTGTGTTGGACTAGATGTATAGGTATCTTCATTTGTGATTACCTTTGTATCACCTATATCTGCCGATCCTTGCATAAGTTCTTTTGTAGGAGAAACAGTTACAGGGTCTTGGTGAAAGATAACTGGAGTTCCATTACTGTACGAAAGGATAGAATAGATACTATAGGAACTATCTGGTGACCATGGCAATAAAAGTCTTACAATTAATATCATCCATAATAGATACTGCCATCGTGGGGTTAACTTATTTCTAAGTAAGATTTTTACACATAAGATTAGACCAACTAATATACTTGCCATAATGGAGGTTTCTATCACCCAATCAAAAAAGCGAGGTAGATAGACGTTTACAAACATATCTATCATTATGATCTATCCTTCCTCTGATTTTCCTCATTCTTCTCATCCAGAATTCGTTTAAGTTCGTTAATGTCTTCTGAAGACAGCTTTTCTTCTTTTAAGAAATTCACAAGTAAAGGTTTAAATGCCGCACCATAGAACCGTTTGAGTAAGGATTTTGTTTCTACTTGTAAATAACTATCTTGCGACACCAAAGGATAATAGGCATACATACGCCCTTTGTCTTGATGGTAAGAAACAGCTTCTTTGTGGACTAATCGATTAATAAGCGTTCGAATCGTCTTCGGTTTCCAGTCCGTCGTTACCTCTAGCGCTTCAATCACTTCATTCGCAGTTTGAGGAGATTTTGACCAAAGAACTTTCATAACTTCTAATTCAGCTTCCGATATTTTAGGTAATTCTTTCATTATATAAAATTTCACCCCTTGTATTACATTTGTAATCTACAAATCAATATTACGAATGTAATCCTTAATTGTCAACCATATTTTGGGTTTGTAAATACATTCTCATGAAAATTAAGAAATTAACCCCAAAAAACAATGAAAATACGCTATTCTTTTTGTAGAAATATACAGAAAGGATGGCGTATTTGTATGAATCTATCGATTCAAGATGAGTTTCACTTGTTCGCTGAAGAACTACAGCGATATCTATCTCCACATATTCTTCAACAACTTGCACAAGAGACAGGTTTTGTAAAACGTAAAAGTAAGTATGGCGCACGAGATTTGGCCGCTTTATGTATCTGGATTAGTCAGCAGGTAGCAAGCGATTCTCTTAATCGATTATGTATTCAGCTTTATGCAAATACAGCTACACTTATGAGTCCTGAAGGACTTAATCAACGTTTTAACCGATGCGCTGTTTTCTTTCTACAGCGGGTATTTTCCCTTTTAATCAAAAGCAAACTAAACGATTCGTCTCAAATCCTAAACCAATACACTTCTTATTTTCAACGTATACGTATTTTAGATGCTACTATTTTTCAAGTACCCAACCATTTAGCCCCTATTTATCCTGGTTCAGGAGGATGTGCACAAACAGCTGGTATTAAGATTCAACTAGAGTATGATTTACATAGTGGGAAATTCCTCAATTTTCAAATGGAACCAGGTAAAAATAATGATAAAACCTTTGGTACAGAATGTTTGGATACCCTACGACCAGGAGATTTATGTATTCGAGATTTAGGATACTTTTCTCTAAAAGATTTAGACCAGATGGATTAACGAGGGGTATTCTATGTTTCGCGGTTGAAATTAAATAATAGAGTATATGTGAAAAATGAATCTCCAGAATTCTTTCGGGATGGGACAGTAAAAAAGCAATCTTTATATGCTTTACTTGACCTTGAACATATCATGCATCAGATAAAACCGGGAGATACTTATGAAATTCGAAATGCCTATGTTGGACAACAAAAATTACCCTCACGAGTTGTAATATACAGACTCACATCAACTCAAGTTCATAAACGTAGGAAACAGCAAACTTATGTTGAAAAGAAAAAAGGGGTTACATACTCTGAAAAAAGTAAACGTTTAACAGAAATCAATGTTTATATTACCAACATCCCATGGGAAATTGTTCCGATGGAACATGTTCACGAGATTTACTCTCTACGTTGGCAAATAGAGATTGTATTTAAAACATGGAAATCTCTTTTTGGTATCAATCATTGTCACAATATTAAGCGAGAGCGTCTAGAATGTCATCTTTATGGACAGTTAATCGCTATTTTTCTTTGTTCTTCCACTATGTTCAAAATGCGACGGCTGTTACTACAAAAAAAACAAAAAGAATTAAGTGAATATAAAGCAATTTATATGATTCAAGATCATCTGTACTTAGTATATGAAGCTATACAACAAGACACCCAAAAAGTATCAAAAATTTTCCTTCGTCTGTTTGACCTCTTACAGAAAAACGGACGGAAATCCCATCGATATGAGAAAAAGACAGTCTTTGATATTTTAGGTGTTGTTTATCAGTGCACTGTATCCAATCAAAAGCAGAAAACTGCATAACCTTTAAAAATACACCTTATCAAGGTTTATTTGGAATGCGTATTTTTAAAAACAAATAAACAAAATATCAAGCATGTAGGCAACAAGAACGGAAGTTCATGGAATACCCAACCTTAGCTTGATGGGCATGGGGTACCGCCAGCATTTTTGAAAAAAACCACGCTAAGCAAAAAATACAATAAGCTGCCCATATGGACAGCTCATTTACATAATTATCGTTAGCGGAAGTTCCATCTTTCAAAACCACTCCATTAAATATGATTGGATGTATAAAACACATTAATAAAGGATTATACTCGACTTGGGGCTACCGCAGATGCTTCCTCTTAATCATCGATATGAATAAATGACTTACTTATGATCAATTTGTAGTTGTTGTTTTTCGTTAAAACACATTGAGAATTGTGGATGTTTGTCTGCTTCTTTCTTTGTTCCTATAAAGAATTGCGAATATGTCAATCCAGCTTGCGATGATAGTGATGTATTGTGAATATCTTTGCCTTCTTCTAACCTCTTAACTTGGTTTCCGCTTTTGTCTACATAATAGTATTTTACATTATACCATCCAGAATCAAGGTCACTTTTCTTACCAATCCTTTCATTCGATGATGTTTTCAATAGTCCATCTTTAGTTACTTGATATATAATTTTTTTATCTTCAATTTTTAGGGGTGGTGCATCCTTGATGTTATAAAGGACACCCACACATCCTTTGTAATCATCAGATATTAAAAAGACCTTCTTAGCGAAAGAATTATACATATCATATATCCAAACAATAGGGGTACCTAGTATGATAACAGACAAAAAAAAGGCTATTCCAGCATAAGCATATTTACTCTTACGGATAGAGTACCATGCCAAAAATATAAACAGTATAAAAAGTGGTATTGCTTGAATGAAGAGAAATCCTTTCAAAAAATCAAGTTCAGTACTGCCTGGAGGGTCTGTTGTCATCCCGCCTATAAACAATGCTAATGGAGCTGTGATGAGATTCAATCCTAAACTAAGATAAATCAATAACAACAGGGCTTTGTTTTTATTTTTATTTTTTTGTACTTTATCCATCCAAATTCCTCCTACACTTAATTCAATGAAATTCATGTTGCGCAGCAAACTTTACCCTATTTTGAGGGAGATGTGATTTCCTCTGAATATTTTTTCTTTTTAATCCGATAAAATCCTTTAGATTGGCTCCCAGTGCAATCAAATTCATAACGATATAGATACTTAAGGAAGTAACCTGATTTGGAATCAACTTAGCAAGGTTTTCCCAAAGTAATGTAATGCAATACTTGCTAGCCATGTTAAATCGATGATATAAGACTAACCTGTTTTTTTGGCTTATAACCTGTCTACTTCTTTTTTCTTAATTGTACCATTTGGGAGAATCGATTTGTTAGGATTTTTGAATGTATAGGATATACATGCTTGGTTAACATAACGTCTTATTATCGGTAGCACCGAAAAGGGGAACCATATTCTCACAGAGGAACCTTCTTTTTTGTGCTATAGATCTAATTTGTACATTCCTATCCTAGCTCGGTTTTAGAGTTCTCGTTTGTTACTGAATTAGTCGAAAATCCGCATAAAAATTTGCATACTCTTAACCTGGAAATTTTCTTAAATTTTCACGATATCCCTCACATGAAATCTCCTTTTCTACAGAAATAATAGGGTTGTTGTAAAAATACCGGTCATGTTATTCAATAATTGGGCCAGATTATAGAGTGATTTTATTAATTGTTTCGTTAAGATTATGAAGAAGTGTATTTAAGTCAACGTAGCAATTTAGGTTAATGGAAAATGTTATAATATTAATAAAATTTTAGAAATGTAGGGTAAAAAATGAAGAGTATAAAAAAATTCATTCAAGTTATCTTAGTAAGTACACCACTCCTAATTCTTAGTGGATGTTTCTCTAGTTTCTCTAAAGATGATCTGAATCAACCAATACAAGAATATTTAAAATCAAACTATGGAATACAAGATGAGTTTTCTGTTATTCGGACAGATAATACTTTTAATGGGATTGGCCATCAAACTTATGTAGAAATGAAAAAGCCATATCGAACGTATCCATTCTTAATGATTGAAAAATATACCTTTAAAATTTTAGAAGATGAAAGTGACGATATCTATCTTGAACAATTCAAGGGTGCATATATTGAGCAACATCCAGAAGTAGTTCAAGTAATTGAACAAATCATAAAAAAATATGGATTAGTGAAATATCCTAATAAATTTATTTCGGTAGAGAATGGTCCTGTTTATGTATTTCCTTACGACAACCTTGAGTTTAATATAATTTATTCTCAAGAACTACTTGATGATTTTAAAAAGACCCAAAAGATAGATACTACTAAACTTTTACCTACATTAATACCAAGTGACCCCCGACGTGAAAATTATAATGTCAGGTATTTAGGTGTAGTAAATTTTCTATTTAAATTTGACATGTCTAAAACTATTCCAAAGGCCCAAGATCTAATTGAGGACTTTCAAAAAAGTGGAGTATTAACAAAAGGGATATACAACATAGATATGTTAGTAGATGATTCAAATGGGGGATCGGAATATAATAATGTAGCTTTGTTTGAAGTTGATGAAAATGGTAAATACACTATAATTGCTTCTCCTAAATACGGTGAGTTAGAGAACACTTACTTTTATGGTGATTACGCAGCGAAAAAAAATAAAGAATAGAATTTTAAGTTGAATTATCACAAAGAATTATTCACTTAATTCAGTAGCATGTAGTCTATTAAAAAGTACAATCTTTTCTTAAAACACTATAGAAACAACTATATTTTAACCCCGTCCTTAAATTAGAACGGGGTTATGCTTATGTTTGGTTTTAAAAATTCAGTAGATTTATTGTCCTTTTACACTTTAAATTAGAAATTGGTGTATTACAAATAAAAAGGATCCGATATGAGTATCAGATCCTTTTTCTCTTAGGATACTTATTTCACTGCCTCTTTCAATTCTTTTCCAGCTTTAAATGCAGGTGCCTTTGAGGCAGCAATTTGCATTTCTTCACCTGTCTGCGGGTTACGACCTGTTCGTGCAGATCTTTCACGTACTTCAAATGTACCGAATCCAAGAATCTGTACTTTCTCTTCATTTGCAAGAGCTGTTGTTATAGCGTCTAATACAGCTTGTGTTGCTGTAGCAGCATCCTTTTGTGTAAGTTCTGCTTTATCCGCAACTACTTTTGTTAATTCTGTTTTATTCATTTTCTGCACCTCATTATATGTAATTAGAGATTATTATAACGTTGCTATGCTCCTAGTGCAATTAATAATAACATAAAGAGATAGCACTACATCACCAGCAAGCTATGAAAAGTAAATGCTTCAAAACGAAAATATAAGCCCTTTTCTATCTAAAATACATGAGATTTTTAGCCTGGGTTGTTATAAAATTATTACGTAGTTGGGCATGGGTTGGGACTTCGAAATATTGTGCATTCACTTCAAATAACAAACATAATTAGGACTTTACATTTAATTCGTAGGAAACCCCTCTTTTACAAGATCTTCAATGTTATTCGCTTCTTTAATTTCTTTTGATGATAACCAACCTGTATATAATGTTCCAGTCTTATTGGTTAAATCAATGGCATAATTTTTATTATACAGTTCTTCTTTAAGTATTTTGGTTACTTTGATTAAATCCTCAATTAATGGAGGATTGTTTTCAAATATACCGTCGCTATTAAATTTTAAAATCACTATATATTCTCGAAGTCCCTCATGATCCGAACTTATATAAGTAATACCTTTAATTTGAAATCGATCATTTTGCAATTCATATAATCTATCTACTGCTTTGGTGTGCGTTCTAATCCAACCTTCCCAATATTTGTTTATGGTATCTGACATTGTAGTTTTCATTGTTAATAACAGTTCTTCTTTTGTTATTATATTTTGTACATTTTTAAAAGGTCCACCTAAAGATTTACCATTTTGATCCTTAATCTCTAGTTCTGTTATCTTTTTATTATTCTTCTGAATGAGTTGAAATAGTGCATATAAACGATCTAATTCTACGGTATCCAATTGACTAAAGTCAATCTCTTTGCTCATTTTCAAAGTTAATAGCAATTCATCTGTCGGGCTTCCTTCTTCTGGATTTTCATTATCTAACAAATATTGAAGAGCATTTTCCTCTTCAATTTCCACGTACCCTAATTTTTTAATTTCTTCTAGTGTTGGTTGAAATTTCTTATATTCCTCATATGTTTTTTCCCCATATTTGTATTCATCACCTACTATAGATGAATAGAGGAAACCTTGTACCTTTACTCGAAACTTTAGATATTTGTTATCTTTTTCTTGCACGGTATGGTAAGTGTTACCAAAATTATTCTCGTTTATTGAGCCCCAGTTTGTTATATCAACATCGATTCCGTGCTTTTCTTTTATATATTCTTGTACCTCAGCTTCATTTTTTGAATTACAACCACTTAAAAATATGAAACATACTACTAGCAATATTACATTTTTCATGCTTTTCATATAAGCACCCCCTACGTAAGATTAATTCCTAAATATGCAGCACACTGCAAATCCTTTTTTTCCTTAATCGTATACTTTAACTTTTATATAGTGTAAATCTTAAATCATTTAAGTTATTGACGTTGCAATTTATACTACTTGAAGCATTACTGTCTTAAAATATATAACTTATTTATTTTAAGGTCTTTCTCAGTTCTAAAAGCATTTGGTTCATTGGGCAAATATCTAAATTGTACATTTATACCATGAGACCTATTTTACTATAAAATCTGGTTGTATTATAAAAATATTCCTTTTTTGTCTCCTAATATAGATGTTCCTTCTACTTCAATGAGGGAGGATTTATGGAAAAACATTATACAATCTCAAATTATGCACTATATATAGGAAGAAAAAACATGACTTTAACCATAACATATTAAAAATTACTGATGATAATGTTATACTAATATCAACCTAGAAGAGTCCAACAAACTTTGATTAATAACTACATTTTCTTTCATAGCATGTCAACGTAAAAAAGACACTATCCATTGTGTCTTTTTTTTACGCTTTGAGATGAATACATTGACTCAATACTTATATTTAAATAGGGCATTAAACAATTTTTTAACCTTATACATTTACTATTTAATTATTCTTTTTACATCCTCTACACTTACTGAAGTTGCTTCCGCTATGATTTTAATTGAAACACCTAAATTGAAAAAGTTTTGTATTAAATGAATTCTTTCTTGTTCTCTTGCTTTTTGATCAACCTCTAATAATTGTTGTAATAAATCTGTACTCATAGTAAACACTCCTCATAATTTTTTTAATAATAAAGAAAAGCTGATGGATAAATCCCCCACCAGCTTTTCTATTTCTTGCTATTCAATTAGAAGCTAACCGTCGCTGCTTCCTCTCCTGAACTAATCATTCGTTGTTCAATCTTTCCTAGCAGTTCCTTTATCTTACTTGAATAAAGTTTAACTGCTTTCGTAGATTGAGCATTTTTAAGCTCTTCTGTCCATTCTGCTAAATCTTCCTTTTCTTGATCATCTAGATAATCAAAAACTTCCTTTCGAGACATCGGGCTCACCTCAACTCAACTCTCTTTATTTGGCCGTTACATAACCAAATCTCCTCATCTCTCTATTTCTATTTATACCAGATTACTCCTCTATTATTCCTTATTCTTTTTTTCGAGTTCGTTCAATTTCTTTGAAATCGACTGAATCTCGTCGGTTTTTACTTGTTCCGTTGCCAAGCGATTGTGCAGCAGGAAAGCTTGCCCTGAAATCCCAGCAAGAATACTCACCTTAAGAATATCCATCATTGTTTCAGGGTTAAACATTGCAACACCAACGAGTGAAGCAATACTGCCTACAAACATCTCTCCCAAGAAACCCGGGTGAAATGCAAGCTTGCTTTTACGAGGCAACAAAAACTTTTTGTTTGTGATGTAATGACTAGCCAATCCTGAGACCATACCAGCCACAACTGACACAATTACTGTAACCAACATAATATGCACCCCTTTTCGTAAAACTTTTGACATTGCAGCAGCAGTTTCTATTTAATAATTAGTTGCTATAACATAGCATCACCCCTTTCAGGCAAAAAACAAATAACCTTCCAGGAAAATGAATTGTTTACACAATGAAATAAAGTAACATAAAGTTCCTTTTTGTGTAATTTCATTAACCCGAAAGGTTATAAGTAATTAGTGATATAAAAAAGAAAAAGAAAAAAATGCAACTAAATTATATCACATTGAAGTTTGTTTTATCTTTAAATTCAGAAAATTTATTCTGTTATTTAACTTTCTCAAGTTAACAAATCAAATTCTTCGATACTTTTACACTTTCTAATAATTCGAAAGCCTGATTATTATTTATTTTTTTTAATTTGCCATCAATTATGCTGTAGATTACACTACAATTTTGATGAGTATAGAATTCCAATATCTCAAATGCTACTTTTTTATCCTCTTCATTTTCATAGTTGTATAAGTTTATTATTCGAGTTCCTGTCTCACGTACTAACCACAATACCTTACGCTTAAATAAGAAATAATAATATGGGACCATTAAATCCGCCACATCTGATTCTCGATTATTCATTTCTAACAAAGAATTCTTTGTTATTAAAGACGGCCATTTTTTTATTATTTTCATACTCGATATATTCACCTTTCTTAGAAAATAAAAAAGACAAGGAATTAATCCTCACCTTTTTCATAACTACAGTTAATTTTTCTCTTCATATTCGATTACCATAACCAAAAGCGGTTGGCCTTGTTCACGTTCTATGAATCCGCTTGGTGTTATTTTTCCAACTATTTTTCCATGATTAGCACAATACTTCAAAAAACCATTCACTTCTTCATCAATTCTTAATGCATCAGCAATAACAGTTCTGATTTGTAATAACATAGTAAATCCCCCGATATTTTCTTATTTTAAATATGTAATCTCAGAAACTCGAAATCCATTTATTTCTGGTACATATTTAAATTCCAGAATTAAGTCGTTTTGTTTTACCAAAAATAATCCTTTTTTTACTTTTGTAACAGTTCTTGGTTTTTCATAATTAAATAGACTTGGTTTACTTTTATAAGTAACTTTGTAATTCTTATTTGTACTAAAATAGTCTGATGTAAATTCATCAGCTAATTCTGCAGTAGTTACATGATTTCCTAAAAACATTTCTAGTTCTTTTTTATTTTGATAAATGGTTAAGTGGCCATTCTTATCAATATCATCAAATATTAATTTGAATTGCCCTCCTAAGTCATTAATCACATTTTGCAATAATTCATTTTCAAACAAATAATCGTATTGAATTTTTTCTTTCAAATTTTCTACTTTGATTGGTGTTAAAGCTTCTGTTTGAGGTTCATCCTTTATAAGGTGTTATAAAAAACAAACATCATAGCTAAAACGCCTAACACTAAAAATAATCTCTTAATCTTCATCCTTTCACAATGTGATGTTCTCCAAAAAACGCAAAAAAGCCCTTTTCGGAGTTATGTTTAAAAAGAAAGTAAAAGTAAAAAACTTAAACTATCTTTGAAAATCGAAACCCCGAAAGGGCTATAGTAGTTATAGATATAAAAAATTGAAATTAAAAAAGGTATACTTAATTTTAACAAATTACACCTACAAAAACAACAATATTCAGAATATTTAATCCGTTAAATCTATGTTATGATGCATATTATAAACCTTCAGAATGGAGTTTGATCTTAAATTGAAAAAACGTCTAATTTCTGTTTTTCCAATATTAATATTTATAATTGGCGTTACTTTACTTTTACTAAGACAGTTCGTTTTTTTTTCCATATAAGGTTTCTGAAGTTTCTATGGAAAACTCCTTATTTAATAATGACAAGGTTTTAATTAATCACCTCACCCATTCAATAGAAGATCTTCAAAGATTTGATATAGTTGTTGTTAATTCCCCCTAGAAAACACTTCTAATAATAAAACAATTATAAAAAGAGTAATTGGTTTACCTGGAGATACAATAGAATTTGAACTACCCCCACTTTCACTTCGTTTAGAAGTGGGGGATTCCTAAGTAAAGAGTTCTATTGAACTCTAATTTATTAGGCTAACCCCGCAGTCCTTGCGGTTAGAAGCCTTATCGCTTCATTCTTTAGATTAATACTTGCGTTAATATCCCTATCATGATGTGTATGACAAGAAGGGCAATCCCATTTACGTAGGTTTAGATTTTTAACGTCTTTATTTTGATACCCACAATAAGAACATAATTGGCTTGAAGCAAATGTTTTCGATACGACAATGACTTGTTTGCCATACCATTTTGCTTTATATTCCAACATGGTTCGAAATTGTGACCATGATACCTCACTAATCGCTTTTGCTAACTTATGATTCTTTAACATATTCGATACTTGCAAATCCTCTATACCAATAACATCGTGGTTTTTGATGATTTCAGTCGAGATTTTTTCCAAGTAATCTTTTCTAGCATTCGTCATGTATTCATGAATTCTAGCTACTTTTAACCGTTGTTTATTCCAGCGAGAAGATCCTTTCATTCTTCTAGAAAGAACACGCTGTGCTTTTGCCAACTTCTCTTCTAATGATCGAAAAAACTTCGGGTTTTTATAGATTTTTCCATTTGATAAAATGGCGAAATCTTTTAGTCCCACATCCATTCCAATGTAAGAATTTGTTTTCGGAAGTTCTTGCACTTCTGTTTCAACTAACAATGACACAAAGTATCTACCAGAAGGGTTCTGTCTAACCGTAGCATTTAAAATACGTCCCTTTACTTCACGACTTTGGGCAAATCGAACAAGACCTAGTTTTGGCAATTTCATTTTGTTTTCTACAATGGCAATGTTTTCATTTGTTTGTTTTGTGGTGTAAGATTGTACGTTGTTCTTCTTAGATTTGAAACGCGGGGCACTGTTTTGTTTTTTGAAAAAGCGTGTATAAGCATCCGCAAGGTTGCGAACAGACGACTGAATCGCAATACTATCCACTTCTTTTAGCCAAACAAACTCTTTCTTCAAGGTAGGAAGTTTCGCAGAGCATGTACCATATGTCATACCTTTTCCTGTTTCTTTATATGCATGATCCCATAGAGATAGGAAGTGATTGAATACAAAACGAGAACAACCAATCGTTTTATTGATTAGTGCCGCTTGTGATTTATTTGGATAGATACGGAATTTATATGCTTTATTGATCATCATTCATTTCACCCCCATTTCGATATGACTCTATTATACAACAAACATACATTCGGTGGGTAGTGGAGTAACAGTTTATGTATGTTGAACAATTAAGATGGCTTTCTGCCATCCCTTGTCCAAAGCCAATTCATCTCCCACCTACTCACTTCGCGTTCCTTGAGGAAGGAGTCTTCTTGGCTAAAATGATAAATCAAAACAGCTTTATATAAATGGACTTGTGGTAAAAGATCTATACTCAAAAGGTAAGACAGCTGATTTTTCATTAAAAAGTAATTACGGTTTCGATAGGGTTCCGAATGATACAATTTTTGTATTAGGAGATAATCGTGAGGAAAGTTTAGACAGCAGATTTAAAGAAATAGGATTTATACCTTTGAATAATATAGAAGGCAAGGCGGTTCTACGCTATAAGCCATTCAATAGACTTGGGAAGTTTTAAGAAAATAGTATAAATCCATTACAAGATAAAATAATAGAATTTTCCGTATATTAATTAATAAAAAAAGAATCCCTACTAGTAGTTGAGATCCTTTACTTTTACCATATTATCATTTTGGTAAAAACCTATTTAGCTACATCATTAGAATTTGCTGCAAGTAATCCATTACCTTGTTCTTTAAATGTTGTTTCAGCTGTTTTTTGCTCTGGCTTTTCTTTCTCAAGAACTACCACATTTACTGTTGCAGTTGAGCTGTTTCCTGCCTTATCGGTTGCCGTTACTTGAACTGATATTGCGCCTGGCTTACTTGTATCATATGCTCCTACTGTTACTAATGGATTTGAATCTTTATTATCTTTTACATTCACTAAACTTCCTGGACTTAATTTATCTCCCACATGTACGGTTACACCTTGTTTCGCTGTTATTACTGGTGCTTCCGTATCCTTCTCTTCTTCCTTTTCTACTACTTTTACTGTTACCGTTGCAGTTGAGCTGTTACCCGCATTATCAGCTGCCGTTACTTGAACTGATATTGTACCTGGCTTACTTGTATCATATGCTCCCACTGTTACTACTGGATTTGGGTCTATATTATCTTTTACTTCTACTAAATCTCCTACATTTAGACTATCCCCTACATGTACTGTCACACCTTGCTTCGCTGTAATTACTGGTGCTTCTGTATCTTTTTCCTCTTCTTTTTCTACTACTTTAACGGTTACTGTTGTACTTGAGCTATTTCCTGATGCATCTGTTGCCGTTACTGTTACTTGAATTTCCCCTATCTTACTTGTATCGTACGCTCCCACTGTTATTACTGGGTTTGGATCTTTATTATCTTTTACTTCTACTAAATCTCCTGCATTTAAGCTATCTCCTACATGTACAGTTACACCTTGTTTCGCTGTAATTACTGGTGCTTCTGTATCCTTTTCTTCCTCTTTTTCTACTACGCTGACGGTTACTGTTGTACTTGAGCTATTTCCTGATGCATCTGTTGCCGTTACTGTTACTTGAATTTCCCCTGCTTTACTTGTATCGTACGCTCCCACTGTTACTACTGGGTTTGCATCTTTATTATCTTTTACTTCTACTAAATCTCCTGCATTTAAGCTATCTCCTACATGTACGGTTACACCTTGTTTCGCTGTTATTACTGGTGCTTCTGTATCTTTCTCTTCTTCTTTTTCTACTACGCTGACGGTTACTGTTGTACTTGAGCTATTTCCTGATGCATCTGTTGCCGTTACTGTTACTTGAATTTCCCCTGCTTTACTTGTATCGTACGCTCCCACTGTTACTACTGGGTTTGCATCTTTATTATCTTTTACTTCTACTAAATCTCCCGCATTTAGACTATCTCCTACATAAACAGTTACACCTTGTTTCGCTGTAATTACTGGTGCCACTGTATCCTTTTCTGGTTTTGTTGTACCACCATCGTTACCATCTCCGCCCGTTGGTGGTTTTGTACCGCCCCCACCATCGTTACCATCTCCGCCTGTTGGTGGTTTTGTACCGCCCCCACCATCGTTACCATCTCCGCCTGTTGGTGGTTTTGTACCGCCTCCACCATCGTTACCATCTCCACCTGTTGGTGGTTTTGTAACGCCTCCACCATCATTACCATCTCCGCCTGTTGGTGGTTTTGTACCGCCTCCATGATTACCTTCACCACCTGTTGGCGGTTTCACTTCCTCGCCACTAGTGTTACCAGAAGTAGGTGGCTTTTTATCATTATTAATTGGAGGTATTGAGTTATCTGCAATAGCTACACCATCATTAATATTTAGATCGCCACCAAATACAAAGTTCTTACTATCCTTATTATCCGAGACAGAAGGATTGTTTGTTGCTGATGCTATTGAAGTATTTAAATCTGAAAAACGATTATTTGATTTATCACCGTCAATAACTGACGCTAAGTTTCGATCTGAGTTTATAGCTGCAGTTGCAATTGAATCTGTTAAGTCATCAAATTTCTTTTTGGCTTTGTTATTTTCAATGATACCGGCTAAATTTTGGTCAGAGCTACGTTTTGCATTATCAATGATTTCATCAAAATCATTAGTATTTAGATTTTCAGTCGGTTCATTCTTACTTTCTTCTTTTTTCTCATCTTTTTTCTTTTCTTTTTCACTATCCTTTTTCTTTTTAGATACTGATGCTGTTTTAGTGCTCTTCTTTTCAGAAGAAAACAGTGAGCAGCCTGTAACTACCCCAACACTTAAGGTAGTTACAGTAGTCGTAAGTAACACTTTCTTTAAAATTTTCGAATAATCTAAAGGCACAATCAATTCCTCCCTATTACCTAACCTGCACTTATAGTTGCTACAGAAGTAGCAGAACTATTAGGTGTAGAATTATTAATTTTTTCGAGTAAATCTTTATTTCCAACCTTTTGAGCAAACTTTTTAGCTTCCTCGGATTTATTTAATTTCAAATAACTATTAACAATAATCCCTTCTCTTCTGCCATCTAGTGGTACTTGATCTCTTAATTTGATAACTTCTTCATGCTTGTTATCTAATGCAGCAATTTCAAAATTAATTAGTGGATTTTTTGTTTTTAATTCTTTTACTTTTTTCAAATTATCTACAGCTATATAATATGAAACTACTGATTCTGCAAAATCTTGTTCTAAGTCAATTGCCTTCTGTGCTTTACCACTTAATAGATACGTAAATAAAACCGCCTTTTTATCTTCTTTTCCTAATTTTTTATAATCGACTTTATCAAATTCCAAGGCAGCATCTTGATATTTTTGAACTGCAGATAACCTTAACCCATTTATTAGATTCGCATTAACTTCTAAGCTATTTACATTATTTGCAGATGCAGCCTGTGAATTTTTCATATTACTAAAGGCAAATCCTGCTACTACTAATAAAACAATTGATGCGACTCCTATAATAGCGTACTTATATTTTTTCATATTATTTAAGATTCCTTTTTTATCGATTGCGACTTTCTCTTCTTGTTTAAATTTAGTTTCATTTAGTTGATTTCTTTCATTATTTAAATTAATTTCATCACTTTCGGGTTCGCTTTTAGCCACAACTATTTTTTGTCTCTTTTGTGCATCTTTTATTTTCTTTTCTTCCTCTAGTCTTCTTTTTCTTACTTCCTCAAGTTTTTTCTCTTCTTCCTTCCGTTGTGCTTCTACCTGTTTCCTTGCTTCTTCCTCTGCTTTTCTACGCGCTTCCGCTTCTGCTCGTTTTCTTGCTTCTTCCTCTGCTTTTCTACGCGCTTCCGCTTCTGCTCGTTTTCTTGCTTCTTCCTCCGCTTTTCTACGCGCTTCCGCTTCTTCACGCTTCCTTGCTTCTTCCTCTTCCTTTCTACGGGCTTCCGCTTCTGCTCGTTTTCTTGCTTCTTCCTCCGCTTTTCTACGCGCTTCCGCTTCTTCACGCTTCCTTGCTTCTTCCTCTGCCTTTCTACGTACTTCTACTTCTTCACGTTTTCTTGCTTCTTCCTCCGCTTTTCTACGCGCTTCTACTTCTTCACGTTTTCTTGCTTCTTCCTCCGCTTTTCTACGCGCTTCCGCTTCTTCACGCTTCCTTGCTTCTTCCTCTGCTTTTCTACGGGCTTCTACTTCTGCCTGTTTTCTTGCTTCTTCCTCTTCCTTTCTACGGGCTTCTACTTCTTCAAGTTTCCTTGCTTCTGCCTCTACTTTTCTACGGGCTTCCGCTTCTGCCTGTTTTCTCGCTTCTTCTTCTGCTTTTCTACGGGCTTCCGCTTCTTCAAGTTCCCTTGCTTCTTCCTCCGTTTCTTCTATTTTTAAATCATTTTCAGAAGTGCCTGCCTGTTTTTGAATTGTAGTAATCCAATCAAGAGCTGGGTTACTATTTGAAGATTCATTTTTAGGTAAATTTACATTTACACTTTCTTCACGTTGGTTCTGCGGTTGTTCTAAATACTCTTTTTGTATTTGCTCACTTATTGGATCTTTATAGATATCTTCATATTGTTCTTCTTCCTCTGCTAGTAATCGTTCTCGTCGTTCTTTTTCTTGTCTAATCCTTTCCTTAATTACGTTTCTTTTTCTATTATTTTGCATATAACAACAATGGCCTCCTTTCTATCGGTACCTCATTAATGAGAGTAATTAAATTATTCATCCTTCATAATTAATCATGAGATATTTCTACAGAAAAACTAAGGAAAATTAGAGATAATATTATTTTTTTAAGCATGATAAATAAAAAAAGGATAAATAGGTAGCACCCATTTATCCTTTTTTATTTATCATCTATTGAGTTTATCGTTTTCCGGCAGAAAACTCCTTCCTTAAAATGTGAGAGTATGAAACACCAATTTTAGGCGGGAGATGAATGTCGCTTGGCATAAGCCAACATGTTTACTACCATATACTTGTACAGATTGCTCTTTGAAAACTGAAGATATGAGGTTGGTTGCAGAAAAATGTTGCAACCAACCTCATATCTTCAACGTTCTTGCGCCCCACGTTTGCCGAATTTGCGAAAACCAAGCTAAAGTAGGAAACGTGGTAAGTCAACGTACAAGATACTTATGTTTTCACTGTAGGGACTACGGGCAGAGCATGCTAAGATAACCGGTGGATACATCGGTGTTCGCAGGAATCTCCCACTTCAAACAGTCCGTAAGGACGTTAAGTGGTGAGAAGTTCGAAGTGCATGTTATACCCTTAATACATCACTTTGTATCCAGATTTTAGATAGAAAAAGATACAACCCGCTCATTATACTGTATATTCCGATAAATACGAATATATATTTTCACGCCATATTAAGTTCATCCATTACTTTCAACTTTTCATGTAGTAGATTAAAAATTTCATCTTTATAGTCACATTTCTTCAATTTTTTAATTGCTTCATCCTTTATTTGTGACACTCTTTCAGTTGTTATCATAAGTGCTTTTGCAATTTCTTTATGCAAATACACTTTACCATCTAGAAGACCAAAACATAGATTTAGTACCATCTTTTGCTTTGGGTTTAATACTTCATCAAATATTAACCATATCTCGTAATTTAAGTCCTCAATTACCATCTCATTTGTTGACGGAATTGCTGAACTATCATCATAGAATGGATTTGATATACCTATATCTTCATTTATTGTATCTATATCCAAAGTCATAGTAGTAGCTCGCTTATAATATACGTTGTGCCTAATGACTGTTTCGCTAGTTACATTTAACTCTTTTACTACTTCTTCCACTGAAGGGGTTCTGTTGTACATTTGTAGATATTTATCTTCTAACTCGACATATCTTAAATTAAATTGATTCACAGAATTAGGGATTTTAAAAGGCCCAGACTTTTTTTTACATATAATTCCTAACATGCTTTTTTGTATCCACCAAAAAGCGTACGTGGAAAAGCAATAACCTAAAGCCGGATTAAAATCTTCCATTGCCCGTAACATTCCCTCATTACCTTCTTGAACCAGATCATCAAACTCTATATCAGGGTGCTTGTTTTTGTACTTTCTTGCAATAGATAATACTAGTCCTACATTCACATGAAACAAATAATCACGTAGATCCTTTTCACCATGTTTGTACCGCTGAAATAATTTTAAACTTTCTTGTTTTGATAGTACCTTATAATTCCCAATTCCCTTAATTTCAAAAGTGTTTCCTTCTAGATTAGCCATTGGCTTAATACTTCTTGCAGTAGAACCTTGTGTTATAGTTTTATTTAATGAATCATCGCGATTCAAGCTGCTATATGATTGTTTCATACCTATTCCTCCCTTCTCATTTTTAACGAATGGTTTCTAAAAACATCTTTGTCTCCTTTTGTACGTTACTAATCAACTTACAATTCCTTGCGCATGTATTGGCCACTTCTTTATGTGCTTTCGTTTTTCTCAATTCTATATAAATATCGCATCCTTTGCAGATGCTACCAATGCCTTCCATTATTTCTAATTGTCTTCTTCTTTCATATAAAAACTGCTCTTTCGTTTTCTTCTCGCTTACCCGTCTCCCCATTTGTTTCACCTCGTATACATGAATAGTATTATTTAGTAATTAAAAACTACTATCGATATTACATAGATACGAAACTTCGTCCCTAAAACTCTTCCAAATTTATCCTGTATGTATATGATATAGGATTATAACAAAATGTAAAATAAATTATTCTAAAAATTTAAAAAAATTACCGATATATTAAAATATCCATCATTTCCTTATGATTAAACTAATTATATATACAAATTAAATCCTAATGATTATCAAGAACACGTATAAAATGATGGATGTTTTGTATTCTTCTATACAAAACATCCGTTTAGAAAGAGTAAAAAATAAATTTACCTATAAAAAAACAATCATTCTAGTTATGGTGTAAAAAAGTAATTAATCATTTCTATCGCTTATTAATATGTTTTTTAACTTATTATAATTTAAATAGCGTTTATCTCACTTTCTCTATTGCTGGAATATAATCGTTTAACAATAAATCATCTAGCCCCTTTCCAAGATTAATATCCCAACTTGCATAATTAATACTTATCCCTTCTTGATAAAGCGCTTGCGCACATTCTAATAACGACCGCTGAACATCTGAATTTGTAATCATATCCATATCTAAAGCGAACGTCGCCTGTTTAACTCCCATTTTTTTTAATGGTTCAATTAATATTCTCCATACTTTAACCCCAGGTATTGATACAACTGTGGTACCATACATTACTTTTTCCTCATTTGTTAGAAGCTCGTCTAAGTTTTCTGCAGCAATATCAGACTTTAGACTCCCTTCTGAAATCCATACATTATTCTTTTTTATTAATTCTCCACGTTCCCAATTTTTCAACTCTCGACTAGGTACTGCTACATGTATTGGCAATGGGTTCCCAACTCCTGTTCCATGGAATTTTCCACCTGAGCTGATCCAAATATATTTACTTTCTAACTTTAATTGTACTTCACCTAATTTTTCACCCTCATAATTAATTTCATACCATTCTTTAACATCGATTTTACCTTTAAATATAGACTCTATCTTCCCATTGATTTTATAGGTCACCTCTATGGTATTGGGTCGCTCAATAACTTCTGCCTTAAAGCTTGGATTATGATTTTTTACAACTGTCATATATTCAGGATTATCAATTCTACATTGAAAACCGCATATCTGATTATATATATTTCTCTGCGGTATTAATAAAGAATCTCTCCTTCCTGCAAACGTGAAATATCTTCCATCCTTTGTTTCATTTGCATAAAATCCTGGAATTCCAAAAATATAGCTTGTTTTCCCCCCTACTTTTTTTATTAGCTCTTTCGTAGTATCCCAAGGTTTAAGAGGAAAACTTTTGTAATTTCTAACATTTATAACTTCTCTTGTAATCCTGCGTTTTGATCCCCTTAACATTTTAATATGTTCATCTCGCACGTCTAGAAATTCTAGGAATAAAGTGTAAATAATATCAAGGGTGTAATCATTTTTCTTCCTATGTTCCTTAATCATCTGATCTTGAGAAAAGTCATATCCCCTTTTTTGATCTTCAGCTACTATATGTAAATAGCCTGCTTCCCCGAATTTTGTTTCTGATGAAATTCGTCCGCATATTATTTTGGTTTCAGAATCATTAACCATGCACCATCCTTGCTTACCACATATAGGGCATGTTGTTCTATAATATTCAAACCATCTCTCATTACGCCCCTTATTCATGCTTCTCACTGGTCTTAATACTCTACTTGCTGCTAACCTTTCAATTGACATCACATATCTCCTTTTTCCTTAATCAAATAAAAAAGCCCTTTGGGATACGGAGGTTAAATACCACACAAACGTGTAATTTAATCCGTAACCCGAAGGGCTTTATGTAATCACTAGAAAATAAAAAAATTTACAAGCTATAATAAGAATATACTAAAAATTATCAATTTAATCAAATAATTTCCAGATTTTATTAAACTTCACACCATAATTATACATGAGCATCTCACTCCTTAACCCCTTTTGGGCTCTTTGAAGCGAGAACTTCTTCAGAATCAGATGCTATTTTAGCAATCTATATTTACCAAGCTATAAGGATCCCCGTTATTAACGGTTGATTAATGTTTCTCTGCTGAATTTTTTTGATACAGTATATTCCCTACTAACCAATTAATTGCGCTATTAAACGCATTACTGTTTACCATAATGTTTTTTTGTAAACAACCATATAATTATCAATCTCATGTCAATATCCACAGAAAATCAATACATCTTCTCCATATTTGACATTGACATATCAAGTGAGATTAACATGTTAAATGAAGCGTGCCAACTTTATCACTAGTATTCACCGATTAACATTAACAAGCGGATACTTATCAAAAATGTTTATACCTATCTAAACTTCAAAATCTATATTAGTTGAACATTAGTCCATTGAAACAGATTTTACGGAAGTATGTTAATTAATAAACTAGCATTGAAAATATTTCAATGCTAGTAAGATATAAAAAGAAACAACATAAAACTATCAATCTCATGTTGATACCGCTGAAAAGATAACTGATTTTTTATCCCATGTTTGTTATTAACATGTCGACTAAGATTAACATGTTAAGTGATTATTTCCTTTTGTTATCAACACCATTCTGATTAAGGTTGACATGACATTAACAATATGGTGTTAAAAAGAAGGAATGTTTATTTATTTCAAGATTTCAAAGTCTATATCGGCTGGATTTTGTCTTCTGTGGTAGTTTTCTCTAAGTGAATCTAGTGTCGAAACATTTTCTAGGATGAATTGACACTATCAAAACATAGCTAAAAATTCAATTGGGTAATAAATGATGACAGCAATTCAATGATTTTCATCCTTTATTTATCATTGACATATAGTTAAAAAACAACACATAGAAAGGAATACTATCTGTATTGTTAATCTTATATCAACAATTTACATTTAACATTAACAATTAAGTAGTTGAAATACGCAAAAATACAGATCTCGAAGACCCAAGATCTATATTGGTTAAAAATTTATCTACCACAACAGATTTCTATCGAAATATCAAAAAACACTCTAAAAGTACTATAATCGTGATAAGGAACTAACAAAAATTCCATATAATTGATAGTTTCTTATTAGTAACACCCAAAAAATCAATAGTTTTCCCTTTATTTATCATTAACATGTAACCTGAGATTAACATGTTAAGTACCTATTTCCTTTTGTTGTCAATATTATTCTAATTGATATTGATATGACATTAACAATAAGGCGTCCAAAAAGAAGAAGTATTTATGGTCTTCAAGATTTCAAAATCTATATTGGTGAGAATTTTCTTCTGTGGTGGTTTGCTCGAAGTGAATCTAGTGATGATCTATCCTAGAAAATGTTTTCACACTATCAAAAAAAGTTAAAATCTAATCGTAATAATACATGACGACAGCAATTCAATGTTTTTCATCCTTTGTTTATCATTGACATATAGTCTATAAAGTTAAGCGTAGAGAGAAATGCCATCTAAATTGTTAATGTTATATCAACAATTTTCGTTTAATATTAATATGACATTAACAATTAAAAAGTTAAAGCGCGCATAGAAGCAGATCTGAGGATTTCAAAATCTGCATTAGTTAAAATTTATCTGCCACAACTGATTTCTATCGAAATATCAAAAAACACTCTAAAAGTACTATAGTTATAGCAAGAACTTCATACAATCAATAGTTTCTTATTAGCATCAAAAAAAAACAGTTTTCTCTTTATTTATCATTGATATATAACCTGAGATTGACATGTTAATAGAGTTTGTTGTCTGTTAATGCTAGTGTCCTATCAATTTATCATTAACGCATATTGACATAACATTAACAATTGTTGATTCTAACGTTGAGAATATACATACAAATAGAGTTTTAGATTCTATGTCTATTAAAAATCCCCTGGATAAGTCGGGAGGATATCATTCTTGAAGGCATTTTGATAGTAGCCAAAAATAATAAATCGCTTTTTATTACTTCCGATCTAAAAGTACCAATTGTATGAATCAATTTTGATTATATAGAGATCTCTTGTAAAGGGCGGTGCCTCCTATAAAAAATGAGTTTATATTAAAGTAATTCAATAACCTTCATGTGCATTCTAAAGACCTACTGAAGCCAATAAACTATACATTTCTTAGCTTTCTACTACCGATTATCATGAATTATAATAAATATAGCCCTTTCTTTATTATTAGTATGGGCTTTTTGTTCTACATTTATACATACTTTTTAGCTTTTAAGTCTTTAAGTTTAATGCTATTTCCTTATAATTTATTTACAAATCACTAATATTTTCTTATCATTAATATATTGTAGACTAATTTGTTAATTTCATAGCAGCAACAATAATCATTAATAACTAACGGATTATCAACAGGACATTAACAATATTTAATTCAAAATCTGATTTATCAACTTCATGTTAACAAGTGATGCTTTATATATCAATGACACATTTCATGTGAATGTCAATCAACAAAGGTGTTGAGGTTTATATCGCCGAAAGATACTTAACATGTTAATCTCATTTTATATGTTAATTACATTTTGCTATGGCCATTATATTTCAAGGAGGTATAACGATGATTGAACAAGATAACAAAAATACAACTGAACATATGGAGTCCAATAATACAAACTCTAGTCATGAAGATACTTTTGAAAAAGCTTGGCGAATAACAGAGTTTTCTAAATTAGTAGGTCGACATCATAACACTGTATACAATTGGTTCAATATCCTAGAAGAAAAGGGGTTACACGGAACATTAAGAACCAATAATACAAACGAAAAGTTATATAACACACTGGATTTAGACATAGCTTTATTTATCAAACTAAAAAGGGATGAAAAGTGGTCGCTAGATGCAATTATTGAGCTTTTACCACATCAATTTGAACTAAGACCTGTTTCTCCAGAAAATCAAACCAGTGAAGTCTCATCCCAATTAAACATGCAGGAAGCTGCAGCGACTATTGAAAAAATAGTAGAACAAAAAATTCAAATGCATTTACAAAACATTGAATTAGAGTATCAAGGAAAGTTCGAAGATGCTATACGTGCGGTGCTACCTGAACCAGAAGACCCTGAGAGGTTAAAAGAGCGCCAAAGACAAGAAAGACTAGATAATATAATTATTCAACATAGAGCGCGTACAGAGTTAAGAAAACAAGCTGAAAAAGAATGGAATACACAGCCAGAAGAAACTCGTATTAAAAAAGTGGGTTGGTTTAAAAAAGAGGAAGATCTTGCGAGAAAACAACTTTTCATAGAAAGCTATATTGATGAGAACATGATTGAATACATGCAAAATGTAATGAAAACAGAAAAATAAGCCTGGAAAATTCCAGGCTTATTTTTTATTTTGTTCCGAACATCTTATCAGGATCCATAAATGCCGCTAATTCTTCATCATTTAGCTTTTGCGGTTCTTCATCTTTCTCTGGTTCTAATTCAAAGTAATCACCAAAGTTAATATTGAAATCATCGTCCGAGTCTTGCGCTTCAATAGTAGTAATTTGAGACTTTGTATATTGAATTTGACTTTGTTTTTCCTTAAATTCATTATATTCTTCTACTAATCCTTTAGATAATCGAGATGGTAGTGCATCTGTCTTATAGAAAGTATACACGCTACCCATAAAGTCATTTTTACTAACTAAATAACCATTAAAAACAGTTCCATTGATTGGTAGTTTATTTGTTACTTCTACTTTTGCATCATCCATAAATGAATCATCAAGGTTCTTCTGTTCATCTAAAATTGCTAACATCCCAAAATGATGTACCTTTGATGCCTCTAAATCTCCATTTTCATTTGTCTTCATCAGGTCAATAGGGTGATGGAATGAGCTTCCTTTCAATGATTCTGAGAACATATCTACAATTTCTTTACTGTTTTCAATTTGATTCATATTACGTGAAACCTTATTAATTACTAAACAACCTGTTCTTTCTAGTAAAATTCGTTTAAAGTCCTGAGAATCTAGAATTACTGATGTTCCTGAACCGTTTGCAGCTGTATTTAACTCATGAATAATATCTCCAATACGCTGATTTGCATAGTCTCGTGAGTTTCCGATGCCTTTTTTCTCATTCTCGTTTAATCCCTTAAACTCATCATAGAAATGTTGGTTGTCTGCAAATACAACAAATGCAACGCCTTTCGCTGGATCATTAGCTAACTTCCAAATTTCTTGTGAAAATTTATTCACCTGTCTTAGTACATCCGGCCCATCTGCTCTAACTGGAAGTGTAACCACAATACCCATTTTAATAAAATCTTTACGTTCAATTGCATTATTGAAAGCAATTCTTGCATACTTTTGTTGATTTTTGATTAATTCTTCTCTAGGAATTTTCATTGCCATACTTTTCAGTTCTTCAGCAATTACAGGTTTATTATGAAAAGCAGTGAATTCTTCAATTGCTTGAATAATTGTAGATGTACCTGTACCACCCCCTAAACCTGCAAAAAATAGCACTAACTCATCAGTTGGTCTGACACGTTCCGTTATAAATTCTTTTAGTTTATCCTTAGCTTCTTCATTAGATTCTAACACCTTTACAGCACGCTCAGGATTCTTACCCAAACCACCTAATTTTAGTGAAACTTGGTTGCTTTTTGGCACGTTTTTCAGTTCTGCTAAATCCCCATCATTACTATTCAATGCTAGGCAATTATAAACTGCTGTACCGTCTGTATGCTTATACTCAGCAAACTTATCTACCATTCTAGTTCCAGCTTGACCAAAACCAACCATAGTCATTTTCACTGCTACTTCGTTTTTCAGAAAGTTTTTTGCCATTATTTTATCTCTCCCTTATTCTCATTACTTTTTTTACGTTTGCTTAATTCAACTAATACTTGCTGCCCCCTAATAGTTGAAATTAAAAACTTATACGGATGCATAATTTTTTCTGTTATTAATGACATTGAAGCTAAAGTAGCAACACTACCTTCCGCTGATCTTCTTGAAATGTTAGTTCTTTCAAGTTCTAATGAATAGGATTTACCCTTAGGTTTCTTTACTCTCCTATCAATAACAACACTTTCTACTATCTCATTTATTGAAATACCTCTCATATATTTTGTTTCTTGGTATTGTTTGTTTACTTGAGATCCTATGTAATGAAATACATTGTAGAGTATTTCGTCTTCTTCAATAATGTCTGCAAACATTTCCACAACTTCTTCAGTAAATTTGTTTTGTTTATATTTTTCACTTAATACCTCGTTCAAGTTGTTCCCCCCTTAAAACGTTGGTTAATTATTCCTAAAAATATATTACATCATTGCAAGACGTATATCAAGTCATTATATATAAGACTTATATCAAGTTGTTATATATAAGGCTTATATAAGATTCACAAAATGTAAAATTGAACTAATGTCTTATATACCAATAACAATTATATAAGACGTACATGAAAGTCGTTTATATAAGCGGTGAACAAAACATGTTAATATCAGGTTTCATATAACTAACAATAACTATTAAATTATAAATATGGGTGCAGTATTTATGTATATTTTTATCTAGAATTATAATTCCGATATATAATACTTCTAAAATAACATTCTATTATCATGGTCATTAGATTTATACGTCTTATATATACGAACTACATATAAGATGTGTATAAAAACACTTATCATTAAAGGCTTTATATACTTTCATATTAATTTCATGTCAATAAAATATCACCAATAAATTTCATACATCCTATTTGAAAGACTTATATAAAAGACTTATAAATAAAACGTGTATATAACCCTAAAAAAAGAGTAATACTTCTTGAGTATTACTCTTTTAACTATATAGTTTTATATAAAACCCTTAGTTTATTAAACAGATCTTTATGATCCCGCTTCTTTTTTAATAACTCATTTTTCTGTTGGTTGTCTACAGAAAGGAAAGGGGATGTCAATGTCATGTTATATGTAGTTATTTCTTTTATTAATTCGGAAGTTATTTCTGAGATTTGTAGGAATAGCACATAAAATTGTGATTCATTTTCATTCATTTGATTCTCTTTGAAATTAAGTTCTACAAACTTGTCAGTATAACTTGTCAATTTCATATCAATATAATCACTATAACTAACATGTAAGGTCATGAAGCGATTAAACTCAGATGAACTAATTAATTTCTTTGTTGAGCATAGATGCACTAAATATATCCTATATACAGCTTTAAATGAAATAATATATTTAGTTCTTTTTTTTCTTAATTGGATGTATTCACCGTATCTGTTAATTAAATACCTTAATTGATTAGATTTTATCCTCAAAATTCTACTAACTTGTGCGGTATTATACGTTTTATAAGGATCTAGAGCTGCAAACCTTGTTGGAATAATCTCATGTTCGTTACTTAACGTGTTAGTTACTTTATTATAAAGAAAGTCCGTTTCAAATTCACTTTGTATTATCTTTGTTATTAACCCATATTCTGTGTTCCAATTCCGCATTTTTTCACCCCTTACATCAAATTGTAACATGCAAAATATGAAATATACACAATTTTCATTTACTTTATTATGTTTATTTACTTATTTCTTTTATGATGTGAATTTTCCTTCTGTTTAACACATACCGCAACAGAATTAAATGTAAGTATGTGTAATAGATTGTTTCATCTATGCAAAAGTATATTCACTGTACATTTTATCTATTTTTGATACTCTAAACACATATGACGGAATACATATGACGAACCCTTTTTTTATCATTAGAGTTCGTCATATGTCCTCTTATCACTGTCGAAATACATATGACGAACTCTAATAGCAAATTCTCACTTGATAACATTAGATTTTATTACTCACACCTGACGAAATAATATGTATCTTTAAACCAAGAGTTCATAGGGGATAATGGGTTACTTTTTTGCAAATTTCAGTTAAAATATACACTAATCATTTTTATGTTCTGAACTGCTTAATTTATCCAACATTAATTACTTTTATTTCATGACAATTGCACCCGATTTTATGCAGATTTCCGTATATTATTTCCATTCCAAGGGAGTGTTTAAAATTGAAAAAATCATTTGATCATGCCGTTAAATATATCGTTGGAGAGAATGATCGTGGAGTTTATTTTAATCGTTCTGACATTTTTACAGTCTTATTTTTATATGAACAACGAACAGTATCTCAAATTCAATTACGAAAATTTTACGAATTGATAAGTGGAGGACCTATAAGTCGAACCACATTTTCATCCAAGTTAACAAAGTGGGCAAAAATGAAATTAATAAAAAAAGAAAATATAAGTGTGAGAAAGAAGCGCGGCTTTACATTGGATTTCGTTTCTATTGCTTCAAAAGGAGCAGAAATATTACATCGTTTAAAATTAATTACTGATTGCAATACCTCGTTTGTTACCAAAAGGCACTATGAACACAATATAGCTATTACACAATTTGTGCTAAATCTACTTGAAGCAGAATCCCAAAATGAACATACCGGTGCAATTGTAGGTGGTAATGGCGATTATCTTTTTCCATTAAACTCAATTGTGAAGCAAAACTTACATTTACCCAACCTAATGTATTCCGATTCAAATGATGTTTACTTCTTATACGAAGATGAAGAGTATCGCGAAATGTTTCAGCCAGAACTTCAAACCGTTTCCTTCCAACAAGATTTACCTCAACTCGTTTATTCATTTCGTCCATCTAAAGAGTTTTATCCAGACTCAAAGGGAAATCCATTAATCATTCCTGATTGGGTTCTTACATGTAACAATTCTATTATCAATATTGAAGTTGATACAGGAACAGAAAACATTCCATTTCTAGAAAACAAACTGAAAAAATATCTTGATATCGCTGCTTCTAATCCGTCTAAACAGTTTTACGTGTTATTTTCAGTAATCGATGATTCTTATCACACAATTTCTACCTACAAAAAAAGGACTACACGTGTAACAAATTTAAAAAAAGCTTTCAGCAATATACCACGTTTAAGTGTAGTGAATAACCTAGATGTTTACGTATGCAACATGGGTGGATCGGAACTTGTAATAAACAATATTCTTCAAGAAATTCGCGAAATTAATAGTTTAAGCAAAAGTCATCTGCTCAAAAAAATCACAGAACGTTTGAACATAAATTCTTCTTTCCCTTATTCGGTAGAGTGGATATCTAATAAAAACGAAATGCAAGCGAAAGGGATTCAGCATTCTAAACTACTTGAGCTAACAGAAGACATTTTGGTATTACGAAAAAAAGCACCTGATGAAGAAAAAAAATCTTTAGATTACTTAGAAATATTGTGTATATTAACAATACTTAAGGTAGGGGAGGTTAACACACACTTAAAATTACAACAATTATCAGGATTGTTGGCCATGCAAAATCAACACCGAACACTAAACCCAATTAAAATTTTGGGGATATATGAAGCGGATGAATTAGAGCATGGGCAGCAAGCCATTTTTACTGATCTGTATCACAATTCCATAGCACCAGAGAATATATTATTGGCTACTTCTGCTGAATTGCTTAATTTCACCGCTGCTTTTTATTCGTTAAAAGAGAGGGTGAAACAAGAATTTGGAGAATGCAGTTCAAAAGAATGCTGAACTCAATAATGCACCAGGTAATGGGGAGGATCCCAAAGCCGGAAAGAACAAAAAAAATTCCTATACAGTTACAATCGATCTTACAAAAAGCTGGAAATATCGTTTAGCAGCCCGCTCATCTTACTATGTTGTGACATTACTACTTCTGCTAGCTTGGTATTTTGCGTTTAGAGGAATTTATAAATACGCTTCTTTCTGGTCAATACAAATGGGGGCTCCATTACCTACTTTAAGTATCTTCGGTAATCCGTTCGAAACTAATTATTACATTGAAACCTTTTTTAGCTTTTGGATTTTAATTTATACTTGGCAACTATCAACCAAGGTTAAGACCTATCAGGAGATAAAGCGTAGATGGTTTGTTTTTTCGATGATGTTAATTGGTATAGTTGCCCAGTACTTATGGGCGTTTAGCGTTCCATTAGCTAAGATATTTATTCCATTCTTACATTCGAAAGCTGGAGAAGTTTCACTAAATGACAAAGGATTAGAGGATACTATACTTTCAAATTTTAGTAATATCATGCACCTTGTATTTGCTATACCTGTAATTATTATTATTCTCGTACTCTTATGGCTCTTTAAGATTTTTTACGAACATAAAAAAGAGCTTTTAGATGAATTCGGAAAATGGGAATACGTATTTAAAATACCTGGTTGGATGCTTTCCTTTTTGAATGATGATCGTCAACGAAAACTTGCTACTTCATTACACAAGTTTTTCACTGAAAAAAATCCATCAAAATTGCCAGACCCTGATATCTTTCTTGGTCCTAATAGTGCGACACGGGAAATGGCAGTTATACAGGGCAAGTCTCTAACGCTTAATATTATGATCATCGGTAACATTGGTACAGGTAAATCAGCTGCACTAGGTTTGCCAATTGCCAATCAAATTCTTGACTATATGGCTTCAATGATTAATAACTTTAAAACCTTATATGCAAGAAAAGATTATCATTCAGAGGATGTAAAAGGAACGCAAGTTAATGGTCTTACAGTTATCGAGCCATCTAATGACTTCTGCGAAAAAGTATATAACTTGGTATTAGCACACAGAATTCCCGAAAGTGTTATTTTCTATTTAGATCCAACAAATCCTGATACCCCTTCAATAAATTTTGTACGTGGTCCAGTCGATAAAGTTGCTGAGATGTTATGTTCAGTATTAACGGGTCTCTCTGATAATGGAGCAGGGAATCCGTTCTTCGTTCAATCTGAGCGTTCTCATCTTAAACAACATATTTATTTGTTAAAACTCCATGATTCTAACTTTGAAGCTAGATTTGAGCATTTAATTGATATGTATAATGATGCTAATCTCGTGTTTGAGATGCATCTCAAATTAAAAGAACGACTTCCGAATGATATTGAATCCATTCCAGATAGGGATGAACGAAACCATTTCCGCATAATGAAACAAGCAGATGAATGGTTTGATTTAAATTATGTTCCTGAAATTTCTGGTGGCCGTGGGGGAGGGGAAGTTGTTTATCATACTGAAGGGAAATACTATGGTCAACCAAAGATTATTGATAAACAAGCAACCTTTGTTCGTGGATTACGAAACACATTAAATGATATTTCTGCTCAACCTCTGCTCCGTCGTGTTTTATGCGGTCCGTCGGATTTCGATTTTGAGAAGCATTTGGAATTTGGAGGTATTCTGTTAGTCAATACAGCAAAAGGGGAACTTTCTGATCTATCTGATGTATTCGGTAAATTGTGTTTATATGCCGTACAGAATGCTGTTTTTCGTCGTAAGCCTAACGTATCTCCTTACCATCCCGTTTTAGTCGATGAGTTTGCGGATTATATTTATAAAGCATTTAAAAGTTTTCCTGCTCAATCACGTAAATATAAAGCACCTTTAATTGTTATTGCACAAACAATTAGTCAATTAGCAATTGAACATGGCCCAAGATTCATGGATATCCTGTTAGGAACATTTCGTAATAAACTTGTTTATGGTGATGTTACAAATGAAGATGCTAAATTGTTTAGTAAGCTAATGGGTACGAAAACAATTTATGAAGCACGTGAAGGTGATCAAGAAATTGATATGGTAACAGCAGAAACGAAAACTCAAAGTACACGTAGAACATCCTACTCTTATTCCAAACTAGAGGTACCCATTCTTTCTGAAAATGATATCTTAATTCAAAAAGCATTCCAGTGTGCCGCTAAAATCGTAAAAGATAATGCTCCACAAGGAGGAATACAAGTAAATGCTAACTTTGTTCCTGCCTCTGAGTTTAAAACAGCTAAGATTGAAGTTGATGCAGAAGCAGCTGCTTATTGGTTAAAAATTCGTGAAGAGTCATTGAATGTGGAAATTAAGTATAATGATTATGTCACAGATACAAATGTTGATAGTGAAGAAGCTGTAATTGAGGAATTGAGTGCACCTAAAACAGCACCTACTGCAATAGAAGGCTGGTTACAAACGTTAAATCCTGATACTTACGATTTTTATACTAATGAAGATGATACTGACAATGAAGGAGAGTTAACAAATAGTCAGTCTGTGCAAGATTACTCAAGAAATTCTGCTCCTAAACTAGAAGAGGAAAGCATTACAGCACCAATTGCTACTTCTAATAAAAAAGAACCGGCAAAAATTAATGAAGTAATCGATGTTCATAAAGAAAATGTACCAAATACAAGTAAACATAGAGAACCTATTGAACTTAACAAAAAAGCATCAGTTATTACTGAAACTCCAATAGAAGTGCCAAGGGCGAAGCATACACCACAATATAGAGAACCTGCTTACACATCAACTGTTACCCATAATCAGCAGGAACAGGAAATTCAACGAACTGCAGAAATCAATGGTAAAAATACAACATCTAACTTAACAATGCAATGGTTACAACAAATGGCTGCCACTGTTCCTCAAGAAGAAGAAAATACATTTCCTTTAGATGAAATGGAAGGGGGCTCTCGTCTTCACAATCGTAAAGTAGCAGAAGTAACTCCAGAAAGTGCGGCAATTAAGGATAAACTCAGTCAATATATCGAAGGTGACATTAATCATGATTGATACATTAAGCATATAACGAATATTTCTACTAGTAAAAAGGTGTGGGTCGTAAACTCATACCTTTTTATTATTTCATATGTAACTTCCCCCAAGGAGACCATTTCTTTATGCTAAAATTTAATTAAGTTTGTGAAGAACCAGAAAATGGATTACATAATAAGGGTTGGAGGAATGACAGTGGAGATTGCCAAATTAAATTTGCCCATGGATAGTATGCACTTTTTACTTAATCATCAAATTAAAGGAAATGAATTCGAATGTCTCAATGTAGAATTTTACACCTATTCAAATGGTTTTCTTTTAGATGTAGTGGAATGGACAAAACAAAATGATTTTTCTTTATCGATATTGGATAAAGAATATACTAAAGCATTTTTAGCGAGTTTAGAGAAGTTTAAACCATACCTTGTTATCGGGAGTAATATGGATTCAGGTAATCTAATTACTATCTACCAGCCCACAGGAGAAATATATGAGCTAGAACATGAAATTACGGAAAGAGTAGAAAGATATTTTGTTAATTCTTCTATAGAGAAAATGCATTCCTGCTTCAATTACTTTAAAAAGTATTGGGTTCAGCTAGTAGAGCAGGGGCACTACAAAGATTGTAATCTAATAAGGACTTTTCATGATTTGAAGAACAAATTAGTGGAGTTTGATACTAACATATTAATAAATGATGATAACTACAATAGACAATTTTGGAATTCCTTATATCACGGCAAGTTAAACTTCTTTTTGAAAAAGTCAAACAAAATATAGATTATTTCTAATGGGGATACTTCGTGAAATAAACTTTATATGAAAGTAAAAACGATTTTTTAAGAAACAAAAGCCGTTAATGGGTTATCTCCTTACTGTTTAAAACATTCACTAAATAAAAAACAGTAAGGAGTGGTTTCTTAATCCCGCATTGCACCTGCTTCTCGGGAAGTCATTGCGCCTTGTCCTTCTCTTACATCATTTTGAATTTCTTGTTTCACTTTTTGTGCATCAGTTTCTGCAAAATTTGGTTTCATAATAGAACCAGACGTTTCTATATCTTTTTTATCATGTTGCATACAAACCCTCCTGACTTTAACATTTGCCAACCTTATTATGTACAAAAGTACACATGATATCCACCGAGTAATCGAGTGCGTTTATGGATTAATACGGACAGGTATGAAGTTGGCAGAAAGGGGCTATTTAAAAACAACGGCTATTTTACCTAAAAAGCTGATATTAGAAATTCAAAAGTATGTTCCAGGAGAAACAATATATATTCCTAAACCTAAAACCCCTCATCAGAGACGGGGATACGATCTGGGACAAGAAAGCTGATCGATGACAGAAATGCTTCTATTAAAAGGTAGAACGATTAATCAAATAGCTGATGAATATCACCTCTCCATTGAAACAATCAAAAAATTGTCTACTCTAAATAAATAAAAAGGATACACTTATGAAATGATGCTCATTGTTTTTTCTTATGGCGAATTTGTTTCTTAGTCATTTCCTGCATTTTATATCATTCGCCAATTGTGTAATGTTAAGGGAAATGACAGAAGAAAGGAAGGATGTACAAATGAGGATAGTAAAAAACGGAACATTGCAAGTACTTGCAGCAAGCATCTACTATGAGGTGCGTGGCTCAGGTCCAATTCTTCTTTTGATCCATGGTGGGGGTGGTGATGCCGATAAGTTCCATAGTATCGCCGACCATCTTGCTAATTGGTATACAGTTGTTACTTACGATCGTCGTGGTCATTCACGTAGCAATCTCGCGAATAAGACTGAGGATTATCATGTGAACACACATAGTGAAGACGCTCACCGACTGCTAGCCAATCTGACCGATGAACCAGCTTATGTATTCGGAAGTAGTTCTGGTGCTGTCATCGGACTTGATCTGTGCATACGCCATCCTGAGCAGATACAGTTACTAATCTCACACGAACCAGTTTTATTACAACTTTTACCTGAAAATGAGTTCAATCAAGCTATAAAATTCATGGAAGACCTTAAGAAAAATCATCGAAGTGAGGTTATGAAGTTATTGTCAAATATTGATGATACCAATTTCAGATTATCGAAAGATGTACTAACAAAGCGGCTACTCGATAATTCGACGTATTTCACTGAGTATGAAATCCCAGGAATTCTCAAATATACTTTAAATATCGATGCATTAAAGACTCCATTAAAATCTGTATTGATACAAGTACTTCCAGCCGGCGGAAGTGTTTCACAAGAATTTTTTCCTTACCATTGCGCAGTCAACTTAGCAAAACAACTCGGAACAGAGTTTGCTGAGTTTCCCGGACACCATACGGGATACAACACAGTGCATTATAAAAAGTTTGCTGAGAGGTTACACGACGTTCTTGAGAATAATTAGTGAAACATATTGTGACAAAGTTTATTTCAAAGCAAAAGCAGAATATGAACAAACTAAAAAGAAGCAGGTACCTCTCCAGTTAAAGGTAACTGCTTCTTTTTACATAGACTCTATAATCATTTGTCTTTCATACCACTTGTTTAGCTTTTCATTAACACTTTTTGAAATACGCTTCATTTTGTTATTACAGAATCTTGATAGTGTAGCAGGGGATAAGCCTATTTCATCTGCTATCTCACGCATTGTTTTATTTTGATGCATATGCTGATACATAATTTTTTCTCGTATCACATCTTCTGATCCTTCAGGAGTTTGTTTTACTGTCTCTGCAATATAATGGTCCTCCTGCTTCTCTTGCATACCTATTACTTTTTTCTTTACCATACTATCTATATTATTCATCAATTCTTTTGGTGGTAAGATAATGATTCCTAATTTGGAATAGTAATTCTTAAACCAATTACGTTCTCCTATCTTTGTTTCATCCAATTCCTCTGCATACGCCCAATGTGAAATTACTTTTTCTTTTTCTAAATCAATTAAAACACTTTCTAGTTGTTCACGAATTCGAGTTGGGCGACCCTTTGTGGTTGTAATACCCATTACAGATAGTAGCCCTTTTTCTCCACCAATGGAGTATGGTCTTTTTAAAGTACTGTATTGTTGACGGATTCGCCACTGCCAGGATAAATAACGTATTAAACGTTTATGAAACTTGTGTCTATAGCTATTATACTCTAATGCTTTTTTCGATAATAAAGCAGTTGTGCTATTAGATCCATACAAATAGCCTGATAAGAAACTACCTGGTTTAATCTTACAGGATTCTATCCCCATATATTCATTAGTATTCTTATCTCTCCATAACACTACAGAGTCCAGTACGAATAGTCTTTTGATTACTTCACGTTTTACCTCAAATTGTTCCCCAGTTTCAGCTTGATCGTTCAATACTACAACTTCATTATCATCATTCAAATAAATAAAGATGCTTGCTAACGCTGCAATACGTTGCGCTACCTTTATCTTATCTTCTGCACGATAATACTCTACACCGTTTGCTGATGCTTTTGGCATATTACATAATTCCAATACATTTTCATAGCTAAAATCTATGAATTCATCTGGAGATTTAGCTTGATTTAACCATTGTATTGTAATGGTATCCAAACAGTCTGCTGTAAGATCATCCATATTACTAATTACTCCATCAACCAATATAGACCATCTTTCTGCTTCATTTGTATTCACTAATCTCAAATCCTCATCTTTATGTGAAGATAGTTGTGCAACTCCGCTTGAATTTTTTGTTTCTAATGGTAGTACCGTTTTTGCTGCTGCTTCATCTTCTTCAAACTGATTTTTTGCTATTCCATCACGTAATTGATAGTACATTGCGTCATTTGATACAGGATAATATTCTTCAGGTATATCTGCTATATACTCTTTTATATGACCATGTTCAGGATTTAAAATTTGAGTTGGTTCAACTGCTTCAAACTTTTCTCCAAACTCTTGTTCAATGATTTTATCTAATACATTTTGAATCTCAATTTTATATTTATCTAGATTCGCATAAATGTTCAACAACGATATTCCTTGTTCTTGTTTCTGCCCCAGCCAAGAAACAAGTGTTGAGAATGAAGGGGATATATTAGCTGATGTTACTAATTTATCGTGATTCTCTTGTACTTCGTTATAATATTTTTGCCATTTGGCCCATAACTGCTTATTTTCTTCATAGATTGGAGCAGCAAGTAGGAGGGCATCACTGAACAATACTAATACTTTCTCCATATTTAAGTACCTCCTAACAATGTTAATAACCAATATAATATAAATCCTAACACTATGAAACCTCATAGCTATATGATGGCTACATAACCTTTAAGTTGAAATGTTATCTGAATAATCCGCGCAATTGTTGATTTTTACTCTTTTTATTGTGGATCATTTAAATTCTCTTTACTTGTCTTTAATTATATAAAACTGTCTCTATTTGTAAAATCAATACTTTACAATACAATTTCAATTTTTAAAAGCTTTTAATGCTCAAATTCAGTTACTGTTACATTTTTAACATCTATATTTTTGATTCAAAAAGTTGTAAACCCGAGTGCTAAATTTGTTGAGGTAAGTCCTTGGATATCGTATTCTTCAGTTTTCCATTCCCTAAATTTTCTTCATCAACAATAGTAGTTTTTGGGGCGACTCGATTTGTTAGCTTGATAATTATGGGACTTTCCTCTAAAACAACCAAAGCAAACAATAAAAGCGCTTGCATAATTAAAAATCCGAGTTATAATACTTGTATACAAGTATACTTGATTAACACGAGGTGATTTTATGACGAAATCAATGGAATTTCTTTATCCTGAAAAATGGCTTTCAAAAGCTTCTGCAGGTGATCGTGTTGCGAGCGAACTGAGAATGCGCATTATTGCAGGCGGAATTGAAAGCGGTACCATCCTATCGGAAAATAAATTAGCTGCCGATTTTTCTGTAAGTCGGTCACCCGTTCGTGAAGCATTAAAAGTACTAGCTTCTGAAAATATTATTCGCTTAGAAAGAATGGGCGCAGTTGTCATTGGTTTAACCGAGAAAGAAATCGAAGAAATATATGATGTTCGTTTACTTATAGAAACGTTTATCTTTGAGCGACTTGTAAAGATGGACACAAATGATTTAGTAAGAGAACTAAATAAAATAATGGAGATGATGAAAATCGCCATTAAGTATAATGATGCTGATGAGTTTTCTTATCAAGATCTCTTATTCCATGAAACGATTATTCGAACCATTGAGCATTCCTACATCCTGATGATTTGGAATAATTTAAAGCCTGTTATGGAAAGCTTAATCCTTTTATCAATGCGTAATCGTTTCAAGGAAAAGTACGAAGACTTTGAACGGGTTATTAAAAATCATGAGCTTTATATAAAAGCAATCGAATCAAAAGATCGGGCCCTCATGATTGAGGCCTTACATCAAAACTTTGATGATGTTCAAGGGAAAGTTGAAGATCTCTGGATGTCACAACAAATGTTATCTAAAGGAGTAGAGCAAGGACATGAGTAGCTATATGTTAGGTATGGATATCGGTACAACAAGTACGAAAGCAGTTTTATTTACTGAAAAAGGCGAAGTCATCCAAACCGAGAATATTGGTTACCCACTTCGCACACCGGATATATCCACAGCGGAACAAGATCCAGAAGAGATTTTCCAAGCTGTTTTACAAGCGATATCAAATATAACGAAACAGCATTCAGATAAAAAACCATCGTTTATTTCATTTAGCAGTGCTATGCATAGTGTCATTGCTATGGATGAAAATGATCATCCGCTGACACCTTGTATCACTTGGGCAGATAATCGTAGTGAGGCATGGGCACATAAAATCAAAGATGAACTGAATGGCCATGAAGTTTATAGACGAACAGGAACACCTATTCACCCAATGTCACCATTAAGTAAAATTACATGGATTGTGAATGATCATCCGGAAATTGCTATTAGAACGAAAAAATATATTGGAATCAAAGAATATATCTTCAAACAATTCTTTGATCAATATGTTGTTGATCATTCCATCGCCTCGTGCATGGGTATGATGAACTTAAAAACACTAGATTGGGATGAGGAAGCTTTAAAAATTGCTGGTATAACACCAGCTCAATTATCTGAACTCGTACCAACCACCCAAATATTTGGCAACTGCAATCCAGATTTAGCCCAAAAGATTGGTATCGATTCACAAACACCGTTTGTCATTGGTGCCAGTGATGGGGTGCTTTCTAATCTAGGTGTGAATGCAATTCGAAAAGGTGAGATTGCTGTCACAATTGGGACAAGTGGTGCTATTCGGACCATCATTGACAAGCCACAAACAGATAAAAAAGGAAGAATATTTTGTTATGCCTTAACTGAAAAGCATTGGGTAATTGGTGGACCGGTAAACAATGGCGGAATGGTCCTTCGTTGGATTCGTGATGAACTTGCTTCATCAGAAGTAGAAACTGCGAAAAGACTAGGAATTGATCCATACGATGTATTAACTAAAATAGCTGAACGCGTGAGACCTGGTGCAGACGGATTATTATTCCATCCATACCTCGCAGGTGAACGTGCACCATTATGGAATCCAGATGTACGTGGCTCCTTCTTCGGTTTAACGATGTCACATAAGAAGGAACATATGATTCGTGCAGCTTTAGAAGGCGTTATATATAATTTGTACACTGTATTCTTAGCGTTAACCGAATGCATGGATGGTCCTGTAACCCGTATTCAAGCAACAGGCGGCTTCGCAAGGTCTGACGTTTGGCGACAGATGATGTCCGATATTTTCGCATCTGAAGTCGTTGTTCCAAAGAGTTACGAAAGCTCTTGTCTAGGTGCATGTATTTTAGGTCTCTATGCCACAGGAAAAATTGATTCTTTTGAAATCGTTTCCGAAATGGTTGGCAGTACCTACAAACATACACCGAAAGAAGAAGCAACAAAAGAATACAGACAATTACTGCCGATATTTATTAACCTATCAAGGGCGCTAGAAGATGATTATACACGAATTGCAAATTATCAAAGAAATTTAATAAAGTAAAACTTTCATCAGTGATCCCCACGCCTCGATTCTATCTAAATCTCGAGGTGGGGGCCTTACTGCCCACGAATAGCGGGAGAAATACAAATACAGCTAAGATTAGGGGGGAACTACGATGCCATTAGTCATTGTAGCAATTGGGATTTTAGCATTACTTTTACTGATTATGCGCTTTAAATTAAATACCTTTATTTCATTAATCATTGTATCGGTCGGGGTTGCTTTATCACTTGGAATGCCACCAGAAAAAATTTTTAAAACCATTGAAGCAGGATTAGGCGGAACACTTGGTCATTTAGCACTCGTTTTTGGACTTGGTGCGATGTTAGGTAAGTTGCTTTCAGATTCTGGGGGCGCACAACGTATTGCCATGACCCTTGTGAAAAAATTCGGTGAAAAGAACATTCAATGGGCTGTTGTGACTGCCTCATTTATTATCGGTATTGCATTATTTTTTGAAGTAGGATTAGTATTATTAATTCCGATTGTATTTGCGATTTCAAGAGAATTAAAAGTTTCTATCTTATATCTCGGTATTTCGATGGCAGCAGCTTTATCTGTAACACACGGATTTTTACCGCCACACCCAGGGCCAACTGCTATCGCAGGTGAATTGCATGCAAACATCGGTGAAGTATTACTTTACGGTTTTATGATAGCGGTTCCAACAGTTGTATTAGCTGGACCTGTATTTACTAAACTTGCAAAAAAACTAGTACCTGAGGCATTCACAAAAACCGGTAATATCAAATCTTTAGGTGAGCAGAAAGTATTTAAACTTGAAGAAACTCCTGGCTTTGGAATCAGCGTTTTTACCGCTTTACTGCCTGTTCTTTTAATGGCAGTCGCTACAATTATTACTTTACTGCAAAAAACAATGGGATTTACAGATAATAGTTTACTAGCAGCAATCGAGTTTATTGGGAATGCGGATACAGCCATGTTGATATCCTTACTAGTTGCGATCTATACAATGGGATTGGCAAGAAATATTCCAATCAAAAGCGTGATGGAATCTTGTACAACAGCGATTTCAAATATTGGGATGATGCTCTTAATTATTGGTGGAGGCGGAGCTTTCAAACAAGTATTAATTGATGGCGGCGTTGGTAACTATGTAGCCGAATTATTCAAAGGAACTTCATTATCACCGATCTTGCTCGCATGGATTATCGCTGCCATCTTACGTATTTCATTGGGGTCTGCTACGGTTGCTGCATTAACAACTGTCGGTTTAGTGATTCCGATGTTAGGTCAATCTGATGTTAACCTTGCTTTAGTTGTCCTTGCAACAGGGGCTGGTAGTTTAATTGCTTCACACGTAAACGATGCTGGTTTCTGGATGTTTAAAGAGTACTTTGGTTTAAGTATGAAAGAAACATTTGCAACATGGACTTTACTTGAGACTATCGTTTCTGTAGCTGGATTAGGATTTACTTTATTATTAAGTTTATTTGTATAGATCTTTCTAAACAATACAAGGGATACGGAAGCTGTTTAATGTAATTTTTCATGATTGATTAGTAAGGATGAAAATTTCTCTTTATTTTTTAACTTGATAGTGATGTGCCGTGTCCCTATAACCTTTCGCACGAATACTGGCGGAGCCTATTGAAATGAAAAAGATTGATTATTTGATTAAAGTGTTATTTTAGGTATATATACTATAATACAGAGTAACATACATGGAAAGGAACGATGGAATATGGCAAAGTTACAAATTGGAGTTGTTGGTGTGGGCGTTATGGGAAAAAGCCTCGCACTTAACTTTGAGAGCAAAGGGTATTCTGTTGCCCTATATGATATTTCAAAGGAAAAAGTTGATGAAATCATTGAGGAAAACCGTGGTAAAAACTTAGTAGGTACTCATATAGTTGAAGAGTTTGTTAACTCACTTGAATCACCTAGAAAGATTTTATTAATGGTTAATGCAGGGGAAATTACAGATAAGGCGATTGATTCTCTAGTCCCTTACCTCGATAAAGGTGATATTTTAATTGACGGTGGTAATACATACTTTGTCGATACAATTCGCCGAAACAAACGTCTTGCCGAAGAAGGAATCAATTTCATAGGTGCAGGTGTGTCAGGCGGCGAAGAGGGTGCATTGAAGGGACCATCTATTATGCCAGGCGGACAGAAGGATGCATACGAAAAAGTAAAGGATATGCTTGAAAACATCTCTGCAAAAGTGAATAACGAGCCTTGCTGTTCTTATATCGGACCTAATGGGGCAGGCCACTATGTAAAGATGGTTCACAACGGTATTGAGTATGGCGATATGCAATTAATTTGTGAAGCATATTTCTTCTTGAAACAAACACTTGATTTGACTGCAGAAGAATTCCATGAAATATTTGCTGAATGGAATAAAGGTGAACTGAATAGCTATCTAATCGAGATTACAGCCGATATCTTCAAGAAGAAAGATGAAGAAACTGGTAAGCCATTAGTGGATGTTATTCTTGATACTGCAGGACAAAAGGGTACAGGGAAATGGACAAGCCAAAGCGCACTTGATTTAGGTATCTCTCTCCCTATTATCACGGAATCTGTATTTGCACGTTGCATTTCTGCTTTAAAAGAGGAGCGTGTGAACGCAAGCAAAGTTTTATCTGGCCCTAAAGATAAAACAGCAATTGGAGTTGAAAAAGCTGAATTAATCGAAGCAGTGCGCCAAGCTTTATATATGAGTAAAATTTGTTCTTATGCACAAGGATTCACGCAATTGAAGGCAGCTTCTGAAGAATATGATTGGAACCTTGATTTTGGCAGCATTTCTATGCTTTGGAGAGGCGGATGTATTATCCGTGCTGCCTTTTTACAGAACATTAAAGAGGCTTATGAGACAAACACTGATCTACCGAACCTTTTACTTGATCCATACTTTAAAGAGATTGTAGAGTCATATCAAGGCGGATTACGCCAAATTATCTCAATGGCGGTACAACAGGGCATTCCGATACCTGCATTTTCAGCAGCAATTTCTTATTATGACAGCTATCGTACTGCCAAACTACCTGCAAACTTGTTACAAGCGCAGCGCGATTATTTTGGAGCGCATACGTATAAACGAGTAGATAAAGAAGGTACATTCCATACAAAATGGATATAAAATAAGAAATGGACTAAGATTAAATTCTTAGTCCATTTTTCATAACACAATTCGCAGGCTATAAGACTCCCACTGATGGAAGTTCACTTTAAACGAATGACTGAATCAAAATGCGTTTATTTTTCCCATTTAGATGAAAAACCACATAACCTTTAAGTTGAAATGTTATCTGAATAATCCGCACAATTGTTGGTTTTTACTCGTTTTATTGTGGATCATTTAAATCCTCTTTACTTGTCTTTAATTATATAAAACTGCTTCTATTTGTAAAATCACTACTTTACAATACAATTTCAATTTTAAAAAGTAAATTAGTTAAACACACTGATTTTTTACTTAAAGCCTAGAAAACTTGTTACTTTAAGTCACAACTTAAATACCCCAGCTGCTTCTTATTTGAAACTACATAGCCTTATCATGGCTATAAACTCTTACTTGAAACCACATAGCCTTATCATGGCTATAAACTCTTACTTGAAACCACATAGCCTTATCATGG
>NZ_JBIYDP010000014.1:0-126622 GCF_044908765.1 Bacillus sp. RC251 | reverse complement strand
TGAAAGATGATCAGGTTGATAGGTTCGAGGTGGAAGCATGGTGACATGTGGAGCTGACGAATACTAATAGATCGAGGACTTAACCATATAATATGAAGCAATGTTATCTAGTTTTGAAGGAATATGCCTTCATAGTTTGGTGATGATGGCAGAGAGGTCACACCCGTTCCCATACCGAACACGGAAGTTAAGCTCTCTAGCGCCGATGGTAGTTGGGACCTTGTCCCTGTGAGAGTAGGACGTCGCCAAGCAAAAACCTAAGTCGATTCGACTTAGGTTTTTTTGTATTTATTTTTATTTATTAAATGTCATAATCCATAAATTGAATGACGCTAAAGAAGTGAAAAGAATGGAATAGAGGCTGTTTAAAGTACTAGCAATGATTTTTTGTTTTCTAGGTTTTCCGAGTGTTCCTAAAATAATCGTTATGATAGGAAACGTTATTTCTACCACAAGTATATATTCAAAAAAGTAGGATGATATAAATAAGTATTCAATCATTACAGCAAAGACTGCGATAAAAAGGAATAAATACGAAAAAAGTGTAGTTCGTTTTTTCATTATTGTCTTCCTTATAAATAAAATAAATAAAATAAATAAAATAAATAAAATAAATAAAATAAATAAAATAAATAAAATAAATAAAATAAATAAAATGAATATAAATGATATGCTTTATATTAAAGCATACGGAATAAGTATACAAACCGTTATGTGTACAATAGATCTCTAGAAATATAAATTCTAATTTCTTATCCTTCTTGCATATAGTTACAATTATTCTTTTGAATATAACTAAAACACGAACGTTATTGGTGAGTAATAAAAAAACATTCGATTATTTATTGACATTGTTTATGAAATATTGTTAATATAGCCATAGAAAGAATAATATATAAGACCTCATATAATCGCGGGGATATGGCCTGCAAGTCTCTACCTAACGACCGTTATTCGTTAGACTATGAGGGAAAGTCACTCGGTATTTTTCTATTCACAAGGGATACGTATGCCTGAGTAGAGCACTTTCTCTCATAGTAAAAGAGAAACTGTTCTATTTCAGGCTTTTTTTATTTGAATCGGGGGGATTCTAATATGAAATCACTAGTTGGAGTCATAATGGGAAGCACGTCAGACTGGGAAACAATGAAATATGCTTGTGACATTTTAGATGAATTAAATATACCGTATGAGAAAAAAGTTGTATCTGCTCATCGGACTCCGGATTATATGTTTGAATATGCAGAGACGGCTCGTGAACGTGGGTTGAAAGTTATTATTGCTGGAGCTGGTGGAGCAGCGCATTTACCAGGGATGGTTGCAGCGAAGACGAATCTTCCTGTAATCGGAGTTCCAGTTCAATCAAAAGCGTTAAACGGCTTAGATTCATTATTATCCATCGTCCAAATGCCAGGAGGGGTTCCAGTTGCAACTGTTGCAATTGGTAAGGCTGGTTCAACAAATGCTGGTTTACTTGCTGCACAAATACTTGGATCGTTCCATGATGATATACATGATGCATTAGAATTGAGAAGAGAAGCAATTAAAAAAGATGTGCGCGAAGGTAGTGAGCTAGTATGACGAGAATCATTTTACCTGGAAAAACAATCGGCATTATTGGAGGCGGCCAGCTAGGAAGAATGATGGCATTGGCAGCTAAGGAGATGGGATATAAAATTGCTGTTTTAGATCCAACAAAAAATTCACCATGTGCACAAGTTGCTGATATTGAAATTGTTGCACCATATGACGATTTAAAAGCAATTCAGCATTTAGCGGAGATTAGTGATGTTGTCACATATGAATTTGAGAATATTGATTATAGATGTTTACAATGGCTTGAAAAACATGCTTACTTACCGCAAGGCAGTCAGTTGTTAAGTAAAACACAAAATCGTTTTACAGAAAAGAATGCGATTGAGAAAGCTGGGCTACCAGTAGCAACGTATAGATTAGTTCAAAATCAAGATCAGCTCACTGAGGCAATCACTGAGTTATCATATCCTTCCGTCTTGAAAACGACGACAGGCGGATATGATGGGAAAGGTCAAGTTGTTTTAAGAAATGAGGCTGACGTTGATAAAGCGCGAGAGCTTGCGAATGCAGCAGAGTGTATTTTAGAGAAATGGGTGCCTTTTGAAAAAGAAGTATCAGTTATTGTGATTCGTAGTGTAAGTGGTGAAACGAAAGTATTTCCGGTAGCGGAAAATATTCATGTAAATAACATTTTGCATGAATCTATCGTTCCAGCTCGCATTACAGAAGAACTTTCTCAAAAAGCAATTGCTTATGCAAAAGTGCTCGCGGATGAACTAGAACTTGTGGGAACACTAGCGGTAGAGATGTTTGCTACAGCTGATGGTGAGATTTACATTAATGAATTAGCGCCAAGACCTCACAATTCAGGACACTATACACAGGATGCATGTGAAACGAGTCAATTCGGTCAACATATTCGAGCAATCTGTAATTTACCTCTTGGAGAAACAAATTTGTTAAAACCAGTTGTCATGGTAAACATTTTAGGCGAACATATAGAAGGGGTCCTAAGACAAGTGAATAGATTAACCGGGTGCTATTTACACTTGTATGGAAAAGAAGAAGCAAAAGCGCAGCGAAAAATGGGGCATGTTAATATTTTAAATGATAATATTGAAGTCGCTCTAGAAAAAGCGAAGAGTTTGCATATTTGGGACCATCAAGAACAACTGTTGGAGGGAAAAAGATGATTAGTCGTTATACACGCCCAGAAATGGGGGCAATTTGGACGGAAGAGAACAAATTTAAAGCGTGGTTAGAAGTTGAGATTTTAGCTTGTGAAGCATGGGCTGAGCTTGGCGATATTCCAAAAGAAGATGTTAAAAAAATCCGTGAGCATGCATCATTTGATATTGATCGTATTTATGAAATTGAAAAAGAGACACGTCATGACGTAGTTGCATTCACTCGTGCTGTATCAGAAACACCAACATTAGGTGAGGAACGTAAATGGGTTCATTACGGTTTAACATCTACAGACGTAGTAGATACAGCGCTATCTTACATCTTAAAACAAGCGAATGAAATCATATTAAAAGACTTAGAAAACTTTGTAAGCATTTTAGCTAACAAAGCGAAAGAGCATAAATACACGATCATGATGGGAAGAACACACGGTGTTCATGCAGAACCAACAACATTTGGTTTAAAACTTGGTCTTTGGTATGAAGAAATGAAACGTAACGTAGAGCGTTTCAAACAAGCTGCTGATACAGTTCGCGTTGGTAAATTATCTGGTGCGGTTGGTACATACGCAAATATCGATCCATTCGTAGAAAAGTATGTTTGTGAAAACTTAGGCTTAGAAGCAGCACCAATTTCAACACAAACATTGCAACGTGATCGCCATGCTCATTACATGTCAACACTTGCACTAATCGCAACATCTATCGAAAAGATGGCAGTTGAGATTCGTGGTTTACAAAAGAGTGAAACACGTGAAGTTGAAGAGGCTTTTGCAAAAGGCCAAAAAGGCTCTTCTGCAATGCCACATAAACGTAATCCAATCGGATCAGAAAATATGACTGGTTTAGCTCGTGTTATCCGCGGTTATATGATGACAGCGTATGAGAATGTTCCATTATGGCATGAGCGTGATATTTCTCACTCTTCGGCAGAACGCGTAATTTTACCAGATGCTACAATCGCATTAAATTACATGTTAAATCGTTTCGGTAATATCGTTAAAAACTTAACTGTATACCCAGAGAATATGAAACGCAATATGACAAGAACATACGGCTTAATTTATTCTCAGCGTGTAATGCTTACATTAATCGACAAAGGTATGGTACGTGAAGAAGCTTATGATATCGTACAGCCTAAAGCGATGGAAGCTTGGGAAACACAAGTACAATTTAAAGAGCTTGTAGAAGCTGATGAGCGTATTACGAGCAAGTTATCACAAGAAGAAATTAATGAATGCTTCAACTATGAGCATCATATGCAACACGTTGATACAATCTTTGAACGCCTTGGGTTAAACGAAGCGTAAAATTTCATATGGCACAGAATAGAGTCATTCTGTGCCATTCTTTATAAAAACATTATTCACATTTTTCAAACTACAGGGGGCTTGCGAAATGCAAAAGCTAGAATTGCTGTATGAAGGTAAGGCAAAAAGAATTTATCGTACAGAATCAGCAGATATGGTTTGGGTAGAGTACAAAGATAGTGCGACTGCTTTCAATGGGGAGAAAAAAGAGACGATTACAGGAAAAGGTCGTTTGAACAATGAGATTACAACTTTATTGTTCAGAAAGTTACAAGAAGTAGGAATAAAAACACATTTTGTAGAGAAGTTATCTGAAACAGAGCAACTTGTTAAAAAAGTGAGTATTATTCCTCTAGAAGTTGTCACAAGAAATGTAATTGCAGGAAGTCTTTCAAAACGATTAGGAATGGAAGAGGGAACTGTACTTGCAGAACCGATCGTAGAATTTTACTTCAAAGATGATGATTTAGGAGATCCGCTTGTAACGGAAGATCATATTCGTGTATTAAACGTTGCGTCACCAGAGCAAGTAAGCGTATTACGAGATATGGCTCTACAAATCAATCAAGTGTTGATTGATCATTTCGCAAGCTGTCGTGTAAGACTAGTAGATTTCAAATTAGAGTTTGGTATAACAGATGAAGGAGAAATCATTTTAGCAGATGAAATTTCACCAGATACTTGCCGTTTATGGGATGAAACGAGCAATGAAAAATTTGATAAAGACGTATTCCGTCGTGACCTTGGAAATTTAACAGAAGCTTATGAAGAGATTTTAAAACGTTTAGGGGGAATTTCACATGTATAAAGTTAAGGTATATGTAACGTTAAGAGAAAGCGTATTAGATCCACAAGGAACAGCAGTAAAAGGGGCACTTCATAGTCTTTCGTTCACAGAAGTACAAGACGTTCGAATCGGAAAATATATGGAATTAACAATTGATAAATCAGTATCTGACCTTGACGCAAAGGTAAAAGAGATGTGTGAAAAACTATTAACAAACGTTGTAATGGAAGACTTCCGTTATGAAGTTGAGGAGGTTGTCGCACAGTGAAATTTGCAGTCATAGTATTCCCAGGTTCGAACTGTGATGTCGATATGTTCCATGCAATTAAAGATGAGCTTGGTGAAGAAGTAGATTACGTTTGGCACGATAGAGAGAATTTAGATGAATATGATGCAATTTTACTACCTGGTGGATTCTCTTACGGTGACTATTTACGTTGTGGTGCTATTTCTCGCTTCGCGAATGCAATGAAAGCAGTGCAAAAAGCTGCTGAGCAAGGAAAGCCGATTTTAGGTGTATGTAATGGATTCCAGATTCTTGTTGAATCAGGATTACTACCAGGAGCGTTAATGAGAAACGAAAACTTAAAATTTATGTGCCGAACAGTTCAGCTGCGTGTTGAAAATAATGAAACGATGTTTACATCACAATATGAAAAAGATGAAGTAATCAATATTCCAATCGCGCATGGTGAGGGGAATTACTATTGTGATGAAGAGACTCTTAAACAATTAGAAGAGAATAATCAAATCGCATTCCGTTACGTAGAAAATCCGAATGGAAGCGTTTCAGATATTGCTGGTATTGTAAATGAAAAAGGAAATGTACTTGGTATGATGCCACACCCAGAGCGTGCTGTAGATGAATTACTTGGCGGTGCTGAAGGGTTAAAAGTCTTTCAATCTATCTTAAAACAGTGGAGGGAAACATATGTCGTTAATGCTTGAACCAAATCCAACACAAATTAAAGAAGAGCGCATATATGCGGAAATGGGGCTAACAGACGAAGAGTTTGCCATGGCTGAAAAGATTTTAGGCCGTCTGCCAAATTATACAGAAACAGGATTATTCTCTGTTATGTGGTCTGAACATTGCAGTTATAAAAATTCAAAACCAGTACTTCGAAAATTTCCAACAACAGGTGAGCGCGTTCTGCAAGGACCTGGGGAAGGTGCTGGAATTGTAGATATCGGTGATAATCAAGCGGTTGTATTTAAAATGGAAAGTCATAACCATCCTTCTGCTATTGAACCATATCAAGGAGCAGCAACAGGCGTTGGTGGTATTATCCGTGACGTATTCTCTATGGGAGCACGCCCGGTAGCTCTATTAAACTCACTTCGCTTCGGTGAATTACAGTCACCACGTGTGAAATATTTATTCGAAGAAGTAGTGGCAGGGATTGCAGGATACGGTAACTGTATCGGCATCCCGACTGTTGGCGGCGAAGTACAGTTTGATCCATGTTATGAAGGAAATCCACTTGTAAATGCAATGTGCGTAGGCTTAATTAATCATGAAGATATTAAAAAGGGGCAAGCGCACGGTGCTGGAAATACAGTAATGTACGTAGGGGCATCAACTGGTCGTGACGGTATTCACGGTGCAACATTCGCATCTGAAGAGTTATCTGAAAGCTCAGAAGCGAAGCGTCCAGCAGTTCAAGTAGGAGATCCATTTATGGAGAAACTTCTTATTGAAGCTTGCTTAGAACTTATTCAGTCGGATGCACTTGTTGGAATTCAAGATATGGGTGCAGCTGGTTTAACATCATCTTCTGCAGAAATGGCAAGTAAAGCAGGTATGGGTATTGAAATGTACTTAGATGATGTACCACAGCGTGAAACAGGAATGACACCATATGAAATGATGCTATCTGAATCACAAGAACGTATGCTAATCGTTGTGAAAAAGGGTAGAGAGCAAGAAATAGTAGATTTATTTGAGAAGTATGGTCTTGCAGCCGTTACGATGGGGAAAGTAACGGAAGACAAAATGCTTCGCTTATTCCATAAAGGTGAAAAGGTAGCTGAAGTTCCAGCAGATGCTCTTGCAGAAGAAGCACCAATTTATCATAAGCCATCAAAAGAAGCAGCATACTTTGCTGAATTCCAGGCAATGAAAATGGAAACACCAAAAGTAGAAAATTATAAAGAAACGTTATTCGCTCTATTACAACAACCGACGATTGCAAGTAAAGAGTGGGTTTATGATCAATATGATTATCAAGTTCGCACAAGCACAGTTGTTACACCAGGTTCAGATGCAGCAGTTGTACGTGTACGCGGTACAGAAAAAGGATTAGCAATGACGACAGATTGTAACTCTCGCTACATTTATTTAGATCCAGAAGTGGGCGGTAAAATTGCAGTAGCAGAGGCAGCACGTAATATCGTATGTTCTGGGGGAGAGCCACTTGCAATTACAGATTGCTTAAACTTCGGTAATCCAGAAAAACCAGAAATCTTCTGGCAAATTGAGAAATCAGTAGATGGTATGAGTGAAGCTTGTCGCACATTACAAACGCCAGTTATCGGCGGAAACGTATCAATGTATAACGAACGTAGTGGTGAAGCTGTATACCCAACACCGACAGTTGGGATGGTTGGACTTGTACACGATTTAAAACATGTAACAACACAAGAGTTTAAGCAAGCTGGCGATTTAGTTTATATCATCGGAGAGACGAAAGCTGAGTTTGGTGGAAGTGAATTACAGAAAATGATTCACGGCAAAATTTTCGGTCAATCACCAAGCATCGATCTAGACGTAGAATTAAAACGTCAAAAACAAGTATTAGCAGCAATTCAAGCTGGCCTTGTTCAATCTGCTCATGATGTTGCAGAAGGTGGTTTAGCAGTTGCAATTACTGAGAGTGCAATTGGTGCAAATGGTTTAGGTGCTACTGTGAAATTAGACGGAGAAGCAACAGCGGCATTATTTGCTGAATCACAATCTCGCTTCGTTATAACTGTAAAATGTGAAAATAAAGAAGCGTTTGAGACGGCGGTAGAAGCAATTCAAGTTGGAGAAGTGACAAATACAAATGAAGTAACAATTCATAATGAAGAAAATGAAGTATTACTTACAGCAAATGTAGATGAAATGAGAAAGGCTTGGAAAGGGGCAATCCCATGCTTGCTGAAATAAAGGGGTTAAATGAAGAATGTGGCGTTTTCGGAATTTGGGGGCATGAAAATGCAGCACAAGTTTCGTACTACGGATTGCATAGTTTACAGCACCGTGGACAAGAGGGCGCAGGCATCGTCGTAAATAATGGTGAGAAAATCGTCGGTCACAAGGGGTTAGGTTTAATATCGGAAGTATTTTCAAGAGGTGAGCTAGAAGGCTTAAACGGAAAATCAGCAATTGGACACGTACGATATGCGACAGCTGGCGGAAGTGAAGTTGCTAACGTTCAACCATTATTATTCCGTTTTTCTGATCATAGTATGGCATTAGCTCATAACGGAAATTTAATTAATGCAAAGATGCTTCGTCGTGAATTAGAGGCAGAGGGAAGTATTTTCCAAACAAGTTCAGATACAGAGGTACTTTTACATCTCATTAAACGTAGTACGAAAGATTCTTTAATTGAAAGTGTAAAAGAGGCTCTAAATAAAGTGAAAGGTGCGTTTGCATATCTTTTACTAACTGGAAATGAAATGATCGTTGCGCTAGACCCGAATGGATTCCGTCCTCTTTCAATTGGAAAGATGGGAGATGCTTACGTTGTAGCATCAGAAACATGTGCTTTCGATGTAGTAGGTGCAACATATATTCGTGATGTAGAACCAGGTGAATTACTAATCATCAATGATGAAGGAATTCACGTAGATCGTTTTACAAATGAAGTAGATCATGCAATTTGTAGTATGGAGTACATTTACTTTGCACGTCCGGATTCTAATATTGCAGGTATTAACGTCCATGCAGCACGTAAAAACATGGGAAAACGTTTGGCGGCAGAAGCTCCTATTGAAGCTGATGTTGTTACTGGTGTACCAGACTCTAGTATTTCAGCGGCAATTGGTTACGCGGAGGCGACAGGAATTCCGTATGAGTTAGGATTAATTAAAAATCGTTACGTTGGACGTACGTTTATTCAACCTTCTCAAGAACTGCGTGAGCAAGGGGTTAAGATGAAGCTTTCAGCAGTAAGAGGCGTAGTTGAAGGAAAACGAGTTGTGATGATTGACGATTCTATCGTAAGAGGAACGACGAGTAAACGAATTGTTCGTATGCTTCGCGAGGCTGGAGCGACAGAAGTCCATGTAAGAATTGCTTCACCACCTCTTAAGTATCCATGTTTCTATGGCATTGATATTCAAACGAGAAAAGAATTAATCGCAGCAAATAATTCAATAGAAGAAATCCGTCAAATCATCGGAGCAGATTCTTTAACGTTTTTAAGTGAAGATGGATTAGTAGATGCAATTGGACGTCCATATGAAGGGAAATACGGCGGTCTATGTATGGCGTACTTCAATGGAGATTATCCAACAGCTCTTTATGATTATGAGCAAGAGCTTTTAGAAAGTATGAAATAAGAAGAAAAAAGCTTCTACTTCTTTTGATGTAGAAGCTAGCTTCTTTCTTAAAATGGCCGGCCCTGAATAGGGAGAAATTAAAAGACGAGGTGTAGATAACGATGGCGAATGCATATAAGCAAGCAGGAGTAGATATTGAAGCTGGATATGAAGCGGTATCTCGCATGAAAAAACACGTACAAACAACAATGAGAAAAGAAGTACTAGGCGGTCTAGGCGGTTTTGGAGGTATGTTTGATTTATCAAAATTTGCATTAGAAGAACCTGTATTAGTATCTGGAACAGATGGCGTGGGAACAAAATTGATGCTCGCTTTTATGGCAGATAAACATGACACAATTGGTATTGATGCAGTAGCAATGTGTGTAAATGATATTGTTGTCCAAGGAGCAGAGCCGCTTTTCTTCCTTGATTATATTGCTTGTGGTAAAGCTGAACCTAGTAAAATTGAAAACATCGTCAAAGGTATATCAGAGGGCTGTCGCCAAGCTGGTTGTGCATTAATTGGTGGAGAAACAGCTGAAATGCCAGGAATGTATTCTACGGAAGAATACGATTTAGCTGGTTTTACAGTTGGAATTGTTGATAAAAAGAAAATTGTAACAGGTGAAAAAATTGAGGCTGGTCAAGTATTAATTGGCTTAGCATCTAGCGGTATTCATAGTAATGGTTATTCTTTAGTACGAAAAGTATTACTAGAAGATGGAGAACTATCTTTAGATCGCATTTACGGACGCTTAGAACTACCTCTTGGTGAAGAATTATTAAAACCAACGAAAATTTATGTCAAACCTATTTTAGAACTATTGAAGAAATATGAAGTATACGGTATGGCGCATATTACAGGTGGCGGATTCATTGAAAATATTCCACGTATGTTACCAGAAGGAATCGGTGCAGAAATTGAATTAGGATCTTGGAAAATTCAACCGATCTTCAGTTTACTTCAAGAAGTGGGAAAACTAGAAGAGAAAGAAATGTTCAATATTTTTAACATGGGTATTGGTATGGTAGTAGCGGTGAAGGAAGAAGAGGCAAAAGATATTGTTCGTCTTCTTGAAGAGCAAGGAGAAACAGCTCGTATTATTGGACGTACTGTACAAGGAACTGGCGTTACCTTCAATGGGGGCACGGCACTATGAGTAGATTAGCAGTTTTTGCTTCTGGAAGCGGCTCTAACTTTCAATCTCTCGTTAATGCGGTAGAAGAAAAAAAATTGGATGCAGAAATTAGTTTATTAGTATGTGATAAACCAGAAGCACGTGCTGTTGGACGGGCACATTATCATCATATTCCGTGTTTCGCCTTTTCAGCGAAAGCATATGAGTCAAAAGAAGCATTTGAAAAAGAAATATTAAAGAAGCTAGAAGAGTATGAGATTGATTATGTTATTTTAGCTGGATATATGCGTTTAATTGGGCCGACTTTATTAGGAGCGTATGGTGGGAAGATTATTAATATTCATCCGTCACTATTACCGAGTTTTCCTGGTAAAGATGCTGTCGGTCAAGCGTTAGAAGCAGGTGTGAAAGTAACTGGAGTAACAATTCATTATGTAGATGCAGGTATGGATACAGGTCCAATTATTGCGCAAGAAGCAGTAGTTGTTTCTGAAGGGGATACGAGAGAAAGCTTACAAAAGAAAATTCAACAAGTTGAACATAAATTATACGTAAATACAGTGAATCAAATTGTTCAGTCTGCGAAAGAAACAACTGTTAACTAACATACAACCAGGGGTGAAGGATAAATGAAAAAGCGTGCATTAGTAAGTGTTTCAGATAAAACAGGAGTAGTAGAATTTGTTAAAGGTTTACTAGAACAAGGGATTGAAGTTATTTCAACAGGTGGTACGAAAAAATTACTAGAAGAAAACGGCTTACAAGTAATCGGTATTTCTGAAATAACTGGTTTCCCGGAAATTATGGATGGACGTGTAAAAACATTACACCCAAATATTCATGGTGGTCTATTAGCGGTTCGTGATAATGAAACGCATGTAGCACAAATGAATGAATTAGGTATTCAAGCAATTGATTTTGTTGTTGTTAACTTATATCCATTTAAAGAAACAATCGCTAAGCCTGATGTAACATTTGCTGATGCAATTGAAAATATTGATATCGGTGGTCCAACAATGATTCGCTCTGCTGCGAAAAATCATAAATTTGTATCGGTAATTGTAGATCCAGTAGATTACGATGTTGTATTAGCAGAACTGAAAGAGAACGGTGAAGTAAAAGAAGAAACAAAACGTAAATTAGCAGCGAAAGTATTCCGTCATACAGCGGCATATGATGCGTTAATCTCTAACTACTTAACAGAGCAAATGGGGGAAGAAAGCCCAGAAACATTAACAGTGACATTTGAGAAAAAACAAGATTTACGCTATGGAGAAAATCCACATCAAAAAGCAACCTTCTATAAAGCACCATTCGCTGTAACTTCTTCTGTTGCATACGCAGAACAATTACACGGTAAAGAATTATCTTACAACAATATTAATGATGCAGATGCAGCACTTAGTATTGTAAAAGAATTTACAGAGCCAGCAGTAGTAGCAGTAAAACATATGAATCCATGTGGTGTTGGAGTGGGTACTGATATTCATGAAGCATACACACGCGCTTATGAAGCAGATCCAATATCAATCTTTGGTGGAATTATTGCAGCAAATCGTGAAATTGATAAAGCTACAGCAGAAAAGTTACACGAAATTTTCTTAGAAATCATTATTGCACCTTCTTTCTCAAAAGAAGCTTTAGAAGTATTGCAAAGTAAGAAAAACTTACGTCTACTAACTGTAAATATTGAAAAAGCGACAAGTGCAAGCAAAAAACTAACTTCTGTACAAGGTGGTCTTCTCGTTCAAGAGGAAGATACGTTATCATTAGATGAAAGTACAATTTCAATTCCGACAAAACGTGAACCATCAGAGCAAGAGTGGAAAGATTTAAAACTAGCTTGGAAAGTTGTAAAACATGTGAAATCAAACGCAATTGTTTTAGCGAATGATAACATGACAGTTGGTGTAGGCGCGGGACAGATGAACCGTGTAGGTTCTGCAAAAATCGCAATTACACAAGCTGGCGAAAAGGCACAAGGTAGCGCACTTGCATCTGATGCTTTCTTCCCAATGCCAGATACAGTAGAAGAAGCAGCAAAAGCAGGGATTACAGCAATCATTCAACCAGGCGGATCAATCCGTGACGAAGATTCTATCAAAGTGGCGGATAAGTATGGGATTACGATGGTGTTCACTGGCGTACGTCATTTCAAACACTAATAGAGGATATTTAAAAGGTCCGGTCAAGATAACTGTCGCATGTCGTCGTTGCATTGCCAGTGCGGTACTCATGTAGGAAAGCTACATTCCGTGTCCTCCTGTCAAATGCGCCTCGACCTGCTCGGTTCTCTTGATCCTCTCTTTTAAACTTTTATTGATATGGATATTTAAAAGGTTCGGTCAAGATAACTGTCGCATGTCGTCGTTGCTCTTGATCCTCCTTTTTAAACTTTTATTGATATGAAAACAAACTAGGAGCAGAGCTTCTAGTTTGTACTTATTTAAGTATTGGGGGATGAAATATGAATGTTTTAGTAATTGGCCGCGGTGGGCGTGAGCATGCTTTAGCTTGGAAGTTTGCGCAATCTGAAAAGGTGGAAAAGGTATATGTAGCACCGGGTAATGAAGGTATGCGCGATGTTGCAACACCAGTTGATATTGATGAAAATGATTTTGATGCATTAGTGTTATTTGCTAAAGAGAATAAGGTTGAATTAACTTTCGTTGGACCCGAAATTCCGCTTATGAATGGAATTGTTGATCGCTTTAAAGAAGAGGGACTTCGTGTATTTGGCCCAAATAAGGCGGCTGCTGTTATTGAAGGTAGTAAGGCTTTTACGAAAGAATTGATGAAAAAATATGATATTCCAACTGCGGCATATGAAACTTTTACAGACTATGAAGAAGCAGTACAGTATATTCAAAAAGTTGGTGCGCCAATCGTTATTAAAGCTGACGGCCTAGCTGCTGGTAAAGGTGTAACGGTAGCAATGACGCTTGAAGAGGCATTACAAGCTGTGAAAGAGATGCTACAAGATGTGAAGTTCGGCGAAGCGAGCAAGAAGGTCGTTATTGAAGAGTTTTTAGATGGACAAGAATTTTCATTAATGGCATTTGTAAATGGAACAACTGTGCATCCGATGGTAATTGCGCAAGATCATAAACGAGCTTTTGATGGTGATAAAGGTCCAAATACAGGCGGAATGGGTGCGTATTCTCCCGTACCACAAATTCCAGGATCAGCAGTTCAAGAGGCAATAAAAATGGTATTACATCCAACTGCCAAGGCGATGATTGCAGAAAACCGTTCGTTTACAGGAATTTTATATGCGGGACTTATTTTAACAAATGATGGCCCAAAGGTAATTGAATTTAATGCACGCTTTGGTGATCCTGAAACGGAAGTAGTATTACCTCGCTTAGAAAATGATTTAGTTGATGTATGTAACGCTGTATTAGATGAAAGTGAATTAACGTTACAGTGGTCAGAGGAAGCGGTAATTGGTGTTGTACTTGCTTCGAAAGGGTATCCGGAAGCATATAAAAAAGGTGAAATTATTAACGGATTAGACACATTGCAAGATGTAATTGTTTTCCATTCAGGCACAGCTATGAAGCACGGTGACTTTGTAACAAATGGTGGCCGTGTACTATTTGTTACTTGTAAGGCGGACAGTTTACAAGCAGCGAAAGATAAGGTGTATAAAGCAATTGGTAAAATTGAGAGTGATGGTCTATTTTACCGAAGTGATATAGGATATCGTGCAATTGGTCATGAGATGACGAGAAGCTAATATGTAAAAATCCCGCTGATTTCTCAGCGGGATTTTTTATGCGTCTTTATCTTTTTTCAATTTTCCTTTTTGCTTTGCCATTTCTCGAAGTAAATACTCGATGTGTGCATTGACGCTACGAAACTCATCATTCGCCCATTTTTCGATGACTGCGTGTAATTCAGGATCAATACGTAATGGAAAGCTTTTCTTTTTAGCCATAATGATTACAACCTTTTAATATAGGCTTCCTGTATTAATAACTGGTTGCGCACCTTTATCTGAAACGATGGCAACTAATAAGTTGTTCACCATATTTGCTTTACGCTCGTCATCTAATTCAAGTACGCCTTCCTCATCTAACATATGGATTGAATCTTTCGCCATCTTCACAGCACCTTCAACAATCTCTTTTCTAGCAGCTAATACTGCTTTTGCTTGTTGACGTTGTAGCATTGCATGGGCAATTTCTGTTGCGTAAGCTAAATGTGTTAAACGAGTTTCTAATACTTCTACGCCAGCGATTTCAAGGCGCGCTTCTAACTCACGTTTTAATTCTTCAGAGATTTCTTCAGTATTTCCGCGTAACGTGATACAAGTTTCATCTTGGAAATTGTCATAAGGATATTTTGTTGCGACGTGGCGGATTGCTGTTTCACTTTGAATTTCTACAAATCGATCGTAATGTTCAACACCGAACATTGCTTTTGCAGAATCAACAACTTTATATACGATAACGGCTGCAATTTCAATTGGATTTCCCTCAATATCGTTTACTTTTAACTTCTTACTATTAAAGTTTTCAACACGTAACGATACAGTTTGACGGAATGCGAATGGAATTGTTAAAAATAAACCGTTTTGACGAATTGTTCCTAAATAATTACCGAAAAACGTAATGACTTTTGCTTGGTTTGGTTGAACAATACCAATACCTGTAGCAAGAACTGCGGCTAAAATAATAGTTAATGCCGCTCCTATGAAAATTTCTTGTACAAGGAAAAATACACCGATAGCGGCTAAAATTAAAATCCCGATAATACCGAGAAAACCATTTACATAAAAAACTTGTTTTTCTTTCATATGATCGCCTCCTGATATATAAATGATATCACTTTTATATCATTTTATGCAAGGGCTTTACACCTAATTTTCTGAAATTAATGATTAAGTATCTCTTATGTATATTTTGAGGTTTGAAACGAGAATATACGTTCTGTCTTATGGTAAAATAAAGAAGACTTAACCGCCCACTGCAGCAGCTAAGTCCCTTTGAGAGCATCTTGCATCGTGACAAATGATTCAAAGCGGTTTTGCCAGGATTATATCTTCAATCGCTGACTCAATTTCTTTGTCAGAAGTGTCATAACTTCCATTTGACTTTGGTTTGTCGTGATTGGAAGTTTGGTTCACTTCTTCTTTAGAATGTCCCTTTTCAGCGACATTCATGCTAGGCATTTTAAATGCCCCCATATTCATGTATTTTCCGAATTTCCACATTTCAACAACAGGGCAGAAACGAACAATTCCCTCTGCAATTTTCATTGCACCAATCCATAGCAAGACGTTAGACCAAGTGCACCACGGCTTGCGTACAAGTTTAGCGCTACTACAGCCGAAGAGGATAAGTCCGAGCGTAATTCGAATTAGGGCATTTATTGTACCGATGTTTTGCTTCATTAGAAAAACACTCCTTTTTATGAAAGTTGAAATAGATAATACTATTTCTCTTATTAGTATCCCTTGTGATTTTTGGGATATGTAATCCAACATTTGACGTTGAAAAAGATGTTGGAATGTGCGTGTGTGTAAGTAGCTTTTTTTGTTATAATGAAAGAATGCACAAAAGGAAGTTCAAAGTTAAATCCTCTCGTTTGAAAAACTATGGAAGAGGGAATTCCAAACTTAATTCTCCGTTTTAAACAAATATTTAAGATGAAGTTAAAAAAATCCTGATGAAAATAAACTGTTATTTTGAACAGAAATATATATAAATAGAGAAAAGAAAGGGTGTTTTCATGTACGATATTTCCGGGTGGAAACATGTATTTAAGCTTGATCCAAATAAGGAGTTAAGTGACGAACATTTAGAAATGATTTGTGAGTCTGGAACAGATGCTGTTATTGTAGGCGGAAGTGATGGAGTTACAATTGATAATGTATTACACATGCTAGTTAGCATTCGTAGATATGCAGTTCCTTGTGTGTTAGAGGTTTCTGATGTGGAAGCAATTACACCAGGATTTGATTTTTATTATATCCCAAGCGTTTTAAATAGCCGAAAGGTAGAATGGGTAACAGGTGTTCATCATGAGGCTTTGAAAGAATTTGGGGATATTATGGACTGGGATGAAATTTTCATGGAAGGGTATTGTGTTTTAAATCCGGAAGCGAAAGTAGCTCAGCTTACAGATGCGAAATGTGATGTAACAGAAGATGATGTAATTGCATACGCGCGTTTAGCAGACAAGCTATTACGTTTACCGATATTTTATTTAGAATATAGCGGTACGTATGGAGACGTTGAACTTGTTAAAAATGTAAAAGCAGAATTAAAACAAGCGAAGTTATATTATGGCGGCGGTATTTCTAATGCTGAACAAGCGAAGGAAATGGCACAATACGCTGATACAGTAGTTGTTGGAAATATTATTTATGATGATATAAAATCCGCGTTAAAAACAGTTAAAGCAGTAAAAGGAGAGTAGGTGCAGGCGTATATGAGTAAGACAGATAAGTTATTAAATGGTTTAAATCCGCAGCAACAAAAAGCAGTACAAACAACGAACGGACCACTTCTATTAATGGCAGGTGCAGGTAGTGGTAAAACACGTGTGTTAACACATCGTATTGCGTATTTACTTGGTGAAAAAGGTGTAGCGCCATGGAATGTACTAGCTATTACCTTTACAAATAAAGCGGCGCGTGAAATGCGCGAGCGTATTGATACACTTGTCGGACCAGAAGCAGAAGATATTTGGATTTCTACGTTCCACTCTATGTGTGTACGTATTTTACGACGTGATATCGATCGTATTGGTATTAATCGTAACTTTACAATCTTAGATTCAGGCGATCAGTTAACTGTAGTCAAAAAAATTATGAAAGAGCGTAATATTGATCCGAAGAAATTTGAGCCACGCTCCATTTTAGCTGGTATTAGTAATGCGAAAAATGAATTGTTATCTGCAGATAAATATGCGAAAAAAATTACCATCGCTGATCCATATGAAAAATTAACGAGCGATGTATATACAGAATATCAAAAACGTCTTCTGAAAAATAACTCATTAGACTTTGATGATTTAATTATGACAACGATTCAGCTATTTGAACGTGTTCCAGAAGTACTAGAGTTTTATCAGCGTAAGTTCCAATATATTCACGTGGATGAGTATCAAGATACGAACAAAGCACAGTACCTTCTTGTAAAACATTTAGCAGCACGTTTTAAAAATTTATGTGTTGTAGGTGACTCAGATCAGTCTATTTACCGCTGGCGCGGGGCTGACATTTCTAACATTTTGTCATTCGAAAAAGACTATGAGAATGCGCAAGTTATTCTGTTAGAGCAAAACTATCGTTCGTCACAAAATATTTTAAATGCAGCGAATGCTGTTATTGAAAAAAATTCAAACCGTAAACCGAAAAAATTATGGACAGACAATCAAGTTGGAAGCAAAATCTCATATTACCGTGCTGCGACGGAAAAAGACGAAGCATACTTTGTTGCGAAAAAAATTCGTGACGATATTCAAATGGGAAAACGAAAATATACTGATTTTGCAGTGTTATATCGTACAAATGCGCAGTCTCGTATGGTCGAGGAGATTTTCCTGAAATCTAATATTCCTTACAAAATTGTCGGCGGTACGAAGTTCTACGATCGTAAAGAGATTAAAGACATTTTGGCGTATTTACGTTTAATTGGGAATCCAGATGATGAGATTAGTTTCGCGCGTATTATAAACATGCCAAAGCGCGGGATTGGTGCGACTTCTATCGATAAAATTATTAATTACGGTGTACAAAATGGAATTTCATTAACGGCTGTATTCGATGAGATTGAGCATGTTGGAGTAAGTGCAAAAATTACAAAGGCAGTAAAAGAATTCGCAGGTTTATTACACAACTGGGTAAATATGCAAGAGTATTTATCTGTTACAGAGTTGGTAGAGGAAGTTATTGAAAAAACAGGCTATCGCGATATGTTGAAAAACGAGCGTACTTTAGAAGCAGAAGGTCGTTTAGAGAACTTAGATGAGTTTTTATCTGTTACGCAAACATTTGAATCTCAAAGCGAAGATAAGAGCCTTGTTGCATTCTTAACAGACTTAGCGCTTGTTGCTGATATTGATCGTGTCGATGAAGATCCAACTGCTGGTGAGGAAGTTATTTTAATGACGATGCACTCAGCGAAAGGATTAGAATTCCCAGTTGTCTTTATTGTTGGTTTAGAGGAAGGAATATTCCCGCATACTCGTTCTCTAATGGAAGAAGATGAAATGCAGGAAGAGCGTCGCCTTGCTTATGTAGGTATTACTCGTGCAGAAGAAGAGTTATATTTATCTAACGCACAAATGCGTACTTTATTTGGTAGAACAAGTATGAACGCTGCCTCTCGATTTATTACAGAAATTCCGGCAGAGCTAGTAGAATCGTTAAATGAAACAGCGCCAAAGCGTGAAACTTCGTTTGGTGCAAAAGGAAGAACGACAAGTACAAGTAGAATGACAACTACAACCACAACACGCTCTCGTTCAGCTTTCGCGCGTCCTGCAGCTAAGACGACAGGTGGCGAGCAAATTGGCTGGGCAGTAGGCGATAAAGCTTCCCACCAAAAATGGGGAGTCGGTACAGTTGTCAGTGTAAAAGGTGAAGGTGATGCAAAAGAATTAGATATTGCGTTCCCAAGCCCGATTGGTGTTAAACGTTTGTTAGCAAAATTTGCACCTGTGACGAAACAATAGGAAAGGAATGAGGGTATGTCAAAAGAGATAGCAAAACAACGTATAGAAGAACTGCGTGATTTGTTAAATACATTTAACTATCAGTATCACGTATTAGACAATCCTTCTGTTTCTGATGCGGAGTATGACCGTAATATGCAGGAGCTTATAAAATTAGAAGCAGAGAATCCAGAGTTTATGAGTGAAGACTCTCCCTCCATTCGCGTTGGAGGAACGGTTCTTGATATATTTGAAAAAGTAACACATAAGTCACCGATGTTAAGTTTAGGAAATGCATTTAACGAAGGAGATTTACGTGATTTCGACCGACGAGTACGCCAAGGAATTGATGATGCGAATGTAAGATATATATGCGAATTAAAAATTGACGGACTTGCTGTTTCACTTCATTATGAAAAAGGACGCTTCATTCAAGGGGCAACGCGTGGTGATGGTGTAACAGGGGAAGATATTACCCAAAATTTAAAAACAATTAAAGCGATCCCGCTCCGTTTAAATGAAGAAGTAACGTTAGAAGCACGAGGCGAAGCTTATATGCCGAAGCGTTCATTCGTTAAGCTAAATGAAGAAAAAGAGCAAAATGGTGAAGATGTATTTGCGAATCCGCGTAATGCGGCAGCAGGTTCAATACGCCAACTTGATCCAAAAATTGCAGCGAAACGTAACTTATCTATGTTTGTGTACGGTCTTGCGAATGTAGCGGAAAAAACAATTCCATCACATAGTGAATCGCTTGATTTCTTAGGGGAACTTGGATTCAAAACAAATCCAAATCGTCGTACATGTGAAACAATCGAAGAAGTTATAGCTTATGTAGAAGAATGGCAAGAAAAACGTCCGCATCTTGATTATGAGATCGATGGAATCGTTATAAAAGTAGATGATGTTGCTCTTCAAGAAAGTTTAGGAACTACAGCAAAGAGTCCAAGATGGGCGATTGCTTATAAATTCCCGGCTGAAGAAGTTGTAACAAGATTAACAGGCATTGAATTAAGTGTTGGTCGCACAGGGGTTGTAACACCGACTGCAGAGCTAGAGGCAGTGCGAGTGGCTGGTACTATCGTTCGTCGTGCCTCTTTACATAACGAAGATTTAATTCGTGAAAAAGACATTCGAATTGGTGACTATGTTGTTGTGAAGAAGGCCGGAGATATTATTCCAGAAGTTGTGAACGTTATTTTTGATAAGCGTACTGGTGAGGAAGAAGAATATCATATGCCAACGCATTGCCCAGCATGTGAGAGTGAACTAGTTCGTTTAGAAGAAGAGGTAGCACTTCGCTGTATAAATCCAACTTGTCCGGCTCAAATTCGAGAAGGATTAATCCATTTCGTTTCAAGAAATGCAATGAATATTGATGGACTTGGAGAACGTGTCATTACACAACTCTTTGATGCTGATTATATTCGTACATTCGCTGATTTATATTCGTTGACGAAAGAGCAATTATTACAGCTAGAACGATTCGGTGAAAAATCAGCAACGAATTTAGTACAAGCAATTGAGAATTCTAAAGAAAACTCATTAGAACGATTATTATTTGGTCTTGGTATTCGCCATGTTGGAGCGAAAGCAGCACGTACATTTGCCGAGCATTTCGAAACGATGGATGCGCTTGTGAAAGCAACGGAAGAAGAACTAAAAGCAATTAATGAAATTGGTGAAAAAATGGCTCAATCCGTCGTGACGTATTTTGATAATGAAGACGTATTAGAGTTATTACAACAATTTAAAGAGTATGGCGTGAATATGGCATACAAAGGCATAAAAATTGCTGATTTACAAAATATTGAGTCGTACTTCGCAGGAAAAACTGTCGTTTTAACAGGGAAATTAGAAGTTATGGGACGTAGTGAAGCGAAGAAAAAGATTGAGGCATTAGGTGGAAAAGTAACAGGAAGTGTTAGTAAAAGTACGGATTTAGTTGTTGCAGGTGAAGCAGCAGGTTCGAAATTAGCACAAGCAGAGAAGCATAATGTTGAGGTTTGGAATGAAGAGAGGTTCTTACAAGAGCTAAATAAGTAAGAGGTGCAAACTTACCATGAAAAAAATAGCATTAGCGGTATTAAGCCTTGGCCTACTCGTAAGTGGGTGTAGTGCAGGTGCCGATAAAGATGAAAAAGTGGTTGAGAAATCGGGGAAAGCAAAAGAGCAAGCAATCGTTCCGAAGTACGCTATTTCGGATGAATACTATAAGGCGACTATTCCATTTCAAGCAGGAGCTGCACGTGGTTTAGTTGTACAAGGAGTAAGTAATCGTCTTGATATAGATGAATTTGAAACAGGATTAATGCGTATTGCGAAAGAATCCTTTAGTACGAAAGATCATTTCTTTAAAGGTGGAAGTACTCTAGATACTCAAAATGTGCAGATGCTTGTTAAAAGAAAGCGTACAGATGCTGAACAAAAGGAACTAGAGGACAAATTAAAAAAAGATGCAGTTAAATTTCCAAACATTGGGTTAAACCCAGCGTTAGGTGGAGGATCTGAATCATTAGAGGAAAAGAATAAAAAAAATCCAATATATATTTCAAATATTTTAGAGCATGATTATTATGTGAAAAAAGGCGAATCAGATGAGCGCCAAGGCATTGTAATTGGTTTAGCGATGAACTCGGTTCATTATTACGAGGAAGAGCATGGTTATCCGCGTGAGGCTAAAATTGAGCAAGAAAAAATGGTAGCTGAAGGGAAAAAAATGGCGCAAGAAGTCTTGAAATTTATGCATCAAAAACAGCCTGAAACAAAAAACCTTCCGATAACATTTGCAATTTATCGTCAGGCTCCAAAGGCTTCACTCGTGCCAGGTAACTTTGTTTCTTATGCGAATGTTGAAAAAGGCAGTGAAACGGTTGAGGATTGGAAACAAATTAATGAGAAATATTATTTGTTCCCATCTGAACAAGCGAAAACAGATAATAAACGTGAAGATCTGGCGAGAGTATCGAACTTTAAATCAAAACTAAGCGATTATTTCCAAGGCGACTACACAGCTGTTATCGGTACTGGTATGTATAGAGATGATGAATTAAGAGAAATAAAGCTTGATATTCCTGTCCAGTTTAATGGGAAAGCAGAAATAATTGGTTTTACACAATATGTAGCTGGGCTTGTTATGGAATACTTCCCGAATTATATGAAAGTACAAGTAACGATTAAATCTGTAGAACGTCCAGAAGCGATTATTATACGTGAAGCGAAGCAAGATGAACCATTTGTGAAAATTTTAGATTAAATAGGAGGGCTGTTCCTTTATGGAACGGCTTTTTTTCTTGAGGAATTTTGTTATAATTTAAAATGTTATAAATAATGGGGGGGTAAGGGGTAAAGCACATGGACGAATTAAGTTTTCAAGTCATTATTTTATTAATTGCATTCGGCTTTTTAGCAGCTTTTATTGATTCAGTTGTTGGCGGTGGAGGATTAATTTCGCTTCCAGCACTTATGTTTGTTGGTTTACCACCAGCTTCGGCAATTGCAACGAATAAATTAGCTGCAACGATGGGGACGTTTACGAGTGCAGTTTATTTTATTCGATCAGGAAAGGTCGATTTTAAAATTGTAGGAAAGTTAATCCCGTTAACTGTTATAGGAGCGGTCGCAGGCGCTTTAGTAGTAAAGTTTATTCCGCCGGATATTTTACGTCCGTTAGTGCTTGTGATGTTGGTGTTTATTGCCATTTATATTATTGCAAAAAAGGATTGGGGAAGTGTATCTACCTATAAGAAGATGACGAAAAGAAAAACATTAATATTTTTCTTTGTTATTTTAATGATAGGGTTTTACGATGGATTTTTTGGACCAGGGACAGGATCCTTTTTAATTTTTGCATTTTTATTAGTGGGTTTGGATTTTATTCAAGCGGCAGCATCTGGAAAACTTTTGAACTTTGTTAGTAATATCGTATCTTTAATTACTTTTTTATTTTTAGACGTAATTCATTTTGAATACGGTATTATTATGGGATTGTCGATGATTTTTGGCGCTTATTTTGGATCGAAGTTTGCAGTTCAAAAAGGTGTTGGATATGTAAGAACTTTATTTTTGTTAGTAACTATTTTATTGATTGGAAAAAACATTTTGGAATATACTCATATTTTGTAGAGTTATACGTATGTATAACTCTATTTTTTTTATTATATTTTAAAAATTAATTAATTTTTAAAATATAAGTCTAGGAATATTTGAATAAATCTAAATTATCGTGTAGAATAATGTTGTAAAATGTAAACGTTTTTCTAAGGGGAGGCTAAAAAGAATGGTAGTAGCATACAAACATGAGCCATTTACAGATTTTTCAGTGGAGGCTAACAAATTAGCGTTTGAAGAAGGTTTAAAGAAAGTAGAATCTTATCTTGGACAAGACTATCCATTAATTATTGGGGGAGAAAAAATCACTACAGAAGACAAAATTGTTTCTGTAAACCCTGCAAATAAAGAGGAACTTGTTGGTCGCGTTTCAAAAGCAAGCCGTGAGTTAGCTGAAAAAGCAATGCAAGTAGCGGATGAAACATTCCAAACTTGGAGAAAATCAAAGCCAGAAATGCGTGCAGACATTTTATTCCGTGCTGCAGCAATCGTTCGTCGCAGAAAGCATGAATTCTCTGCTATTCTTGTAAAAGAAGCAGGTAAACCATGGAATGAGGCAGATGCTGATACAGCAGAAGCAATCGACTTTATGGAATATTATGGTCGTCAAATGTTAAAATTAAAAGACGGAATTCCAGTAGAAAGCCGTCCAATTGAATATAATCGTTTCTCTTACATTCCATTAGGAGTAGGTGTTATCATTTCTCCTTGGAACTTCCCATTCGCAATTATGGCAGGTATGACAACAGCTGCTTTAGTTTCTGGTAACACAGTATTACTAAAACCAGCTAGTACAACTCCTGTAGTAGCTGCAAAATTCATGGAAGTATTAGAAGAAGCTGGCTTACCAGCTGGCGTAGTAAACTTCGTTCCAGGTAATGGTTCTGAAGTTGGTGACTACTTAGTAGATCACCCTCGTACACGTTTCGTGAGCTTCACTGGATCTCGTGATGTAGGTATCCGTATTTATGAGCGTGCAGCGAAAGTAAACCCAGGCCAAATTTGGTTAAAACGCGTTATCGCTGAAATGGGTGGTAAAGATACAATCGTTGTTGATAAAGAAGCAGATCTTGAATTAGCAGCTAAATCTATCGTAGCATCAGCATTCGGATTCTCAGGACAAAAATGTTCTGCATGTTCTCGTGCAGTAATCCATGAAGATGTATACGACCACGTATTAAATCGTGCTGTTGAATTAACGAAAGAATTAACAGTTGCTAACCCAGCTGTATTAGGTACAAACATGGGTCCTGTTAATGACCAAGCTGCATTCGATAAAGTAATGAGCTATGTTGCAATTGGTAAAGAAGAAGGTAGAATCTTAACAGGTGGCGAAGGAGACGATTCTAAAGGCTGGTTCATCCAACCAACAATCGTTGCTGACGTTGCAGAAGATGCTCGCTTAATGAAAGAAGAAATCTTCGGACCAGTAGTAGCATTCTGTAAAGCAAAAGACTTTGATCATGCACTTGCAATTGCAAACAATACAGAATACGGTTTAACAGGTGCTGTTGTTACTAACAACCGTGACCATATTGAAAAAGCACGTGAAGAATTCCACGTGGGTAACTTATACTTCAACCGTGGATGTACTGGTGCAATCGTAGGTTACCAACCATTCGGTGGCTTTAACATGTCTGGTACAGACTCTAAAGCTGGTGGCCCTGACTACTTAGCACTTCACATGCAAGCAAAAACTACTTCTGAAACTTTATAAGAAATAGTAGAAGAGATCTTCGCAGTCTGCGAAGATCTCTTTTTTTTTTTTTTTTTTTGAAAAAGTTTCTATATATGGATTAAGATAGATATAAGTAGAAAAACTAATAATGTAATAAGGTTTACTTCAGTAAATAAGGTATACTATATTTGTTGAATAGATTCTCTTTAAAGACAAGAAAAGTAGGTGAACAAAGTGGGAAAATATCAATTGGATTACAAAAGTCAGGTAGCCGTGGCAAAGTTTCATGAAAAACAGACGCCTGCCAAATTTGATAAAAAGCAGCAAATTGAAAAATTGCGTGCGGAGTATTTGAAAAAGAAGCAAAAATAAACAGATAAATAATATGTTACGTTTTTGATAGGAGAAACTAGTTCTAATTACCATATATTACTATTCGGTACTTAGAACTAGCTAAATCCTATTAATATCGGGATAAACATGTAAATAGAAACAAAACAACGAGAAAAGTTGACTTATTAGTCATATTTTTTAGTATTCATTTTAAGGATTTCCTGTATAATACAATTTGAAAGAAAATCTATGGTTTGACAAGAAACACTCTTTTCGGTTTTGCTCACTGAAGGGAGTGTTTTTTTGTAGCCAAAAACTCCTCTGTACTCATTACAGTTGCATATACTCCATTTAAACTAGCCAAAATTGTGTTATGAATATAAACGGCTGGTATAGTAGCATTCTTAAAGGAAAGATCTTTTGTAGCACAAGCATCATGTATAACGGTACATGGAAAGCCGAAATCAAAAGCAGCCCTTACGGTAGCATCAATACACATATGAGTCATCATCCCACATATGACGACGTGCTCAATGTCTAAACGTTGTAATTGTTCTAGAAGATCAGTTTCGCGAAAACTATTTGGATAATGTTTGAGTATAACAGTTTCTTCTCTAAGTGGACGTACGCTTTCATGGATATGTACACCTTCTGTATTGGGTAGGAAAAAAGTAGCGTCATCTTTAATTGCTACATGTTGGATATGAAAAATAGGTTCGTTTTTCGTTCTAAAGAATTGTAGTAGCTGACTAGCGTATTCGCTTGCTTCTACTGGATTACGCAACTCCATCTTTCCATGTGGAAAATAATCATTTTGAATATCAACGAGTAAAAGAGCTGTTTTCATATATTTATCTTCCTCCGATTTCATATTCAAATAATGGTATTCAATTTATCCGACATTAACGGGCAGTAAAACTCCCACCTCAAAATTCGGCTGGAGCAAAGAAGTTAGGTGGGAGATCAACTGTCCGTAAATGTCCGATTGGTGAGGGCTGATAATCAGTGGGGGATGAACAAAACCCCCCCACTGATTATAGTTTCACTTTATAGAGAGGATTCTCCTTTTAAAAAATATGAAGGAAAAGAATTTTACATAACTTTAAAAATCACTATTGTAGTGTGATTTTTTTATTTGAAAATTTTAATAGAATAATAATTAATATTTTTCTAAAAAATGTATTGACTCTTATTATTCTGAGTTCTATAATGAGAATTAATTAAACGACAATTAAATCGATACATTCTTATCCAGAGAGGTGGAGGGACTGGCCCTACGATACCTCAGCAACGGGTTTTTTAATACCGTGCTAACTCCAGCAAGCCTTATAAAAGGCTTGGAAGATGAGAAGATGTGAACGAGTACATATAAGTGCTCTCCTTCTTATCTTTACGGTTGATAAGAAGGAGAGCACTTTTTATTTTACCTCAAAAGCTCTACTTCAAGTTTTTACAGCATATAGGAGGGAAGAAAATGATTTCTTTTAACAACGTAAGTAAAGTATATGAATCAGGTGGGCAATCTGTTCATGCGGTGGAGGATGTAACATTATCAGTTGAGAAGGGCGAAATTTTTGGTATCATCGGTTTTAGTGGCGCTGGAAAGAGTACGTTATTACGCCTAGTAAATATGTTAGAGAGACCAACGGCAGGAACGATTTCAATAGATGATAAAGATATTACATCTTTATCGACGAAAGAATTACGGAAGCTAAGACAAAGAATCGGGATGATTTTTCAAAGTTTTAATTTATTTAATTCAAGAACAGTGTTTGGGAATATTGCTTATCCATTAAGGTTAGCGAAAGTACCAAAGAATGAGATAAAAGAAAGAGTAAATGAACTGCTGAAGTTTGTAGGATTAGAAGATAAAGCAAACTATTATCCAGAGCAACTATCAGGCGGACAAAAGCAGCGTGTTGGCATTGCAAGAGCACTTGCAACATCGCCAGACATTCTTATATGTGATGAGGCAACATCAGCTTTAGATCCAGAAACAACGACAGAAATTTTGAACTTATTAAAGAAAGTAAATCGAGAATACAATGTAACAATTCTTCTTATTACACATGAAATGCATGTTGTGAAAGAAATTTGTCACCGTGTAGCTGTAATGGAGAAGGGAAAGGTTATTGAAGAAGGAAAACTGTTTGATGTTTTCACACAACCAAAAACAAAGACAACTCAAAACTTTGTACGCTCCATTATTAATGATCATTTACCGGAAAGTGTTCTAGGGAAAATTCAAAATGGTGGACAGATTTATCGCTTAACATTTACTGGGGAAGAGACAGGGCAGCCGGTACTATCATATATCGCGAAAAACTATAACGTCGATGTAAACGTACTGTACGGAAATATTATTGAACTTCAAAATGTGCTATTTGGAAATCTACTTGTAGAACTGCAAGGTGAGCAGAAAGAAATTCAAAAAGCATTACAACATCTAAGACTGCAAGTGCAGCTGAAGGAGGTAGAAGCTCATGCGAGTTGATTGGAGTATATTTTGGCCCCGCATAGTAGATGCGACGGGGGATACCCTCTTAATGGTAATTGTAACCCTTATATTCGCTACAATTCTCGGTATACCTCTAGGTTTACTTTTATATGTAACGAGAAAAGGGAACTTTTTAGAAAATAAATGGGTCTTTTCTATTCTTAATATCATTATTAATACAATTCGTCCGGTTCCATTCATCATCTTCTTAGTAGCTTTAAGCCCACTAACAAGAAGTGTTATCGGAACGACGATTGGAACAGCGGCAGCAATCTTTCCAATGACGTTAGTTGCGTCAATTGGTATTGCTAGAATGGTTGAAACAAATCTTGTTTCAGTTCCAAAGGGAGTCATTGAAGCAGCTCAAGCGATGGGTGCTTCACCATTTAGAATTGTTTTTGAAATTCTTGTACCAGAAGCGTTAGCGCCATTAATTTTAGGTGTTACGTTTATGACAGTTGGTTTAATTGAATTTTCTGCAGTTGCTGGGCTTGTCGGTGGTGGCGGTCTTGGTGACTTAGCGATGACATATGGTTATCAACGTTTTGATACATCAGTTATGTTCGTAACGGTCGTTTTACTTATTATTCTCGTACAGGTAGCTCAAAATTTAGGAAACTACTTTGCGAAAGTCTTTTTACGCAGATCATAAAAAGGAAGAGGGGAAAAGAAAATGAAGAAAATTTTAGCATTTGCATTATCAGCGATTGTAGGAATTTCAGCGTTAAGCGGCTGCTCAAGTGGAGACACGGGGGCAGGAGCAAAAGAGAAAGTAGTTCGCGTTGGCGTAACCGGAACAGATGGAGACGCTTGGGAAATTTTAAAGAAAAAAGCTGAAAAAGAGGGAATTAAAATTAAACTGGTGGAGTTCTCTGATTACACAACGCCAAATAAAGCGTTAGCTGATGGAGATATTGAACTAAACTCATTCCAGCACGTTGCTTTCTTAGAGCAATTTAAAAAAGAGCATAAGTTAGATATTACAGCTGTCGGTACAACGCAAATTGCACCAATGGGCTTATACTCTGAAAAATATAAGAAGGCAAATGAAATTCCAGATGGTTCAGAAATTGCGATTCCAAATGATCCAACGAATCAAGCTCGTGCATTAAAACTTCTTGATGCAGCTGGATTATTAAAGCTTAAGAAAGACTTTGGCTTATTCGGAGATCCAAGTGGCATTGCTGAAAATCCGAAGAAGTTAAAAATTACACCGGTTATCGCACAGCAAACACCTCGTGTATTAAAAGATGTTGCAGCTTCAGTTATTAATAACGGTGTTGCTGGTCAAGCTGGATTAGATCCAGCGAAGGATCCAATTTTCTTAGAAGATCCAAAGAATGAAAATGCGAAGCCATATATTAATATTTTCGCAGCTCGTACAAAAGATAAAGATGATCCAACACTGAAAAAAGTAATTGAACTATATCATTCAAAAGAAGTAACAGATGCAATTAAGAAAGAAACAAATGATGGTTCCATTTCAGTAGATCTTTCACTTGAGGAGCTTGAAAAAATCGTAAAATAATTATCGGGTTTAACGATTAACAGTAGGAACCCCTCCGCTGTTAGCTCGTTCAACATATAATCTACTTAACAAACAAAACCCTAATTCTGTACCTTCCAATTCTGTATAACGTAGAATCCAATGTTTGTTAAGTAGAGTGATGGACCAGGAGTTTTCCTGGTCTTTTTTTATGAATGAAAGTAGCTAGCGAATAGTAAGGTAATCCAAATTATAAAAGGGTAAGCAAATAAGCTGAAAATGAGTGTAATTATGAATTGTTTTTTATGAATGAGGTGTTTTTCGAATGAAAAAAAGAAAATAGAAAAAATCATAATGAAAACGGCTGATATTACGCCAGGATTATATGAACGATAAATAAAAAACAAAATAATATGTTGAACAGAGTTGAAGAATATCGCCCCCTGTATAAAAATAATCCAGTATATAGAAGACAAAAAGTTTAGTTGATATAGAAAGACGATAAGTAAGACAAAGATTGTTAATACGAAAATCGCAATGAAAAATTGTCGCCTTGTTATAAAATAAATTGAAAATTGATTAGCAAGATATTGTGGCATTTGAAAAGATTCTTCAAGGTTATGAACGAAAAATAATAAAGGAATGATCCAGAGTATAATAGTGGAATGTTTTTTCATCAACTTACATCACTCCAATAAAATATAGAAAGCCTAAAAAAGGCCCTCTATACAGGGATAGTTATTCAATTATGATACTTTTTAAATTATCCTCATGATGCTCTTGTTTTTTCGGATAAGTAGCTAGTTCCTCTTGCAAAATGTTTAGTGCTTGCTTAGCTGATTGCTGGATTGGGGCAGGTAACTCTTCTAATATATTCATACCGACTTTTATTTTTGTACGAATTACCTTCCTTAGTAGTTCCTCACGCATGCACTACACCTCCAAATCGAATGTTTAGTACATCATCTTCGAATTTTGCTCCTTGAATAGAAAGGTGTGTTAACGTTTTTGGTAATGTGATGTTCCGTTTAACAGAACCAGCACGAATGATAAGCTCATCACCTTTTTGATTTAATGCAAGTTCACTTTTGTTTGAGAAGGGAATGGAGAGAACGAAAATATACTCATCGCCATCTTTTTTTACATATTGAGTGCGACCGTTAAATTTCACTTCCGTAGGAGAAGAATCTGATTTAAATAAAGCATCTCCTACACGCTCTAACATAGACAAACCGACAACCTCTTGTTCAAACATAGGAGCTTCGTAAATAGGAAGCGGCTGAAAACTATCTTGAATCAATGTTTTATATTTCTTTTGAGTATCTTTCCATGCTTGAAAATAAGGATCGGTGACAGTGTTAGGGATGACGCGATTAATCATAATGGCATCCACGTTATAATCGTATAAATTTAAATACGTAAAGCTACGCTGAGCTTCTTTAATGACCATCTTTTCAGGATTTACAACGATGCGGATACTTGTTATGTCTCGGTTTGATAAAATATTTCTCATTTCTCCAAGTTGTTCAAGTGTATTCGTTAATTCGTCCATAATATCATCGGTTGGAAGGGGGACACCAAGAAGTGGTTGAGCTACAGGACGAACAACTTTTAAAACTTTTCTTTTAATAGGAAATAATTTTTCCATCCACCAGCCGAGCATGTCTGGAAAGCTGAGCATTGCTAATGTTTCTCCTGTTGGAGCACAATCAATGATAATAACATCATATGTGTTTTGTTTATAATAATCGAGTACGCGAAGTAAGCTAATTAAATCTTCCATACCAGGAAACATCGTTAATTCTTCTGTTGTAATATCATCAGCTGCTTTGGAGGTGAAGAGTAGCGTAATATATTTCTGTAATTTCCCCCAGCCTTTTTCCATCTCATAAATCGTATTAATTTCTTGTGCCCACAAATTTTCACGAATTGCTAATGGCTCAGAAGATAGCTTTATACCAAATGAATCTCCTAAACTATGAGCAGGATCTGTACTCATTACTAATGTTTTTAATCCTTGTTTTGCGCTTTGAAGTGCTGTTGCTGCTGAAATGCTAGTTTTTCCTACGCCGCCTTTACCTGTATACAAAATAATTCTCATTATTCTATCCCCTTTGTTTCGAGTGTCGAATATTACGAGTAACGAAATAAAATGTTGAATAAAAACCCAACTAGGGTTTTATTCAATCGGAATGTTTTTCATTTTAGGTGTAGAAACTTTTTCTTCTGTTTTTTGCTGTGACGTAGCAATGTGATTCATGATCTTTTGGAAGATTTGTAGTAAGAATGCTTTTTCTTCTTCTGATAATGCTTCTGTCACTAGGTTAAAGTAATGGGCTGCATTTTGTTTTACTTCTTGAACGAGCATTACGCCGTTTTCTGTTAAACGAATTAATACAATGCGTCGGTCGTTTTCATCACGGTACCTTTCAATATATCCCTTTTTTACGAGGCGATTTACAACACCTGTCGTTGTACTCATCGGTATATCAAGAAGGTCAGCGATTTTTGTCATTGTAATATCTGTATTTCGCTCCATCCAAAGTAAACAAAATACTTCTGTTTTAGAAAGTGTTAAATCTAGGCTTACCCATTCTTCAGGATAAAAAAGTTTCTTGGCGTTATCTAGCAGTAAGTCTAAAAAATGTTCATATTGCAACAATTATTTCCACTCCCGTATATTTCGAGGTTCGTAATATTTGTTTTTATTTTATACAGAATTGAAATAAATGTCAATAATTTTAATTGTTTTTTTAGATTAGTCAGAAAATGTATTTTAAAATAGTATTCTTTTATGATAGATGTATAAATATAAAACTAGAACTTACATAAAAATCCATCATGGTAAATATACTTATCTATAATGGATGTATAGCTAACGAGGGGGAGAACGATGAGAAGACGTAATACGCAAGCGTTCACGTTTTTAGCATGGACTTCATTTGTTTGTGCACTTTCAGGTATGCTAATTGGGATTTATACGTTAGATGAAACGCTTAGTGTAAAAGGATATTATTTAATTGGAACATTATTTTTAACGATGTCTTGTTTTGTATTACAAAAAACAATTCGTGATAATGAAGAAGATAACGAGAGATTTCCGAAAAATAAACCGTTAGATAAAGAGTAAATCGTAAAGAAAGGCATTCGCCTTTCTTTTTTTATGTAAAAATGCAGTAAGTGCCGTGTGTTGACTTGCTTGAAGTACTGAAAATTTGGTATCATCAATAGTATTGTAGATTGAACGATATATTATGGAGGTGGCCTAGCCGTGTCAAGAATTTCCGTTGAGAATGTAAAGCACGTAGCACATTTAGCACGTCTTGCAATTACTGATCAAGAAGCTGAAAAATTTCAAAAACAACTAGATGCAATTGTTACATTTGCAGAACAGTTAAATGAATTAGATACAACTGATGTAAAACCAACAACTCATGTATTAACTATGAAAAATGTTATGCGTGAAGATGTACCAGAAAAAGGTTTACCAGTCGAAGAAGTATTAAAAAATGCACCGGATCACAAAGATAATCAAATCCGTGTTCCAGCAGTATTAGAATAGAGGAGGGGAATTTCGATGTCATTATTTGATCATTCCGTATCAGAGTTACATAAGAAGTTAAACAACAAAGAAATTTCCGTTACGGATTTAGTAGAAGAATCATACAAACGTATTGCGGATGTTGAAGATAACGTAAAAGCTTTTCTTACATTAGATGAAGAAAACGCACGCGCGAAAGCGAAAGAATTAGACACGAAAATTGGTGCTGAAGATAATGGTTTATTATTCGGTATGCCAATTGGTGTAAAAGATAACATTGTAACTAACGGTCTTCGTACAACTTGTGCGAGCAAAATGTTAGCAAACTTTGATCCAATTTATGATGCAACAGTTGTGCAAAAGCTAAAAGCTGCTGACACAGTTACAATCGGTAAGTTAAATATGGACGAGTTCGCAATGGGTTCTTCAAATGAAAACTCAGGTTTCTACGCTACGAAAAATCCATGGAACTTAGATTACGTTCCAGGCGGATCTAGTGGTGGTTCTGCAGCAGCTGTAGCAGCAGGAGAAGTATTATTCTCTCTAGGTTCTGATACGGGTGGTTCTATCCGTCAGCCAGCTGCATATTGCGGCGTTGTAGGTTTAAAACCAACTTACGGACGCGTATCTCGTTACGGATTAGTAGCATTCGCATCTTCACTTGACCAAATCGGACCGATTACACGTACAGTAGAAGATAATGCATACTTATTACAAGCTATTTCAGGTATTGACCGTATGGATGCAACTTCTGCTAACGTTGAAGTAGGAAACTACTTAGCTGGTTTAACAGGCGACGTTAAAGGTTTACGCATTGCTGTACCGAAAGAATACTTAGGAGAAGGTGTTGGCGAAGAAGCTCGTGAGTCAGTACTAGCTGCTTTAAAAGTATTAGAAGGTATGGGCGCAACTTGGGAGGAAGTATCTCTTCCACACTCTAAATACGCTCTAGCAACGTATTACTTATTATCTTCTTCTGAAGCATCTGCTAACCTTTCACGCTTTGATGGCGTACGTTACGGTGTTCGTTCTGATAATGTAAATAATTTATTAGACCTTTACAAAAACACACGTAGCGAAGGTTTTGGTGATGAAGTAAAACGTCGTATTATGCTTGGTACATTTGCACTTAGCTCTGGTTACTATGATGCATACTACAAGAAAGCACAACAAGTACGTACATTAATTAAAAACGACTTTGAAAATGTATTTGCTAACTACGATGTTATTATTGGACCAACAACGCCAACTCCGGCATTTAAAGTGGGCGAAAAAGTTGATGATCCAATGACAATGTATGCAAATGACATTTTAACAATCCCAGTAAACTTAGCGGGTGTTCCAGCGATTTCTGTTCCATGTGGATTCGGTGCTAATAACATGCCACTTGGTCTACAAATCATTGGTAAACACTTCGATGAAGCGACAATTTACCGCGTTGCACATGCGTTTGAGCAAGCAACAGACTATCATACAAAAAAAGCAAGTCTGTAAGGAGGCGAGAATAAATGAATTTAGAAACAATTATTGGTTTAGAGGTTCACGTTGAGTTAAAAACAAATTCGAAAATTTTCTCTGCGAGTCCAACAGAATTCGGAGCGGAGCCAAATACACAAACAAGTGTAATTGACTTAGGATACCCAGGGGTACTTCCTACTTTAAATAAAGAAGCAGTTAACTTTGCAATGAAAGCTGCAATGGCATTAAACTGTGAAATCGCAACGGAAACGAAGTTCGACCGTAAAAACTATTTCTACCCAGATAATCCGAAAGCTTACCAAATTTCTCAATTCGATAAGCCAATTGGTGAAAATGGTTGGATTGAAATTGAAGTAGACGGTAAAAAGAAACGTATCGGTATTACACGTCTTCATTTAGAAGAAGATGCTGGTAAATCAACGCATACAGCTGATGGTTCATTAGTAGATTACAATCGTCAAGGTATGCCTTTAATCGAGATCGTATCTGAGCCAGATATGCGTACGCCAGAAGAAGCATATGCATACTTAGAGAAGTTAAAATCAATCATTCAATACACTGGCGTATCTGATTGTAAGATGGAAGAAGGTTCCTTGCGTTGTGATGCGAACATTTCCCTTCGTCCAGTTGGACAAGAGAAGTTCGGTACAAAAGCGGAACTGAAAAACTTAAACTCATTCACTTACGTACAAAAAGGTCTTGAGCACGAGCAAGTGCGCCAAGAGAAAGAATTGTTATCTGGTGGTATCATCCAACAAGAAACACGTCGTTATGATGAAGCAACGAAGAAAACAATCTTAATGCGTGTGAAAGAGGGATCTGACGATTACCGTTACTTCCCAGAGCCAGACTTAGTTGAACTTTACATCGATGATGAATGGAAAGAAGAAATTCGTGCTTCGATTCCAGAACTTCCAGATGCACGTAAAGCTCGCTACGTTGCAGAAATTGGCTTACCAGCTTATGATGCACACGTATTAACATTAACGAAAGAGATGTCTGATTTCTTTGAAGCAGCAATTGAAGATGGAGCAGATGCGAAACTAACATCAAACTGGTTAATGGGTGAAGTGCTTGCATACTTAAACAAACAACAAAAAGAATTAAAAGACGTTGCATTAACGCCTGCTGGTTTATCTAAAATGGTTCAATTAATTGAAAAAGGTACAATTTCTTCTAAAATCGCGAAGAAAGTATTTAACGAGTTAATTGAAAAAGGTGGAGACCCAGAGGAAATCGTTAAAGCAAAAGGTCTTGTTCAAATTTCTGACGAGGGTACACTTCGTAAAGTTGTAACAGAAATTCTTGATAATAATGAGCAATCTATCGAAGACTTTAAAAACGGTAAAGACCGTGCAATTGGCTTCTTAGTTGGTCAAATTATGAAAGCTACAAAAGGACAAGCAAATCCGCCGCTTGTTAACAAAATCTTACTTGAAGAGATTAATAAGCGATAATAATAGTAACTTGTAAAGATTAAGCAGAAAAACACCCGTACATGGGTGTTTTTCTAGGTTAATCAAACGTTTGTTTAAATGAGAGAAGATCGTTTAAACAAACGTTTGATTAACTGTCAAAAGTGTAAAAATGTTTGTATAGCAACTATGGTATGATAGTTGCAAAAAGGTGGGAATAATGATAAATCTAGACATAGAGGTTTTTTTCATCTCATGAAATAATAGATAATTATTATTCGTTATATGTAAATTGTTGTGAGGAAATAGATGGACATAAATTTTTTGTCAAATAAAACAAAACCATTGAAATGAATATTTACTTTTGATGGACTACACGAATCGGGTTCTTACTGCCTGTTTGAGCGAGATAAAAGAAGGATAGGAAGATGAGAGGAGGTAGGCATGGGAATACTGAATAGAAGTTCGGTATGTTCTTTTTCAATATATAAAGAAATTTCCTGTGCTAATAAATGATGAAGCGAGCAAGAATTATTTATAATCCTACTTCTGGGCGCGAGCTATTTAAGAAGAGCTTACCGGAAGTATTACAAAAATTAGAACAAGCTGGATATGAAGCGTCTTGTCATGCGACAACTGGTCCTGGAGATGCGACTGTGGCAGCGAGGCAAGCTGCGGATCGTAAGTTTGATGTTGTTATCGCAGCTGGTGGTGATGGTACATTAAATGAAGTGGTGAACGGCTTAGTAGGACATGAACATCGTCCAAAGTTTGGAATTATTCCAGTTGGAACGACAAATGATTTTGCGCGTGCGATCGGTGTACCTCGTGCTATTGAAGAGGCTGCGGATATTATTTGTGAAGGGAAAACAGTTCCGTTAGATCTTGGTAGAGCGAATGATACATATTTCATTAATATCGCTGGTGGCGGCCGTATTACAGAATTAACATATGAAGTGCCAAGCAAGCTAAAGACGGTATTAGGCCAACTTGCTTACTATTTAAAAGGAATCGAAATGTTACCGTCATTACATCCAACATATGTTGAAATTGAGTATGATGGGAAATTACTACAAGAAGAAATTACGATGTTTTTAATTACGAATACTCGTTCAGTGGGCGGCTTTGAAAAGGTAGCACCATATGCATCGATTAACGATGGATTATTTGATTTATTAGTACTGAAAAAAGGTTCTATTGCTGACTTAATTAAAGCAGCAACACAAGCGCAGCGTGGTGAACATATTAATAACCCAAAAGTGCTATACACACAAGCAAATCGAATTAAAGTGCATTCACCAGATAAACTAATGATTAACTTAGACGGTGAATACGGTGGAGATGCACCGATGGAATTCGAAAATATATATCATTGTCTTGAACTATTTGTTCCTGAACAACAAGAGGATGCCCTGTAAAGGCATCCTTTTTATTATATAGAGGAATTGTAAATTGGAAGTTAGTTTGATTTTTATGGTATTTTTACAATTCGTTTATTTTATATCCATACTTTATTGATACACTGGAGGAGATAAGAAACGAGAGGTAGGGTGCTATGGAGAAGGTAAAAGCAATACTATTTGATAAAGATGGGACATTAATGGATTTTCATTCAATTTGGATAAAAGTAGCTGAAGAACTTGTGGCGGAATGTATAAATCTATATCAACTTCCAAAGTCAATGCAGCAAGATTTATTAAAAGAGATCGGTGTGAATGGGGTATTTGTGAACCCTCATAGCGCAATAGCGGCAGGAACAAGCCTTGATGTTGCAAAGGGGCTTTGTAAGTATATTATGTCATCTAAGGAAGAGGAAATGCATGAGTGGGTAAGTGAAAAATTATTTTCTCTTATGTATGAACACCGCTCCTATATGAAAATGACGGCGGATTTACCGAGGATTTTACAAGGTTTAAAGGATAGAGGATTTATTTTAGGTGTTGTGACAGCTGATGATTTTGCACCAACAGAATTATTTTTGAAACAATATCAATTAGAGTCCTTTTTTGATTATGTTGTAGCTTCAGATACATTTCCGGCACAAAAACCAGATAAAAGAATTGTAGAATCTTTTTGTGAGAAGTTTCATTTAGAAGCATGTGAAGTAGCCGTCGTTGGAGATACACCAACTGATTTATATTTAGCGAAAAATGGCGGCGATTGCTATGCAATTGGAGTACTGTCTGGTACAGGAGATCGTCAAACGTTAGAACCACTTGCAGATTTAGTAGTACAATCTGTTGGGGAGTTTATTTCTCATTCGGGTGAGTTGATTTGGGAACAAGGAAAGTCTATTGTGTAAGAAAAATAAGTCTATAAGGACTCTTAATGAGTCTTTATAGACTTATTTTTTATGTCGACATAGAAGGTATGCAGGATGAATGCTGGGAAAGAACGTTGGCATACATTTTGCAATGAAAAGAGAAAACAATGTAAAGAAAAGGATGGGGTACGTAATGAACACAAAAAAATTTGCTAAAGTAAATGAACAAATTCCTGGACCGAAAGCAGCGTCTTTATTAGAACGCCGCCAAAATATAGTACCAAAAGGAGTAAGTAACGGCATCCCAACGTTTGTACAATCTGCAAATGGTTCTCTTGTAACAGATGTTGATGGCAATCAGTACATTGATTTCGCGGGAGCAATCGGAACAATTAACGTAGGGCATTGTCATTCAGCTGTTAAAGAGGCGCTCCATAAACAAGTAGATCAATACATTCATACTGGATTTAATGTCATGATGTATGAGCCATATATTGAATTAGCAGAAAAACTTGCGGCATTAGCGCCGGGAAGTTTTGATAAGCAAGTACTATTTTTAAATAGTGGTGCAGAAGCGGTTGAAAACGCAGTGAAAATCGCTCGTAAATATACAAAAAGACCTGGTATTATTGCATTTTCTAAAGGATTCCACGGGCGTACATTAATGACAATGACGATGACAAGTAAAGTAAAACCATATAAATTTGGATTTGGCCCATTTGCGCCTGAAGTCTATAAAGCACCATTCCCGTACGAATATCGCCGCCCAGAAGGATTAACGGAAGAGCAGTACGATGACTTTATGATTGAAGAGTTTAAGAATTTCTTCATATCAGAAGTAGCACCAGAAACAATTGCAGCCGTTGTAATGGAACCTGTTCAAGGGGAAGGCGGATTTATCGTTCCAAGTAAGAAGTTTGTGCAAGAAGTACGCAATATTTGTTCAGAACACGGCATCTTATTTGTAGCGGATGAAATTCAAACAGGATTTAGTCGTACAGGAAAATATTTTGCCATTGATCATTATGATGTCGTTCCAGATTTAATTACGGTATCTAAATCATTAGGCGCTGGTGTACCGATTAGTGGTGTTATTGGGCGCAAGGAAATTATGAATGAGTCTGCGCCGGGAGAGCTCGGTGGAACGTATGCAGGAAGCCCACTAGGATGTGCAGCAGCATTGGCAGTACTTGATGTAATAGAAAAAGAGAATTTAAATGATAGAGCAATAGAATTAGGAAAAGTCGTAATGAACCGATTTGAAGAGATGAAAAATAAATATAATTGCATTGGTGATGTGCGTGGTTTAGGAGCAATGTGTGCATTCGAGCTTGTTCAAGATCGGAAGACGAAAGCACCTGATAAAACGTTAACAGCTAATTTGTGCGCAGAGGCAAATAAACGCGGATTACTCCTACTATCAGCAGGGACATACGGTAATGTTATTCGTGTGTTAATGCCATTAGTTATTACAGATGAGCAACTTGAAGAAGGATTAACAATAATTGAAGAATCATTGCAAGTCTGTTATGAGAAAGCAAATACTGCTCGTGTTTAAAAGCTAAATAATAAATCGCAAACATTCTAGCTGACTCTATATAAAATGCAGAAAATTCACTTTATAATAAAGGTAGTGAAGTGAATCGATGGATTGAAAGTTAGGGGTGGCTAGGATGGTTGGAGAAAAGGAACGAGTGTTAATGGATTTACAAGATGTATTTGAATATGCGTTTGACGAAATTTTTGTAACTGACGAAAAGGGAATCGTTGTGCGTGTAAATAGTACATGTGAAGGGCACTATCAATTAGCTGCTAAAGAGTTAGTAGGTAAGCATGTAAAAGAGTTGCAGAAGGATGGTATCTTTTATCCATCGGCAACGTTAGAAGTAATTGAAAAAAAGAGACCGATTGAACTCGTTCAAACGACAAAATCAGGAGAGTATTTACATGTTCGTACAAGGCCTGTTTTTGACGATGAGGGGAATTTAAGAAGAGTAATTAGTTATTCTCGTGATCTTACAGAACTCTACCAATTACGTCAAAAGGTAGAGGAAATGGATAATCAGTTAAAAACATATAAAAAAGAATTAAGAGAAACGTATGAGCATGAAGGACTTATTTTTAAAAGTATCGCTATGCAAAAAATAGTCGAGACAATTAAGAAAGTATCTGTGGTAGATAGTACAGTTCTCGTTTTAGGTGAGACAGGAGTAGGGAAGAGTCGATTAGTACGTCATTTACATGAAGTGAGTAACCGGAAGAATGAAAGTTTCTATGAAATTAACTGTGCGGCATTGCCAACGAATTTAATTGAATCAGAGCTTTTTGGATACTCAGGTGGATCTTTTACAGGTGCGAATCGTGAAGGGAAAAAGGGACTATTAGAAGCCGCGCATAAAGGAACTCTTTTCTTAGATGAAATTGGCGAAATGCCGCTTGAAATTCAAGCGAAGCTTTTGCAAGTGTTGCAAGAAAAAACGTTTCGCCCTATAGGCGGAAGGGAATTAAAAAAGGTGGACGTTAGAATTGTAGCGGCAACAAATCGAGATTTAAGTATGATGGTGAAACAAGGAACATTCCGGAAAGATTTATATTATCGTCTAAATGTCATTCCAATTTTAATTCCGCCACTCCGGGAAAGAACCGAAGACATTTTGCCACTCATTTATCATTATTTACAGCACTTTAATGAAAAATATGGCCGGAATGTAAAATTAGCACCTAGCACATTGCAAATATTTGTTGGTTACCCTTGGGAAGGAAATAATAGAGAAATTGAAAATGTGATTGAGCGAATTGTTATAACTGCTGACGATATCGTTACGATAGAAGATTTGCCAATAGCGATGCAAGAATCAACGGTTGAACAGTCCGGTCAAAGTCTCTATAAAATGTTAGAAGAAGTAGAACGGAATATTATTTTGAAAGCATATAAAACATATGGATCGAGTTATAAAGTAGCGGAGTTTTTAAAAATAAGTCAATCTGCTGCCACTAGGAAAATAAAGAAACTTATAGAGGAGGAAGAAAACATTGGATAAAAAAGCGACGTTTGTAAATGTAGAAAAAAAGGCGATGTATATAAATGGTGAGTGGATTACATTACAAGAACAAATCGAAGTAAATAATCCAGCAACGAAGGAAATATTTGCGACGGTACCAAAGGGCGGAGTAACAGAGGCAAAGCAAGCTGTTGATGCGGCCCATGAAGCTTTTAAATCATGGTCTAAGTTAACGGCAGCAGACCGTGCAGTGAAGTTGAAAAAATGGTTCACACTTATTGATGAAAATAAAGAAGAGATTGCAGCGATCATGACGAGAGAACAAGGAAAGCCGTTTGCAGAAGCACTTGGTGAAGTGAATTATGCAAATAGCTTTGTTGAATGGTATGCAGAAGAAGGAAAACGCGTATATGGTGAAATGATTCCTGCTTCTCATCCGAATAAACGTATTTTAGTTATGAAGCAACCAGTTGGAGTTATGGCAGCTATTACACCTTGGAACTTCCCTGCTGCTATGATTACGAGAAAGGTAGCCCCGGCACTTGCAGCAGGATGTACGGCAGTTGTAAAACCGGCAAGCCAAACGCCGTTAACTGCTTTGAAATTAGCTGAATTAGCCCATGAAGCAGACATTCCAAAAGGCGTAATAAATATTGTAACAGGCAGTGCGAAAGCAATTGCTGATACGTGGATGGAAGATGGACGTGTTCGAAAGGTTTCCTTTACAGGATCAACGGAAATTGGGAAGGAATTAATGGCCAGTGCTGCACAAACGATGAAAAAGGTTTCACTTGAGTTAGGTGGTCACGCGCCGTTTATTGTTATGAATGATGCGGACTTAGATAAAGCGGTAGAGGCGGTAATCGGTTCGAAATTCCGTAACGCAGGACAAACGTGTATATGTACAAACCGAGTATTTGTTCAGGAAGAAGTGTATGAAGTGTTTGTAGAGAAGTTCCAAAAGGCAGTAGGGCAGTTGAAAGTAGGAGACGGTTTCGGTGACGGAACGACTGTAGGACCACTTATTGACGAGAATGCAGTTTCGAAAGTACAGGAACATATTGAAGATGCTATCCAAAAGGGTGGAACAGTTTTATTTGGTGGTCATAAGGTTGCAGAGCTAGATGGACACTTTATGCAACCAACTGTAATTGGATTGGCGAACGATACGATGCTTTGTATGAATGAAGAAACATTCGGTCCAGTTGCACCAGTTGCGAAATTTAAAACGGTTGAAGAAGTAATCGAACGAGCAAATCATACACCATATGGCTTAGCTGCTTATATTTTCACAAAAGATATTAGTCAAGCATTCCAAGTTAGCGAAGCATTAGAGTACGGTATTATCGGATTAAATGATGGACTTCCATCAGTTGCACAAGCACCATTCGGTGGTTTTAAAGAAAGTGGTATTGGCCGTGAAGGAGGCCATTTCGGTATCGAGGAATATTTAGAAATTAAATATATTTCATTAGGACTATAAGTAGTATACTAGAATCTCTATAAGGTAACAGAGAAGGAGATTCTAGTATGGTATATTGGCTATTATTACTCGTAACAATTATTTTTGAAGTAGCTGGAACAATTGCGATGAAATTATCAAACGGTTTAACAAAGCTCGTTCCAAGTGTACTGATTTTCGTATTTTATGGAATTTGTTTTAGCGTATTTGCTATCGTTGTCAAAAAAATTCATTTAAGTATCGCTTATGCCATTTGGTCTGGTGTAGGAACATTACTTATTACAATCATTAGTGTGTATTTCTTTAAAGAGCACATTAGCTTATTCCAAGCATTTTGTATTCTTTTTATTGTTTTAGGAGTAATTGGGCTTAAGGTTTCATCGGCATCATAAAAGGCTATCTTCCGGTGTGGAAGATAGCCTTTTGTTTTTATTAAAATGCCCAGTTACCTTTACGGAAGATAGGCTCATGTCTGCCATCATCTGTAATACCATCGATATCAAGCTCGGCTGATCCGATCATGAAGTCATTGTGTGTAATACTAGTGTTCGCACCATTTTCAGCAAGTTCTTCTTTAGACATTGTTTTTCCACCAACTAAGTTGAAAGCATAAGCACTTCCGATTGCAAGGTGGCAAGATGCGTTTTCATCAAACAGCGTATTGTAGAATAAAACATTTGTGTTTGAAATTGGTGAATCATGAGGTACTAAAGCTACTTCTCCTAAGAAGTGAGAACCTTCATCTGTTTCTACTAAATGTTTTAAAGCCTCTTCACCAGTTTCAGCTTTATAATCTACGATACGTCCGTTCTCAAATGTTAACGTGAAGTTATCGATAATATTACCTGCAAATGCTAACGGTTTTGTGCTAGATACTTGGCCGTTTACACCTGTTTTAAGTGGCATTGTAAATACTTCTTCAGTTGGAATGTTCGCCATAAATGGTACGTTCTTTTCATTTAAGCTACCAGCACCAGCCCATACATGCTTTTCTGGAAGTTCGATCGTTAAATCTGTTCCAGGAGCTGTATAGTGAAGGGCTTTATAATGTTTTTCGTTTAAGTAATCAACTTTTGTATGTAACGTTTCATCGTGTTCTTTCCATGCTTCCACAGGATTTTCTAAATCCGCACGAGTAGCTTTGAAAATAGCATCCCATAGTTTTGCTTCTTGTTCTTCTGGTGCAACGTCAGGGAATACTTTCGCAGCCCATTCTTTCGTAGGAACAGAAATGACACACCAGCTTACTTTATCAGCTTGTACGTAATCACGGTATACTTTCATTGCTTCACCAGCTACTTTATGAGCTGTTGCGATACGCGTTGATTCTACACCTTTTAATAAATCAGGGTTTTCTGCATAAATAGACATAAATGCAGCACCTTCTTTTGCTAATTCTTCACGAGCGTGTGCTTTCCAAGATGGGAACTCAGCGAATGCTTCTTCAGGAGCTAGGTCGAACTTTAAGCGTGTTAACGTCTCATCATTCCAGTCCACATATACGTGTTTTGCACCAGATTTATATGCTTTTTCTGTAACGAGGCGCACAAATTGTACAGCTTCAAGAGGTGCACTAATTGATAATGTTTGTCCTGGTTGAATATTAACACCAACATTGACTGCAAGAGCAGCATATTTCTCTAACGTTTGTTCAAATGACATATGTATAATCTCCTTTAATTTGAAAGATTTCTTACTATATATAATACAAGAAAATTCAAAAAATATATATAAATATAGCGTAAAAAGAGAGCTCAAAATATATTGAGCTCTCATCGTTATTTAATCGAAGAAGCAAATTGTTCTACGGTCGTCGTATGGTGTATGCGAACACGCTTCATTTTTAACAACTCATCGGGTTCACCTTTCGTAATGAATTTTCCGGGTTTTGTTGTCGTCGCAAATTGATAATATTTCTTCGTTTCTGCAACAACTTTATCATCCACATGACCGAATGGATAAGCAACTGCAGTAACAGGCTTACCTGTTATTTTCTCTAGCTTTTCCTTTGATTCTTTTAATTCTTCTTCATAGTTTGTAATTTTCGGCAAGTCTGCATGTGTTGCAGTATGAGATTGCATAGAGAAAATGCCGGAATCAACCATTTCTTTTATGTCAGATGTAGAAAGTGATCCTTCAGCATCGACATTATTAACAATCATATATTCTGTTGCTGTTGGTTTAAACGTATCATCTTTTAGCTTTTGTAAAATATGAAATGCATTTATATTATTTTTCATACCGTCATCAAATGTAACAAAGATAGGTTTATTAACTTTATTTATATCGCCCCAGCGTTCAAAAGTTAGTAATGTATAGCCGTTGTCCTTTAAATATTTCATTTGGGCTTCAAAATTAGCAGGTGATACGAATAAATCTTTAATGCCTTGTCCGTGATAATCATCGATTGCATGGTACATAAGAACGGGAACCTTTTGCTCGAAAGTAATAGCAGATTTTGTGAGTGGAATGGTTTTCCCATCCTCTTTCATTCCTATTGCTTCAATTTGGAACTCACCGCGTTTTCCTTCAAATTCTTTTATGTCAAAATGAAGTGAAAATTGCTTTTCCTTTTCTTTAGAAGAAAAAGGTTTAGCACTTTCCTTCCCATCAGCTGTGCGCCAAATTTTATATTGTACCTCACTTAAAGTATCCTTTATATCTGTCATATGAATAGTAGTGTTTGTAGATTCGTGTGTAATCGGATGATAAGAAATTTTACCTTGTTCTTGCACAGTCTCTTCTTGTTTCTTAACTTCTTGAACCTTTTTCTCTTTTTTAGGTTCCTGGTTTACATTGCTAGTATTACAGCCTGCTAGAATGGCAGATGTACATAAAGCAATTGCTGCGTATTTTCTCATGAAATCACCTTCTATTGTGTATTATGTTGCATACTCATATTTAAAATCCCCACCGCTGTAAGAGAGGTGGGGATATACCCTTGTACATCATATCATTTTAGTAATGAGACAGGTTTTTAATAGAGCCATTTCGACTGTTTTTTAGTAAAGTTTACTTTATAAGAGATATGAATTTTTCCATTGATGTATTAGGCCCTACAAAGTGGCGTTTAATTAAGTACTGTTCGTTTGGCATCCCTTTTGTAATGTGATTACCGTGATCAGTAGTTACTGCGAACTCATAATATTTTTTTGTTTCTTCAACAGCTGGATCATTATAAGAACCTACTGGATAGGCAAGAGCTATGACCTTTTTACCAGTAAGGGCTTCGATTTTTTCTTTCGAACTACGTAATTCCTCATCATAATTGCTTGAATGAGCCATCATCGTATGATTAGCAGTATGTGATTGAATAGAAAAAATGCCTGAATCCATCATTTGTTTTATCTCATCTGTTGATAGACGATTTGGTTTGTCTATCTCATTTGAAGTAAGGAATTCAGTAGCCGTAGGTTGAAATCTATCATCCTTTAATTTTTGTAAAATATGAAGAGCGTTCATATTATTTTTTCGACCATCATCCATCGTTACAAAAACAGGTTTATTTACACGATTTATATCATTCCAACGTTCAAATGTAAGCATCGTATAACCGTTATCTTTTAAGTATTGCATATGTTTTTCGAATTGCTCAGGTGGTACGTATAAGCCGTAATCCCCATCACTTGGTCCAGGGTATTTTTCAATCGCATGGTACATTAATACGGGTACATGTTGCTGGAATGTAATTTTAGATGTTACTAGATTTGTTTCAGTATGATCTTCTTTGATTCCTACTGTTTCAATTTGAAATTCGCCACGTTTTAAATGAAATGATTTTAAGTGTAGTGGGAGGGCAAAGTCACGTTCTTTTTCTTGTGAAGTAAAAGTTTGTTTGTTTTCAGGACCATCAGCAGTACGCCAAATATTGTAACGTACTTGTGTGAATGAATCTCTTAAATCCTTTGTATAAAGCGTGGTATTTTGTGCGTTATATTCATACGGATCCCATGTAATAATCCCTTGTGTTAAAGGCAGTTCAACCGCTTTCGCTTTTTTTTGTTCAACTGTTTGTTTCGCCGTTGCTTCTTTTATTTGTTTATCACTAGTGCTACTAGTGTTACAACCTACGAGAATAGCAGAAGAAAGTAAAGCGATATATGTATATTTTTTCATTCTATCATCCTTCTATTGTGTTTTAATTATCATCACTTATGTCTTGAAATTATCATTCGTATAAGTGACACTAACTCAAATTTTTGATTTTAAAAATTTGAGTTATACCCTTGTACATCATATCACTATAGAATATAGAGGGGAATACATTTTTGGAATAATTCGGAAAAACACCTTATATTTTTCTGGTGAGGTTTACATAAAAATACATTTAGAAGATGAAAAAACTCCACCTAAACTTCCTTTAGAAAAGGAGAAGTAAGGTGGAGTTTTTTATTAAATAAATAATCCAGCGATTGTTGCAGATAAAATAGAAGCAAGTGTTGATGCAAATAACATTTTCCAACCGAATCTAGATACGACACTTCCCTGTTTTTCAGAAAGAGCACGGATTGTCCCAACGATCGCACCAATTTGGCTAATACTTGCGAAGCTAATTAAGAATACTGTAACGATTCCGACTGTACGTGGAGATAATGTTGATGCAACACCTTTTAAATCAAGGATTGCTACAAACTCGTTTAATACAATCTTCGTACCCATAATTCCACCAGCTGGGATAATATCTTGAGTTGGAATACCCATTAAGAATGCGAATGGAGCAAGTATATAACCGAAGATTTGTTGTAAAGTAACAGCATATCCCATTGCACCTGAAGCTGCGCTAATTACGTAGTTTACAACTTCCATCACACCGATGAAGGCAATCATTAATGCAGCAACGATACCAGCTACTTTTAAACCATCAAGCGCACCGTTAATCATTGCGCCGATAAAGCTGTCTCCGAATAAAGTTCTATCAAATTTTTGAATCACTTCATCTTCTTTCTTCGTATCAACTGGTGTTAATAGCGAACAAACGATTAAGCTTGAGAATAAGTTTAGTGGAAGAGCTGCTAGTACATATTTCGCATCTAACATCATTACATATGATGCTGTAACAGAAGCAGAAACGGAACTCATTGCAGAACAACAAATAATAAACATACGGTTTTTGTTAAAATGCTGTAAATCGTTTTTAATAACGATTAACGCTTCACTTGAACCGAAGAATACAGAGTTTACTGCGTGGAATGACTCGACGCGTGGTAAACCAGTAATTTTTGAAATTGCACCGCCGACAACGCGAACGATGAATGGTAAAACACCTAAATAACTAAAGATAGAAAGTAGTGCTGAGAAAAATACGATAATTAATAATACATTTAAGAAAAAGACAAAATCTCTTTGAATTCCATTAAAGAGAAAATCGACACCTGTCGTACCAAGTTTAATTAGTTTGTTGAAAACTTTACTAATGAAGATAATAATTTGTTGACCAATTTTTGTGCCAAACATAAACCAACCGATTAAAATTTGGAAACCAATCATAATAGCAATTGCACGGAAGTTGATTTTACTTCTATTGTTTGACAAAGCAAAGCATAAACCTAAAACGACAAGAATACTGATAATGCTCATTACATATTGCATGTAGTTGCCCCTTTCAGAAGTTCGTATAAAGTTTGTACATAAAACGCTCGTTATATTACTAAAAATAAAACAAGAGGTTTTATGTCATACGTAAGATGTCTGACCTTTTAGAAAAATGAAAATAAAAAAAGACACATATGGATTCACTTTCATCTATGAGAGAAAGCTAATCAATATGAGTCCTTTTTTGCACATAGGCTAATATTCATTAGTTTTCCCCATAGTCCAGCAATTTAAGGTTGCCGGGTAGAAACTCTCGATCCATATTATCGAATATATATGAGGTAACATCGTCCGTATTAAATTAGTAGTAGCGTAACATTAACAGAGAACTATCGTCAATAGCTTTTTTTCTTCCGATAGAAATAGACCATATAAGTATGATAAAATGTAACGCAGTGTTATGAAAAAGAGAGGTCGGAAAATGAGTACAAAAATGACGCCACCAGTTGAAAAAAATGATTTTATAGATGTAGTATTTGAAGATTTAACCCATGATGGTGCCGGTGTTGCGAAAGTAAAGGGCTATCCTATTTTCGTTAAAAACGGATTACCAGGTGAAGAAGCACAAATTAAAATTATTAAAGTGAAGAAAAACTTCGCATTCGGTCGTTTAATGAAGCTTCATACAGAGAGCCCATATCGTAAAGATGCAGAATGCCCAGTGTACAATCAGTGCGGCGGTTGTCAGCTTCAGCACTTAACATATGAAGGACAATTACAAGCGAAAGAAAAACAAGTACGTGACGTTATGCAGCGCATTGGCGGATTAAGCGATGTTCCTGTGCACCCTGTACTTGGTATGAAGAACCCATGGGTATACCGTAACAAAGCACAAGTACCAATTGGAGAACGTGAAGGTGGACTTGTCGCTGGTTTCTATCGCCAAGGAACACATGACATTATTAATATGGAATCATGTTTAATTCAGGCAGAAGAAAACGATACATTAATCCAGGAAGTAAAACGTATTTGTGAAAAACACGGTATTTCGGCATACAACGAAGAGCGTAACAAAGGAACACTTCGCCACGTAATGGCTCGTTACGGACAAGTAACAGGGGAAATCATGCTTGTCTTCATTACTCGTACAGCAGAATTACCAAACAAAAAAGCAATCATTGAAGAAATTGCTGCGAAATTCCCAGAAGTAAAATCGATTGTTCAAAACGTAAACACGAAACGTACAAACGTAATCTTTGGAGACACGACGACAGTACTGTACGGATCAGAATACATTTATGACTTTATCGGCGACATTAAATTTGCAATTTCAGCACGTTCATTCTATCAAGTAAACCCAGAGCAAACGAAAGTGTTATACGATAAAACGTTAGAATATGCAAAACTAGATGGTAACGAAACAGTAATTGATGCCTATTGTGGAATTGGATCAATCTCCTTATTCCTAGCGCAAAAAGCGAAAAAAGTGTACGGCGTTGAAATCGTCCCAGAAGCAATCGAAGACGCAAACCGAAACGCAGCACTAAACAACATGACAAACGCTGAGTTTGGCGTAGGAGAAGCAGAAGTAGTTATTCCAAAATGGTACAAAGAAGGCATAATCGCCGACACAATGGTCGTAGATCCACCGCGTAAAGGTTGTGATGATGCACTACTAAACACAATCATCGACATGAAACCAAAACGCGTCGTATACGTATCATGTAACCCAGCAACATTAGCACGTGACTTAAAAGTACTAGAAGAAGGCGGATATAAAACGCAGGAAGTACAACCTGTTGATATGTTCCCGCATACGACTCATGTGGAGTGTGTAGCTTGGCTTAAGTTGGTATAATAGGAAAGCAGTTGATATAGGAGAATCTATACCATCTGCTTTTTGGTTTACAAAAATACCATTTATAAGCGATTTTAGTTAAAATAAATATTGCTGATTTTCATAAATTATAAATTGAGAGTTTGAAATTGTATTCATAGTGAGAGGATTTGAATTTGAAATGATAGATAATTTTTGGCGTGATTTACCACGACCATTTTTCGTACTTGCACCAATGGAAGATGTGACAGACGTTGTTTTCCGTCACGTAGTAAGTGAGGCAGGTCGCCCAGACGTATTCTTCACAGAGTTCACAAACTCGGATAGCTATTGTCATCCAGAAGGTATGAAAAGTGTACGTGGCCGTTTAATTTTTACAGAAGATGAACAACCAATCGTGGCGCATATTTGGGGAGATAATCCTGAATATTTCCGTCAAATGAGTATTGGTATGGCAGAGTTAGGATTTAAAGGTATTGATATTAACATGGGTTGCCCTGTACCGAACGTAGCATCAAGAGGAAAAGGTAGTGGTCTTATTCTACGTCCAGACGTTGCGGCAGAACTTATTCAAGCAGCAAAAGCAGGCGGACTACCTGTCAGCGTAAAAACACGACTGGGCTTTAAAGAGTTAAGCGAATGGGAAGATTGGTTAACGCATATTTTCAAACAAGATATCGCAAACCTTTCTATTCACTTACGTACAAGAGAAGAAATGAGCCAAGTCGATGCGCACTGGGAACTAATTCCGGAAATTAAAAAATTGCGTGATCGTATTGCACCAAATACGTTAATAACAATCAATGGAGACATCCTTGATCGTAAAATGGGGCTGGAACTTGCTGAAAAATACGGCATTGATGGTGTAATGATCGGACGAGGTATCTTTAAAAATCCATTTGCTTTCGAAAAAGAGCCAAGAGAGCATAGCAGTAAAGAACATTTAGATCTTTTAAGACTACAACTCGATCTTCAAGATCAATATGCAGAAGTATTACCACGCTCTATCACAGGACTACATCGCTTCTTCAAAATTTATGTAAAAGGCTTCCCGGGAGCTGCTGAATTGAGAAATCAATTGATGAGCACGAAGTCGACGGATGAAGTGCGTACATTGCTTAATCAGTTTGAGGCGAGTGTTAGTGAGACACAGGGGAGTGAAACTGTGTAACTTTTGAACGTTAGAAGGGATGGAGTGTAGCAATTTTATCCCGCATTAACGAGCAGTAAGACCCCCACCTCAAAATTCAGCGGAAGCAAAGAAGTTAGGTGGGGGTCGGGCTGCCCATAAAAGCCCGATTGGTTCAACTAATAATAAGTGGGGGATGAAGAAAACCCCCACTTATTAAAGTTTCATTTTATTACGCCTATAATTGGAGGCTATGTAAATGTTAAGTGATCAGACGAGATATTCTAGGCTCGCGAATATAACAAAAATAATAAATACAAAATTAGAACTACGTGAAGTATTGCAGCGTGTAACAATGGCGATATCAGAGGAGATTGTTAGGTGTGACGCTGTTGGAATTTATTTACCTGAGGAAGATGGAACATTTAGAGGGTTTGCAGGAAAACCAGAGACCATAAATGGCGTAACGCTCGATACTCAGGTAATTGATCCCGAAGTAGACTTACTGGCAAAAGAAGTTATTGAAACTAAAAAAACCATCTATATCCCTGACACCTCAAAGGATTATCGACCGGATCGGAGACCAGTTAATGCATTCAAAATTAAGTCTTTATTAGCTCTGCCTATCTCATTTGGGCAAGAGTTGTTTGGTCTTGTTTTTTTATTTGATTATGGAGTTCCAATGAACTTAACAGATTCAGAAATTCAAAGTGTTGAAGCTTATGTCAATATGGCTGCGGTCGCCATTCAAAACGCAAAAATTTTAACACAAAAAGAAAATCTTATTGCTGAGAAGCAGCTGTTACTAAATGTTACCCGTGATTTATCAGTGTGTTCCTCGGTACAGGAGATTTTTGATAAATGTTTTTTTTACTTAGGACAGATTTTAGAGAGTAAGAACATGGCTGCCCACCTTTTAGGCCGGCTAGATAAAACAACGATTAAAACAACGAAATTAAGCGCGGACTGTGATTGGGCAGAAACTGACTGGATGGAGAAAACCTATGAAGCCAAGCTTCGAAAGGTTATTCAAACAAAAAATATAGATAGTAAGGGCCTACTGATGCTGCCATTAGTTTCGATGGGAGAAGTATTAGGGGTAATCGTCGTTGGTAAAGGGGCAAAAGCTCATAATTACGATGCTTCCCGAATTCAACTGGCAAAATCTATCGTTGATGCTACAGCTCCTACGTTTTCAAACTTGTTATATATGGATCAACTTGAAAGTATGGTGGAAGAAAGAACGAGAGAACTAGCTGTTGCTAATGAAAAAGTTACAAGTGTGATTGAAAGTATTACGGATGGATTCTTGACTTTGAATAATAAATGGGAATTTACGTACGTAAATAAGCATCAACATTTCCCGCAAAGAAAAACAGCAAAAGATGTATTAGGTAAGAATATATGGGAGGTCTTCCCAAATAGCATCGATACAGTTATATATAAGGAGCTTCATCGTGTAATGTCAGGGCGAAATACAGTTCATTTCGAATTTCTTTCTACCTCTGATGAATATTGGTATGAAGTTATTGCATATCCGTATGATGATGGCATTTGTTGTATTTGTAAAAATATAACGGAAAAAAAGCAATATGAGCAGGAATTGAAAAGATTATCCAACATAGATTTAATAGGGCAAATGGCAGCTGGTATCAGCCATGAGATTAGAAATCCAATGACAACAGTACGAGGGTTTTTGCAGTTATTAAAAGAAGAGCCCACCTATGAGAAACATAATAAGCACTTTAATTTAATGATTGAAGAACTTGACCGTGCCAATTCTATCATTACTGAATTTCTCTCAATGGGTAATACAAGGAAATCGGATTTGCAGATGTTAGATTTAAATTCAATTATCCGCGATATTATTCCTTTAATAAAGATTGATACGTATAATCAAAATAAATATATTGAAGTCGATACAAATGACATTCCAAAATTACTTTTAAATCGTAATGAGATACGACAATTATTGATAAACTTATATCGTAATGGCTTAGAAGCGATGGACAAAGAGAAAGTTCTAACCATTAGCACCTATAAAGAAGGTCGAGATTGTGTCGTGCTTGCAGTGCGTGATCAAGGAAAAGGTATCAGGCCTGAAGTATTAGAGAAACTAGGTACGCCATTTTACACGACAAAACATAATGGAACTGGATTAGGGTTAGGTGTATGTTATGCCATTGCTGCACGTCATAATGCAAAAATAGAAATTCAAACGGGATCAGAAGGCACTACCTTTTTTGTTAAATTCGATTATCAAGATAATGAAAACTAATCTTATTTAGATTAGTTTTGTTGAACTGTACCAAAAATATTTATATTTGAGTAGTATAAAAAATGGACAAACCTATATTAGATTTGTCCATTTTTAAGTGTGTTAATTAATAGTAAATCCCCATCCGTAATTTCGCACGATTATCCCATCCTGTTTTGCTTTATTAATATCATCCTCAAAGGAAGGCGCTATCCCACTACCAACTAAAATACCTTTTACAGTATTTAATTTTAATTCTTCTTTACATAGTTTAATATAATGTTTAATTTGATTTAAAGCGTTTCTATCAATAGCTCCCTTCTTAATTTCTACTACAATAAATTCGTTGTTAGTAGTATCTCTTAATAACAAATCTAAACGTGATTCATCTGAGAAGATATGTTGTGATTTTTCAATTGTATAGTTTACATCAAGTATTGAAGGGTTAGAAATGATGAATTTCTCGATATCTCTTTCTAAAATTTGAAATACTTCTTCAGCGGTTAAAACTCTATTAGTAAGTCTACCCTTGGACTCATTTTGCTCAATTAAATCTAACAATAAATTGATATCAGATGGATTCAATTCTTTCCAAGTACGAAGAGCAGAAGAAATTGCACTTAATAAAGATTGATTAGGATTAAGGTTCGCAGGTCTGGATAATTTACTCAATAATTCAGGGGTAATTTCCAAAGGAACTTGAAGGACTTTAGATTGAATAGGATTTCCAAACGCAATACATTCGCTTGGTGTTAGTTGTTGTATCTCTTTCTTTAGGTGGGGATTATCATATTTATTCATGATTAAACGATTCTGTTTGATATCTTTTACAATCACGACTTCTTCGACCAGATAATATGCGGTTATATAGCGCTTGTTATGTATTGTTTTATGAAAGAATAGAAAATCTCCCTTTTGTACTTTTTGGAGTTTGTCGGTATTAGCCCCTGACTCTCCATATGTATATTCTGTTAGCATCGGGTCCTCATGTCCGAAATTTCGTTCAGCATCTTTATAACCAATTAGATAATTCATTATTGATTCCCTCCTATATGAACTCTAGTATCATTATAATCCAACTGGTTTTAAATAGATAATTCTAAGCGGCTAAACAGCATATGTTGCTGTTTTAAAATCATCCCCACAAGCATTAATCCACCTAAGACTACAAAACCTCCCCCTAAAATGTTAAAGTAGTAACTTAACGACATTCATTTACACATGCTAAAAGCATTAAGATAATCAACATTTCAGGAGGCAAAACAATGGCAATGAGCAACAACGATATATTAAAAAGAGTAAGGTACGCTTTAGATATAAGAGATATAGATATGGTAGAAATCTTTAAACTTGGTGGTATGGAAGTAACGAAAGAAGACGTAGTTGATATGCTTACAAAAATAAAGAGAGCTCCTCAGCATGAAGCTGAAAATGATGATGTAATCGAAGATGAGTACGTAAAAACATGCGATATGATGATGTTAGAGGCATTTTTCAATGGATTTATTACTTTAAAAAGAGGGAAGCAAGATCTGAAACCAGGACAACCGGCACCTGTACAAAGCAAAGAGAGTGCGAATAACCTTCTGCTAAAGAAAATGAAAATTGCACTATCTTTAACGAGTGAGGATGTACTTGATATATTAGATAGCGTAGGCGTTACGGTAACAAAGGGAGAATTAGGAGCCCTATTAAGAAAGAAAGGCCATAAAAATTACAAAGAGTGCGGCGATAGATACGCAAGGAATTTCATTAAGGGATTAGGTGTAAAGTATAGAGGGTAATGAGTTTGTTAAAGCAGCAAATGATATAATAGGTAGAGTAGGGCGTTTGTATCCTACTCTTTTTTATTTGTAAAAATAATATGCTAGGTGATGAAATGGTACATACATATTTAGGTGAGACAATTAATTTTCATATAACTTATAAGAAGAAAAAGTCGGTACGTCTTTTTGTAGATTCGTACGGAAATGTGGAAGTGCAAGCTCCGAAAGGTACACATGTTGAATACTTAGTCCAGCTGCTGGAGGAGAAGTGGGATTGGATTCAGAAAACACGTAAGGAAATGCAAGAGCGAGCGCTTGGACCACAGGAAAAGGATTATGATCAAGGAGAGGGATTTCTGTATTTAGGAAGTACGTATCCGATACAGATTTCTCAAGATGCAAGTATTACGCAAGACAATGCAGTGTTTGAAGGGAATAAGCTACATATTTATGTGAAAGAGCTTAAGGATGAGAAAATACAACAAGCGTTAAAACGATTTTACTATAAGCAGTGTAAGTCATTAGTAGAGAAGAGTATTAAAGTGCATCAAAGTAACTTCAAAACAAAACCGCGTTCTATTCGTATTACAGATAGTAGTCGCACGTGGGGAACTTGTGATTCAAATCTACAACTAACATTCAATTGGAAGCTAGCGATGGCACCACAGCGAGTAATTGATTACGTAGTTGTTCATGAAATGTGCCATATGGTTCATTTAAATCATGATCGATCTTTTTGGCGTCTTGTCGGGAAAATAATGCCCGATTATAAGGAAATGGAAAATTGGTTAGCGTTATCTAGTTGGAAGATGACGGTTTAATGCTGAACTTTATATAGGTTACGATTATTATCAATACTTGTCGGTAAGTCGATATATTTCAAAAATCGCTCATATAATTTCATTTGCCAATGAATTATTTAATGAAGAGAGAGTAAAAGGAGATGTCACGGCAGACATCTCCTTTTTTCAGGTATATAAATCATCGTCCAAACTTCACAACAAAATCTCCGTCCACTTTCTCCATTCCATACCCACGATAACCGTTCGAAAGTAAAGCCTGCTGTCCAACAGCGTCACTCATCGGAACACTCTTAACATCCGTCCAGTTTCTTTCCTTACCTCCACGCAATTCCTTCACAAAAACATACCGCATACTCCCGCCATATTTCTCCTTCAATGCAACAATCTCCATTCCTTGCGCAAACTTATCTTTTAAACTTGGAATGTTAAAAGGAGCAACGGTGCAGCAAACGTAATCGTATTTGCTATCTTCGTTTTGTAATTCGTCCATGATGACTGTCGCTAATATTTTTTGCATCCCATTTCCTCGGCTGTTCGGGTGAACATTTGAGATTTCTTGATAAATGACGCGATGTAGTTCGCTTTCTGGTATGCCAATATCAAGTCCTAAATGTTCATCGTCAATAGGAGGGACGAGTAGGGCACGAAATGCGATGAGTTCGTTTTCGATAAAAGCACCGATCATCATGCCGTTTCCTTCTAGAATGTATTGAAATTCTTCTAGCGAGAGTGGTTGTAAGCGACTTTTATCCTCTAGCGCTTCAACTACGACGTTTTGTAGTGATAAGATTTGTTCGATGTTCTCTAGTGATAGTAAAGTAACGTGAAATGACGCGTTATTTTGTTTTAATGATCCTTTGTATAGAACTGTCATGTGTTAGTCCTCCTTTAGCGTACAACGTCTTGAAAGACGGTTAGTTCTTGTAATGTATCTTCATTTATTTCAATGCCGAGTCCTGGCTTTTCGTTTAGGCGAATAAATGGTACGTCGTAATGTAGGTTTCCGATGTCTTTCGTGAACTTTAATGGACCTGTAAGTTCAACGCTCGTAATGATTTTTTTCGAGAAAGCGACATGGAATCCTGCGGAAGAGGCAACGGATGATTCGACCATGGATCCAACTTGGCATTCAATGCCGACCATTTCTGCTTGGTGAGCGAGTTTTACAGCGGGATATATGCCGCCGCATTTCATTAGTTTTATATTTACTTTATCAGCCGCGTCTAATTTAATGATTTGGCGCATTTCACGAGAACCTTTTAATCCTTCATCAATCATAAGCGGAAGGTCTGTTTTAGAACGAATGTGAGCCATTGCGTCAATATCGTCTGCGACAACAGGCTGTTCAATCCAGTCGATGTTTAAATGACCTAATGAACGAAGTGCTGTTAATGTGTTGGCGCTATTTCTCCATCCTTGGTTTACATCAACGCGAATCGCAATATCATTTCCTACACGTTCACGTACCGCTTCAATTCTTTTTATATCTTCTTTTACATTCGTACCAACTTTCATTTTGAAAGATTGGTAACCTTTTTGAATCATGGAAGCAGCTTCTTCAGCCATGTCTTCAGGTTCGGCGATACTTAAGACGTGAGTGACAGGGAAGTCTTCATGGTAGCGTCCGCCAATTAATTGATATACAGGTTGATTTAGTTTTTTGCCCGTTATATCAAAACAAGCAATATCAATTGCCGCTTTCGCTGTTGGAACACCGTAAATTGTATCGTCCATCATGTCGTGTATTTTTTCGATATTCATTGGATTTTGTCCAATTAGAGCGGGGGCTAGCGTATGTTTTAAAGTATGGAAAGTACTTTCCCATGATTCGCCTGTAACGTGATCATCAGCGACGCCCTCACCGTATCCGATAATGCCTTCATCTGTTTCCATTTTGACGATAATAGAAGGCATATCAGAATAAGAACCATAACTAATAACAAACGGATCGCGAAGTGGTAAACGAATTGCGTAAAGATGAATAGCTGTAATTTTCATTAGGTAGAGACCCCTTCCTGTTTACAATAGTTTTGTACATTTGATATAGTTGACGTTAAATAGTCGTTAATTAATGATAAGGAGTTAAAGAAATGATGATAAAAATTGCAGTTGTCGGTTCAAAAGAGTTTATGGAGAATCTTTTACCTATTGCTCATAAACTAGAAGAAATAGAGATTGATCCATATATTTACCTTCATCCAGCGGAATCTTCTGAACTTTTAAAGCGTTTAAAGCCGTGTGATTTCATCTTTTTCTCAGGTGCTTTACCTTATTATATGGCAAAAGAAATAAGAGAACAATTACGAATTCCAAGTACGTACTTACAGCAAGACGAGACAACTGTCGCATCTTCCATTCTTTCTGTCATGTATCACCAAGGTATTCAACCACATAAAATTTCAATTGATTTAGTAGACCGCTCATTCATTACAAATGTGTTCCATGATATCGGTATAAAAGAAAATCCACAAGTGTTTGATTATGAAAATATGCTGTGGAGTAAAGATGAAATAAATAGAGTTATTGATTTTCACATAGCTAAATATCAATCTGGAGATGCTCATTTAGCTTTAACTAGTATTCACGCTGTCTATGATGAACTTCAAAAAATAGGTATTCCTTCAGAGCGTATGATAGATCCGAAGCAATCCATTATACATGGTTTAAAAGATGCGAAAATAAAAGCTGAGTTAGCAAAAAGCCATTCAGCTACTGTTGGTGCTTGTACGATTTCTTCTTTAGAATTACGAGAAGGTTTGCTTGAGCAATTAGATGCTATTTCAAAAGAACTACGTGGTTCATTTAAAAAAGTTGATGAAATGACGTTCATTTTGTATACGACTCGTGGTGATATTGAATCAATTATAAAAACGAATATGATAAATCATTTATTTGCGAGTATAGAAGGAACGATAGCTATTGGATTTGGTTACGGAAAAACTGTGAAAGAAGCGGAGCAAAATGCTAAAATTGCTCAAAGTTTCGCGAAGAATAATCCAATAGACCACTGTTTTTATATACTAACAAGTGATAAAGAACTATTTGGTCCGTTCCCGAAAGAACAGAGGGTACAAAGCTTGAAGAATGACAACCCAGAACTCATGAAAATAGCGAAGGAAACGAAACTTAGTCCAGCCAACTTGTCAAAAATTATTCAATTTAGTCAATCACATCCATCATTGAAGTTTACAGCAGCAGATCTTTCTGAATACTTACAAGTGACTCGCCGATCAACAGAAAGGTTATTAAAGAAACTAGTTGATTATGGGTATGCTCATATTTGCGGCGAGGAAATGCCCTATCAACAAGGGCGCCCTCGCGCAATATATGAAATGAATTTACCGGTATCTTTAAGCTTCTAGTTGAGCTTTTTGTTTTTTTAGTAGTTCCGCTTTTTCAATGTCTGATAGTTTCGTAATTGTGAGACCAGTTATGCCGTAAATGATTGAAATAATAGGTACGATGAAATTTAATATAGCATAAGGAGCATATTCGAATGCGCCAACTCCAAGTGTTGCGAGTATAAATACACCACATGTATTCCAAGGTACGAAAACAGAAGTTAATGTTCCGCCATCTTCTAATGCTCTGGATAAATTTTTAGAATGTAGTCCTTTTTCTGTGTAAGCATTTGCGTACATTCTTGAAGGAACAACAATCGAAATATATTGTTCAGAGCAAGTAAGGTTGGTTGCAAAGCAAGATGCGATAGTAGAAGCGATAAGTCCTTTTGCTGATGTCGCTAATTTTAAAATTTGATTTACAATTGCGCGAAGAATACCAGTATGTTCTAATACTCCTCCAAAGGTCATAGCGACAATTGTCATCGAAACTGTATTCATCATCGAATTTAAGCCACCGCGGTTAAAGAGTTCGTCTACTAGCTTGTTGCCAGTGTCTATGAAAAATCCATTTTGGAGTGCACCGACAGATGCGGAGACAGAACCACCTTGAATAAAGACTTGTGATAAAAACCCTAAAATAATACCTACGAGAATAGCTGGTATAGCAGGAACTTTTTTAGCGACCAATACCATAACGACTACAGGTATGATTAGTAGGAAAGGAGAGATAACAAAGTTTTGTTGCAATACTTGTAATGTTTGATCGATACCTTTTGCATCAATATTGTTAGCGCCGAAGCTTCTTCCTAAGAACGCATAAACGATAAGAGTAATAATTAAACCTGGAATTGTAGTAAATAACATATGACGAATATGTGTGAATAGATCTGTATTTGTTAATCCTGCGGCTAAGTTTGTTGTGTCTGAAAGCGGTGACATTTTATCGCCGAAGTAAGAACCGGAAATGATAGCACCGGCAACCATTGGAGCTGGGATTCCCATACTTAGGCCAATTCCCATTCCTGCAACACCAATTGTTCCCATTGTAGACCAAGAGCTACCGATAGCTAATGCAACAATAGAACAAATAATTGTAATTGAAACTAAAAATAGTGATGGAGTTAAAAGATTTAAACCGTAATAAATCATTGTTGCGACGATTCCGCCGCCAATCCAAGCACCGATCGTTAAACCTACTAGAATAATGATAACGATAGCGGGTAATGCGAGGCGAATTCCTTTATACATTGCTTCTTCAATGTCGTTCCATTTGTAACCGTAACGCCAAGCGACGATAGAAGCAACGGTTGTACCGATAATAAGTGGGACGTGAGGGCTTTGTTTTAATACAACAATTGTAACCATCATAACTGCAACTGTAATGATAATAGGGATTATTGCTACGCCAAAAGGTATTTCTTTTTTCATAAACTGCCTCCTCATTATGTATGTTTATATTTTTAGAATTGTCGCAAAATAGACGCTATTAAGTTATAATAACTAAAAAATGATATAAGCGTCAATAAAAAACAGAAAATAAGGAATGTTCTATCGTTATGAAGTGAGTTGTCGATTGCATTTAAAAATAAACAATTGACTTTTTTCTTAAAATTCAATATGTTCATAAAAACATCTGTTTTTCATAAGTATAATTAACCTGAATGGTTTTGGAATTTGGGAAGGAGAATGTAGCTTTGAAAACATTAGAACTACAAGAGCGGTTAACTGAAATTTTTCAGTATTTACATGAAAACCCTGAAGTGAGTTGGAAAGAGCATGAAACGACAGCGTATATTACTAACTTTTTAAAAGAAGAAGGAATTTCATATAAAATATTTGATGATTGCCCAGGCGTGATTGCTGAAATTGGAAGCGGAAATCCAGTTATTGCAATTCGTGCCGATATGGATGCACTTTGGCAAGAAGTGAACGGAGAGTTTAAAGCGAATCATTCATGTGGTCACGATGCTCATATGACAATTGTGATGGGGCTTATTTTACAATTGAAAAATATGAGATGGGATAGTGGAACGGTTAGATTTATTTTTCAGCCGGCAGAGGAAAAAGGAAATGGTTCTTTAAAGATGGTAGAGAAGGGTGCCGTGGATGATGCTGACTTCTTATTTGGTGTTCATTTAAGACCGATTGAAGAACTACCTTTGAAACAAGCTGCCCCATCTATTCGTCACGGAGCGGCAGGATTTTTAGAAGGAACGATTCATGGAGATGATGCACATGGGGCACGTCCGCATCAAGGGATAAATGCAATTGATGTCATTTCTATGATTAATATCGGTTTAAAAAATATATGGTTACCACCGCAAAGTTCCTATTCAGTGAAGATGACAAGGTGCCAAGCTGGCGGAGATAATTTAAATATTATTCCGGGTAACGGCCATTTTAGCTTAGATGTTAGGGCAGAGAGTAATACATTATTAGAAGAATTGAAGAAAAAAATAGAGCATGTAATAGAATCGGCCGCATCGATGGGATCGAAAACCTCATACAAATGGATCGACCTTGCACCAGGAGCTGAAGTGTCAGAAGAAGCTGAGCGCTTTATGCGAAAAGGAATTCTTGAAGTATACGGGGAAGAGGGATGCACTGGACCGCTGTATACGACAGGAAGCGATGATTTTCATTACTACACAGTGAAGAGACCACATTTAAAAGCTGTCATGCTTGGACTAGGTGCAAACCTACAACCTGGATTACACCATCCATATATGAAGTTCGATCATAGGTGTATTATGGATGGAGTAGAAATATTGAAACAAACTGTATTGAAAGTATTAGAGGACAGGGGCTAGATAGCTCCTGTTTTTTTGTAGGAATGCGTCGTTAAGTCGATATTCCTTACCGAAACGTCGATATATTGAAAAAATCGTTAATATAATTTCACGTACCAATTAATTCAAGAAAAAATCCCTCTCCGGTACATGGTGTATAATAATAAGTACCATTTTTTAATAGGAGAAAACGAATGAACGAACAATATTATGATGCAGTTTTAAATATAAAAACAGTCGGTGAGCAAAAAGGATTTAACAAGTCTATGCATTATCATCGTTATGAACCGACGCCGTATAGCGGATTAGATGAGTTATTGAATCAATATGAAATAAGAAGTAGCGACCAGGTTGTAGATTTTGGATGCGGAAAAGGACGATTAAACTTTTACATGCACCATAAGTGTGGCGCTTCAGCGGTTGGAATTGAAATGAATGAAGAGCTTTATAAAGAAGCAATGGATAATCTAGAGCGCTATGCACGAAAGGTAAGAAACAGTAAAGATAAAATTCGGTTTGAATGCTGTTTAGCGCAGGAATATGAGATTGATCCACGTGATAACCGGTTTTATTTCTTTAATCCATTTTCTATACAAGTATTTATGAACGTAGTAAATAATATTTTACTTTCGGTAGAAGAGGCGGAGAGAGAAGTTGATATTATTTTATACTATCCTTCTGAAGATTATATTTTCTTCTTGGAGAATCAGACTGCGTTTGAGCTGAAGAGGGAAGTAAGGTTGCCTGGGGCTTATGAGAAGAATGGGAATGAGAGGTTTTTAGTTTATACATTAAGATTATAAAAAAGCAGGTGCCGAGGCACCTGCTTTTCTTTACTCACGTCTATATAATTAGTTACGGATTAAGTAATCAAATGCACCTAAAGCTGCGTTTGCACCTGAACCCATAGAGATGATGATTTGTTTGTACGGATTATTTGTACAGTCACCTGCAGCAAACACTCCTGGTACGTTTGTAGCTCCGTGCTTGTCTGTTACGATTTCACCGCGAGCGCGTTCAACTGTTTCGCCTAACCAGTCTGTGTTTGGCACAAGACCGATTTGTACGAATACACCTTGTAATTCAACGTGATGAACTTCTTCAGTTTCACGATCGATGTAAGAAATACCGTTTACTTTATCAGTACCAGTGATTTCTTTCGTTTGAACGTTTTTCAGAACAGTTACGTTTGGTAAGCTGTTAAGACGCTCTTGTAATACAGCATCAGCTTTTAATTCTGGCATGAATTCAAGAACAGTTACGTGCTTAACGATACCTGCTAAGTCGATAGCTGCTTCAATACCAGAGTTACCTCCGCCGATAACTGCTACGTCTTTTCCGATGAATAATGGACCGTCACAGTGTGGGCAGTATGCTACACCTTTATTTTTGAACTCAGCTTCACCTGGTACGCCAACGTTACGCCAGCGAGCACCTGTTGAAACGATTACGCTTTTACTTTTCAAAATAGCGCCGTTTTCAAGTTCCACTTCAATAAGTTCTTTTTTCTCTAAACGTTTCGCACGTTGTAGATTCATTACATCGATGTCGTATTCTTTTACGTGCTCTTCAAGGCTTGCTACTAGCTTAGGACCTTCAGTGCGTTTTACGCTGATGAAGTTCTCAATGCCCATAGTATCCATTACTTGACCACCGAAGCGCTCAGCAACGATACCAGTGCGGATACCTTTACGTGCTGCATAAATTGCTGCACTTGCACCAGCAGGGCCGCCACCAACAACAAGAACATCGTATGGATCTTTATCAGAAAGCTCTGATGCATCTGGACCGTTACCCATTTTAGCTAAAATTTCTTCAAGTGTCATACGACCGCTTCCGAAAGATTCGCCGTTTAGGAAAACTGTTGGTACTGCCATGATGTCTTTGCTTTCTACTTCCTCTTTGAATGCAGCGCCATCAATCATAGTATGTGTAATACCAGAGTTTAGAACGCTCATTACGTTAAGAGCTTGTACAACATCAGGACAGTTATGACAACTTAGGCTGATATAAGATTCAAAATGATATTCGCCTTGAATGTTTTTAATTTGATCGATTAATTTTTGTTCAACTTTTGGAGCGCGTCCACTTACTTGTAGTAAAGCTAACACTAATGAAGTAAATTCGTGTCCTAATGGAATACCAGCGAATACTACACCAGTGTCTTCACCAGGGCGATTTACGCTAAAGCTTGGTGTTCTCTCTAATTCAACTTTTTCTACTGTAATCTTAGATGACATAGTAGCTAATTCGTCTACTAGAGCTAACATATCTTTAGATACGTCGTCGTCTCCAGCGCTTACTTTAAGTAAAATATCGTTCTCCATTAACTGAAGGTATTGGGATAGTTGTGTTTTTATATCTGCATCTAGTATCATTTTGATCGAACTCCTTAGATTTTGCCTACAAGGTCAAGGCTTGGTTTAAGTGTTGCAGAACCCTCTTGCCATTTAGCTGGGCAAACTTCACCTGGGTTGTTACGTACGTATTGAGCTGCTTTAATTTTGTTAACAAGAATGCTTGCGTCACGGCCGATACCGTCAGCATTGATTTCCATAGATTGGATAACGCCGTCTGGATCGATGATGAATGTACCACGAGCAGCAAGACCTTCTTCTTCCATTAAAACGTTGAAGTTTGTAGTGATTGTGCGAGTTGGGTCACCAATCATAATGTATTCGATTTTGCCGATAGTTTCTGAGCTATCATGCCATGCTTTGTGAGTGAAGTGAGTGTCTGTAGATACAGAGTATACTTCAACGCCTAAGTCTTTAAGAGTTGCATATTGGTTTTGTAAGTCTTCAAGTTCAGTTGGACAAACGAATGTGAAGTCAGCTGGGTAGAAACAAACTACACTCCATTTTCCTTTTAAACTTTCGTCAGTAACTTGGATAAATTCTCCATTATGGTAAGCATTAGCTTTAAACGGTTTTACTTCTGTGCCGATTAATAACATATTAAAATTCCTCCTAAATGTTGGTTTTGAGCATCAAAAAATAGTGTGCTCATAAAATATATTTTTTAATTAACTATAATAATTCTAATTCGATATTAATTATCATATAGAAGTGGTTATTTTGTCAAGAGAATAAACCAACTTTATATCAATTTAATTAATATTTATTCTCAATTAAGGGTGTTAGAGAATGAAAAGGTAGTTTTCATGTAATCGATTTTCAATGAGTATGTAAAAGAGTAGTGTGTATGTTAGAGACATGGTGTAAGTATAAATTGTTAGGAAGAGAATACTTCTTAGAAGTTGTGGAGTTGAAAAGGATTGCTTATTTCTATTTTACAAAGAATTGTGTGATAAATAAAATAAAATGAATTAAAATCTTTTTGAAAAATTTTTGTCATCTCAAATATATAATTAGGAAGTATATTGCAATGATAGAGAAACATTGACTCAAGATGTTAACAAGATATAATAAAACCTAGATATACCTTTCAAAAAGAAGAAGATATAATATAGGATGAAAAAATTTCACCCTATTATTTTTTATAGCTTTTAGAAAACGCTTACAATTAGTGTGGAGGGGAAACCATGTCTAAGTTCACAAAGTATTTTTTAATGGAAGCTAATGATGTGATTGTATATGTGAAAGAGAAATTATGTAAGTTTGAGGATGCAAAGGGGTTACAGTGTAAAGAAATAGGCGATGGTAATTTAAATTATGTATTCCGCGTTTGGGATGAACAGAAGAACATTTCTGTCATTGTAAAACAAGCTGGGGATACAGCAAGGATTTCAGATGAGTTTAAGTTGTCGACGAATCGTATTCGTATAGAATCAGATGTTTTGCAGTTAGAGGAGGAGTTAGCATCTGGACTCGTGCCAAATGTATATTTGTTTGATAGTGTGATGAATTGTTGCGTGATGGAAGATTTATCAGATCACACAATATTGCGTACAGCACTCATAAATCATCAAATGTTTCCGAGGCTTGCTGATGATTTAACTACTTTTATGGTAAATACCCTTCTATTAACATCAGATGTTGTAATGAATCATAAAGAGAAGAAGGAACTCGTGAAAAATTATATAAATCCTGAGTTATGTGAGATTACAGAGGACCTCGTATATTCAGAGCCATTCACAAACCATAATAAACGCAACGAATTGTTTCAATTAAATGAAGGATGGATTAGGGAGCATATTTATAGTGATAAAGAGCTTCGTATGGAAGTAGCAAAACTTAAGTTTTCGTTTATGACGAATGCACAAGCGCTACTTCACGGTGATTTACATACTGGTTCTGTTTTTGTAAAAAGTGATTCTACAAAGGTTATTGATCCTGAATTTGCTTTTTATGGACCTATGGGATATGACGTTGGGAATATAATGGCGAATTTAATGTTTGCATGGGTGAATGCAGATGCAGTGATGCAATCTGGTATTGAGAAAGATACATATATGAACTGGATAGAATCTACCATGATAGATGTAATTGATTTATTTAAGAAGAAGTTTTTAGATGCTTGGGATATTCATGTGACAGAGATTATGGCGAAGGAAGAAGGCTTTAACCGAGTTTATTTACAATCTGTATTAGAGGATACAGCTGCAGTGACGGGTCTTGAGTTAATTCGTCGTATTGTTGGTCTAGCAAAGGTAAAGGATATGACTTGTATTGAGAATGAAGAGGCGCGTGCTAGAGCGGAGCGAATTTGTCTTCAGACAGCGAAGAAGTTTATTTTACAAGCGAATCAATATAAAACAGGTAGCAGCTTTGTAGAAACGTTAAAAAAACAGTCAATGCATAGTGCGAAATAAGGGGAGAAGATGATGGCAGAGCAATTAATACCAATTCAGTGGAAAGATGATGCTTTAGTGTTATTGGATCAAACCGTATTACCGAACGAAGTAGTCTATGAATCTTTTAAAACGGCTGAGGGTGTGTGGGATGCGATTCAAGTAATGAAAGTACGAGGAGCGCCTGCAATAGGTGTTTCAGCAGCCTACGGTGTGTATTTAGGAGTAAAGGAAGTTGCGGAAAGTTCGGCGGAAGAATTCATAGCGGAAGTAAAAAAGGTATGTGCATACTTAGCGACATCAAGACCGACGGCAGTAAATTTATTTTGGGCGCTTGAAAGAATGGAAAGTGTCGCGAAAGAGAATGCTCACTTATCAATTGCGCAGTTGAAAGATAGATTATTAGAAGAAGCAAAAGAGATTCATAGAGAAGATGAAGAAATTAACCGTCAAATTGGAGAACACGCATTAACATTATTCCATGATGGCATGGGGGTATTAACGCATTGTAATGCAGGTGCGTTAGCAACGACTAAGTATGGCACTGCGACAGCTCCAATGTACTTAGCGAAAGAAAAAGGATGGGACTTAAAAATCTATTCCGATGAAACACGCCCTAGATTACAAGGTTCAACGTTAACGGCATTAGAACTGCAGCGAGCGGGAATTGATGTAACGGTCATTACAGATAATATGGCGGCAATGGTCATGTCACAAGGGAAAATCGATGCAGTAATCGTTGGATGTGATCGTGTAGCAGCAAACGGGGATGTAGCAAATAAAATTGGAACATTAGGTGTTTCGATTTTGGCTAAATATTATAACATTCCGTTTTATGTAGCAGCACCAACGCCGACAATTGATTTGAAAACACTGACAGGAAAAGAAATTCCAATTGAAGAAAGAGATGCTTCTGAAGTGATCAATCGTTTCGGACAATACTCTGCTCCGCAAGAAAGTAAAGTATACAATCCGGCATTTGATGTCACGCCATATGAAAATGTAACAGCAATTATTACGGAAAAAGGGATTGTAAAAGCACCGTTTATGGAGAATTTAAAAAAGCTATTTCAATAAGTAGATAGTTTTTAGAAAAATAGTCATCATAAGTTTCTTACTAGGGGGATGTATATGTTACTGCAAAAAGAAAGAGAAGAAGTTGTAGCGTACGGAAAGAAAATGATTTCTAGTGGTTTAACAAAGGGGACTGGCGGTAATATTAGTATTTTCAATCGTGAACAAGGTCTTGTTGCGATTAGCCCAAGTGGTTTAGAGTATTATGAAACAAAACCTGAAGATGTAGTTATATTAAACTTAGATGGTGAAGTGGTAGAGGGAGAGAGAAAACCGTCAAGCGAGCTCGATATGCACCTTATTTATTATAGAAATCGTGAAGATATAAATGCGCTTGTGCATACACATTCACCTTATGCGAAGACAATTGCATCATTAGGGTGGGAGCTTCCTGCTGTATCATATTTAATTGCTTTCGCAGGCCCGAATGTACGCTGTGCACCGTATGAAACATTTGGTACGAAGCAATTAGCAGATGCTGCTTTTGAAGGCATGATTGATCGCCGTGCCGTTTTACTTGAGAACCACGGTTTAATTGCAGGTGCAAATAACATAAAAATGGCGTTTACTGTTGCAGAAGAAATTGAGTTTTGTGCGCAAATTTATTATCAAACGAAAAGCGTCGGAGAGCCGAAGCTATTGCCAGAAGATGAGATGGCGAATTTGGCGAAGAAGTTTGAAGGGTATGGGCAGCAGTAAATGAAGAAACACCCTCAAGATTTCACTCTTGAGGGTGTTTCTATGCCTTCTTAAGCAACAAATACATAAAGTAAGGAGCACCAATTAAAGCAACGACAATACCTGCTGGGATGCCATTAGGATCAACGATGTTTCGTCCGATTGTGTCTGCTAATAGCAATAGCCATCCGCCGATTAAAAGGGCGATAGGCATGAAAATTTGATGTCTTGGACCTACTAAAGATTTCGCGATATGAGGAGCCATTAGTCCGATAAAGCTAATTCCTCCTGTTACGGAAACAGCTGCAGCTGCAAGCGCAACGGCTGCAACTAATAAGTATCTGCGTTCTTTTTCAATTTCAATTCCAACACCGATTGCGACTGGCTCGTTTAATGCTAGGATGTTTAATCGATTTGCTTTATAGAAAACGAACGGAATTAATACGATTAACCATGGGAGCATTGCTAAAACGAAGATCCAGTCATCTCCCCAAATATTTCCGGCAATCCATTTTGAAATAAAGTCCACTTTCATACGATCAGCGGATGAAATAAGGACAATCATCATTCCAGATAGTGCAAATGAAAAACCGATACCAGTTAATGTTAATCGCACCGGCTGAAGTCCAGTTGATTTACTATATGAAAATACGTAAATTAGAATAGCTGTCAGAAAAGCCCCGATAAATCCAACGACAGGTAGTAAGTAAAGGAATGAACCTACATCTATTGGAAAGTATAAAAAGAAAATAGCGACAGCAACACCGGCCCCAGAGTTGATTCCGAGAATACCAGGTTCAGCTAAATCATTTCGAGTAATTCCTTGCAGAATAGCCCCTGATAAAGCGAGAGCCATACCAGCTAATAATGTAATAACAATTCTAGGTAGTCTTAAAGAGTATAAAACAAACTCCTCTTTAAAAGTCCCCTGTCCCATTAATGTTGGGAGTAGTCGATCATAAGATAAAGATGCTGCACCAAGTCCCATTCCAACTACAATGGTGGTGATGGTCAGTATTAGTAAAGCGAGTATAATAAGACGTTGTTTTCTTAGAATAGATTGCATCATGAGAATGTTTTTCCTCCTTTACGTACAACGAATAGGAAGAATGGCAGCCCTACAATTGCGACAATAGCGGCAACTGGTGTTTCGTATGGAGCGTTAATAGTACGTCCGATTGTATCTGCAAGTAGCATAAAGGAAGCTCCAGCAATTGCTGACATCGGTATAACAAATCGGTAATCTGGACCGACAATTGGGCGTACCATGTGAGGTACCATTAAACCGATAAATGCCATATTTCCGACAAGCGCTACAGAAGCACCAGCAAGTAAGATAATAATGATAAATAGAATGGTTTTAATAACAATAATTTTTTGACCTAGTCCAATAGCCACTTCTTCACTGAAGCTAAGAACTGTCAATTTTTTTGCTAGTAAGATAGCGATAGAGATACTAATTGAAATGACTGGAATAATAATTTTTAATTGGCCCCAAGTTGTTCCAATTACGCCGCCAGCAGTCCAAAGTGATACCTCTTGTGAAATTTTAAAGTAAATGCCAACGCCTTCTGAAATTGCAAGGAGAAATGCTGAAACGGCAGCACCAGCTAATACAATTCGAAGAGGGGACAGCCCGCCTTTTTTCACCATACCAATTCCAAATACCATAATCGCGCCAATTGCAGCACCGATAAAGCAAGCAAATGTTAAGTAAAGATAGCTGATGGAAGGGTTGAAGGCTAGCGTTAACGCTAGTGCAGCATTTGCTCCACCAGATAGCCCTAATAATCCAGGATCTGCAAGTGGATTTCGTGTTAATCCTTGCATAATTGCTCCAGAAACAGCAAGTCCAGCTCCTACAAAAATAGCAGCTACTTCACGTGGTAAACGAATTTCGCGAATAATAGATATTTTGTCCCCTTTAGCGGAGGATGTGAGCGCTAACCATACGTCTTTTATTGAAGTATCTGCGGCACCTAATACCATTGCCACCATAAAAATAAGAAAGAATGCAATTAAGCTCAAAATGAGTTTGTATGTAAAAGCTATAGAACGTGGATTGTCGTGATCTTTTGTCATTCGTTTCACATCTTTTCTGTTCATAGAATAAAGGAAGAGGAATTCTTAAATTAAGAATTCCTCATGTTTGTATTATTTACCAAGAAAGCTCTTCTTGAAGAAATCTAGTTGGAAATCTAATGTAAGTGGATCATTGAAATAGAATTCCATCATGTTTGCTTCATATACGCGATTATTTTTTACTGCTGGGATGTTTTTATATGATTCTGTCTCTTGGAATGAGTTATCAGTATCTTTGTTCTTACTTACGATTAAGTAATCACCAGCAAATTCAGGTAATACTTCAGTAGATAATGCGTAGTAACCTTCTTTTAATGCTTTTTCTTTTACTTTTTCAGGCATTTTTAATTTCATTTCTTGGTACAGAATTTCTGTTCCACGGCCCCAGTTCTCGCCGTATACATAAAGCTGTTTGTTGAAGTTTTCTACAACAGAAACTGTTGCATCTTCACCGATTTTTGCTTTAATTTCTTTACCAGCGTCTTGTGCACGTTTCTTGAAGTCATCAACCCAAGTTTTTGCTTCTTTTTCTTTGTTTAATAATTTACCGATTTCTAAATGCTGTGTTAAGTAATCAACTTTTCCGTAAGTGTATGTTACAGTAGGAGCGATTTTCTTTAACTTATCGACATTTTTAATATTTGATAAACCAATGATTAAATCTGGATTTAGTTCAGCGATTTTTTCAACGTTTTCATCTGATACTTCAGCAACATCTTTCAGTTTGCTATCAAAACGTGGGTTTTGTTTAGACCATGAATCTACCCCAACAAGATTTACATCTAATGACATTACGTTACCAGCGAATGATGATAAAACAACAACGCGTTTTGGGTTTGCAGGAACTTCTACTTTACCATTTTCAGATTGGTATGTAATTGTTTCTGATTTACTACCTTTTGCATCGTTCTTTTTGTCTGTAGAGCCATTGCTACAAGCGCTCATAACAAGAACGAAAAGAACTGTTAGTGAAATAAATAACTTCTTCATAGTCTTTCTCCTTTAGCATAGATGATATGTGTATACAATAATTTGTTTAACTGCAATCTGTTTGAAAGAGTAGTGGTAATGCAAAATGCTTATTAAAAATCTTGAATATGAGATTTTACAATATAGTATTAACCATATTAGTGAAAGAAGATGTAATCTCAAATTTGCTAATTATTAACAAAATGATAATGATTATCACTATTGATTCTTTAAATACTATAATTTTATATAGGTGTATTGTCAATAGTGATTTTGATTGTAAATTTTGCGGAAACAGGTTATATTTTATTGAGAATGATAATCAATAACTAGTAGCTGAGGAGTGACACGAATGAATCAAGAAGAATTGTTTGATGTAACTGTGATAGGCGGAGGACCTGCAGGGCTTTATTCAGCTTTTTATAGTGGACTCAGAGAGATGAAAACGAAAATAATAGAATTTCAACCACAGTTAGGTGGAAAAATACATGTTTACCCGGAGAAGATGATTTGGGATATTGGCGGACTATTACCGGTTACTGGTGAAAAATTAATTGAGCAACTGGTACAACAAGGTTTAACATTTCAGCCTGAAGTGGTATTGGATACAAAAATAGAATCGATTATTCGTAACGAAGATGGCACTTTCACATTAAAAACAAGCACTGGAGAAGAACATTTTTCAAAAACAGTGATTGTTGCAACTGGAAGTGGTATATTGAATCCACAAAAGTTATCAATTGAAGGTGCGGAGCGATTTGAGGTATCAAACTTAAATTATACAGTTAAATCGTTAAAACGTTTCAAAGATAAAACGGTCATTATTTCAGGCGGAGGTAACTCGGCAATTGATTGGGCAAATGAGTTAGAACCAATTGCGAAAAAGGTTTATTTAACATATAGAAAAGAAGAGTTATCTGGTCATGAAGCGCAAGTGAAGCAACTTATGAACAGCTCAGCGGAGTGTTTCTTTAATACCTCTATTACAAAATTAATTGCTGGTGATAATCATGAAGCAATTGAATATGTAGAATTAACAAATCATGAAACAAGTGAACTTTCACATTTACCTATTGATGAAGTGATTATTAACCATGGATATGAACGTGACATTACGTTATTAGAAAATAGTGAGTTAGACGTTGCGATTATAGATAATTATTATATTGCAGGTAATGCGAATAGTGAGTCCTCTGTAGATGGATTATATGCTGCGGGAGATATTTTAAAGCACGAAGGGAAATTACACTTAATCGCGGGAGCATTCCAAGATGCTGGAAATGCTGTAAATAAAGCGAAACAATTTATTCAACCAGATGCAAGTGAGTATGGAATGGTTTCGTCGCATAATGAAGTATTTAAGAAGAGAAATCGTGAATTGATCAAGCAGATGATGAAATAATAAAAAAACAAGTATACCCCCATTTACTTCTCTATTCGAGTGATAAGAGAGGCAAATGGGGGTTTTCCTGTTTACTATATTTTCAATCATTATAATGACACCGGTTTCATCAGTTCATGTGATATGAACGTTTTATTTGTAAATCTTCCTAGAAAACAATGAATCTATGTTTTGCTGACGCAGAACAGTATTACATTACGCTGTCCCTTTAGCTCGTTCGTTAGGAAATGGCATATTTAATATAGACGCAATATACTGTTTTCCATGCATTCGAGCTAATGATTCTAATATTTGACGGACGCGTTTTGTAAGATGTCCTTGTCCCTTTATAGCTTCACAATATGCGTCATAGAAAGCGTATTTAGCCCAAAGGAAATCATCTTGTTGGAATAAAAAATGATTTTTGTACCATTCCCCAATTGTATGGTAACAATTGTTTTCAGGCATTACTGAGCTTTGAGAAAGAATACGATCAGATAAAGATGTAGTTAAATGAGAAATTGTGTTTTCTGTTTCAACCTGTAATGTTTTTTCTAACATTGTAATGATGTGACGAGTAGCCATATGTTAACTCTCCTTTGTGTAAATGGGTAATACCATTCTATATTTAAAAAATCCTTACTATATTATTATACAATATATGGAATGCATCCACCTTCTTTTTAAATTGCATTTACAAAATCTTTTTTATTTGTTTACAAAAATAAAGTAAGATACAGTATATAGGAAAAAATAATAAAGGAATGAACGCGTTGTATATAACAGTAGAAGAAGCTGCGGAGTATTTAAATTTACCAAAGTCGTATATTGAAGAGCTAATTCAGCAAAAGAAAATTCGTGCATTATTTGATGGAGAGCAATATTTATTAAATAAAGAACAATTCAATACACATTTAGAACAAATGGAGAAATATAAGCAATTAGTGGAAGATATATTGAACGAACCAATTCCAGAAGATATGGATGTTAAAGACGAAGATTAAACTATGGGAGATCCCGTATGAAGATATGCAGAAATGTATCTTCATACGGGATTTTTTTGTTTGAAGATATTAAAAGCCTAAGGAGCGTTTAGCATTTATTCGAATTTTGATAGGTAGTAGTCTACCATGTTAAAAGCATATTTTTTTCTAGCTAGGACAAACATAGAGAACGTAACCTGTACAGATACATATACTATCAGTGCAAAAGCTTATAAATTAATGGAAGGGGTTTTCTCGTGAGTTTATTTCATTGTGATTTTCTGAAAGATTTAATTGGATCTTTTGTAAGAGTAAACAGGGGTGGTCCAGAATCTCAAAAAGGGACAATAGTCGCAGTATGTTCGGATTACTTTGTATTAAAGAATGAAAAAGGAGAGCTCTATTACTATCAGATTCGTCATCTGAAAAGTGTTACAAAAAATGCGAAAGATTGTAAAGCAGATGATTGCGGATGGTTTGAATGTGAATGTGAAGATGACTTTGAAAAGCTACTTCAAAGCTTCAAATATCGCTGGGTGAAAATTAATCGTGGCGGTCCAGAGAAAGTTGAAGGTATTTTACAAGATGTTTCTTGTGAATTTGTTACATTAATTGTAAAAGAAGAAGTTATATTAGTTGCGGTATCCCATATTAAGAGTGTCACAGTAGAGTGTAAAGAGAGCGATGAGAGCGACGAGAGCGACGATAGTAAGGAAAGTAGCAATAATTCAGGTCGCGCTCGTGCACAAAGACAATCAAGTAGAGGAAGATAATAAGAAAGGGGATATAAATTTGGAGAGTGTATTATGCTGTGAGCAAATTAAATGTTTAGTCGGTGAGACTGTAAAAGTAAATCTCCGTGGACCAGAGAGTCGAGTGGGGGTACTTGTATCGTTAGGGAGAGATTATCTTACATTACAACTACCTCTTGGTGAATTAGTATATTACCAATTGAAACACGTGAAAAGTCTAGTTAAGAAAGTGAAAGAAAGTAAATGTGGCGATTGCTATGTTTCATGCTTCTGTTCTGATGATGATACTTTTGTCGATGTATTACGTGACTTGAAGTATAAGTGGGTAAAGATTAATCGCGGTGGCCCAGAGTGCGTGGAAGGTTTATTAAGTGAAGTGCATGAAGAATGTATTACACTAGTAAACTGTGATGAAGTCATTTATATCATTAACTATCATATTAAGAGTGTGAGTCAAGTAGTTAAATGTAAAAAGAATGAAGATGAATAATGTTTAATAAATAAGAGGGGCATTATGAGGGAAAGAGAAGAAAAATTTCTTATTTCGATAGTATGAAAAGGAATTACTTACTATTAAAACAGAACTTTGCCCTGATTATTTTTTTAGAAATGAAAGACAGGAAAGAAGAAATCCATAGGAAGGAGGATACAGATGAATGAGTTAAACAAAAGTATTGGAGAAAATATATATGTTAAATTAATCGGTGAAAAAAGATTTAAAGGTGTATTAATAGACGTAGGAAATGATATTGTTGTTCTTTACAATGGACAAGACTACGTATATATATCTTTATACCATGTACAATATTATAAATTTTTAAGACCACATGATGAAGAAATATCAAAACCAGATGTTGATTCTGTAATTAAGAGGGAATCACCTTCCATTTCTTTGAGAAAAGTATTAAGTACTTCTAAAGGGATTTTTACAGAAGTTTATGTAGCAGGAAATGCTCCAATACATGGTTATGTTACAAGTGTAATGAACGATTATATTGTTTTTTATAGTCCAGTTTATAAAACAGTATATATATCTTTAAAGCATTTGAAATGGTTAATTCCGTATAAAGAAAATCAAGTCCCGTATGCCCTCAATAAAAATGAACTCCCCGTGAATCCATTAAATATTACGTTAGCTAGAACATTTGAAGAACAGCTAATTAAAATGTCCGGCAAAATCATGGTGTTCGATTTAGGTGAGGAATCTAATAAAATCGGAAAGATGGCAAAGATTGATGAAGGGCATATTGAAATATTAAAAGCACGTGATGCAAAAATGTATGTGAATATTCAACATGTGAAATCTGTCCATTGTCCGTAGACTAGTTGAAAGGGCTGGCTTTTTCTTTTATATGCAGAAGAAAAGGTCGAGCCTATTTATTTAGTTTGATTTGGATGTGAGGGGAAAAATGAATTGAATATAAATGTATTAGCCAGATCTATGAAGAGCTAATCTTGTGCAAAATTATAAAAAATATATACGAGCCATTTTTTCATATATTCAATTTATTTTTTGGAGGGAGAACTGTTCAACTACTATATTAAAGGGGTTTTGTTGGTGGAACAGTTTTCAAATTCGTTATCGATTACATTGCTTGGTAGTGCTGGTGGAGCAGCAAAAGCAGTTTTAGCAATTTTAAATCAAGCGATAGTAAATGAAAAAGACCCGATTTATGAAGCGATAAAGAATGTTACATTTCATTTGGTTGATATAAAACAAAAAGATAGGACTTATTATGATGAGTTGTTTCCAAATTTGAAAGATCAATTGTTTTTATATGAAATCGACCTTCAAGATGTAGTGAAATTCAAGCAACATTTGAAAGAAAAAAGTACGGGTGTTGTTATTGATGTTTCGGGTGCAGATACGATCAGAGTCTTAAGCTGTTGTAATGAACTTGGAATTTTTTATATTAATTCAGCTTTGGAAAATGAGGCAGTAGATCAGGACGATAGTTTAATCGGCTTTCAGCTTACGGAAAGATATACGAGGTTTGAGAAGGAGAAAGAGAAATTTACAAATACAAAAGCAATTATAGGCTCAGGTATGAATCCAGGTGTTGTTCAATGGATGGTCGTTGAACTTATGAAGGAACGTCCACAGGAAAAGCCAAGAGCATGCTATATAGTAGAACATGATACGTCATTTTTGAATGATACAGCACTGATAAAGCCTCATACACTTTATGCTTCATGGGCAGTAGAGCGATTTCTAGATGAAGCAATATGGAGTTATCCGATGTATATGAGTCATCATCGTCCCCTTTATTTTTATGAAGATGTATATGCTTCAGAGTATAAAGTAAAGTTAGGAGAGAAAGAGTTTTATGGTTGTTTAATGCCACATGAGGAAGTTTTAATTTTAGGAAAAAACTTTAACATGGAAGTGGGTTTTCTCTACCGAATTAATGAGTATACGACCAATGTAATTAGACAGAACTTAGATCGAGTAGAAGATTTATGGAATTGGAATCGTAAAGTATTTAATCCAGCGGAAGAAGAAATCGCCGGGGAGGATCTGGTTGGTGTGCTACTCGTTTATGAAAATAGCGAGACGTATATGTACAATGTAATGAATAGTAGCCAAGTTTTTCATAAATATAAAACGAATGCAACTTACTTTCAAGTAGGGTGCGGGATTTATGCAGGCTTGTGCAGTTTGCTTTTAGACCACTTTGGACAAGGTGCTTACTATGTCGAGGAATTATTATTAAATACAGAAAGTAAGTACGGCGACTATCTAAATTTATATATGAATAATTTTATAATAGGACATAATAATTTTTCGGATGGTCTGCTACATGATAGGGTAAGGTGGATATAAGTTATAGCGAAAAGGAAGGGGAGGTCTCCTTCCTTTTCGTATGATAAGGTTGTATATTGCCCTGAAAGCAATTTCATACTTAGAATTTAAGGAGGTAACACGTAGAGTTTTTGTATGGATCATGAGGAATATTTATATGAACAAATTTAAAAGCTTGATACAGGAAATCCTTTTATATGTTGTACAACTAATGGAAAGTTATGCAGCGCAATATAGAGTGAGATTTCATTTGCAAGTAGATGGAAATCTACCTGTTATAAATGATGATGATAAAAAATTAAAACAAGTGTTATTAAAAATGGAATGGAATCAATGCCAGAAGGTGGAGATATTCATATTCGTGCATATCAAAAAACTGAAAGGCATTTGTGTATTCCTGTTGAAGATCAAGGCTTTGGTATAGAGAAGGAAAAGCTAGAGAAGATTGGAAATGCTTTTTACACAACAAAGGAGAATGGTACGGGACTTGGGTTAATGATTACATATAAAATTATTGAGGAACATCAAGGAAGTATCGCGATTCAAAGTAGCATGGGAATAGGGACGAAAGTAGAATTTTTTTACCGACAGCATAATGTGCTAGAGAAAAATATTTTTCAGAAAAGTGTTCTTGTTGTGTAAATATAAACATTTTATAAAATGTTTCAAGAAGGGTTTTTTTTATAAAATACTTCGTTTATAATGGAGGAAAATATCGACATGAGATTTGTTATTCATGTAACGGTTCGGTAGTGTTAGAGAAAGAAGGGGTGCACGCGCATCCTTTTTTCTATGCAGATATTATGAAAGAGGTGGTATGATGGAATTAACATTAAATTCGACTGTATGTTTACACACGATTCAATTTCGAAAAGAGCAAAAGAATTATATTGTAAAAGATACAATTACAGGAGAAAAATATGAAATGCCGCCACTTTGGATTGATGCATTGGCAATGATGCGTGACGGTTTTTTATTGGGGGAAATTGAGGAGAAATTAAAAGAAGAGTATCCAGAAGAAGAAATAAATATGTTAGCATTTACGAGGCAACTGTTAGAGCTAGAGCTTGTCGGAATGGTAGATGGGGAAGAAATAGCTTGTACAAAGAAGAAAGAGAAAGATTATTTAGCTTGGTTACGTCCTCGTGTTGAGCAATTCTTTCTTAGTTTAAATAAAAAAAATAGAAGCAAAGGTCAATGATGATCTTTGCTTTTTTGTATAGTTTGTTTAAAAAATTACAGCGAATGCTCTTGCAAAAGCACCGTCGCTATCTTTAATTTTTAAAGGTGCCGCTGAGAAAAAGAAACGTTTCGTGTGAATGGCATCTAAGTTTGTTAAGTTTTCAATTAAATAAATATTATTCCCAAGTAGTATGTGATGAATTGGTGATGTTTCTGTCGTTACTTCATCAGGAGAAATGAAATCTAGGCCGACCGATTTTACTTTTAATTGAACTAATTCCTCAGCTAATTCTTCAGAAAGATAAAAAGCTTCTTGCTCATATGCCTCTGTATTCCATTTAGTAGATAGATTGGAATGGAAAATAACAATATCTCCTTCTTTTATGTCAGCGTTGTGTAATACTTCTTTAGGTAGTTTTCGTTCTTGTACATGAGTTACATCAATAAGAACAGCTTCGCCTACAAATTGATCTAGGGGTAATTGATCAATAGTCGTTGCGCCTGAAATGAAATGAGCAGGAGCATCACAATGCGTGCCAACATGAACGACAGAATGAAAGTCTGTAACTTGATAGCCTGTCTCTTCAACGCTTGTAATGGCTCCTAAATTGATTTTTGGTGTTCCAGGGAATTGGGACATATTGTTTTCAAATGTTTGTGATAGGTCAATTACTTTCATTTTAAATACCTCCAATATATGTTTTGAAATAAAAAAACTCACCTTTCATAATCAAGAAAGATGAGTTTTGTACACAATAGTTACGTTTTATCTTTCAAAATGCAATGCATTTTGCAGGAATTAGCACCTATTCAGTTTGTATAAACTGAGGTTGCTGGGCGTCAAAGGGCCGGTCCCTCTGCCTCTCTTGATAAAGACATATTAAGTTTTCATTTCTGAATATTCACTACCTTTAAATTGTAATTCATTTCCTTTTTTCGTGCAATACAAAATAGGTATTCACCCAAATAAAGTTGCTCGCATATTGTAGCTTATGTAAATAGAATGCTGCGAAGGAGTGAGTGCAGTGACAGGGAATGTATTGAATTATTACGCTGGTGGAAATACAGCTAGAGGATTTCATAATTTATACGATGAGAATTTAAAAGGGCTAAACAGGTTATTTATTTTAAAGGGTGGTCCTGGGACCGGGAAATCTTCTTTAATCAAAGCAATAGGTCGCGAGTGGGTTGAAAAAGGATATGATATTGAATTTTTACACTGCTCTTCTGATAATAAATCGGTTGATGGTGTAATTATCCCGAAGTTAAAAGTAGGAATTGTTGATGGAACATCACCGCATGTTATTGAGCCGAAAATGCCAGGAGTTGTGGAAGAGTATATTAATTTAGGGGTTGCTTGGGACTCAGATAAATTAAGAAAGCAGAAGGTGGAAATTGAACGATTTGTTTCAGAAGCAAGCAAGGCTTTTCAAACTGCTTACGCTTGTTTTAACGAGGCACTAGTTATACATGACGAGTGGGAGAAAATATATATTAATAATATTGATTTTAATAAAGCAAATGAACTAACCGATCAGCTGATTCAGAAGTTATTTACAGATAAAGGCGGGAAACAATCGCTTGTGAAACATCGGTTTTTAGGGGCAGCTACACCGAAAGGAGCAGTTGATTTTGTTCCTAATTTAACAGAGGGATTACCACATCGTTATTTTATAAAAGGACGCCCAGGATCTGGGAAATCAACAATGCTTAAAAAATTAGCTAAGGCAGCAGAAGAAAAAGGATTTGAAGTTGAAGTATATCATTGTGGATTTGATCCAAATAGTCTTGATATGGTTATCGTAAGAGAATTAGGGTTTGCAATTTTTGATAGCACCGCACCACATGAATATTTTCCGAGCCGCGAAGGTGATGAAATTATAGATATGTATGCCTTGATTGTGACACCAGGGACAGATGAGAAGTATGCGACAGAAATTCGTGACGTGTCGATTCAATATAAAGCAAAAATGAATGAGGCGATGTCTTTCTTAGCGAAAGCGAAATCAGTTCGTGATAAATTAGAACGAATATATATTGCTGCTATGGATTTTTCAAAAGTAGATGCATATAAAGAGGAGATTCGAAAAGAGTTTGAACGAATTGCGGTTAGTGTAACAGAAAAGAACAAGTAAAAAATAAAGGATTTTGGTAGGCTGTCGGGAATTTTCTGACAGCTATTTTAGTATGTAGTAAAATTAGGAGTATATTTGTCGAATTTCCAAGGAAATAATCAAAAAATGGAGAGGGTATGAAATGAGAGAGAAAATTAGAGTGGAGTTAGCAAGAATTGAACAAGAGAATGATGTGAAAATTTTATTTGCAGTGGAATCAGGGAGTCGTGCTTGGGGATTTCCATCGAAAGATAGTGATTATGATGTTAGATTTGTTTATATGCATCCGGTAGAGTGGTATTTATCAATTCATGATAAACGAGATGTAATTGAGTATCCGATTAGTGATGATTTAGATATAAGCGGGTGGGATATTAAAAAGGCGTTACAGTTATTCGCAAAGTCAAACCCAGCTTTACTCGAATGGATTCGATCACCGATTTTCTATTCGAAAAACTCTCATTTTCCAGAACAGCTTCAGCAAATGAGTGATAAGCACTTTGATCCGAAAGCAACGATATATCATTACTTACATATGGCTTCAAAAAATTATCGTGAATTTTTGCAAGGTGAGAACGTAAAATTGAAAAAATACTTTTATGTATTGCGTCCTATTTTAGCTTGTAAGTGGCTAGAGGAGAAAACAACTTTACCACCTGTAGAATTCGGTCGATTGATTACAGAATTATCGTTAGAACGTAGCGTATTAGATGAAATTGAACAGTTGTTAATAAAGAAAAAGGCAGGTACTGAATTAGATGTTGGATTAAAAATTGAGGTGTTGAATCAATTTTTAGAGGAACAAATTCATTACTATCAGCAATATGTAAAAGGAATTGAAAAGGGATCAGGAATTGATATTGAGAGTTTAAATACATTGTTTCGAGATATGTTGTTTGAAGTATATGAAAAAGAGCACAAGTGAGTTTGTGCTCTTTTTTTATTTTGTAGGAATAAAGAAAACAGATATAGCTGCAAGAAGACCCGCGAATGAGAATAAGTAAAAATTCCATGCTAAGTCATATTGCATTGTCATAATAATACCGACAAGAATAGGACCAGCAATCGCACCAACTCGGCCAAGTCCAAGTCCCCAGCCTAAGGAGGTAGCTCGGATATGGGATGGGAAGTATTGTGTTACATATGCATTTAATATTTGAGTAATACCGACTGATCCAATTCCAGCAAGGCCGATTAAAAGATAAATGATTGTAACAGATGGTTTAATTGTTAATAGTCCAATACATATAGCTGCCATAAGATAGGAGATGCTAATAACAAATTTAGCCCCTATACGATCCGCGATTGCTCCAGCAAATAATGCACCGATAGCGGCAGTAACATTTAGCATAAGTAAAAATGATAGACTAGATCCAAGAGGGTATCCTGCTTGGCGCATCATCTGCGGTAACCAAGTGTTTAAACCGTATATTAAAAACATTCCCATTATATAAGTAATCCAAAAAAGCAGCGTCGCTTTTATGTACTCTTTTGAGAATAACGTAAGAAATCCATTTTTCTTTCGTATATTAGGTGGGGCTTGATGAGTTTCCTCTTTTGCATTGAATTCAATTTGAAAACGATTAAGGATTTGTTCCACTTCTTCTTGTCGATTACGTGATAACAAAAATTGAATGGATTCAGGTAAATAACGAATGATGAAAGGAATGAGGAGTAGTGGAATCATTCCGATGCCAAACATAATTCTCCATCCGAAATCTTCTAACATAAACATAGACAAAATAGCACCTAACACGATACCTAAAGGATAGCCAGTAAACATAAGAGCATAAATAAAAGATTGTCGCTTTTTTGGTGAATATTCAACAGTAAGTGCTGAAGCTGTTGGGATAACACCGCCTAATCCGATTCCTCCGATAAATCGAGATAAACCAAATAGTTCAGAGGAAGGGGCAAGTGCAGCAAGGCCCATTGTGATGGAGAAAAGTGCTAAACAGCATATAAGCGTCCATTTTCGTCCAATTAGATCTGTAATGGTTCCAACTAGAATAGCACCAATAAACATCCCAAATAAAGCATAGCTAGCAATTGTACCAGCGTGTGCTGGTGAAAGTGCCCAGCTTTTGTCTTCTAGGAGCTTTGGCAGAACGGCACCGTAAATACCTAAATCATATCCATCAGCTAGAATGGCTAGCCAACAAATAAAAACAACAAGTTTTGTAATAGAGCTTGAAAAGATAGTTTTTGTAGATTCTAGATGAGGTGGAGCTGAAGTTTGCATAGTATTCCCTCCTTTTATTTATAGATAAATATATTATTTTATTTGATGTTAATATTTCCCTTCTTATGTCGGAGTTTATCTGAAAAGGTTTTATAACAAATAAAGAAGTTCAACAGGAATCCTGTTGAACTTCTTTATTTGTTTACTCATGATCAACTCGTTTTAACGGTTGATCTGCTGGACCTTCCATAACATCTCCCTCAATTGAAAAGCGGGAACCATGGCAAGGGCAGTCCCAAGTACAATCACCATTATTCCATTCAACTTCGCAGCCGAGATGTGTACAAGTTGTATCGACAATATGTAATTTCCCATCTTTGTCCTTATAAGCACCTGCTCGTTTCCCATTAACATGTACGACAGATCCTTCACCAACTTCGAGATCTTCTGGCTTACGTAATGTGGTTTCAATCTTTCCTTCAATTAAATGTTTCGCAACATCAATGTTCTGGGAGAGGAATGTTTTTATATCTGGATTTGCATGGAAGCGTGATGGTGCATACAGTTCCTTATAGGGATTGTGGACTTTTAGAATGGAGTCCTTCAGTAAATGAGCGGCAGCAGTTCCAGTTGTCATTCCCCATTTACGATATCCAGTTGCAACAAATATATTTGGATTTCTTTCGTTAATATGTCCGATATAAGGAAGCTTATCTAGCGTTATTAAATCTTGTGCTGACCATCTATAGGGAACTTCATCTACTCCAAACGTTGCTTCCGCAAAAGAATACAGTGCTTCGTAATGAAGCATCGTGTTTATTCCTTGTCCTGTTTTATGACTTTCTCCGCCAATTAAAATTAATTTTTCCCCATTATTTGTTGTATAGCGCAAGGAACGTTTTGGGTCATCAATACTTAAATACATGCCACCTGGATAATCCGTTTTTGCTTTGATTGCAAGAGCATAAGAGCGTTCGGCATACATTCGCGTAAAGAAAAAGCTATTCGCATCATAGAAAGGAAAATGTGAACAAGAGACAACATATTTGCAAGTGATGCGATGCCCGCCTTTTGTAATGACTTGTGGATAATCACCTTTTTCCACATCAATAGCTGTTGTTTGTTCATAAACTTTTCCGCCCATCTCCACAAACTTTTCTAAAAGTGTTTTCAAATAAAGGAGGGGATGGAATTGTGCTTGGTTTTTCATGACAAGTGCAGATTGTACTGGAATCGGAATCGATAGAGATTGAACATAGTCACAAGGTATATTTAATTTTTGATAGGCTTCATATTCTTTCGATAAACTTCTTAATCCATTATCAGTAGTTGTATATAAATATGAATCTTCATTTGAGAAATTACAGTCAATTTTATATGTTTTCACCGTCTCATTTATGAATTGTAGAGCATGATTATTTGATTCATAGTAAAGCCTCGCTTTTTCCAAACCAAAATGATTTATTAATTCATCATAAATAAGATCGTGTTGTGCTGTTACCTTCGCTGTTGTATGCCCAGTCGTTCCATTTAAAATAAGACCAGAATCAATTAAAACAACGTTCATACCTTCTTTTGCAAGTAAATAGGCAGTTGTAATGCCTGTAATACCAGCTCCGATAACAGCAACTTCAGTTTTTGTATCTTCAGATAAATGAGGAAAAGCAGGGACTTGAGTAGATTCAATCCAATAAGATAATGGAAATTGTGGAAATGTATCGCTTGTCATTATAGAAACCTCCTGATTTTAGAACAATTTTCCTTTTAATATTTCCATATGATAGGAAATTCATGTGTGCTGTTTTAGAAGGAGTCTATTTTTATTAAAAGAAAGATAAAATTATTTTAATATAATTTTGGTGTTGTCGGTATGAAGAGATAGGAGTTGTGCAAAGCTAGATTCAGGTGAGTTTATTTGTTGTGTACACAGAGAGTTCTTGAATAAGATAGAGTCTATAGTATGTCAGCATATATATATGCATAATGGATAAAACCCTATAAAATCTATGTTTTTTCTTTAGTGGAATAAAGTATGATTATAAAAACATAACCAACTTTTATTACTAGGTCATAAAAGTTGTTGACAATATGGAAATTCTATTGATATGATTCATCATGTGGAAAGGTTGATAGAGAGTAAAAAGAGAAATGTTTTTCATTGATAATAAAAGCGAAAAGATAAGTGACGATAGAGTGAGTATATTTTCCTTATACATAGATGCTTTTTAATCAGCTAGTAAAATCAATCTGGAAGCAAGAATTGATATATGTAAGTTGCGCAAGACGCGGCATAAGAAAGGGGCAAAAGGATGAAGGAGCTTCATACGTTTGGGTGGTATGCAGCACGTGTATCACCACATTTGCCGAAAAAAGCATTTAAACCAGTTCCTACACGTTTATTTGGTGGACTGGCTTATTTGCTTGTGGCATTGGCGGGGTTAATATCGATTGGTGTATTTGAATTGAATGTGTGGGCGAATCTAGGAATTGCGATTGTTCTTGGATTATGTTTTGCTTCACTTGGATTTTTAGGACATGAAATTTTACATGGAACTGTTGTAAGAAAAGCATGGCTTCGTGATTTTTTAGGCGCGATAGCATTTATGCCATTATCAACTGGCCCGAAGCTTTGGAGAAAGTGGCATAATGCAACGCATCATGTTCATACACAACATGAAGAAAATGATCCAGATGCATGGCCTACACTTGAGAAACTGAAAAAGAGTAAGTTTTTAAGGTGGGTATATCGCATGCCTCTTCATGTTCGTTCATTCTTTAGTTTTCTGTCACTAACCATTCAATTTACGTTACATTCGACTCGAATGTTCTTTCATTTTATAAAGGAATTTAAGTCATCCAATCAAAAATCTGTATGGCTTCAACTTCTTTTGCCTTGGACTGTTTGGATTAGTTTATTGTTTATTATGGGACCTGGAAAATGGTTATTTGCATATGTAATTCCATTGTTAATTGCTAACTTTATTGTAATGGCATATATCGCAACAAATCATCGATTAAATCCAATTGTTCCAGTAAATGATCCGTTAGCGAACTGTTTATCAGTAACAGTGCCGCACTGGGTAGACGTTTTACATTTCAATTTCTCATATCATACAGAACACCATTTGTTCCCTGCTATGAGCTCTAAATACTATCCGTTAGTAAAAGAGAAAATTAAAGAAATGTGGCCGGAACGCTATCATGAGATGCCAATGACAAAAGCTTTGGCAGCGCTATGGAATACACCACGTGTGTATTATCAAGGAAGTGAATTAGTGGATCCGCATAGAGAGCATTTCTATGGTTCTTTAGGAAATGGACTAGATCCTCATAATATTTCATATCGTGAGGAACATATAGAGGAAGAAGAGAGTATTAAAAAAGTAAATCAGTAAAAATTGATATATTTTGCAGTGAAAAAGCAAGCCATTTCAGGCTTGCTTTTTTTATAAAGAGACTTCTTTTTTATTCTTTTTGCTAAATTGAACTGAATTGGTTTCTTTTCTTTGTAATCGTTTCTCTAAAAGATTAACAAAATAAGTAAATAGAAGAACAAGTACGAGGTAATATAAACCAACGATTATGTATGTATCTAATTGTTGGAAGTTACTTGCAGCAATTGATAAACCTGATCCCCATAATTCGGACAACCCTACATATGCAACGAGAGAAGAGTCCTTTAATCCAATAATAAACTGATTTCCTAAAGGAGGAAGAGATTGACGAAATGCTTGCGGTAATACAATACGGCGCATTGCTAAAGGATAAGGCATACCTAAAGAACGAGCGGCTTCCAATTGTCCACGGTCGACAGATTGAATGGAACCGCGGAAAATTTCAGTAATATATGCACCGTTATGGATTGCTAAAGCAATTGCTCCTGCCCAAAAAGGAGTGAAGACAATAATCGATGTAATACCGAAATAGAGAATGGCAATTTGAACAATTAAAGGTGTACCACGAATAATGGCGATATATACATGAGCAATACTATTTAAAATCTTATTGTTAGAGATTCGAAAAAAAGCGAATAGTAATCCAATTAGTGAACCAAGTAATAAGGATGTTAGTGTTAATTGTAATGTGACAATAGTAGCCTTTAAGAGTGTGGGATAAGTAGACATAAAAATTTCAAACATATGTGTCACCTCATATTGTATGGATTTTGGTAGGGAATGAAATACCCCACATAAAAAGTGGGGCATAATGTATGAAACATTTGACTAGCTAATTTACTTCGTTTTTTCTTCTTCACCGAGAATATTACGCCCAAACCATTTTTTACTGATCTTTTCATACGTACCATCTTTAATGATTTCATCTAAAGCTTTATTTACTTTCTCAACCATTTCTTTATCATCTTTACGAATAGCAATTCCCATTTCATCAAGATTTAATGGTTTTCCAGCTTCTTTTATATTTGATTTACCTTCTTTGATCATACGTAAACCGACCATTTGATCAGTGATTACTGCATCAATACGCCCAGGCTCTAAGTCCATAAGTGCAGTAATATCGCTGTCATATTCTGTGATTTGATCTGTATGTTTTGCAACAAGGTCTTTAAAGGTACTAGCTTTTACAACACCAATTTTCTTACCTTTCAAATCTTCTGGAGAAGAGATAGATGTATTCTTTTTAGCCACAAAAATTTGGGCACCAGAACGATAATAAGGATTTGAGAAACTAACAGCTTTTAAGCGTTCTTCTGTAATTGCCATACTGCCCAATATAGCATCATATTTTTTCGATTGTAGACCTTGAATTAGCGTTTCCCATGGATTTGTAATAGGAGTGGGTTTCATATTCATTTTTTTCGCAAGTGCCTCACCAATTTCCACATCAAAACCAGCAAGCTTTCCGTCATTTTCTTTATAGTTAAAAGGTTTATATAAGCCACTCATCGCATAACGAAATTCTTTTTCACCATTTGAAGAAGTAGTAGCACTTTCCTTACTACAGGCTCCTAGTATGAAGGATGTACATAATGTAATACTCGCAACAATGGTTAATAGTTTTCTTTTCATAAAACCCCTCCTATATATTGATCATACGGATGGTTTTAAGTATGTTACTGAGATATTTTATTTGGACAATTAGTTGTGCACCGTATGAATGTATTTCTTTTCATTTGAAACAGAAGTTACATTATAAAACGTTGCGTAAAAATTGTTTTGCTCGTTCATGTGATGGAGCTGAAAAGAATTGAGCTGGCGGAGCGTCCTCTACAATCTTTCCGTCATCCATAAATATGACGCGATCAGCTACATCTCTTGCGAAATTCATTTCATGAGTAACGATAATCATGGTCATTCCTTCTTCAGCAAGTTCTTTCATAACTTGCAATACTTCTCCAACAAGTTCAGGGTCTAAGGCTGAGGTAGGTTCATCAAATAGCATAATTTTAGGATTCATGGCAAGAGCTCGTGCAATGGCAATGCGCTGCTTTTGACCACCTGACAGGAGGTGGGGAGTTACATCTGCTTTATCTTGTAGACCGACTTTTTGCAAAAGCTGATTTCCAATTTCCTTTGCATTTGTTGTTTCTAATTTTTTTACATGGATAGGTGCTTCTATGATGTTTTCTAGTGAGGTCATATGAGGAAAGAGGTTAAAGTGCTGAAAAACCATTCCGACATTTTCACGGACTTTGTTTAAATTTGAATGCTGTGGATCAATTCGTTCACCTTGTAAATGAATTTCACCTTCATCGTACATTTCTAAAAAGTTAAGACAGCGAAGTAATGTACTTTTACCGGAACCACTGGCACCAATTAAAACAACAACTTCTTTTTCTTTTACTTCTAAATCAATTCCTTTTAAAACATCAAGTGAGCCAAATGATTTTACTAGATTTTGAACCTGAATCATACAAAACCCCCAGTCAAAATATATTTTACAAATGTTGCCCCTTATTTCTGTTATTAGTCATAAATTGTCAGAATCCTTTATTTTTTTCGGGTAATTTGATATTCAAGGGAATAATGATTTTTAAAATCCCTATATCTTTCTATAACGAAAATATGGATAATAATATATAGGTAGTACTTATATTACTTATAAAAAGGAGGAAAGAAGAGATGGAAAAAGAAAGGAAGACATTTTCCTTTGGCTTACGTACACAACTTATGCTATTTACTACAGTTTTAGCTTTTATTACATATTCAACAAGTATATTTTTTATTTACGTGATATACGATTATTTTCAAAGTTATGTAAGTCAAACTGTTTATAATATTATCGTTATGTTATTAGGTGTAGTATGGTCTGGAATTTTAGCGTATGGAGCAGCAATCTTTTTAATTAAACCACTTCGAAAGTTGGAGGAGGCTGCAAGGAAAGCGGCCGATGGCGATATTCGTGAAGATGTCCCGTTACCAAAAACAGATGATGAGATTAAATCTTTAAGTGTTGCATTTAATATGATGCTAGGGAACTTAAGAGGTATGGTAAAAAATATTGATACTACATTTTCGTATACAAATAATCAAGTTCAGCAAATTAGAAGGCAAACAGGGGAAGCAACAAAACAAGCACGAGGTGTGTCTGAAACCCTTGCAGAGATTTCTTCTGGCGCCGAGCAATCAGCAGCTTCCATTCAGGCGATTGTTTCTGCTGTTGATACAACAACTTCTATTGCGAGTGAAGTAGAAGAAAAAGCAAAACAGTCTGACGAGCTGTCTTTAGAAATGGTTCAAGCTTTAGGGCAAAGTACACGAGTCTTTACTTCTTTAATTCAAGGTATTCAAACATTGGCAAAAGAAAATGAAAATTCGATGCAAAATGTACAGAAATTAGAAGAACGAATGAAACAAGTAGAACATATTGTTTCTGTTGTGAGTGAGATTGCTAGTCAAACGAATTTATTAGCACTGAATGCTTCTATTGAGGCGGCTCGTGCTGGAGAGCATGGAAGGGGCTTTGCAGTTGTAGCTGAAGAAGTACGTAAACTTGCCGATGAAAGCGATCATTCTGCAAGAAATATATCGCATTTATTACGGAATATGCAAGAAGAAGTGCAACAAGTCGCATTGAAAATGACAGAGCAAGTGAAAACGGCTAAAGAAGAGGCGAAACGTGGGGAAGCTACTGAATTAATTTTAAAAGAAATGTCATCAAGTATTATGGAAGTTGCCGATGCAACGAAGCAAATTAGTGGCTATATGAACGAACAAGTGAGTCACATTCATCAAACCGGAGCACAGACGAAGGCTGTAGCAGCAATTGCTGAGGAAACATCAGCTGGTTCACAAGAAGTAGCACGTGTGACGTTGCAACAATCTAAAAATATGGTAGTAATCGATCAATTGTTAAAGGATTTAGAAAAGCAAGCAGCAGACTTGAAACAAACAATTGAACGATTTTCAATGTAAAAAGGAAGAACAGCATTCTGTTCTTCCTTTTTTTACGTATGAAAGGGTGGGATACTTTGTTGAAAACGAAAAACATTGCAAGGATCATATATGGTTTTCACTTTACGCAATCTTTGAAAGTTAGGGCCGTAATAACTAGTTTGCCAATTTTTAATGTCGATATCGGGCCAATTGACATAGTCACCTAGTGTATAAGGATCTAAGCTTTCTCGTAAATCTTTAACCCAGTGTATATTGCGATTTTCTTCATCATCGCATTTCCAAGAGGTAATGTATTCTTGCGCAATAATTGCTTTACGATGGAAATAAGCTGTTTCAGTAGGGGGAATATTTTCAACAGCACCTACAAGCGATTGGTGCCAAATACTCGCATCTTTATTTGGAGCATGAGAAAGAAAATGTTGCATGATTTGAATTCCTTTAAGGGGAATCGGTTTATATACATAGGAACCGGAGCGCTTGAAGTTTTCAGGGATGTTACCACTATTAAAAAATTCAACAGCCTTTATATAAGGAACTTCATCTATAAAGAGAGAGGGGGTACCAGTTTCAAGAAGAGGAGATAATAAGGAATGGAGTTCAGAGGGAGAGCCAACAAATTCACCTTTTACTTCAATTTTATTTCGTTGCTTTGCGAATAATTCAATTGATGAAGTGAGACGTTTGCCTATATAAGGTGCCCAGTTTTGCCACGCTTGAAATGCAGCGATAAAATCTTCCCATTCCCATGTAATTGAGAAGATTGATACATTTTTTATAGGATGGACTCGAAAAGTTAAAGAAGTAACAATTCCAAAGTTTCCACCACCACCACCGCGGCACGCCCAAAACAAGTTATGGTTTTCATGTTCGTTTGCGCGAAGGATTTTTGCTCCAAATTTACCACACACTTGTACTATTTCAACTTCTACTAATTGATCACATGTTAATCCAAATAAGCGTGAAAGCATACCGATGCCACCGCCAAGGGCTAATCCAACAATTCCAACGCTTGCACTTGTACCAGCCGGTATTGTCACACCAAAATTCCAAAGCTCTTTATAAACAGTGCCAAGATTTGCACCAGCTTCAATTGTTGCTGTTAATTTATCTGTATTAACAGTAATACGATGCATTTCACTCACATCAATAATAAGTCCTCTATTTAAAAGAGAAAAATTTTCATAGCTATGACGTCCGCTTCTTAAGCGAAATGGTACATGACGTTCGCGTGCCCATTTTAAGGCGTTACAGACATCATTTTGATTTTGACAAAAAACAATAACGTAAGGGAGTTTTGGAATGCTTAAATTTAAATTCATTCGGGCTACGTCATAGTCCGGGTCTGAAGGAACGACGATACGACCTGTTAATTTTGTTTGTTTCAATTTATCACTCCTTTCTAAAACAAGCAGTGCTTTTTATTAATATATGAAAAGTGTATGTAACGTGCGTGGACAAGAGCAGGTGAGGAATGAGATTTGCTTTTGTGAGAAATAAATAAAGCATAAGAATAAGGAATCTACATAGAGTTCAATGAAAACAGTTGCAAACTATTCATATTTTGTTATGATAGTGTTACGAAAACGTTTGCATAAAATTCTGATGGGATGCAAAAGGAGAGAATGACTATGAAAAAGACATGGTGGAAAGAAGCGGTTGCGTATCAAATTTATCCGCGTAGCTTTATGGATTCAAATGGTGATGGTATTGGAGATTTACAAGGTATTATTGCAAAACTGGATTATTTAAAAGATTTAGGTATAGATGTAATTTGGATTTGTCCAATGTATAAGTCACCTAATGATGATAATGGCTATGACATTAGTGATTATCAAGATATCATGGATGAATTTGGTACGATGGAAGACTTTGATGCTTTACTAGATGAAGTTCATAAGCGTGATATGAAGCTTATTATTGATTTAGTTATTAATCATACGAGTGATGAACATCCATGGTTTATTGAGTCACGTTCATCTAAAGACAATCAGAAGCGTGATTGGTATATTTGGCATGATGGTAAAGATGGTGCGGAACCAAACAACTGGGAAAGTATTTTTAATGGTTCGGCATGGGAATATGATGAAGTAACAGGACAATATTATTTACACTTATTCTCGCGTAAACAACCAGATTTAAACTGGGAGAATAAAGAAGTTCGCGAAGTGTTATACGATACAGTTAATTGGTGGCTTGATAAAGGAATTGATGGTTTCCGAGTGGATGCAATCAGCCATATTAAAAAAGAAGATGGTTTCAAAGATATGCCAAATCCAAAAGAATTAAAGTATGTACCATCTTTTGATAAACATATGAATGTGGATGGTATTCAACCTTTATTAGAAGAGTTAAAAGAAAATACGTTTTCTAAGTACGATATTATGACTGTTGGTGAAGCGAATGGCGTTAAGATTGAAGATGCTGAGTTTTGGGTTGGAGAAGAGCAAGGTAAGTTCAATATGGTATTCCAATTCGAGCATTTAAGTTTATGGGATGCAGAGAAGAAGAAAGATCTTGATGTTGTAGGATTGAAAAAGGTATTAACGAAATGGCAAAAAGGGTTAGAAAATAAAGGATGGAATGCTTTATATATTGAGAATCATGATAAGCCACGTATCGTTTCAACTTGGGGAGATGATAAACAATATTGGCGTGAAAGTGCAACAGCTCTTGGAGCAATGTATTTCTTTATGCACGGTACACCGTTTATTTATCAAGGACAAGAAATTGGGATGACAAATGTTCAATTCCCAAATATTGAAGATTATGATGATGTAGCAATTAAAAATTTATATCGAGAGAAAATTGCAGAGGGCGTATCACATCAAGATATGATGGAAATTATATGGGCTTCTTGCCGCGATAATTCACGTACACCTATGCAGTGGAACGATGAAATGAATGCTGGCTTTACAACAGGTGCATCTTGGTTTGGTATGAATCCAAACTATAAAGAAATTAATGTTGAAAAGCAAAAGAATGAAGAGAACTCTATTTTCAATTTCTATAAGAAAATGATTGCCTTGAAAAAAGAGCACGATGTACTGAATTACGGTACGTATGATTTACTTTTAGAAGATGATCCGCAAATTTATGCATATACTCGTACATTAAACGATGAAAAAATCGTTGTAATTAGTAATATCTCAAAAGAGGTAGCTGTGTATAATGAAGGTTCATTTGCACTAGAACGCAAACGTTTGCTTTTAAATAACTATAAAGTTGTGGAAAATGAACAAGTAACTTCAATCACGTTAAAACCTTATGAAACAAGGGTTTATCGCATTTCATAATAAAAAAGGATGCTCTTAGAGCATCTTTTTTTATGAAAAAAAATAAATTTCTATTGCAAAGTGAAAACGCTTTTATTAAAATAGATTTATGAAAACGGTTGCGTAAAAAATAAAGTAACATAAGGAATCGTTTTCATAAGAGAAACAGAAATTATCATTTAAATCATTATGTTGTTATAAATAAAGGGGAGGAAGAACAGATGAAAATTACGTCTTTTGATTTTTGGCAAAAGTTCGGGAAAGCATTATTAGTTGTTGTAGCTGTAATGCCAGCAGCTGGTTTAATGATTTCTATCGGTAAGTTAATTGGGATGTCTGCTGGGGATATTAACGCAGTTCATACAATCGCTCGCGTAATGGAAGACATCGGTTGGGCAATCATTACAAATCTACACATCTTATTCGCAGTAGCAATTGGGGGATCTTGGGCGAAGGATCGCGCAGGTGGTGCATTTGCAGCGCTATTAGCATTCGTCTTAACAAACAGAATTACAGGAGCTATATTTGGCGTAAACGCTGAAATGTTAGCGGATTCAAAAGCGACAGTTTCTTCAGTATTAGCAGGAGATTTAGTTGTAAAAGATTACTTTACTTCTGTACTTGGTGCACCAGCATTAAACATGGGAGTTTTCGTAGGGATTATCACAGGTTTTTTAGGAGCTACTCTATATAACAAATATTATAACTATAATAAACTACCACAGGCATTAGCATTCTTTAACGGAAAACGATTCGTACCATTCGTTGTAATTGTTTGGTCTACAGTCACTGCAATTGTATTATCACTTTTATGGCCGTTCATCCAAAGTGGATTAAATGAATTCGGTCGCTGGATTGCAGCATCTAAAGATAGTGCACCAGTTGTTGCACCATTTGTATATGGAACGTTAGAGCGTTTACTATTACCATTTGGTTTACATCATATGTTAACGATTCCGATGAACTACACAGAGCTAGGCGGAACATATACGATGTTAACTGGCTCAAAAGTTGGACAAATTGTAGCAGGACAAGATCCTTTATGGCTTGCATGGATTACAGACTTAAATAATTTACTAGCAAATGGAGATACGAAAGCATATAACGATTTATTAAATAACGTTGTACCAGCTCGTTTCAAAGCTGGACAAGTTATTGGCTCAACAGCAGCGTTAATGGGTATTGCTTTCGCGATGTTCCGTAATGTTGATAAAGAAAAACGTGCAAAATATAAACCAATGTTCTTATCGGCTGCATTAGCAGTATTCTTAACAGGTGTAACAGAACCAATTGAATTCATGTTCATGTTTATTGCTCCAGTATTATATGTTGTATATGCAATTACAACAGGACTTGCATTCGCATTAGCAGATTTAATTAACTTACGTGTTCACGCATTTGGATTTATTGAATTAATTACTCGTACACCGATGATGGTTAATGCAGGACTAACAAGAGATTTAATCAATTTCGTTATCGTTTCATTATTGTTCTTCGGTCTGAACTTTACATTATTCAATTTCTTAATTAAAAAATTCAATTTACCAACACCAGGACGTGCAGGTAACTATATTGATAATGAAGATGAGTCATCAGAAGGAACAGGAAATGTACAGGATGGTTCATTAGCAACAAAAGTTATTGATTTATTAGGTGGTAAAGAAAATATTGCTGACGTAGATGCTTGTATGACGCGTTTACGTGTAACAGTAAAAGATTTAGATGTTGTTGCACCGGAAGCACAGTGGAAACAAAATGGTGCTTTAGGACTTATCGTAAAAGATAAAGGTGTACAAGCAGTATATGGTCCGAAAGCTGACGTATTAAAGTCAGACATTCAAGATATGTTAGGTGCGTAATAAGATGAAATTGCTAACTTTAAACTGTCACTCTTGGCAAGAAGAGAATCAAATGGAAAAGATAAAATATCTTGCTAAAGTCATTCAAGAAGAAGAGTACGATGTCATCGCATTGCAAGAAGTAAGTCAGTCGATACAAGCTGAAAATGTATGCGGTAACAAGAAAGAAGATAATTTTGGACTTTTACTATTAGAAGAGTTAAAAGCGTTACATGTAAAAGATTACAATATTACTTGGGATTTCTCTCATATTGGTTATGATGTGTATGAAGAAGGATTAGCGATTATAACGAAGCATAATGTTGTAAAGGAAGATACGTTCTTTATTTCAGAAAATAAGGATACAACGTATTGGAAAACACGCAAAATTGTAGGTGCGACAATTGCTTATAATGATAAGAACATAACGTTTTACTCTTGCCACCTCGGTTGGTGGAATGATGAAGAAGAATCATTCAAAGATCAAGTCAATCGTTTGATGGAGCGTGTAGATAGCAATGAACTATCCTTCTTAATGGGTGATTTTAATAATAACGCCCGTTTGCAAGGTGAGGGTTATGAATATATGATGCAAAAAGGTTTGTATGACACATATGAACTAGCAATAGAGAAGGATGAAGGAACAACTGTCCAAGGTGAGATTGCTGGTTGGGATGAAAATAAACATAATCTACGAATCGATCTAATATTGTGTAACCAAAGTGAAAAAGTTCGTTCTTCAAAAGTCATTTTTAATGGTAAAAACCGAAATGTAATTTCAGATCATTTCGGTGTAGAAGTACAAGTAGATATATAATAGAAGAAATCCTCACAGATAATGAAAAGCTGTGAGGATTTTTTTGAGGAATACAAGTATTTCCAAGAGAAAATACTTGTATTTTTTATGACATTTCCTATATATTTGTTATTATTGAATGTAAAACCGATTTGGTCATTTTGTATTCATACTTTGACTGACTTCGTTATATAATGTAGTAAGTCAAAGTTAATGGGAAAAAATAGTTCGTTTTTGGTTAATCCACGATGTAGAAAGTGATATAATTGCAAAATGTATGTATCATTTTCTAAAGAAGGAAAAATATATAATTAGGTGATAACTTCTATGAAACAAATTTGGCGTATTTATAAGACAGATTTACGGAATGTAGCTAAACATTGGGCTGCAATTGTTATTGTTTTAGGGTTAATGATTTTACCATCGTTATATGCATGGTTTAACATTAAAGCTTCTTGGGATCCTTATGGAAATACAAAAGAGGTTCCCATTGCCGTTTCTAACCAAGATGCAGGCTCTAATTTAAGAGGGAAAGATATCAATATCGGGGACGAGATTGTAGATTCTCTAAAGAAAAACAAGAATCTTGGTTGGAAATTTGTAGACCAAAAGCAGGCGATTTACGGAGTTGAGCGTGGGGATTATTATGCAAGTATTACAATCCCAAAAGACTTCTCTGAAAAAATTGCAACTGTTCTGGATGAAAATCCACAAAAGCCAGAACTTGATTACTATGTAAATGAAAAAGTAAATGCGATTGCACCGAAAATTACAGCAAAAGGTGCATCAGGTATTACGGAAGAAATTAGTAAAAACTTCGTTAAAACAGCGAACGGTGAGATTTTTAAAATCTTCAATGACCTTGGAATCGATTTAGAAACAAACTTACCAAGTATCGAGAAAGTAAAAGACCTTGTCTTTAAGTTAGAAGCGCAGTTCCCAGAAATGAATACACTGATGGATAAGGCGTTAGATGATGCGACTCGAGCAGAGGATGTAGTAAAAGTAGCGCAGAAAGAATTGCCGGTTGTAGAGAGTGTTATTAATGATGGTCAGGATACACTTAAGAGCTTAGATGCATTCTTTGCGAGAAACGATGAAACATTGAATCGTGCTCCAGGAACTATTAAGAATAATTTAATCGCAATGCAAACAGGTTTGAATAGTGCGGCGGCGATTACGGATTTCTTAAAAAATCCATCTTTTGATTTCAATATGGCACTTCCAGATCCATCTAAATTCCCAGTGTTACCTAATATAACTATTCCACAGATACCAGAATTACCGCAGGTGAATGGTCAATTATATAAAGATATAGCTAAAAATATTGATCAAACTGTAAATAATGTATTCGGCTCAATACGTGTTGGAACAACTTATGCACAGGGAGTCATAAACGGGTTACAAAATGGTAATTTTGATCCAGAAAAAGCGAAACAAGATCTTAATAAGGTTTCTGAGAATCTTCAAGGTCGTGTGGATAGTGTTTCATATGTAATTGATATCTTTACTAAATTTAAAGAATCCGCACCAACTGATTCTGGAAAAGACTTCTTCCAAAAACGAATAGATAAATTAACGAATCTTAAATCAGCTATCGAAAATGCAAATGGCGGCGTTAAAGATATCGCTAATATTATAGGTACAGGGCAAGAAGTGAAACAAGATGTAAGAGATGCTACTAATCAAAAGTTAAATGCAATAAATAATTTAGTAAACCAAGCGGAGGCAGATTATAATGCGACGTTTGTAGCGGATTTTGAAAAAGCGGTAAGTACGGCTGAACAATTAAAAGATAAAGCTGGAAATGCACAACAGAATTTAAATCAAGAAATAAAAAAAGTTAACGAGATATTAGACAATGGTAGAGAAGGCTATGATCAGGCTGTAAATAATTACAGCAGATTAAAAACAGAGCTTGAAAAAGCTAGAGAAGACTTAAGTAATAAAGGTGTTAACGGACTAGATTCTACAAAAGTAGCTTTAAATGATTTAAATGGCCAGTTCAAAGCCGGGCTAAATTTAGTTAACGATATGATTCCTGTTATGGAAAATACGAATAAAGTTTTAGCAGATGTAAATAGTGATAAGAACACGAATAACATGATTTCTAAATTGAATAAAGTAAAAGATGGTCTTCAAAAAGGAATCGATTTAACTGATAAAGGAATTGACGCTATTAATAAAGGTCAAAAACCAGCGGCAGATGTTATTGAGAGTATTAATGAAGTATCTAAAAATGTTTCGGGTCAAATAGGTGACATCTTAGCTAAGTACGATTCAGAAATCGTTCCAAACTTTAATGAAGCAATTGCTCGTACAAAAGAGATGTCGAAAAACACATCTCAAATTTTAAAAGAAGCAGACAAAAAGCTTCCAGATGTTAAAAAGCTACTAGAAGATTCATCAAAAGGCTTAGTAGACGGTAAAAAGAAATTAACAGACATTAAGGCTGACATGCCGGAGACTGAGAAAAAGATTAAAGACTTAGCAAATAAAATTCGTGATTTTGAATCTGAAGAGGATATAAAAGACATCATACGCTTATTGAAAAATGATGTTGAAAAGCAAAGTGATTACTTCGCGAATCCAGTAAATTTAAAAGAGAATAAGTTATTTGCGATGCCAAACTACGGTTCAGCGATGTCACCATTCTATACAGTGCTTGCATTATGGGTAGGCGCATTATTAATGGTTTCATTATTAACGGTAGAAGTGCATGAAGAAGGCGCGAATTATAAGAGTCATGAAGTTTACTTCGGACGTTTATTAACATTCTTAACGATAGGTCTTTCACAAGCGTTTATTGTATCGATGGGAGATATATTCTTACTCGGTACGTACGTAGTCGATAAATTCTGGTTTGTGTTATTTAGTTTATTTATTGGCGGAGTTTTCGTTTGTATCGTATACTCACTCGTTTCTATTTTCGGAAACGTTGGGAAATCGATGGCGATCATTTTACTTGTACTGCAAGTAGCGGGATCGGGCGGAACATTCCCAATTCAAATGACACCAGCGTTTTTCCAAGCACTTTATCCGTTCTTACCATTCACATACGCAATTAGTGCAATTCGTGAAACAGTGGGTGGAATGCTTTGGGATATAGTAACTAGAGATTTACTTGTGTTAAGTGCTTTCGTAGTAGTTATGATTGTTGCTGCATTATTACTGAAAACACCAATTAACAAATCAAGTGAAAAGTTTGTTGAGAACGCAAAAGGAAGTAAAATTATTCATTAAAAATAAAAGGTTCCTACTGATAGTGGTAGGAACCTTTTTGTTTAATCAAATTTTAATTTCTTTAAAGCTTCTGCGAACGGATTGTTTAATGGTTCTTCTTCTTTGTTCTGCTGTTTCATATATTTTTGAACGTCGCGTTTATCAGCTTTGCTTCCAGATTCCTTTTTACGTCTTTCTTGGAATGTGGATAATTTCTCGCGATAGCCACATTTACATGCAAAGATTTGTCCTGCACCTTCACCACGTAATTCTAACTTCTTCTTACATTGCGGACAACGAGCGTTTGTTGTACGAGATACATTTTTACGATGACCACATTCACGGTCTTGGCAAACGAGCATTTTTCCTTTTTTGCCGTTTACCTCTAGCATTGGTTTACCGCAGTCTGGACAAGACTTTGTTGAAATGTTGTCATGTTTATATTTTTTATCACTCGATTTAATTTCAGAAACAATTTCTTTCGTATAGTTCTTCATTTCTGAAATGAATACTTCTTTTTTCAGTTTACCCTTTGCAATTGCTTCGAGTTTTTGCTCCCATTCACCAGTTAGTGTAGGAGATTTCAGTTCTTCTGGCACTAAATCAAGTAACTGACGGCCTTTTGAAGTAATGTGAATATCTTTACCACGCTTTTCAAGTAAGAACGAATTGAATAACTTGTCGATAATATCAGCTCGTGTCGCTACAGTACCTAATCCACCAGTTGACTTTAACGTATCAGCAAGTTGTTTATTTTGCGTATCCATATATTTCGTAGGATTCTCCATTGCTGAAAGTAAAGTTGCCTCGTTAAAACGTGCAGGTGCTTTCGTTTGACCTGATGTTTGCATAATTAACTTTACAGTTAATGTATCGCCTTTTTCAATGTGAGGTAGAAGTTGTTCTTTTACGTCATCAATTACATCATCATCTTCAAAGCGATTTTCATATACTTCTTTCCAACCGGCATGTAAAATAGTTTTTCCACGTGCGATGAACGTTTCATTGCCAACTTTTGTGCGTAACGTTAGTTGCTCGTATTCGAATGCTGGGAATAAAACGGCTAAGAAACGTTTTACAACTAAATCATAAATTTTACGTTCTTTATCTGTGAAGGCTGAGAAGTTAACGTATCCTTCTGTCGGAATAATTGCGTGATGATCACTTACTTTACTATCATCAACAAATGACTTATTAGACTTGATAGGCTTTTGTAATACTTTATGTGCTAAAGGACGGTACTCTCCAACGCCACATGCTTTTAGACGCTCTGGAAGTGTTCCAACGATATCAGATGAAATATAGCGTGAATCTGTACGAGGGTACGTTAGCACTTTATGTTGTTCATACAATTTCTGCATAATGTTTAATGTTTCTTTAGCAGAGTAACCGAATTTTTTATTGGCATCACGTTGCAATTCAGTTAAATCGTAAAGACCAGGAGAGAATGACTTCTTCTGCTTTTTATCAATTTCCACAACGGTAGCATTATGCTTATCTAAACCTTTTACGATACCATCAATTTTTTCTTTATTAAAACTGCGGCTATTACCATTTGCATCTTGCCAAGTTAGTTTTAACTGATTCGTTGTTTGTGCTTCGATACCGTAGTAAGTTTGAGCTTTGAAGTTCTTTATTTCATCTTCACGATTAGCGATCATAGCGACAGTAGGTGTTTGCACGCGGCCGCAATTCAGCTGGGCGTTAAAGCGAGTCGTTAATGCTCGAGTAGCGTTAAGGCCGATATACCAGTCAGCTTCTGAACGTGCAACTGCTGAAGCGTATAAATTGTCATATGCTTTACCTGGTTTTAAATTTGCAAAACCATCTTTAATTGCTTTGTCAGTAACGGATGAAATCCATAGACGTTTGATTGGTTTGTTAATTCGAACCTTATCAATAATCCAACGAGCGACTAATTCTCCTTCACGCCCAGCGTCTGTTGCTACAATAATTTCATTTACATCTTTTCTAAGTAGCTGACTTTTTACAGCATTAAATTGTTTCCCAGTTTGTTTAATAACCGTTAATTTCAAACGCTCCGGTAGCATCGGTAAATCTTCTAAATTCCACTGTTTATATTTCACATCATAGCTTTCTGGATCTGCTAACGTAACAAGGTGACCTAAAGCCCAAGTTACAATATATTTACTACCTTCAAGATAGCCGTTCCCTTTTTTATCACATTTCAGTACACGTGCGATATCACGTGCAACAGAAGGTTTTTCAGCAATTACAATACTTTTTGCCATATTTAAAAACATCCTTTCAAATTTCCATACGTTAAATATAGCATACATCTTTGTTCTATTCAGTCTTGCTGACGGTTTGAGTTATTTGTGATGAAATATAAGTGTGAGAGTTTTACCTATATAAAGGAGAAGAATGGTTGAACCAGAAGAGTTATGATCTCTATCATTCTATAAAAGTAAAGAACTTGTTATTTTACTAGAATAAGAGTAGACTTTGAAGTAGATGAATAATAAGCACATGGGAGTTTGTGGATGCAAACTGAGAGTATGACTAATCCGTCATTGACCATTTGAACCTGTTGGATAATGCCAGCGTAGGGAGAGTGTAAAAGCACATGTTCAGGCACTTTGCGTACGCGCAAAGTGCCTTTTTGTGTATCTCCCATCACTATAGTTAGGGGATGAGAAGGATGAATATGAAAGAAATTAGTAAAGTAGTGGATTTGGTGAGAGAATCTAATCCGCTCGTTCATAATATTACAAATGTTGTTGTAACAAACTTTACAGCTAACGGTTTGTTAGCGTTAGGGGCATCGCCTGTAATGGCGTATGCAAAAGAAGAAGTAGCAGAAATGGCTAGCATTGCTGGAGCATTAGTATTAAATATGGGGACACTTCGTCCTGACGAGGTAGAAGCGATGTTACTTGCTGGTAAGTCGGCTAATACGAATGATGTACCGGTACTGTTTGATCCGGTTGGCGCAGGAGCAACTTCTTATCGAACAGAAGTTGCGAGACATATTCCGGCCGAAATCGATTTAGCAATTATTCGCGGAAATGCAGCTGAAATAGCAAATGTTATTAATGAGAGATGGGAAATTAAAGGGGTAGACGCTGGTGCTGGAAATGGTAATGTCGTAAGTATTGCAAAGCAGGCAGCGGATGAATTAAATACAGTAGCGGTGATTACTGGAAAAGAAGATGTTGTTACAGATGGAGAGCGAACGATTCTTATTCGAAATGGTCACTCTATTTTAACGAAGGTTACGGGAACTGGTTGTTTACTAACTTCTGTAATAGGAGCATTTGTAGCAGTAGAAAAGGATTATGTAAAGGCAGCAGTAGCGGCATTAGCGTTTTATGGTGTAGCTGCGGAACTGGCAGCTGCTAAGACAGTGGAAAAAGGACCTGGTAGTTTCCAAATTGAATTTTTAAATCAGTTAGCGAATACAACTTCAGATGATATTGAAAAGTATGGGAAGATTGAGCTTATATAGTAAGGAGGGGAACTAGATGTCGCGTATTACAAAGGCTGACATGTCCAGGTTGTTATCAGTATATTTTATAATGGGAAGTAACAATTGTGCGAAGGAGCCACTACAAGTATTGAGAGATGCACTCGAAGGCGGTATAACAATTTTTCAATTTCGTGAAAAGGGAGAAGGTGCTTTAACAGGAGAGAAACGTATTTGTTTCGCGAAAGAACTACAAGCAGTCTGTAAAGAGTACGGTGTACCGTTCATCGTAAATGATGATGTGGAACTAGCTCTTGAGTTAGATGCAGATGGTGTGCATGTTGGACAAGATGATGAAGGAATTACTTCTGTTCGTGAAAAAATGGGTGATAAAATTGTTGGTGTATCTACACATACAATTGAAGAAGCACGCTGGGCAATTGAAAACGGAGCTGACTATTTAGGTGTCGGCCCTATTTTCCCAACGAGTACGAAAAAAGATACGAAAGCTGTGCAAGGAACGAAAGGTTTAACTTATTTTAGAGAACAAGGAATTACAATACCGATCGTTGGGATTGGTGGCATTACAATTGAAAATACAGCGTCAGTTATAGAAGCAGGTGCGGACGGCGTTTCTATTATTTCCGCGATTAGTTTAGCGGAATCTGCGTATGAAAGTACGAAGAAGCTAGTTGAGGAAGTAAATAGGGGTTTGTAGGAAAACGGAACTTCACAAAAATAGTAAAAAACATAATGGACAGTTAAAAATATTTAAACAAACGTTTGATTAAAAAAGCACAAACCCTTTAAAACTTTGGGTTTGTGCTTTTTCTTTAAAACATAATTGAAATTAAGAGCATTCCAATTCCGATAGAAGTGAATGTTGCGATTAGGCCTGGAATCATAAAGCTATGATTTAAAACATATTTACCAATACCTGTTGTACCAGTACGATCGAAGTTAATGGCAGCAACGATTGTTCCATAGTTTGGAATGAAGAAATATCCATTTACTGCAGGGAACATTGCGATTAGTAGCGCTGGTGGAATACCGAGTGATAATCCAAGAGGCATTAAAGCACGTACTGTTGCTGCTTGGCTATATAGTAAAATAGATAGAATGAATAATGCGATGGCAAATAGCCATGGTGCACTTGTTACTAGGTGCTGAATTGATCCTTGAATCATATTTAAGTTTCCGTTAAAGAAAGTATCTCCCATCCAAGCGATACCGAAAATAGCAACAACAGCTGTTGCCCCCGCTTTAAAGACGTTACCAGACACGATGCTTTCTACATTTGGTTTGCAGAAAATAATAATAAGAGCTGCGATAGTTAACATAACCATTTCAATTGTGTTTGGCATGGAAAGACGAATTAACTTCCCGTCAACCATCCATCCTGGACGAAGTGCTTCAAATGAACCGAGAAGTACGACAAGGAAAGTTCCCACTAAGAAAAGGATAACGGATAGTTTAGCGCCTTTTAAACCAACAAATTCTTTCTTCTCTTCAATTTTAGGAATCATTCCTTCTTTTAAACGTTTCAAGTATTCAGGGTCTTCATTTAATTCTTTCCCCATTTTGCTAGCAACAAATGCAGCTACCATACAAGCGATGAAGGTAGAAGGAATACTTACTTTTAAAATATCCAATAAGGTGATTTTATAGTCAGCTAGCATTGCTAAAAGTGCAACTGTTGCAGCTGATATAGGGCTAGCTGTAATTGCTTGTTGGGAAGCGATTACGGCAATTGACATTGGTCGTTCCGGCCTAATCCCAGATTCGCGAGAGACTTCTGCGATAACAGGAAGTACAGAATAAGCAACGTGACCAGTTCCTGCGCACAGTGTAAATAAATAAGTAACAATTGGAGCAAAGAATGTAATGCGCTTTGGATTTTTTCGCAATGCTTTCTCAGCTAGATGAACAAGGTAGTCCATTCCTCCAGCGGCTTGCAGTGCACCGGCAGCTGTAATTACTGCTAAAATCATAAGCATTACATCAATAGGAGGAGCTGTAGGTTGTAAGTGGAAGACAAAAACAAGTATTGCCATACCAACGCCACCCATTACTCCTAGACCAACTCCGCCTAGGCGTGCGCCAATAAAAATGCAGAGTAGTAACGTAAGAAATTGTAGCCAAAACATGATAAACTACCTCCGAAATTCATTAGTTAAGATATATTTGAATAATTTAATTTGAACGAAAATTAAAACAAATACTCAAAATAATCCTTGTGTTATATACATTTTTTATTATATAACACAAGAAATGTAACATTCACGAACTTTGTTAAGTTATTTCGAAAAAATAATACATTGAAACTTTACATTTGCATCTCTAAATAGGTAGACATTTTAATTCTTATGTTGTAATCTTTGATAGAGAATAATTTAATTCTCATAGAACTCCCATATCGTTCAACTCGTTCAGCGAGAAAGGCAAACTGATGGAAACATTAGGACGCAAAACTACAGGAGCTAAGGTCGAAAGGCTATGCTAGCCAGTTACCGGACGGATAGGGTTGGTCTTGACCAATGCTCTTTTCATTGGTCTTTTTTTTGTTTATAAACAAATGAGAGCCGTTATCGTTTATTAATAAGGTGTATATTTTAATAGCGTTACTTTATAGTAAGTTAATTAAGAAAGGTGATGTTAATGAGAAGGTGTTGGCATAAACTATCATTTCTTCAAAAAAATGTATTGTTAACTGTGTTAGTTATTTTGACGCTTGTCGGTACTATGGGAGCGTTAAGTTTTAACATGTTTCAAAATAGCATGATGTCTATATTTGAAAGGCATTCTTTTGAAACAGGGGATACGGTATTACATAAATTAGACGCAGAAATATTGAGAGATGTTGCAAAAGACCCAACGGCAGAAAGAGAAAAGAGAGAGAAGTTAACAGAGAAATTAGATGAATCAACGGAAGAATTGAACAGTGTTGGACAAACCTATATTGTTGGAGCGAAAAAAAATGAAAAAGGTGAGCTACAAATCATTGATTTATCTACAGGTTTAGCAAATGTTGTTGAAGTAAGGCCGGGAGAATATTATAAACAACCAGACCTTTGGATGAAAGCATATGATAAAGTAATGAGCACAAAAAAAGCAAACATGACAGAAGTATATGAAGACGCATTAGGAACATGGGTAACGATATTAGAGCCAATTAAAGATGGAGAAGGTAATATTGTGGCACTTGTTGCAGCTGATGTAGATGCTTCTATTGTTCCTAGTACAAAAGAAAAGTTCATTATACAAGGTTTAATGTTTATTTGTATTTCTGTTTTAATTGCAACTTTTATTCAATTCTTAATTGTGCGTAACGCACTTGCTCCATTGCGAGATTTACGTGAAGGATTGCGCAAAGTCGGTGAAGGTGATTTAAGTATTAAATTAGAGGAAAGACCAGATGATATTGGTATTATTAATGCGTATTTTAATAATACCATCGAGAAGTTTAAAGGAATTATAGATAAAGTGAAGCAGACAGCAGAACAGGTTTCCTCATCTTCACAAGAATTGTCAGTGAGTACGAAAGAGAATAGCATGGCAGTTAAAGAAATCGTAAGTTCTATGGTTGAGTTAAGAGCTGGAGCTCGGTTACAAGAAACTGCAGCACCACAGTATTTAGGCGCTGTATATGAAATGGAAGATAAGATGGAAGAGATAACGAATGCTGCAGAACAAATAGCGAAAGAGTCTGAAGGTACAAAGTATCATTCAGTAAAAGGAAATGGTGTTATTGAGCAGGCGATTAATCAAATGAACATAATACAAAATGCAGTACAAGATTTATCTTCTATCATCCATTCTTTGGAAACAAGATCAAAAGAAATTAGTGATATTGTAAATGTAATTACAGGTATTTCAAATCAAACTAATTCCCTAGCTTTAAATGCTTCTATTGAAGCTTCACGTGCTGAGGCAACCGGAAAGGGATTTGCTGTTGTTGCTGATGAAGTGCGTAAATTAGCAGAGCAGACGGAAGCATCAGCAAAAGATATAGCGAAATTAATAGGGGAAACACAAGTTGAAACGGAAGAAGCTGTTGTTTCAATGCAAAAAGCTTCAAAAGAAGTAGAATCTGGAATAAAACTTGTTGAAAGTAGTGGTGCTTTCTTTGAAAAAATTTCAAAATCAGCACAATCTGTTACAAATCAAGTTAGAGTTGTTTCTAGCAATTCAAGTGATATATTGCAAAATAGCCAAAATATTGTTCGTGTTGTAAATGAACTATCACTTATTGCAAATACGTATGCAAATAGTAGTAATAATATTGAAGAAAGTATGAAAGAGCAGGAAATGTCTGTACAAGATATTGCTGAATTAGCTAGTTCTTTAAGCTGGCTTTCACAGGAGTTACAAGAGTTAATAGGGGAATTCAAAAGTTAAATGAAATGATTATACGTGCTTTTGTTTGTTCAATAAAATAAATCATGCTACAATGAAAACGAATTAAGGACCGGGGAGCCAATTGGCTGAGAGGATGTAAACAAACATCGACCCTCAACCTGATCTGGATAATGCCAGCGTAGGGAGTTACTTAAAGTGATGTAGCATATGTTATTCTATAATAACTTGCATACAAGGCTTTCCTACGCAGTAGGAAAGCCTTTTCTTGTTTTAATATTTCATTTTATAAGGGGGATTTTACTATGTCACAACAAGTTACAATTTCATTTTCAGTAGTACCACAAGCGAAGAACAAAGATGTGTATTCTGTTGTTGATAAAGCAATTGAAGTTGTACAACAATCGGGAGTTCGTTATGAAGTAGGGGCAATGGAAACAACGCTGGAAGGAGAATTAGATGTACTTCTTGATATCATTAAACGTGCGCAACAAGCTTGTGTGGATGCTGGAGCAGAAGAAGTGATTACTTCTATTAAAATCCATTATCGTCCAAGTACTGGTGTAACGATAGATGAAAAGGTTTGGAAGTACCGTGATGAATATGCAAAACCAGAAGCAATCTAAAACAATTACAACAATTTGGCTTATCCTTCTCATAGCGATATGGGAAGGATCTGTTTCATTATTTAAAATTGAACCGTGGATTTTACCGAAGCCTTCTGCCATTGTTCAAGAATTAATTGGAATGAAAGATTTACTATTACCGAATACGATGCAAACGTTACAAGAGGTTCTAATTGGACTATTTTTTGCGATTTTAATTGGGACAAGTATTGCAATTATTATGGATGTTATCCCTTTATTTCGTATTTTAATAAATCCGTTGCTTGTTATTTCGCAAACGATTCCAATCGTTGTACTTGCACCGTTATTTATTATTTGGTTTGGATATGGAATGCTACCGAAAGTAATGGTAGTAATACTCGTTTGTTTCTTCCCGATTGCGCTTAGCATTTTAGAAGGTTTTCAAACGGTAGATAAAAATATGTTGAAGTTGTTGCAAACGATGAAGGCAACGAAATGGCAAGTTTACCAGAAAGTAAAGTTTCCAGCAGTGTTGCCATACTTTTTCTCAGGTTTAAAAATTGCAGTTACATATAGCGTAATGGGAGCAATTATTGGGGAATGGCTCGGTGCAAGTGAAGGATTAGGAGTTATGCTTACAAGGGCTACAAAATCCTTTTTAACAGCCCGAGTATTTGGTGTGGCAGCAATTATTGTTATGGTGACATTATGTCTGTATTTTATCGTGGAGTTTATGGCAAGAATAACAGCACCATGGATATATAGAAAGGACGGCAGAAAATGAAAAAAGGTTTAAAAGTTATGTTGGCTGCCTTATTAGCAGTAGGTGTAGCTGGATGTAATCCGGCGAAGAAAGAAGAAAGTGCAAGTAAAGATCAAAAAGTAAAAGTAGTATTAGATTGGTTTCCGAATACGAATCATACTGGCCTATATGTAGCGCAAACGAAAGATTATTATAAAAAGCAAGGATTAGATGTAGAGATTATTCAGCCAGGTGATAATGTGACAGCGGAGCAAATGATAGCTTCCGGAAAAGCTGACTTTGCAATAAGCGCACAAGAAAATGTAACGTTGGCTCGTGTGGAAGGTATTCCTGTTGTATCTGTAGGAGCAATCATCCAACATAATACTTCAGCTTTTGCATCACTTAAAAAAGATAATATGACGTCACCAAAAGATTTTGAAGGTAAACGTTACGGCGGCTGGGGAGGACCAGCAGAAGAAGCGACGTTGAAGACAATCATGGAGAAGCATCAAGCTGATTTTAATAAAGTTGAAAAAATCATCTTAGGACAAACAGATTTCTTTAAATCAATCGGTCGTGATGCAGACTTTGAATGGATATATTACGGATGGGATGGAATTGAAGCGAAGCGCCAAGGAAAAGAGTTAAATACGATTATGGTGAAAGACTTAGACCCAGCGCTTGATTTCTATAGTCCTGTTATTATTACGAGTGAAAAACATACGAAGCAAGATAAAGACTTTGTGAAAAAGTTTATGAGTGCAACGACAGAAGGTTATAATTTTGCAATTAAAGAACCGAAAGAAGCTGCTGATATTTTAATTAAAGCAGTTCCAGATGTGAATAAAGAATTAGTACAAGAAAGTCAAAAATGGTTAAGTACGAAGTATCAAGATGATGCAAAAGTGTGGGGAGTACAGAAGGAAGAAGTTTGGACGAATTACATGAATTTCTTATATGATAACAAAGTTATTAAGAAGAAAATTGATGTGAAAGATGCCTTTACAAATGAGTTCCTTCCAAGTGAAAAATGAGTGGATTACAAATAAAAGAGATCGTAAAAGCTTTTGATGGAAAGAATGTATTGGCAAATATTAGTGCTTCTATACGAGAGGGAGAGTTCGTTTCCTTTGTAGGACCGAGTGGTTGCGGGAAAAGCACATTATTAAATATGATTGCAAATGTTGAAAATCCAACAAGTGGGAATGTAACGTATAAGGATAGGCACGTACAAGAGCAAGATGTTGTAAGTTATATGCCGCAGCAGGATTTATTACTACCGTGGCGATCAGCTTTGCAAAATATAGTTCTTCCATTGGAAATCGAAGGGAAACCGAAAAAACAAAGGCTAACAGAAGGAATGGAAGCATTAAAGCAATTTGAACTAGATGAATATGCAGACCATTATCCAGATGAATTGTCTGGTGGTATGCGTCAAAGGATTAGTTTTCTGCGCACATATTTATGTGAAAAGCCAATTATGCTACTTGATGAGCCTTTTGGAAAATTAGATGCCTTTACAAAAATGGAAGTACATAGTTGGCTTTTAAACTCTTGGCACCAAGAGAAGCAAACAATTGTTATGGTTACACATGACTTAGATGAGGCAATCTTACTGTCGGATCGCGTATTTATTTTATCTCAAAGACCAGCATCAATAGTTGGAGAGGTACAAGTGAAATTACCTAGACCAAGAACGATGGATATGTTAACATCACTTGAGTTAAAGAAGGATAAGGAAGAAATTCTGAGAGTATTAGCTCCTTATATGAAAAAATAGAAAAAGCTCTTACCAGATTTAAATATAATTGCTGGTAAGAGCTTTTTTTATAGAACATGAAAAGAATGAGAAGGAACAAAAGAAAAAATAGAGAATAGAATATAACAGAGTAGTTTATACTCTTAATATAACAAATGTTAAAGGAGTGAAAGGATAAAATGACTTTATCAACTGTTCTTCAAATGGTTTTAGCTTGATACGGGAGAAGTCTGCCCATTTTTAACGATTAAGCTAAATTGAAGACAGCAGGTAAAGAACCTTAATCCTTTTTTACGATAATATGTAATGGGTAAGGTGTATTCACCTTACCCATTTTTTATATGCACAATTAAATAAGGATTTTTACTGTGCTCTCTATTTAGCTTATGAACCCATAAGTAGAGGAGAGAAAAAAATGAGTATATTAACAGTAGAAAATTTAAGTCATTCATATGGTGAGAAAACCATTTTATATAATGCGTGTTTTCGACTATTAAAGGGCGAGCATGTTGGGTTAGTTGGGAAAAATGGAATTGGAAAATCAACCTTGTTAAGGATTTTAACAGGAGAACTTATACATGATGACGGAAACATTGAATGGTTTCCACATGTGAAGATAGGCTTTTTACAGCAACATATGGATTTACAAGAGGGGATAACAATTGAAGGATACTTACAAAGTGCATTTTCTAATTTGTATAGGATTGAATGCGAAATGTTAAAAATTGCTGAAGAAATGAATGGAGCAGGAGAAGTAGAAAAACTGTTAGTAAAGTATGGAGAATTACAAACTATATTGGAAAGCTCTAATTTCTATCAAATTCATACAGAAATTGAAGAAGTAGCAATCGGTTTAGGTTTATTTGAAATAGGGTTGAAAAAGGATGTTTCAAAGTTAAGTGGAGGACAGCGAACAAAGTTATTACTTGGGAAGCTCCTTTTAGAAAAAGCTGATGTTTTATTGCTAGATGAGCCAACAAATTATTTAGATACAGCCCATATAGAATGGTTGCAATCGTATTTGAGACTGTATGAAAAAGCTTATGTGATCATTTCACATGACGAAGTATTTTTGAACAGTATTACGAATGTTATTTATCATCTAGAAGAACGGAAAGTGAAGCGGTACGTAGGAAATTATGAAAAATTTGTGCAAAGTTATCAATTGCAAAGGAAACAATTACAATCGGCGCATGCGAAACAGCAAAAAGAAATTGCTCAGTTAGAAACATTTATTCAAAAAAATAAAATTCGAAAAGCGAAACAGGCCAAAAGTCGAGAGAAAGTATTGGAGAAAATGCAAAGGGTTGAAAAGGTTAGTCATGTACCTCGATCCCGTTTTGATTTCAATGTTTATGAGGAGCCAGTGAGTCGCATATTACAGGCTGAAAAACTAAGGATAGGATATAGTTCTCCGTTATGTCCAGAATTGAATTTGCAAGTGAAAAAAGGAGAAAAGATAGCGATTGTTGGTCATAATGGAATTGGAAAAACGACAATGTTAAAAACGTTATTAGGTCAAATAAAGCCGTTAAGCGGTTCAATTTCTGTTGGAGAACGAGTAAATCCTGCTTATTTTGCGCAGGAAGAGTTTGCTTCAGAAACAACACCATTAGAAAAAGTTTGGGCAGAACGACCAGATATGACAAAGAAAGAAGTACGCCAAGCATTAGCAAAGTGTGGATTGAAAGAAGAACATGTATTAAAACCTATTCGTTTATTAAGCGGCGGGGAACAAACGAAAGTACGTTTATGTGAACTTATCGTAACGAAAAGCAATGTTTTAATTTTAGATGAACCGACTAATCATTTGGATATAGAAACAAAGAAGTCTTTGCAGGAAGCGTTACAACAATATAAAGGAACAGTTTTACTTGTCTCACATGAGCCTTCTTTCTATGAAGCATGGATAACAAAAGTATGGAATATAGAAGAATGGGATGCTGAACGATATGAATAAAGAAAAGGCATTAGCTTGTATAAGCTAATGCCTTTTCTTTGTGATTAACATGATTTTCGAGAACTCTTACATGAGAATTGTATGAAGAAGCACTCTTATGGTGCGCTTATAAGCGTGCTTTTTCTTATGTTATGTTTATATTTAGATGCCTTTCCCTAACAGGCGACTATCTTTCTTTATATATATAGATAGTTTGAAGTGGAATAAAAATAATTCCTATATGTAAAGGATAATGTGATTAGTATAGGAAGACAATAGAACTTAAAGGAAATTCATGTAAAATTCAGATGAACTTCACATGAACTTCATATTAGAAACTAGATATAATTATAATAGGTTATTGTAATGTTAATTTGTGATTTTTCATAAAATTAAAAGTTTGAATTTAGGATAGAGCACTCAAACCTAAATTCAAACTTTAGTGAAATAATTAATGGAGGTTACGCTTAATTTTCGCTAATGGATGCATTTACAAGTTTGGCGGGAGTGCCTGTTCCTGCCCCTCCGATTGTAACGGATCCACCAGGAGGGATTTCACCATTCCATCCTGCATTCGTAATTACGTAATGATTATTTATTTTACTACTAATTTTAGAATCCCAAACTTGTGTTAAATTGCCGTTATAATCAAATTCTAATTTCCAGTTTTTAATAGGGGTCGTTCCACTATTTTTAATTACAATCGAGAAGTTGTAACCACTTCCCCAATTTGAAGTGACTGAAAAGGTAGCATTACCATTTCCACCAGGGGGTGTTGTATCAGTATCATCTGTTTTTACAATGATAGAAGTAGGCTGTGATTTATTCCCGGCAGCATCTTTTGCTATTATTGAAAATGTGTATTCGGTATTAGATTTTAAGTTTTTGATTGTAATGCTATTTGTTGTTGTACTCCATTTCTCTTCTCCGGCAGTAATTTCATATTCTGTAACTCCTACGTTATCAGTAGATGCAGTCCAGTTTAATTGAACGGAGTTTGAATTTTTATTTGTAATAGCAATATTTTTTACGTTTGTTGGGGGCTCAGTATCTTTTTGAGTAATAGGTCCACCAAGTAATTCTTTTACTAACGTATCAAGCAATTTTGGTCCACTGCAACTATATTTTGGACTTGTACGGCAATCCCCGCTTAGTTCCCAAAACATCGCGCCACTTAGAACCTTTGTCTTTATATAGTCTGTTTTATATTTCATAGATTCGTTGTCATCATAGCTAATAAACGTGCCTGTAGTCGCATTATATAAATAAGGTACTTTCGCTACATCGTTCCAGTGGCGAACAAAACCATTTTTATTAACATAATTAGCTGCTAAATCACCATAATCATACACACCTGTGTCACCGGTAGAATAATCATCCCAAGTACCTTTAGAAGCGAGCTTTCCGTCACTACCTGGTTTACAAGGTTGGTATTGCCCATTATTTTCTTTTCCGCAACTTTTCCATCCACGTCCGTAAAAAGGTACACCTAATACGAGTTTATCCGCTGGAACCCCTTCATTTGTATAAATGTCTATCGCACCATCTACATAAAATTTTGTATCCGCTGCTGGGTCATTTTGATCTTTGTATAGTGCTGCATTATGGTTAGAAGTAGCTTCCCATCCACCGTGGAAATCATATGTCATAATATTAATCCAATCAAGTATTTGAGAGATCTTCTTTAGCTCTGTATGATCCGCATAACGTTGGCTTGCACCTGATGCGATTGTTAGTAAATATTGTTTCCCATCTTCTGCAGTAGCTTTCGTTAATGCATTTCGAACATCTTGAAGGAGTAGGGTGAAGTTTTGCTTATCTTCAGGACGATAACTACCACCAGGAATCGTTTCAACGCCCGGATATTCCCAATCTAAATCAACGCCGTCAAATCCATATTCACGAAGAAAAGCTACTGTAGATTCAGCGAATACTTTTCTTGTTTTTTCATCAGCTGCCATATCAGAAAAGCGGTTAGACCAAGTCCAGCCACCAACTGAAATAATTGTTTTTAAGTGAGGATACTTAGCTTTTAATCGTTTCAGTTCTCCGAAATTTCCACAACGGGCGTATTTATCACAATCTTCCCAAGTTGTACCTGATCCCGGATAAGATTTTGTGACATCAGCCCATGGTTCACCGAGTACGAGAGTGCCATTAGGAACCTCTTTATTTTGCAGTGGTACACCAGACTCTTTACAGTTCCACGTTTGTTTATTTGGATTATCGGGGTGAGTAGAAGGGTTTCCATGTTTTCCATTCCAGCAAATATCAGCGAAAGCATAGTTTAAATGAGTTAGCTTTGATGCATCAATGTCTGCAACTTGATAATTACGTCCGTAAATGCCCCATGAAGGAAAATACCCAACAATTTTTTGACCTTGCTTTGGTGAATCTGCTAATGCAACATTTGGAGTAATAAAGTTTGTAAGAAAAAGAGGTAAGAAGAGTAGTAGGGATAGTAATAGCAGTGTGAATTTTTTGGAGCTCATAGTCATTTCTCCTTTCAAAATAAAAGATATATTTAAAGGCATGCGCCAATAAACCAAAGTGAAGCTAGACGTATGAAACGTCTAGATAAAGTGAAACTTTAATCAGTGGGGGGCTTCATCCCCCACTGATTATCAGCCCTCACCAATCGGACTTTTATGGGGAGCCCCACCCCCACCTAACTTCTTTGCTTTCGCTAAATTTTGAGGTGGGGGTCTTACTGCCCATTAAAGCGGGATAAAAATGATCAGACATCACGAAGTCTATACAAGGGAGCTGGGGGTGATTAAATCGTAGCAAATGTAAGATTTGGTGTAAACGCTTTATTTGATTCGCAAAGATTTTCTCAATATGAAATGGCTCTAATACAGACTACACATGAAAATAAAATATTGATTAGGGAGGAAAAGGCTCCTTGTAATTAAATTTGAGAAAAAATTGTATGAAGTCAATTTGTAATAGCGTAGCAAGATGAGAAAATATCATGTAAAATAATAGTAAAAATATGTAAAGGAGCGAATGGTGTGGATGTCTTTTTGAACATTGCTGAAGAAAAAATTCGACAAGCAATACGGAATGGAGACCTTGATCATATTCCGGGAAAAGGAAAACCACTACAATTAGAAGACCTTTCAATGGTACCTCCAGAACTTAGAATGAGTTATAAAATCTTAAAAAATGCGGGTATGATTCCAGCAGAAATGGAACTACAAAAAGATATATTAAAAATAGAAGACTTAATTGCGTGCTGTTATGATGAAGCAGAGAGAAAAAAATTACAAGAAGAGTTAACGGCAAAAACGCTGCGTTTTCAGCAGGTAATGGAAAAGAGAAAGATTAAAGAGAGTTCAGCTTTTCGTATGTATCAGGATAAAGTATTTCGTAAATTACGCTAAGAGGGATAAGATGAATACATTTGAAACGATAGAAGAATTAGCGACATATATTGAAGGACAACAATTAGTACTGCTCTTTATTAAAACGGAAAATTGTGGTGTTTGTGATGTTATGCTAAGAAAAGTAAATGGTCTATTAGAGAATTATGATTACGTAGAGAAAGTAGAAATATTACTACAAGACATGCAAGAGATCGCGGGGCGATATGCAGTATTTACAGGACCAACAGTTTTATTATTTTATAATGGAAAAGAGATCCTTCGTGAATCGCGCTTCATTTCACTTGAAAATTTAGAGAGAACCATTCAATTATTCGAAGATTAAGGGAGGCTTTTATATGGAATTTATTATTGTCATACTATTATTTGTTGTAGTTGGAACGATCGTAACGGCAGTTCGATCAAACAAAAAGAAGGTAAATCTTACGAAACAAAATAACATTCATAATTCATCTAACAGTTCGTCACCATTATTTTTCTTTGCTGGATCTGATAATGATAGCTCGCATGGAGGTTCACATGATTGTGGAGGATCTTTCGGTGGAGATAGCGGAGGCAGCTGCGATGGTGGCGGAGGTGGCGGTGATTGATGGAAATGCGCCTTATATAGGCGTATTTCTTTTTAAACAAACGTTTGATTAGTTGGCTTACATATGCATAAAAACAGTTAAACAAACGTTTGATTAATATTTTTAATGTACTAAGGGGAATAGAAATGAAAAGGGAACCGAAAGTGAAAAATAAGGGGAAAGTAGTGTTATTTTTATTAGCTGCGGGAGGCGTATTTCTTGTTAAATTAGGATTTAAAATTGGAATAATACATATGATTCGAACGTGGTTTGAAAGTGCGTTTTTTTAAATAAGGAATATAGCCTCTTGTAATAGAGGTTTTTAATTTGTTATTGTTAGACTGAACGGTCGGTTTAAAGAGGTGTAAATATGAGAAGAAGTGCAGAAGAGATAAAGAAAGAAATTGCATATAAAGCAGAAAGTCTGTTTTCACAGAAGGGTTATGCAGCTACATCTATGGAAGAGATTTGTGAAATTACAAAGCGAAGTAAAGGAAGCATTTATTATCACTTTAAAAGTAAAGAAGAATTATTTTTATTTGTAGTGAAACAGCATACGTATGATTGGCTTGAAAAATGGAATGAAAAAGAGAAGTTGTATAGTACGAATACTGAAAAACTATATGGTCTCGCGGAATATCATGTCGAGGACATACAGCAACCCATTTCAAATGCAATAGAGGAATTCTCTATGAGCCAAGTTGTAAGTAAAGAGATTTTGGATGAACTATTGGCTTTAACTAGAGAATCATATGTTATGTTTGAGAAACTAATTGAAGCAGGTATACAGTCTGGAGAGTTTCGGGAAGATAGTACGCGCGACCTTATGTATATTGTGAATGGATTATTATCAGGGCTTGGAGTACTTTACTACGAGTTAGATTATAAAGAGCTGCAACGTATTTATAAAAAGGCAATAGATGTATTGTTAAAAGGAATGGCAGCTGAATAATAAGTCAGTTGCTTTTCTTACAAAACAAATTAGACCGAACGGTCGGTTTATGAAAGGGGAATGAAAATGAACGCTTTATTTAAAAACCGAGCATTTATGCTCGTTATGGCATCTGATATTTTACAACAATTTGCAATTTGGATTAGAAATATGGCTCTTTTGTACTTCATAATGGAGCGAACGAATAATGATCCAGTTTCAGTTTCTTTGTTATCGGTTATGGAATATGCACCTATTTTTATTTTCTCGTTTATCGGTGGGGCGTTAGCTGATCGCTGGAATCCGAAAAGAACGATGGTTGCTGGAGATGTATTAAGTGTACTGTCTATTGTAGGAATTGTCTTGTTGCTAAAGCTGGATTATTGGCAGGCTATATTTTTTGCAACACTCATTTCCGCGATTGTAGGCCAATTTTCTCAGCCATCATCTTCGCGTATATTTAAGCGCTACGTAAAAGAAGAACAGGTAGCAAATGCAATTGCATTTAACCAAACATTACAGTCATTATTTATGATTTTTGGACCAGTGGTAGGATCGCTTGTGTATACACAACTTGGTTTATTTACGTCACTATATAGCTTAATCATTTTATTTTTGTTATCTGCTATTGCTCTTTCGTTTTTACCAAAATGGGTGGAACAAGAGCAAGTGGCGAGAGATTCATTAAAAAATGATATAAAAGAAGGTTGGAAATACGTTCTTCATACGAAAAATTTACGTATGATTACGATCACTTTCACCGTTATGGGCTTAGCTGTTGGACTAACGAATCCATTAGAGGTATTTCTTGTAATAGAGCGCCTTGGAATGGAAAAGGAAGCAGTTCAATATTTAGCTGCAGCTGATGGAATCGGTATGTTAATCGGTGGTATTGTTGCTGCAGTTTTCGCTTCAAAAGTGAACCCGAAAAAGATGTTTGTATTCGGTATGAGCATATTAGCAATGTCATTTTTAGTAGAAGGGCTATCTACATCATTTTGGATTACTAGTTTCATGAGGTTTGGAACAGGTATTTGTTTAGCTTGTGTTAATATCGTTGTCGGTACGCTTATGATTCAACTTGTACCAGAAAATATGATTGGCAGAGTAAATGGAACAATTTTACCACTGTTCATGGGGGCAATGTTAATTGGAACTTCACTAGCTGGAGGGTTGAAGGAGATGACCTCACTAGTTACTGTATTTTGTATAGCAATGGCACTTATTTTATTTGCGATAGGGCCAGTTCTACGCATGCAAATAAATAAAGAAGATGTCGCTAATAAAGAGGAACTAATAAATTCGTTAGCTTCGAAATAACCATTGTAAGGGAGCAGGATTGCTCCTTTTTCTTGTGGCAATCTTTTGACAATGAAATGCCCCAACTATATACTGATGATGTAAAAACGATTTTACAGGTTAGGAGAAATGGTGTGAAAAATCAAATCTATGAATTACGCACTGAAAATAATATTTCACAAGGTGCATTGGCTGATAAGTGTAAAGTTTCTAGACAGACGATAAATGCAATTGAGAATAATAAATATGATCCAAGCTTAGCGTTAGCATTCCGTTTAGCTGAAGTATTAGGAACAACTGTTGATAAACTATTTTTGTACAAGCTGTAGGGGGAGTAGTTGTTGGGGAAAGAGAAAATAAGCCTTGTAGTTACGGCATTAGTAGCTATAAGTACGTTAGTGTTTGCACTTTATTATTGGTTAACTGAACTTCAAGTAAACTGGTATGCACTATTTATTTGTAGCATCGCATTACATTATATATTTAAAAGTTTGGCATCGCATAATGTGGAAGGGATAACGGAGGAGAAAGAAGATGTAGAAAAACATGTATTAAAAATAAGTGCAAATGTTACGTATTATGTACTTGTTGTATTAATTTTTGGTTTGTTTTTCGCATCGGTAGGTTTTAATAAATGGATTGATTTTCATAACATACCGCTTTTGTTTGCGTTATGCGCTGCGATAGTTGTAAAGCCGGCTGTAGAATTTTTAATTGTAAGACGTTATCGCTAAAAATAAAGAAAAAGATCCTCTTCTCATGCGAAGAGGATCTTTTTCTTATAGCGTTTTAGTTTTTGGACTAGGTGGTGTAACGGATGTATCATTTTCGGGAACTCTAGTTAGTAAGAATCCACCGATAACGAACAGTACAATAATACTAAGGACACCAGCGTTTGTTTTTCCCGTTAATTGCGTTGTAACACCGACTAATACGGGACCCATAATTGCCGCGAATTTACCAAAGATATTATAAAATCCGAAGAATTCATTTGCAGATTCTTTTGGTACTAGTTTTGCAAAATAGGAACGACTAAGTGCTTGAATACCACCTTGAGAAGTGGCAACTAACATTGCTAAAATCCAGAAATCGAGTGTCGTTTTTAAGAAATAAGCATATATGCAGATAATGATATAAATAATAATACCGACGTATAGCATTTTTTTACCTGTAAATGTTTCTGATAACTTTCCGTATAATAAGGCGAATGGACAAGCTACAATTTGTGTGACAAATAAGATGATTAATAGATTCGTTGCACTAATACCGAGATCTGTTCCGTAAGCGGTAGACATAGTAATAATTGTATCGACCCCGTCAATGTAGAAGAAGTAAGCGATTAGGAACATAAATACAGTTTTATATTCTTTAATATTTTTAAAAGTATCAGCAAGACGTTTGAAGCTCATTGCAATTGGTCTTGGATGACGTTCAATATAATGTGTTTGCTCTACATTTTTTAGCATTGGAATTGTAAATAATCCCCACCAAAGAGCTGTTATTGCGAACGAAATTTGACTAGCAATGCCGACTGATAAAGGGATAGTTCCTTTTTGAGCAAGGATAATAAGAGCGATACAACCGATAAAAGGAATTGTGCTCCCAATATAACCTAATGCAAAGCCTCTTGTAGAAATTCGGTCCATTCTATCTTTAGAGGTAACATCTACTAAAAATGCATCATAAAAAATGTTTGCTCCCGCAAAACCGACTAATGCGAGCATATAGCAGCCTAATAATAAGTACCACTGAGACGTTGGGACGACTGCTAGCATACTTGTAAATACGATACCGAGTCCAAAGAAGAATGTGAAAAATCGTTTTTTAAATCCTTTATAATCAGCAACTGTGCCGAGAATAGGAGCAAGTATAGAAATTAAAAGTGTAGCGAAAGAGTTTGCATATCCCCAATATGCCGTTGAAGTTGCACCAGATAGTCCGGCTTCTTTTGCAGCTGCTTTAAAGTAAATTGGAAATAATGCAGTGGTAATGACGAGCGAATATACCGAATTCGCCCAATCGTATAATATCCAGCTTTTTTCTTGTCTGGACATTTTTTTCATATAATGTTCCCCCTTAAATTTGTTCTACTAACAGTGTACAAAAATAAAAATTATAAAAAGAGAAACAGTGATGATTTTTACATAATCTTTACATATATACACAGTTCTTTACAATTGAAGTAAATCCTCTACAATTGATCCGTCTGTTTCACCTAAGTGTAAACCGAGTAGTCTAGCGATAGTTGGACCTTCATCAATAAGTCTCATATACGGAATGGTAACGCCGCTTTTTATCCCTTTCCCAGCAGCGATAAAAATTGTTTCATAGTTAGGTTTTGTTGGAGAGTATCCATGCGTACCAAATGTATATTTTTTACTAGGCGTAACATCTTTTTCAGTAATTTCTTTTATAAAATCGCCTGTATAGTTTTCAGTGAAATAATATCCTTCTTGTGCTTCCAACATAAATAAACAATTACCATCTGCACCGCAGTCTTTTGCAGCTTCATCATGAAGCATAAATTCAATACCGTTTTGTTTATTTTGAAGTAACTCTTCAAGTAGTAGTTGTACTTTTCGAATTGTATCCGTATCATTTTTGTCCTTCACATATACATAGGCAGAGCCGTCGCAACTTTGGCAATAGACCTTCCAGTCTACTAATTTTCCTTTTGAATTTATAGATATAAGCCCTTTTTGATGAAATAGTACATTTAATTGAATGGCTTTGTTTTCACTTAAAGCGCTATGATCACCGAGAGCGATAATTGTACTTTCTTCGTATAGGTCACTGTCCTTTAAAGCTTGAATAATTTTTCCTAGCCGTTCATCATGTCTATGGATAGCAGCTATTGTTTCGTTAGATTCAAAGCCGTGATAGTGTCTTTGAGTGTCTAAATCGGTGAAATGTACAAACATGACATTAGGCTTCTTCGTCTGGATTGTATGCACAGCAGAAGCAAGTACGAAATCATCGAGTTCAGGCTGTGATAAGCCATTTCTTATATGACCAAAACGCTGATTCAAATCTAATTGATATAGCGGGCTACCGCTAAATAATGAAACTAAGATTTGATTTTGCCACGGTCTATTTGGAAAAATTTCAGGTAAATTGTAATCAATATTTGCTCTGCCGGTAACAGGCCATAGAAGGGCAGCTGTCGTTAAATTTGCTTTATGTGCTTCATCGTATAACGTTGTGCCTTTAATGGATTTTCGGTACCAATGCCAATCTGGTGACTCGCGTCCAGGTTGAAGTAACGTATTGCTAACTACGCCATGTTTATTAGGGTAGTTTCCAGTAACGATTGTTGAGTGACTTGGATATGTTACAGAAGGATAAATAGGTTCCACTTTTCTCGCTATCGCGCCCTTGTTTATTAATGTTTGGAAATTAGGAAGTTTTTGTAATATAGGAAAATCTAAAGCTGATAAGCAATCGAAAGATAAAATAATGACGTGATTTGTTAATGCTTTATCCATAAAGTTCCCTCCTGATTATATAAAACCTATTCTTATATATTACTATTAATACCTAGTAATAAAAATATATTTCTAGGTAAAAATTTATTATTTATTTTCAGAAAAATTAAACATATAATTAAGTATAAGGGAATGAATGGAAGGAGGGAATACTATGGATTGGCTAGATGGATTTAGTATCTTTTACATCATTGGGGGAATTACGATTATCCTTGTATTTGCTATTTCGTATTTACTAAAGAAACGGTTTCCAAACAAACAGTTCGATATTATATTTGCACTTAGTTTAATACTTCTTTGCTTAGCATCCTTTCCGGTTACAATGATGGTGATTGGTGGATGGGAAGGAATGGGATATGGATTTATTGGTTTCTTCGTTCTACTTGGTACACTTATCGGTATGATTGCACATCAACTGGTAAAAATCTCGCGAAAAAGCTACGTATAAAACTGCAGAAAATGAAAAGAATATATAAAAATGAGAAAATTAGCTATTGTTTAAAAAAAGAATTTGTATTATGATAATCAACAAATTTATTTCGTTATAACGATGAAAAAGGACTAGTACATGTTCAACCTTTTTAGCAGAGAGAGAATCCGCCAGGCTGAAAGATTCTTAAAAAGGCGATATGGAACCTACCTTTGCGTTCTGCATATGCAGCGGGAATTTCCCGTTATCAAAAAGAGAGCATGCACAATTTTTTGTGCATGAATCAGGGTGGTAACGCCGGCAAAGCTCGGTCCCTATTTAGGGACGCGGGCTTTTTTGTATTTTCAAAAGGAGGAAGACTGACTATGGCAAAAGAACAAGTACAAGCGATTACGAAGATGGAAGAGGATTTTGCACAGTGGTACACAGATATTGTAAAAAAAGCAGAACTTGTTGATTATTCAAGTGTAAAAGGATGTATGATTCTACGCCCGTACGGTTATGCCTTATGGGAAAATATGCAGAAAGTTATGGATGAAAAGTTAAAAGCAACTGGTCATGAAAATGTATATATGCCAATGTTTATTCCAGAAAGTTTATTGCAAAAAGAGAAGGATCATGTAGAAGGATTTGCTCCTGAAGTAGCATGGGTGACACATGGCGGGGATGAAAAATTAGCGGAGAGGCTTTGTATACGGCCTACATCTGAAACTTTATTCTGTGAGCATTTTTCAAAAATTGTGCAATCCTATAATGATTTGCCAAAGCTATATAATCAGTGGTGTTCAGTAGTTCGTTGGGAGAAAACAACGAGACCATTCCTTCGTACAACGGAATTCTTATGGCAAGAGGGTCATACAATTCATGAAACAGCAGAAGAGTCGCAAGCTGAAACGTTACATATTTTAAATCTATATGCTTCTTTCTGTGAAGATTACTTAGCGATACCAGTAATTAAAGGGCAAAAAACAGAAAAAGAAAAGTTTGCAGGAGCAAAGGCAACTTATACGATCGAAAGTTTAATGCATGATGGGAAAGCACTTCAAACAGGAACATCCCATAACTTTGGAACGAATTTCTCTGAAGCATTTGATATTAAATTTTTAGATCGCAACGGTAAGTGGCAATATGTACACCAAACATCTTGGGGTGTATCAACAAGAATGATAGGTGGACTTATTATGGTTCATAGCGATAATAATGGTCTTGTAATGCCTCCTAAAGTCGCACCAGTACAAGTTGTTATTGTGCCGATTGCTCAGCATAAAGAAGGAGTTTTAGCGAAAGCAACAGAGTTACAAGAACATATTCAAAAGGTTGCACGAGTAAAAATAGATGCTAGTAATAAAACACCAGGCTGGAAATTTAATGAGTATGAAATGAAGGGCATTCCAATTCGATTAGAAGTTGGTCCTAAAGATATTGAAAAGAATCAAGTTGTACTTGTTAGAAGAGATACGAAAGAAAAAGAATTTATATCAATGGATCAATTAGAAAAACGTATTCCAGCACTACTTGAGGAAATTCATAATTCTTTATTTAATAAAGCAAAAGTATTTCGCGATGAGAATACGTATAGTGCGACGAATTTCGAAGAGATGAAAAAAGTAGCTGATGAAAAGCAAGGATTTATTAAGGCAATGTGGTGCGGAGAATTAGCTTGTGAAGAGAAACTAAAAGAAGAAGTTGGAGTATCTTCTCGCTGTATGCCTTTTGAGCAAGAACATTTAGCTGACGAATGTATTTGTTGTGGTAAAGAAGCTAAACAAATGGTGTATTGGGGAAAAGCGTATTAATGTTTTTTTGATAGGTGATAAAAAGGACTTTGGGCTGCATAATAAAATGCAATCCAAAGTCTTTTTTAGTTTTGCAATTTGTTTCATGTATGTTTTAGATGGAAGGATGTGTTTTTATTTTGCATTTTTACGGCGAATAAATAGTAACATACCGATTAGGAATGTTGAAAGTCCCATTAAAATAGATGTAGGATAATGTGTTGCCGTATTAGGTAACTTATCGCCTTGTTTTTTCGTATTATCTTTTACATTGCCGCCTTGGGATCCGTTGCCACCTTGAGAACTGCTATCGCCTTTAACGCGGTTGCCGCCTTGAGAGCCATTACCACCTTGAGAACTGCTATCGCCTTTAACACGGTTACCACCAGAGCCACTGCCGCCAGAGCCACTGCCACCAGAGCCGTTGCCGCCAGAACCGTTACCACCGGAACTGTTGCCACCAGAACCACTGCCACCAGAACCACTGCCACCAGAACCGTTGCCACCAGAACCACTGCCACCAGAACCACTGCCACCAGAACCGCTACCACCAGAACCGTTGCCGCCAGAACCGTTGTCACCAGAGCCACTGCCACCAGAGCCATTGCCACCAGAACCGTTGCCGCCAGAACCGTTGTCACCAGAGCCACTGCCACCAGAACCGTTACCACCAGAGCCATTGCCACCAGAGCCATTGCCACTAGAACCGTTACCACCAGAGCCATTGCCACCAGAGCCATTGCCACCAGAGCCGTTGCCACCAGAACCACTGCCACCAGAGCCGTTGCCGCCAGAACCGTTACCACCGGAACTGTTGCCACTAGAACCACCGCCATCAGAACCGTTGCCACCAGAACCGTTGCCACCAGAACCACTGCCACCAGAACCACTGCCACCAGAACCATTGCCACCAGAGCCGTTGCCGCCAGAACCGTTACCACCGGAACTGTTGCCACTAGAACCACCGCCATCAGAACCGTTGCCACCAGAACCGCTGCCGCCAGAGCCATTGCCACCAGAGCCATTGCCGCCCGAGCCACTATCGTCCTGAGAACCATTGTTTCCTGGTGGTTTATTATTATCTTTTGAGTTGCCTTCTGCTAAATGATCGTTATTTTGTACAATCGCGTTTGTTACTGGAGAGAAGTTGTCTGTTGCTGCATTACCGATATTTAAACCACTAAAAAAAGATAAAGAAAGAGTTGATGCTAAAATGAAGATTTTTGTCATTGATTTCCTCCTGAAAAATTAATATTCCATCTAAAATACATCCCTTTGTAATATTTCATAGGAGATATATTTTTATGCAAAAAACTATATAGATAAGATGTTCACAAATTTTATGGTTATATTTAGATATTCAAAATAAATATTTCGGAATGATATGTTAAGATTAATAGTAAGAAGAATAAAAAAGGGAGGGCTGAAGAATATAGGATTTCTTATATTCTTATAAAAAATTATGAAACAAACAACAAAACAAATAATAACAGGTACATTTCTAGCGACAGCAACATCTTTTATTTCGACGCATGCCTTTGCAGAAAGTGATAATTTAGCGACAGTAAATGCAACAAACTTAAATATACGTGAACAACCTACAACTCAAGGGAAAGTTATAGGAACAGTAAAAAAGGGAACAAATGTACAAGTTTTAAGTAAGGAAAAAGAATGGGCTAAAATTTCTCATGATGGAAAAGAGGGGTACGTCACATTACAATTTTTAGGATTTTCGAATGGAAATCCAAACGTTGAACAAAAACAACAATTAACGATTAATAATGGACAAAAAGAAGAGGGAATTGTTACGGCAACTCGTTTGAATGTACGTAATAGTCCAGCTCTAGGTAGTTCAATGATTGGCTATGTTCAAAAAAATGAAAAAGTAACGGTATTAGGAAAAGCGAACGGCTGGGCAAAGATTGAATATAAAGGAAAAGAGGGATATGTATCTTTAGAGTTTTTAAAATTTGGAGATGCAATTCAAACACCTGACACTTCTGGCCAAAAGCAACTGCAACCAACAATCAAAAATGGAACGCAAGAAGTAGGAACAATCAATGCAACAAGCTTACGAGTAAGAAGCGCAGCGAATACAAGTAGCTCGGTTTTAGGGAACCTAAAAAATGGTGAAAAAGTAACAGTACTAGGAAAAGCGAATGGTTGGGTGAAAATAAGCTATCAAGGAAAAGAAGGTTATGTATCGTTAGAGTTTGTGAAAATTGATGGCAACACAGAAGAGATAAAAAAGCCGGAACAACCGAAAACATCAGATGCAACGATTAAAAATGGAACGCAAGAAGTAGGAACAATTAACGCGACAAGCTTACGAGTAAGAAGTGCGGCGAATACAAGTAGCTCGGTTCTAGGAAACTTAAAAAATGGAGAAAAAGTAACAGTACTAGGAAAAGCAAACGGCTGGGCGAAAATCAGCTACCAAGGAAAAGAAGGCTATGTGTCGTTAGAGTTTGTGAAGTTAGAAGCAGGAAAACAAGAAGAAAAGCCAGCGGAAGACATTACGAATGGAACGCAAGAAGTAGGAACAATTAACGCGACAAGCTTACGAGTAAGAAGTGCGGCGAATACAAGTAGCTCGGTTCTAGGAAACTTAAAAAA
>NZ_JBIYDP010000013.1:0-129468 GCF_044908765.1 Bacillus sp. RC251 | reverse complement strand
CAACTGGAGTAACGGGTCCAACTGGAGTAACGGGTCCAACTGGAGTAACGGGTCCAACTGGAGTAACGGGTCCAACTGGAGTAACGGGTCCAACTGGAGTAACGGGTCCAACTGGAGCAACGGGTTCAACCGGAGTGACGGGTCCAACCGGAGTAACGGGTCCAACTGGAGCAATACAAACGACAAATATATTGTATTTTACTTTTTCAGATGGACAAAAACTCATATATACAAATGCTGATGGCTTACCTCAATATGGAACAACGCAGATATTGTCACCAAGTGATGTTTCCTATATTAATTTATTCATAAATGGAATTCTTCAGCCACTAACTTCATACCAGGTTGTAACGGGACAGTTAACTTTGTTAGCCCCCGAGGCTCCAGTACAAGGAGCTTCAATTATTCTGCAATTCATTACTATTAGTTAAAAAAAGGACAGATTTCCTAATAAAGAAATCTGTCCAAAAGCAAAAGATGTGGATTAAGTTACGATAAATTCAACAGTAATTGGAATTCCTGGATCCACTGTGTCTCCTCCTGGAATTGTGATTGCACCAGCTGCGCCAGTAGTAACAGTAGAACTTCCCCCTGGTTGAAGCACACCATTCACATAAAGATTATAATAAGTAAAAACCGGAAATGCTGTAGCAGCTGCACCAGCATCATTTAAACAAGCCGTAGCAGCAATTGCAAACGCAGCGCCGGTCCCTGTTCCTGAACCTAGTGTGGATGTAAATCTTCTAGAAGCTATAAATGGAGATACGAAGTTTTACATATGAAGACGATATAATGAGTTTTACAAAACTAAGAAAATGTTAAACCCATAAAAACCCGTTGTATCATGTGTATGTACTGATATAACGGGTTTTTTATATGAATATTTAACTGTCTATTTTACTAATTATAAAAAAACATGAACTTAGTTTTACTTTTTAGGTCGGCTGGGTACGGAAACAATTAGAGGAATAAACTTCCAGAGTGGCCCCTCATTCCCTGAATCGTTTCCGTACCCCATATAGCCCACCTACGGAAATAGGTGGGCTATATGGGGTATTACTATCTCATTGCACAAAAGGGAATTTGTATTAAAATAATAGCACATTCTTAGAATTCTTATATTGAGAAAAAAGACACTCTTATGAGTGCCCCCTTTTTAGTATCCGAATCCGCCACCGCCGCCGCCCCAACAACTACATCCGATAATAATTAACAGGATGAATAGAACGATCAGTAAAGCAAATCCGCCACCAAAGCCACCGCAAGAACCACCGAAACTCATATTTTTTCCTCCTTTAATTAGGAGATAGAACAATGGGTAAGTTGTTATTTTAATGGATTCACTTTACCTTATGTTTTTAAGTATTTATTGAGCAGGTCCTTTAAGAAATAAAGAAAAGACACCCTAAGGTGCCTTCCTCCGACTTGAAATTTTTACATTTTTATAGAAATTATTAGGAGAATACTTTTCGTTTTTATGTTAAGCTATTTAATATTTGTATTGATATTAGGGAGATGAATAGTATGTCGGGCAATTTCAATATGGATCCTAGTAATTATGAAAGTGGTGCTGAAATCTTAGAGTTATTGGGCAGTTTAAGTCGTTTATTAATTGTACGTGAATTGATTGTAAGTGGGACTTTGACAGTTTCTCAGTTGAGTGCTGCGACGCATATTTCGGAACCTATGACTTTACAACATGTACGCAAATTAACTAAAGGTAATGTGGTAATTAGTGAGCGCAAGGGTACAAAGCTTTATTGTAGAGTAGAAGATAAGAAAGTTATTGAGATTATCGATTTATTAGGATTATTATATTAAGTTCTATTTTATGTCTTTTTTGAATTTAAGCAATTTATAAATAAAACAATAACATAAAGAAAAGACACCCTAAGGTGCCTTCCTGCGATTTGAACCATCGTAATATGGTATTGGATGCCAATCCAATTATTATTTTACCACGTTAAATAATTTCGAGTATTGAGAAATAGTAAAAGCACTCTTTTGAGTGCCCGTTTCTAATTTATTACATCCTTAATTGATTGTAAATTGATTTGAATACGTGAATTCACCACGATATTTAATTGCAGCTACATAAGTACCACTTGTATAGCTATCTGTGATAGGAGTTTGCCAAATTTCTGTTCCAGGAAGAAATTCTGGTTCTATTGTTTGGAATCGTTCTAGGGTACCATTTGTGTGGACTTTAAAAATTTTCATTTGCGCACCAAAATGTTCTCTACCAAAGTGCTGCGTTAAGTAAAATGTATCACCAGTTATTAAATCCCAATCTTCCAATCAGGTTGATATGTACTTTCCACGGAACTTTCCAGATCAACAATGGTTTTAAATCCCCAATCATCATTAAATGGATCTGAGTAAGCTGCAGCAACTTGTGAGGTAGGCTTACTCATTTCTATTACAGTAAACCCGCTAAATGTTAAAGTCCCAATTAATGCTAATTTTCCTAATTTCATTATTGTTTCCCCCTATTAAATTTCGGAATTATTAAAAATCAGAAGTCATACACACATAATAATATAATTGATTGTATTATATTTCGAATATTTTCTAAAAAAATCCATAAACAAAAAAAGACACCATAAGGTGCCTTCTTGCGACTTGAAGCACTTTACTTTTAATAATATGTAGTGGACATTCAGTAAACACGTCCTATAAAACAGAATCATTTATTTTTACCAGATTGTTAGTGTACAAATACAAGAGAATCGAGATCGTTTGTTTGGCTAGATTAAAGCAACGCTACATCTATATGGTTGAGATGTGTTACGCCTTCTAATCGGAGAATCTGCTTTATAGAACGTGTCCACAATTTATATTTTATTACATGTAATATTTATTTAGTGTAATTATTACGAATATGTATAATTACATAAAGTTTATGAGAAAAAGAGAGTATACTTTGGTATTGTGTAATAAAGATAAGGCCCACCTACGGAAATAGGTGGGCTTTTTAACGCATAAAGAAAAGACACTCATATAAGAGTGTCTTTTCCGATAGTTTTTTTAGCAGAAGCAAGAAGCTCCAACGATGATTAATAAAATAAATAATACAACTAATAAAGCAAAGCCTCCAGCAAAGCCGCCGCCACAACTACCGCAACTACCACCAAATCCCATTTTAATCTCTCCTTTGAGTAGGAGGGGAAAATTAAGGTCATTCATGTATTTTAACGGGTTCACTTTACCTTATGTTTTTACGGATTAATTGAGCAGGTCCTTTTGAAAATAAAGAAAAGACACCCTAAGGCGCCTTCCTCCGATTTGAACCACTTTAATTTTAATAATATGTATTGGACTCCCATCCAAATAATATTTTACCACGTTAAGTTATTCTGTTCATTGAGAAATATGATTCAAATCTATATTTGGGGTTAATAGTTTTTATATCGAAAATAGTGGATGGATTATCCTGTATGTCAATCGATATGCTAAATTTCATATCGAAAAAAGTAGAATTTGTTAACGTTTTCAAAATAAGGAGATTGCGGCAGTTTAGCTGCATAAGGGCCTAGTTTGATCGAGCTGTGTAATAGATTACTATCTAATGTAAGTGAGATAGTCTAGAATAGAAAATATTATAAGATCACTAAAACCAATACTTATAGAGGGAGACTTTCTGATGAATAAATTTCCAATCATAGAAACAGAAAGGTTAATTTTAAAAGAAGTGACACCAGAGGATGCTAACGATATGTATAAATATCTGTCAGATAAAGACGTTGTTAAACATATGGGATTAGAACCATACGAATCACCAAATGACGTCTTGAGCGAAATAAGATGGTATAAATCTATATTGGAAGAAGGTACAGGTATAAGGTGGGGGATTACACAGAAAAACATTGGTGTTGTTATAGGTAGTTGTGGCTTTCTTAATATGCGCCCTAAACATTATCGAGCTGAAATAGGGTTTGAATTAAACAAAGAATATTGGGGACAAGGAATAGCTAGTGAAGCTATAGAAGCTGTTATTAAATGTGGCTATAAACACTTTGAAATGGAACGAATTGAGGCTCTAATTGATCCTGCGAATTTATCATCACAAAAATTAGTAGAAAATCAGGGGTTTAAAAGAGAAGGTTTATTGAGGCATTATGAATATACTTGTGGAAAATTTGATGATTTATATATGTACTCAATCATTAAAGGAGACCTCAAACGAATTTAAAATGGCGGGAGTATCCTTATGTCGCTAACGGGGGCTTTTAAGGAAAAAGAAATGATCAGACTTTATTATAAAAAGTTGTTATTTTATCAGACAGAAAACCGTTATTTTGATCAATCTTTATTCAAATTAACGGTTTTCTTATTACCGTTTATATAAGGATTGCAGATGGGTTTTTAATCAAACTTTATTTTAAAACTACACTAATTGGTTACGTAGAGAATATATACAGTTTGTAAAAACACATCATAGAAAACCTAAAAAGTATGAACATGATGAGATTCTTCATGAAGTGATGAATCAAATACAGGAACGTGAAATTTGGATTCCTTATGTTGAAGTAAAAAGATATTATCTAAGCAAAATAGGAAAATGATTTAGAAAAATAGAAAGTGAATGGGAATCACAAATATCCAACAGTGAAAAGCAACAGGTATGAGAAGAAAAGTACATACAAACAAACCAGGGGGCGCATTCCATGTTTAATTTACAAGAAGATATGTATGAACAATTGAAAGAGAAAAAAGGGGAAGTTACTGTATTTTTAAAGAATGGCGTTCCAGTACGTGGGCAGATCCTTGCTACAGATAAATTTACCGTCCTAATGATGGTTCATGGTAAACAACAACTGGTATACAAACAAGCCATCTCTACAATCATTAAGTAATACCATAAAGTATCTAGCTCTACCTGGGGTACCGTCAGGAAAATGCGGATTTACAACGTTAAGGAAATTTCAATATTAAAAAGCCTAATTTCTCAGCATAAAAATGAAAAATTAGGCTTTTCATTGCTCCATTAAAGCGCCCTATTGTGGTATTAGTGCTCTTACAATGTAGTAATAATCGGTCCTTCCTTGGTAAGGATAATCGTATGTTCGTATTGGGCCACAAAGCTTTCATCGGTTAGGCAGGTCCATCCATCTTCGGATTGGAAAACTTCCTCTTCAAATGTAGAGATCATAGGCTCAAAGGCAATTACCATACCATCCTTTAAAATTTCGTCATCATAGTGAGAGAAGTAATTGAAAATGTGTTTTGGTTCTTCATGAATCGAACGCCCAACACCGTGTCCAGTAAGATTTTTTATGACTGTTAAGCCATGCTGTTTTGCTACATTGTGTGCAGCTTTTCCGAGCGCGCTTTTTTTTGAACCTGGCTTTGCCTTCTTAAGTCCAGCATCGAATGCTTCTTTAGCAACGTCACATATTTTCTGTAAAATTGTCTCTCCTTCCCCTACTACAAAGGAAATTCCGGTATCTGCGAAATATCCGTTTTTTGAACCTGAAACATCAATATTTACAATGTCCCCTTCTTGAATGGTCCGTCTCCCTGGAATCCCGTGCGCTACTTCTTCATTTATGCTAATGCACGTATATCCAGGAAAATCGTATTCACTTTTTGGGGCAGATTGAGCTCCTGCTTTTTCAAACATCTCTCTCGCAATTTCATCGAGTTCTTTTGTGGTAATTCCAGGTTTCGTACTATGGACTAATTCATCTCGAATCGCGCCACAAATTTCACCAATTACTTTTAATCCATTAAAATCCTCTTCAGTCTTTGCAACCATTGTATATCCTCCCTTTTTAAAGTATTTTATGATTAGTATACCATTTAGTTTCTAGCAGGAACGGGGTTTTCTTCAACAATCTGGCCCTTTAATGAGGGAAGAAAACACTATTTGTTCTTTTCCGATAGCTTTCTATATAATGAGGCTCTGGATACATTTGTAATTTAACAAATTTAACGTTGTTAAAAACAGGGGAATCGTCTTGAAAATGGGCTTAGCGTTGTAAATCCGCATTTTCCTGACGCTACCCCATCACTATCAAGCTAACAAAACAAAATACCCCCTAAAATGAAAAATACGCTATGCTTTCTGTAGAATCATAGGAAAGGATGGCGTTTTTGTATGTCTATTTCTGTATCTGATGAATTACAACTATTTGCTCAAGAAATTCAAAGCTTCTTATCCCCAAATATCTTACGAGATTTTGCTAGAGATGTTGGTTTTGTTCAACGAACCAGTAAGTACCAAGCAAAAGATTTAGTCGCTTTATGTGTATGGATGAATCAAAATGTCGCTACGACGTCTTTAACTCAGTTATCTAGCTGTTTAGAAGCATCGACAGAAGTGCTCATCAGTCCCGAGGGACTGAATCAACGATTTAATAAAGCAGCCGTCCAATTTTTACAACACACACTATCCGAACTACTAAACCAAAAATTGTCCTCATCTATACCGATTTCTTCTCCATATACTTCTGTTTTCAAGCGTATTCATATTTTAGATTCAACTGCATTTCAACTTCCAGATCTTTTTTCGTTTGTTTATCCAGGTGCAGGAGGATGCAGCCATACAGCGGGAGTAAAGATTCAGCTTGAGTATGATTTATTAAGTGGACAGTTCCTTCATATTCATACAGGTCCAGGTAAACAACATGATCGAACCTACGGTTCCCTGTGTGCCCCAACTGTAACAGCGAATGATTTATGTATCCGAGATTTAGGTTATTTCCATTTGAAAGATCTTCAACATATACAAGATAAAAAGGTTTATTATATCTCACGTATCAAATCGAATACACGTATGTATCAAAAAAATCCTAATCTTGATTATTTTCAAGATGGCAGAATCAAGAAAGCTACAGAGTATATCCAGATAGATATGGAGGTTTTAATGAACTCTCTTCAGCCAGGACAAACATATGAAATATCCAACGCTTATGTAGGAATGACGGATAAAGTCCCAACTCGTGTGATTATTCATCGACTAACAAAAGAACAAAAACGATTACAAGATCAAACTGTAAGAGAAAAAAAGAAAGGAATGAAGTATTCTGCTCGTAGTAAACGACTTAGCGGTATCAATGTATATATGACAAATACCCCTACAGATATTGTCCCGATGGGGCAGGTGCATGATTGGTATTCTTTACGTTGGCAAATCGAGATTTTATTTAAAACGTGGAAATCATTCTTTCATATTCATCATTGTAAAAAGATAAAATGAGAACGATTGGAATGCCATTTGTATGGAAAACTGAATGCCATTCTACTCTGTTCTTCTACCATGTTTCAAATGCGGCAATTACTTCTTATGAAAAAGAAACGAGAACTGAGTGAATATAAGGCCATATATATGATTAAAGATTACTTTCTTCTTCTTTTCCAAGCTATACAGAAAAACACCCAAGAGCTATCAAAGGTGTTACTTCGCCTGTTCAATATCCTACAGCAAAACGGGCGGAAATCTCATCGATATGAGAAAAAAACGGTCTTTGATATATTAGGTGTCGTTTACAATTGTACCATGTCTGATAATCAAGCCGCTTAATTCAAAAAAGTGAAACCCGTTAGGGTTTATTTCGTATGCAAATCTTTCAATCATCTACACTTGCCCTTTAGAAAAAAGAAACAATCTCGCCTAAAATTGACTTTGCATAAGCTTAGGTTGATAGCGATGGGGTAGCACCACATTACTATCAAGCTAAGGTTTTAATATATCTCCTAAATGAACATTTTCTTTTTCTACAGGTAGTTACTTTGAGAAGGTAGTTTATTTTTTCGTTTTGAGGGCGTTTATTTTTCTTAAGCTGATGGATATGGAGTATCTGCCCTAAGTTAAATAAATTTTGACTTAAAAACAAGTGATTTTAACAACGGTAGGAGTGTTTCATGTAGCACAATTTCATTTGTGTTGTATTGCAAGAAGAAAAATTACATTAGAAAAGAGCCAGAATTCATCCTGTTAAGGGTAAATCGACTCTTAATATTTAAAAGGATGGAAAAAAGAAACACAGAAGTAAAAAACCTCTGTGTTTCTTTTTGATTAATATATTTACTGACCCTTACGGCACAGATGCTCCTTCTACCCTATTATAAAAGCGATTTTGAATGTAAGTAATTTGTAAGAAATGGGTAAGAAAAAAGAAATTTTCATTGTGTATGATAAAAATATAAAGAGGCGTGAAGGGCGGAACAGATATGACTTATATATGAAAAACAGACCAGTAACAAGAGTATTTCAAAGAAAAGAAGTAATTTCTGTGGTTAACATATATGTGGAAAAAGAGGGATTTACCCAGGACAGAATGGCGGTTGTAAAAATAATAATTATGAAGATAATTACGAATTCAATGTTGACCTTTTTTCATTGGTGGAGATGGTAGCTGTGTGGTTAATACGAAATAGCAAGAAACCACCTATACAATATGAATAGAGGAGAGGAATGCCCTATGAAAACACATAGTCAAATTACATGTGCAAGTCTTTCCCTTTTAATAGCTGGAAGTGCCCTGTTATACACAACGCCAACCTTAATTGTAAAAGCAGAACCTACTCAAAGTGTATCTAGTTCGTTACAAACAAGTACTCAACGATAATTCTGTCAAGCAAGCAGTGCGGGATACATTACAACTTGGATTCCCGGGGGTACTTGCTAAAACTTCTGAGGGTGGAAAAACATGGAGTTATGCCGCTGGGGTAGCGAATCTGAGCAGCAAGAAACCAATGAAAACAGATTTTCGCTTTCGCATTGGTAGCGTGACGAAGACGTTCACGGTAACAGTTGTACTTCAATTAGCCGAAGAGAACAGCTTGAATCTAGACGACTCTATTGAAAAATGGTTGCCTGGTGTCATTCAAGGAAACGGGTATGATGATAAACAGATTACTATCCGGCAATTATTGAACCACACAAGTGGTATCGCTGAATACACAAGGTCAAAAGGCTTTAATCTTATGGATACTAAAAAATCGTATAGGGCTGAAGAATTAGTAAAGATGGGGATTTCGATGCCCCCAGATTTTGCTCCAGGAAAGAGCTGGTCTTATTCAAATACAGGATACGTATTACTAGGGATCCTTATTGAAACAGTAACCGGGAACAGCTATGCGGAAGAGATTGAAAATCGGATTATTGAACCGCTTGAATTATCGAATACATTCTCACCAGGCAATTCAAGCGTGATTCTAGGAACCAAGCATGCCCGTGGATATATCCAACTAGACGGAGCAAGTGAGCCAAAAGATGTTACTTATTATAACCCAAGTATGGGAAGCTCGGCTGGAGATATGATTTCTACTGCTGATGATTTAAACAAATTTTTCTCTTACTTACTTGGGGGTAAATTACTAAAAGAACAGCAACTAAAACAAATGCTTACTACAGTTCCAACAGGAGAAGCTGCACTTGGCAGATATGGTCTTGGAATCTATGAAGCTAAGCTTCCAAACGGTGTCTCAATATGGGGACACGGAGGTAGCATTCCAGGGTTTGTTACTTTTGCTGGAGGCACACTTGGAGGCAAGCATACATTAGCTGTCAATTTGAACAGCCTTAATGCTGATAGTCCTGATCCTTTTAAAAATATTTTACTTGCTGAATTTAGCAAGTAAGCCAAAAGGAAGAACAGATAAATTTTATCATATTTTCATAGTTAAACAAATAAATGATGAAATTGATTACTTATCTAAGGAGGCAATTCCCTCATGAAAAATAAACTAACTGGTGTATTAGCCGTTACATTAGCGCTAACTATGATTCTACCAACAGGGGCGAAAGCATTTTCTGACAGTAAGACTACAGTTGTATCTAACGCAGAAGCAGCTAGCCAAGAGTTGAAGAAGATTGCAGCAGAAAAGGCTGCGCTACTCACGAAGTCCCATGGGACGACTAGCGTGCAGTATGCACTAATTGATAATGGCAAGCTTACTTTGTCGGGGCAGGCTGGAAAGAACGATATGGAAGGGGAACAGCCGCTAACCAAAGATACTCTATACGGGATTGGTTCAGTCAGTAAAATGTACACAACAGCGGCTGTAATGAAATTGGTCGACGAAGGAAAAGTCGATTTGGATGCTCCTGTGGTCAACTATGTTCCTGATTTTAATATGAAAGATGTGCGGTACAAACGCATTACCCTGCGTATGCTGTTGAATCACTCCTCTGGCTTGCAAGGTTCAACGTTAAGTAATGCATTTTTATTTAACGATAATGATACCTATTCCCATGATTTCTTGTTGCAGCAATTGTCCAACCAGAGCCTGAAAGCAGACCCTGGCGCGTTCTCGGTATACTGCAACGATGGCTTTACGCTGGCCGAAATTTTGGTGGAAAGAGTCAGCGGTATGAGCTTTACCAAATTTCTACATCAACGGTTTACAGAACCCTTAAAGATGAATCATACAAAAACGCCGCAGGACAAATGGAGAGACGAAAAGCGGGCTGGACTTTATTTTCCGGCGTACCATGGGCAGCTTCCAATTGAATCTGTGAATGTGATTGGTACGGGAGGGGTCTCTTCCACGGCAGAAGATATGGTACGATTCTCACAATTATTTATAGGACAGGGAAAAGGGATCCTCTCTGATAAGGTAGTCAAGGCGATGGAGCAAGAGGAATATAAAAAAGGAATGTGGCCGGGGGATGGAGATAATATTTTTAACTATGGTCTTGGCTGGGATAGTGTGAAACTATACCCATTCAGTGAATATGGGATAAAAGGCTTGGCTAAGGGCGGCGACACGGCACTGCAACATGCTATACTGGTTGTGCTTCCGGAACAGAAAATGGCAGCGGCTGTGTTGTCATCCGGTGGACGAAGCTCTACAAATCAACTGCTGGCAACGGAATTGCTGCTCGCCACGCTTAAAGAGAAGGGTACAATTAAGAACATCAAGCCTAACAAATCTTTTGGAAAGCCGGTTAAGGTCAAGATGCCTCAAGACGTGGCAAAGAAAGCGGGATTTTATGGCAATAGCGAAACTCATTTCAAAATTGAAATTACGAAGAATGGAGAACTGTTCTTACCATCTAATCAAGAAGAAACATATGTATATACTGCGGATGGAAGCTTTATTAATGAGAAGGGTACTTCTAAGCTCAACTTTGTCACCGAGAAGAATGGAAGAACTTATTTGAGGGAGAGCACATATAAATCGACACCAGATTTAGGGCAAGGTGTGATGACTCACTATTTAGCCGAGAAACTAGAAGACAATGTGCTATCGAAGAAAACCGCTGCCGCATGGGCGAAGCGGGAAGGTGTTAAATTCTATCTCGTGAATGAGAAATTTAGTTCTATTGAATATCTCGTACAACCGAAACTTATTACCACGCAAATTACTCGTAAGGAAGGCCTGGCGGGCTATTGGGAGGGCAGAAAAATTACAGGTCCGAACACCGCGACGCATCAGCTCCAAATCCCCGTGATGAATGGCCGTGATACGACGGAAACGCATTTCTATACAGAAGGCGGCAATGAATATATGGAAATGGCCGGGTTGTTATACGTAAGTGGAACCAACGTAAAACCACTTGATGCTGGCCAATCATCCAAAGTTACGCTGCAAGCAAATGGGCATGCTAAATGGTTTACGATCCCGCAAGCGGCAGCAGGAAAAAGGATGACCGTGACATTGCCATCGAAGGGTGCGTTCGCGGTGTATGATGAGGATGGAGTATGCGTCAACTTTACCATCGTGAGCGGCAATAACAAAGTAAAACTGCCGAAGAATGGAACGGTTGTAATTGCTGGGGCACCGAACTCAGAATTTGCAATTACGTTGAACTAGCTACAATTCAAGATGGACTTCAACAAAACCAGTACGACATAGGAACGGTGTTTTGCTGGTTTTGTTTGTATTTACGTATTATCTTTAAGAAGAGAATTTCAACGAATAATATCACGCTCAAACTCTGCAAAAACAGCTATCATACCAATTCAGGGCAATCATCATTTGCTCCATTAATCTTCTTGATGTAAATACGTTCGCAGCCGGTATTATGATGTACAAGCCCTATACGATACAGGAATTATCCGAGGTGTTTCAGCTACTAAGTTTACGCCATATGGCACACTCACACGTCAACAGGCTGCACTTATGTTAGAACGAACTCTAGAATATCTAGGTGTAGAAAAAGAGTCAAATATAGGGGCCCTACCACATCGCTATCAAGCTAAGAAAAGTAAATACCCCCAAAACAAAAAAGCTCATTTTTTGTTTTGGGGTAATTCTGAATTCTTAAGTTGATGGGCATGTGTAGAGAAGGCCATTTTGATTAATCTTTATTCGAGATGCCTTCTTTTTGTTTGTAAAGAACCCCTTTATAAATAGTTTTTATTTTCATGCATCTTAAGATAAAAAGAATCCTCAATACGTCTGTGAAGTGTTTCGAAAGATACAAATTTTAAAACATGTATAACTTTCATATAGTGAAAATTAGTTTTTTAAAAGTATGAAAATAACAAATTATTATTATATATTTGTGTTTTCCTGTTGCAGAATCCTTATTATAAGGGTTCTTTTTTGTATTAAAGGTCTACAGCTCTCGATAAACTCCCGATTATCTCCATGTACACTCCAGATGCAGGACTTATAGTGAAAATATAAAGATGGAAATATCCAAGTGATATTAAGGGAGAAAGGAGTGTTCAAAATGGGACACTATGATACAAATCAAACAAGAAAAAACATGAATAGAGACGGTAAAAAAACAGGTTATTTTTTTACTGGAATAATTGGTGCAATGATTGGTGCAATTACAATCAGCTTGACCACTCCTTATATAGATGAAATTAAAGGAGGTGCAGGTCAATTCACTAAAAATAACGAGGTGAATCAGGTTACTCCTGTCTCGCACAAACCAGATGGTATGAGTAGTCTTCAAAATATGATTGAAGATGCAAAAGAAGTTGTAGTAGGTGTCATTAACTATCAAAAAAATTCAGATCCATTTGCTATGCAAGCACAATCAGAAGAAGCTGGTTCAGGATCAGGCGTCATATATAAAAAAACAGGTAATAAGGTTTTCATTGTCACAAATAATCATGTGATAGACGGTGCAAGTAAAATAGAAGTGAAATTGAATAATGGTAAAAATCTTATTGCTAAAGTAGTAGGGAAAGATCCATTATTAGATTTAGCTGTATTAGAAATTGATGGAACAGATGTGAAAAAAGTAGCAACTCTAGGAGATTCAGAAAAAATTCGTACGGGGGAATCTGTGATAGCTATTGGTAATCCATTAGGGTTAGAAGGAAGTGTAACAAAGGGGATTATTAGTAGCAAGGATCGAGTAATACCTGTTAGTACACTTGGAAATCAGCAAGTGGATTGGCAGGCACAGGTGATTCAAACAGATGCAGCTATTAATCCTGGGAATAGCGGCGGAGCTTTGTTTAATGAGCAGGGTGAGGTCATTGGAATTAATTCAAGTAAAATTGCACAACAAGCAGTTGAAGGAATTGGATTCGCAATTCCGATTAATATAGCTAAAACAGTTCTAGAGTCTCTTGAAAAAGAGGGGATAGTTAAACGTCCAATGATAGGTGTACAACTATTTGATGTAGAGAAAATTACAAATTCTGCACGTGATCAATTAAAATTGCCAAAAGAGATAACAAATGGTGTTGTTTTGGGGAATATCTCAAATCAGTCACCAGCAGAAAAAGGAGGATTACAACAGCATGATGTTGTGAGTGCATTGGATGAACAACAAATAGAAAATGTTGTTCAATTCCGCAAGTATTTATATGAAAAGAAAAAATCGGGGGACACAATTAAAGTAACAGTTTATCGTAATGGTGAAAAAATAACAAAAATGGTGAAATTAACGGATCAAAAATAGTCTGATTTTGATCAGACTAATCCGGTAAATTGATTAAACCTTTTTTGATTATATACACATGAATTCAATTCTAGTTCAAACTATTTTAGGATCATCTGAATCTGATAAAGTTAAAACTCATAGCTAAGTTTGTAGGTTGGATACATCTAAAAATGGGTATTCGTATTTTTCCAATCGAGTAATCTATTCATCTGAAAATGTTCTTCAGAATGTACTAATATCAATGGGAATTACAGGTGCAAAGGGTACAAAATAAAAAGGTAAGCGCACTAAAATTGTTAGAGAAACTAGTAGTAAGAGATATTAGCAAACTCTAATAAACAACCTCCCGAATTGGTAGGGGAGGTTGTTTATTGTTCAGATATTGGAATGCTAACAACAAATTGTACACCTTGTTCTACATTATTAATAACGTACTCTAAACCTAGTGCTTCAAAAATTTGTTTTACAATATATAATCCTAAGCCACTCCCACCAGTATTTCGATTTCTTGATTTTTCAATTCGATAAAATGGTTCGAAGACATGTTGTATATCATTTTCTTTAATTTGTACACCTGTATTGATAATTTGAATTAAGATACAATTTTGTTTTGAGTCCTGAGTTAGCTGTATATATACCTTCTCATTATTCGGTGAATACATAATTGCATTATGAATAATATTTTTACAGGCTTTTTCTAAAAGAACCCGATCTGTATAGACAGAAAAGTGAGAATCAATCTGTTTTATGATTTGAATGTCTTTTTGAGAAGCAAAAAAACTGAGATCTTTTGTGATTATATCTATTAATTCAGAGAGATTTATTTCTTTTAATTGTGGTTTAAATGTATGTTGTTCTAATTTCGACATGCTTAGAATCTCACGAACCAGCTGTTCCATTCTTTCAATAATTTGGTGGTTTTTCTTTAAATATTGGTCACGATCCTGATAGGGACCAATATTATATATCATCCCTTCTAAGTACCCTTTCATAACAGTAAGAGGGGTCTTTAATTCATGTGATACAGTTGCAAAAAATTCTCTGCGTTTTGTTTCTATTTCTCTTTCTTTTTCAATATCACTTTTTAATTGCTGATTTGCTTTTTGTAAATCAAACATAGTTTGTTGTAAATTAATGGACATATCATTCAAGCTATTAGATAGTTCCCCTAATTCATCCATAGAACGAATCTCAATTTTTTCGGAAAAGTCTAAGTCCGCCATTTTTTGTGCCCCTCGATTAATATAAATGAGTGGCTTTGTAATGAACCTTGAAAATAAATAAGCACTTCCTATCCCAATAACAACTACAATAATACTGATATAGGGAAGGAAACGTACCAAAACTTTGGAAGCCTCATCAATAGGTTGAAATGTTGCGTATACTATGACGGTTTGGTTACCATCCTGAAATGGAATATCATATGATTTGTTCAGGCTATTTGAACTCCCTATTCGTGCTGTTTGAGTAACACTTCCTTGAATAAATGTATAAGGAGTAGAATAAACGTTTACTCTTTCGTAATCTGGAAATCTGAGTATTGCATTATTTTTTTGCATATACTCCTCAAAAAGCGGTTGTGCATTTTGAAAAGTAAGATTCTTAGATTTATCAATTATTTCTTCCATTCCGTTTTCAAGCTGCTCTGTTTTATATTGCTCATAAAATGTAGGAAGAAAGAAGTATAAAGTTAAATAAATTAGGACTGCAAAGGCTAACAAAATGAGGGATGTAGTCATAAAGAGTTTATAAGTAATTCGCTTCATCTTCATGATTTTTACGATCCTATTCATCGATTTTATAACCTATACCCTTTATGGTTTTAATATAAGGGATATCTAATTTCTTTCGTATGTTTTTAATATGCGTATCGATTATTCGTGATTCCCCAATATAATCGTAGCCCCAAACTTTTTCTACGATGCTTTCTCTTAGGAGTACTTTTCTCTCATTTTGTAGTAGTAGTTGCAGAATTTCGAATTCTTTCGTTGTTAAGGAGATTTCAACTTCATTTACATATACTTTATAGGCGTCGGCATCGACACGCAATTCTTTAAAGACGAAATGATTATCTAAGCTTTTATCATTGCTTCTTCTTAGTACTGCTTCGACTCGTCTAATCAAAACATGAAAAGAGAATGGTTTTGTAATATAATCATCGATTCCAAGATCAAATCCTTTCATTTGATCTTGTTCTTGTTCTTCTTCTAACGCAGTCAGCATAATAACTGGCACATTTGATTGACTTCGAATCATTTTCGCAACTTCAAATCCGTTAAGGTTTGGCATCATCACATCCAAAAGAATCAAATCAAAGGATTGCTTATTAAATTGTATCATTCCTTCTAATCCATCTGATGCAACTTCAACTGTATACTGTTGTGTCAATAAAAATTGTTTAATTAATTCCTGAATTTCTTGGTCGTCTTCTATTACAAGAATATGATGGTTGATCATTATATCACCTCTAGTAGCCATTATAACTTTACTATCTGGAGTTTGTATGGAGAATTACTAGAAAACAATATAAAGACTTCACAGGAAAACTATATATATTTCAAATCAGCTCCAGATTTAAAAGATATTATGTATACATAACACTTAAGAAAGAAGGAGGTAAGCAAAATGTCACTTGAAACAGACATAATTCTTTCTTTATTAGATATAAAATTGTGGATAATCCATCATTCGGAACATAGTCGTTTGAACTACCCCCACTTTCACTTCGTTTAGAAGTGAGGGATTCCTAAGTAAAGAGTTCTAACGAACTCTAATTGATTAGGCTAGCTCCACAGTCCTTGTGGTTAGAAGCCTTATCGCTTCATTCTTTAGATTAATACTTGCGTTAATATCCCTATCATGGTGTGTACGACAAGAAGGGCAGTTCCATTTACGTAGGTTTAGATTTTTAACGTCTTTGTTTTGATATCCACAACAAGAACATAATTGGCTGGAAGCAAATGTTTTCGATACGACAATGACTTGTTTGCCATACCATATTGCTTTGTATTCTAACATGGATCGAAATTGCGACCATGATACTTCACTAATGGCTTTTGCTAACTTATGATTCTTTAACATATTCGATACTTGCAAATCCTCTATACCGATAACATCGTGGTTTTTGATGATTTCAGTTGAGACTTTGTCCAAGTAATCTTTTCTAGCATTCGTCATGTATTCATGAATTCTAGCTACTTTTACTCGCTGTTTATTCCAGCGAGAAGATCCTTTTATTCTTCTAGAAAGAACACGCTGCGCTTTCGCCAACTTCTCTTCTAATGACCGAAAAAACTTCGGATTTTTATAGGTTGTTCCATCTGACAAAATGGCGAAATCTTTTAGTCCCACATCCATTCCGATGTAAGATTGTGTTTTTGGAAGTTCTTGCACTTCTGTTTCAACTAACAATGACACAAAGTATCTGCCAGAAGGGTTCCGTCTAACTGTAGCATTTACAATACGTCCCTTTACTTCGCGACTCTTGGCAAATCGAACAAGACCTAGTTTCGGCAACTTTATCTTTTTTCCTACAATGGCAATGTTTTCATTTGTTTGTTTTGTGGTGTAAGATTGTACGTTGTTTTTCTTAGATTTGAAACGCGGGGCACTAGTTTGTTTTTTGAAAAAGCGTGTATAAGCATCCGCAAGGTTGCGAACAGACGACTGAATCGCAATACTATCCACTTCTTTGAGCCAAACAAACTCTTTCTTCAGGGCAGGAAGTTTGGCAGAGCATGTACCATATGTAAAACCTTTCCCTGTCTCTTTGTATGCGTTATCCCATAGAGATAGGAAATGATTGAATACAAAACGAGAACAGCCAATCGTTTTATTAATTAGGGTTGCTTGTGTTTTATTTGGATAGATACGAAATTTATATGCTTTATTAATCATCATTCATTTCACCTCCATTTCGGCATGTGTCTATTATATAACAAACATACATTCGGTAGATAGTGAAGTAACAGTTTATGTATGTCGAACAATTAAGATGGCTTCCTGCCATCTCTTGTCCGAAGCCAATTCATCTCCCACCTACTCACTTCGCGTTCCTTGAGGAAGGAGTCTTCTTGGCTAAAATGATAAAAATAAAAATAAAAAAACAAAAAGTAAAATCATCACCGTATCTATATAAGTACGCAAGTGTAAATAAAAGAAACCTATATAAACCGAGTTAACAAAAATCCAGAAATTAGTTCCTTATCTCTATCAGATGTGAGTTAAACGTTAAAATACTTTTCAAAAGGAATGAAGCCAGAGTAAGAACAGATATCTTTTTTGTAAGAGGGATTAACTTAATTCAAATGGGTAAAGAAACTTTTGAAAGGCCAGAGAGGAATAGCTGAGAAATATCATCCAACGTTAAATATGATGATAAAAAACATATATTGGAAGACCCTATATATACAGGATATAGGGTCTTTTCATTATAAGAATACCTTTAAATTTGTGTATATAGTTTAGATTGAAGAAAATGAAATTTATGAAATCGGAAAATAGTCCATTTTCCCTAAAATTTGTTCATATTGTATATATTCCTGAGTGGCATTGATTTCTGGACTATTTTTTAAAGTTGTTAAAGCACTTTCAATTAAAAATTTTCTTGAATCTGCTTTATTATACATAATCTCTTCTTGAATAAAGTACAACAGGTTTAAACATGTTGTCATTTTCTGCTTTTCGAAACCATTTTTTTTCTCAATTACTTTTTTTAAGTTTAGCGTAGCAATTGAAAATTCATTGTTAAAAAAATCATTATAATCTGATTGAGGTAAAAATTCATTTATATATGCGGGTGTAAATAATTGAATGCTTTTTTCACTAATATCTTCCAAAATGATAATTATCCGATCCATACAATAAGTAACAATTTGCTTTATGGTAATTGTTTGATTCCATGCATTACTGGTATGAAGAATATTCTGCATCATACCTATGAAAATAACCGCACAATCCACTAAATAATTTGATTTATCCTCGGGGAAAATATTTGTAAAGCGTTTATACACCCAACTTAAAAATAAGTATTTAGACTGCTTAATAAATTGTATGAGATCTGGATCGTTTGATACAAGCACATCTTCAATTAATTGCATTAACTTGTTTTTTTTATTAAGTTCCATCATGAGGCTGACTTGTTCTATATAGATAGCAATATCTTTACAATCTTCTCCAATAAGTAATTTGTCTCTTTCCACTTGCATCTCTTCTTGGATAAGTTTAAATACAGCTTTGAATAGTTCGCCTTTGGAAGAAAAATAATTATAAAAAGAACCTTTGGAAATATTACTATGATTTAAAATATCTTGAATAGATGTCGCGTGATATCCCTGTTCTATAAATAGCTCATGTGCTTTATCTAAAACGTCTCTTTTCTTCTTATTCATATTCTAAGCTCCTTTAGAGGTAATGCTCTTATATTAATAAATATATTGTAACAAAGAAAATACAACTAGTACAATTTTGGACAACCGGTACATTTTTGTTGATAATTAATTGCTAATGAGATATCATTAACCTTGTTGGACTTGAGGTATAAAAATAAACCGATAGTACAGAAGGGGGCATATACATGAAAGAAAAACAAACAAAAGCTTCTTTTAGCTTATTAGCGATTTTAATGATAGGAGCATTTGTAGCGTTATTAAGTAATACATTGCTCAATATAGCTTTACCATCTATCATGAAGGATTTTGATGTGAGTGCTTCAACCGTACAATGGTTATCGACAGGATATATGCTAGTAAATGGAATTTTAATTCCCACTACTGCATTTTTAATAAAAAAATATACGGCTAGACGATTATTTTTAACCTCTATGGGGTTGTTTACAATTGGTACATTAATAGGTGGATTTGCACCAAGTTTTTCAGTCTTACTTTCGGCTCGTATGATTCAAGCTTCAGGAGCGGCTTTAATTATGCCACTACTAATGAATGTTTTATATACAACATTTCCACCTGAAAAACGTGGCTCAGCAATGGGAATTTTTGGTTTAGTAATGATTTTTGCACCTGCTATTGGACCAACATTATCGGGGTGGGTTATCCAACATTATGATTGGCCGGTACTTTTCTTAATGATGGCTCCTATAATGGCTTTAGTCTGGATTTTGGGATACTTTAAATTACATGATCACAAAGAAAAAAGCAATGACAAAATTGATGGATTATCTGTTGTCTTATCAGCCTTGGCTTTTGGTGGTATTTTATATGGATTCAGCTCTGCTGGTAACAGTGGATGGAGTGCACCTAATGTTTATTTAACCATTATTATTGGACTAGCATCGTTGGTAGGGTTAATTGTTCGTCAATTTAATCTTGAGGAGCCTATGCTCGACTTTAGAGTATATAAATACCCAATGTTTGCTTTATCGTCAATTATTTCAGTGGCTTTAAACATGGCGATGTTCTCTGCCATGCTGTTATTACCGATTTATTTACAAAATATCCGTGGTATTTCCGCAATGGATTCTGGTTTACTAATGTTACCTGGCGCATTAATCATGGGGATTATGATGCCTATTACAGGAAAAGTATTCGATAAATATGGTCCGAAATTGTTGGCGTTTATTGGCTTAGCTATTGTAATCGTTACAACATTTTTATTTAGTCAACTAACGGGATCCACTGAGTATACACATTTAGTTGTGTTATATGCAACTCGTATGCTTGGTATCTCAATGGTTATGATGCCGATTATGACGAATGGTTTAAATCAATTACCACCAGAATTCACACCACACGGAACAGCAATGAATAGTACGATTCAACAGGTTTCAGGAGCAATTGGTGGTAGCCTACTCGTTACAATTATGTCTAATCGAACAGCAATACATGTAGAAGAAATGATGTCTAATGCTATAAATAAGCTAACAAATGCACCTACTGGTGAAGCCTTAGCAAAAATACAGCAGCACATCTCCATGGAAGCAACTATTTCAGGAATCAATGATGCATTTTTAGTATCAGCTGTTATTGCTGGTGTAGCATTTATTCTATCGTTCTTTCTTAAAAGAACAACAGTTCCAATTTCAAATCAAGTAGATGATCGACTTGAGAACATAAATTAGTTGTTTAAAAAATGAAGAATTTTTAGAGTTAAGGCATCTTCTTTCTGTCTATCTGATGAACGTTTTTAATGTGATTGATTCAATTGAACAATACATGTGAAAAGTTGAAATAAGAGTGGGATTAACATGGAAGATGTAAGAAAATGGGGTCAATTTTTACTACCATATAAGTTTGCTTTAGATGAAATGACAACCAAAATTAATATAATAGCTGAAGAAGCAAAGTATTTAAAAAACCATAATCAAATTGAGCATATTAAGACGAGACTTAAATCATTCGAAAGTATTCAACTAAAACTTGATAGAAAAGGAATTTCTCCTACAATGTCAAACTCAAGAGAAAAGTTGTATGATATTGCAGGTATGAGAATCATTTGTTCTTTTGTAAATGACATTTATGATATATATTCTCAGCTATCCAAACGAAATGATATTAAAATTGTACAGGTGAAAGACTATATTGAAAATCCAAAATCAAATGGGTATCAGAGTTTACATGTAATTGTACAAATACCTGTAACACTATCCCAAAAAGTAGAGACTGTTTATGTTGAAATACAGCTTCGAACCTTAGCGATGGATTTTTGGGCTAGCCTAGAACATAAAATTTATTATAAATATGACAAAAAAATCCCTTTCTATCTGGAGCAAGAGCTTATTGACGCGGCCAAAACTGCAAAATCTTTGGATGAAAAGATGAGGGACATTCATGTAAGAGTGGAAGGTTTGAAAGGTTAAAGAGGCATGTTAAGAATAAATAGGATCGCATGAAACAACTTGTTATATAAAAAGGACGCATATGCTTGATTGCAGCTGAGGAAATAAAGATTCAACACCAATGATTATCAATAATTGAAAGACTAATGATTAAAATAAAAAAGAACCTTCAGTAGGTTCTTTTTTATAGTTGGTAAATATGTGATCAACAATAGATAGTAATTTAGATGCTTTTTATTAATTGGCTCAGTTTTCTTAGGGAAGAAATCATTTTCTCATGACTTATTACTAGATATAACCAGACATTTCATTTATTAATTTGGGTGGGTGATTTAGTTTTTTGGGTTTACCACGCTAAAATGTAAATTTTGCTTAGGGACAAAATGTTAAAGTTCTACATTCTGAATTAACAGAAAATTTAGGTGGTAAAAATCCCTTTGAATATTTTATCAGGTAGTTCATATTTCTTTGACCATAATTTCATGTTGTTACCGAACGTTTATATGTGTCTAATGGAAAGAAATATTTTAAGTTTGTTACCATCTATTGTTTGATTAAGATGGTAACACGAAAATAAAACGTTTACAACAAAAAGATAAAGAAAAAATATGAAAATTCGACTTTTTTCGACAAAATGATTGAGAGAGAAAAAATCTAAATTAAGTAAATCTTATATGTAGAGAGATTCTTTATCTCATAAATAACAGTTATAACATATGTAAATGTTCTATAAGTAATTAAAACGTCGAAGATAAAATTATATTGTGACAATTATAAACAAAACATACTTAATAATTCATACTTAGACTAACAAATCAATTCATAATAAGTTAAATACGCTATATTTAATAGAGTATAATATGGAATATTTAACTATAATATTCCATATTATATATAATTATAAATCATTTAACATATTAGTTGCGGGAAATTTTGACATAAGATATTTTAAATATTAAGCACAGAAACATTTTAAAGAAAAAGAGCTATTTTAAAATGTACCCTAAAAACGTTTTTCCTAAAAAGTAGTAAGAATTTTTAAATTGTTTCTGTGCCTAATTAGATGAAAATAATACAATAAATTGTTTAAAAAAGATAAAAGCAAGTTACTTTTACGGAGAAATATACATTCCATACCATTAGAATTATGTCAGATCGTAGCATACAAATTACATTCTTCTATCTCACAAACTGCACAACTACCATTATAGGTAGCTTGTCTTAGTTTTAACATCACATTCATCATTTTTTTGTCCAATAAGATTAATATGGTTAGAAAAACGTGCCGCCATCTACTATGAAAATATTAGCAATTAGAAAGAATTATTTATAAAGTAATATAGAAATAAAATTATCCGGTTGTTTATAAGTGAATTTTTAATATTTTTGGCGTTTTTCAAAGGGCTTTCACTTATATTTCATATCATGAGGACAATTGTTGTGTTGTTTGAAGGGAAGGGTATAGGTGTTAACAGTTCATTTGTATATAAAAAATAAACAACCTGTTGCGTGTATAATAAAAGATTTTTTAAAATAATTTATGAATACACACAAGTGATGTTGAGTTATTTATTCAAAGTAGAACCTTTAAAAAATCTATAAATTGTTATATAAAGTAATAAGAATAGAGGTATTCATTATGAAATTTATAAAAGGGATATTCGTTTCTACGAGTGCACTTACGGCCTTTACAGGATTAGAGCTAATTAAATTTCATGAAAATCCCAATGTAGTGTATGCAGATTCGAAAGGTCCTGTAAAAAATATAAGTCAATCTGAGGCAGATATTAAAGAAGAAGATCAAATTATTGTAAAGTTTAAAAGTGAAGTGAATTTCCCGTATAAGGATGGACTTGAGAAACAAATAAAAAACGAAGATAGCGATCTGGAATTAGTAAAAATCTTTTCTGAATTTCCACAGCTAACATTAAAACGTTTATTTACATCTGTGGACCCAAAAGAGATTGGAAATATTGATAAAGATACGAGGGAAACTGAAAAAAAATCATCTTCTAATTTACTAGATTATTATATTGTAGAAGTACCTAATAAAGTAACAGCTGAAACATTGATGGACAAGTTTAAGAAATCTTATCTTGTTGAAGAAGTATATATGCAAGAAAAACCAACTCTTTTACCAGAAGTACAATTACCTACTGTATCGCTTAACCCTTACGACGATCCAAGATTTTTAAACCAGGGATATCTTAAGGAAGCACCATATGGGATTAATGCATCTTATGCATGGAGCATTAAAGGTGGAGATGGAAAAGGAACTACTTTTGTAGATATGGAGTATGGGTGGTTATTAGACCATGAAGATTTAGTAAATCAAAAAGTTGAGCTTATATCTGGTAGAAATATAGATCAACACGTTGGTCATGGAACATCTGTTCTTGGGATTGTTTCTGCTGAAGATAATGAGATTGGTAATATAGGAATTGCACCAAAGGCTAAGGTCAAAGTAGTATCCCAAATAAGAGGTGATGGGTCTTATAATACGGCTGATGCGATAATAAATGCTGTACATAATTTACAAGCTGGGGATATTTTATTATTAGAGGCACAAGCTTCATATGATGGATATGGAGATAAATATTTACCTGTTGAAGTACAGCCAGATATCTTTGATGCAATACGAGCTGGAACGGATAAAGGAATTATTGTGATAGAAGCCGGGGCAAATGGTTCTAATGACCTTGATCAATTTAGAGATCGGAATGGAAAACAGGTATTAAATCGCAATAGTCCGGACTTTAAAGATTCAGGAGCTATAATGATTGGAGCCGCATCGTCAACTGTTCCTCATAAACGTTTATGGTTTTCAAATTATGGTAGTAGAATTGATGTTTATGGTTGGGGAGAAAACGTAGATACAACTCGTGCTGAGCCTAATAGGATTACTAAAAATCTCTATACAACAGGCTTTAGTGGTACATCTAGTGCTTCTCCAATTATTGCTGGAGCAGCGACTTCAATACAAGGTGTGGCTAAAGAACATTTAGGTCGTCCATATAAACCAGCTGAATTAAGAAATATACTAAGTAATCAAAATACAGGTACCAAATCCCAAAATCCGTTAACAGATAAAATCGGTGTTTTGCCAGATTTAAAGTCAATCCTGTCAAATTTGGGATATAGTCCAGATATATCAAATAATGTTTTAGAGGGAAACCAATTTGTATGGTCAATGAAAGGAATAGGAGATTTTGAGTTTGCAAAATTGGATTTTAATAAGACAAAAGAAGAAATGCAAATTCAATTAAAAGCAGGTGTACCACATCATTACTTTGATAGTACATATGCGAGTGTGAAAGTCCAAAATTCATCCGGGAAAGTGGTATATAATAAAGATATTTATGGAAACAGGCAACAAAATGCTGAAACACAAAAAATTCCGATGAAAGTCGGAGACTATATTGAGTTTACACATTTAGAGGGTGGAAACCGGGCGACTCTTATAAATGTGGATAAAAATATACAGGAGAGCTTTGGTAAGAAGATAGTGTATCAAGTTACAGTTAATGGTCTTAAGAAAGTTGATCAAATTATTAACCCTAGCCCAGATACGGAAGCTCCTACACGGCCTGAAGGATTACAAGCAGCCAACATTACTACAAATAGCGTAGAGTTAAAATGGAATTCATCAACAGATAACGTAGGTGTGAAAGAATATCAAATATTACGTGACGGAAGATTCATTCAAACGGTACAGGGAACCACATTTACTGATAGTAAACTGACTGCTAACATGGAATACAAATATACTGTGAAGGCTATAGATGCAGCTGGAAATCAGTCTATTCAAAGTAGTGTTCTTAGTATAAAAACAAAAGAGCAAAATACCTCTTATGAAAAATGGGATCCGAGGAAAGCATATACAAAAGGGGATAGAGTAGAGTATCAAGGGAAAATCTATGAAGCTGTTCAAAGTTACCAAGGAAATGGAGATTCGAATTGGATATTCTCGTTGTCCTTATGGAAAACAATTTCAATAAGTTGATGATATCGTCTATTTGAGAGAATAATTATTTCATAACTAGCTAAATAATTTTTATCTCATAAGAAGAAGGCACCTTTTAGGTGCCTTTTTCTGGTTCTGGTGCGAAAACTTCAAGTAATCTCTAAATCTTGGACATACTGATACGATTACTCTAAAAAGGTGCGTGATCAGTATGGAAAAGCGAAATTTATTCAAGTGGAAGCATTATCATCATGATATTATTTTGCAAACAGTAAGATGGTACCTACGGTACAACTTGAGATTTCGCGATTTGGTGGAAATGATGGAGGAACGGGGCTTATCCGTTGCTCATACAACGATTATGCGTTGGGTTCATCAGTATGGTCCTGAATTAGACAAAAGAATCCGTCGTCATCTCAAGCAAACCAATGACTCTTGGAGAGTTGATGAAACATATATCAAATTAAAAAGTCAATGGATGTTACCTGTATCGTGCTGTCGATTCGAAAGGAAATACCATCGATTTTTACCTAAGCAAAGCAAGAAACCACAAGACTGCAAAGCGATTCTTCAAGAAAGCTTTGCAGTCTTTTCATATTTCTGAGCCTCGTGTCGTGACAGTTGATAAGAATCCAGCTTATCCTATAACAGTTGAAGAATTGAGAAAAGAAAAAAAGATGCCATTAGGCATCCAACTAAGGCATGTAAAATATCTCAATAATATAGTGGAACAAGATCATCGATTTATTAAAAAGCGAGTTCGTTCGATGATAGGATTGAAATCCTTTCGCACAGCTACAGCCATTATTTCTTGAATAGAAGCTATGCATATGGTAAAAAAAGGGCAACTTATTTTACTGGACAAGTCTGTCCAAAATCAAGTGGAGTTCATCCATCAACTATTTGGAATTGTTGCTTAAGACTAGATTCCACTAGGAAACTTTTCGCCTCTTTATATCTTTCCTAAGTATTTGCACCAGAACCGCTAACGTTAACGCAGCTTGAAGGAATCTTAATTGCAAGCTTGCATGTATTGGAGGGGAAAAGCAATGCCAAAGCAGTTAACAATCTTTGATGTTGAACCAGTTGTGTCATTTGATTTTAAGAAGGCTCATGATCATCGATTAAATTCTAAACTACGTTTTGCCGACGTTGTTGTACAAATACCACGTCAAGCCAAAGCGATTGATGAATTAAAACCAACGACAGCGCCTGATGAGCGTTATGAGTTATTTGAAGATTACACAATTGGAATTTGGCGTTATAAGCGAGTGGAGGGTAAACAATTTGATTGGGAAGAAGCAGAGGAAATGTGTAAGCGAGCACGGGATGAAAAAAAGCCTATTCCAATACGGCTTCATTTATCACTTGAACAATCATTTGTTTCAGAAAATGTTGTGCGATATTTGTAGACAAACAAAAAAGCCGAGATTGCTCTCGACATAATTATTCGACAAATTAATTATAACATATGGGAGTGATCTTGGTGGGAATTAGAAAAGAAAATCTTGTAGAAATGACAGCTGAAATAGATTTGAAAATAAACGGAATATATGTTGTTAAAAATGGTCAGGTCCAACTAATACAACCACCTCAAAGTGGAAAAGTAATCCGTATGGAAGAACGAAAAACACAGTTACTTTAATCAAATTTGAATTTTATTAAGAAATTGGACTGAAAGCATCGATAATTAGATGGGATAAAGAGCATCATCACTGAAATGAAAAAGCCCTGCACACAGGGCATCTAAAAAGATACCTTAGCTATAACAACGATTAGGGGGAGGTATTAGCTAAGGTATCTGGATGGATGATTGCATACTAAGTATGCAATCAAGAGCATTGTTGAATGTATTGGGTTATTCAACAAGTTCAGAATAACACGAAATTTCCGCTAATTCACCCGGTAAATTTGTCCAAAAAAGGTGTTTCTATAAAAGTTTTTCACCTAAGAAATGGATTCATAGATTTTAATCAAAGCGTTATTTTAAAATTAAAGAGCGCCCAAGGGAGCGCTCTTCGATCAAGACAATATTGAAAAATACTCGGTAATATATGTAATCTTTTTAGCTTTGTGAGATTAATCAAAAGTTTTTCGACTTGTTTTTGGAGGGTATTACATTTTGTTCTATTTTTTCGTAAAGATTAAGTAATTGTTTGATGAATGTAATTTTCGGTGTTAACCAATATGAAAATAGTGCTGAAATAATTCCTATTAAAGCTCCTGTTATGACATCAAAAGGATAATGAACTCCTACCCAAATACGAGAAATAGCTACGCAGAATGCAAGTACAAGCCATAACCATCTAGCCTTTTTACGAACAAGCCAGAATGAAAAACAAATTGAAAAAAATAGAATCGTATGGTCGCTAGGAAATGAATTATCTACTGCATGATCGACAAGTTTATTAACATTAGGTAATACTGCAAATGGTTGATAATTCAAATGCAAATTCCCTGCTAATTTTCCAATTATTTCAGCAGTTACGAAAGCAACTATTGCTTGAATAATCATCATTTTGTTTTTTCTAGATTGAGTAAACCAATAAGCAATAATAATTAAACCTAAAAAATACACCATATATTCCGCTAAAAATACCATAGTGGAGTTTAGGGATGAATATTGCTTCCCTAAATTATTGATAGCTCGAAAAGCATCAATATTTAATTCAGAAAAAAACATTTTTAAATCGCTCCTTATTGTTTGTGTATAAGGAAAATTATAGTAAAGAGTTTATAGTGAAAAAATTGATTTTAGTGACAGTAGTCTTACAAAACTGTAAGGATTAGCTCATTAAAGATTTTTAATAAAATAGTTATTTTAATTAAAGTAAGAAGGTTAAAAGTTATCTTAATCTACGTGATTCATAAAGGTTAAGTAGAGTCGCTTTATGAATCACGTTTCTAACCTAATTAATCATCCTACCTGAAAAATACTTACATTTGCAGATACATTTGTTAAAGAGCCACCATCACTATTTGTGAGAGTGATAGTACCCGCTGAAGAAGTATTATTTATTAAAGTTAATGTCGAAGGAACAACTGTTACTGTAAAAGCAACAGTACCTTGATTTAAGGAATGGGGTGACCCTGTCCCAAACCGTCCGCCTGGAATTGGTGTACCGTTTAGTGCAAAGGAAAATTGGTTTTCACGAGAAGATTCTAATTGAAATTCTGCTACATATGTTCCTAGTGTATTAATTATAATATTTCCAGTACTTGCTATGTGGGTAAGGGCGGTTCCTATTATAGGTCCATTTGTATTAAAAGTAACATTACCTCCTACTACAATTGACTGGTTGGTAGTATCAAAAGCATATAGATAGTTTGTTAATCCTACGCCAGCGGGTCCAGTCGATCCGGTAGCACCAGTCGGTCCGGTAGCACCAGTCGATCCTGTAACACCAGTTGGCCCAGTAACACCAGTTGGTCCGGTAGCACCAGTCGATCCGGTAACACCAGTTGGTCCGGTAACACCAGTCGATCCAGTAGCACCAGTCGATCCTGTAACACCAGTCAATCCAGTAACACCAGTTGGTCCGGTAGCACCAGTCGATCCAGTAGCACCAGTCAATCCAGTAGCACCAGTCAATCCAGTAGCACCAGTCAATCCAGTAGCACCAGTCAATCCAGTAACACCAGTTGGTCCGGTAGCACCAGTCGATCCGGTAGCACCAGTCGATCCTGTAACACCAGTTGGTCCAGTAACACCAATTGGTCCGGTAGCACCAGTCGATCCAGTAACACCAGTTGGTCCGGTAACACCAGTCGATCCAGTAGCACCAGTTGGTCCGGTAGCACCAGTCAATCCAGTAACACCAGTTGGTCCGGTAGCACCAGTCGATCCAGTAGCACCAGTCAATCCAGTAGCACCAGTCAATCCAGTAACACCAGTTGGTCCGGTAGCACCAGTCGATCCGGTAGCACCAGTCAATCCAGTAGCACCAGTCAATCCAGTAGCACCAGTCAATCCAGTAACACCAGTTGGTCCGGTAGCACCAGTCGATCCAGTAACACCAGTTGGATAATGTGGGAGAATAATATGGTTAATATCCATAAGCGGAAATTTATTGAATATATCTTTGTTTTTGTAATCTATCAAAATCACCTCACTTGTGTGTTTAGAAAAATAGTAAATTTAATTTTTTATTAATACCTCATTTTTATACTATTAATTCAATTTATTTTGGAAACAGCGAATAACTACTATAGGGCATTAGTTATTAGTTTAAATCTCAATAAAATCGTTATTTTATCTTAAATAAAAAAGAGCACACTTATATGTGTGCTCTCAAATGAGAAAGATAGAATGCTATGAATGGAAAGCTTCCATACAATAACATATGCTTGTCCGGTTTAAATGTGAGAAGTTTTTAATAAAAACGCTATTTTATAAAAAAAGAACCCGCTAACTGCAACGAGTTCTAAAAAGGAGTTTAACTCAACTCTCAGGGAGTATTTCTTTTCTATAATGGTACAGACCTGATATCGATCCGAAAAGAAGTGAAATGGAAATTATCATGATGAGATACTGTCTTAAATAGATAGTATTTGTAGGCATCCATAGAATAAATATGGCTAATAAGACAAGTAGTGAAGTGCACATTGTATAAGATATTTGGTGCTTGAGTTTTAGTCTTTCTGTATCGTTGGTACCTATTTTCTTAAACGTTATAGAAAATAAGATAACAGACGCTAGAGAGAGAAGGGTTGTCATACCTACAAATAAATTAAAATGAAGAATATCACTAGATAGCCATGATTCTAGCCATTGGAAAATAACCATTTTATCATCCTTTCTTAAATGTCTAAAAAATCATTGTTGTTAATCTATGTATATATTAACATATTGTGGGTTTTGGAGGGGGATAACAAAAATTTCATTTTGTAGAAAAGGGGAATGGATATGAACATCAAAACGCAATTAGAAAATATCGTTTGGCACATCCAAACAAACAGGGATGTCATAGGGGATAAACAAACACTGGAAGATGTATTGATCTCCTTAAAGAGAATGGTAAGGGATGAAGAAAGTAAAAGAGCAGCTAGCAAAAGCTAACTGCTCACCCAAGGATAACCATGTGTCTACAGTATTAACGTAATATTTAGTTTTATTCAGGGTTGGTTCCAAAAAAGTGACATACCGCCAAAATATAAAATTATTAAAAGGACAATTACTATGAAAGCAATTAAAGAGATTTTCTTCCAGGGATTTTTCATTAGTAGACCTCCTTTATGAAGAATATTAACACTTTACCAGAATCTGAACAAAATAATCCTTTGAATAGAAAGCGAGGTTATGAAAATGGAAGATAACGTAAAGCTATTAGGCGTAGGCGCAGACGGAATGTGTGGAATGGAGTTTACAGAGAATAAGGTCAATGTTCGGAGATGGCTTTTTGTTTATTCAGATAAAAGGATGATAAGGTCTTTTGTCGAATAGATAGATTTGGAGAGGAGGGGGCATATATGCTGATTTCTTTTAAAGACGAAACAAAAAAACTAAAAGCTTCAATAGACAGCCATGATCTAGCAGGATTAATAGCAGTGCTAGAAAAAAATAAAAAAGTAAAAATAGGACATGATCGTTATGAAGTTGTCGAAGTGAGTTTAGAAATCAACAAGTACACAAATAGTGATGATTTAGCAGAGGTTATAGTAACTGTGAAAGAGGCTTAAAGTAGCAAATAAATCAGAAATAGCATCCATAACGGGTGCTTTTTTCTTTGTTATATAGAAATTATATATTAAACTAGTAAAACTTTGAATGAGACAAGCATATACTAATAACTGACTGACACGACGTATTCATTCTTTATAATCGTATCGGACGAGTACCTTATAGGGCTCTTTTTTTATTGCACATAAGAAATTCCCAAACATACAATATCGAGTCAATGCCAACCAACTTATTCCTTTTCCGATAGCTATATATATTCCGCTATAAAGTTCTTTTATGTTGCGCCATTAGAACGGGCAGGGCATTGTCGTATATTTAATACTCAGAAGCTTAGGGCACTTTATAGTGTTCTTTTTTTATTGAACAAAATGGATATTTGGATAGGAGGATGAAGAAGTTAATGGAAACAATTAATAAATTTGCAGACTATATGAAACGTCTTGGTGAAAATAAAAAGGTAGTCGTTGAGGAAGAGGATGTAAAAGATATTACTGAAGATATCGAAGCGTATTTAAGTAATAACGGCCATACTTATTCTTATAGTGAGAATATGGCAGGACAAGTGTTAATCATTGTTCATTAAACCAATAGCAATTATCGTAGGCGTTGCCGTGATTTTGGTTTAGCGTCTTGTTTGTTGTTAAGGGGTGAGGGCATGGAAGTTATTTACGAACATCCTTGGTTAACTACATGGTTTATTTTATGATTTGTATTTGTGCATCTAGTGTTGTATCTATGGAAAAGAAGTAACAAAACAAACGAACACAACGAACGAAAATAGAGGATAAAACGTCCGATATGGGTGTACTTATTTTGAATTATGTTTGTTCACAAATTAGACATATTTAGAACCCTTATTTTCCAACAACCTATTTGTTCGGTTTACATGTACGGAAATTAAATGCTGTTATTAAGCTATAGTTAATTTACGGACACTTAAACGGACAAAAGGGGAGAAACGGAATGATTCTCGGATATGCTCGTGTACCAACACAAGATCAGAACTTAGCAAGGTAACTCAAACAATTGAGTGATTATGTGTTTGAAAAAAAGTTAGTGGAGCTACAACAGACGGACCAGAGTTATTACGCATGTTAGAGAATCTGCGTGAAGGTGATGTAATTGTAGTTACTGAATTAGCACGTATTACAAGAAGTACACAGGACTTATTTAATTAAGCTCGTTTCTAATCAAGACATAAAATACTCATTAAAAAATCGATTTCTTAACGTACAGGAAATCGACTTTTTATTTATAATCCCTTCATCCAATTCTTTCTACATTTTAGGCATCTTTGCAGCAGGACCATCTAGAATTAGAGTGTAAAAAATGTATCTTGAATAGTAGAACGAAAAGATTGGCAACGAATTTGTTTTGCCCAAAATGCCGTTTCTGCTTCTCTTTCTTGTAATGTCATGTTAGTTCTAAAGGGAGAAGGAAGAATAAGAGCAGTTACAGCTGGTATTGAATGAAAAGTTATATTATCTAGCTTTAGAAATTTTCGCCACATATTAAGATCACTCCACACATCCTCTGGTCCAGGGCTCCATCCTTCAAGAAGACGATGGTAGGTATCTATGCGGTGTCCAGCAATCGTAGGACTAAAATTTATATGACTCTTTCAACATACGATCGCGAGTCTCAAGTTCCTCCAATGATCCCTGAATGGCCATCATTTGTTACTTATTCACAAAAGCCATATAGCGGCTATGTACAAAATCTGCTTTGGATAAAGCTTGCTCCATGTATTGTAAGTGATCAGGAAACCATGAATCATCGTCACTCAGATAACATACAAATTTTCCTTTTGCCAATTGTAATGCCTCATGTCGATAAATTTCTCCGTTCCTTGCACTTGAGCCTATAAAAACAGAGAAGAAATCTTTAATCAAGCTCCTGCTTTTCAGCATGAAATACACCAAAACAATTACTTGAAATATTATTCATTTATTAATCTGAGTATGCTTTTTTAACTTTGCAACAGCAACCATAAATGCTCCTCATAATAAATATAAGGCTATTTTATATATACATAGATTTTATTCATCGTAAGCCTACTGAAAATAAGAAAAGACGTAAAAAGACAGTGGCTTATATTGTCATGCAATTTAAACTTTTAAAAGGGTGAATGGGGTATCGAAAGCTGTACAGTTATCTTTTAAACAAAGGAGTCAAAGTTACTCTGTCTCAAGTAAGACACGCCTTATGTAAGGTCAGCTCAAAGTGAAAAATTGTCACTTATTATAAGAAACAAAAGCAAGAACTCAATACGTTTCCGAATATATTAGAACGCTCTTTTATACCTAGTACGAAGGAAAGACCAACAGTGGTTGAGGAAATACAAATTATATTAGGTAGATTGGCAATAAATAGTGATTTATCACAGCTAACAGAGGAAGAAAAGCGGCAATATTATCATTTTGTATGCAGAAAATATGGACTAGATCCATTTACAGAGTCGTTTGCTTTTATTCGGTTTAAGGGAAGTAAGTGAACTACAGCTATAGGTGCAGTTCCTATTAGTACAGAAGTTGGAAGAAAACTTAGTCCCGCTCAGTTAGCTCATACACTGATGACTTGTGCAACCAAAGTAAAGAGACGAGCGACAGTATCACTGTGTTGTTTAGCTATGATGGATGATTTTGGTGTAAAACGATTTGATATACAATCCGTCATCGAAAATAAAGATTTACCTCTACAATCCAAACAATCTTATGGCGGTTATACATTTATGGTAAAAGAATCAATGGGAAAATCAAAACTATTTGAGAAAGAAAAAATAAAAAAAGAAGTGACTGTTTTGACAGAATTGAGAGATTCATAATGGTACATCAAAAACTTCATGAATAGAAGAAGTGCACCTATTATCATATAGAATTTGTTGTGAAAGATGAAAGAAACAAGCAAGCATACAATAATGATGAAGTATGGCATTATATATATTTCTTATATTAGCACTTATTTATTTGTCAATTCTCCTTTGTGTGAAAGTAGAGTGCACGAAAATGAAAGCGGAACGAATCTTGAGATTACTATCGAAGAGGGTGTGCTTATTTATTGAGTTGTAGTGCATAGATACTATAAGAGAGTATAGGATACACATATTTTTAGAGGAATTATGTAATAAGTGACATATGAAGAAGACAATGTTGCAAATATGAGAGGTTGAAAAGAAAGCTCACAAACTATGGTTTTTGGGTAGCATTAAACTTGAAGACTGGAAAGTAAAAAATACAACCTTCGTTAATTAAGTGGATATTTTGATTCAGTACCTTAAGGGATGCATTATGAAATTACGTACATTAAAAATAATTCAATTAGTGTTATATAGCGTTGTTTTAATTCTTATGATTGATTATAGTAATCATTAAAATATTTATGTAAGAGTTCATGACTTTAATTTCTCTATTAAGTGAGTGCAATAATTTTCATAAATTACTATTTTTAAATAATATAGAGAAATGGTTTTTGAGTTGTCAGAGCTCTATCAGAAAGCAAGCCTGTTCCAGCAGACTTGCTTTTTTTGCTATTTATTAAGTATGCAAAAAATGCCAACGTACCAGTTAGTTATCCTGAAGGGAGCGCGACCTATTGGAGTTAGTTATAGCGTTTTTTACGGTGTTTATAATTATCTGGGCGATTATCAAGCCATTTGCTAAAAATAGAAGACACAACACTAACCACGAGTGGAAAAACAAAATTGGTCAAAGTTTATCCACGTTTCTAAGTCCAATGAATAGACTGAAGGGATCTAATAATGTGATAGAAAAGACTGCTTGTTTTGTATCATTAGTATTTATCACTTGTTTAACACCTTTATGGATTATCATTCTAACATTTGATATTGCTTAGTTGGAGGGGGAAGCTTTATGAATGAATACAAAGCCAAACAACAGAAGCATAAGAAGATGCAACTCGTTATCCATCATATAAAAGAACTCGAACATCATTCAACACTTGTATTAGATATAGATAATCTAGAAACAATCTGTGTGGATTACCACAATAGAAAACACGGAAGCGCATTCAAAAAGAAAAATTGTTTACTTACTTATATTTAGTTTACATAAGAGATATTATAGATGTTTGAAAAAAAGGAGTAAAATCCGTCTCAAAATGAAAAGAATTCTTATCTTATTGAGACGGAAGGAGAAATTGCGAAGTTATATTTTAAAATCTGTATTAGAATTAAAAATCACTGTATGTTCACATAAACAAAGTACAATAAAGAATACTTTTTCCAGGACTATAGGAAACATTCTTTTTCAATATAAAAACAATCAAGTTTTGGGTAAAGCACAACCTATTTAGTCTTAAGTGGTTAAAGTTACCCGTATTGCATTGAAATTTTTTTAACATGTATTTATATGCTAGCTATACCCTATAAGCAACCATGTAATCAATACTAAAATGTATAGGTGAATGTATCTGCAACTAAAAGATATTCATACTGATGAAAGGTGCATGATGCATTTTGTTGGATGAACATAAAAGAATTATAAAAAGGGGGAAAAATAAACACTCTACAACTTCGCACGAAATACCAATTTTACGAACAATAAGATAGATAAATAAAAATCTAATACTGTATTTAGGGATTTCGGGCTTCTTTACATGAATCTTAACATATTGGTATGTGGCTATATAATTCATATTTTATATAGTAATTATTTAATACTGAACTATTCATTGAAAAATTTCATAGTAAATTATCTTTTAATATATAGGATTTTTTCTAATGTTAATCTAATTAATTCCTCAAAATTATGATTAAATTAACTTATACATGTTAGATAACGAATTTTAAACTGTTTTCATATATTGATTTTTGCATGAATTTATAAATATAAATTGTTTTATTTTAAATACATTTATATTTAGTTTTTCCACCATTTTTTTTGGTTAAATACAAATTGCTCTCTTAATTATCTATAATTTTTATTTGAGTAAATACATTATTCCTTTCATTAATGATTATATTCTAGTATCTCATAATTTAATTATGTAAATAAGTTTGTGTAAAAATTGAATTTAACGCGAACTTGTGTTCGCGTCTCTTTTCTGTTATAGTATATATGAGGTGATTTTTATGGATTACAGTAAACAACGTCAAAAATCCGTACATCGTAAGAAATTATACGAGAATTTAAATGAAATGCCCTTTTACATAGAAGAATTTGTGGAGTACAAAGAATTGCATGATGCCTCTCCCTCCACCCTACTGAATTATGTATATGATTTTAGAGTCTTCTTTAATTGGCTATTATCTGAACAAATTATTGAATTTAAACCTATTAAAGACATATCCTTCTCTGATTTGGAGAATTTAAAGAAAAAAGATGTTGAGAACTTTATGAGATTTCTAAAACTACAACAAAACATGCAGAATTCCTCTGTTAACAGAAAAATTTCGGCCTTAAAGTCTTTATTTAAGTACCTCACCTCCCTATCAGAGAATGAAGATGGAGAATGCTATTTTTATAGAAATGTAATGGCTAAAATTGAAATACATAAAGATAAAGAAACATTAAATGCTCGTGCAAAACGTATGAGATCAAAAATATTCCATAATGATGACGATCAAGAGTTTTTGAATTACATTAAGTTCGAACATGAAAAATCTTTAACAAAACATCAGTTGTTCTATTTCCTAAGGGATAAAGATCGGGATGTAGCTATCCTCTCACTCTTTCTTGGTAGCGGTATTCGTGTAAGTGAATTGGCCGATCTTCGTATGGAAGATATAAACTTAAAAGAAAGACTAATTGATGTAATCCGTAAAGGAAATAAAGAAGATTCTGTATGGATTACTCCAATGGCATTGAATGATCTTGAAAAGTATATGGAACTTAGAGATAACAAATATGCTCCTGGGAAAGAATTAAAAAATGTGTTTTTATCGAGGTATAAACATACTGCACAACCTCTTTCGGTTAGAGCTATCCAGGATATAGTAGAAAAATATACTAAAGCCTATGGTAAAAAAATGTCTCCTCATAAATTAAGACACACATTGGCAAATAAATTATATATGGAAGAAAAAGATTCGTTACAAGTCATGCAGCAACTTGGTCATACGAGCCAAGATACAGCTTTGTTATACACTCAGCTTGGGGAAACAACCATTAAAGATAGTTTAGGAAGAATAGGAAAAAATAAAGAATAAGAGTTTAGCAATTTTACATTGCTAAACTCTTATTCTTTTTCCTTACCCCTTAGTTTTAAATAATATATATATTTCTGTTGAAATTTAATTTTATTATGTAAAAAATACACAATTTAAGTTCTATCTTAATTGGTATATAAAAACATTTTATATTTTATTTACCTTTTACTTGTCATTTATTTCTACTTAATGAGAAATACTATTTGTAATACATTTATCGAACTTTTCAACTTAACTACTAGATATATCTCAAACATTATTTCTCATTTATCAATCAGTTTATGATTTTTTCGAACTTTGTAACAGAACCTTCTCATTTAAAAAAAATGATACAGCAAATATTATTATGAATGCTGTTAAAGACATAAGCGGAATTGTTATAAAACCTCCCCATTTTTCATAGATTGTTAAACAGCTACTTGTAACACCACAAAAGCTACTTTTATGTTGAGTAAATTGAATGAAATTATGGTAAGAAGAAATAATTATACCTATTAATGAAAAATAACGAAGATAATATTTTATATTTTTATCATTAATTAGTATTGAAATAAAAATTAACAAAGGAATTGGGTACATAAAAATTCTTTGATACCAACATAGACTACAGGGAACATAACCCTTTACTTCACTAAAATATAAACTCCCTATCGTAGCTACTAGTGAAACAAGAAAAGAAAAATATATCATATATTTACTCCTTTAAAAAATCAAATTAATTTTATTCTGCCAAAAATGACTTTAATTCAGATTTAGATTGGATCCCTTCTACCCGGTTCATTTCTTCCCCATTTTTATATTTTAGTAGCGTGGGTGTTTTTTGAATGTTATTTTTTTTCAAAAATTCAATATCCATATTTTCTTCTGACTCCATATTTATAGCAAATACCTTTTTCTTATCTTCTTTAATCACTTCATTTAAGGATGGCTTAGTAGTTTGGCATGCTGTACAGCTAGTTTTGTAAACGTAAATATAAAAATTATCTTTTGAGTTTATTTTACCTTTATATTCCTTCATATCGATATTAGTATAGTTAGGTTTATCTAAGTCTTTTGAAGTGAAAATAAAAAAGAGAGAACCTATACTTATTAGAATAACTAAACTGGAAAACAGGATTTTTTTTGACATTTTATTCACCTCTAATTTAATTGTTTCTCTAATTCTCTTTGCATTTCGAAGATGGATTTTTCTCTAAAAATAAATTTCTTATCATATTTTGTTATATACTCAGGATTATGTGTAATAAAAATTATTATCGAATTTAAACCTAATAAAGCATCATAAATTTTCATGAAATTATCAGGATCTACATTACTAAGCGATTCATCTAAAATTAAAACACTTGGTTTGTGAAGAATTGCTCTAGCAAGGCATAATCGCTGTTTTTGTCCCGTAGATAAATTGGAATTACTATCATTTATTACGAAATTAAAACCTTTAGGAAGTGAAGTGATTACATCATAAATATGTGCAATTTGACAAGCCTTTATAATTTCATCTTCAGTAAAATATTCTCCCATACATATATTTTCTTTAATTGTATTTTTGAAGAGAAATGGATTTTCATTTAAATAAATAAGTTCCTTTCTTAAACTATTATCATTAATTTCATTAATATCAACACCATTAATATATATTTGTGATGCGTTAGTTTGATAGAGTTTGTTTAATAATTTAGAAAACGTAGTTTTTCCTGAACCACTTTCACCAATTAAAATAACTTTTTCGTTATTAGAAATATTCATATTAACATTTTTAATAATACAGTGATCATTAATATTAAAGTTTAAATTGTCTATAGATATGTCTTTAATCCTTGTAATATCTGTCTGAGGCTTATTTTGAACTACTGGATAATTCATTAAATCAGTCAATCTATCCTTAGCGACAAGCGATTTTTGGATTTCTCCTTGCAATTCAATTAATCCTGTTAGAGAGCTTAGCATAAACATAGTTAAAGAGTTTATAAAAAGTAAATCCCCTAATGATATAGTATCCGCCATAATCTGTTTAGCACCAACATATAATAATATGATAGAAAATGAAGTTTGAACAAGTTTTTTTAGTCCATTATTATTTGTTATTGTAACAGCTTCTTTTAACGCCGCATTAAGTTCCCTATTGAATATTTTGTTAAATGCAGAGGAAAAATATTCTTTCTTGTTTAAAGAATAAATATTAGTCATATTTTTTATAAATTGTATTAAAAAAGATTGTGTATCAGCATTTTTACTCATAGAATCTTTATTTCTTTTTTGGATAATATCATAATACATAAAAGTAATTGCTATCAAAATCAACGTCAAAATAAGAACAGTGAAAAAAAGTAAAACATTAATGTTATAAAGGACGAATCCTATTCCCAAAAAAATTACAGTATTTAATATTACTGAAACAAAAGCTACATTTACTAAATTTCTAATATAATAAATATCATTAAATCTTGATATAATGTCACCATCATCCCTATTTTCAAAAAAATTAATAGGTAATTTTAATATTTTCCTGAAAAATTCTTTTGATATAGATTGGTCTAATTTTATTGCAGCCTTATTAATTATGTAAGTTCTTAAATAATCAAATGCATTACTTAAAAAATTGATTCCTAAAAAAATCAAAGTAAATTCTAACAATAGGTAATCATAATTGTGAGGAATAATCTCATCTATTACGAGTTTAAAGAAGAATGAGTTACTAATTGAAAATAAAACAAACAAGATAGATAAACATAAGACAAATGAGATACTTAATTTATTATTTTTAATCAATTCCCTGAAAAATTTCTGATGATAACTTGTTTTTTTATCAGAATTACTATTTTTAGATTCAATTAGAAGAAATATGCCTGTAGTATGTTTTTTAAATTCATCAATAGTAATTGTAGATATTTTATCGTTACCCGGGTCACTTATTACCAATTTATTTTTCTTCCGTTTATAAATAATTATATAGTGACCTTCATAAGATTCGTTGACCTGTTTATTTATTAAAGCTATACAAGGTCCTTCAATATGCTTTAGTGCCTCTCCAATATCTTCTTTATTTATCTCAACAGCTTTACAAGAAAAATGATTAACTTGACTGAATAACGATAACAAATCTTTTAAATCATATCCATTTTTATAAGTAACTTGATCCCTAAGATAATTAATACCATGATGCAAATGATAATATTTAAAAATAGATGCTACACAAGCAATTCCACAATCATATTCTTCTTGTTGTTTTGTATGTACGTATTTCATTTCACTATCACCTTTATGTAATGTTATATTTTGATAATTTGCTATTTTCATATTTCATGAAAGCCGATTTCAAAATCCTTCTTCTTTGAATAGAATTTTGAAATCGGTTACAAAAATGTTTATAGAGAAATTAAATCATTATATATATAAATGAAAATTAAGTTTTCCAGAATCTACTATGATATTTTACCTTTTAAGGGTACTATATATACTACAATAAAACTATATTAATTCATCCGTATACCTTATAACCACTCTCGATAGCAATATTGATCAAACAAGCCACACGATTTTAAATTTTTTAATATACATTGATTCAGCAAACTTTTACAATTCGGTCCCGCTCCTCCACCATCATGGATTACTGTTTCATTTTTAGGATCAATTCCTCCAACATGCTTTGTTAGCTCTTCTGTTTTTAGTTCACGTATAAATTTGTTCATTTAAAATCCTCCTGAAAATATTTATTTTTAAAATACATTAACAAAACTGATCGAACAAGCCACATGATTTTAAATTTTTCAAAATACATGACTGAGCTAACCTTCTACAATTTGGACCTGCTCCTCCGCCATCGTGGATTACTGTTTCATTTTTAGGATCAATTCCTCCAACATGCTTTGTTAGCTCTTCTGTTTTTAGTTCACGTATAAATTTGTTCACTTGTATTCCTCCTTTGTTAATTTGCTAAATACATAAATTAACTTCTACAAAACTGATTCCATAAATTACATTGAGATATATACTTCATTTGACATCCTAGTAATAACATCTTACAATTGGGTCCTGCTCCTCCACCATCATGGATTACTGTTTCATTTTTAGGATCAATTCCTCCAACATGCTTTGTTAGCTCTTCTGTTTTTAGTTCACGTATAAATTTGTTCACTTGTATTCCTCCTTTGTTAACTTGCTAAATATATAAATTAATATCTACAAAAATCATACCATAATTGACATGATCCCCAATCCTTGGCTCGACATGCTACAAATAACACCTTACAATTAGGTCCTACTCCTCCGCCATCATGGATTACTGTTTCATTTTTAGGATCAATCCCTCCAACATGCTCTGTTAGTTCTTCTGTTTTTAGTTCACGTATAAATTTGTTCATCTGTATCCCTCACTTAAAGTTTTTTTATTACAGTAATTACAATAAATTACTATTTTCCGAATGTCAACACCAATATAAGAAATTTTAAGAATATTCAAATGTTCAGAATATAGCACTGATAGCGTTTTATAAAAAACGAAAATTAAATCATTATTTTTCTCATTAAAAAGGACATTTGATAGTAGTAGTTGAAAACAATGAAAACAAATCATTTTAAGGAGATATATTTTATGTACTTTACAAAAAAGATTATATTAATTTTTCTACAAATTATTTTAGCTGCTTTAGGAATTGTTTTTATTTGCTGTCTACCAAAATTGTTTTTGAATACATCTCAAAACAAAGGGGAATTAATTATATTAGAATTAAATTGGTTAGGATATTTTGATTATATAAAAAAAGTGATTCATTCCCTACTAGACCCATTTCATTTAACATATGAAATTTATGGAATTAAACGCTTATTACTACCCAATTTACTAGAGTCATATTTTTATACCTTAACTATAATAATTTCAGCTTTTTTTATTGCTGTATTTTTATCAATAGTTTTAGCAAATTTCACATTCTATTTACCAAAAAGAATCCAATCTATAATTTCAAAAAGTTTGAGCACCATAGAAGCTATACCTGACTTATTTTTAATAATATCTGTACAACTAATCATTATTTCAATATATAAAAATACGAATTGGCTTATTACTATCCCCTTTTCTACAATAACTAATAAAACATACTTTTTACCTATTGCAACTCTTTCAATTTTGCCAACGGTTTATCTATATAAGATAAATTTACTTAACTATAAAAATGAAATGTCAAATAGTTATATAGATCTTGCAGTCGCCAAAGGATTGAAACATTTTTATATACTAAAACACCATGTTTTGCGTAATGCTTTAATTTCTATTTTTTATAATGCAAAATCTATCATGTTATTAATAGTTTCCAATTCAATTATTCTTGAATTTTTATTTAATTCTTTTGGATTATTTAGATTTTTAATCAGCCATCAAAATCCTGAAATTATTTCCATTGGTATTCTTCTTTTGATGATTCCGTTTTATTTTTTATTTGAAATCATAAAATTGATTATAGTAGAAAGAAGGCATTTATATGATAAGAAGATTATATAAAAACAAACAATTCTTAATAGGATTTTTAATTCTATTCAGCATTATTATCGCTAGCTATGTTTTTGAATATTTTATTGAATTTACTTCTAAAGATTTTAATATTCAATCTAAACCAACCTCCCCTTCTTTAACACACCCATTAGGTACTGGGGAATATGGAGTTGATGTTTTACAGCAAGTTCTTATTTTTGCAAAAACACCAATTTTTTTTGCTTTAATCATCTGTATTTTTCGACTTACTTTTTCACTTTTATTTGGAGTACTACATGCTTATTTTTATACTTGGACAAAATATATTAATTGGGTGTTTGACGTTTTCCAGTTTATACCTACTGTATTGTTAGCTATTTTACTAATTCGTCCTACAATTTCAGGTATGGATAATATCCATGAAACTAAATGGATATGTTATACAATTGTAGTTCTTACTCTTATTGGCATACCAAATTTAACACAACTCATTAGCAATGAAGTTAGATTACTTCTACAACGTGAATACGTTTTAACATCCAAACTACTTGGTGGACATATTTATCACATATATAAAGTTCATATTAAGCCCTATTTACTTCCTAAATTATTTATTTGGTTCCAACAACAAATATTGCAAATAATGATATTAATGATGCATTTAGCATTATTCGAAACAATTTCCTTAGATGTTGGAGGCAGCCTTTTATTAATAAATGACACAAGTCAAAAGCTAATAAATTATCCTTGGTTAGCGATGGGACCTGTTATTTTCTTTACCATTGTTATTTTATCTATTAATGCTTTACTATCAGGTTTACAAAGCACTCTAAAAGGCAATGCCGCATTTCACGAATCTTCTCTTTTACTAAATAAAATAGAGCAAGTAAAACATGAGAAATGGAAGATTCATTTACAACAATTTAAACAATGGCTTTCAATAAAATTATAATTAGTACAATAATATTTAATTTCCACTTAAAACATGAGATATACCAAGATTAACGCCTTAATTAAAAACAAAAGATAAAGAAAAATAGGATTAGAGGTTATTGTTGATACTGCATAGGCGAATATAAATGGAATTAATTTTAGACTAGGCAAATGCTTGTATATGAATACATCAAGTTTTCAAAAGGAAGATCAAAGAAATAATGTACAGGATTTTAATCTTATAAAACCTTTTCAAATTACGAGCCGGTGATGACCCCGGAGCTGGATTGAAGCTGCGGACGGGATGGAATTCGAATCGAAGAGCTGCACGAGCGCCCTGTGGTCATTTACCGCCGATTGGAACAGTTGATCCGTGAGACTTGTCAGAAAGTCGGCTTCGATCCAAACCTATACTGTAAAAATGATGATGCAAGAACTAAAATTCTAGAGGCCCATGCCGGCCTCATCACCTGAATTATTCGAAAATTATTATTTGAGCTGACGAACCACTGTAATCTGATCTATTTTGATACGCTGTTTCTGGTAACATGCCTTCATTAGGCATGTTACAGCGCAGAATGACTACTTCTCCTTTACGGGCATTTATAGAAAGTTCGGGAGGCAGCTCCATTTGCACATGACTCGGTAGATATTTTGGATTATCAAGCATACTCTCTTTTCCTTCATATGTATCGTTTTGAACTTCTTCTTTTCGATCCTGTGGCATACTAGTTCTCCTTAATTAACGGTTTAACAAATATATTATTTACAAAAAGTATTTGTTAAACCAAGGGGGTAATTCTATTAGAAGAGGCTGCCACCATTCAAATTAAAGAAATATAGTTTATGATTATAAAATAGAAATTGATTTATATTATAATGAAAATATTGAATATTTTTAATGGAATTATTAAGTTCTACATTTACAGAAACTTAAGGGGTATGATTATGGAATTTATTACATTTAAAGTAATTTGTATCTTTTTATTTTTAATGCTTATGACTTCTATAGAAGTTTTAGGATATGGAGTTCGACTTGTTGGGGCTAAATTAGCTTTAGTTGCATCGGCTTTTGCTATATATAATATCATGTCTTTGATTGCCCGATTTTCTAATATGTTTCAACAACCATTTACTGCTTCTTTGGTAGATAGTGCAGCAAAAAATGGTGGATTAGAATTATTAATTAAACAATTTAGATTTTTATTATTGGGTTCTACCATGGGGGTAATACTTGGAGGATTATTAGTACCATTTTTTATGAAAGTTTTTTCTAAAGCGCTAGTACCTTTATCAAAAGATGGTTCGTTTATAAACATGTTCAAATTAATAAATAGAACTAATTTGAAAAGAATGAAAAGCTATTTTGTTTTAATAAATAAAAATAATCTTGAAGGGGTAAATTTTAAAAATGTATCAGTTAAATTATTTGTTATTAATACAATTGTTTCTGCCGTATTTACAGTAGGTGTTATGTCCGCATTGTATGCAACCCTACTAATTCCTGATTATGATAGAGCAGCGATGTCTTCATCCAATATTATTACTGGAGTAGCTACGATTCTATTAACACTGCTTATTGATCCTAAATTGTCTTTTTTAACTGATAAAGTTGTACAAGACAATCATAATTATTGGGAACTAAAGAATTTTACATTTATGATATTAATTTCGAGATTTTTAGGTACATTAGTTGCTCAGATTATATTAGTTCCAAGTGCATATTATATAGCATGGTTTGCTAAATTTATTTCTTGAAAGTTTTATATGAGAACAAAATGGGCGACGATTTCACATTAATCGTCGCCCATTAAAAAACAACAAAAAATCACTTACTTCATCAAAATAGAGTATTTTGAATTCATAAAAACAAAAAAGATTACGAAATTCTATTTTTTATAGATATGGTGGGTCAATATACGGATCGTTGTCGTACTTCTTAGACGAATGAATGGGTTCATCAAAAAACAGTAATCCGATTTTAATTATATTAGAAATAATAGTAAGTCTGTCACCTATTTTTACACATATCTCGGATGTATCTCAGAATATTTCATTTCCATGCAGGAAATCTCCACTTTAGTATCTTTTTACAACTGTACAAAGACATGAAAGTAGGTACTATTTAAACAAGAAAATCCAAACTAAAATTTTATAGATTTAGAGAACTAAATACATGTACTCTTGTGTGAACGTATAGGTTAAATACTACGTTACTTTTTTTATAAAGAAAATACATCCCAAGATGCCTTTCTATTCTGTAACAAGTTTAAACACATAGTACATAAAAAATAGACAAGACAGATATGCTAGTCTGCCAGCAATCAATTCTCTCATAAATCTCATAAGTATGAATTTGACAAGCAACGCTAAGAATAACGGTATAAACAGTACCATAGCAAGTTTGATTGCTATGTCATTTATTGTTGGATTAAATGGTTTAAAATTAATTATAGTATTCACTTATCCTTCTACAATCCTTTCATTTATATAACTAGATTGTATAAATAAAATCACTAAAAAGACACCATAAGGTTCCTTCCTCCAACTTAACCATCTTTATTTTATCTGGTTCTGGTGTAAATATAGAATACATTTCAAGGAAGAATCAGAATTTACTACCGGAATTGCTTTTTTTATCAAATGTATAGCTTCTACTCCTATATGATATTATGCTAAAAAATAAAAAAGCACCGCTATGGATCCTACTACTAGCCTTCCAGCTACACGATTTCTCATTGGACCGTTAACTTTAGTATGCGGAGGTTGTTTATTAGGTTTTGGAGCTAGAAAATATTTTTTTTCCTCTTCAAATATTAAAAGTGAACAATGGAAAGTTGCAGCAAATTTTACCTTTTTGACGACTCTATCTTGTTTTACTGCAATGCTTATTTTTTATTGGGTTTAACCTTGATTTTTTCACAATATATATCTGCCCCTGAATAAAACTCAATATTCCGTAAATACTAAAGTCACATGGTTATCTTTCCTCTGTTTTTCTTGGGTGAGCAGTTAGCTTTTGCTAGCTGCTCTTTTGTGAATCATCGTCACATTATGATGAAATGTTCATATATTATCTCGAAGCAAAAACCCTAATTTACTTTTCAATATCTCACTTTTCCTTTAAAGAGCACTTTATTTAGTGCTCTTTTTGGTAATCCCGTAAAGTTCTATTGTTCCATTAAGAGTACCCGCACCCCTAATCGGGTCCTTTTTTAATGTTTTCTACTCAAATAGCGTTTTTATTAAAAACTCTTCGTAGTTCAATAATTCACAATGAGTGTATTTATATTCTCTTTTCAGTTAAAATAAAAAGCATTCAAATAAACGTTTTAGAAAGGATTATAAATGACACAAATTATACTCTTTGACGGAGACTGCAACTTATGTAATCAAAGTGTTCAATTTATTATTAAAAGAGATCCTAAAGGATATTTTAAATTTGCATCACGCCAAAGTAACATAGGTATTCAGTTATTAAATCAATACAACATTAGCGAAACAATAGATAGCGTGGTATTAATTGATAATAATAAGGCTTATACAGAATCAGATGCCATACTGAATATTTGTAGGCACTTAAAAGGAAGTTGCAAATTATTTTTCATCCTTTTTATAATCCCAAAACCTATTCGGAACCTTTATTACAAAAAAATTGCAGAAAATAGATACAACTGGTTTGGCAAACAAAAACAATGTCTTATCCCTACTCCGGATATCAAAAAAAGATTTTTAGAATAATTAAAAATATAAATATTCCCATGAATCTCTCTTTGAGAGATTCTATTTTTTATTCAGCAAAATAAAGATTTTGTTTTAAACTTTCACGTACACTCAAAACATACATAAAATATATTGCTGTCAGACTTTTACATCTCAATATGATATGAACCTTGATCAAAGAGCACTTTCCCGGGTGCTCTTTTTATTTAAATCCACTTTATTATTTTTATTACTGTAAAAGATATATATTTTCATACAAAATCAATAAAATGAATATTCTATTCTATATAATCTACATTGGGTAATATGATTGTGCTGGATAATAAGGCTGTATAGAATAATATGATTGTGTTGGGGTATAGCTTTGTTGCGTGTGCTGTGATTGCAACGCTTGTTGTTGTGCTTGTATAGCCAGATGAACCGCTTGAATAGTACTTTGTGCAGGCCCCGATCCTCCTAAAGGGCGCATTTGCGTTTTATTATAAAAAAAATCAAAAAACATCCTATATTCACCTCTTCCTGTAAATATTATGCCTTCCATCTTTTATACTATGAATATCTAATTACAATGGATAATAGATGACGCTTTTCACTTTATTATTCTTGGATCTCTTTCTATTCAAATAAAGATTTTATTTGATTTCTATTAATAGTTTTAATTCCTTTGCACACATTACTCTCACATGGAGCTTTACAGGTTTCTCTGAATCAGTTATCTTGCATTCCTTATAAACCTTGAGAGGAGAATTCGTTTATTAATATCGACATATGCTGCACCACCGCCAGGGCCAGCTTCATTACCTGGATCAGTTACTCTGTGACCACCAGGGTCCTTTGTGAGTTCTCTCATGTTCTCCCCTCCCTTTTATCTCAATCTACTAATCACCATTATTTAACATCTACTGACAATCATATCCTATAACTGAATTTGTTCATATATGGTAAAATATATCCTTCGCTGATATGTCCAACTTTGTAATTTTCATAGCAGCAAAATTACAACTAGACTTATACACCATGATAGGGATATGAACGCAAGTATCAATCTAAAGAATGAAGCAATAAGGCTTCTAACCGCAAGGAATGCGGGGTTAGCCTAATCAATTAGAGTTCGATAGAACTCTTTACTTAGGAATCCCTCACTTCTAAACGAAGTGAAAGTGGGGGTAGTTCAAACTTGAATTAGTAATAACAAACTTAACACAATTGGAATCTTTTTTTCATCAGGAGCCAATGACAATAATGAGAAATTTAAAGAGACAAATTGATTACTCTTATCACTCATTAAAACAATACAACCCCTGATACAATATGACTACACTGTATCAGGGGTAATTTTGATGTTGCACTATCTTCTAACACATATGATAAATATAGTTTTAACATGTTAGAGATTAGTTAGGCCAAGCCCCTGTCCACGCATTATGCGCACTTTTGGAATGGTGATCTACTAATCATTAACAGCCGCGAATTGGCTGTTATACAGGTTGGCGTAGTAGCCGCTGCGCTCCAGCAGCTGCTCATGACTCCCGCTTTCGACGACATCCCCGTCCTTCATGTAAAGGATCATATCTGCCTCACGGATCGTCGACAGACGGTGAGCGATAACGAAACTCGTTCTGCCTTCCATCATCTTCAGGAACGCCGCCTGGATTCGAATCTCCGTAAGCGTATCAATGCTGCTAGTTGCTTCGTCGAGAATTAGCATAGGCGGATCAACCAGCATAACCCGAGCGATTGTTAATAGCTGTTTCTGTCCCTGGGACAGTCTATCGCCTGAGCCATTGATTACTGTATCATAGCCCTGTGGCAACCGCTTGATGAAGCTGTGGGCGTTAGCTGCCTTAGCGGCTGCAATAATCTCCTCCTCGCTAGCATTCGGTTTTCCATAGGCGATATTGTCATGAATTGTCCCGTCAAAAAGCCAAGTATCCTGTAGCACCATCCCAAAGGTATGGCGTAAACTGTCACGGGCCATATCGTTAATGTTAATACCATCTATTGCAATCTCGCCGGCATCAACATCATAAAATCGCATTAACAAATTCACTAACGTTGTCTTGCCAGCACCCGTCTGTCCCACAATAGCGACACGTGTTCCCGGTTCAACAACTAGGTTCAAATCGGTAATAAGGGGACGGTCAGGCTGGTAAGCGAACTTCACATGATGGAATGTAATCGTCCCCTGCTTAGCCGGGATATGAACTGCATCTTCAGGCTCCGGTGACTCCGCTGATTCATCAAGTACCTGAAAGATACGTTGCGCCGAGGCCGTAGCTGATTGCAACTGTGTAATTACTCCGGTAATCTCGTTGAACGGTTTAGCGAACAGATTGGCATAAATCAGGAAACTCGATAGTCCCCCAACCGATATTCTAGACATAATGACCATAATACTCCCAATTAAGGCGATGATTGAGAAGGTAACATTGTTCACCAAACGGGTGGATGGATTCGACAGAGAGCTGACGAATTGTGATTTTACCCCTGTGTGATACAATTCATCATTTCGCGCTGTAAACTCCGCAAAAGAGTGATCTTCATAACGGAAGGCCTGAACAACCTTCTGCCCGCCGATCATCTCCTCTACAAAGCCATTCAGCCCACCCAATATACGGGCCTGATCACGAAATAGCTGCTGGGAGCGCATCGTGATGAACCGTGCTACGAAGAAAGTCACTGGTGCAGATAACAGTACAACCACGGTCATGAGCGGATTCGTATACAACATGAGAGCGATCGCCCCAATGATTGTAACAACACCGGTTAATAATGTGGAGAATCCCTGCAGCAACCCGTCCGATATGGCATCCATATCGTTTACGAATCGGCTGATACTGTCCCCTTGCGGATGATTATCATGATATTTCAGTGGCAGTACATTCAGCCTGTCGAACATTTCGCTGCGCAAATCGTTTACTGTTTGATTAGCAAGCCGATTCGTAAGATATGTCAACAACCAACCGAACAAGCCTCCGATGAGATACACCAGACTAAGCTGTATAAGTAGTCTGAAGATATCCGCGAACTCAACAGCACCCTTGCCAACCATATGATCGATCGTAATCCCAATCATAAATGGACCGATCAAGCTGGAAGCTACGCTAATAATCGCACTAATGAAGGCCCAGATTGTATACCTTTTATATTTTCCTGTATAAATTAGTAGTCTTCCCCATGTTTGCTTCATGCTCATTGTTGTCCTACCTCCTTATTAGAGAACTGTGAGCGGCAAATCTCTTGATAGACACTACAATCTCGCTTGAGTTCAGCATCGGTGCCGATGCCAGCAATCCGTCCGTCTTCGATGACTATGATTTTATCCGCCTGCTGCACGGTGCTAACCCGCTGCGAGACGATGAATACCGTAATTCCCTGGCTGTTTTCCCGGATTGATCTTCTTAACGCCACATCTGTGGCAAAATCAAGTGCACTCGAAGAATCATCAAGGATAAGAATATCGGGACTGGCAACAATTGCACGGGCGATTGTTAAGCGCTGCTTCTGACCACCCGACAGATTAAGTCCGCCCCTGGAAATCAGAGTGTTATAGCCTTCTGGCATTTTCGTTATGAATTCATCGGCCTGGGCAATGATAGCTGCTCGTTTGACCTCTTGTTCCGAAGCTAATTCGTTACCCCAGCGGATATTATCGGCAATCGTCCCTGTGAAGAGCAGTGCCTGCTGTGGAACAATCCCGATTTTTCCGCGTAGCTCATGTAGACTATAATCCCTTACATCAATTCCGTTGACGAGTATTTGTCCTGAGGTAGCGTCATAAAATCTCGGAATCAGGTTCACAAATGTAGATTTGCCTGAACCAGTACCACCGATAATTCCCACAGTCTCACCACGTTTTATCTCCACTGATATATCTGTCAGTGCCGGTTCACTCGTTGTACTATAACCGAAGGTAACATGATTAAATGTAACAGCTGGAACATCCTTTTTGTCTTCTATTTTTGCTGCAGACTGTTTTCGCTCCTCAGGCACAAGGTCAGCAATGGAAGAAACGGTTTCGAACACCTCATTGATCCGTGATGCTGAGGACGCTGCCTTTGTAAAAATAATAATTAGATTCGACACGACAATCAAAGCGAGCAAAATTTGCGTGACGTAGTTAATAAAGGCGATGACCTCGCCAGAAGATAATATCCCCGCATTAATGTGGAAACCACCAATCCATAGAATAGCGATAATCGCACCGTTGACAACAACAGTCGTTACCGGATTAAGCAGAGCAGACACCCGCCCTACTCGGATTGCAGTGGCCGTAATGTCGTCGGAGGCTTCGCGAAATCTCGCCTTCTCGGCCTGTCTCTTGGCGAATGCACGAATGACACGAACTCCCGTCAAATTCTCGCTCAATACTAGTGCGATTCTGTCCAACTTCTTCTGGTATAACCGATACATAGGTGCTGTCTTGGTAATTATCAAATATAGAATAATAGCAAACACTGGTGTTGTCGCAATTAGAATAAGCGCTAGTCTAAAATTAAGCAGCATCGACATGATGATTGCACCAAGACAAATGAACGGGGCACGAATCACGAGCCGAATCAGCATCGCCACCGCGATTTGCAGCTGATTGACATCATTTGTGATACGGTTGATCAATGATGGCGTCCCAAAGCGGTCAATTTCAGTATAAGACAGCGTCGAAATATGCCGGAACAGCGTATTACGTAGCGTTGTACCGAACCCCTGTGATGCCCGGGCCGCATAATATTGACAGATCAGCGAGCTGCCGAAGCCCAGTATCGACATGACGACCATTAAACCACCCATCTTCCATACATAAGCGATATCATGCCTGCCTATTCCATGGTTCACAATTAGGGCCACAATCGTCGGCAGAAGAAGCTCGAAAATTGCTTCCACCAGCTTAAAGAAAGGGCCAAGAATACTTTCCTTCTTGTAAGGTTTTAAAAATGTTGTGAGTCTAAACAAAGTATCATCCCCATCATAATTGTTATAAAGGTCGCTTTTGATTATGAAGTGATTTCGATATCGAATCTTGAATTCACCTGAGCATTCCGGCGCTCACGTATAAACTATGTACGCTCCGCTCCTCACAGCCTAGCTTCATCCAAATTTCTCAATACTAAAAAGCGGCAACTCTGAACTTGGACTAAAATATTCAATTTAATGCAATTCAAAAGGTTTGACGAAATTTATTTACCGGATATGATTAAAAAATAACATAACATCTTCCATATTAATAATATTTGATTAGTATCTAATCTATATGAAATTAATATGGCAATTCAAAAGGAGAACCTTATGGACATTAGGCAATTGAAATACTTCCTGATGATTGCGGAAGAAGGCCAGATTACATCGGCCGCCAAAAAACTGCAAATGGCTCAACCCCCGCTCAGCCAGCAGCTTAAGCTGTTGGAGGAGGAGCTTGGCGTAAAGCTGGTAGAGCGCGGTGCGCGCAGTATCCGACTCACGGACGCCGGGGAGATTCTGCGCCGCAGAGCGCAGCAAATTGTAGACTTAACAGATTCGACGTCAAGAGAGGTCAGTGACTTTGCCAAAGGATTAAAGGGAACATTGGCAATTGGAACGGTTTCTTCCTCTGGAGCAACGTTATTAAAGGATAGATTATCCGAATTTCACAAAGCTTACACCGGGATCAAATTTGAAATCCATGAGGGAAATACGTTCAGGGTCATTGAATTGCTACAGAGTGGAGTCATCGAATTGGGAATCGTTAGAACTCCCTTTCATAATGTGGGGATGGGATACAAATGTGTGGAAAACGAGCCGATGATCGCCGTGATGACCCCGGAGCTGGATTGGAGCAGCGGGCGGGATGCAATCCAAATCGAAGAGCTGCACGAGCGCCCTCTGGTCATTTACCGCCGATTCGAACAGCTGATTCGCGAGACTTGTCAGAAAGCTGGCTTCGAGCCAAACCTATTCTGTAAAAATGATGATGCACGTACCACCCTACTATGGGCCAATGCCGGCCTCGGAATCGGAATTATCCCGAAATCCGCGTTTGAGCTGGCGAACCACAGTAGTCTGATCTATAAGGAAATCGACAGTCCTTCGCTCCAGACCAGGATCGCGGCAATCTGGATTAAGGACCGTTACATGTCCTCATTGGCCAGAAAGTTCCTGGAAAGTTTCAGTAAGGAATAATAAAATAAAGGAGTGAACTGACTGTTCACTCCTTCTCTCTCCAAATCTTTGAGGGCTTTTTTAATCTTTTCATGAGGAAAGATCAGGCGCCTCTGATTATTTATTTATAACTATTTTTTAATTAAAAAGGAAATAGCTGCAAACTGGGCGTGTGATTTGATATTGTAAAGCTCTCTAGTATCAATTCGCTCATCATCTACCATCATGTATCCCATAGCTTTTATGTACCACTTTCCTGTGGATAGCTCGAAAAATGATTGGTGGTTAGCTCAACTTAATGACGACGAAATCTGCCCCCAATTAGTGATGAAACCCATTATCACATTTCGTATCATGTGGCATAGGCCCATCCAGGGAATCCAGAAAGGCAACGGCCTGTTTGAAGTTCCTCAAAAATAAATGCGCGAGATCCATGGAAAATCCGTTTCGAACCACAACGCGCATAATCGTCACCGTTTCCATATCGGGAGGCAATGGATAGGCAGGTACTTGCCAGCCGAACACACGCAATTGTCGAGATAAATCATAAAGATTCCAGTTTGATGTGTAACCATCTTTCAATCGCCAAGCGAAAACCGGAATATCCGAACCATCGGACAAAAGTTCGAACGGTTTCATTTTCTGAATCGCCTTGCTAAGAAAAAGAGCGACTTTCTGAGAAGCCTTTTGTACATCATAGTACCCACTTTTCCCCAAACGCAGGTAATTGTAATATTGCAGGAGCACTTGTGCACCAGGACGTGAAAAATTCAGGGCAAAAGTCGGCATGTTTCCGCCTAGATAGGAGACGCGAAAGATTAGATCCTCAGGGAGATCCTCAGCTTCCCGCCAAATTATCCAACCCAACCCAGGATAGACTAACCCATATTTATGTCCGGATACATTGATGGACTTCACCCTCGGCAATTGAAAATCCCAGACTAAATCTGGTTGAAGAAACGGGGCTATAAATCCGCCCGAAGCCGCATCTACATGCATCGGAATATCGAGTCCCGTTCTCTCTTGTAAATCGTCCAACGCTTTTGCAATGGCGGCAACTGGTTCGTAAAGTCCTGTATAAGTATCACCGAGAATCGGTACCACGCCAATCGTATTTTCATCCACAGCTCCAAGGACCCCCTGAGCATCCAGTCGGGGATGCTCAGGGCTAATCTTCACATAGCGTGGTTCAATCTCCCAATAGTTCGCGAATTTTTCCCAAACGACTTGAACAGCAGAACTAAACACAATATTGGGACGATCCACCGGCTTCCCCTCGCTTTTGCGTGCATTTTGCCAGCGTCTCTTTAACGCAAGCCCCCCGAGCATACATGCTTCCGACGATCCAGTTGTTGAAACGCCCATAGTCGTAAGGGGGCTGGGCGAATGCCAGAGGTTGGCTAAAATACGGACACACCGTTCCTCAATTTCGGCTGTCTGTGGATATTCATCCTTGTCAATCATGTTCTTGTCGAATGATTTAGCATATAAGTGCTTTGCGGTAGGCTCCATCCATGTACTAACGAATGTTGCAAGATTCAAGCGGGCATTGCCATCAAGAGTAATTTCATCATGGACGATTTGATACGCTGTTTCTGGTAACATGCCTTCATCAGGCATGTTAAAGCGCGGAACGACTGATTCTCCTTTACGGGCAAACAGAGGATTTACAGAAAATTCGGGAGGCAACTCCATTTGTATGTGACGTGGTAGATATTGTGGATTATCTGGCATGCTCTCTTTTCCTTCATATGTATCGTTTTGAACTTCTTCTTTTCGATCTTGTGGCATACTATTCCCCCCTTAATTAATGGTTTAACAAATATATTATTTACAAAAGAGTATTTGTTAAACCAAGGGGGCAATTCTTTTAAAAGGTACTGCCACCATTCAAATTAAAGAAGTATAGTTTGTGATTATAAAATAGAACTTGATTTATATTACAATATTCATAAGTGTAGCTGTATTTGCATAAAGCTGACTACATAATCGAGTAAGAGAATCCCTTGCTACCTGTTGACTAATCCAGATACATAAAGCAGCCAAATCTCGTGCCCCATACTTACCTTTTTTATAAAACCTGTCTCTTGTGCAAGCTGTTAAAGAATATGTAGAGATAAATATCGCTGTAGTTCTTCAGCAAATAAATGAAACTCATCTTGAATCGATAGATTCATACAAAAACGCTATCCTTTCTGTATATTTCTACAAAAAGGATAGCGTTTTTTGGATTATATGGATACAAATTTATCTTAGCTTGATAGCGATGTATAGGGGAGAATATGCCCACCACCCCAACACATCTATAGATACATTTTTAAATTCAATTTTCATAAAAACTGTAATTAGTCTTGTTCACATTTTTCTTTATATACAACTTTAAATCCTATTGAAAATTCAACAGCCAGATAAATCTTATGTTCATCTCCATCTTTGCAACAGAACCATTTCAATTTTTAAGATGCAGTTTCAAACTGACTATTGTATAGATCCGCATAGAATCCTTTCTCTGCAATCAACTCTTCATGATTACCACTTTCAATAATATCTCCGTCTTTCATAACCAAAATCAAATCAGCGTTTTTAATTGTAGAAAGTCTATGTGCAATAACAAATGATGTTTTTCCCACCATCAATTTATCCATTGCTTCCTGAATAAGCGCTTCAGTACGCGTGTCAACAGAACTAGTAGCTTCATCTAAGATAAGCAATGGTGCCTTTTTAACCATTGCCCTTGCAATAGTAAGAAGCTGTTTTTGTCCTACAGATAAACTTGCTTTATCATTTAATACTGTACCGTAACCTTTCGGCAAGGTTCTAATAAAATGATCCAGGCCCACTGCCTTACAAGCTACAACCACTTCTTCATCGGTTACGTCTTCTTTATTATAAAGGATATTTTCCTTAATGGTACCTTCGAATAGCCAAGTATCTTGCAACACCATGCAAAATAAATCGTGAACATTTTTACGAGTAATCGACTTAGTCGGTACACCCTCAATCTTGATTTCTCCGCTATCTACTTCATAGAAACGCATGAGGAGATTAACAAGCGTTGTTTTCCCAGCCCCAGTAGGTCCGACAATTGCAACTTTTTGGCCAGCTTTTATATGAGTAGAGAAATCTTTAATAATAAGCTTCTCTTTAGTATATCCAAACTTAACGTTTTTAAATTCCACATTGCCTTTGACATCTTCGGCATCTAAAGTAGCTTCTTTATCACTTTCGTCTTCAAGTTCAGCTTCTTCTAAGAATTCAAATACACGTTCGCTTGCTGCAGCAGTTGACTGCAAACTTGTAGCTGCTTGCGCTAACTGAGATAATGGCTGCGTAAATAAACGGATATAAACCATAAACGAAACAATAACACCAAATGTAATGGAACCTTTCATCGCTAGTGTAGCACCTACTACACAAACAACAACATAACCTAAATTTCCAATAAAAATCATGAGAGGCATCATCATGCCCGACATAAACTGTGATCTCCACGCACTATTAAAAAGACTTTCATTGATTTTATTAAATTGTTGCTTCGCTTTTTTATCACCGTTATAAACCTTCACTACATCATGCCCTGAATAGATTTCTTCAATATGACCATTCATTCTACCAAGGTCTTTTTGCTGGCGTATGAAGTATTTTTGGGATTTGGATATGATGAAAATCATTAATACAAACCCAACGGCAGTTGCAGCAATAGCAGAAAGTGTCATCGTAACATTAATAGAGAACATCATAATCAAAGATCCTAAGAACATAACTACCGCTGTCACTAGCGAACCAATACTTTGGTTTAGAGTCTGACCAATCATATCCACATCATTAGTGACACGACTTAACACATCTCCATAGGTTGTAGAGTCAAAGTATTTCAATGGTAATTTATCGATTTTGTCCGCAATATCCGTACGTAACCTTTTGGAAACTCGCTGAGTAATAGTAGCCATAATAAACGACTGAATATAGTTAAAAATAAAACTCAATCCGTACAAAATAGCAAGGAACAGAGCAATTTTTCCTATAGCCGTAATATCAATCTCACCTCCAATGCCCTCCGTAATTAAATCGGTTATCTCACTAAGCTTATCCGGTCCAATGATAGTAAAAATTGTTCCTGCTGCTGCCAATACAAGCGCAAAGATAATCGCTGGCAAATAAGGTTTACAATAGGAAATTAACTTTCCCCACGGCTTTTTAAAGTTCTTTGGCTTTTGTCCAGGAGCAACCATTCCCCCTTGACCACCGGTACCTTTTCGAGGACTATTTGTTTGATGATTACTCATTTTCCAACTCCTCCTTCGATAGTTGTGAATAGGCAATTTCCTGATAAGTCTTACAGGTTTCTAACAATTCACTATGTTTCCCCATACCAACGATTTTACCTTCATCAAGAACGATGATTTTATCAGCATCTTTAATCGTTCCAATTCGCTGTGCTACAATCAAAGTGGTTGCACCCTTCGTTTCTTTTTTTAAGGTAGAACGAAGCTGACGATCTGTTTTATAATCTAGGGCAGAGAACGAATCATCAAAAATAAAGATTTCTGGATTTCTGCTTACTGCTCTTGCAATAGAAAGGCGTTGTTTTTGTCCTCCGGAAAGGTTTGTACCGCCTTGTGCAATAGCCGCATCATATTCGTCGCCCATTTTTTCTACAAATTCTTTTCCTTGGGCAATTTCCACCGCATTTTTGATATCCTCATCTGTTGGTGGAGTCTGGCCGTTATCACCGTAGGCAACATTAGATTTTACTGTACCTGAAAATAATACGGCTTTTTGAGAAACGTAACCAAGCTTATTATGAAGAGCTTCTTTTGTATATTCTTTCACATTGATTCCGTCAACTAGCACCTCTCCCTCAGTAGCATCGTAAAACCTTGGGATTAAATTAATCAGCGTACTTTTACCACTACCAGTAGAGCCAATAAAAGCGACTGTTTCACCTGTATGTGCCGTAAAGCTAATATTTTCTAAAACATATTCTCCTGCATCAGGATATTTAAAGCTAACATTACGTAGTTCGATTTCACCATCAATTCCCTTAGGTGATGATTGTCTTTCTCCATCAGTAATTGTCTCAGGTGTATCTAGTACTTCATTAATACGTGCTGCAGATACTGATGCTCTAGGTAACATAATAAACGTCATCGCTAATAACATAAAAGCCATTACCACCTGCATCGCATAAGATGAAAATACTACCATATCACTGAACAAACTGATTCTATCCATTCCACCTGCATTCATAATCAAATGAGCTCCAATCCAATAGATAGAAAGAGTTAAACCTGACATAATTAGACTCATACCCGGCTGCATAATGGCCATCAGACGGTTCACCAAAAGGTTTGTATCTGTTAAATCTTTATTTGCTTTTTCGAATTTTTCCTCCTGATACTCTTGTGCATTATAAGCATGAACAACACGAATACCAGTTAAACCTTCTCTTGTTACTCTGTTAAGATTATCTGTCATTTTTTGAACTACTTTAAATTTTGGTAGCACAAAAATGATTATGCTGCCTATCATAACAAGTAAAACAACGACAGCTACCCCTGTTGCCGCTGACCATTGCCAACTTTTCCCCGTAATCTTCAAAATGGCCCAAACTGCAAGGATAGGGGCTTTAATCATAACTTGAAGACCCATTGCAACAGTCTGCTGTATTTGCGTTATATCATTGGTAGAACGAGTAATAAGACTGGCCGTTGAAAAACCATTGATTTCTTCCATAGAGAAAGATAACGTTTTGTCAAACACTCCTTTTCGTAATTCCTTTGAAAGAGATGTTGCTACTCTTGCTGCAAAATAACCGACAATAACTGACAGTATCATACTGCCAAGGGCACATAAAAGCATCTTCCCTCCTGCTGCCCATATCTCGCTCGTTCCGCTACCCTTTGTCTGTACAAGCGTTGTAATTTCAGACATAAAATCCGGCAACTTCAAATCTAACCAAACTTGTCCTGCAATGAACACGATACTGGTTACAATAAGCATCCATTCTTTTTTCTTTAAGTATTTAAATATTTTCAACATATTTACATTTCTCCTCATTCTTCGTTAATATGCCAATGATATGGTGAAAAAACAATTCAAAATAGAACCCTCTTCACGCCGGTTAATAATGAATAAAATCAATTTTTAAACCTTTTACTTTTTTATGAATATCTTTCATTTAGTCACTCATTTATAAAGCCCTTTTTTTAGCAATGAAAGTTCTAAAGCATAGCTTTTCACCGACTCATCGAAGGGTAATTCCTTCGCGAAATTTTGAATAAGATTATGAAACGTCACCGCCGTGATAATCTTCATGACATGGAAAATTTCTCGTTCATCTGTAATGTTCAATTTTTCTGTATTTATTAAAATCATGATTTCGGACAATCGACTTTTATGATCATCCTCGTTCATATTTCGAGTCAATGTATTTTCAACTTTATAATTCATATTCAAAAAAGCATTTCTAAAAAAGTTTCGATTTTCTAAGTTTTGAAATTTCTTTAGAAGGTATTGGTATAATTCGAAATATGCAGCAAATAAATCACCATCATTTTCTTTTAATATTGAAATCAATTTTTCATTGTCTCTTTTGGTGTGATCACTTAATAAATAGAAGAAAATATCTTCTTTATCCTCAAAGTATTGATAAAAACTTCCCCTAGGTATTCCTGCATCTTTGATAATATTGGAAATCGATGCTTCGAATAATGGAACTCTTGAAAATTCTTTCATTGCTGCCTGAATTAATACTTCTTTTTTTTCCCTTTCTAAATTAAAAAATGTTTGTTTAGGCATTTTTCTCCCTCCGATCAAATTAACATGTGACAAGGTGTCATGATTAAGTGTAAATCAATAATATATGACAACGTGTCATACGTCAACGGAAAAATATGACATGCTGTCACAATCGTTTAACTAGGGTTTAGTGTGAAGCGACCCCATGTCCATCAAACTAGCAGAACAGGTTGTCCAAAACGATAAAATGAACTTAGGTGCTATAAAACACACAAAATTTCCTTTTAGTGGGTAATCTAAAATCTTAGCTTGATGGTTATGGGGTACCGCCACATCACTATCAAGCGAAGGCCATATAAAGTTAATCATAGTAGAGTTTGCTTCTTTTTTCTAAAGGTTACGTGTAGAGAATTTAAAAACTGCAAGTTTTTTTATAAGTTATATAGAAATCCCCCTTGTTTTTGAATGTGAGTGCTGGCTGGGGGCGGTGGTGCTAGCCCTCGTTTAACGTTGATCTAACTGAAAAAAAGATAATACACTGGTTTGTATATCTCTTAATTGGTACTGGTATACCCCATTTAGTTGGATATATTACATGGTGGATTTTATAATTGTATTAAAATGACAATAGTGTCGTTTTATTTTGACAACAAATGGATATTGACATACAATAAAATGACAATAGTGTCATTTTATTTTTTTGTTAGGAGGTAACTATGCCAAAGGTAAGCCATGGATATGTAATAAGTAAGAAAAATGCTATTTTAGAAGCAGCATTATCAGTATGTAAAGTTAAGCCACTCTATGAAATTAGGATGAGAGATATTATTAAAGCGTCAGGATTAAGTCAAGGGGGGATTTATCGTTATTATTCAGATTTAGATGAGATACTTGTTGCACTTATTAATCAAGCTAATGCTAATGCCGACTATAAGCAGGCTGTAGATGCAATCATGGAAAATAGCAATGCTCCTAAAGAGATCATAGAAAAGCTATTTACTTTTCTTGGGGAGTACATTACAGAAAACTTATCAACGATTGGCAAAATTCAATTTGAGCTTACAGTCTTATTTGCGAACAATCCAAACAGGCAAAAGAAAATTTTATCCAATATCACTGAAAATGAAAGCGGACAATACTTGGTCGAGCAATTATTTAATACAATTCTTACTGGAATTTCTTCAGAGAGCTTTCAGCCTACAGTATCTTCAGAAGATTTATTTACTTTTATCATGACATCCATTGATGGAATTGTAAGAGATGTCATGTTACAAAAATGCTACGGTATGTTCCAGAATGAACAAATGCAATTTGACGAAGTCCGTCTGATGGATACTCTATGTAAGTCTGTATTATTATTGTTAGGATCTAAATAAGGAGGTTTCACAAATGGGGAAAGAGATAAGAAGGTTTCTATTCTATACCTTTGTTTCGTCTTGGATACTATGGGGCGGCCTAGCGATATTAACACAGTTTAATCTGCTCAGGTTTGGAACTGTATTTTCAATAATATTGTTTATTCTTGGTGGTGTTACCCCTGCTATTTGTGAAATTTGGCTGAAAAGGAAATATACCTCAAAAGAAGAGTTTAAATCACTTATTAATAATATAAAAAATCCTAGGCATCCATTAGCATGGTACTTATTTACCATCGGACTTGCATTTGCAGCTTGTTTTTTGCCTACTCTTTGGGGTGGAGCATCTATGGAGAACCCTCTCTATCTGGCATTGATTGAATTCCCAATTATGATTATAGGGGGTGGTTTGGAAGAAATCGGTTGGCGCGGTTATTTACAGCCAACGTTGCAAAAAAAATGGTCGTCATTCACAAGTACGCTCATTGTGGGTAGTATTTGGGCAATATGGCATCTGCCATTGTGGTTTGTGGTTGGTTCAAATCAAATGAGCATGAATTTCCTCTGGTTCACTCTAAGTGCTTTGGCATTATCTTTTCTGCTGACGGTCATTTATTCATCCACCAATAGTATTTTTCTATGTATTATTTTCCATGCCTTTATTAATTCATTCTGGGATGTATATATACCAGATACGAATGTTATATCCGCTTTATTTACACTTTTATTTGCACTATTTATTTTTATTGTATTTGAATTTTATCGAAAGTGGAATAACACCAAAGGACATAAATTACTTAATAGATAGTAATGTTTCTATTACCTAACTAATAATACATTTTTAATTTTGTTGATAACAAAATTAAGGATATATTCACACATCCCTCAACTTAAGAATTTTATAACGCCCCCAAATAAGATTTTTATCTGAAAATATCAATTTTACTGTTTTGGGGGTGTCTTTTTCATTAGCTTGATAGAGGTGTGGAAGATCCCTTTTTTAGAAGTAAATACTTCTAAAACCTTGTAGTATTTGAAAATCAATTTTATCTGCTTTTGTCCTTTGAATGATAAAATCTAATCCATTTTTGGTATTGTCCGCATATTTAGGCATTGCTTCAAGAGTATCTGTCAATGGTTTGGTGAAATCGTCCCAATGTATTGGGATAACAAGCTTCGGTTGTACTTTTTGTACAGTTTGCTCGTAATACGTATTTTGGAAAGTACTTTCCTGCTTTCCTAATACCCCTATTCCTAAAAACAAGACATCAGCTCGAATATCATCTAATACACCTTCTATATAGTTAGCACTTGGTTTAACAAGGAAAGTTTTATTATTATACGTAATCAAGTAATCATATGAAGAGTCTTCATGATAATCTAGGGCTTTAGCTGGTTGTTTAAGTGGATTTTTTATTTTTTCTCCTTCATCAAAGGTTGGTGAATGTTTCGATGGAAGGACAGTAACAGTAAAATCACCAAACTTCATAGCCTTATTTACTTCATATACAGACATCTGGTTCTTATTTATATCACCACCAATACCTATGTTAATTGCTGATTCTGAACCATATATATGTGTTCCAGTTCGTTTAGCTATATAAGCTAAATCAAACGCATGATCACAATGTGTATGTGCAATAAATAATCCCTTAAGTTTATTATTATCAGCCCCTATTTGATTAAAAATTTTATCCACAGTATCTTCATCTGTTTTTATATTGCTGAACAATATTTTTGGTAAGGATGGCCTAGAAATAAAACCATCAATCATTAATTGTGTATTTCCATCATCAAATAGTAAAGAGGATGTTCCTAAAAATGTGACCTTTACCTCACCTTGATTCAATACGTTTTGTGTTGTTTTTGGAGCATAATAAGCCTTGTATTGTTGAATATCTGCTGAAGGTGTTAAAAACTTATAATAAACGAAAATAGAAGCGATTATTACTAGTACTAATACTCCTATAAAAAACACCCTTAATTTTTTTCTTAATGTGTATTTCAAAAAACATCCTCCTTTCTAGACAAAAGATATTATTATTTGACTGTGCTAAATCCTCCTACTTGAGGTTACCACAAAGTATCTATAAAACTTAAAAAACGCCATCCTTTCCTATGATTCTACAGAAAGAATAGCGTATTTTTTCTTTTTATGGATACATTTTTTTAGCTCGATAGTGATGTGATGATACCTCAAATATAATAATTTTATTTGAAGGTCTCTATTAAATTTGTTTCAAATTTTTTCATAGGTTGGTATACAAGAACGTGTAGTGATAAACCTATCACTGCAGAAATGTTTAAAATAATACTTATAATCATTAAAGACCATTCTATAACTGGAGAAAAGTATCCATTCGTACTTAATGTAGAAGAACTTACACCAAGTATTAAAATCACTATTAGTAAAGGTAAGTTTTTAACCAATTTGAATCCCCCATTTAAATATAATATCTTTATATTATTATATTACACTAGTTTATGTAATTATATAGGTAAGGGGGAATAAGGGGTGCAAAAAAAAAATTTAACGAAAAGAAAACAACAAGCTCTACAAACAGAGAACAATATATTTCTTGTGTTTTTAAATTTAAAGAAAGAAAAAGAAATTGAAAATCTAACTATTGAGGATATTTGTAAAAAGGCAAATATCTCCGTAGGCACTTTTTATCATTATTTTTCTTCCAAAGAAGATATTTATCAAAAATTATTTCAACAAATTGAACAAAACCTACATGTTGAATTAGAAAGTATAGATCAACATACGACAGTGCAAAAAACTATTTTGAATTTCTTCCAATGCATAGCAGAATATACAACTAAATTAGAGTTACATATAAATCTCCTTAACGACTTCAACAAAAGAATATTTGTATATGAACCTTCTTTAATTTATAGAACTCTAAATAATCTTGTTTATAAAGGAAGAACGGAAAAAGAATTAATAAATGATATGACTGTAGAAGAAATCACAACGTATCTTTTTATAATTGCTAGAGGAATTATATTAGACTGGTGTCTTTTAGGTGGTAGGTACTCACTAGAGCAGCGAATGGATACTTATATGAAATTAACCTTGAAATCTTTAAAACTCTAAATTTTAATCAAACGCTACGCTTTCTTGTCCCTATTTGTGCGTTTAGTAAAATTTTATCATTTGGGGGTATTTGAACATCTAAATCAAAAGAAAAAGTATAACCCTTCTTTATATTGCGAGAAAGAAGAATTATGCTTTTTCTTTTTTTAATAGAATATATTAAGCCAATATCATTTTTGCTTTTTATAAAATCTATTGTCTTAAAACTAAAATTTTATTAACTTTGAAAAATTACTTAGTAATAGTAGAAATAGCTTGTTTATAAATTAATTGGTATTTATTATGAGCCATTACAAGGACAGAGTATGTATCCATTGAAAGTATTTGTCCTCGTATCGGAACACCACTTTTCAAAAATATAGTAACCGTTCTTTTTGTATCTATTAGTTCTTTATACATATCCTCTTGTATCATTTTCATATTTTCCCCTCCCCGTTTAAATCGTAACATATTTTAAATATTGATATCATTGGATTAAAGTAATTATTACTTGAAAAATTAATAAGGTTTTATTGTTTTCTGATAATATACTCCTTCCTCAAAATTTTGAAGGTGTGAAACTTCAATTATAAGTGGGAAATGAATTTCGGTTTGTCATAGCCAGAAACTCTTGATAAACGAGCTATATGAAATTCATTGATAGTTTGATATAAGAAGTTGCAGGAAGAAAATAGAGTGCGAAAAACAAGCCATTCGGTCTCTGCATAACATATCAACCGTACCAAAAGAATGTCCATGCGTCGGACATCTAGGGGGGAACACCCTAAAGTAACGCTCAGCGAGTCGAAAGGTTACTTTCGTCGTGGAACTGAGAAGCTCCCACTTCAAGCTTTGCTAAGTGGCGAGTAGTTCACAATGTTGGATTATGTATTAATGAAGAAATAATTCTGTTTACAAGATCATCTGTTATCCACTCTGTTTTCATATCGTCAGCATCTTTTTGATCAATGGAATCAATAAATTTTTTGAATTTCGGAAATAAGACAATAGATGTAATCCAATAAATTGCATGATTCGTTGAAAAGAAATGAAAAAAGCCTTGTTCTTTCCCTTTCAATAAAATTTGTTTTAATTGTTCGAAATTCCCAATAATATATGGTTTAACTTTTTCTAATCGTGAACTTTCCTTGAGAATTTCTTCATATACAAGCGCTCCAATTTCAGGATGTTGTTTTATATGTGTAATAAAGAAAGTTAAATATTGTCTAAGAGCATTTCTAGAATTATACTGTGTTTCCTCAAGAAAATTGGGTAGTTTTTTTGCAAAACCATATTTTTTAAACACTTCTAAGTAAAGATGCTCTTTCCCTTTAAAATAATATGAAACCATAGCAACATTTACCCTTGCTTCTATTGCGATTTCTTGGATACTTGTACCATCATAACCACGCTCTCCAAATTTTTTCTTAGCCGCTTCTAAGATGTTTTCAATCGTCTGCTCGCGGGATTTTCCCATTCTATACACCTCAAATTATAAATAATGTATTAAAAAAATTAATATGTGCTTTATATCACAAACTTTTATGAAATTCAATTATATATTTTAAATTAAGATTTAACAAATGATCAGATATTAATCGTTTTTGTAAAAATATTTCCTATTTACTAAATGTAAAATAATGATGATATACAAAAAGAAGGAAAGACATACCACATATGTCTTTCCTTTTAAAAATATCTAGCCCCAGATAATTTTGACTCCATTTGAATTGTTTTTAGTTATCTACATATGTATCTTTTTTTACGATATCTATCAATTCAGTCCAACTTGTAATGCGGGGAATATTAAGGTAATCATTGTAAGAAGTATTTTTTGCATACACTTTAATTGGTTGTCCTATTAAAGTTTCTAAGACAGCTGGCTTATCATCAAAGAAATAATCTAGCTTTATTTCCTGTATGAAATGTATTTTCTCTTCATCTTTCATCCCATAGAAAAAGCGATCCTCATGTACTGGAAAATTCTTTTCCAGTAACCATCTTTTTGTTTGCTCTCCATGTTCTTTAGGTCGCGCAGTTATATAATATACTTCATGTCCCTGTCTTTCTAATTCTTGTAATGTCTCTACTGCATATGGAAACGGTAAACAAGAAGTATAATAAATTTCATCAAGCAAACTGTTCCACATCTGACCACCTTCCTCGGAAGTCATGCCAAATGCTTCATGAATTTCAATTGTTTTTAAAGAATGAAATACATCCAATCCTACTTCTTTGTTTAATTTTTTGTTATATAAATGAAAAGCATGCTGTCTTAAATCAATTAAAGTATCATCGATATCAAATCCAAACTTCACTCTTCATCGCCCCTTTCTGTACTTCATTTAATGTAAAAAATAAGTAGTTTTTTATTTTCCTTCTTCCTCATATTCACCACATTCAGGATAACCAATAAATTTATAATCTTTTCCAACTTGGGTAAATGATATATCCTTAAATTCAATTGCATCTTGCATTTTAGTAATGCCTGTACCCTCTACAAAGCTAGGTGCCATTCTTCCCCCAATAATCTTAGGTGCGATATACAATACAAGTTTATCCATTAATTTATTTTCAATAAACGATGCATTCACCTCTCCTCCACCTTCAATAAGAAGAGAAGAAACCCCTTTTTGTCCTAAAATATCAAGCATTTCATGTAAATTTATATGTTTTTCTCCACTAGTAACAAACACTTTGACACCTGCATGTTCTAATGCTTGCTTTTTCACTGCATCATGATTATTTGTTGTAAAGATCCAGGTAGCAGCTTCTCCATCTGTAACAACTTTTGATTTCATTGAGATCCGTAAGGTAGAATCTACTATCACCCGAATTGGATTTCGTCCATTTGGAATACGCGTTGTTAATGAAGGGTTATCTTTTTGTACTGTATTAGCCCCTACTAAAATAGCTGCATTTTCATTTCTTATCTGATGTACATCCTGTCTTGCTTCTTCAGATGTAATCCACTTACTATCCGATTCAGACGTAGCAATTTTCCCATCTAATGTAACACCAGATTTAACCGTTACAAATGGGCGTTTTGTCATAATATATTTGTTAAAGACTTCATTCATCTTTCTCGCTTCTTCTTCACAGATTCCTACAATTACTTCAATACCAGCATCTTGTAGAATTCTAATGCCACGTCCAGAAACAAGAGGATTAGGATCAAGTGTAGCAACTACTACTCTTTTAATTCCTGCTTGTACAATTGCTTCTGCACAAGGACCTGTTCTTCCATGATGAGAACAAGGCTCTAGGGTAACATAAATCGTGCCACCACGGGCCTGTTCTGCCGCCATACGTATCGCGTGTATTTCGGCATGTGGTTCCCCCGCCTTCATATGTACTCCGATTCCTACAATTCGATTGTTATTTACAATTACGGATCCAACCAGTGGATTTGGAGTAGTTTGTCCCTTCATAGCCTTAGCATTTTCAAGGGCTAACCTCATATATTTCTCATGCTCACCCATGTAAATGACCTCCCTCAAAATGCCCAGAGCGATGGATTTTCGTTTGTAAATATTTCTCATTGAATTCTGAGACGTCCCCCCATAATGGCTCACGACTCGTAACATTTAATCCTGCTTTTTGCAACGCTTCTAGTTTTCTTGGATTATTTGTAATCAACTTTACAGGTTTTAAGCGTAATGCTTTTAATACTTCAATTGTATCATCGTAATTACGAACGTCATCATCAAAACCTAAATTTAAATTAGCTTCTACTGTATCTAAGCCGTTTTCTTGCAGGATATACGTCATCGCTTTACTAAACAAACCAATTCCTCTTCCCTCATGATTTGCTAGGTAGAATAGAGCGCCTGCGCCATGTTCTGTAATCATTTGTAAGGATTGCTTTAATTGGAACCCACAATCACAACGTTTACTACCAAAAATATCACCCGTATGACAAATACTATGCATACGAATCAGTGCATCTTCAGCATTCTCAAAATCACCGTACACAAGTACACTAGATTGTTGCATATCTGCTAAATTAAGAAATGATAGTTTTTCAATAATACCTTCTATACCATTCGTAACTTCATTAGTTTGTAACCAAGAATACCATTGGAAAATTTTCGTTTCCCCATATAAATTAATTGGTAATTTGATAGGGCCAACAAGATAAATCTCTTTTCCATCTTGATGTATTAATTGAATTTTATCTTCTAACATATGAATTGTATCTGTTGTAACCATTAGGTACCTCCTAGTTTAGAGAATCTCTAAAAAGTTCTCTTCCATTTTATATTTTTTATTATTTAACTTACACAACGTAAGTATTTTTACAAATGATATTCTTGTTCTCTTAGCTTATATTCAATATGTATCATCATATCTTTAGCAAATTAGAGAAAAAATTGTTAGTTACATAAAATAACTCGGTTACTTTATGTAAGTGAGTATACATTTACAATCAATTTACGTCAAGTAATTAATTATAAAAAAATTTGTTACTAATTATAAGATGTTATATAATTTCTTTAGGAGGTGAAGTAAAATGAATGATTCTACATTATGCCCTCGCTTTGAAAAAGGAATGAGATTTTTTAGTCAAAGATGGACAGCACTAATTATTTACCAACTTTTCTCTGGATCTCAGCGTTTTTGTACGCTTGAATCCTCTCTTCCTGTCAGCGGAAGATTACTTTCAGAAAGACTAAAGGAATTAGAACAAGAAGGAATTGTAGAGCGTAAGGTCTTTCCTGAGACACCAGTTCGTATAGAATATTCTTTAACTCAAAAAGGAATTGCTTTAGAATCCATTATTCGCGGAATAGAAAAATGGTCACAAGAATGGATAGAATTTGAAGAATAGTATAAGAGATTTTTCGTATCTAGCTTTAATTAATCAAATTATGTATATTCATATTTAAAACGCTAGCTTTTTCAAGTATTTATGAAAGCTAGCGTTATTTCATGATTGAATAATTAAAAATACTCACTTGATTTTTATGCTTTTAGATAAAAAATAGGAGCAGCCTATCGTGACAGACTCCTCCTAAAAAACAACCGTTATATACTTATTGAAAATAAATTTATTTTATTAATAATGAATATTCACCATTGTTATCATCAAATTTATACACATTCAAATAATATTTCCCTGGTTTCGCTATGAATTTTCCCTTTATAGCATGTCCTTCATCTTCACCACAAGCTACGTAATTTTGCATGTCTGATTCATGATAAAGTACCCATGTCATCCCAATGTTTTGTTCATTTACCACAGAAATATCTACTTCTTTTGAAACTGTAACATCAAACGTATAAACATCTGTTTGATCAGGAGCAATCAGATTTCCTTTTACAAGCTTATTAAACGGGAGTACCTTTTCCTCTTCAAGGGATCCACCTGTATACGGATCTTGCTTTACAGTAACTTTTGTTTGTTCTTTACTTTCTTTTCCTCTACTATCTTTCACTGTTAGTTCCACAGTATATGTTCCTTTTTCTCCATATACATGGGTAGGGCTGGCTTCAGTACTTGTTGTACCATCTCCAAAGTTCCATAGATAAGAAATAATTTTTCCATCTTCACTTTTTGTGCCATCACTATGGAATTGAATTCCTTCATTTACTATCCCGCTATATGGTCCATTCATATTTACTATAGTCGTTGTTTTTTCTTTTTCCTCTGTTGCAACACCATGGAAAATAATATCATATTCAAACTGATTGGCTGCCTTCACACGATAGTTAACAAAATAGGCTGTAACTGTTTTATAGCCGCTCCATCCTTTTTGAGACAACTGCTCCAAGGTTTGATTGATTTGTTTACTCATCGTTTTCCAATCTTCAGACTCACCTTTTGATGTACTACCTATATATTTACCTTCCACAGTAAATGTGTTAAAGAATTGAGACTCATGTTTTGTAATTTTTGCATCTTTTATATTAGTTATATCTACAATTTCTTTCTTCACTTCAGCTAACAGCTTAGGTGCATGTTGTATTAAATAATCATTTGTTACTTGTGGTACATTGTATTTATCTTGATTATCAATCAACTGCTGCATATACGTTTGATATTCTGTATTCAGCTGTGCATCTTTACTTAATGCTTCACGATACACGTCATAATTTTTCACATCGTTTGCACGGATTAAATCCTGGATCTTATCAAAGGTTTCAAAGTGATGATTATATAGATAAGACTGTAGTGCAAAGGAATAATTATAAAAATCCCATGATCCATATTTTGCGAACAAAGTTTGCTTTGCAGTATAACGGCTTGCTGGATCAGATGATAAGCCACTTATAATACTTTTACGTGGAACAACATTATTTGTACGTGTAGATCCTGCAAAGAATTCTGCATTCCCCTCTTGGAACCAAGTTAAGCGTTCATTTTGATATAGTTCTCCACTCCCAAATAAACCAGGAACCTCGTATCTTCCTTGTAAATAATGAGTGAATTCGTGACGGAATAACTCTTCTAGACTATAAATACTCTGTTTTGGTGTACGCTCATATGTAAAGAAAGTACCCTTCTCTTCAATATAAATACCACCGTTGTTCGTTTCATATCCATATAATTGTCTATTTAATTGATAATCATCTGGATTATTATAAATTACAATTGTCAGCACATCATCTGCGTTACCTGGTTCTAGTGCTTTATCATTTCCAATTACACGGTGATATTGTGCCTTTACTTCTTTGGCTGCCCAATATAACTTTTTAATTTTTTCTTCTGTTACTTTATCGCCTGTCTTAAAAACAATAGATCCATCATCAAATGTATATGTTTTAGGTAAGTATTGTAGCTTCCCTTCTTCACGTATTTTCTGTAAATCTACTGCATTTCCATCATAATCTTTTCCACCGTAGTTTGTTTTGATTTGCTCTACCGCTATAAAATAAGGTCAACTTAGACGAGGATACATATTCATCGCTTGTGTAATAACTTCCAATCCTTTGTTTGGATTGCTATGAAATTTCCCTAAACGTCCTGCATAATAAATCCCATTATTAATTAGCCAACTATTCTCAGTTGTTAAATTCCGTATGAGAGCAATTCTACTAACCTCATTTATAAAGTTATCTATCTTTCCATACCACATTGTTGCATTAGGCTTTTCATTCGTTTCCTGCAAATAAGATTGTATATCATAATCAATACCTTTTACGATTTCATATACAGCTTGTTCTTTCGTATAATCATTAGCATACATAGAAAGGTTATCATTAAACTGTTTTAAAATATTTGCTGCATACTGTACTGTTTCAGCATCACTAGAAGCATTACTAATTAATTTTCCATACGCAACTACTACTCTATCTTGCTCAGCTGTACCTAATTTAAAGTTTGGATTTTTTGCAATGGCTTTTAATGCTGGTAAACATTTGTCATGGAAGCTTCTCTCATTTAAGTAACCCAATTCATTATTAAAATATCCCACATAAAAAGCAGAACGTAATATTTCAACGAAAGTTTCAATTCCCATTGAGTCCTCTTTCGTAAAAGATTTCCCTCTTTGTCCTAATTCATCAATGATAACGTTCATACGTTCTCTATTTTGATAAAAAACTTTCGTCTCTTGATTGAATTGAAATAAGTCTGTAATTTGATTCCATGAAACTCTTGATAACGTATCAAAGAATTCACTATCAGACATTTTATTCAGTTCTGCCAGAGTATAGCTTTGCTTTAATTGCCTTTCATCCTGTTTCTTCACCGAAGTAGGTCGTTGTGAAAAATCGCCTACTTTTAAACGCTCTTCAAAAGTCAAAGTGCCATCTGCTTTTGTAGCATGTGCAATTTCATCTTTTAAAGTTTCTGTCCCGATCGGTTTCATCTGTAACGTATTATAGGTTGCTTTTTCTTCTGCTGAAACCTGTGTTTGTATACTTCCAAATGATAATGCCATCGTACTAATACCAATCATCATTTGAGTAAATTTTAAATTCTTGTTCATAATATTTCCTCCATTTATATATTCCATCTAAAAATATAATATTTTATCTTAATAAATTATTATAAAATGTATTATTTCATATTGAATTACATGAGTTTTCATATAAATTAATATTAAAAATTATTAATAAAAATTTTACATATAATCAAAAAAGGACAAACTACCCAAGGTGAATAGCTTGTCCAAAATTATAAACTCTATGGTTTAACAATATATAATTCAGTTCCGCTAAAAGTCTTTCATTCTCTTTTCAAATCCTACTATTTTTGCACCCGAACGAACAATAATGAATTAGAATAATGACTTAATACTTGCTAGAACAGTAAGTATTCCTATAACAATTATAAATGCATTGCTCATTATTCAAAATCTACATTAATAAAACTCATGGCAAGCTTATGGGTTAATAATTAACGCACGGCAAAGTTATGCTTCCAACTGCGGCAAAATTATGAGTAAAGTGACAATGTTGTTCTAAAAAGACCTGGTTATGTAGTACGGAAACGATTCCGGGGATCAGGAACCACTATGGGAGGACAATTACAAATTAAAAAAGAACTTTATTCGAGTTCTCTTAAATAATGAGACTGGATGGCCTACCTAACACCTGTAATTTGACATATTTCTTCATCGTAAATCCCCTTTTCCCTTTTAATCCATTAATACTTATAGTTATATGCATACCGCCAATATTGTAACGAGAATATACGTTAAGCAAGATTTTATATGAGAAAACGTCACTTTATATACTAATCCTATAAGAAATCACAATGTGCGATCCAATCATTTGTTTTACTATTTTTAGCAAAATAAATTCCGCCACCATGAATAATCTTTAAATGTACTTTTGGATCATCTGTTATTTGAAAAATAAATTCATAATCCGCGGGCCATTGGATACCGGATTGGGCAAAGCAAGCATAGCCCCCTAATTTATGTATATAATGATTTTCTTCAAAAATATCCTCGTAATAGTCAATCTCAATTGTGTTTTCAAGTTCTAAAATTCTATCCTGCATGTTGTTGGGGAAATCTTCCGTATCCCATTGTGGAAATTCATCAACTACTAACTTTGGTATTAAGGGGAAAGGCTTTAGAGCTGGAAACGTAAGTGACATCTCATTCGGCACTAGTTCCTCTATAGAATCATATTCTCTAATACAAAAATTTCCTGATAAGTTGGATAAGTCTTTTGCAAAGTTTGGAGAAAGAAACACTGCGATGGCTTTCGTGCCTTTTACTGCTTCAGGAACAAAAAGTATTTGAGTTAAATTAAGCATCATGATTGCATACATCTTTTCTTGATAGCGGTCAATTGGGTAAGTTTCATTTGGTAATGAATAGGGAATCTTTCCAATCCAACTTTCATTTATAGATAAATCAGGTCTTTTTCCTCCTGTTTGAAAGAGAGTTGCTTTTTTTCTTAGGATATTCTTTATTTGAACTATTTCCAAAGTATTTCTCCTTCTAAATTTATATTTTGTTTTCTATATATTTCAATTAATAAGTATATTGTATCAATAATGTGTGTTTTTTGTTATAACGATTCTTTTTAGTGCTAATTTACTAAGGATTTTCAGAGAGTTTATAATCCAACTTTATTTTATCCCATATTTTTATCAATTGATTGGCAGGGAAATCTGTATATGTTAAAATTTGAATAGAAAATATTACCATCTAATGATTTGACAGCTGTTTTTCATGAGTAAGATTTTATAGTTCTTAATAAACTAGGTGGCTTAAAAATGAAACTTTTAGGAAAAGTAGCTATTATTGGAGGAAGTGTATTTTCCTATACTGCAGGAAGCATTACACCTGCTTCTGCTGAATCTCAATTTATACAGAAAGCATCACCGGTTTTCGATGACTGGCAATGGCAAAACTATTTTTTACTTCATCATAATGCAGATTTTTTACAAGAATTAGCTGTTGGTGAATTGAAGCATGGAGATACTTTTGACATTAAAATTTATACAGGTGGTAAAGATACAGGTAGTGTAAAGATATATCGATTAAGGGAAGATGAGAATGAAGTAGTAAATATGCAAAGATATAAAACAATTTATGATACTGGTACTGAGCATAATTATGGTAGATTTGTAACACCTATTACATCAGTTTATGAGCCAGGATCATATGTAGCTGTTATGAAACTTGGAGAAAATTATTATTATGGTGGCAGCTTTAAAATTTAAAAATAATGAAAGTTAATTTCACTAATGATAATATTTTTGATATGATCAATGTATAATAAAAACATAACTCATGTAATAGTCTAGGCGGTATACTTGACCAACGGCCGCTTAGCTAATGAGTTATACCCCTTAGAAAAGGTACCTTGCAGCAGGGGTACCTTTTCTTTTATTTTCAGTACTAAATTATTTTAAATAGAAGCTATATAGCTAAAAAGTAAAATGATTAAATTGTAATTGAAGTGAAGTATGTATCCCATATGAATATTTTTAAATATTAGAAAGAAAATCATTTGAGCGATAGCCGGTATCCCAATGATAGTTAAACATTGTACCCAATTATAGTTATACGTAGAGAGATGGAGTAACCCAAATGAGCTTCCGGACAATATTAAAGAGGCTGTAATTAAAGATATGGGGCTTATTATGAAGGAGCGTATGATCTTATGCCAAAAGAACAATATAGATACAAATATAATGTTCTCTCCGATTAATTGAATTGCAATCCCAGGTGTTTTGTAAAACAAATTAGTAATTCCTTCATTCGCAATAGGATTAGATGTTCCTTTGAATGTTGTAAAAGAAATTAGTACGGCTAAAAATAACAACATAATAGCATAAATAATGAAAGCACAGAAAAAAGAAATTTTTAGTTGCTGGAAAGTGATTTTTTTAGAAAACAAAAACCTTTGATCCCTCATTATAAATAAGAAAACTAATGAAATAGGAAAAGAAAAATAAACAGATTTAATTATGTATTGCATCAGTATATCTAATTCATTTATATAATTAAGCATGAATGATGGAAAAGGTATGTAAACAGTAATAATACAAAATATGATAAGTATTAGAAACTGCAGATACGTTTTAGTTTGTACTAAGCAATCTAAATATGTGTTGGCAGCACTTAATGCGTGTATGGTCTGCTTAAACTCTTTAGAAACTGCGTTCATAACACTCCTCCATTTTTATAAAACTTCACGTACCGTATTTATTAATTATATTTAAAATATAGTCACCAAGGGGATTTCTATGCCAAAAGAAAAAGCATCTACCCTACCCTATTTATTAAATTTCTTTTCATCATGATAATATAAGAGATACTTCTAAAGGACAAATTAAGAACTATTTCTTCATCCTCTCTTCACCCCAACTAATAGAACTGGTACTTAGTTGCTGTTCTTGCAACCAGTCTTGTAGCTTTCTATATTCATACCAATATGTTTCCTGATTCTCTTTTACAGACTCCAATTGGTTCAATTTAGTTGTAAAATATATAAATTGCTCTTCAGTATATGTAGCCATACTTTTCACTTCCTTTTTTGTTTAGTTTTACAATATCTAATCAAGTTAAAGTAAAGCATACATCCTTTATATTAATTTTAAAATATCTTTTGGTTCTTCTAAAATATAATCAGTGTCTTTAAAAGCATCTTTTGTTTTTGATCCCCACGAAGCAAGAGCAAATTTCACACCAGCACTTTTTGCACATTGCATATCATATATAGAATCTCCAATGTAAATTGCCTCGTGACAAGGAACATCTAATCGTTTTAAGCAGGCAAATAAAGGCTCAGGGTGTGGTTTATGCTTATCCGTATCACATGCGCAAATTGTATGTTCAAAATAACTACTTAAGCCAAATGGCTCAAATTCGTCTATTAATTCCTGTTTAGTTTTCGACGTCACAATACCTAGTTTTATATTACTTAGTGACAACATACCAATGATATCTTCAAGTGATTTGAACACGGAGACTTCATGATTATAATCTAATACAGCTTTACTCCATTTTGGATGAATAACGTCTATATTAGGCACATTCAATTTTTTTAAAGCTTCCTTCCCAGGGATACCCAATGCAAAGTCCAACGCATCTAATGTATAATCTTCATTTAATTCTTCTTTCAAAATCTTTTGTAACGATTTTAATATTGCTTTTTCTGTATCTAAAATTGTACCATCAATATCGAAGATAAGAGTTGTAAGCAAATTAGTCCCTCCATTTTCAGTTCTATTCCAAGCGATTTTTTCACACCATTTAAAGCTTTCTTCCTACATATTCTCAAGTTTAAATATTCTCTTAATGTCCATTGTAACAAAGTTCCAATTAAACTATCATTATTTTTAGTAAATGGAGGGGATTTTTTGAAAAGGGAAAATTTGAGGGTGTTTACTAAAATTTCATTCTTAACAGCATTAACTTCAATTACAATTCTACCAATATCCTTATATATGTTAGCAATAACTTCAAATGAAAATATAGTATCTATTTTAAAGGTTTTTATATCAGTTACATTTTTTGCTTCCTTATTTGCTGTTCCTTTAAGCGTCATTTCAATGTTCAGTAAAGAGAATTTAACCAAAATAATTTTTGTTTTATTGGGAAATTTATTACCAATCGGTCTTTTAACCTACGCTATAATTTTAGAATTTGTAGATGAATTCTTGTAGACTACACCTTAAAACAAAAAACAGCAGATTTAGGTTTAATAACGTTTAACAGTCTTAAGGTTACTTTTAAAGGGTTTAATGAGTTTCTATACTTATTGTATTGTCACATCAGATAAAAACCCTTAAAAATGAATCTGGGTGGTCGTTTTTAGATTTTTAAAAATGATTTTTATTTTTTTGTAAATAAAAGGAAAAGAATTCATCTTAGGGGACCCTTTTCCTTTTATTTTTTAATCTTAGTGTAATCTGTATTGTCCTGTTAATTGCTCTTCAGCCATTCGAACTAAGCGCTTTGTAATTTCTCCACCGACAGAGCCATTTGCACGTGATGATGTATCAGGTCCAAGTGTAACTCCTAATTCACGGGCAATTTCATACTTCATTTGCTCAATAGCGCTTGCTGCAGCAGAAATAAGAATTTCATTTGTATTACTTTCGTGTCTTTGAATATTCATAATTGCACCTCCACTATATTTGTATATAACATGTGCTTAATTATGATATTTATACGTAAGTAGACTATTTTCTTCTAGGATTTTTAGGATAATTCTTTTTTGTTCTCTCTTTCCCATATTCAACTAACTGAACTTGAAAAATATCTGAATCCTGAATTCCTAATACGTTCATTTCTTCTCGAAATGAACGCCAGGACTCTACCTTTATTAATTTTTCTTGGCGTTTCTTAATGTGTAGATTCTTGAGTATTCTATAATTAACCCTCCTCAAATGTTAAATAATCTACATTGCACTTCAGTATAACAATAAAACCGCCCGTGAGGACGGTCTCTCTTTATGTTATTTTTTTATAGCTCTACGCTTTCTTATTTTCTCTTTAATATATTTTATGTTACGTATGCCTAAACGAATCGAAGCGAATATAAGGTAAATCATTAAAATGACGTAGACTGCTATCCAACTCATATACATAAAGGTACCTTGAAATCCATTTTCAGTAAGCCAATTAGTGACCCACATTCCACCGAAGTAAGCTGGGATTGTAAGCAAACTTACATCTTTAGGATCCGTCGCAAGATAAATCATCAAAAATAGAAAAACAAGCGCGCCCATCATACTAACATTTTCAAAAATCAGTTTCGAACATCACCTACTTTATGATTAAAATGTATCAATATTTCACTATTTTACTCACATACTCTCTCTGTATCCCTGATTATTCTTTGTTCTTTCTGTTGTCATATAGTGACTTCCCTACCATGATGAGAAATATAATGAATATAGTTATATAAGGATTATCAAAAACTAGGAAATATACGCTAACTGCAAACATAAATGCTAAAATTAAATATCCCAATTCCGCCACCTCTTCATCCAAAAATATATTCATACTTATAATTCTTATTTAAGCTTTTAAAGCCTATTTTCCTACTTTAAACACGCTCTTTTATTTTCCTAAACCTCAAATTAAACAGTAAGACTCCCACTCCCAAAATAGGAAATAGCAATGAAATTAATTAGGAAAATACCTAATTTTAAAAGTCAGTTTGCTTCAACTATTAATCATTGAGGGATTGGCTCTCTCCAATGACAGAGCCAATCGCACGTGCTAATGTATCTATTCCAAGTGTAGCTCCTAATTTTCAAGCTGTCACTAAACTTAACTACAAAAGTACTTTTGATTGAATATATTTTTCTATCAATAGGAATCACTTTCTTATTGTTTTTTCATACGAATATAACCCTTGTTAATCATATAAAAACTACATAATAAAATTTGTTTCTTATATTAAAATCTTACATCAACATATCCGCAAATGAAGTCCCCACATTATTCTTTCTTTTCATATGCTTCTCTAAATAGATTTTTGTTGTTTGGATATTTTCGTGACCTAGTGTTTGCATTAAATGATATAGATCCGCATTTCCTTGTTCAACTGCCATGATTGCAAATGCATGACGGAATGTATGTGCCGTTACAGGATTTTCACGATACTTTAAGAAATCTAAATTTGTCTTTTTTATCATGTCTGTTACCTGATTTGATAAAGTTTTCGGATTATAAAAATTTCCTCTTTGATTTACGAATAAAGGACATTCATCTCCCCGATCCAATATAGTTGAGAATCCTCTTCTCCGTCTCATTTCGCTAATACACTGGAATAAATGCTCAGGAATGAAAAGTTCACGTACTTTATCCCCTTTTCCTGTGACTTTTAACCAATACTTTCCGTCATAATGTAAGTCTTTCACTCTCGCGGTGCACAATTCCTGAATTCTTGCACCGGTACTTGCTAGAGCTAGTAAAATTGTATAGTTTACTAACTGCCCTTGTTCTTTATAAAACCCTAAAATTTTCATCACTTCATCATAGGATAGGTCCCGATTTGGCCGATCCTGTTCATTTACATTAGCGCGCTGCAGTTCTTCATGAAGAGGTCTTTCAATATAAGCAAATACATGAAGATGTTTTAGAAAAGAACGTATAAGTACTGATTTTTTTGCAAGTGTTGCGACCGCGTACGTATCCCCATTTCTACCGTTCTCTACCTGCTTCAACCAAGCATTATATTTACGAATATGCCAGGGCTGTAATGTTTTTAATAAAGAGTCATTTTGCTGTACTTCTTCCCCATTCAATTCGAATTCCTCTGCATGCTGCACCATGCATTGACAAAATGATAAGATTTCGGAAACATAACTCTTTTTCGTATCCTCTTTTCTATTTTTCTTCTCATCCATATCTTTTTGTAAATGTACGAAATGATAAATGACTTCCAGATCACTTAAATACGTATATTTACTCTTTCCCTCTTTTTCCGCAACCTCCATCTTCTCTTCCAACTTATCTACATAACGACTATCATGCAGGAATGGAACCATATCTCTTATATTTTCTACATATGTATCTATATCTTCACTTTGATTCATTGTTATAGGTAAGTTCTCTTTTTTATTTTGTTTATCCATATTTCGAATTCACCTTCCCTATTGATGATTATGAATATAACACTCTTTATTATCCTTATTTATTATTTTATTTTACTTCTATACATTATACAAATGATAATTCATTTTCTTTCTGTAAGAATCCTATATTCTTCTCTATTAATTTATACTTATATTTTTTTATAATTTATTAGTAAATAGATATCATTTAATAGTTAATACCTTAGAATTTAAATACCTTTTATAAAGAAAATAAATTTAAAAATACATTAAGAGGTAAATTAAATTTAAAACTTTTTTAAACTATAAAAATTTATAAGAACTTTAATAAATTCTATTTCTCATTTTAAATATATCTCATATTCTGATATGATATATACATATCTAAAATACTAGTAAACAATAGTTATGGAGGTGTCCTTTCATGACACAAGATTTATTGTTCATTACAAAACCTACTGTAACGACAAAAGAGGCAGCCGACTTATTAGGAGTAACGGTACAAACAATTTTAAAGAAAGAAAAAGATGGATTAATAGAATGTGTATATAAAGATAACTGGAAGCAATTCGGTAGTAAGATTTTCTATTTAGAGGATATTGAACGTTTAAAAGATATCGAAGAGATTGAGGGGTATAGTACAAAAGAAGCAGCTGAGATTCTGAATGTAGCACCATCTACTGTCTTTACATATATCAATTCTGGAAAACTACCTGCTTCAAAGATTGAAAAGCGCGGAAAAGAAGTATATATTATTGATAAAGATGACCTTGAAACTTTTCAACTTACTTATGAAAAAACTACATCAAAAGAGCGAAAAACATTCATTGCTAAGATTCAAGATGAAGATATATATTTATATCAATTATTAACACATCAACATAACGGAAAAATAGCGAGAGTAATAGAAATCAATGGAGCAGACGGTAAGATTCTTACAGATGAGGAAGAAATTTTCCCTTTATCTATGTATAAAGAACATGATTACTCCTTTGAACCTTTCCGTAAGCAAGCTGTAATTACAAAACGAGGGTATTTATCTTTTTCATTTAAAAAACCTCAGCTATTTAATTCCATTACGTATAATCTAATAAATTTATTTTATAAAGAGATAGGTGTCACAAATATGCGATTGAGTGTTTCATCTGATACTATTAAATTAGAAATTAAACCTTTCGTATTACAAGTTGATCCAATGCAATTTCAAGAAGAGATTAAATACTTACATTCTCATATGAAATCCGGTACGATACTTCCACATGTTGAAGGAATTTACTTTAAAAGTAATATAGAGCCATTAACTTTTCATGCAGATCTTGAATTTAAGCAGAAAATAGTTCAAATGGCAGCGAGTGCAGGTATGGGACAGGAAGAATTCTTATTACAAGCTGTAAAATCTTATATAAAAAATTTAGAACAACAGTAAATATTTATGAATAATAAGAAGCGTGGAAAATAAATCTTTCTACGCTTTTTAGGTTTATAAATTTTAACTTAATTGCAATTTGATGCTATCCCTAGTAGAGATAGCATTTCACCATTCAAGTGTTCGTTAAATAAGGATTTAACATGAAGATGAAATTGGTATTTAACCGCCCTCTTCCCTTGTTGTACAAATGTACAAGGATAAGAAACTCTAAACAAAATTTTTATAGATTTAAAGAATTATATTCATTTAATCTTGTGTAAGAAGACATGAAAATGGATACTTTTTTGTAAAGGAATTGCTTTAGTTGTATATATTCATCATGATTTTCAATAGCAAATCTATTAATTTAAAGAGAACTTTATTTCTGTACAGCTGCGTATAACGATTCTTTCTGACATAAAAACACGATGTCTTTTAAGACATCGTGTTTTTATGTCAGAGATTCATCTCTTACTTCAATAATTTTATTATATATTAGCATCTTTTTCTTTTATCAAAATTAAACTGAAATACCCGATGAGTAAAAAGAGTGAAGCTAAATAAAAGCCTGCTTTCATACTTCCTGTATAAATTGATAATACTCCTGTGATATAAGGAGCTAGTACACTTGAAGACATTCCTATAAAATTGTATAGCCCAAAAGTTGTGCTATATAGATTTTGAGGAGCATTATTTGCTACAAAAGCTACAATTATAGGATCCATTGCAATTTTCCCCATAAAGCCATATAATACTAGCCCCACTATAATCCAAACAGTACTATTAGTAAAACCAATTAAAAAAGTGAAGATTGAAGAAAATATCAACATAAACTTCATGATTTTGACATGTTTTTGAAAGCGGTCGTTTATCCAACTAAATAAAATACTTCCAGGAAGCGCTAAAAGTGCAATTATTGACGATAAATACCCCGCTATACTACCTTCTATTCCTTGTTCAGTTTGAAGATAATAAGGAAGCCAGGTTACCATAACTGAAAATCCATATAATGAACAAAAAGCCACAATATAACTAACTATTAAGTTTCTGTTCATTAATAAGAGTTTAATTGAACTTGAGAATTTTTTTTCTTCAATATCAATTTTCCTCTTTATTGAATTTTTATTTTCACTATCATTTTTAATGGTAAATAACATTATTATTGATACTATTATTGTTAGTAGAGCAAAAATAAAAAAAGTAATTCTCCAACTAAATCCTAAAGATAGCGTAAAGTAACTAGAAAATATAAATCCTAAAGATAACCCTATCGCTCCTCCACTATTTATTATTGCACTCCCAATTGTTCGGTATTTATTTGGAATAAATTCTGATGATAATGCAAATTGTGGACCATAAAAAGTTCCTTGTCCAATTCCAGCAATCATCCATGCAGATATAAGTAACAAATATCCTTCTGACAATCCCGTTACAGCTAAAAATATTCCGGAAATCAGAAATCCAGGAACGAGCACCCATTTTTTTGAATACATATCTCCTAAATAGCCCGATGGAATTTGTACAATTGTATAAGCTAAGAAAAACAAACTATTCATAAGCCCTATTTCTGCATTGTTTAATGAATAATCACTTTTAATTTCCCCTATTACTGGGGTTAAAATAGCGCGATTTCCATATATAAAAATCCAGCCTAAAAAAAATACAATAACTAATCTCATCCAATAAGGAGTCATTTTATTTTTTTTATTTTCTATTAATACTTTTTGTTTCATTATGTCCCCCTTTTAGAAATTTAATATCAGGGCCTTTGCTTGTAGTAAATCTGAATTGAATAAGATAATTGAATAGTTAATTTAAATAATAAATAAACAACAATAAAACATTGTTTATTTATTATTTATAAATTTATTTAAACCGTGTTAATATGCTAATTCATATAATGTATGAATTAACACATTTACTCCTTCAGCTAAATCTTTAGGATCCGTATACTCAAACGGAGAATGACTAATACCTTTATGACTTGGAACAAAAACCATGGCTGTCGGTATATATGGTGCTATAATCTGAGCATCATGACCTGCACCACTATGCATCATTTTATACACAATATTATTTTGCAAACATTGCTTTTCGATAATGTCAGTTATATTTCTATCCATTGGTACTGGTGCAGCATCCATCCACATTTTAATCTTTATTTGAACTCCTAATTGATTTGCAACTTTATTCATTTCCTGTACTATTTTATCAGTAAATTGATGCAATTCTTCTTTTTCTACATGTCTTACATCTATCGTAAATATAGCTTTACCCGGTACTACATTTACGATATTGGGTTCTACTTTAATTTCCCCAACAGTGGTAACAAGCGGCTCCCCATGTTCTAAAGTCATGGTATGAATCCTATGTATCATATAACTAGCTGCACTCATCGCATCTTTTCTATATTTCATTGGTGTTGTGCCTGCATGATTGGATTCACCAATTATTTCAACTGTAAACCGTCGTTGACCAACAATGTTTTGGACAATACCAATGGATCTCTCTTCTTTCTCGAGTACTTCTCCTTGTTCTACATGAAGTTCAACAAATGCTTTAATATCCTTGCGAGCATATTCTGGATTAGCTTTAAATGTGAAACCAGTTTGTCTCATCACCTCTACAAATGCTTGACCATTAAAATCTGAGATATTCTGAACATCTTCTTGTTTAGCAATCCCAACAATATTTTTAGATCCCCAAAATGTATATGGAAATCGACTTCCCTCTTCTTCGGCCATGGATACAACCTCAATATTCCGCAAAGGCTGTCCATATTTTTCTTTTAAATATTTTATAGCTAAAAATCCAGCGATAATACCATACTGTCCATCAAATAATCCTCCATTTTTTACTGTATCAACATGAGAACCAGTTAATATTGTTTCGTCTTTATATTTACTACCTTCAAGCATTCCAAATAAATTTCCGATTTCATCATAATGGATAGATAATTCCTCTTTAATAAAAAGCGTTTTTAGAGACTCTTGAGCCTCTAGCCACTCTGAACTATATAAGAACCTGGATACGCCCCCTTCTGGATCTTTTCCACATTCTCCTAACCAATGAAGTAAATCGAGTGTATCCTTTCCTAATTGCAACTTATCCAGTGTATGCATTAATTTCCCTCCAGTAAACTTCCAATTAATTTACTCTTATCCCCTTAAATGTTTCCTTCTTCAAAATGTGTATTCGGAGAAGTCTCCTTAAAAAACATCATGATAATTAAACTTATTCCAAGAATGATAACAGCTGAATAAAACCCAGCAGCCATACTGCCCGTTAAATCGGCTAAATAACCTGCGATAAATGGAGCCACAATTGAGGATGACATTCCTATAAAATTATAAAGACTAAACGCTCGGCCATATGATTCTGGATTTACGTTCTCTGAAACAGTTGCAATTAGCACCGGATCAAGCGCTATTTTCCCAAAAAGACCATAAATAATAAGAGCTCCAATCATTAAAGGAATACTTTGAATATACACCGTTGCCCATAAAGAAATTGCAGCGATTGGAACCAATGTAAATACAAATATCTTTTTCTTTCCATATTTATCAGATAAATAACCAACAAAAAGTGACCCTGGTATTGCTGCCCATGGAACTAATGATGAAATAAAACCTATTTCACTTCCCTGAAATCCGCGCTCCACTTGTAAATACTTTGGTAACCACGTCATAATAACTGTAAATCCATAAATAGAGCAAAATAATACAATGAATGTAATTAAAAGATTACGGTTCTTTAATAAAGAAAGCATACTTATATCAGCCTCTACATCTATGACTGGATTACTCACATCTTTCTTTTGTCTCTTTCCTTCTTTGACAACAACACCAATGAACAAACCGCATAAAATGGTTAAAACGGAAAATATGTAAAACATCATTCTCCAATTTATTCCCCATTCCAACACAAGGGTACTAGAAGAAATAAAGCCTAATGATATTCCTAAAGCAGCTCCACTATTAATGATGGCAGAACCGATACTCCTTCTTTTATTTGGTATTGCCTCAGAAGAAAGTGCGAACTGTGGTCCATAATAAGTAGCTTGTGTAAGTCCTGTTAAAGCACGCGCCACTAAGAATCCTGTAAATCCAGCCATAATACCACTTACTCCTGTAAAAATTCCAAATAAAATAAAACCCGGAACCAGAATTATTTTCCTTCCAAACTTATCGCTCAATGTACCGGCCGGAATTTGTGCGATTGTATAAGTGAAAAAGAAAATACTATTTACTAAACCCAGTTGAGTATTGTTCAAGTTATACTCCAACCCTATCTCTCCCAATATAGGGTTTAAAATGTACCGATCCGCATTAAGAAATATTGTTCCTAAAGTAAATGCTAGTACAACTTTCCACCAATAAGGAATAAAAGTAGTGGATTCTCCAAATTTATCTTGTTTTTTCATTAAAGATTCAGACATATTAACAATACTCCCTTTACATTTTTCAGTGAAAATCCACCTTATTTAATATTTTTATAAGCATACTACTTTAACACTTTGTCAAATCGTATAATACTTTCTCTCACAATTCATTTTAAATCTATTTATTTCCCTATCTTTTTATGGAGAATCTTTCAAACATAACTCTGAAATAATTGGATATCCAACAACTTTTCAAATTTTTTATAAGGCCTATTTCATATATTATTATTTAATTCTAATAACTACATTGACAAATCATCCAAATATACGCTGTTTTTTTAGTTATTATAACCATAGTTAGAATTAACACCCTTTACTCTCAGGTTTCCTGTTTTATAATGGCAGTTATTTAGCAAAATATTATTAATCAATTTATCCAGTTATTATTTTCCATAATGTAGTATTTACATTTAAACTTTGTAATACATACTAAGAGTTAGTATAATCTACTTATTTAGTAATTTGGCTCTTAATATCCTACATAAGTCACCCTTGGAGGAAATCGAATGAAACTATATGATATTATGAAAATCCCTATCTTCGATCAAGCTAAACTTATCGCTGGTCATAAGGGTGTAGAACAAGAAGTTTATACCGTTAATATGATGGATGCACCTGATATTATTCATTTCTTAAAAAGAAACGAGTTATTAGTTACAAGTGCATATCATTTTAAAGACGATATGTATGCATTACGAGAACTTATCATACAAATGAAGAAACAAGGTTGTACAGCTTTAGGTATAAAAACTAAACGGTTTTTACAAGAAATACCTGAAGATATTATTTCATTAGCAGATGAAATTTATTTTCCAATTATTGAGCTCCCATTTGACATAGGACTAGGAGATCTTGTAAATCAAACCTTAAGTTATATTCTGGATATGCGAACTAATGAATTACATCAAGCAATGCAAATACATCAACAATTTTCAAATCATATTATAAGTGGAAAAGGCATAAATATGATTTTGGAAAATTTATCATCACTAATTCAGTTACCAGTTGTACTACTTGACTATCACTTGCGCCCTATTTCCGAACACAATAACACTAAAGTATCTATTCAAAGTTTAAAGAAGTTTTTTATAAACGGGCGTAAACTACCGTTATCAACAATAGAAATTGTTACTTTTTCTCTTCTTACCAAAACTCGTGATACAGTTTCAATTTTTCCCATTTATACACAGAATAATCAATACAGCTATTTAGTTATAGATGGCTTTATTTCACCTTTAAATCGTTCAATGGTATTGGCTGTGGAACAAGCTGCAAACGTCCTTGCTTTTGAATTAATAAAAGAACATTCTTTAAGACAATATTCAAGACGCATTCAGGATGAATTTTTTACCAATGTTATTAATAGTGTTTTCTCTACCCAAGATGAAATTGTTAATCTAGGAAAAGAATTTAATTTATCATTTGATCAAAAATATATTTGTATTATAGGAAAAATAGATATAAAAGAATTCACTATGTCATTTATGGAATATCAAGAAGAAAAGGATCTTATATATGACTTGATAGAGGAAGAACTAAATTCTTATACTGCAAATGTTCATTTATTCATAAAAGATGATATGTATGTTTTGTTGGTGAATTGTGATGTCATTTGGAGACAAACTGAAAAAGAACGAATGATATCTTTATTAAAAAACATACAGGTGAAAATCTATACATATTTTCAAAAAAGCATATCTTTTGGAATTGCTAATTCTAGCGAACAATTGTTACATATATCTCATTCTTTTAAAGAAGCAACAGATGCATTTTACTACGGTGAAATGTCAGGGAGTAAAGAATTTATTGAGATCTATCAAGCAAAAGAAATCTCAGCGATTTTGCGTATGATTCCACAAGAACAATTAAAAAAGTTCTATGAGAGCACACTACATTCACTTGCAAATGAAAATGAAAAAGATCATGCTGTACTATTGCACACGTTATCTGTTTATTTAGAAACTCATTGTGCAATATCCGAAACTGCTAAACGTTTATTTTTACACCGTAATACCGTTATTTATCGTTTAGAGAAATGTGAAGAAATACTAGGACGAAACATAAAAGATCCAAACGAAACTTTACAATTAAGAATTGCATTTAGAATAAAACCATTAATCCATGTTTAAGATTCACATAAATTAGAAGCTCATAAATAAATTTTAATTTGTTGGTGCTACTCATTATAAATACATATTATTTATGAACCGTTTGATTTTTTGTCTTTTAAAATATAAAATAACTATATTTCTTCCTTCCTCTTTGGGAGGATACACTTTGCGGCACCTCCTGTAGTTTTGATTTGCTAAAACTTATTAAGAATTTTATTGTAAATTTCGCTAAAAAGACAAAAAGAACTTGTAGGTATTACTACAAGTTCTTTTTAGGTTATAGCGATTTCGATGACATCGCTTTCTTCACCTTTAATATGTTGGGCATATTCTCCAGTAATTTCGGTTTAAATTATGCGGGTGGCCCCAGGTTGTTCTCTTTTATGGGTTATACATTATCAATAGGATACACCCTATTCGTAAGTTTTTGTCTTCTTGATAATTAAAGGTTTGTAAGCAATCAATAACACTTATCAAAAAGAAAGAAAAAGAGACCCATTGGTTCTGGTTAGTCAATCTTGATAGCATTATCTTTAAGATTTGAAAAAACAGCAAGTAGATATAATCCTCGTAATGGTTAATCTATCCCCCTTAACGTACAATTTTCTATTTTCGGTCGTGTGGTCCCTACCTAATTAGGATTACACTGTGGTTATTCATACACAATACCTGTGATTTGCTCTGTCATATTCCATAACTCCCCAGACCACTTTCTATCATAAACTGCTGGTTTAACTTTTTCCTTATTTACATAGTTATACCATATTTTTCTTCTAGCGGAATGTAATCCGCCTCTTTTAGCTCATTAAAAGGGCGTAATTGTACACTGTATATCGTATCTCCCGCTGCTTTCATTCCCGAGAAAAAATAAATTTCTCCTTCTATTTCGTAGGCAGGACGTATGATTAGTCCTTTTTGACTTTCATATTGGACATAGCCAATTTCAACGATCCCTTCATTTAACAAGGCATCTCGAGCATCTGTATAGTCATTTCGAAAATCGGTATGAATCGTTTTATAAGACATTGTATCCCTCCAGCGTTTGATGAGTTGCTTTTAGCTATGTACATCCAGGTGTCTGGCATCTATTTTGAATGACATGTACGTTTAAATTCGATGTAGGAAAACATAATTCCTAGTTTGTTCTTGTTCTTTTATGGAAAAGTAACATTTGTCATGTTGTGTTTATAGAGTCCAAAAAGAGTAGCACCCTTTTCAGGTACTACTCTATCTTTACGCAATTGTATATATGGCTTAATATCCAAGTATGCCGACAATTTGAGTTGCTTTGTTATTACGAATGGAATATTGAACTACCCCCACTTTTACTTCGTTTAGAAGTGAGGGATTCCTAAGTAAAGAGTTCTATCGAACTCTAATTGATTAGGCTATCCCCGCAGTCCTTGCGGTTAGAAGCCTTATCGCTTCATTCTTTAGATTGATGCTTGCGTTAATATCCCTATCATGGTGTGTACGACAAGAAGGACAGTCCCATTCACGTAGGTTTAGATTTTTAACGTCTTTATTTTGATATCCACAACAAGAACATAATTGGCTGGAAGCAAATGTTTTCGATACGACAATGACTTGTTTGCCATACCATTTTGCTTTATATTCCAACATGGTTCGAAACTGTGACCAAGACACCTCACTAATTGCTTTTGCTAACTTATGATTCTTTAACATATTCGATACTTGCAAATCCTCTATACCGATAACATCGTGGTTTTTGATGATTTCGGTTGAGATTTTGTCCAAGTAATCTTTTCTAGCATTTGATATGTATTCATGAATTCTAGCTACCTTTACTCGTTGTTTATTCCAGCGAGAAGATCCTTTCATTCTTCTAGAAAGAACACGCTGTGCTTTCGCCAGCTTATCTTCTAATGATCGGAAAAACTTTGGATTTTTATAGGGTGTTCCATCTGACAAAATAGCGAAATCTTTTAGTCCTACATCTATTCCAATGTAAGACTGTGTTTTCGGAAGTTCTTGTACTTCTGTTTCAACTAATAGTGACACAAAATATCTTCCAGAAGGGTTGCGTCTAACAGTCGCATTTACAATATGTCCCTCTACTTCGCGACTTTTGGCAAATCGAACAAGGCCTAGTTTCGGCAACTTTATTTTGTTCCCTACAACGGCAATGTTTTCATTTGTTTGTTTTGTGGTATAAGATTGTACGTTGTCCTTCTTAGATTTAAAGCGCGGTGCGCTGTTTTATTTTTTGAAAAAGCGCGTATAAGCATCCGCAAGGTTGCGAACAGACGACTGAATCGCAATACTATCCACTTCTTTTAGCCAAACAAGCTCTTTCTTCATGGCAGGTATTTTAGCAGAGCATATACCATAGGTCAAGCCTTTTCCTGTCTCTTTGTATGCGTGATTCTATAAGGATAGGAAATGATTGAATACAAAGCGAGAACACCCAATCGTTTTGTTGATTAGAATTGCTTGTGCTTGATTTGGATAGATACGAAACTTATAGGCTTTATTAATCATTATTTGATTCACCTCCATTTCGGTATATGACTATTATAAACCAAACGTACATTCGATAGGTAGTGGAGTAATACTTTATATATGTCGAACAATTAAGATGGCTTCCTTCCATCCCGCCAATTCATCTCCCACCTACTCACTGGACTGTGACCCTTCACGCTCCTTGAGGAAGGAGTCTTCTTGGCTAAAATGATAAAAATATAAAGTTCTCATATTTACTAAAGGTAAATAATCCTTCTATTTTATTTTTCTACAATACAATTACGTTCTTACAGTGGGGCACCAGACATCTATCAACTTAAGAATGGAAACAAAGTGTACTTTCATTTTGTGGGGTAAAGCATTCCTAAAACAGAAGCATACTCTTAATAATACGCATACCAAATAAACCCTATCGTTTTATTAAAAGTCCAGGAAATAGTAATGAAATCCTATATTTATACGATTGAATATAATGTCACACATTTTATAAGGTAAAAAGGAAAGGATAGATGAACAGGAGAGTATGCCTGTTTACATCTACCCTTTTTTACAACAATATGACCATATTAACTACTACAACAAGGATTTTTACCACAACAACTTTTCATATAATTATTGAACTATTTTTTAAATAACTAAATTAACCTCTTCGTTAACTTTAATTACGAATAAATGGTCCCATTCACCTTCAATTGGATCAACTACATCTTCATTAAAAGACTCAGCATGTTATCTACCATATCTATTAAACTAGCGGTTTTTATTTTCCCTGATTCCTTTCCATACCTAAGGTACCCAAAAGTCCAATGGATTCCCGAGGCTACCATCCACATTTGTGTCTCTGAAAAGACATTTTGTGCCACTAGACGTAACTGTAGATTCCTGAACAAGCTAAATCATGAAAATACACACAAAGATAGATTATCATCCATTACATTACTGTTTTGCTTCGTTCGAATAGAAAAACTCGGAAGAACGCCACTTGTTCGATATCTCCTCAATGTGATACGGTGTCGTTCTGCAGCATCCACCTATTAAACGTGCACCTGCTTGGTACCATTCTTCAGATTGAATATTCAACGTGTTACATTGTTCATGACCATGCCATGTTTTTGTTTCTGGATTATAAGTTTCACCAGAGTTTGGATAAACAATAATCGATTTTTTGGTGTTTGCCCTCAACGCTTGGATTGCACCAGTCACAACGGTTACTGGCGCACAATTGATGCCTATCGCTACAATTTGTTCACTTTTCTCAAAAGCTCGTGCACACTCCACGAGTTTCTTACCTTCACTAATCTCTTTCTCATTTTTTAGCGAAAAGGAAAGCCACGCATATGTTTCTGGAAACTCACGCAATAATGTGTCTAATACTCTTGCTTCTTGCAGGGAAGGGATCGTTTCAAATGCCAATAGATCTGCACCTGCTTCGATTAACGCAGACATTCTCGAACGGTGAAAGTCTGCTAATGTATCATCTGTCACACCATAGTTGCCTACATACTCTGAACCATCTGCAAGGTAAGCGCCGTACGGCCCAACTGATGCAACAACCAATGGTTTAGGCCTATTCGTTTGCGTATTTTCTTTCCAAAAATCATCTCTTGCCCTTCTTGCAAGTAACACCGTTTTCTTAATTAATTCCAAAGCTTCCTGTTCTTGTATTCCACGCGCGGAAAAACCACTAATAGTAGCTTGATAGCTTGCTGTTATGGCACAGTCCGCTCCAGCACGAAAATAGTCTGAATGAACCTGATAAATTAGTTCCGGATTTTCTAGTAACACACGTGCGGACCAAAGAGGATCGTCCAAATTACATCCATGCGCCTCCAATTCTGTAGCTAATGCTCCGTCAAGAAGCATAATGGAATGTTGGGATAAAATATCATCAATTGGGTTGATTTTGTTCGACATAATCTACGCCCCTCTTTTTTAGATTTTTTGTTAGATAATAACTTCCATAGCAAAACAAAATAAACGGTATGCCGCAATATAAGGCAATTCTCTGTGTTGGATCGAATGCAATTCCAATACACGATGCCAGACAAAGGATAAAAGAAGCAATTGGTACTAATGGATATAGTGGTGTCCGATAAATCAAGTCCTTTTCAGAATTTCCTTCTTTCAAAAATTGTCTGCGAAATAGGAACTGGGAAACACTAATACTCATCCAAACTACTACTACTGCTAGACCCGAAATGGAAACAAGTACGATATAGACAGTATCTGGTGCCACAATACTTGAGAGCAAAGCCAAAGCTCCACCCACCATGCTGAAAATGACGGCGTTGATTGGAACACCTTGCTTCGTCATTTTTCCAAAAATCGGTGATATGGTATTCTTATTCGCAAGCGACCAAAGCATTCTAGAAGAGGCATAAAGGCCTGAGTTTGCCGCAGATAAAATGGCTATTAAGATAACGAAATTCATTATGTCAGCTGAATATGGCACCCCAATTCGTTCTAGAACTGCAACAAAAGGGCTCTCTAATACCCCCGCATCGGAAATAGGCAATAACGCAGATAAAACAACAATCGTTCCTACAAAAAAGATGATCAATCTCCACAGAGTAGTTCGAATGGCCTTCGGTATCATTTTTTCCGGGTTCGCTGTTTCTCCAGCTGCAATGCCTATTAATTCTGTTCCAGAAAAAGCAAAATTAACCGCAAGCATGGTCATTATAATGGCCGTAGCACCATGGGGAAATAAACCTCCACTTGTAAAATTAGAAAAGAATGGTGCTGCTTTTGAATGAGTCATCGGAAGAAACCCTAGCATTGCTGCTACTCCTAAAACAATAAAAATCACAATAGCTATAACCTTTATCAATGAAAACCAAAATTCGGATTCGGCGAAAAATTTAACAGTCAGGACATTTAATACAAAGATCAAAATGGCGAAAAGAGCACTCCATACCCAAACATTAACCGATGGAAACCATCGCTTCATAAGTAATCCTGCGGCTGTAAATTCAGAACCTAAAGCAACAGTCCAAGTTAACCAATACAACCAGGCTACTGTATAACCTGTACCCGGTCCAATGTATTTAACTGCATAACTATGAAATGCGCCCGTTTCAGGCATATGTACGGAAAGCTCTCCTAAACATAGCATAACTAGATAAACCACTAGCGCACCAACCAGATAGGATAGAATTGTTCCAAATGGGCCAGCTTGTTGAATAGTGTAACCCGAACTTAAGAATAAGCCAGTTCCAATCACCCCACCAAGTGATAGCATGACTAAATGACGTGCTTGCATTTTCCTTTGAAATTCTTGCCCATTTTTGTTCTCCATTTTTACTCTCCTTTAGTTACTATCCAGAAAAAACAAAAACGCACTCTAAAAAAGAGGGCGCTACTGACAAATAAAAACGGAAGCTCTCATCTATCAGGATTATCACCCGCTGGAATTAGCACAGTGTCTACTTAAGCAGACCTGTTGCTGAGGTTTCATAAGGCCAGTCCCTCCACCTCTCTGGATAAGAAATATTTTTTTATAACCTTATCAATCCATTCAATAACTGTCAAGATAATTCTGTTTTTTTAAAAAATTATCTATTATAGAAATACAAAAAATAGAGTATTACTATAACTGCAACCCACTCCTTTTTGGGTATTATTTAAAAATCGAACATACAAAACCTCATCTATTTATGATACGGTTCACAAGCACTTCCTCAAAATTTGATGCATTTCTAAATATCTTCTTACTTCTTTGACTACGGGGGTCACCATACATATCCAGCAACTTAGGGATGTGTGAAGAGATCCCATGGCCATCAACTTAAGGATGTGTATGGTGACCCCTATTAGAATTAACCTTTAACTCTTTTTCCATAAAAGATGTAGTATTTAGTAGCACTTGTTTTTGATTGACTTTTTTAGTTTCATAGCCACCGATTAAACTTCCTAATGTATATTCTCTTTATAAATTGAGTAACTAGAGCATATATTGTTAAAATTCCCAATAACCACAGAAAATAATAAAATGGAAGTGGAGTTAAACCAATTTGAGTACTTAAACTGGTAAATGGAAGGGAAATCCCTATAAACATAACTAAGCCTGTAAGTATCAAAACTGGCCTAGCAGCCGTACTTTGTAGGAAAGGGATATGTTGAGTACGAATCATATGCACAATTAATAATTGTGTTAATAACCCTACTACGAACCAACCCGTTTGAAATAAGGATTGCATCTCAGGAATATTTGCACCAAATACATTCCACATTACGATAAAAATGATTATATCAAAAACACTACTTACCGGCCCAATAAAAATAATAAAACGAAATAAATCTTTTGTATCCCAACTTCTTGGTTTTACTAAAAATTCATTGTCTACTTTATCCCACGGAATTGAAAGTTGGGATAGATTATATAGTAAGTTTTGACATAATATTTGAATTGGTAGCATTGGAAGAAAAGGAAGAAATGCACTAGCAATTAATAAACTTAATACATTTCCAAAATTTGAACTTGCTGTCATCTTAATATACTTCAGTATATTTCCAAACGTTGTCCGTCCTTCCACTATAGCATCTTCTAAAACATGTAAGTCTTTTTCTATAAGTATAATATCTGAACTCTCTTTAACAATATCATCTGCTGAATGGATAGATACACCAACGTCAGACTGTTTTAAGGCAAACACATCGTTAATTCCATCCCCCATAAACCCGACTGTATGACCATTTATTTGAAGTGCCTTTATAATACGGAATTTTTGACTAGGATTTAATTTTGCGAACACACTTGTTTTACTTGCAAGTTTTCCTAATACCTTATCAGGAAGACTATCAATTTCATAACCCAGTACTGGTTCTCCTATATACAACCCCATTTTCCTACATACATTTCTTGTGACGGACTCGTTATCACCTGTTAAAATTTTTACTTGTACTCCTTTCTTTTGTAGAGTATGAAGTGCAGCGATGGCCGATTGTTTGGGTGGATTTAAAAAACCTACATATCCAACGAGTATCATATCTGATTCATCATTTATAGAATAACTTCCCACTTTATCACTATTTAATTGCTTATATGCAACTGCAACAACTCGCATCCCCTGCTCTTGCCAGAGTTCAATTAGGTGTTTATTTCTACGCTGGATTTCATCTGTAATAGGAATTATCTTATTATTTTCTTTTATAAAACTACAAATTGATACAACTTCTCTAACTGCACCTTTACAAAGCATTATTCGTTCGTTAGCATTTTTTTCTATAACAACTGAAACTCTTCTTCTATCAAAATCAAATAGACATTCATCTATTTTGGAGTATTGAGACAGATCATATTTACTACTATCTTTTACATAACGTATAACTGATAAATCAATTTCATTTTTATAATTTGTATGGAAGTAACTATTTATATACGCTAATCTTAAAACCTCATCCGAATTCTCTCCATTTGTATCTGTATGGCGTACCAGGTCCATCTTATTTTCTGTCAACGTGCCTGTTTTGTCGGTACATAGAATATCCATAGCTCCAAGATTATGAATAGAAGATAGTTGTTTTACAAGTACCCTTTTTTTACTCATATTAATAGAGCCTTTAGCTAAATTAGCTGTTACAATCATTGGAAGCATTTCTGGAGTGAGTCCAATTGCAATAGCAATTGCAAATAAAAAAGCCTCATACCAATTCCCATTAATACCCCCATGGATTATCATGACAATAGGAGTCATGATGATCATAAATTTAATTAATAGCCAACTAACTTTGCTTACCCCTCTATCGAATTTAGAATCAAATTTCTTGTTCAGCTTAACCTGATTCTTTGCTATTGAACCAAAGTAAGTATCTGTTCCAGTACCTACAACTATTACTCTTGCTGTACCACTTATAATATGAGTTCCCATAAAACAGAGATTTTCTAATTCAATTAGATTTTGGATTTTTCTAATTTTACGTTTTTTATACATATGGAAATACTGATTTGATTTTTCAACGGGCAATGCTTCTCCTGTTAGAGATGATTGATTTACAAGTAAATTTTCTGATGAGATAATCCGTACATCTGCAGGCACAATATTTCCAGCAGATAATTCTATAATATCCCCTGGTACAAGATTCTCAAGACCAATTTGTACCTTTCCACTTTCCTCCAATAAAGTTCTCTTATTTTCTTTATAAGGAATATTTCCTTTCCTGAGAACAGTTACCTTTTCATATACAAGATTTTTTAATCTTTCTATAGACTTCTGAGAACGAATTTCTTGTATGAACCGAATTAACACGCTTAACGTCACCATGATTCCCACAATAATAGTACCTTTTATATCATTGGTAAAAAAAGATAACATCCCTAATATAATTAGAAGAGAAATAAACGGACTTCTAAAAGAATTAAATAATGTTATATACCATTTTATTCTTTTTTGAGAAACTACTTTATTTTCTCCATACACTTCAAGCCTCATAGTAGCTTCCTCGTGAGACAGCCCTTGAGACGTTGTTTTAAAAAAATCTAACGTTGATTCAACATCACTTTTTGCAATTTCAATTAGCATATTATAATTTTTGCTCAATACTTCCTGTTTATAAAAATATTTTTTATTAGATCTCAACAAATTTACCTCCTATCCAAATAAATAGAATCCCCCTGTTTTTAAAAAATAATTTTAAAACTACACTTTATAATAACTCTGAATTTTCAATCATTTCTAGAAGTTCAATAGCACTTAAATAGTATTATTCTCACCATAAATAGTAATTTTTATTTATAAGTTCCCTCTTATTAGCAACAAAAAACTACTATAGCCATAATTTTTAACTGCAACAATTGCGCTAGCACTATACATCATCAAAATTCCAAATACAATTGTAATGATAAGCGAAAACACCAACGGATATTCCAGTAACTTGAATACTTTTTTCACTTCTATTCTCTCTTTCTCTATACTTCCAACGAGTTTGTCTACAAACTTTGCGGGAACGAACTTAGGTATAAAAAACTTAATATAAATTTCTTATAACCCTAGTAACATTTTTGCAATGGTAAAGTACAGAATTAACCCCGTTCCATCGACTAATGTCGTAATGAACGGACCTGAGATAACAGCTGGATCCAGCTTTAACTTATTTAAAATCAAAGGTAATACAGATGAAACAATGGACGACCAAATAACAATGAACAATCCAGTAATAGCTACAACTTGCGCGACTTCTGTACCTACGCCTAAAGTGTACGCACGAATTAATGCTGCCACGGCTAATGTAAGCCCTAGTAAAAGGCCTACTAATGCTTCTTTTTTCATAACACGAAATATATCTTTAAATTTCACCTCATTTAGAGCTACAGCTCGAACCAATGTAGTTACGACCTGTGTACCTGTATTTCCACCAGTTCCAATTAGCAACGGAATAAAGAAAGCCAGTGCAACTACATGAGTCAATGTTTCTTCATAATGTCGAAGTACAGAACCAGTATATGCTTCTGCTACAAACAGAAGTAATAACCATCCTATACGTTTACGGTATATTTGCCAAATAGAGGTTTCGAAATATGGCTTATCTAATGGGGTGCTCCCTCCTAATTTTTGAATATCTTCAGTTGCTTCTTCTTCGAAAACATCCATTGCATCATCGAAGGTTATAATACCTATCATCCGATTATCCATCGTTGTTACAGGTATAGCGGATAAATCATAATCCATTAGTTTTTGTACGGCTTCCTGTTGGTCTAGGTTCACTGAAACTGAAATAACATCTGATGCCATTATCGATGATAAAGTCTTATCATCTGAAGCTAGCAATAATTCACGAATAGAAACAATTCCATTAAGCTGACCACGTGTATCCAGAACATAAATATACGAAATTGATTCAACCCCTGCCCCAATTTTTCTAATATGCGACAGCGTATCTTTTACTTTCCAATTTTCCCTGGCAGCAATATAGTCAATTGTCATCAAACTGCCTGCTGTTCCAGATTGAAAAACCAGCAGACTTCTAATTCTTTGTTGAGATTCTTCAGACAAAAGTTGTATAAGTTTTTCAGCCTGAAGTGGATGAATTGAAAGAATTACATCAACAAGGTCATCAATAGATTGCCTAGCTAATAGCTCTTCTCCTTTATCCACAGGCAAATTGGTACAAATATTATATTGCTCTTCTGGTGTAAGGTAACTGAGAATTTTCGCACCTTTTTCAGTAGGAAAACATTTTATTAAAGATATCTGATCTTTATGTTGAAAACCTTTCATTTCCATTGCAATATCATAGGATTGGTTTTTTATAAGCTCATGTACTAAGTGTATGTCTTTTGTCGTTAATAATTGTTTTAAACATTTTTTCATCGTAAATCCTCCTTAAGGACAATGGTACTTGTTATCATTTCCCACTTCAGGGAAAACATATTTCTTAATAAATATGGGATCAATATCATCAATCATTAGTTTTCCCCCCTTTTATAAGAGACTTATTACAAATAAAATTTTGTATATAAAAAACCTCCCCTAGTGATTCAACTAAAGGAGGTAGATTTAAAAAAGACATAGCTAAATAAAGCTCATTCCCCCTAGTTGAGTTTTGGCACTATACAACGTAAAGGATGAATCATTCATCACTTAGCTATCTTAAGAAGAGCCTTAATCCGACAATTCCTGTTCTACCCATTGGCATCTTTCGATATTTTTGGGCAATAGCCTGTGTTTGTATAGGAGCCTCACCTAACAGGTTATTAATATTTTAAATTTTTTGTTCGTTTCGTGTTAAAGCATATCCACAATTTTTGAACTTGTCAAGTATTGATAAAACCTATTACTTCACTTTTTGATATCATAACATTCCAAAATCACAGATATAAAAATCTGTATAACACTTTATATTTATACACCGAATTTTATGATTTATGCAATAATTTTTATAAACTATTATGTTAATTTTTTTATTATACACGTGTCCTGACGCTTTATTATTGAAGATTATTGTGGTGGAAAATTTTAAAAAGCATAAAAAGCCCGGTATATAACAAAATTTCAACTTGATTTCCTCTTACAGTTCGATATAACCTGTATCTTGAAAGGAGATCCTGAAAATTTAGAGGAAAGGATTAAAATTGTTGGAAAGCTTCTTCATGCTTTCTCATGATTAAATTGCTATTTCTAGAAGGGTAGCTCCTTAATCGCTCATTTTAATCATGGTGGTTTGCATTTTACAATGAGTTATCTTTAAATGAACCAAATCTGCATATAGGTGGAATATGATTTAACTTATACCGAGAGAAAAAACTAAAATTAATGATGCATACTATTACTTTATTATCCTTCACCATTCTCATTTTATATGGCATTACAATTCTTTATGTATCGTTTATTTTTTATTTCATATTTAAAGGAAAAGAACTTCGTATAATTGCTATTGAAACAGCTTTTTATCAGCTATTTACTTGGATTATTGTATTGATTTACAACACTTTTGTTATTAGAATTTTAATATTTTCGGTGTTCCATTTCGATATGAATGCGAGTAATATGTTACTCCTAGTGTGGAAAGCTCCATTATATATAATCCTAATTATTTTATTAGTTTTCGGACCTCTTAAAGGAATTTTATATGTATTACAAACAAAAAAATTTCATTATCGGCTATTTCTAACAGGAATAACAAGTAAAAAATCAATATACTTCACACAAATTAATTAGCCCCTTTTAATCAAGTTCTAATTAATTTGTGTTTAAATAAAAAACCTATAATATCTATATAAAGATAAATAGTTTTATATACTTGAAGCAATACATATAGTGTTACCTACCAAATCATATTCTCCAAAATAATTCGGTATTATAAAGTGGTCTCCTTTTTTAAAGAAATAATGCTTATCTTCCTTAATTAGCTCACCTTTCCCCTTTATTACACTAACAAGAAGGAAAGCTTTTTGCTGTTCCAAACTAGCTGATCCATCTAACTCCCATTTTTCCACTGAAAAATACGGACATTTAATAAAGTTAGTTATACTCAAATCACCTACTTTTTCATGTTTAACCGTTAACTGATTCGATATAAATGGAGCTTCTATTACATCAATGCTCCTTTCAAGATGCAGATCACGTAAATTCCCATCAGAATCTCTTCTATCATAATCATACAATCTATAGGTTGTATCAGAGTTTTGTTGTGTTTCTAATACTAAAATCCCTTTTCCAATTGCATGGACAGTTCCACTCGGCACATAGAAGAAATCTCCAGGTTTCACCTTCACACGATGTAACAGTTGGTTCCACTCTTTCTGTTCAATCATAGACATTAATTCTTCTTTTGTTTTCGCATGATGTCCATATATAATTTCTGCATCTTTAATGGAATCGATTACATACCAGCATTCTGTTTTTCCTGGTTCTCCATTTTCATGTACGCTGGCATACTCATCGTTGGGATGAACTTGAACAGATAAATCTTGATTGGCATCCAAAATTTTTGTAAGAAGAGGGAAACGATCTCCCTCAACATTACCAAACAAATCTCGATGTTCTTCCCACAACTCCCTTAAAGATAACCCTCTATATTTTCCATTCTTAACAATACTTTGTCCATGTTGATGCGCTGCAAAAGCCCAACACTCTCCAGTTTGATTTGATGGAATCTCATATCCAAAAGAAGTTAAATGTGTCCCACCCCAAATTCTTTCTTTAAAAACAGGTGCAAAAAATAATGATCAGATAATAAGTCTCCACCCTCTAACAAGAATTGTATGTATTTCGTTATATCATTAGCTGTGGAAGAAATATATCCATATGGAGCCCCACTATCATCAAATAGATTCTCACTTTTTATTGGCTTTCCGAACCAAGATTGAAACCCTGGTTGATATCCTAATTCAGAGGCATTTTTAAAATTTGAGACAGTCTGATTCATACCTAGCTTGGAGTATATTTCATCATTCATAAACTCAGAAAAAGATTGATTTGTCACATTTTCAATAACCTTTCCTAAAAGCAAATAGTTGGCAGCGCTATATCGATGCACGTCACCTGGTTCATGGTTGAGCTCTACGTTATTAAGCTTTTGAACTGCATGATTAATGGCATTTTTCCCTCTTAATTTAAGTTCTGCTATTTTTAAGCCCTCGTAAGAACTAATACCACTTGTATGGGTTAGTAGATGGCGAATTGTAATTTTATTTTCAAAACCATTTCTATTATATTTAAATGATGGTATATAGGTATCAATCGCCTGATCAAGTTCGATATCCTTTTGCTCAACTAACTTCATAATGGCAAGACTGGTTAAAGGTTTACTGACAGAGCCTAATGTAAACAATGTATCTTTTGTTACGGGTGTACGATCACTCTGAATCCCCCAACTCTCTTGAAAAAATAGTTCTCCATCCCGAATAACGGCTAATGAAACACCAGGAATTTTATATTCTTCGATGGCTTTATCCATAAACTCTTTTATGAGTTCCGTTTGATTATTACTTACTGCGTTTGCGGATAAAGGGGTAACCAACATTGTAAACAACAATAAAGATAGAAGCACTTTTTTCATTTAGCTCACCTTTTTTCATATTTAGTTTTGTAAATTACCACAACTTAGTTGGATGACCAACCAATTATATGTAAAAGAAATCTATTCATTCAAATAGATTTCTAAAAGATTCATTAACAGATAATACGCTCTGTCTATATTAAAATCTTTATCCACGATTTTCTGCAGTGCTAGACCATCAAAGCAAGCTAATAAAATACTGGCCATTTCTTCAGCATCTTCAGGCCCACCAATAAGGTTCTGCAACGGTTTAGATAAACTTTCTCTTCCATTTCTTAGAATAGAAGCTACTTCTTTTTGAAGGTCCTCATTTTTTAAGCCTAAAGAATATATTTCATAACGCCAACGGTACCATTCAGGATCTTTTTCTGCCCTTGATTTTATCTCCTGTAAAGTCTCCAATGGAGATAAATATTTTTCATCTTTCCCTTCATGCTTGTTATGATATCGCTCTTGAACCTGGTTCTGAACGGAAAATAACAGTTCTTCTTTATTTTTAAAATAATAGTGAATAAGTCCAGGTGTTATGTCAGCTTCTTTTGCAATATCTTTAATTGAAGCATTTGTATAACCCTTACTTGCGAATACCTTGTAAGAAGCATCAATTATACGTTGTCTCTTATCTTCCTTACTCATATTTCACCTCTATTGTTTGGTCAATCAACCAAATTATAAAATTTACAAAATATTAAGTTAATAATTTTAAAAATAACAAAAAATAAAATTATAAAAATTTTCCTATAAACTCCTATTCCACAAAAGGACCGATTGCCGAACAAAGATAAAAAAGTACGCATTTTATTATTTGTTCCAAAACTCTAGATTTTCTGGACAGATGTCAATTAATGTACAGAAAACGCTTAAAATGTGTCCAAATTGTACAATTTTCCCAATATGGCATGGGGTACAAGCTTAGATACGTGTAAAAATCGGTCACAGGTTAAATTTTATTCCCCAACATAATTTAAGAGTATTTATTTTTACATTTTGGAAAGATAAGCACATTCAAAATCATTATAGAATTTATGACAATTAACGATGGATTTCTTAATTCATATATATCTTTTTATTATAAATATGACATTACCCCAAAAAAAATATATATTTCAAATGGCATATATATAACAAAACATAAAAAAACTAGTCACTATTATCTTATAGTGGATAATTAATCATAAAATTGAGTATTTTCCGACTTTTATATATTCTAATAGGGGGTATCTTTTTCCATCCCCCGAAAAAGGAGAATAAGAAAGAATCTAGTCAATATCTATTGCTATTTCCTTTATAAAAATAGTAATTGTAACAGACTTAATCTAGAATCTCTCTTTAAAAAATAAGAAAAGGAGGAGTTCAAGTGAAAAAAACTTTAGTTACAGGATTAATGGTTACAGCAATATTAGCAAGTCCTTCCAACTATGTAAGTGTTTACGCGGAGCAGGTGCAGTCTAAATCAGAGTCAACATATGTACAAAATGTCAAAAATACGAATACATTATCACATTCGATTAGAACGTTAGGTTCACAATCACCTTTAGCACAAGCATATGGATTAATTATTTTACAGCAACCAACCATTAAAGGGACTGGTATGAGCAGTTTAACGAATCACCAAGAATTTGTAAAAAATCATGTTCGCGAATGGTTAGATGAATATAATCCTAAGTTAGTTGATTTAAATCAAGATATGCAGCGTTTTAGTACAAGATTCAATGGTTATTATGGTACATTATATGATTTAGCGGGAACGGTAAATACAGATGCGGAAACAAAAGTGAGTTTTGTAAATGCTTTTAATAGACTACAACAGGACGTACAAACTATCCAAGATAGTATGAACCAAACCTTATTGCAGCTAAATCGTTTTAATGATTTATTGCTTCAAGATAACAAAGGGTTTTCTGAAAAAGCAAAAATAGCAATTCAATCCTTAGAGGGGTCAGATGGAACTGTTACACAGCTAAGAACTGATATTAAAAGACTTCAAGAAGAGATACTGGTAGAACTCGCAAAAATTTTAAATAGACCAAATGAAGTTCGTAACGGCGTTATAAATATTGGGAAGCAAGTCTTTACGATTGCGGGCGGAGCAGCTCAGACTCAAACTATAGATTTTATCTCTATTTCATCTCTTGGTGGTGGAATTTTAGATCTTTTCGACAGCCAAACAGCTGCTTCTGCTAGGATCATTGAGCAGAAACAAAAAGAATTACTACCACTAATTCAGCAGTTAGCAGAAACCCAAATTCAAGTGACTGAAATGACTTTTATTGAGGATCAAATGAATGGGTTTACTGAGATGATTAAGAGGCAAATTACTACTTTTGAATATTTGATGAATGATTGGAAAGCGCTAAATGATACAATGATCCAAATCCAACTCAATCTGAGTGCAGGGGCACACATGGATAGTGTTGGATTGCAAAATCAATTAATTCAGCTCAAAGAATTCAGTGATGAACTGTATTTGCAAACAAAAAAGTTTGAAAATTTCATTTCAAATGTAACAATAAATTAAGTTTAAGCAAAGAGTGAAATATGATTATACTGAAAGTTAAAGGAGAAGACAAAAATGACAAAAAAGCCTTATAAAGTAATGGCTTTATCCGCATTAATAACGGTAATGGCAGCAGGTAGTATCATGCCAACATATGCTTCTGCAGCGGAAAGCACGGCAAAATCAACTCCTATTCACGCTAAAACAGGTACAACGGGTGATTACCCGGATTATTCATTAGGACCAGAGGGTCTTAAAGAGGCAATAACAAATACAGGGTCAAATGCTTTAGTAATGGACCTTTATGCTTTAACAATCATTAAACAAGCAAATGCTGATTTCAATGGGCTCAATTCAATTGATACATCTTTACGAACGAAAATAATTAATGATCAAAATATTGCCAGAATAAATGCAGGGCAATGGTTAGATAAACTTAAACCGCAAATGATTTCAACGAATCAAAATATTATTAATTATAATACTAAATTTCAAAATTACTATGATACGTTAATAACAGCTGTAAACAATAAGGACAAGGAAACATTATCAAATGGACTTACAAGGCTAAATAATGATGTTGTAGCAAATAAGGCGGAAGTGGACGAATTATTAGGAGAACTGCGAGAATTCCGAAAGAAAATGGCAACAGATACGCAAAACTTTAAACAAGATGCAACTCAAATAACGTCTATTTTAGCAAGTCAAGATGCTGGAATTCCGCTGTTGCAAAATCAACTCACAACGTATCATGCTACAATTGCTGAATATAATAAACTGCTTATTGCCTCAGCAGTTGCAACGGCTTTAGGCCCACTTGCTATTATAGGCGGAGCAGTTCTAATTGGTACTGGTTTAGGAGCTAAACTAGGAGTGGTGTTCATTGTAGGTGGTTTAGGAGCAACAGCAGGTGGTATAGCGGGAATTGTTATAGCAAAGCAAGAGATGGATAAGGCTCAGGAAGAGATTATGAATATAACAGGACAAATAACCCAGGCCCAATTAGAAGTAGCTGGTTTAACCAATCTAAAAGAGCAAACTGAATCCTTAACAGAGACTATTGATATAGCAATTACTGCACTACAAAATCTTTCAACCAAATGGGATGTAGTTGGATCAAAATATAAATCTTTACTTAAAAATATTGCAGTTATGGACCCTAACGATCTATTTTTCATAAAAGAAGATCTCGATGTGGCTAAAGATAGTTGGAAAGAAGTTAGAGATACTGCTGCAAATCTTTATGAAACTGATATTAAATTAGTAGATATAAAATAATCAATTGATTTTATGTGATAAGGGTTCCCTGTTCAAACTTGAGCAGGGAACTTCCTCAATGCTCACTAAAAGATACGAATTCTCAAAAAGCGTAGGTGGGATAATATGAATAAGAAATTGTACAAGAAATTCTTATTATCAATGATGATTGCTGGAATGGCAACAAGTAATGTAGTACCACTTCATTCTTTCGCGTCAGAACAAAAAGTCCATACAACTATATCGCAAGAAACCATTCATAATTATTCACTTGGTCCTGAGGGCTTTCAAGATGTACTAGCACCAGCAATGTCTAATGTACTTGTTATGGATTCATATGCCAAAACAATACGTAATCAACAAGAGACAGACCTTAGTGGTATAAGTTCTCTTAATAGTTATTTACGAGCAAATATGTTGAAGCACCAGGACGATGCAAAAAAAAACGCGACCTATTGGTTAGATAATCTTAAACCACGTATTATGAATACGAATCAAAACATTGTAAATTATAATGATACATTTCAAACACACTATAGTATTTTACTAGCTGCAATAGATCAAAAAGATACTGAAAAATTGAAAACTGAGCTCGAAAAATTGTATCAAAGTATATTGACTAATAAAAGTGAAGTTAACGAGCTATTGGAACAGCTGAAAACATTCCGAAATAAAATGACAGCAGATACGCAAAACTTTAAACAAGATACAAATCAATTAACGACTATTTTAGCTAGTACAACTGCAGGTATTCCATATTTAGAACAGCGAATTAATGGGTATAATGAGTCTATTAAAAAAAGCAATGATCAAATTATTGCAGGTTCAGTACTTTGCGCGACGTTAATAACGTGTATCATTGGTGGACCGCTGATTGCAACAGCAAAAAGTAATATTGCATCTGCTGAGCGAGAAATAGAAATTTTAAAAGCACAAATTTCTGGGGCACAAGCAGAAATAGCTATTATAACTGATGCAAAAAATAAGACTACGAATATGGCGGAAACAATTGACACAGCTATTACTTCTATACAGAAAATGTCTAATAGTTGGGATACTGTAGCAGCAAAATATAATAATTTAGTAAAAAATATCACATTTATTACCCCAGAAGAATTTACTTTTATAAAAGCAGATCTTAATACAGCAAAAGATAGCTGGCAAGATCTTAAGAATTATGCTGATAAATTATATGAATCGGTGAAAATTGCGGAGAAAGAAGAGCAAGATCTTATGGATCGACTTCGTCCGTCAAGTGTTCAATATTTCTACAAACCGATACACAATGCCTATACATTTGAAATAAAAACGGGAGCAAATGCACCAAATGCGTCCTATAAAGTTATGAATTTAACAAAACGGACTACTCATAATATGTGGAGCGGAGGACCAAATGCAAGCATGTGGATTGACCGGCTTCCATTAAACTTAAAAGACCAATATGCGGTAATTGCAACGGTCAATGGAATGGATTATGTCATATATAAAGAAGTAGGAGAAAACATTCCTGGAGCTAATTTGAATGGTACCTATCAACTATTTTCTGCGTTAAATAATAGTAGCGTTATAGATATGAATCGATCAACGAATAATGTTACCTTATGGAGCAATAACGGCGGTAATCATCAAAAATGGAAGTTAGTATATGATTCAAATAAAAAGGCCTATCAAATTAAAAGTGGAACAAATGAAAATTTAATATTAGCTTGGAATGACTATCAAGGTTCTAACAATGTTTTTGCTACACCTAACCAATACTATGAAGAGCATTATTGGATAGTTGAAGATGCAGGAAATGGATATTTTTATTTAAAAAATAAGAAAAACTCTAGGTATTTAGATGTAACTGGTTCTGGTACTAAAGATGGAACAAATGTTATAGTATATCCATTTACAGCTAGTAATAATCAAAAATTTAAATTACAGAGACTAAATTAAATTATAAGATTCTGGTAGAAAAAAATTTCATCTTGAATTTCAATTGTTGTAAAATAGGGCATCTCTCCTGCTTCGGAAAGATGCCTCTTTTCTATTCTAACGAATGTTGGGGTACAGCCGCATGCCCATCAACTTAAGAATTTTAAAAAAAGGCGTTATTCTTTCTTAATAATATAAATGAGAAAGGGTGCCGTTTTTTAGGTTTTGTTGCAAAAATAGTGGGATATGAAAGAAGGGTAAAAGATTCCTAGCGGTATTGAACGTTATGCTGTTAAACCAAAGAGTTCATTGATAAGATATATCTGCCTTTGGACAGACTTCTCCCCTTGGAGAGTTTGTCCTTTTTTGACCATATTTGTGAAATTACCAATGTTTCAAGATCTGCTTTATATAGAATACTACAAGACAAAACATAATAAAAAATACCCGCCCAAATTGGAAATTTTCAGATGTGGCGGGTTATTCTTTGAATCGTTTCTGTACCCCAGTTTAACATTTTGTATCTTTTGTAAAACTCATTTGTTGAATAAAAAATCCCTTCACGATTTGTGAAGGGGTCAGTATACATTGAACGGGTACTTTCATTTTAATATGTAAAAGAAAAACTCGTATTGATAAAATTCACTTTCTTAACTTAGTTTAATTTTTATTCCTTCAAAAAAGATTCGTGTTGATAGTTTAAATAAATTCTATGTTAATGTTAAACGGAAAGTAATGAGAGTGAAATTGATTACATGAGCAATTTAAATACATCTTACGTTAATGATAAACATATAGCTAGTGATTTTATCGTGTAGTTTATTAACAATTTAAATACATCTTATGTTAGTGTTAAACTCTTATCCTTGGACTTTAAACATTGTCCGATATTCATTTAAATACATCTTATATTAATAATAAACCCTTTGTATGAGTTGAATTCATGCTATAATCATGTATTCAAATACACCCTATGTTAATGTTAAACAAGGCATTTTTACGCTGGTTAAATACGATGGTCATATTTAAATACATCTTATGTTAGTGTTAAACCCCGATGAAATACAGATATATACTTTAACAGATACGGAAAAAAACCTGATAAGATGAATATTAAACATTATTTTCCCAGCAAATAAATGTATCGTGTAACGGTTTTTGTGTTACACCCTTCAGAGCATGAAAAATACCCACGCATCAATGTTTATTTACATTTGATACTACCTTACGGAGTGTTGGCACTTGGTAAATTTCTTATGTGCTACTTCTCCATTTATGGCGTGTAAATCCACCAAATTATTTAATATGGACTCAATTACCTGCATTAATCAAGGTATCCTAACTCTTCTATATACTCTTCCATACATTTTTTGAATACAATTTGCTTTGTACCGCTAATTGTTTATTTATAATATTTTCGATGTCATAAGTAGCAATGTTTTTGGCCGCATTATAATCAGCATGTGTTTTATATCCACACTGCTTACATTCAAACACAGCTTGTGTACAACGATTTTCTTTACAAATATATCCGCATTGACTACATCGTTGACTCGTATATGCGGGGGCAACTTTAATAACTTCAATTCCATGAATCTCGGCTTGATTTTGGATCTTTTCCTGCAAATCAAAATAAGTCCAATCTTTAAGAACCTTATCATTTTTTGATATGCCTTTTAAAAGTTCCATTTGAATACGCCCGCAATTATGTTTTAGACACTGTTTTATTATATAGTTTGCATATTTATGGTTAGTGCTATTTCGAAACTTAGCTATTTTATTACTTAGCACGTCTATTGGCTGTAACCGTTTTTCCCTACCTTTTCCCGTTCTACTATTACTACAATATTTACTTTGTTTCAGTAAATTGATACGTCTCTGTCGAATTCTTTCATTAAACGCTTTAATTTCATCACTATTAATATTGCTACGAATAAACCCTTCATTAAATGCAAAGTAAACTGTATTTATTCCACCCATATCAATTCCCATGATTAAATCTTTATCAAATTTATTTTCTTTTATAGCATTGAATTTATAAGTAATTTATAAGTAATTGATAAATACCACTTATTTTTGTATTTATGAATCATACATGCACCTTTGCTGTATGTTTGATTAATTAATCGATCCAAAATAACTTTCATGCTTTTTTGTTTTTGGGTAGCTAACTTTACAAAAATCTTCCCTTTTGGGACATCGCCATTTTCCTTATGGAAATCTCGTGAAAAAAGAGATATACCCGCAATATAATCTCCATTCTTCTCTTTTGTTATGTCTACAGAATTATTATGAAGATCAATTGGTATGCGATTTCGAAAAGAAGGAATTGACATTTCACCTTTTCTAATTTCATTTCTTCTACTCTTCCACGTTTTTATAATTTTTTGAAGAGTGGTAGACATGTTTCCTTTATGTATATCTAGATATTTACTTTGTAATGTATGGTATATATAACCGTCAATTTTCTTCTGTGTACACCCATATAAATCTTGGACAGTAGGGTATGTACCTTTTTCTTTGAAGTAGTCAAAGGATAAAGCATCAAACTCCCATAATTGTTGAATGGTTCGATTACTTATCGTTCTGACCTGGTATGTTAAGTTCCGTAAATGCTTTTCAAATATTGTCCAATCGACATTCATTGGACATAAGATTTGATATTTCATTATCTTAATTGTTACTCTCAAAAATGTCACCTCTTCATGTCCCTGATGTCACCATCCTAACCAAATCAACAAAAATTATACTATTAGTTACATTTGTACTAATTTAAATCAGTAACAGAGCAATTCCAATCAAAAATTGAAGCCAAAATATTATTGAATGGATATATAATCATTATTGAAGAGTAATCTGTAGGTTACAGGTACATGTCAAAAGAGGAAAGCACTTATTTAAACTACTTTCCTCTCCTTTTTACTGTCACAATGAAAGAACATAAGGAACAGAAATCACATTATATAAGAGAATACACGTTAAGAGATAAGAGCACGAAATCCATTAGGGTTGAACCCTGGCGCTCTTTTAAAGAAGAAATGAAGGTGCTTGGTATTAATGACAGTGACATTTTTCAAATTCAACTGATTGAAAAGCGAGTGTGAATTAAAAACCTTGATAATATCAAATAAACATAAAAAGAAGAATCCATAATTCGTTGGATTCTTTTTTATTATTTTTTTACCTGCTAATCCATTTGGAGATAATAGGATAATGAAAATCTTTCCCTTGTAATACATATAAAATTCCTTTAAGGGGTCCGAAACCTAATAAAATAGTTAGGATTATATAAATTGGGGCTGTCCACAATATCATGGACATATTACTCACATTCATATCGGAATGGAACATAGAAAGCATTAAAGTCCTCATTACAAAAGTATTCCATATCAATACAATAATCCAAGTGAATAGCTGATAAACAGCTGTTTCAATAGCAATTATACGAAGTTCTTTTGATTTGAATATGAAATAAAAAATCAAGGGTATATAAAAGATTGTAATGCTAAAAAAAATGAGAATGATGAAAGATAATAAAGTAATAATATGCATCATAAGTTCCAGTTTTTTTTTCATGAGATAAATTCATTTAGACTCCTCCTATATGTAGATTTGATTCTCTTAAAGTTAACGATAACTCATTATAACACGCCATCTAATGTAACAAAATATAAAGTTTTCCTTGGGTTTTGTTACGTTTTGTGTTTGAGAATATGAAATATCCTAACTGTTAAATTTGCTGTATCAAAAATAATCCGCAACATTATTATTACAATCCCTTATTGTTACAGGATAATTGGATAATGGATATAAAATAAAAACTATAGCTCAAAATTACATATATCTCGGATGAACCCCGTATAGAGAGTTTATCAAACTAATAAGGTGAATGAAAAAGAGTTCAAAAAACATGTTGAAGACGGTGTAATAACAAATTTCCTCAATTAAGATATTTAGTTTCTTTTAAAGATCTATTGTAGGTTATTTAAAATGAAAAACAAACTATCTCATAATTTGAATCGGAGCAAACACTCTAACTACGGGTTGCCTTCATTATATACCAAATCCTAACATTTGAAGTTATATTATCTGAAAATTACGTTAATTATAGGAAGAAATAAAACCCTGATTATACTTCCTACAAATCTCAATTATTTATTTTGCACAAAACACTTTAAAACAATATCTATATCATAATAAATTAGAAAAAATGTAAGTGTAGGTAAATGGGGTATTCTTATTTTATTTATGTCATGAAGAAATTTGGTGTAGGAGAATTAAACAAACGTTTGTTTAATTCTTTTAGCTATGAATCAATGTTTGAGATAAATGAGTGATGAGTTACGGGGTTCAATTGTCCACTTTGTTAAATTCCACGTTTGTTATATAAATTTTATATAACAAAGAAAAAAGTAACGGGCAATTATATTTTCTATTATCGGTACAGCTTTAGGTAAACTATTTAATGTGGTCTCGTCAACAAAACACGAATCTTGTACACTAAACGGATTCCAAAATGTGAAAATATAGTTATGGTATCGCTGAGAATGAAAGGTGTATACAAAGCATTAACTATTTCGTTTTCATGTGTTCTTGTCCGAGAGAAAACTCACAGCTTTACTGTGTCACGGAAGGATAAAAGCCTGGAAGAAACTGTTTAACAGTTTTCTCTTAGCCTTTTTTTGTTTTTTTTTGGTAAGAATAAAATCAGAGGTGTCTTTTAGATGAGTAAAGACTGGATTAAAGTATTTATTGCTGCTTTCTTTGAAATTTTTTGGGTTATTGGTTTAAAAAATGCTGATGACTTTTGGACTTGGATGGGGACTATCATTGCTATATTTTTCAGCTTTTATTTAATGATCATGGCAGGAAGAAAACTTCCCGTGGGAACAGTTTATGCTGTTTTTGTTGGGTTAGGTACAGCTGGAACTGTCTTTTCTGAAATCCTGTTCTTTGGTGAACCATTTAAAGTTGGAAAAGTACTCTTGATTTTATTTTTATTAGCTGGAGTAATTGGCTTGAAATTAGTTACAGATGACAAACTTCAGAAAGGTGATGAATCCTAATGGCATGGATTTCTTTAATCTTAGCAGGTCTTTTTGAAATGTTTGGTGTTGCTATGATAAATAAATTGCATAAAGTTCGAAATTGGCAATCATTAACTTTGTTAATTCTCGGATTTGGATTAAGTTTTATATTTCTTGCTTACGCAATGGAAACACTACCTATGGGAACAGCTTATGCAATTTGGACTGGAATCGGTGCATCTGGAGGTGCAATTTTAGGCATGGTTTTTTATGGGGAATCAAAAGACTGGAGAAGACTTATCTTTATAGGTATGGTTTTAGGTGCTGCAATAGGTTTAAAACTCGTTTCATAAATGATTTTTTAGATTGTACTATGAGGGGGCACCATATCATTGCGGGAAAATTGTACGTTTAGACACAAGAAAACAAGGTTGTAAATTTAGATGATGGTTATAATTTCAAAAGTGGACTTGATTTTTTTATTATGACTAAAAAATCAAGTCCACTTATTGGTGTCTTTAAAAATAATGATTCTTTTCAAAGATGATTAATATGTTCTAAATTTTTATTCTATATAAAAGTAATTGTTTACTTTTCAGTGATATTTACAAAATTAACTGCTCTCTTGCCCTCAGTGCCTACAGCCGTATTCACTTTATCTATTTCCTTCCTTAATTCTGGTGCTTTTCCTTGATTTTCTAAATTAAGATTCCCAAAAGATTTATTAAAAGATAGAATCTGTCTAGTTTTTTCTTTCCCATTTATTTCTTTAAATAATGTATCATCTACAATTAATAGGATTACGTTGGATTCACCACGATATGGAGATAGCCATACATCCCCTTTGTATTGAACATTCATTTTTTTCTCATCAAATGTTAGTTCCTTCAAGTCTTTATATTCTTTATTTGCAAATAAGATAGTTTCATCTTTTTTTATTGTTGGTAACGAATCAATAGGGACTGAAGATGTGAGCCCCTTATTATTATCTCTTTCACGTATAAGTCCCTTTTTGTCCATTTTTTCAGCAGTTGTTCTGCTTATAAATAATAAATTACTAGGAGCATCCTCAAACTCTGTCGGAAGCTTTACGTTGAGCTTGTTATTATCTATGGTCCCTTCTTTTATTTGATATAGGTCTTGTGATGTTGTTATATCTTTGTACAAGTCTATTATAGAGTTTCTTGTTTGTTCGTTTATCTCCCCTACTTCCATTGAAATTCCATTTGCTGGTGAGTTTTTTGTACCAAATAATGAACATGCTCCTAACATGTTCATTGAAATACCAGCTGCTATTAATAATCTAAGTCTTTTTTTCATCCTATATTTTCCTTTTTAAAATTAAAAGATTGTTTTATACATTTTTTTCAAATATTGAGCACGAACAAAGTAAAAGTATATAATTTGCATAACTAAGAAACAAATCAATACAATAATAGAACTACCTAAGACTGAAAAATTGGCTAACTTTTGTAAGGCCATAAAAGCAACCGTACTATGTGTAATTGCTATTGCAATTGGTAAAAAGAATAACAATGCAAGTTGACGTGTCACAATTTTCTTTAATTCCGGTTTACTTAAACCAACTTTTGCTATCATTTTATATTGCTCCTGATTTCGTTCTAAGTCTGTGTATAATCGGAAATATAAAAAGCTTGCAGCAAACGTAAAGAAAACAATACCTATTAATACACTCATGATAGATGCAAGTCCAAAACCTTGCTTCATAGCTATCCATGTAAAAATTAAAGTCGAAAATTGATATGATTCGTTGTATACCCTAGGATCATTTATATCTTTATTCCCTTTCTGTAAGGAAGCCAAGATTTTTTCAGCAACTTTTTTTGTTTTCTCCCAATCTTTCACAACAAAGCCATTGACAGTAAATTGACCGTATTGACTCTCTGGATCCACAATCATTTGATTATATACAGAATCCGGAATAATAATTGTCGTTATGTTTGTATCTTGTAGTTCTTTTGGCGTTAGTATTTTATTTACATGCATAGATTTTTTTATATTTCCATGCAACAATTGAAAGTTATTTTGATTAGATTTTGTATTAGTAACTTTTCTTGATGGTATGACAAAACTATCATTTTCATCTTTTAAGCTTTCTTTTTCAAAACCAAATGCCTCAGCTAACTTATTATAATCACTTATTTTTATAACACTTAATAAAATATTACTGTTATAAATGGTATCCGAAATTTGTTTGATTGAATAAGTCACCCGTTTGAAATTAAACCCGCCATCATTGAGTTCACTTTCAATCCTTTTTATATGTTCTTTTTCTAAATTGTTATTATTATAAGACCGATAAGAAAATGCAAAGGGACTATTTGATTCAGCCATGGATGAGTTACCTAACCCCATACAAGTCCCCACTGCAGTGAAGGCAACAGCAGAAATAATAGTTACCATAAAAAACATTTTTGCATTATCTTTTAATTGATACACTAAATCTGAGATGGTGAGTATGTTTGTTTTCTTAAAAAAAATATTTTCCCTTTTCTTTAATGCACGTAACACATACACACTGAGCTGGGTAAATAAGAAGTACGTTCCAAGTACGACAAAGCTCACCCCTGTCGCCATCATGAATAATACATAATTCATATCCTTGTAATGAATTGCTTTAACACTATGGAAAACAGCCGTATATCCTAGTCCAATGCAAATAAGTGCGAATAAAGATAGCCCAAATGATGCTTTTGGTTCGGGCTTTGGCTTTTCTTCTGCTTTTATTAATTCTACTAGTTTCTCTACATTTACTAGTCGAGAAGTGAAAAGTGAAATAAATAAAAATAGTAATAAGAATGCTCCAAATGTTATTCCAATTGCTTTAAATGGCATGTAAAATGGGAGTCCTTTATCAATCATTAACAGATTGTTGCTCATAATTAAGATAAACTTAGAGAACGCCATTCCAATTGTAATTCCTGTTAAAATAGAAGCGGTACCAATTATTATATTTTCAATAAATACTAATTTGTTCAATTGTGAACGTGACATCCCATGTAGCATTAGAATTCCAAAATCTTTTTTTCTTGTTTTTAAAAATGCACTTACAGAATATAGGATAAAAAAGAATGAGAAGAAAAATATTAACCCCTGCGATATCTGTAATCCTGACTTTGCAAATGTATTAATTGTTACACTGGCAGCAAGATCGCCTTGTAAATTAGGATGAAATGCAAGTAATGCATAAGTAAAGAAAATCATAATGGCAAAGGTACTACTTAAAAAATGAGCCAAATATGTTCGTTTACTTCGAATGACGTTATTAAATGCGAATTGTCGAAAAGTCATGTGCATTTCCTCCTAATAATGCTAAAACCTCTAGAATTTTTTCATAGAATACTTTGCGATTATCTCCACAATAAATCTCATTGTATAACTGTCCGTCTTTAATAAACACAATTCGATCACAATAACTTGCAGCCATTGCATCATGTGTCACTAGCATCATCGTTGTGCTGTTTTCTTTATTAAGCTTTGTCAATAGTTCCATCACATCACTAGCAGATTTTGAATCCAGATTTCCTGTAGGCTCATCCGCAAGTAATAATTTCGGATTATGAATAGTAGCTCTTGCGATTGCTGTTCTTTGTGCCTGCCCACCAGAAATTTCATACGTACGTTTATCTAATATTTCAGTTATCCCTAGTTTTTCAGCAATAGCCTCCAATTTCCCTTCCATTTCTCTAGGGCTTACACCATCAAGCGTAAGTGGAAGAACAATATTTTCTTTCACCGTCAATGTATTAAGGAGATTAAATGATTGAAAAACAAACCCTAATTCACGTCTTCGAAATAAAGACAACTGATCTGAAGATAACAGATATGGATTTTCTCCATGAATTAATACTTCTCCTGAAGTTGGAGCATCTATAGTAGAAACCATATTTAATAGCGTTGTTTTACCACTCCCAGATGGTCCCATAATTCCTACAAACTCACCTTTTTTTATTTTTAAATCAATATGGGATAATGCTGTATAAGAAATTTTCCCAGAATAAACTTTCCCTAAATCTGAAACATGTAGTATCTCCACAAGTATTTCACCTTCCATTTCTCTTTTCGATACATGAAGTGTAACTTATATATAGTATGTCTCATATCGATTTCCCTAACATTTATCTAACAAGTTTGTAAGATTCAAAAGAAAAACCGATGAAAGGTATACCTTTCATCGGTTAACGAGATGCATACGGGAATATGATTCTAATTTTTGTTCCCTTACCTACCTCAGATTCTAACTCAATCCTATGATTTAATTTTTCACATACTTCTTTAACAAGATATAATCCCATTCCCGTAGACTCTTTAAATTTCCTACCATTTTCTCCAGTATAAAATGGATTGAAAACACGTGGTAAATCAGCAGAAGGAATACCAACCCCATAATCTTTTACTTCCAAAATAATTGCTCGTCCCTTTGAACATGCCGATACTATTACTTTTTCTTTCTTACTTGATGAATATTTAATTGCATTTGACAGTACTTGATTGAGTATAAATCGAAACCATTTCTTATCTGTTTCTACAATAAGATTCGGATCTACTTTTACCTCTGGATACACATAACTACGTATAAATAGACGTTTATTTTCATGAATAGCAGAATCAATCATTCCCAATAACTGCAATCTGTTCACTTGAAAATCTTGTTCAAATGTTTCTAAGCGAGCAACATATAAGACCATTTCTAGTCCTTTTTTGATTCTTTCCGTTTCTTCATTAATACTGTCAAATCGTGAGTCTTCTGCATCTTGTGTAATTAACTCAATAACAGAAATAGGTGTTTTCATTTGATGAACCCATTGATTCATAAAAGTCATTTGCTCTTGTTGTTTTCGTTCCCATTTTTTTAATTGGTTTTGATAATATTGATATTGAGATTGTAGTAATGTTTCTAAGGCCATTGATAATGGAGTCAAATCACTATCTTTTATTGACTCATTTAAAGTTTCCATTGGTGTTGATAGACGCTTGTAGAATGAACGATGACTATAATAACGATAGATTAAATAACCCATTAATAAAAAAACACCCAAAAATACAGAATATAATGCTGTCAAAATATGTGGATAACCATCAAACCAATATATAAAAAGAATGATAAGCAATTGGGCAAATGTATAAAAAATAAGTGGGATATGTTCTTGTAAAAATAATTTCATTATTCCTTTCCTTCCTTTTTCCAAGTAGCATGCAAACGATATCCAGCACCACGAACCGTCTCCAATGCGTTTTCGATACCTAAATCTTGCAGTTTCTTTCTAATTCTACCTATATTTACACTCAATGTATTTTCGTCTATATATGAACTATCCCATAATTGTTCTAAAATCACTTCACGTTTTACAAGGAGCGGAGACTTTGTTATCAATATCTCTAATAAAGTTGTTTCTTTTCTAGTAAGTAAAATTGTCTTATCATTTAATTGAAGTTCCATTCTTTCTGGGAACAGGAATAATCCCGATTGCTCAACTATTCGTTCTTTTACTTTAGGAGCATATTCACCGTATGCTCTTCTGAGTTGACTACGAATTTTAGACATTACAACCTCATAATAAAAAGGTTTCGTAATGTAATCATCACCACCATTTTCTAAAGCCATAACTTGATCCATCTCTCCACTCCTTGCAGATAGAAATACAATTGGACAAGTAGAAATAGCTCGTATTTTACGACACCAATAATAACCGTCAAAATTAGGTAAATTTACATCTAATAGCACTATATCTGGTTTTATCTCTTGAAATATATCTAAGACATTTTCGAAGTCCTCTATAATAACACTTTGATATCCATATTTTTTAATATGAGTTCCCAGTAATTCAGCAATTTTCATATCATCTTCTACAATCATGATTGTATTCATAACGTACTCTCCTTTAATTTAGGCGCAATTTCTAAAGTTCATTTGTTATTTAATATTTTACTTATGTAAAAAAGATGATATCTTACCTCCCCCCTTAAATGCAATAAGTATCCAATAAAGCGTATATTTGTTGTTATTTAATTAATAATTTCAATAGGGATTGTTTCTATCTTTTTTCTTTACTTAAGTAGATTCTTTTTCATATACACAAAAAGACCGTCACAGTATTGTGACGGATACACGGGAAAATATTAATAACTAATTACTATTATTATTTATTTGTCACTTTTAAAGCTTCTAACACTATCTTTATTGCTTCTGCAATAAGCTTATCATCGTATTTAGCATCCCCTTTATCATGTTTAGAAAGTATCGCAATTATTTGGTGATCGAATAATTGCGATATCATTTCGGATTCCATAAGATTCCGAGTCAGTCTTATCAGCTACTTCCCATCCTCCTGGAACTCCAGCACGAATTAAGTTGTCTCCTGTAGTATTCCTTTTCATCCAATCTATTAATAAATCCCGTTTCTCAGTTGAAAGTACATCTCCTAGCGTAAAAGCCTGAAGACTAGTTGCTAACGCTTTTGGCGTACTAGTATCATGGGCGTCTCCTGGATGCACTAGGTTTAACTCTGATTTAAAACGTTCAGTATTTGTAACGGCATCTCCTATTTCTCTCATTGAGTTTTGGAATTCTCTAGGTCGACCTAATTGTTTAAGAATAAGATTTTGTGCATTATTATCACTATATTGGAGGGAAGCATCTGCAAACTCTTTCAGAATCATACCTGTATCAACATTCTTCAATAAAATAAACCCGGTTTATCTCGTATGCAAACCTTTAAATTCCCTACATGTATCCTAAAAAAGAAATAACCTCTACTATAAATTGATGTTGTATTTTCTTAGCTCGATAGCGATGTGGCAGTATCCCTTTAAGTACTATATAAATAACAAATTATGAACCAAATTTTCTATTTTTGGTGCGTTAAATTTATAGAAGATAGATAATAACATAATTTTCTCAATAAGTAATATTCTTATTTCAATACAAAATTCTTACAATTAATGCTATACCTGTATTAAGGGGACCATTTTAGTTAATTAGGGAGAAAAATTGTAAAAACGATATGGGAGGAATAAAAAATGTCATTGAAAAAAAAGTTAGGTGTTGGAGTGGTTTCAGCCGCTCTTGGTTTATCTTTAATTGGTGGGGGAACATATGCATATTTTAGCGATCAAGTTGTAACAAATAATACATTTGCTGCAGGTACATTGGATTTAGCTATGCAACCAACTACTTCACTTAACTTAGAAAATTTAAAACCTGGGGACAAAATATTAAAGAAATTCAATTTAAAAAATAGTGGTACATTAGATATTAAAGATATCATGATGAAAATAGACTATACTGTAAATGACTTAAAACAAAATAATACTACAGAAGATTTCGGTAAACATATTAAAGTACAATTTCTTTGGGATTGGGATCCTGCAAAAAGCCCTGCATACGAGACAACCCTTGCAGAACTAAAATCACAAAGTTCAGAGATTGTCTCCAAAAAAGTATTTCATTCTAAGTGGACTGAAACAGGGGGGTTAAAACCTGGAAAAATGGATTGGTTTTGGATGAAGTTTATATTTGAAGATAGCGGAACGGATCAAAACGTGTTTCAAGGGGATAGTATTGCGTTAAAAATGGAGTTCCAAGCTAATCAAACAGAGGGAAAAGAAAGATAATCTGACAAAAATATTGTTATAAAAATATGAAACTGAGCTTGTAATTTTTTATATTTTGTAAAATTCACCATCAAATATCCATATAAAAAACCAGTGATATCAGTACATGTGTATAATATCGCTGGTTTTTTTGAGTATAATATTTTATATGTTTTGTAAAACTAATTTTCTTTTGGAAGTACAATTCTTTTATACAATTGAACTGTAGTAAAATAGTAAATCAAGTAAATTACTACAAAAATAATAATTGGTACCCAAATACGATTGTACGGATCAGGCAAAAGAACACTGAACATGTTCATACCAACTAATACGTGAACAATACCCACAATTGCTGGGACTAAGAATACAAAGAATAACTCCTTATAAATTGATTGTGCTAATAACTCTTGGCGAACACCGATTTTACGAAGCATTTGATAACGTGTACAATCTTTGAATGCACCAGACAGAACTTTAAACATCAAGCAACTTGCCATCATTGCTAAGTACGCAAATCCGACGAAGAAGCCCATGAACATCAATCCACTGAGCATACCATGAAGAGAATTATACATTTGATATTTACTCTTCAGTTCTTCAGGTTTCATACTTGTATATTTAGCTAACTGTAATTCGTCAAGTTGTTTCCATTCTTTTAAATATGATTTAAAATCATCTGTTTTCCCCATAAACATAGTACTCTCTGGACCCTTTATACTATGGTACATGTTTTTGTCTACAATTTTTATTTTATGATCAGGATATATATACTTTGGCTGGATTGTTTGGAAAGCGTCGCTCCATTGTTGCGGTGTCTTCTTCACGTTTGCACCAATTGGCAACTCTTCTGAAACTCTCTTTGTTTTCCCAAACTCTGCTCTTTCATTTTTATTTTTCAATACTAAAGGACGATTTTTCTCTAAATCCTCTTTTAAATAATAAATCGACTGACCTTCTATTTTGTAATGATATTCAAGCTTCTCTGTAAATAAGATAGTATTCAAAATTTTCTTTTCTTCAGCTGTTGGATTATGAACGACTGAATCGTAAATCTCACTACCATTAACTATTTTTATTACGTTGTTTTTAAATGCCATACCACACGCAATTCCGCCAGTGCCAAGAGCCACTAAGATTGCTACCGTGGCAAGCACATTTGTTAGGCCGTTAATGCGGAAATTTAATTGTGCAAAAGTAAAAGCATTGAGACCTTTTTCACTACGTTTTTTATTACTCTTTAACTTATTAATCATAACTGGGAGAAGTGATCCAAATAACATGTAAGTACCAACGGTTGCTGTGATTAATCCAACGGCCATTAATCCCAGACCCATTAGCGGGTTTGCATATTTCATATAGATTAGTGATGTATAACCAATACCCAATAAAATCACACCAAGGATTGCAACTACAACTGTCATTTTTCCTTTTATGGCGACACGTTCTGTTTGTTCATCTGCATGTACAAGTTGCAGTACAGAAATACGAGATAATTTAATACTATTTATAATTGCCGATAATACAAATAGTGCAAAGAAGAAGACGCAAGTAATAGCTATAGATGGCAGATAAAATGCTTTATAACCTTCGCCAGCAAACTCGAGTTGTTTCATTAATAGCTGACCGATACCTTCTGCGAGCCCTACACCAACTGTAATTCCAATCACAAGAGATGCGGCACCTAATATAATTGTTTCGATAAACATAAGTAAGGTAACTTTATGCTTTTTTGCTCCTAACATCATATACATACCAAATTCTTTTTGGCGAAGAGATGATAAGAACGAGTTTGCATATAAAATATAAAAAAATGTGATAAACGCTAACAAAAAAGACCCAATTTTAAATACAGACACAATATCCCCAATAGAAGAGTTAGATTCAAGGAACGCCTTATTAAGTGCTAATGTTTGAAACATATAAAAAGTTGAAATAGAGACAATAAGACCAACAAGTAAGACAATATAATCTTGCAACTTACTTTTTAGGCCTGACATGGAAAGCTTAAATAACATGATTGAACTTCCTTCCTTACGCTTTTTGTGTGCCTAAGTCTGCAAGCACGTCTAAAATTTTTTTATAAAATTCATCACGTGTACCACCGCGATGAATTTCTTTATATAGCTCACCATCTTGAATGAATAAAATACGCTGACAGTAACTTGCACTGTACGGATCATGCGTAACCATCATAATAGATACCCCTTGCTCTTTATTTAAGTTTGTCATCGCATCCAGTAAACTCGTTGCATTTTTAGAATCAAGCGATCCTGTTGGCTCGTCCCCTAAAATAATTGCTGGTTCATGCACTAACGCACGCGCTGCTGCTGAACGTTGCTTCTGTCCACCAGATACTTCAGATGGATACTTTTGAAGTATTGCTGAAATGCCTAACATATCAGCTACCTTTTCTACTTTTGATCCGATATTTCGTGATGAAACACCTTGAAGGGAAAGTGGAAGAGCGATGTTTTCGTAAATAGATAAATTCTCCAATAAGTTAAAGTCTTGGAAAATGAATCCTAACATTTGTGAACGGAAATCGGAAAGCTCACCTTGTTTCATTTTCGTAATATCTATTCCTGCAATTTCAACAACGCCGCCCGTTGCTTTATCTAACGTTGAAATTACATTTAATAATGTCGTTTTACCAGAACCAGATGGTCCCATAATTCCGACAAACTCACCCTCTTGAATTGAGAATGATACACCTTTTAACGCGTATGATTGGTTCTCACCTTTTTTACCGTACACTTTTTGGACGTTTTTCACGTCTACAACTGGTTTCGTCATATATATCCTCCTACGTTTGTTTTTTCATTTCTTTAAAATAAGTTACTATTCTTATTTGCTACTAACAAAATAGTCATGTTGCATCTACCTTTTTCATGAGGTTGTCACGATGTATCCACTTGAAAGCTGTAAAGAAAATTTTCTCTTTAATTTCTCCTCTCTCCTCATCGCTTTGAATACATACATGATAAACTATGAAAATTAGGAAACACCCTGTAAAATCCTTAAGAATTCTTAAGTTTTAAAAAAAAAAGCTTATGGAATCTGTAATTCCATAAGCCAATCTATTTGATTGGATGTTCAACAATAAAGGACATCCAGCCGTCTTTATATTTTGCATATATATTACCATTATGAAGTTCAACAATTCTTTTTGAGATAGCAAGCCCCAGACCATTTCCTTGGTCATCTTTTCTTGTCTTGTCCCCCCTGAAAAACCTTTCAAACAATTTATTTGGATCGCTAACAGGTGGCTTCTCGACTTTATTTGATACCTTCAAAATTGCCTTGTTACCTATTAGTTCAAGACATATTGATAATTCAGATGGTTTCATGCTGTACTTTATCGCATTCATAAACAGATTTTCATAAACACGTACCATTTTTTCTATATCTATGAAGATAGGTATTGTTTCTTCCGTGATTGATTTTTGAACGATTAAACTTTCCTTTTCAAATATAGGAATGTATTCTCCAACTATTTGCTCTAACAAACCTGATAAATCAACTTCATTAAAGTTTAACTTAGTATCGATGCCTGATAAACGGGTATACTCAAATAGTTCATCTATTAGATATTTCAATCTCTGTGATTTTAAATATGTGGTTTCGAGATACTCCTGTAATTGTGTTTTACTGTCGTATTGCCCTCTTTTTAATAAATCTACATAGCCGATAATAGATGTCAACGGTGTGCGTAAGTCATGAGATACATTGGTTATAAGTTCATTTTTTGTACGTTCCAATCGCCTTTCCTGTTCAAATGTATGCTCCAATTCCTTAGACATATAATTTATATTTTGAGCAAGTTGGGTCAATTCGTCCTTCCCCTTAATCCCAATTGTCAAACCCAGTTTTCCATTGGCAATATCATTCACATTATCAGAAATGAGCTTCAAATATACTATTTTCTTTCGAACCAATATCAAAAAAATTATTATAAAAGTAAAGATTGCGAACGCGATTAAGAAGAATATTGCGAAATAGAATGCAAACATACCCAAACGGTCGTATTTTATAAATAATGGTACTATGATGTATAGAAAATTGAGGGTTGTTAAACTAAACGAAGCAAAAAAACTAACTGAAACAGCAACAAGAAGTTTTATAATTATTTTATTTCTAAAGCTAACCCTCTTCATATTTTATACCCAATTCCCCAAACAGTTTTAATATAAATGGGATGTTTAGAATCCTCTTCGATTTTGTCTCTTATTTTTGTAATATGTACCATGACGGTATTATCTGATTTATAAAAAACCTCTTTCCAAACGGCTTCATATATTTTTGCAACACTCAGGACAATCCCTTTGTTACCGGCAAGTAGTTCGAGTATATCAAACTCTTTTGGAGTTAGCCTTGTTTCCTTTCCCCGTACCCATACTTGACGTGTATCTGTATTCACGGTTAAATCACCAATTTCTAGGATGCTTTTATTATGATTTATTGACGTATTGTATTTTTTAAACCTTCTTAATTGGGATTTTACCCTAGCGATTAATTCCAATGGATTAAATGGTTTTGATAAATAATCGTCTGCACCAGAGGCTAGACCCTGAATTTTGTCTATATCCTCAGATTTTGCAGATAGCATAATGATAGGAATATTGCGGTCTTCCCTGATCTTCATACATGCTTCAATACCATCCATATTAGGCATCATAATATCTAATATTATAAGATCAAACTCCTTTTCTTCTAGCAGTTGTAAAGCTTCCATAGCATCTTCTGCCTTTTGAGTTTTCAGACCTTCATTTTCCAAATAAACAGAGATAAGATTTCTAATCTCTTTATCATCATCGACAATAAGAATTTTTGACTCCATATGATTCCTCCATATTTTTTCTCGTATTAAACAGCTAAAGACATAAGCAGGTGAGACATTTCTATCTTCTCTTTATTGTAAACTTGCAAACGGAAGACAAGAAATAACATAATGTATATACGTAATATCGTTCTCCCTAATATATTGTTCAATATTTTCTACTGATCTATATACAATTAATAAGTTCCCTTTTTCTTTTAATTTTGCTTTTAGTAAAATTAAAAATTTCTTATTATTTTCCACTAATAAAATTATTGTCTTGAGATTTCTTCTTTTAATTAATTTTTCTGTGAATACACCTGTACTCAGTCCATATTTGACAATATAATTTACTTTCTTCAAATCAATTCCTTCAATTATTTTGTCTCCAAGAAACCTTGAAATTGGAATAGCTGCATCAACTGATTTTTAATACATTATATACAGAAATAAGAAAGCGAATTGTTTTCATACCTAGTCATCCCACAGGTTTGAACTCATAATCATACTCTAGAGTCCAAACCTTAAGAAAAAGGGGCAAAAGTTCTTAAGAATTCTTAAGCTTTCTACAACATTTTATCATAAGAATATATGACAACCCTTAAAATGTTAGCAGTATCTCCAATAACACTTACTATTCGTCAATCCGAAGAACAAAAAGAACTTGTAGGAATCCCTACAAGTTCTTTTTTAGATAATGTAAAAAAGTTAAAACAAACTATCTCATAATTTGAATCGGAGCAAACACTATAACCACGGGTTGATTTTATTATAAACCAAATACTAACATATGCTCTTTTGATATTTGAAAATTATCTGAATTTAGAATTTGAATAAATTGCACACTAATTATTTCTCTATTTGCCCATCTATAATAGGTCTCTTTTATTATTATTGATAACGTTCTTAAAATTAGCTTCTCTTTAGCAATCTTTTTTCTCTGATGGTTTATGTTTTACTCTATAAGAAAGAGTGGTAACTTGTTGGGAATATTTAAAACCTTTTTCGGATTTTTCGGAAACCCATTTTGAAACAGGTCTTAGTAAACTATTTATGCTGACAATAAGAATGGTTCCCGTTATAGCTATAAGTAAGTAGCCACTACCTGCTAATGTTCCTACAGCAGCAGAACACCATAAAGTTGCTGCTGTATCCAGTCCTCGAACTGTCAATCCATCTTTCATAATAACTCCAGCACCTAAAAAACCAATCCCGCTTACAATTTGAGAAGCTATTCTTGTAGGTGTATTATCAGTTGGAGTGAGTACACTTAATAGTACAAAAAGTGCAGCACCAACGGAAACAAGTACATTTGTACGTAATCCAGCAATGCAATTATGCCATTGACGCTCTAATCCAATTATTGCTCCAACAAGTATTGCTACAAGTAACCTGAGTAGAATTTCTAGTTCCATATTTCTGTCTCCTTAATTTCCATTCTTAATGATCATCATGCTCTAAATTGACTTGTTGTAATGGAATCACCTTTGTTTTTTTTATAATTTTATAGCCGAACCAAAATACAAGAAAAAGCAGTAAACCAATATAAGTAGCAAGTACTTCATACCAATCGACATGTGATCCTATAAAGACTGAATAATTCTGTCCTAAAATAATAATAGTACATATTACAAATGCCAAAATAGGACCGATAGGATACCACTTTGCTTGATACGGGAGCTTATTTAAATTCTTTTGTTGATGTAAAAAAGCCTGACGAAAACGATAATGGCTTATAGCAATCCCTAACCATGCAATAAATCCACAAAGTCCCGAAGCATTCAAAAGCCATATAAATGCTTGCCCTTCTCCAAATAAAGAAGCTGCAAACGCTACGATTGCCACAGTCGTTGTCATAAGTAAAGCATTAATAGGAACACCTTGTTTATTTACTTTTTTCAAGAAATTTGGAGCTTGCCCTTCTTTTGCCATTACCCATAACATTCGGGTTGCAACATACATTCCAGAATTACCAGCTGATAGAACAGATACCAAGATAACTGCATTCATAATAGAAGCTGCAAATGCGAAGCCAATTTTTTCAAATACTAGTGTAAAGGGACTCATTGTAATATTACTAATGTCATTGTTAACTAGATTCGGATCTGTGTAGGGAACTATGACTCCAATTACGCAAATGGTAAGTATGTAAAATAAAAGAATTCTCCAAAAGATTTGCCGCACAGCTTTTGGAATATGCTTTTCAGGATCTTTACTTTCACCAGCTACAATTCCGACCATTTCTGTACCTTGAAAGGAAAATCCGGCAATCATAAACACACTAAGAATAGAAAGAAAACCTCCATGAAACGGTGCGTCTCCAATTGTTAGATTGTGAAATCCAATAGGATTCCCTTTGAAAATTCCAAATATCGTGGCTATTCCTAACATAATAAACACGACTATAGTAATAACTTTTACAAGTGAAAGCCAAAACTCCATTTCTCCATAATGTTTCACTGAAAGAATATTAATTCCAAACATAAACAGTATGAATAACGCACTCCAAAGAATAGATGGACTGTATGGAAACCAATATTTCATAAGAATAGCTCCTGATGAAATTTCAACTGCAAGAGTAATAGTCCAGCTAAACCAGTAATTCCAACCAATTGCAAAACCAAATGCAGGATCTACAAATTTAGAAGCATACGTACTAAAAGAACCCGATGTAGGCATATACGCTGCCATCTCTCCCAAGCTGGTCATCAACAGGTAAACAATACACCCCATCAACAAATAAGCTATAATTGATCCACCAGGTCCTGCTGTATGAATCGTATTTCCGCTTGCTATAAATAACCCAGTCCCAATGCTTCCGCCTATAGAAATCATTGTTAAATGTCTCATCCCTAATTCTCTTCTTAATTTAGAAGGTTGGGAATTAGAAGGGAAAGAAAAAAGTGGATTTTTCGTTTTTATGGGTGTCTCTTTCAAGTGTCTCATCCTTTTTGAATTATTTTCCAGAAAAAGAATATAAAAAAAGACACCAAAGTTCACCCAGTGTTTTTAAAAGTCACCATAGTATCCCCTCTCGAAACGCTTACGAGGTTAGCTGTCGGATTCGGGCCTTGAGAGTAGCCCTACCTTCATTTAAGAAGGATTCACCCCGAGTGCAATCGCACAAAATTTGGTTCCCCCGCTCCATATGGATTCAGCGAATAGTGATATGAATTTATGTACAATATATTACTCCTATGCCCTCTTGTTTGTAAACAAGAAAATTAACGTTTTTTCAGGGGTAGAATTTTCGCACTGTACACTCCATTTATAATTTGAATTCTTAAATTAAGTCACATACTAAAAAAAAGTGAGAATTACAAGTATAGTAATACATGAAGAAGAGTTTGAATTAAATAAAAATAATAGACCTAATTTTTATTAGGTCTATTATTTGCTAGTGTCTTTACTACTTTTAATTACATGGACTACTGATAAGTGGTGTTATGGTAATTAAGTAGGTATTGTATAATTTAGAAAATATATATTAATCAAAGTTAGGAGGGAGTTCATGGGAAGAGAAGTATTATTTGATAATCAAAGTGTAATTTTAAAGTTAAGTGGGGTAACAGGGTTCTTTGCTTTAAAATTAAAATTAGAAATTCCTTATAATACTATTAAGAATGTATATGTGAATTATTTTGATGCTCCACAATGGATGCTCCGTATGCCTGGAACCTCAATTTCTGCACTTAACATTTTTGAAGGTAGTTTTAAATATGCTGATGAATGGTATTTTCTTTCTTATGAAAATAGAGTACCACTCGTAATGATTGAATTAGAAGGACATGAAAAATATAAATATGTTTATTTTGAAATCAATGACCCTACTAAAGTAGCTTCGGATATTAGAAAGCATATAAGGGATTTGTAATTATTTTTTTGTATCTAAGAGAGTGCTGCTTACGCTGATGTAATTTATTCAAACAAGTTAGATTAATGAAGTGAACCCCGAAAACGGGACACCAATCAAAACACTTAAACCACTTGTTCCCTAAATTCTTTAGGGGATAGGTGGTTTAATTTTTCTTGAATTCGCACACAATTGTAGTAATGAATGTATTCTAGCACAAT
>NZ_JBIYDP010000012.1:0-149047 GCF_044908765.1 Bacillus sp. RC251 | reverse complement strand
TTTTTCCTGCGAGGCAAAGAGCGCCTCTACGTCAAAAGCTCCATCCCCCTCACATTCTGAGCAAGCTACCTCCGCTTTTAGTGATATCCAGCTCCGGTAGCTAGAATGTTCGGTGGCTTCGCTTTTTCCTGCGAGGCAAAGAGCGCCTCTACGTCAAAAGCTCCATCCCCCTCACATTCTGAGCAAGCTACCTCCGCTTTTAGTGATATCCAGCTCCAGCGGCTAGAACAGTCGGTTGTTTCACTCCTTCATTCGAGGCAAAAAGCGCCTCGTAATCAGGAGTTCCAACACCCTCCTGTTCTGAACGAGCCGCTTCCGCTTTTAATCTATCTAGCTCCGGTGACTAGAACAGTCGGTCATTTCGCGCCTTCCTGTGAGGCAAAAAGCGCCTCTTCGTCAGGAGCTCCAATGCCCTCTTGTTCTGAGCAAGTCACCTCCGCTTTAAAATCTATTATTGATTCAAGAACGCGCGTAGCATCCAAGCGTGTTTTTCTAGTTCTGTGTAGATGCCTAGTAGTAGGTCAGATGTCATTTCGTCATCAGAGTTTTGAGCGATTTCCATGCCTTTTTTCAGTTCGACTAGCATCATTTCGTAGTCTTTCATGATTGATTCAACCATTCCTTCTGCAGTTTCGCCGTATGCTGCTTCTTGAATAGAAGATAGTTCTAAGTATTCTTTCATTGTTGCTACTGGTTTGCCGCCAATTGCTAAAATACGTTCTGCAATTTCGTCGATGTGAGTAGCTGATTCTGTGTAAAGTTCTTCGAATTTCTCGTGTAATGTGAAGAATTGAGGTCCTTTTACGTACCAATGGAAGTTGTGTAATTTTGTGAATAAAACGCTCCAGTCTGCTACTTGTTTGTTTAATACTTCGATTACTTGTTTGTTCATTATGATCAATCTCCTTTTGAGTTGTTATGTTATATCAATTACTAATTTATAATCATTATAATCTAGTAATTTGTATAAATCAACCCTTTTGCTGGAATTAATTTGAACAAATTATGAACTGTTATAAATAAAAATCCCTATTACTGTGGAGTAATAGGGATTTTGTTTGATATATAGCTCTTGTTCTAAACGAGCCACATCCGCTTTTAATTATTATACAGCTTTTTGCTTCTCTTCTATATCCTGTCCATCCCAGCACTCTGTATTCTGTAAGCCAGGGATAGAACTTGCAACGAAGACAGGATCTTTTCCTTGTTTCTTTTGCTTTATATAGTCTACTAAAGCTGCGTATGCAAACTTGCTAAGGAATGAGATGGCAATTAAGTTTGTGAATACCATTAGTCCCATAAAGAAATCAGCTAAACTCCAAACTGTTTGAAGGGCAGCGATAGATCCGAAGAACACCATTCCGACAACTGCAACACGATAAATCAGTAACCATGTTTTGCTTTCTTTAATGAATGCGATGTTTGTTTCACCATAATAGTAGTTTCCTAGTAAAGAACTGAAAGCGAATAGGAAAATAATAATCGCTAAGAAAGTGCTTGCCCACGGTCCGATTTGTGAACTTAATGCTCGTTGTGTTAATTCAATACCTTCTAAATTCGATCCTTTGTAAAGTCCAGAACATAATACGATAAACGCTGTTGATGTACATACTAAGAATGTATCTACGAAAACACCTAATGCTTGAACAAGTCCTTGTTTTACAGGGTGAGATACATCTGATGTTGCTGCTGCGTTAGGGGAGCTACCCATACCAGCTTCTGTCGCGAATAAACCGCGCTGAATTCCGAATTTGATTGCTGCTCCAATACCACCAGCGATAGCTTGGTCTAAACCAAATGCGCTGTTAAATATTTCTGTAAAAATGCTTGGTAACATATTGAAGTTGTTAATTACGACAAAAATAGCCACACCGATATAAATGATCGCCATTGGAGGAACAATCATTTCTGTAATACGTGAAATGCTCTTAATACCACCAAAAATAATAACTGCAACTAATAAAGCTAATAGAGCTCCTACGATTGTTCGCTCTAGTCCAAAAGCATTTTCAAACGCTATTGTTACTGTATTTGCTTGTACAGAATTGAAAATTAATCCGTACGCAACTGTAATAAGAAGTGAGAACCAAACACCCATCCAGCGCTTGTTTAATCCTTTTTCCATGTAATATGCTGGCCCACCACGGAACCTGCTTCCATCTTTTACTTTATAAATTTGTGCGAGCGTACATTCTACGAAACTAGTAGCTGCTCCAAGGATAGCGATAAACCACATCCAAAATATTGCGCCGGGTCCACCCATTGAAATGGCTAATGCTACACCAGCTAAGTTTCCGATACCGATACGTGCCGCTGCACTTAAGCAAAATGCTTGGAATGGAGAGATGCTATCTTTCTTTTTTTCTTTTCGATTAAACCCTTTACTAATTAAACTGACCATCTCACCGAAATGAGTAATTTGGACGAATTTTAATTTGAAAGAGAAATAAAGACCGAAGCCGATTAGCATTGCAATAAGAATATATGACCATAAAATATTATTCGTTACCTCAAGGAATCTGCTAAAGATATCAACCATATAATACACTTCCTTTTTTCCGTAATAAGAAAATTATATGCAAAAAATATACGAGAATCAATTTTTCTAAAAAATCATGTTACATAAACGTGTTTTGTGTTATGATTATGTTACATCGTAATATTTTTAGAATTATTTACATTTTAAAAAACTAAATTTAAAACGAGAAAGAGGGGATAATTTGAAAGAAGAATCTTTATTGAATATAAGCCTTAAGAGTTTGAAAATGAGAAGTAATATGTTTTTTATCATTACATCTTTAAGTATTTTTTTAGGAGCCACTTATTATTACAATAAAAGATTTCCAAGTCATAGGTATCCTGAATGGTTAGAATTTCTAAAATTGATTGGATGAACAAAAGACAGAAAAACAGAAAATTAAAATAAAGAAGTTATGGAGGAGCTAAATATGAATATTAGAGAAAGTGAACTTCCGGGTATTGGTTATAAGTTTCAAATCGTTACGAAAGGTAACGAAAAGATGGTGATTGTCATTCATGATGATGGGCGTAGAGAAATGTATCATTTTGATTCAGATCATGAAGAAAGTATCTCAAGTATTTCATTACGTGACTCAGAGGCGAGACAAATTGCAGCAATATTAGGTGGAATGGTATACAAACCTAGAGCATTAGAAAATGTTGAAATGGTCTTTGAAGGTTTAGCAATTGAGTGGTTTAAAGTAGAGAATGCAGCTCCGGCAATCGGAAAAACAATTGGCGACCTTGAAATAAGAAAAACATATAGCGTAACGATTATTGCAGTTATGAAAAAGAATATGAAAAAGCTATTCAATCCAGGACCAGAAACGGTAATTGAAGAAGGCGATATGCTTGTAGTTTCAGGTGAGAGAGAAGAAATTAAAAAAATTATTAATGAGTTACTTTCGAATAGGGGGACTGACTAGATGGATACGTTAATTTTTGAAGTTGGTACAGCTTTAGTTTTAGTGGCAATTGCGGCGGTAATTGCTGGAAAGTTTAAATTCTCAGTAATTCCTTTTCTAATTGTTCTTGGGATGTTAGTAGGACCGCACGCACCGACAATAGGTGTTATCGATCTCAAATTTATTGAAAGTGCGAGTGTCATTTCCTTCCTTGGACGGATTGGCGTTCTGTTCCTTCTTTTCTACCTAGGACTAGAGTTCTCGATGAAAAAACTAATTAAATCTGGACGTTCTATTGCGATTGGCGGAACAATCTATATTTTAATTAATTTTTCACTTGGATTATTATACGGATTTATAATGGGATTCCCTTTACTAGAAATTTTAATTATTGCGGGTATTATTACGATTTCTTCTAGTGCTATCGTTGCTAAAGTGTTAGTGGATTTAAGAAGAACTGGTAATAATGAAACCGAATTAATTTTAGGAATTATTATGTTTGAAGATATATTCCTTGCTGTATATTTATCAGTCGTATCTGGTTTAGTTCTAGGAGATCATGCTTCCTTCCTAGGTGCTCTTACTTCAATTGGAATTGCTTTAGGATACATGCTTCTATTCTTTATTGTAGCTAGAAAGGCGACGCCTTTATTAAATAAATTGCTCAATATTAGTTCAGATGAAATTTTTATTATTGTAGTATTTGCTTCGTTATTCTTTATTGCAGGTTTCTCGGAAACAATTCACGTTGCCGAAGCAATTGGAGCACTTCTTTTAGGATTAGTTTTCTCTGAGACAGAGCATAGTGACAGAATTGAACATCTTGTTGTTCCATTTAGAGACTTTTTCGGAGCTATTTTCTTCTTCAGTTTCGGATTAAGCATTGATCCGTTTTCATTAGGCGGAGCGATATGGTTAACGTTAGGTGCTGTCCTTCTTACAATCATCGGAAACTTTGTTGCAGGAATGATTGCAGGGCGACAAGCTGGGTTATCTCATAAAGCGTCAACAAATATTGGATTAACAATTGTTTCAAGAGGAGAATTCTCCATCATTATGGCCAATATCGGCATCGCCGGTGGTTTAATGTCAGTCTTGAAACCATTCTCGGCACTATACGTGCTTATACTATCGATCTTAGGTCCACTGCTGACGAAAGAGTCAAAGAATGTATATAAATTTTTAAATAAAATCTTTAAGTGGGATACGAAGACTAACTAATTTTAAAAAAATAAAAGTACAAGATATTTACTGCTTGTACTTTTATTTTTTGCAATGAAAACAGTAAAGAGAGGTACATGATGTTAGGAGAGTTGATTCATTCCGTTTTAGTTTTTCTAGAAGGACTTGGTTATTGGGGAATTATGCTTGGATTGATGTTAGAGGTTATTCCGAGTGAAATCGTATTGTCTTATGCAGGTTATTTAGTATCAACAGGAAGCATTACGTTTTGGGGCGCTGTCGCGTTCGGTACAATTGGTGGTGTAATCGCACAACTATTCATTTATTGGATTGGTCGGTACGGAGGAAGACCCGTCCTTGAGCGATATGGAAAATATATTTTAATTCAAAAGAAACATATTGATTATGCTGAAGATTGGTTTAATCGTTACGGAACTGGCGTTATTTTTACAGCGCGTTTTATTCCTGTTGTGCGTCATGCTATTTCGATACCAGCAGGGATTGCAAAAATGTCACATGCTAAGTTTATTACGCTAACTACATTAGCTGTTATTCCGTGGTCAATTGTATTTGTATATTTAGGTTTTAAATTAGGAACAGAGTGGGAAAGTATTAATAAAGTCGCTGGGCCATATGTGAAATACTTTGCACTTGCAGCTATTGTTTGTGCAATTGGTTACTTTGTATTAAAAAAAGTGATGAAAAAAAAGTGATTACGGAAAAGGAATCTATATCGGTATAGATTCCTTTTTTATTGGCATTTTTTCAAGGATGAAAGAATACGTTTAATATTTACCATATTGTGGCATACATATAGGAAAAGGGAGTTTGGAAAGGGGATTATAGAGAAATGGAACTCCAGTTTCAAAATGTATATCAACAGGTGGAGAATTGGTATGTGTTGGATTCGGAGCTTCCTTGGGATGTCAAAAGGCTTAGAGATGATTTGTTTTCACTGATTGAAGTATGTAAAACACCAGTTATTTTTTGTGATACGTGTGATGCGAATCATGTGCTTCTATCATTAGGAGAAGAAGAAGAGGAATTCTTATTCCCAGTAGGTGGTTTTTATCATAAAGAAAAACAATTAATTTTTGTTTGTATGTGGGAAGAGTATGAGCAGGTGCTCAAAACACTATTGCATGAATTTCGTCATGCGATGCAGCATAAGAGGGAAGTATTGTATGTTGGAAGTGAATTGTACGAAGATAGATGGATTGAGAAAGATGCGAGAAAATTCGCGGAGAGGAAGTTAGATGAATATAAAAATAGAAAGTTAATGTAAAGCATAGTGGAGAAATGGCACTGTGCTTTCTTTGTTGATTACTAAAAGTAAGCGATTGACTTTTATAAAGTTTAGTTCTAAACTAATGGTATGAAATAAGCGAGGTGATAGAATGAAAACAGAAGATAGACTCGGGTTACTATTATGGTTTCGTTTATCACGTTTTTATAACAAAAGTATTCGTGAGACGAATCAGCATTTGAAAGAATGGAATGTATCTGCCGCTCAGTTTGATGTGCTAGCTCAAGTTGGAGGACATAATCGTCTAACGCAGCAAGAGCTCGGAAATAAACTATTTGTTACGAAGGGAAATATCACGCAGCTATTAAATAAAATGGAGCAGCTGGAGTGGATTCATCGTGAACAAGAAGGCACTACAAAATATATTTCGTTAACAGAAAAGGGAAAAGTTTTATATGAAGAAATCGTCCCGCCTCAAGAAACGTTCCAAGCGGAGCAGTTTCAAAATTTAAATGTAGAAGAACAACATCAATTATTAAAATTACTAAAAAAATTACAGTGAGAAAAATTTTAAAAATAAATCTTGAATTCGAGATAATATGAGGTGAAGGATATGTTTAGAAAAGTTGATCATAAAAATATGGGAAGAGCAAATCACGGTTGGTTAAATACACATTTTCATTTTTCCTTTGCGAATTACTATAACCCGAATAACATGAACTTTGGAGCATTGCGCGTAATTAATGATGACTTAGTAGCACCGCAAACTGGTTTTGATATGCATCCGCACCGCGATATGGAAATCATTTCGTACGTTGTAGATGGTGCTTTAACACATGAGGATAGCATGGGGAACCGCGGAACAATTGAGCGAGGACATGTTCAATATATGAGTGCTGGCACAGGTGTATTTCATAGCGAGCATAATTTAGGAAATGAAACACTACGTTTATTACAAATTTGGATTTTACCAGATCGTGCGGATCATAAACCAAACTATGGTGAGTTTACATTTGATTGGAGCAAGCGTGAAAACGAATGGTTTCACATGGTATCTCCACTAGAAGGAGAGGCACCAATTCAAATTCACCAAGATGCGAATTTATATTCTTTATCATTAGATGCAGGAAAAGAAATTCATTTTCCTGTGCGAGAAGGCCGTCAATTGTATCTTGTACAAATTGAAGGAAGTAGTGTAATAAATGGTGAAAAGCTTGTTATGCGTGATGCAGCAGAAGCGATAGAAGAGGATATTCATATTGAAGCGAAAGAGCAATCACACTATTTAGCAATTGAATTGAAAAGACAATAAAACATTTATGAAAAAGAGGACACCCAATAGGATGTCCTTTTTTTTTGAGTGGAATTGTCAGAAAACTTTTTCTCAATATTTAGAAAAAGGTATTAGCCCGGAAAATAAGAATTGTATAAAAGTGTCAAAAATCTTTAGGGAATGGGGAATGTTATAGTGAAAAAGCAAGTCATTTCATCAGCATTAGCCTTAACTGTTATCGCCGGGGGATTTGGAACATTTGGAGCAACGACAACGAAAGCGGAAGAACAAAAAATTCAATATCATCAAGAATTTAAAACGCCTGCATACATAGGTGAAGAATGGAAAGCACCGGAAGGACTAGATAAAAAAGAGACAGTCTTTCAGTATTTAGAGAGTAAGAAAGATATGTTTAAATTAGCAGGAAATATTGATAAACATTTCAATGTCGTTGGGGAGGAAAAAGATGCTGAATCTGGTACGACACATGTGAAGTTAGTTGAGAAGCATAATAACATTCCTGTGTATGGTTCAGATCAAACTGTTACACTTGATAAAGAAAATAATGTAAAAGCATTCTTCGGACAAGTTATTCCGAATTTAGAGGATAAAAATATTCCTGCGTTTGCAAATATTAGTGCAGAGCAAGCTGAAACGATTGCAAAGGCAGATATTGAAAAAGAAGTTGGTAAAGTAAAGAATTATGACGGTGTGAAAAAAGATTTATTTGTGTATGAAAAAGATGGGAAGTACTATCTTGCATACTTAGTTAAAGCATCGATTTCAAAACCAGCTCCAGGATATTGGCATTATTTTGTTGATGCAACGAATGGAAATGTGATTGAGAAATATAACGCTGTAGATCACATTACAGGATTTGGTTACGGAGTATTAGGCGATAGACAATCATTTGAAATTGCTCAAGATGAGAAAACAGGAGCGTTCAACTTGTTTGATGGTAAACGAGGACAAGGTGTTCACACATTTGATGCAGAAAATATGGATGAAAACTTGTTTAACTTATTCTCACAATGGCTTGGATATACAGGAGAAGAAGTTGAGAGTAAATCTAAGTTCTTCGAAGATAAGGCTGCAGTTGATGCGCATGTAAATGCAGGAAAAGTATATGATTACTACAAAAAGACATTTAATCGTAATTCTTTCGATGATAAAGGTGCGAAGCTTATTTCTACTGTTCACGTCGGAGAAAGCTGGAATAACGCAGCTTGGAATGGTGTGCAAATGATGTATGGTGATGGCGATGGAAAAACATTCATTCCATTATCTGCTGGACTAGATGTTATCGGTCATGAATTAACGCATGCTGTAACTGAACATACAGCAAACCTTGTTTATAAAAATGAGTCAGGTGCGTTAAATGAATCGTTATCTGATATTATGGGTGTCATGGTTGAGAAGAAGAGCTGGGATTTAGGTGCTGACATTTATACACCTGGAAAACCTGGTGATGCACTTCGTTCTCTGAAAGATCCAGCATCTATTCCAAATCCATTAAAACCAGGTGAAGGTTACCCAGATCATTACAATAAACGCTACACTGGAACAGCTGATAATGGCGGCGTTCATATTAACAGTAGTATTAACAATAAAGCTGCATATTTAGTATCTGATGGCGGAGAGCATTACGGTGTGAAAGTAACTGGAGTAGGACGTGAAGCGACAGAAAAAATTTATTACCGTGCTCTTACGAAATATTTAACTGCAAACTCTGACTTTAAGATGATGCGTCAAGCTGCTCTGCAGTCAGCTGAAGATTTATATGGTAAAAACTCTAAAGCTGTACAAGCTGTAACGAAAGCTTATGATGCAGTAGGCGTAAAATAATAAGAGAAAAAGACCTGACTAGGATGTCAGGTCTTTCTTTATTTAGTCACGAACACCTAATGCGATTTTCGCCATACGTGACATGCGTTCTTTAGACCAGGGTGGATTCCAAACGACATTTACTTCTATTTCATTGACTTCAGGTACGTTCGTTGATAATACTTTTTTAACGTCTGATATAATTTGCCCAGCCATTGGACAACCGATAGAAGTCATCGTCATCGTAATGACAGCATTATTATTTTCATCTGCTGTAACGTCATAAACTAATCCAAGATTAACAATATCAACACCTAGTTCAGGATCAATAACAGCTTCTAAGTTTGCATATAACTTTTCTTCAAATGCTTGTTGTGACATGTATAGCACCCCCTACATATTAATGATATCGATTCTCATTATAACGGATATATATATAATATGCAGGGAATGAGCTCAAAAAAATATTCCTCTTGAGAGAGGAATATTTTTTGAAAGCTATTCAGTTTTGAAATGAGATACGAGTTGATCTAATTCTTGAACTGTTTGTTTCATTTGTCTAGCAGTTACAGTCATCTCATTCATAGTAATGACCTTTTGCTCAGCAGATTGTGCTGTTGCCGCTGTTTCACTAGATACTTCAGTCGAAATAGAAGCGATGTTATTCAGTGAAGCGTTCATTTCTTCAGCGCTTGCAGCCATTTCTTCAGCAGTTGCGGAGATGTCTTGCATTTGAGTAGATACTTTATTTACTTGTTCTACAATCGTTGTGAAAGAATTTCCAGCTTCACGAATGACATGAATGCCTTCAAATGCTTCCGAACGACCTTGGGACATCATAGAGCTCGCAGTTTCAGTGTCTTGTTGAATTTGATGTAGTAGTTGGTTAATATCTGTTGCCGCTGTTTTAGATTGTTCAGCAAGTTTTCGAACTTCGTCAGCTACGACAGCGAAGCCTTTTCCTTGTTCGCCAGCACGAGCTGCTTCGATAGATGCATTTAAAGCAAGTAAGTTTGTTTGCTCTGCGATATTAGAAATAGATTGTACAGCTGTATCAATATATTTTGTGTGAGTGATTAGACGTTCGACCACTTCTGACGTAGCATTTACCGCGTCGTGTATCGTTGTCATTTGTGAAACGGATTTTTGAATAACAGTACTTCCGTCGTTAGCTTGTTCAGATGTAACTACAGCAAGCTCAGTTACAGATGTGGCAGATTCAGCAATACGCTGAACACTTGCCGCCATATCGTCCATTGCTGTTGAGCTTTCTTCCATACTAGAGGCTTGTGATTGAATATTTGCATTTAAGCTAGACATCGAGCTCTGAACTTTTATTGTTGCCTCGCGTGATATATTCGTCTTTTCTAGCATATTTTCAGAAGCGTTTTGCACTTCCACAGATGTTTTTTGAACACGATTGATAATATGTTGTAGGTTTTCTAACATTTTATTAAATGATGTTGCGATCGTACCAATTTCATCATTACTATTTACTTGTAGGCGGGCTGTTAAGTCACCTTCTTGAGATGATAATTCTTTTAGCTTACTATCAATTTGTTGAATTGGTTTAACAAGTTTACCAGAGAACCACCATGCAACAGTGATAGCTACGATAATACAAATAACAAGTGATAAGAAGACAACATATTCAATTTGTAGCGAAGATTGATCAATTTTCTTGATAGATTGATCACGTAACTTTGCTTGTTCGTTACTGTAATTTGTGAAGTCCCCAATTACTTTATACACAGTACCATTTTCTGCATAAGCTACTTGTAAAGCCTCTTCCCACTTTTGTTCTTTTGCAAGAGTGAAAACTTTTTCTTCAATAAATTTTCTCCAAGTGGATCCTGATTCCATTGTATTTTTCATGGACTGAGAAACATTTGGATTAGAAAGAAGTTTATCTTTTGAATCCTCCAGACGTTTACTCATCTCATTAAATTTGTCTAATTCAACTTGATCATGTTGTAATAAATAACCTCTTAAAGCAGAGAGCTGTACTTGATAAGCGTCCCCACGCTCTTTCAATTCTGTTGCCAGAGGGGAAATTTCTTTTTGTAATGCTTCAGCTTGACGAGATTGATCCATGGTAAAGAATAAAATAAAAGCTAAGGCGATGCCAAATAAAGCGCAAATCGTTCCCATCATGAACATTAGTTTTTTTCGAATGCTAATAAAACTCATATGATAAAAAGCCTCCCTGTGAAATCTTAGTATTAGAATTAATAAATGTAAAAAATTGAAAGAAAGCTTTACTCCATCGGGAATAAAGCTTTCTTCTTTCCTTTAGGAATTATAGCAGACGGAATGGGAGATAGAAAGAGATATTTTAAGGTGAAAAAAGAGAGACTGTAAATCTCTCTTTTTAACAACTTGGAGCTCATAGAAGTATAAAGGAAAGTTTTGCTTTAAACGTTTGTTTTGAAATGAGAAACGAGAACTTCAAGTTCTTGTACGGTCGTTTTCATTTCAGAAGCTTTTTTAGCAACGACACTCATTTTATTTACTTGGTCACCAGCTGAAGTTGCTGTTTGTGATGTTTCGGCGGCAACTTCATTTGAAATAGAAGCGATGTTATTTAAAGCTGCATTCATTTCTTCTGAACTTGCGGCCATTTCTTCAGCAGTTGCAGACATTTCTTGCATTTGTGTAGAGACTTTATTAATGTGGTTAACAATTTCCGAGAATGAAAGTCCAGCGGTACGAATGACTGTAATTCCTTCCGAAGCCTCTGACTGACCTTGTGTCATCATTTCATTTGCTATTTTTGTGTCAGCTTGAATTTGATGAAGTAAATGGTTAATGTCAGTTGCTGCTAGCTGAGATTGTTCAGCAAGTTTTCGTACTTCATCGGCAACAACGGCGAATCCTTTTCCGTGTTCGCCAGCACGTGCTGCTTCAATTGAAGCATTTAAAGCGAGTAAATTCGTTTGTTCCGCGATATTAGAAATGGATTGAAGTGCAGTATCAATATGATTCGTATGTGTAATGAGTCGCTCTACTACTTGTGATGTAGCGTTAACAGCTTCGTTAATGGTATGCATTTGTGTAATAGATTTCTCAATGACTTTATTCCCACTATCTGCTTTTTCTGAAGTTGTAACAGCTAGGCTAGCAACAGAAGAGGCAGATTCTGCAATACGTTGAACACTCGTTGTCATATCGTCCATTGCAGTTGAACTTTCTTCGATGCTTGAAACTTGTGAACGAATACTATACTCAAGAGCATTCATAGTTTCTTCGGTTTTTGCTGTATTTTCCATAGAAGCAGTGGTTTCGATGAACACATTTTCAGACGCTTCTTTTACACTTGTTGATGTTTGTTGCACTTGTTTTATGATACGTTGTAAGTTAGCGAGCATTTGATTAAAGGAATTAGCGATATCACCAATTTCATCTTTACTCGTTACGTGTAATCTAGCAGTTAAATCGCCGTCTTGAGAAGCTAATTCTTTTAATTTCTCATCAATTTGTCGTATCGGTTTAACGAGTTTACCAGAGAACCACCATGCTAATAAAATAGATGTTAACGTACATGTAATGAGTGAGAAGAAAATAATATATTGAATAAGAGATGAAGAAGACTCTACGTCAGCAATTAATGCGTCACGTTTATCATTTTCTTCATTTGCATATTTAGTAAAACGACTTAAAAGATCGTTTACATAATCGGTTTGAGCTAAAGCGATTTTGGATGCTTCGTCCCATTTTCCTTCGTGAGCGAGAGGAAGGACTTCATTATCTATGACGCTTCGCCATTTTGCGCCCATTAAAATCGCTTCTTTCATTCCTTCTGGAAGTTTTTTATCACTTGTTACCTTCTCTCTAGTGTCAGCAAGTTTTTTTCCTTCTCGGTTGAATTTATCCAATCCTTTTTGATCATGTGACAGTAAATATTCTTGTAAACCGGCAACTTGTGCTTGGAACCAATCACCACGTTCTTTTAAAATTGTTGCTCGTTTTGATACATCATTTTTTAACGTTTCAATTTCGCTTGCTTGGTTCATAGCGAATGAAAGAATAACAATAAGAGCAATACTAAATAAAGAAGAAATGCTTAAGAGTGTGAACAGTAGTTTTTTGCGAATACTAACATATTTCATCGTTACCCCTGCCTTTAAAAACTGTTTATTATAATTTATAAATATTAAGAACGACATTAATAAAAACATCATTATGAAGTTATTAATCTGTTCAATGAAAATTATAGCAGATAATGGAAGATGGCAGATTGATATGAGTAAATGTTCTTAAAATGTATACATTTGTATATCAAAAAGTTCATAAATAAAAATGAGAAATGCTATTGTAATTTGAAATAACATCATGTATACTTCTAATTAGTTGATAACGATTATCAGTATCAACTAATGACATTACTCTTCGTTATGTTGGTCATACCCCTTTTTGACGACGTAAGTCAGAGACGAAATGTTGAAATATCTTGTGTCCTATTCTACAGAATTATGGTAATCTCCAACCTCAACTTATATGCGTGAGCATGCAAAAAGGATCCTATCCGTGAAGGGATCCTTTTTTGCATGCTGTCGCAATTAATGTATATAAACCAGGCACGCGATTTTCAATTTCTTCCGGTGCAGTAGAAGGGAAGACCCACCTTTGATGAGACCCGTGTTCTTCAACTAGTTTTTCAATTTTAAAATGTTCTTCGGCAAGTGTTGTAACAATTTCTCCTAGCGTCCAGCGGCGGATAGTTGTTTTAGGTAGCGATTCTTTCTGTGCTTCTGTAAGAAGGATGCTATAAGCAACATCATCTTCAATCAATTCTTCATCAAAATAATTTCCATTGGCCTGAAATGATGGATGGTCGACTCCTAATAATTTCGTGTAAACAGGATGATAGTCACGAAGGATAAGCATTCCATCTTGTTTAAGTAAGTTAGCAATCTTTTGAAAGAGTGGTTTTAAATCTAAAAAGTAATGAAGTACACCAAGTTCCAGCAATACGACATCAAATGATTCGGAAAGATTTACATCCAGTACATCAGAGACGATGTATTGGATAGAGACACCAGCAGCTTCGGCTAGTTCGGTTGCGTATTTTTCATTACTTGCTGAAATGTCTACAACTGTTACATCGGCTCCTAAAAGAGCAAGAGCAACTGCTTTATTTCCTTTTGATCCGAGTAAATTAATAATACGCTTTCCTTTTGGAGATTGTATGTAAGGTAAATAATGATTTACCTCGCGCACGGGATCTTCCATGAGCTTTTTCGCATAATCCTCTGGCGCCCCGTGGCGATTTGTCCAAGCTTCATAAGCAGCTGCGTTCCAGCTTTTTTCATTAATAGTACTTAGTTGTTTTTGATTCAATCATATCACTCCTTTTGTGAACGTATAGGTATTCGGCAGGAAGGTGAGATTTCCTGTTTTTCTTGAATTAAAGTTTGATTTTTCTGTTATTAAGTCGTAAAATACGTGTTATACGTAAAAGCGTTGAAAAGGAAAAGTAGGATGAACACATTCTTTCCAGAGAGCTTCGGTAGCTGAGAAGAAGCAAGAATATTCATTTGAACAATGGCCTTTGAGCTTCGTCCTGAACTTATCAAATGATAATAGTAGGCGGCGACGAGAGTTGGTACTCGTTATCAAAACCACAGTATAAGAGCTTATAGCTCCGTACTTGATAAGGCTAATTATGTGAGTAATTGGCGAAATAAGGTGGTACCGCGACTGTTTATACAGCCCCGCCCTTATCTTTTTTAAGATAAGGGTGGGGCTTTTTTATATTTAAAAGGAGGAATATAAGATGAGTATTTTTATTGGAGGCGCTTGGCCGTATGCAAATGGTTCGTTACATCTTGGACATATTGCGAGTTTGTTACCTGGAGATATTTTAGCACGTTATTACCGGGCAAAAGGTGAGAATGTGTTGTATGTTTCGGGAAGTGATTGTAATGGAACACCGATTGCAATTCGGGCAAAACAAGAAGGTGTGACGGCGAAGGAAATTGCTGATAAGTATCATGAAGAATTCCAGCGATGTTTTCGTAGCCTTGGTTTTACGTATGATTGCTATACACGTACAGATAGTGAGCACCATCATGAAACGGTTCAAAATGTTTTTTTACGTTTATTAGAAGAGGGACATATTTATAAAAAAACAGTGGAACAAGCATATTGCGAAACATGTACGCAGTTTTTACCTGATCGTTATGTAGAAGGCGTTTGTCCACATTGTCATGAAGCAGCAAGAGGAGATCAATGCGATGCGTGTTCAGCTATTTTAGATCCACTCGATTTGCTAGAAAAGAAATGTAAGTTATGTGGTAATACGCCGTCTGTACAGGAAACAGAGCATTTCTATTTCGCATTGCATACATTTCAGGAGCAAATTAAAACGGCTGTAGAAAACGCCAAACAAACAGGAACATGGCGAGACAATGCGATTCAACTAACAGAGAGATATGTAAAGGAAGGGTTACAAGATAGGGCCGTATCACGTGATTTACCAATTGGGGTACCAATTCCAGTAGAAGGGTATGAAGATAAGAAAATTTACGTATGGATTGAAGCAGTGACAGGGTATTATTCAGCGAGTAAACATTGGGCTGAAAAAAAAGGGAAAGATGATCAAGAGTTTTGGGATAAAGAAGCGAAAACATATTATGTACACGGAAAGGATAATATTCCGTTCCATTCCGTCATTTGGCCAGCGGTATTACTTGGAATAGGGGAAGGCGCAATTCCACGTCATATCGTTTCGAATGAATATTTAACAGTTGAAAAAAGAAAATTATCTACAAGTAAAAACTGGGCAGTATGGGTGCCTGACATATTAGAACGCTATGATCCAGATTCTATTCGTTACTTTTTAACCGTCAACGCACCAGAAAATCGTGATACTGATTTTTCATGGCGGGAATTTATTTACAGTCATAATAGTGAATTGTTAGGTGCATACGGGAACTTTGTGAACCGGACATTAAAGTTTATTGAAAAATATTATGGTGGTATCTTGCCGAAAGGAAGTATTGATGTAGAGCTGAAAGATAAAGTAGAAGGATTATATAAACATGTAGGAGAGGCGATTGAGCAAACTAAATTTAAGGTGGCACTAGAATCAATATTTGATGCAGTACGTTTTGCAAATAAATACTTTGATGAGAGGCAGCCGTGGAAACAAAGGGAAGATGATCCAGTTTCATGTAAAGAAACCATTTATAACTGTGTGTATCTTATCGCTAATTTTGCAAATCTCCTTGAACCGTTTTTACCATTTTCAAGTGAAAAAGTTAGAAATACATTATCGATTGTGAACCGAAATTGGGAGCCTCAACATACGTTGCCGAATAGAATTGATAGTGTACAGCCCCTATTTGAGCGAATCGATGTAAAGCAAATTGAGCATGAGGTAGGGAAGCTATATGGAGCAGTAAAGTGAGATAGAGAAAAAGACCTTTCAAATAAATGAAAGGTCTTTTGTTATGCAGTAGGATTCTCTTTCTTATCCTTTAAGAAGAAAAGCACAGCAAGGATTACGAGAATAATAGCTGCAATATCATATGTTATTTTGAATGTAGTATTAAAGTTTAAGTACTCCACTAAAGGGGTTTTGACTGCCCCAGCATATATGCAAATGGGAATGAGGAGCAAATCGTAAAATTTCTTTTCTTTCATATATCTTATTAGGAAGAAGATACACATAATGGCAAAAAAGGCTACGCTTAAAATAGTCATTTATACCTCCAAATAGATTTGAAATTATACCACATTGTAACTTCATTTACATTTATATACAAATTTCTATTTTCATGCGCTATGCACGCTACTATGTTTCTTTTCTTTCCTAGCGGTAAGCAGCTGAGGAGTAAAAATTCCAAGTAGTATAAAGATGATCCCAATCCACTGCATGAAGGTTACGACTTCATGTACAAGTGTAATAGAAGCGATAATGGCCGTTGGTAATTCAGCTGCTCCTAGTATTGTACTAAGTCCTGTTCCTACTTTCGGTACACCAATTGAAAAACAAATGACAGGTACGACAACGCCGAACAATCCGAGGAAGAAAGCGTATTTCCAAAGACCGGCTTGCAGGGTACCATCCGTTAAAAAGGTTGGCGGGAAGAATAGGCATACGATAAGAGTAGCACTTGTTGTCATAAGAAAGCTTTTCGTATAAGGTGGTACTTCTGTAGCAACACGCCCACTTGCAAAAACATAGAATGAAAAAGAGACAGCGGCTAATAGACCAAAGATAATACCTTTCGTGGAAAAGTTTTGTCCGAGACCTTCAAAGACACCGCCTGCAAACAATGTTCCAGTAAATAAAATAATGATAGATATAACTTTCTCACGGTTTGGTAATGTTCGATTAGCGATTGCTTCTATAACGACACCAATCCATGTGAACTGGAAGAGTAGGACAACAGCGATAGATGCTGGTAGTTCTTCTACAGAAATAGCGTAGAAGATACCAGTCATACTCATTGTTGTGCCAACTGTTAGTAAGGAAAAGAATTGCTTTTTTGTTACTTTATGACGTGAAACGAAAAGAACGAGCAGAAGAAGCCCGATCCATCCGAAGACATATTGTCCCCCTAATAGTTGATGTGCTGAAAATCCATCAATGAATCCGAGTTTGAAAATAGTTGAAAGTACGCCGTAGCTACAAGCGCCGAATAAAACAAGTAATGAATACTTAAATTTCTCCATGAAAATCCTCCTTTTAAATAATAAAAAACGCCCGCTATCCAAATAAGGATAACGGGCGAACGAAACAGAGTAAGATACTCTACAAAATTCCGCCATTCATACGAAGTATGAATTTGGGGTATGAAATTGTAGTAGGTTTTTTACATTGCTTTTGGGAATACAATAGAACATTTTACACCTTGAGGTGTGTTTTGTATCCCATAAGGAAACTGATGTTTATCTAATATTTGTTTTACAATATATAGCCCAAGGCCACTACCTTGTACTAATCCATGTTTGCCAGGGTTTGCGCGATAGAATGGCTCAAATAAATGGGCGAGTTTATCCTCATCAATTTGTGAACCTGTATTTAATACTTCTAATGCATAACCGTTTGGCTTTTCATAAAGCTTTATATATACATGCTGATGGTCAATTGTGTAATGAATTGCATTTGAAATAATGTTAAAAATAGCAGTTTGAATAAATTTAGGGTCAGCTAAAATTTGTACATCTTGCTTAATGTTAGATTGAACATTTAATTGCTTTACAGATACAAAGTAATCTACTTTCTTCATAACATCCTCAATAATATTAGTTAATGAGATAACTTTTAAATCAGGTTTAAATTGAGGGTTTTGTATTTTGGATAATTCCGACATTTTTTCCGTTAATATGTTAATGTCTTGCATCATTTCATAGGAACGTTTTAAATATTTATCTCTATCTTTATAAGCTCCAATTCCGTGAATCATGCCATCTAGTTGTCCCATAACGGCTGCGATTGGTGTTTTTAATTCATGGGAAACCATAGACATAAATTCTTTACGAGATTGTTCTAATTGTTGTTCCTTTTTGAGTTCATTTCTTAAATCTTGATTGCTTGCATGTAAATTCTTCACTATATTTGGGACCTGTGAAGCAGCTACTTGCAAATTAAAATCTGTTTGATCTGTATTTTTGTTAAGTAGCTTTTTATCTGAGAAATCAAGATTCATAATATCTTTTAAAGCATCACTCATAAATTGAAAAGGTTTGGCAATTAGTTTCGTATAAATTAAAGATCCGAGTAAAGATAATGCAAGCATTGTCGCACCAATATGTGGAGCCAATTGCTGCAGTGCATCTGCTAATTTTGGATAATCTTGTGTATCATTTGTGTTATTTGCTGCATTTTGTTTATGTAAGGCATCATTAGTAGCGACTTGCTTTTCCGTTTCTGTAAGTGGAGCAGAAGTGCTGTTTTTCCCCGCAATATTTTGGGTATGTTCTTTTGCTTTTACAGTTTGGCTAGGCTGCAAAAGGTGATTTATGGCTGTAGAGAGTGCTTTATAATCTATAATAGAAGATTGGAAATTGGAAATCATACTCTCTGAAACAGCCTTACTTTGATTCGTTTTACTTTGGTCGTTTTGTTTGTCTGAATCCGCTTGTTCTGTAGACAGCGCTCCATTTTCTTTTGCAAAACGTTCTTTATCGTAGTTTGAAGCTAGAAAATAAATAATTTGATAAAGACAAAGTGATAAAAGAATACAAAATAATAAGGTTTTGATGAAAATATTTTTGGTGATGTTGTCTGTACTACGATTCGATTTTGTAGCCAATGCCTTTCACCGTTTTAATATAAGGAATCCCTAATTTTTTTCTTAAGTTTTTAATATGTGTATCTATAACTCTTACATCACCATAATGTTCATAGCCCCATACCTTATTCAGCAAATCACTTCTTGATAATACTTTTCCCCGATTTTGCAGTAAAGTATATAAAATTTCAAATTCTTTTGTTGTTAATTCAATTTGATTACCATGAACATAAGCGGCATAGGCTGTAGAATTTAACATCAATTCATGGAATTGTAGTATAGTTGCAGCTTCTGCTTCCTTCGTTGCTGCCCTTCTTAATACAGCCTCTACACGTTTAATAAATACGGTGTAATGGAACGGTTTCGTAATATAGTCATCAATACCTAACTCAAATCCTTTAATTTCACTTTCTTCATTATGTAAGCCTGTTAACATAATGATCGGTACATCAGATTGTCCTCGCATAATTTTACAAATACTATAGCCATCTATATCTGGTAACATCACATCAAGGAGGACAAGATCGTATGAATTTTTTTGGAAAAGAAGAATACCTTCTGTTCCAGCGCCAACGACATCAACAGTAAAGTTTTGTGCCATTAGAAATTCACGAATCAGTTCTTGTATATCTGGGTTGTCTTCAATCACCAGTATATGCGTCATAGTAACACCTCCTAAATAACGCTTTTTACTGCAATATTCGAATTCATCATTTTTTGGATAACTCAAATTGTTTATACATATAATAAGCCCCCGCTATAAAGTCATCATGAAAGTAGCAAGGGGAATGGTTTAGAGAAACTGAATATTTCAGAATTACATTAGTTCTATTATAGTATGTATTGTAAAATTTATAAAATATTATAACTGTATAATTTTAATATCCATGTTTATCAATGTTTTGATATTGCTTAACGAAACCTATTCTTATTATATATGTAAATACAGTTGTTTTGCTACTGTAAATGAATAAATAAAATAAGCCAAGATATAAAATTCTTGGCTACACATAAATCTTGTTTTTAGGTTATTTTACAGTGACGGTAGCTTGCTGCTGAATACGCTCAAATAACCAGTGTATATCATTGTTATACATACGAATACAACCAAGTGTTGTCCATTTGCCGATTGCTTGATTATTGTTAGTACCATGAATCGCATAAGTTGTTCCGTAAGTTCCTGCCATGTTTAGTCCGAGCCAACGGTCACCAAGTGGATTACGTGGATCGCCGCCTTTAATTTTTCCTGTATAGTAAGGACGGTTTTTAATTTTATTAACGATTTGAAAAGTACCTTTAGGCGTAGGTGTGGCTGCCTTTCCAGTAGCTACAGTAAAACTCTTTATAAATTGTCCGTTTTGATAATAATCCATTTTATTTAACTGCGTATTCACGATAAGCTGATCGTTTGTTGTAGCTGCCTCAGCATTTGTGAATGGAATAGTTAAAAATCCTAATGATAATAGTGCGCTTAATAATAGTTTTTTCATTATATTCTCCTTTTTGCTATTGTAATAGTCTTACATACAATGAATTTGCAATCCTCGTAATACTTTATTTACATTTTCATCTAATGTTTCAAAGAAGGTAGTAATCTTTGGATTTTGTTTGTTGTTTTTATCAATAAGTAATCTTTCATTTAGTAAAAGTTCACCATGTAGTCCAAAACTTTGAACTTGAATATTTAGCTCATCTTCAGTTTCAGAAATAATTGGTAAGAAGTAGTGGAAAGCTTTCGTTGGAATGATGTAACTTTTACCAATCATGCTTTCTTGATTTGAATTAATCCATTTTTTCGTAACAATCTTAATGTTCTTTTTTGAAACGATAAAAGACAGTGTTGTAGATTTTATTAAACTTACGTCAAATTCACTTGTTTCACATATGTGTAAATTAAAAACGGTTTCATTTTGATGAGATTCAACATTTGTATTAATAAAATCATGCATTTTATAAGCTTCCATTTCTTATTCACCCTTTTTTCAATTTCGAAAAACTACTTATATTTATTCAATTTAATGCTTAGTCATATATTAGTTAAATTTTTCAACAAATTCCGATATAATCTTACAATACGTATATGAAGCTAATATGAAGTTAGTATGAGTTTGTGGTGGTTTTTTATTGAGAACAAAATAAGGTGACTTTTAAGTGTTAAAAACTGGATAAAAAATGCATATTAACGCCCTTGTGTCGTCTTATATATAGTTGTTAGCTTATTTTAAAACGATAATGGATAGCAGCAAATAATGAACAGAAAACTTTAGTGTGAGCCTTACAAAAATGTAATAAAAATGTAAGCTATTGTGATAGTTATTTCGACAATTTTTTTATACAATAATAGTAAGAAGTTGTACGTGATTGAAAGGAGAGATGACATGGAATGGGTTCATGAATTATTTCAGCAGTACGGGTACTATGTTGTACTTGTTGGTTTGCTGTTAGAATATATTGCACTTCCGTTTCCGGGAGAGCCAACGTTAGCATATGCGGGGTTTTTAGCACAGAAGGGCGATTTAAGTTTACCAATTTTAATTATCCTATCCTTTATTGGGACAAGTGTAGGAATGACAATTCAATACTTTTTAGGAAATAAATTAGGTATGCCCTTTATTCAAAAGTATGGGAAATACGTATTTTTAACACAAAGAAAAATCGACTTAACAAGAATGTGGTTTGATAAGTATGGATACTTCCTTATTTTTATCGGCTTCTTTATTCCTGGTGTACGTCATTTTACAGGATATTTTGCAGGAATTATTAACTTACCATTCCGTCGTTTTGCGATTACAATTTACTCAGGTGCTCTATTTTGGGTATCATTCTTCTTAATCGGTGGTTACTGGTTAGGTGGCAATTTACATGATATTTTTGGAGTGCTAGAAGATCATATCGGTAAAATCATTGTTGGAGTTATCGTTATCGTAGCAATTACGTTAGGAGTACGTTTCCGCAAACAGCTAAAACGAGTATTGTTACAAAACGCAAGTTAATATGGAATCCATTCTATGTCAGAATTTAGGAAGGCAGTGCAGACGCACTGCCTTTTTATTTTATGTTCCAATCTATTTTAATGAGATTTTGTTAGTTCATCTGTTTAAAATTATATAGATTATATTGTCAATTATTAACGTCAAAATGACAATTATAATTGACAAAAATAAGGGCATTATTTACAATTTTAATTAAATAAATGAAAAAGAGGGAAGACATGAAGCTTCAAAATCGAGTGAGGGAATTGCGAGCAAAGCATCGTTTATCACAAGGGGATTTAGGGAAAGCGATAGGATCATCACGGCAAACGATTAGTTTAATTGAGCGCGGGGATTATGCACCATCTATTGTATTGTCGCTAAAAATCGCACACATTTTCAACGTACCGGTGGAGGAAATATTTACGTTAGTGGAGGGGGAAGATGGAGATGAAGAGTAAAGTAAAGGGGAAAAATTTGACTATACTGAAGTTGTTAGTAGGAGTGGTATGCGGTGGGGTTATAGGGTATGTAGTAGGAGATATTGCAACAGAGGGAACTAGTAAAATATCTCCTGTTATTAGCATTGGCATGATGAGTTTATTTGGCGTAATAGCTATATATTATATTTGGAAGCGTACAAGAGCGCTCGCACAAACGAAAGATGAAGAAGAAAATGTTAAGGGACGAAGATTAGGAATAGCACTTATTTATTTTCGAGTAATGGAAATTGTTATTCCATCATGGTTTGTTTGCTCAGTTATCGCTTTTTATAGAACGTATAAAAGTGAGGGAAGCTTGCTCTTTGTTAGTGTAAATATTGTGGTATCTACAGTGTGCTTTATTGCTATAACTTGGTTAGGATCTGTAATGAGGAAAAGGTATAACGCTCTATATCCAGAACAGAGTGTTACGTATTCTCAGTCAATGGAAATGTGGGCAAAGAATGCAGATGAAGGGCAAAAACAAATTGTTCATGAAGCGGGATATAAGGCATACCAATATACAAATATGACACTTGCCTGTGCGTGGTTAGCGGCGATTGTGTATGCACTTTTAGATGGGAAAGATTATTTTATGGTCATTATGATTTCGTTCGTTTGGGTATTACATGTTGGAACATATATGTACGAAATGCATAGAAAAATGATTTATTAAGGGGAGAAAAAGGTGGATATTTTAAGAAGGCCAGCTGGTTCACTGACAGTGGCGCTCATTCTGTCCATTTTATACGGAGTGATCCGAACTGGGAAATTAGAAACAATGTTGAATATATGGGCATTATTGGGGATTTTTCTGGCAGTGGTAATCATTCATGAGTTAGGACATGTCGTATTCGGTGTAATAGGTGGTTTGACATTTAAATTTATGACAGTAGGGCCTATTACTGTTCAAAAAGAGAAGGGGAAAGTACGCATTCGAGAAAATAAATTATGGGCGTACTTCGGAGGCGTGGCAATGTTAATACCGCCTTCTATAGTAACACCTAACCTTTCAAAAAAATGGGCATGGATGACTTTAGGTGGACCAATTACAAGTTTACTATTTGGTATTACTTTTGGTTACATATACATGGTGAGTTATTATCAATATCTGTTATATTTTTCTGTTTTCCATTTTATCATTTTTGCGGTTACAATCGTGCCGATAAAAGGAACGCTTATGAGCGATGGTATGCAATTTCTCATTTTAATTAAAGATGATGGAAAGGCGAGGCAGCATTTATATAATATTCAAGTATCAAGTGAGTTATTTAGTTATAAGAGGCCGAAAGATTGGGATAAGAGATTAGTAGAACTTACCGAAGATAAAATAAAAGAACATAAAAGTATAAGAGAGATCATGAGCGGACTTATGCTTGTCTTCCTTGCCCGGTCGGATCAAAAGGGAATGGAAAAAGCGATACCGTATGTAGAACAAATCGTGAAACTCCCTGTAACGAAAGAAAATAAATTTTTCGTTAGTAGTTTTCATAGTTGGTATCTTTTATATAAAGCTCTTTATGAGATGGATCGTCTTTCTCTGCAAGAAGCGAAGGAACATTGGAAGGCCATTACAAAAATAGACTTACATGGGTATTATCGAGCACAAGCAATTGTTACATATGCAGAGAATGATTTAGAAGCTTCCCGTATGTATATGAAGAAAGCCGATAAAGAATTACAGAATGCTGAAAAGAATGAACTGGGATATTTACAATTAGAGAGAGAATGGTTTGAGCAGTTGAAAGAGAGGGTATCTTACGATGGGTAAGGTATCCTCTTTTTTCTATGTCGTCTTCTGCCGTTCCATAAAAAGTCTGTAGCGAGTAAAATAAGATAAGAAGAGCAAAGCTTGGAGGAATTCTAGATGGAAATTTTAACGATTATTTTAATAGTCTTGCTCATTTATGCTGTTTTTAAAGTAGCATATGTGGCATTAAAGATACTCGCGATCCTATTAGTTATCTTTTTAATCGTAGAGTTCGGCAGTAAATTGCTTGGGGGATAGGGTATGTTGTACGCTTTGAGTGTCGAAGCGTCAATATAATGAAAAAATCGCCGATATAAGTGGAGAAATGATCGATATAATGAAAAAATCGTTGATATATTTTAGTGAATACTGAATGGGGTATGTGGAAAAGAAGTTGCCGTGGGGGTAGCTTCTTTTTATTTTAGTGATGGGGTATGAACAGGAAAGAGTAACAAAACAAAAAAGCTGGAAGAGTATCTTCCAGCTTACGAGTTACTTTCAATTTGGCGACCGTTCTCCTCTTCATTGTCTTGTAAAAGGTTGAATACGTCTGCTAGGCAGAATGCAATGAACCAAGTCCATAGACCGTGGAAGAAAGCTGAGCTTAATTGAAGTGGTAATGTATAGTTAGTCATTGAGTAGGAGATACATCCGCCAACGATTCCGATCATTGTTAATAACATTGTTTTTTGCGCATTTTCTTCTGGATTGAAGAGGAAGAAAATGTATCCACCTAAAATTGAAGCGCTTACAAGCGTTTCGATTCCATTAAAAATGATATTCTCTCCAAGCTGAGTGTTTGTCCAGAAGCAGATTGTTCCGCCGATAATAGCAAACAGGACAGCTATTGTATATCTTATATATTGATTCATATGTTCATCTCCTTATGTAATAAGATGATTTGGAAGTCAAAAAGGTAGGTATAGTATATTGAAGTGAATTTTAGTTGTACGTATCTTTTTATAAAAAGATCATGGAAGAATAACTAAGATGATCGGTTTTTTAAACCGTTACGTGTATGGTGTCTGAAATATACCTGACTGCTCGTTTCTTTTTGCTTGTAAAAATAAGAGAAACTTCCAAGTCTATATACTCTTTTTTTGTGAGTCTGCTTTCATTATAACACATTTAGGGCCACAATAATAGAATTATCTGATTTTGTAATAAGTGTAAAAAATAAAAATCGCAAGGAAATACCACTAACAATGCAGTTTAGTGGAAGAAGGATTTTAATTTATTATGATGAAATATGTAATCAAGGTGAGGTCTAAGAAGGAGGATTAAATACTATAAAAAATGTTTTGTAGCATGAATGTAAGGGAGGAGAGCTAACTTGGAGATCACAACAGAAAGATTAATAATTAGACCTTTTAAGAGTACTGATTTACAGGATGTATTTGCTATTTATAATAATGATGATACATGTAAGTTCCTATTACATAATAAGTGGACTCATGAAGACATGCAGAAAAAATTTAATAAGAAGCTAGTAAATAATGTACTTACTAAAGAATCAATATTAAGTTTGGCAGTTATATACAAGACTAAAGTAATTGGTGATTTATCCGTATGGTACACAAATATGAAAGACACTGTTGAGATTGGTTATAGTTTTTCAAATGAAGTAGCTGGGAGAGGTTTGGCAACAGAAGCAGTAAATAGTTTGGTATTTAAATTATTTAATGAATTTCATGTACATCGTATACAAGCTAATCTTGATGCACGTAATACAGCTTCACAAAAATTGTGTGAACGAATAGGCATGAGAAAGGAAGCCCATTTCATACAAGATTTTTGGAGTAAAAATGAATGGACAGATAGTATTGTATACGGAATGCTATCCTCCGATTTGTAGTAATAAACTTCGTGATTTTATTATGCTAAAGGGTGCGTTAGTTGAATAACAAAGGGCATAACATATTATATATGACTAATATGTTATGCCCTTTCATGTATTAACCTTTTTTATATGCGTTTGAAACGGCCGACAATTTCAACTGTTTCAGTAATGTTCATGAATGCTTTGTTATCCACTTGACGGATAATACGTTTCATTTCGCCTAACTCATAGCGAGTCACGACAGTGTAAATCATTTTTTTCTTATGGTTTGTATAGCCGCCGACAGCATCTACCATTGTCACACCGCGTATGCCGCGATGCAATAGTGCGCTTTTTATTTCCTCGCCTTTTTCTGTAACTGTCATTATCGTTAATTTAATATGTTTCGTATGCACAGCATCGATAACTTTGCTGACTACAAACCGGCTAATTAACGTATAAAGCGTAATATCCCATCCGAAAATAAATCCTGCTGCAACAAGTAAGATTAAGTTGAATCCAAAGATGATTGCTCCAATTGAAATATCTCGATGTTTCGCTACAATCAATCCAACAACATCGAAGCCACCTGTTGAAGAAGCAAATCGGAATATGATTCCGGAAGCTGCTCCGCAGATTACACCACCAAATACAGAAGACAGTAAAATATCGTCTGAAACTTGGTGTACCGGGATAATGTTCATCGCTAACGATGATATAGCTACAAAGTACGCTGTTAAAAAGGTTGTCTTCTTGCCTAAGTAAAAGTGACTTAAAATAAGAAGAGGAATGTTTAGTAAAAAGATAAGTGCACCGATATTGTAGTGCATTAAATAACCGATAATCATCCCTACACCAGCGAAGCCACCGCTAATCATGTTATGCGGGATAAAGAACATATTCATAGAAATTGCATACAAAATAGAGGCTACGAAAATAACAACCAACTGTATGATAAATTCTAAGTGAAATGTTTTAGCTGCTGGGAAGGATAAAAAGGCGGTGTCGGGAACGTAATCGGCGTCTCCTAGTTGACCCATAGTATGTTTCATCTCCATATTCATTATTGATTACAAGAAGAGAATAAAGGTTTTTTCAAAAACTGGCAATAGTTTTATTATAATGCGAAAATTTTATAAATTTCTAACAAATTAAACCTATACAAGGATACGTGTGAATATACTAAAGAAAGCGAATACATTAGTTTTTTAGCATAGTTTTCTTGAGAAAATATGCAAAATACTTTTTTGACGATAAAAGGAAATAGAGAATATTTGCCCGATGTGCTAAAATGACCTTATTAAGGATGTGAAGCGATGGAATTTTTATTGCAGGATGCAATTCTATATATATCGTTTGTAACGACAGCACTTTGTTTATTAGAAGTTTTCTTCCTTGCTAACGTTTCTCGCTTTGTGCGTCAGCAAGCATCAAGCGGTAGACAAAGAGCTTTTAAACTAGTTAATACGTGTGAAGAGGGTACTGGTAATGTATCGCTTTTCTCTATTTTTTATAAATATGGAATGATTCGTTCTGTGCGCAGACAAGAATCCAGTGAAGAGAATGACGAGGTCGGTCCGTATACACCAATGTTTCGCTAAATAATTACGAAACATTGGAGGAATGAACATGTTAAAATCATACCGAGCTGTGCTCGTTAGTTTATCATTATTACTTGTTTTTGTTTTATCTGGTTGCAGTAATGCAGCCCCAATTGATGCACATAGTACGGGAATTTGGGATCATTATTTCGTATATCCAATCTCGTTTATGATTCAATTTGTTGCTCATCATATACCGGGAGCTAGCTTCGGGATTGCTATCATTATTATGACGCTCGTTATTCGTTCAGCAATGATTCCATTAGCTGTTTCACAATATCGTAGTCAAGCGAAAATGAAGAAAATGCAACCTGAACTGCAGAAGCTGAAACAAAAATACGGTGATGTGGGTAAAGATCTTGAAAAACAAAAGCAGTATCAAAAGGAAATGTCGGAACTAATGAAATCAGGCGGTTGGAATCCACTAGCTGGTTGCTGGCCACTATTAATACAAATGCCGATTTTCTCTGCTTTGTATTATGCGATTAGCCGAACAGAAGAGATTCGCACATCGTCATTTTTATGGGTGAACTTAGGACATGCAGATCCTTATCATATATTACCGATTATCGCAGCGTTAACGACATTTATTCAGATGAAAGTTTTCCAATCTAATATTACACCTGGAGAACAAGTACAGATGCTGAAAGTGCAGCAAATTATGATGCCAGCAATGATTCTATTTATGGGATTTGCGGCGCCATCAGGACTTGTGTTGTACTGGATAACGGGTAATTTATTTACAATGACACAAACAATTGTATTAAGAAGAATAATGGAACGTGAAGAATTACAATTACAAAAAGCTTAGAACAACGCCGCTCGGGATGAGCGGCGTTTTTTTGTTAAGTCGTTAAGGAAATGTTAAGAAACCAACATTACTATAGGAATTGTATACGAAAGTGTACATGCTTTAGAAATATGAAGGAGGAAATTTCCTATGAAGAAGAAAACAGTTGGGTATTTAGCGATTGCAGGTGCTTTATCATTCGGAATCATTGGAGGAGTCGGTATTCCGGCATTCGCGGCAACGAATACTCAAGCAGCTGAGCAGTCTACAAAAACAGCGAAAAAAGATTTAGATGACGCTACAAAACAAAAAGTAAAAACGATTATGGACGATACAAAGAAACAGTTGAAGGAGTTAGGTGTAAAGCTTCCAGAGAAACAAAAACGTAAAGATATGTTTGCGGGATTAGATGATCAAACGAAAGAAAAAGCGAAATCGATTTTAGAGCAAGAGAAATCTGGGAAATTAACAAGTGAACAAGCGCAAGAGGAATTAACGAAGTTAGGCGTGAAAATGCCAGAGAAGGGTAAGCATGGAGATATGTTCGCTAACTTAGATGAAGCAACAAAAGAAAAAGCGAAATCAATCTTAGAACAAGAGAAATCCGGCAAACTAACACGTGAACAAGCAAAAGAAGAATTAACAAAACTAGGCGTGAAGTTCCTAGAAAAGGGTAAGCATGGAGATATGTTCGCTAACTTAGACGAAGCAACAAAAGAAAAAGCGAAATCAATCTTAGAACAAGAGAAATCCGGCAAACTAACACGTGAACAAGCAAAAGAAGAATTAACAAAGCTAGGTGTGAAACTTCCAGAGAAAGGTAAGCGTAAAGACATGCTTGCTGACTTAGATGAAGCAACAAAAGCAAAAGCAAAGTCTATTTTTGAACAAGAAAAATCCGGGAAATTAACTCATGAGCAAGCAAAAGAAGAATTAACAAAGCTAGGTGTGAAACTTCCAGAGAAAGAGAAGCATGAAGACATCTTTGCGGGATTAGATGAGACAACGAAAGAAAAAGCAAAAGCGATTTTAGAGAATGAAAAGAAACAATTAGAGGAATTGAACGTTGATTTACCGCACCATAAAGTGAAACTTTAATCAGTGGTGCATTTCCACTGATTATTAGTTGAACCAATCGGGCTTTTACGGGCAGTTAATATTCCAACTTCATCCTTGTATTCGCTGGATTTTAAGGTGGAAGTTTTACTGCCCGTTAATGCGGGGGAAATTTTTTATGAAAAAAGATGAGAAATAATTGAGTGAAGTCGTATCTTCCGTGTGGGCAACCGGAAGGTATGTATGTGAGGAGACTTTCTTTTAGAAAGTCTCCTCTTACTTATTGTCGTTTTTTGTTGGTAAATTGATATATTTTGAAAATCGCTGAGATAATTTTTACCGCTACGCTGTTCCAAAGATACTGGGGAATTAGAGAAATATTATAGCTTCTGTTATAATATAAGAAGAGAAACATTTCTTATGTTATATAAAAAAAATATATTGATTTTTTCTAACAATTCAATATAATGAACAATAACTACAAAATTCGACATCAAGAAGTGATGATGAGGACATGATCAATTTTTTACGATTCTCAGAGAGGGAAGCCTTTGGCTGTGAGCTTCCTAATACGGAAAAATGGATTACCACCTCTGAACTGCAGCAGTGAACGGATACCTAGTAATTGCTTGCCGGCAAAAACCGTTATTTAGACTTGAGAAATTGGTGAAGTATGTTACTTTACGAATTGAAACAAGGGTGGAACCACGAATATAACACTCGTCCCTTTTTTAGGGAGGAGTGTTTTTTTATTTCATTTTTGCATCACACTAGAATTGGAAGGAGGATACGCAGCATGCATCATGATGAGAAGAATAAAATTGGTTTAACAGTAGCACTTTCTATCGTAGTAGGAACGATTATTGGATCTGGTGTGTTTATGAAGCCAGGGAGCGTATTAGATTACTCGGGGAGTTCTAATATGGCTATTCTTGCTTGGGTAATTGGTGGTCTGTTGACGTTAGCAAGTGGTTTAACAGTAGCTGAAATTGGAGCGCAAATCCCGAAAAATGGTGGGTTGTATACGTATTTAGAGGAGATTTACGGAAGTTTTTGGGGATATTTATCAGGCTGGATGCAAACAATTGTTTATGGACCAGCTATTATTGGAACATTAGGATTGTACTTTAGTTCTTTAATGATTAATTTTTTCTATTTAGATAAAGTATGGAATTTACCAATTGCTATTGGAACAGTTGTGTTCCTTGGCGTTGTAAATAGTATGGGAACAAAATATGGAGGTATCGTCCAAACGGTTACGACAATTGGAAAGATGATTCCAATCGTATTAATTGTTGTGTTAGGTTTTTGGAAAGGAAATAGCGATATCTTTAATGTAGTAGTGCCGATATCAGAAAATCAAAGTATTGGTATGGCAATTTTAGCAACATTATTTGCTTATGACGGCTGGATTCTACTTGCTTCGATTGGCGGAGAAATGAAGAATCCAACAAAGCTATTACCGAAAGCGATGACAGTTGGGATTTTAATTGTAACGGCTGCTTACGTACTAATTAACTTGGCATTATTAAATGTGTTACCAGCAGCGAAAATTGTAGATCTTGGAGAGAATGCAACAGCGACAGCTGCGGGCATGCTACTTGGAGAATATGGCGGGAAAATCATTAGTATCGGTATTATCGTTTCTATTTTCGGTTGTTTAAATGGAAAGATTTTAACGTTCCCACGTATTCCGATGTCTATGGCAGAGCGTGGACACCTTCCGTTTTCTAAGTTTATCGCAAAGGAAAGTCCAAGATTTAAAACACCAGCAAATGCGATTACTGTTGAAATCATTTTAGGAATTATTTTAATGGTTATTAGTGATCCGAATAAGCTATCTGAGATTTCCGTATTCATTATTTATATTTTCTATGTAATGACGTTTATTGGTGTCTTCATTTTAAGAAAACGTAACAAGAATAAAGAGCGTGCATACAGTGTACCGTTATTCCCAATCGTACCAATCATCGCGATTTTAGGATCATTGTTTGTACTTGGAAGTGCGATTATTAATGATCCGGTAAGTTGTTTCTTATCAATTGGAATTGTATTTACTGGACTGCCGGTGTATTGGTATTTAAATAAGAAGAACAAAACTAGTGTTTAATAATTAGAAGGCAGGCGTATGATACGCCTGTTTTTTTATTGTAAAAAAATTGTACTTGTGTTCAATTTCTTTTTTGGTTACTATAGTCGTAGTAACCAAAAAGAAAGCGTGGGGAAAGACTTGAATTTTCGTGTGTATATTTTAGCTATCGCGGCTTTCGTAGTCGGAACGGTTGAGCTAATTATAGGAGGAACGCTCGATCTAGTTGCCAATGATTTAGGAGTATCTATTAGTGCAGCTGGTCAGCTTATAACAATATTTTCAGTAGTATTTGCTTTATCAGGTCCGGTTTTATTAGCGATAACTGGAAAATTTGAAAGAAAAAGATTATACATTGGGGCATTATCAATTTTCTTAATCGGAAATATTATTTCAGCATTTAGTGTGAATTACGGGATGTTAATGTTCTCAAGGGTTGTTTGTGCAGCGAGTGGTTCGCTTATTATTGCACTGTCAGTAACACTTGCTTCTAGTGTTGTAGAACCGCATTTTCGTGCGCGTGCCATTGGAATCATTTTTATGGGGATTAGTGGATCACTTGTACTTGGAGTACCACTTGGACTTGTACTTGGAAATGCATATGGATGGCGTGCACCATTTGTATTAATTTCGGTATTAACAGTTATAGCAATCGCTTGTATTTCATTATTCTTAACGAAAGTACCACCGACATCAGTGTTATCAATAAGAGAACAAATTGCTACGTTAAAAGATAAGAAAATCGTAAGTGCACAGTTAACATCATTTTTATTTTTAACGGGTCATTTAACACTATATGCATATTTAACACCATTTTTAAAAGATGTGATGCATGTTGAAGCGGATTGGATTAGTGTATTTTACTTCATTTTCGGAATTGCAGCAGTACTTGGAGGCGGCCTTGGGGGCTTGCTTGCTGATAAATGGGGATCGAAGAAAAGTATTATTTCAATTATTATTGTATTTGCGTGTGCGATCTTCATATTGCCGATGATGACATTCTCATTCCCGCTCTTTATTATTATGATGGGACTTTGGAGTATGCTGAGCTGGGCTATTTCACCAGCACAACAAAACTATTTAATTGAAATTGCGCCAGAATCGGCTGGTATTCAGCAAAGTTTAAATAACTCTGCGCTTCACTTAGGAATTGCGCTCGGTTCAACAGTAGGCGGAGTTGTTATTGAAAAATCATCTGTTATATATAATGCTTGGGTAGGTGGCGGCTTTATTATATTAGCTCTGCTTTGTGCGATTTTCTCTATTACGAGAGGACGTTCTACTCAGTTCGTGAAAGAAGAATCTATCGTTTGATAGGTTCTTTTTTTAAAATTGTAAAATTTTGCAGGTTTTAGTGGATATGTGGAGAAAGTTGTATGTAGCGAGGTGATGGGAAAATGATGTTCAATTTCTCTATATTTGGTATGATACTTGCACTATTACCGATAGTGGTAGTTGTTTTTGTATTAAGATGGATTCGTTTCATCTATCAAAATTCAGAGAAACAAGTGGAGCAAAATGAGAAAATAATTAAGTTGTTAATGGAGATAAAAGAAAAAGATAAGTAATATATATTCGTTTAAAATTTGTTTCTCATAAGTTATGAAGGCACTTATAAAGTGAAACTTTAATCAGTGGGGGTTTTCTTCATCCCCACTGATTATTAGTTGAACCAATCGGACTTTAATGGGCAGCCCGACCCCTACCTAACTTCTTTGCTTTCGCTGAATTTGAGGTGGGGGTCTTACTGCCCATTAAAGTGGGATAAAGTGCTTTTTTATTATGTTTGAAAATTTAAAATATGTAATATTTATTTGTCAATAGCAGCATGAGAGCAAATAATTTTAAAGTTGCTTATTACTTTGGAACTTTCTCAACAATTCGACAAGATACTACAAAAAAACCACCTATTCTCTTTTTTTTACTATAAGTACAATGAAACAGTAAGATTGCTTCATACAGAAATTTACATATGGTGGTGGAGAGAATGAAACGAAAGATGGTAGGAAAATGGTTTAGTTTTTTAAGTGCTCTTATTATTTTATTAGGAATTGCAATGCCACAAGTAAAGGCAGAAGTAATGAACAGAGAAACATATAAGATGGATTGGAGCTATAGTAAGTCGAAACAGCGTGAAATAAAGACCGAAATAATTAAAACGGCTTCGGGTAGTATTGCGTATTGTTTAACGCCTGATTTACGTTCACCCAATGGGGATGATTTGCCTGAGATGGGGAAAACATCTGATTCTGTATACCGTGTTTTATTGAACGGATATCCTCAAAAAAGCCCATCTGAATTAGGTGTAGCGACAACGGAAGAAGCGCATTATGCTACACAATTAGCGGTATGGATTGCAGCAAATGAATTAACGGTAGAAGATTTAGTTGCAAAAAATGAACGAGTACATAATCTTATGAAGCGTTTAGTAGAGGCTTCAAAACAAGAAACAGGATCACAAGATGTATTTTTTAAAGTTAATCCTGTAGATCCACAAACTGCTACACAAAAAGGTGATTATTTAGAAACAGGATTTTATGCAGTGCAAACAAATGCAGTTTCTGGCTCTTATACAATACTTCCTGAAGGTGCTCCTAAAGGGCTTCGAATTGTAAATGAAAATGGAGAAGAGAAAAGTATATTATCAATTAACGAAAAATTTAAAATTTTAATCCCGAAAAATATGAGTAGTGGTAATTTTAAAATGAAAGTAAAGTCTAATTTAACAAATTTACAAGCAATAGCTTTTAAAGGGTCGGAAAAAGTTCAAAATACAACGGTATTGTTACAAAGAAATAGTGAGAAAATCAGTACAGATTTAGTTGTAAATTGGGAATCAGTAGGCTCTTTAAAGATTATGAAATTAGGAGAAAAAAAGGAATTATTAAAAGGGGCGGTGTTTGAAGTTTCTAATGAAAACTTTAAACAAAATGTCACGACTAATGATAAGGGGATTGCGGAGCTAGGGAATCTTCCAATCGGTATATATAGCGTCAAAGAAATTCAAGCGCCAGCTGGATATGTGTTAGACGGAAGTATTAAAAAAATTGAAGTGAAAACTGGTGAAACTGCTGTATTAGAGTTGAAAAATGAAAATATAAAAGGTGAACTAGAAATAACGAAAGTAAATATAGCGGATGGGAATACAAAATTACCAAATGCAGAGTTTACAATCTACAACGAACAAGGGAAAGAAGTAGTAAAAGGGAAAACGGATGAAAAAGGTGTAGCGAAATTTAAACTACCGTACGGAAAGTACACGTATAAAGAAACAATAGCACCGAATGGATATGTAATAAGTGAAGAGACGTTTGCATTTGAAATAAAAGAGAATGGAGAAATTATTAAACATATCGTTCAAGATAAAAAAGTAGAAGGTGAACTAGAAATAACAAAAGTAGATGTAGCGGATGGGAATACGAAGTTACCAAATGCAGAGTTTACAATTTATAATGAACAGGGAAAAGAAGTAGTAAAAGGAAAAACAAATGAGCAAGGTATAGCGAAATTTAAACTACCATACGGAAAGTACACGTATAAAGAAACAATAGCACCGAATGGATATGTAATAAATGAAGAGACATTTGCATTTGAAATAAAAGAGAATGGCAAAATTATTAAACATATCGTTCAAGATAAGAAAGTAGAAGGTGATTTAGAAATAACGAAAGTAGATGTAGCGGATGGGAATACGAAACTGCCAAATGCAGAGTTTACAATCTACAACGAACAAGGGAAAGAAGTAGTAAAAGGGAAAACGGATGAAAAAGGTGTAGCGAAATTTAAACTACCATACGGTAAGTACACGTATAAAGAAACAATAGCACCAAATGGATATGTAATAAATGAAGAGACATTCGCATTTGAAATAAAAGAGGATGGACAAATTATTAAACATATTGTGAAAAATAAGAAAGAAGAAAAGGCATCACTTCCTTCTAAGCCAAATAAGCCAACACCGAGTGGAGAAGTGAAACCTTCCGCTGATGTGAAGCCGATGCAACAACATAATACTCATAATGAAGTGCGTTTACCAGCTACTGGCGGCGTCGGCAATGAATTTACCGCTTTATTCGTTTTAGGAATTGGTTTTATTATTGCGGGTGCTTATGTGTTAAGGATGAAAAATAGAAAAGAAATGTAGAAAAAAACGCCTTGTAATAGAGGCGTTTTTTAGTATCTCAACTTCATCAACAAACTCTTAATTTCCTCATCTTCCATAAAGAGATCATGGTGTTTCTGGGTAATCTTCGCAAGTGCAACGTCATGATAGAAAAATTCTGTAAAGAACTTTACGAAAGGTTGTGACATTGTTTTCATTGCTTGCCATGACTCTTGCTCTACACCAGCAAATAAAATTTCACGGTCGTCAACGATGAGTAGTAAGTAGCGCTCTAGCGCATTAGGCTCTTCAGCTGGGATTAGAAAATGCATGTTTTCTAAGTTTGTTTCTACGTTTCCAACTATAAGGGACTCGGTTTTGACCCCTTGTTTTGCCTTTTCTTCTAATAACGGAAGATATTCTAAAAGAGTATCATTCCAAGCTGAAATGCGAATTGATTCTTTTGCACTTTCGATGAGGTCTTTACTTTGAACTCGAATAGAAGATTGCATTTTTAAGCTCCACACACGGTCATCTGTAAATGATTTTTTCGATATAGTTGTCTCTAATTCTTTAATATTGGATTGAAATTCTGTCGTTAATTTTTCAATTGCCAGCTTGAGTGGTAATGCTGTATACATCTTTTTCTTCTCTGAAACGGAATCCATTACCATTCCTTTATCGATTAGGCGTGCAAGCACTTCATATATTTTTGCTTTTGGGACACCAGAATGCTTCACGATCGTTGTAGCATCTAATGGTTCGTTGCTTGATACGACAACTTCGTAAGCTTGGCTTTCATATTGTGAGAAACCGAATTTTTGTAACATAGTTCCCTCCGAACGAATGAGATTATATTTTAAGGATAATGAACTATTTGTTTTTGCACAAGTGGTAGTCAGTTGTCTAATCAGATTGAAATGAGAATTAGTTTCAATTTTTTAATTTTATCCATTATACTTAATATAGTGATTAATACGATTATAATACAACGAGAAGGGAATGCTTGGGGGAAGATGTTAAGAAGTTTACGTTTAAAAATTGCGGTAGTATTTTCGGTACTTATTTCTATGATGTTCGTAATATTAGGTACAGCTATGTATCAATTACAGAAAGAGAAGGAAGTGCGCTCCTTAGACCAGTATTCTCAAAATACGATGGATCTTGTGACAGAGCAACTTACGACATTTGTTCAAAGAACGGATGAAGATATGGGATATTATGCGAACAGTGAGATGGTTCGTAATATACTTCAAGACGGAGTTACTCCAGAAGAAGAAGCCTTTTTGACGAAAGAGTTTTCGGAGTACAAAAAGAATCATCCTGGCATTTTAGACTTATATATTGGTACGAAAGATAAAAAAACATTAAGTGCCAATCTTGCTGAAGGTGGACAAGTGCCAGAAGGATATGATCCAACGACAAGACAATGGTATAAAGACTCAGAAGCTGATGTGAAAAAGGTTCATTGGGGACAACCTATGTATGAAATTGCAACAGGTAAGTTAAGTGTGGGAGTTTCTAAAGCAATTACAGCTCAAGATGGATCTGTATTAGGTGTTGTTGCGATGGATGTATCGCTCGGAACAATTCAGAAGTTACTTCATAATATTCAATACAATAATGGCGGAGAAATGTTTATTATAAATGATAAAAATATGGCTCTCGTTTATCCAGAGAAAATAGGGAAAGATGTTTCGAAAGAGCCACTTGTGAAGAGTTTAAATAAAGAGGTAACAAAATATGCTGTCACTACATTAAAAGGTGAAGATGTAGTTGTTTATAGTCAGTCATTTGATTTGATGAAATGGAAAATAGGAATTTTTTATCCGAAAGAAACGATTGATGGGCTATTAAATAGTACGAGAAATACAGTCATTATAATGGCTTGTATTAGCTTATTAGTTGGAATCATAGCTTCATACTTGTTCTCAAGAAGATTAGCAAGACCGTTGCAACTATTAACGAATCACGTTCAAAAAGTAGCAGAAGGTGATTTAACGTTGCAAATGAAAGTGACAAGTAAGGATGAAGTTGGAGAGTTGACGAACCATTTTAATCATATGGTTGAGCAAATGAATGAAATGGTAAGTAAAATTAAAAATAGTGTATCAACAGTGCAACAATCAACGAATAATCTACATTATTTAACGAATGAAACTGTAGAAGCTAGTAGAGAAGTATCAGGTGCAATGGATGATGTGAGCGGAGGAGCGTCCACTCTTGCTAATAGTGTAGATGAAGTTTCAGAGCAACTCGAGAATATGGCGCAGTCAGTGGAACAAATGAATAATTCAGTCGGTGACATAAAAGACGTGGCTGGCAAAGCTGAAGAGGCATCTAAGCAAGGATTAAATACGATGCGTAATTTAGTTCGTACAAGGGGCCAATCATCTTCGATTGTTGTTCATACAGAAGAGGCATCCGGAAAGTTAGAGCAAAGAGTTGGATCGATTCAAAATGTTGTAGAGCTTATAAAAGGTATTTCGGATCAAACGAATTTACTTGCTTTAAATGCTTCGATTGAGGCGGCGCGTGCAGGGGAACAAGGTAAAGGCTTTGCTGTTGTTGCCGAAGAAGTTCGAAAGTTAGCGGAACAATCGAAAGAGGCGACAGGAGAAATCGCAACGATGATTGGCGATGTACAAGTAGAGGTAAAACGAGTTGTAGAGGTTGTAAGTAAATTAAAAGATATTGCAGATATACAAAATAAAGTTACGACAGAGGCAGAAACGGAATTCCGCACAATTATGTCAGTTGTAAATACAATTAGTACTTCAGTCGAACAAATTGTAGAAGAGGTACATAACATCGGTTACGAGCAAGGAGAAATTACAACGGTAATGCATACAATTGCTAGTACAAGTCAAGAAAGCGCAGCTGTTTCGGAAGAAGTAAATGCTGCAACTGAATCTCAAGTGAGTCATCTAGAAAAGGTAGCTCATACGATGGAAAATTTGACGGAGCATATGAGAGACTTAGAAAGATTGGTTGAGCAGTTTAAAATAGAGGAATAACAAATTAGTAAAATGATGAGTATTTCGGTAAAATAGACAATGGATATATAAGAAGCAATTATAGGAGGAAGACTACTATGGCAATTGTTGACGTATCGATTATTCCAGTAGGAACTGGTAATCCAAGTGTTAGTGAATATGTAGCAGAAGTACAAAAGGTGCTAGAGAAAAATGCAGATCGCGTGAAGTATCAATTAACACCAATGAATACAGTAATTGAAGGAGATCTTCCTGTCATTCTAGAAGTAATTCAACAAATGCATGAAGTTCCATATACGAAAGGTGCACAGCGCGTTGCAACAACAATTCGTATCGATGATCGTCGTGATAAAGTAAGCACGATGGAAAAGAAATTAAACTCTGTTCGATCAAAATTATAAGGAAAAGCAGCGATTTTCGCTGCTTTTTTCATATAGGAGGTAGATAAGATGAGTGAAAAGTTTAATGAACAATTTGACGGGTTACTAGAAAAATACACGGAACTATTACTTGGAGAGAGCAATGAAGAGAGAAAAGAACAGGTGCAGAAGTGGGCACTGTATTCTTACATAGCGAAGACGATGCCGGCTTTAGTGAAGCATTGGAATGAGACATATCCTGATGCGAAAGAAGAGATGGTACAGTTAATTACAGATATTAAAAAGTTGAATGAAGAGAAGAGAAATGAGCAATAAAAAACTTGAGGTAAATATAATCTCAAGTTTTCTGTATTAATATCCTTATATAATTTACATGGAATATAAAGGGTTTTATAAGCATGTCGAATATTTTCGACATGCTTATTTTGTGCCTAGTAAATTCGTTTTTTCTAAATGTCGAAAAATATTCCCTGCATATTTATAAGCGAGAATATAGGTTTTTAAATGTTTTTATAGTATTTTATAAATTATCTAAATAATTATTTGTATCCAATAATTTTAAACAATGATATAATTTTGAAGAGGGGTAAAAAACAGATAAATTACAGTCATAGGGGTGAATTACATGGAACAATTAATGCGAAATTCGTTTCTTTTCTTGTCAAAAAATAAAGCGCTAACAAAACTGGCTAAAAAGTACGGTTTACGCTTTGGTGCAGGTCGCTTTGTCGCAGGGGAGACAATTGAATTAGCGACAGCAGCTATTAAACAATTGAACAAGCAAGGACTTTGTGTAACAATCGATTATTTAGGGGAATTCGTTGATAATGAAGCGGAAGCAAATGAAATGGCTAACCAATCGATTGAAGCAATCCGTGCAATTGGAAGAGAAGGTCTTGATTCGCAGCTTTCTTTAAAAATGACTTCTATGGGATTAGATATCTCTGATGAAATCGTAATGAACAACATGCGCCGTATTTTAGAAGCTGCAAAAGAAAATGGTGTGTTTGTTACCATTGATATGGAAGACTATACACGCTGCGGAAAGACAATTGATATCTTTAAACAGTTAAAATCTGAGTACGATAATATTGGTACAGTTATTCAAGCTTACTTATATCGTACAGAAAAAGATATGGAAGAATTAAATGCTTATAGTCCTAATTTACGTCTTGTAAAAGGAGCTTATAAAGAACCTGAAGAGGTAGCGTTCCCGGAGAAGAAAGATGTAGATGATAACTATAAAAAAATTATTAAAATGCACTTATTAAATGGAAATTATACTGCGATTGCTTCACATGATGAAGCGATTATTGAATATACAAAAAAACTTGCTGAAGAACACAACATTCCAAGAGACCAATTTGAATTCCAGATGTTATATGGTATTCGTAATGAGCGTCAACTTGAGCTAGTAAAAGAAGGTTACAAAATGCGTGTTTATGTGCCTTATGGAAATGACTGGTATGGCTACTTCATGCGTCGTCTAGCAGAGCGTCCAGCAAACGTTGCGTTCGTGTTAAAAGGTATGGTTAAAAAATAACCAAGGAGAAAATACTCCTTGGTTATTTTAATTGCTGAAATGCGTAATGTGCCATTTTCTTTGTATCAGGATATAGCTGCGTGCGAGTAGAAGATAATACAACATTAATGACGCGTTTACCGTCTTTTTCATCCACTGTTACGACCGTATATTTTCCGAGTGCGGATAGACCGCTTTTACTTCCAATTGCATATGGATCGTCATATAGTTCTTCTCGTCCATAGTTTGCGATGTTTGGAGATCGTTCTGAAGTATGTAGAGTTGTACGTGTTGAATTCATATATTCTAAAACAACTGGGTACTTTAATGCTTCTTTCGTAATCATAGCAATGTCATATGGCGATACTTTATTTCCAAGTGCATCAGCACCACTTGCGTTTTTGAAAGTCGCATGCTTTGTACCAAGTTCCTTCGCTCTAGCATTCATCATTTTTACAAATTCATTTTTTGATCCTGCGATATGTTCTGCAATGGATTCAGCTATCGGGTCTGCACTAATGATAAGCATAAGCTTTAATGCCTCATCCCGCTTTAACTTTTCCCCGGCACGAAGTTTAATTTTCTTACTTTGACTTTCTGTTTTAATTGCGTTCTCTGTAACTGTAATTTCTTCATTTTCTTTTACATTCTCTAGTAAGAGTAAGGTAGTCATCATTTTCCCTATACTAGCCGGATAAGAGCGTTCGTCTTCCCGTTTCCCATACAAAATTTCACCTGTGTCTGCATCGATTGTAATGCCATATTGCCCAGTAATGTTAGGTTGATCCGCTCTTACAGCTTGTTGCCTTTGTGCATAAGAGAAGAAAATCATCCCTGTAAATAGTGTAGCAATCATTACAATCATAACTATTGTTCGTTTCATCATCGTTCCCTCTTTTGTTTTCCATATGTACAAATAAATTGGGCAGAAAAAGCAGCCATTACCCATTATGCCACGTTTTCTGCCCAAAAATATACCGTTATTTTTCGCCCATATTATGCTTCTTATATTGTTGGTTATTACCTTGACGGCCCTTTTCCACACCGTGATTATGAGGACCTGCATTTCCGGTTACGCTTGCTGCGCTAATTCCAGCCTTTGAAGGGTTCTTCTTAAGTTTTGCCATATATATTCCTCCAGTTTCGTCAGATTATAAAAAGGAAAAGTGCATTTTAATGAAGAAAATACACATGTATAGCATAGCCAAATGAAAGAAAAATATTTATTTCAGAAAATTTTATCAATAAATATATTGCGAAAATTCAAACTGTATCATATATTTATTAGTAGAGGCTCACTCATTGATTGCGACTTATGTCGAAAAATTGAATGAGCATTCATTCAAGAATAGGGGGAGAAATGGATGTTCCAAATTAAAAAGGCTGCTGTTCTAGGTTCAGGCGTAATGGGTTCAGGAATTGCGGCACACTTAGCTAATATTGGTATTCCGACATTATTGCTTGATATTGTATCACCTGCGCTAACAAAAGAAGAGGAAGCGAAGGGACTTACATTAGAACATAAAAGTGTAAGAAATCGTTTTAGTAATACGGCTGTGCAAAAACTATTAAAGCAAAAACCAGCTCCTCTGACAGTGAAAGGAAATTTAGCACTGATTGAAGCAGGTAACTTAGAAGATGATCTTGAGCGTCTAGCTGATGTAGATTGGATTATTGAAGTAGTAGTTGAAAACTTAGATATTAAAAAGAAACTATTTGAAAAAGTAGATGCTGTTCGTAAACCGGGTTCTATTGTAAGCTCGAATACGTCAGGCATTTCAGTAGAAAAAATGGCAGAAGGTCGTTCAGACGACTTCCAGAAGCACTTCTTAGGCACACACTTTTTTAACCCACCACGATATTTAAAACTTCTAGAGGTAATACCGACGAAAGAAACAGATCCACAAGTATTAAGCTTCATGAAACTATTTGGCGAAGACGTTCTTGGAAAAGGCGTTGTTATCGCAAAAGACACACCAAACTTTATTGGAAACCGCATCGGTACGTACGGTTTATTAGTAACTCTTCAAGAGATGATAAAACGCGGCTATAGCATTGGGGAAGTTGATTCTGTAACAGGCCCACTTATTGGTCGTCCGAAGAGCGCAACGTTCCGTACATTAGATGTTGTTGGGTTAGATACATTCGTACACGTTGCAAATAACGTATATGAAAACGTACAAGAAGAAGAGCGTGATGTATTTAAAGTACCAGCATTTATGCATGACATGCTTGATAAAAAATGGCTTGGAAGCAAAACAGGTCAAGGATTCTTCTTAAAACAAGGAAAAGAAATTTTAGAATTAAATCCTGAAACGATGGAGTACGAAGCTCGCAAAAAATTAAAAGCTACATCTATCGAGTTAAGTAAACAAGAAAAAGGTTTATCGAATAAATTGAAAGCGCTTGTATACGCGAAAGACCGCGCAGGAGAGTTGTTATGGAACATCATCACACCAACTCTTTTATACTCTGCAAAACTTCATAAAGAAATTGCTGACGATATCGTTGCAATTGACCAAGCGATGAAGTGGGGCTTCGGCTGGGAGCAAGGGCCATTTGAAGTTTGGGATGCAATCGGCGTTGAAAAGTCCGTTCAAAAGATGGAAGAAGACGGCGTAGTTGTTCCGACTTGGGTGAAAGAAATGATAGAGAAAGGTTTCACTACTTTCTACAAACATGATAACGGAGATAGCTACTATTACGATAATGGCGAATATAAGCTAATCGAACGTAATAAAAAGGCAATTTCTCTTAAACAATTAAAAGCGAAAAATGGCGTATTAAAGAAAAATAGCGGAGCGAGCTTAATCGATTTAGGCGACGGTATCCTTTGCTTAGAATTCCATTCGAAGAGCAATGCAATCGGTATGGATATTACGCAAATGATTAACTACGCTGTTGATGAAGTAGAAAAGAATTATAAAGGTCTTGTTATCGGTAACCAATCGAAGAACTTCTGCGTTGGTGCGAACTTAGCAATGATCTTAATGGAAGCACAAGATGACAACTACTTTGAAATTGAGTTGGTTGTGAAAAACTTCCAAGATGCAATGACGAAAATTAAATATTCTTCTAAGCCAGTTGTAGCAGCACCATATGGTATGACGCTTGGCGGAGGTACAGAAGTTTGTTTACCAGCAGCTAGCATTCAAGCTTCTAGCGAAACGTATATGGGCTTAGTAGAAGTTGGTGTTGGCTTAATCCCTGGCGGAGGCGGTAATAAAGAGCTATACATTAAACACTTAAATAAAATGCCAAATGGTGTAGAGTTTGATCTGCAAAAAGTTGCGAATAAAGTATTCGAATCTGTAGCGATGGCGAAAGTTTCTACATCAGCACAAGAAGCTGTATCGAACAACTTCTTAGGCGATAAAGACGGTATTAGTGTGAATGGTGATCACTTACTATATGATGCGAAACAAAAAGCACTTTCTTTATATGAAGCAGGTTATAAAGCGCCGATTCGCAAAAAGATACCAGTTGTTGGTGAAACAGGCTATGCAACGCTTGTACTTGGTGCAGAAGCAATGCATTTATCAGGTTACATTTCTGAACATGATCTTCACATTGCGAAGAAACTTGCATATGTCATTGCGGGCGGAAAAGTGCCGTACGGAACAGAAGTTGATGAGCAGTATTTATTAGATGTAGAACGTGAAGCATTTATTAGCTTAGTAAGTGAGATGAAATCACAAGCAAGAATGCAGCACATGCTTGTAAAAGGAAAGCCATTACGTAACTAATAACGAGGGGAGATATCGTTCATGAGAGAAGCTGTCATTGTTGCGGGAGCAAGAACACCAATTGGAAAAGCAAAGAGGGGTTCATTAAAAACAGTTCGTCCTGACGATCTAGGGGCGTTAGTAGTAAAGGAAACATTAAAGCGTGCGAATTATGAAGGACCAATCGATGATTTAATTTTCGGTTGTGCGATGCCAGAAGCAGAGCAAGGGTTAAATATGGCTCGTAATATCGGCGGACTAGCAGGACTTTCTTACGATGTTCCAGCTATTACAATTAACCGTTACTGTTCTTCAGGGTTACAAAGTATTGCTTACGGAGCGGAGCGTATTATGCTTGGTCACTCGGAAGCTGTATTATCAGGCGGAGCGGAATCAATGAGTTTAGTTCCGATGATGGGACACGTTGTTCGTCCAAATAGTCGCCTTGTTGAAGCAGCTCCAGAATATTATATGGGTATGGGACATACAGCAGAGCAAGTTGCTGTGAAATATGGAATTTCTCGTGAAGAACAAGATGCATTTGCAGTAAGAAGTCATCAACGTGCTGCGAAAGCATTAGCTGTAGGGAACTTTGCTGATGAAACAGTATCTGTAGATGTAACGTTACGTACTGTTGGATCAAACAATAAACTGCAAGAAGAAACAATCATTTTCGCGCAAGACGAAGGTGTAAGAGCAGAAACGTCGCTAGACATTTTAGGTAAATTACGTCCAGCATTTAACGTTCGTGGTTCTGTAACAGCTGGTAACTCTTCACAAATGAGTGACGGTGCAGCAGCTGTACTATTAATGGATCGTGAAAAAGCAGTGAGTGATGGCATGAAACCACTTGCGAAATTCCGTTCATTTGCAGTAGCTGGCGTACCACCAGAAGTAATGGGAATTGGTCCAATCGCTGCAATTCCAAAGGCGTTAAAATTAGCTGGTTTAGAGCTATCTGATATCGGCCTATTCGAACTAAATGAAGCATTCGCTTCTCAATCAATCCAAGTTATTCGTGAGCTTGGTTTAGATGAAGAAAAAGTAAACGTAAACGGCGGTGCAATCGCACTTGGACATCCACTTGGCTGTACAGGAGCAAAACTAACACTATCTCTTATTCACGAAATGAAACGCCGCAACCAACAATTCGGTATCGTAACAATGTGTATCGGCGGCGGAATGGGAGCAGCAGGAGTGTTTGAATTACTATAAAAAGTGGAAGTGGCTTGCTTAGAACGAGAGGGCGTTGGAAGCCCTGACGAAGAGGCGCTTTTTGCCTCACAGGAAGGGATGAAACGACCGATTGTTCTAGCCACTGGAACTGGATTATGAAAAAAAGTGGAAGCGGCTCGCTCAGAATGTGAGGGGGATGGAGCTTCAGACGTAGAGGCGCTCTTTGCCTCGCAGGAAGAAGCGAAGCCACCGAACATTCTAGCCGCTGGAACTAGATTAAAAAAAGTGGAAGTGGCTTGCTCAGAACGAGAGGACACTAAAGCAAAGAATGGAAGCAGCAAAGGTTTATAAAAAATAAAATTGAGAGCCAGCTTCTTTCAAAAAGAAAGGAGCGGCTCATGAAAATATGAAGGAGGAAATTTTTATGGAAAAAACAGTAGGAAATGCGGTTAAAGGCGGTAGCTTTTTAGTTGATGAGATTACGATTGATCAAGTGTTTACGCCAGAGGATTTTTCATCTGAGCATAAAATGATTGCAAAAACGACAGAGGACTTTATCGTAAATGAAGTTCTTCCAGAGCTTGAATATTTAGAGCAACACGAGTTTGATCGTTCTGTTCGTCTTTTAAAAGAAGCTGGGGAACTTGGTTTATTAGGCGCTGACGTACCAGAAGAGTACGGCGGAATTGGCCTTGATAAAGTAAGCTCAGCGTTAATCGCAGAGAAATTCTCGCGCGCTGGTGGTTTTGCAATTACTCACGGTGCTCACGTAGGTATCGGATCATTACCAATCGTGTTATTCGGTAACGAAGAGCAAAAGAAAAAGTATTTACCATTACTTGCAACTGGTGAAAAATTGGCTGCATACGCATTAACAGAGCCAGGTTCAGGTTCTGATGCATTAGGTGCAAAAACAACTGCACGTTTAAATGCAGAAGGTACACATTACGTATTAAATGGTGAAAAACAATGGATTACAAACTCTGCATTCGCTGACGTATTTATCGTATACGCAAAAATTGATGGAGAGCACTTCTCAGCATTTATCGTAGAGAAAGAATATGCTGGCGTATCTACAAGCCCAGAAGAAAAGAAAATGGGTATTAAATGTTCTTCAACGCGTACGTTAATTTTAGAAGATGCATTAGTACCGAAAGAAAACTTACTTGGTGAAATCGGTAAAGGTCATATTATCGCATTCAACATTTTAAATATCGGTCGTTATAAATTAGGTGTTGGTACAGTTGGATCTGCAAAACGTGCAGTAGAAATTTCAGCACAATATGCAAACCAACGTCAACAGTTCAAACAACCAATCGCTCGCTTCCCATTAATTCAAGAGAAACTTGCGAATATGGCAGCGAAAACATATGCAGCTGAAAGCTCTGTATACCGTACAGTAGGTTTATTCGAAAGCCGCATGAGCACATTATCTGAAGAAGAAGTAAAGGACGGTAAAGCAGTAGCAGCTTCTATCGCTGAATATGCAATCGAGTGCTCTTTAAACAAAGTATTCGGTTCTGAAGTACTAGATTATACAGTAGATGAAGGTGTTCAAATTCACGGTGGTTACGGATTTATGGCAGAGTACGAGATTGAAAGAATGTACCGCGATTCTCGTATCAACCGTATTTTCGAAGGAACGAACGAAATTAACCGCCTAATCGTACCAGGTACGTTCTTACGTAAAGCGATGAAAGGTGAATTACCACTTCTTCAAAAAGCACAAAAATTACAAGAAGAGTTAATGATGATGATGCCAGAAGAAGTAGGCGATGAGCCATTAGCACTTCAAAAATATTTAGTAACTAACGCGAAGAAAATTGGTTTAATGGTAGCTGGATTAGCAGCTCAAAAATACGGTAAAGCATTAGATAAAGAGCAAGAAATTCTTGTGAATATCGCTGACATCGTAAGCAACCTATACGCAATGGAGTCAGCTGTTCTTCGTACAGAAAAAGCAATTAAAGCAACTGGTCTTGAAAAGAATAAACAAAAAGTGTTATACACTGAAGTATTCTGCCAAGAAGCATTCAACGAAATCGAAGCAGATGCGAAAGAAACACTTATTGCAGTTGAAAACGGCGACATGCTGCGCATGATGTTATCATCATTACGTAAATTAACTCGCCACACACCACTTAACGTAATTCCGAAGAAACGTGAAATCGCTGCGAAAATTTTAGAAGATGAGCGTTACACAGTTTAATATCTTTAAAGAACAGTAGTCGTTTATACGGCTACTGTTCTTTTTTTTTTTGAAAAAAAGAAATTTTTAGTGACATAAAACTAATGCCATTAGTATAATGAAACTAACGGTATTAGTTTTCGTGAAAAGGGAGCTGGAAATATGAGAGTGATACATGAAAAAACGGTATATCAATTGTCATTTTTGCCAAGAGTGTTTCCTGTGAATTGTTACTTTGTCGAGGAAGAAGATGGTTTAACTTTAATTGATGCGGCTTTGCCATATAGCGCAAAAGGGATTTTACAGGCGGCTGAGAAAATAGGAAAACCAATTACTAAGATTGTATTAACACATGCGCATGATGATCACATCGGTGCATTAGACGCATTAAAGGAAGTACTTCCGCATGTTCCAGTCTATATTTCTAAACGGGACGCAAAGCTTTTAGAAGGAGATACGACGTTACAAAAGGATGAACCGAATATACCGATAAAAGGCGGTGTACCTAAAAAGGTAAAAACGGTACCTGATGTTTTATTGGAAGATGGCGACCGAGTTGGATCGCTTCTTGCGATTATGACACCGGGACATACGCCAGGGTCCATGTCGCTTCTTGATGTACGAAATAAAGCTCTTATTGTCGGGGATGCCTTCCAAACAAGAGGAGGTATAGCTGTTTCGGGACAAATGAAATTTTGGTTTCCGTTTCCTGCGATGGCAACGTGGAGCAAAGAAATATCATTACAAAGTGCAGAGAAGTTAAGCGAATATGAGCCTTCCTTGCTTGCGGCAGGACATGGGAAAATGATAAAGGATCCAGGGGCTGTCATAGAGCTTGCTATTAAGGAAGCGAAGCGGAATATAGAAAGTAGGAAAGAGGGTTAATTTATGTCACCGAGAATCGGACTTACATTACCGAAAATTGTAGAAACAGCGGCAGAAATTGCAGATACAAATGGAATACAAGAAGTAACGTTAGCTTCATTAGCGCAAAGGTTAGGGATACGTTCACCTTCGCTATACAATCATGTGAAAGGGTTACAAGATGTACGGAAAAATCTCGGTATTTACGGAATAAAACAGCTGCATAACAAACTGGAAGAAGCGGCTGAGGATAAACATATGGATGAAGCAATTCATGCATTAGGAGAAGCATATGTAGCATTTGTCCGAAAACATCCTGGGCTGTATGAAGCAACCTTTTTACGAGATGAAGAAGTAAGAAAAGCAGGTGACGAAATTGTAAAGCTTTGTCTTCAGGTTTTACAACAGTACGGATTAGAAGGAGAGAATGCACTTCATGCGACACGCGGATTCAGAAGTATTTGTCATGGATTTGCGTCGATTGAACAGCAGGGTGGATTTGGTTTGCCAATAGATTTAGATACAAGTTTACATGTATTATTGGAAACGTTTATTAAAGGATTACATGTAATGAGAAATTAAATAAGAAGCGAGGCAACTAAAAACCTTAGAAGCGATTCTAAGGTTTTTTAGTGCATATGATTCCAAAAGAATGGTAGTTTTTTTCTCATTAAATGATATTATTTTGCAGGTTTGAAAAATGTGTATATGGCTACGGAAAGGAAAACGAAAATAAATGCAATAGGATCTTGATATGGGCTAGGCTCAGAGCCCTTCTGGATTTCTGTAAGGAAGTCATGTGTTTTCATGTTTATTGCTCCTTTAACTAATAAATTTTATATGATGCGAGGGTTATGGTGGATAGGAAGTGTTTTTTGAAATTTCATATAATAATTATTGCATAGCAATCCTATTCCTAAAACTATAAAATATAAAGTTTTCATAATATGTAAAATTGCATATTATTCTTTTTGGAAATTTTGTTATATTATCTTTATATTTCAATTAAAGGGTTTTATTAAGATAAATGAGAATAACTGGAGGGATACTGTGAGTAAAACAGTGTTAGAAGCGTATAGTGTGGAAAGAAAAATAGAGAATATAACATATAAAAATCTATTTGTAACGATAGCAATGATTATAGGGATTTCACTCCTAGGAGGATTATTCCTTGGTTTAGCCTTTGAGATTTATGGAGAAGAAGTATTAAGTACCAATTTAGAAGGATATTATTTACTCTTATTTGATGCAGCTGTTGTTGCCATCGTTTTATTAGCTTATAAACCAGTTCTTCATTTTATTAAATATATTTGGGATTTATCCGTTTTGAAGAATGGGAAGACATATTTATATCTATTAATTGGTTTTATTGTCATTGCGTTATCACAATATTTAATGTTACATGTGTTTAGTTTTGAAAGTGCAGCAGAACAAAAGAAACAATTAGGGAGTTTAGGGCTTCAAAATAGCATACAAAGTATTATATATGTGTTAAGTGTTGCTATCATTACACCGATTAAAGAAGAAATTCTATTTCGAGGTATTTTATATCGATTTTTAGAAAAGAAATATAATTTTTTAGTTGGTATCATTATTTCTTCCTTCATTTTTGGAATTCTTCATGGAGGTCTTCTAATTACGGCAACGATTATGGGAATGGTATTTGCAATGTTATACAAAAAGACGCAATCTATTATACCTAGTATTATTTTACACATTGTATGGAACTTACTTGTGAGTATAAGTATGATCGTATCTCTATAAAAATGAATACATAACTAGTATAAAAGATGAATGGCTTAGCTATTCATCTTTTATTTTGTATGCACGTGAAAAAGTTAATTTATGTATACAATCAAAAAATAGCTAAATACTAACAGTGAACGAATAAAGAAAGGTAGGAGTATTCTATGCAAAATTTAACAGAGCTTGAAGTAGAAAACTTACGTCATTTAATTGGTGGACACGCAACAATTATTAACAAGTTGGAGCAGTATGCACAGACGTGTACGGATCCACAACTGAAACAAATGCTACAAAAAGATGCACAAGATGCACGAAATACGAAACAGCAATTAATGACTTTCCTAGGATAGGAGGAAGAGAAAGATGAATGAAAAAGATATGGTAAATGATTATTTAGCAGGATTAAATGCAAGTTTAACAAGCTATGCAAATTATATTGCTCAGTCTGATAATGAACAGTTACACCAAACGTTAATTCAAATTCGTAATCAAGATGAAATGCGCCAACGTAATATGTATGAGTACGCAAAGCAAAAGAGTTATTACAAACCGGCAGCACCTGCTAACCCAATGATTGTACAGCAATTAAAAGGTCAATTAAGTGCGGAATAATGGGATGAAAAAACGAGCGAATGAAGTCGCTCGTTTTTTGTTTTGTCCCGCTATTTACTGGGCGGTAAAACCCCACTGATTAATGCTTCACTTTATATATGTCAATAAATATATAATAAATATTTTTCCAGTTGTAACAAATATGACGAAAATGGAATATAACAATTCACAAAAAGGACAAAGGTTTGCTCAACATTTCACAAAGTATCCATGGTTTATATCGTGGGAATCTATATAATGAGGAGTGTAAAGAACAAAAGAAATAGATTATATGATCAATTAGGAGAGATTGCTATGAAAAGAAATACAAGAAAAATTGCAATTATCGGTACTGGATTAGTTGGATCAAGTTGTGCGTATTCCATTGTAAATCAAGGAATTTGCGAAGAGCTATTATTAATTGATATAAATCATGAACGTGCAGTTGGGGAAGCAATGGATTTATCACATTGCATTAACTTTACAAATACAAGAACAAAAGTATATGCAGGAAGCTATGAAGAATGCAAAGATATGGACATTGTTATTATTACAGCAGGGCCAGCACCAAAACCAGGGCAAAGTCGCTTAGATACTTTAGGAGCGAGTGCGAAGATTATGGAAAGTGTTGTTAGTGGTGTAATGGAAAGTGGATTTGATGGTATTTTCTTACTTGCATCGAACCCAGTTGATATTATTACATATGAGGTGTGGAAATTATCTGGATTACCTAGAAATCGCGTAATCGGTACTGGTACATCACTAGATTCTTCTCGCTTAAGAACAATTTTATCTGAAATGTTACATGTAGATCCTCGTAGTATTCATGGGTATTCATTAGGAGAACATGGTGATTCTCAAATGGTTGCTTGGTCTCACGTAACTGTTGGTGGAAAGCCAATTCTGCAAATTTTAGAAGAGAAAAAAGACAAATTTGGTGAAATAGATTTAGATGAGATTGTTGAGAAGACTGCAAAAGCTGGCTGGGAAATTTATAAACGTAAAGGAACTACTTATTACGGAATCGGAAATTCTCTAGCATATATTGCAAGCTCAATCTTTAATGATGATCACCGTGTCATTGCTGTATCAGCCATTTTAGATGGTGAGTACGGTGAATATGATATTTGTACAGGAGTACCAGCTATTATTACTAGAGACGGTATAAGAGAAATTGTAGAACTCAATTTAACAGAGGATGAAGAATCTCGATTCGCAAAATCAAACGATATTTTACGTGATTATATGAAAACAATTGGTTACTAACTTATAGGAGAAGGTGAAACAAATGAAGGAATATATAATGTCTCGTGTATTTAAAGCATCTGCTGGAATCGCACAAGGTATTTTCGTATCCCTTGGAATTGGTTTACTAATCGAAAATATAGGAAGAATTGTTGATATTCCATTGCTGATTACAATCGGAGTTGTTGCAAAATCACTTATGGCACCAGCCATTGGTGCCGGAATTGCCTTTATGCTCGGTGCAAATGGTCTTGTAATCTTCTCGGCTATGGTAGCTGGAGCGATTGGTGCCGGATCCATTTCAATTACTGAAGCAGGTCTAATTATTAAAACAGGTGAGCCAATCGGTGCATTATTAACAGCGACTTTAGCTGTATATATTGGTAAACGTTTAAGTGGAAAAACTGCGTTAGATATGATGCTCGTTCCATTTGCGGCAATATTAGGTTCTGGTTTAGTTGGTATTTGGTTGTCTCATAATATTACTCCTGTGTTAAATACAGTTGGAGCATTCATTAAAGATAGCTCAGCTGGTAGCCCGTTCATCGCTTCTATCGTCATTGCAGTCGTTTGGGGACTATTACTTATCTCTCCCGCTTCATCAGCTGCGTTAGCGATCGCACTTAGCTTAGACGGTGTTGCAGGTGGTGCTGCTCTTGCAGGCTGCGTTGCTCAGTTTATCGGATTCTCTGTAATCTCAGCGAAAGAAAATAATTTAGGCGGCATATTAGCTCAAGCGCTTTGTACTCCGAAAGTGCAGTTGCCAAATATCACTAAAAATCCAATGATTCTCGTCCCAACTGTCGTCGCCAGTGCTATAGTTGGTCCAGTATCCGCATTAATTTTTCAACTAGAAGCAGGAAAAGAAATTGCAGGTCTTGGATTAAGTTCTCTTATCGCACCAATTAATTTAATTTCTAGCGAAGGATGGGAAGTTGTCCCGGCGATGGTCATCACTTATATCATCATTCCAGTAGCTGTTTCTTATATACTTTACATTGCTCTTAAAAAAGCAGGTCGTATTCACTCTGGTGATATGACTGTACCGCAATCTTAAATTGAAAATCTCCTTTTATATAGAGAAAAGCAGACTGGAAGCCACAGTCTGCTTTTTACATTTTGTAATTTTGCTTTACTGGAACACGTACAGTTTCTTTTGCTAATAAAAGCTGAACGCCGAAGTAAAGTATGCTTGCAAGCGTCATTCCAGAAATGGCGTCTACAAATGCGTGTTGCTTCGTAAATAGCGTTGATAAAATAATAAGCGTACCGAAGAAGGTAAGAATATAATATTCAAAAGCATGTTGTTCTCTACGTTTAAAGGCAGCTAGCATAATCACAAAGGTAGTAAGAACGTGAATGCTAGGGAAACAGTTTACCGGTTGGTCGATACTATAAATATAGCGGACTAGTTCGGAAAATACGTCGGATCCAACGACTGTTGGACGTGGTACAGTTGTTTGCCAAAAATAATAAATAGAAAAACAAGCAAGTTTTCCAAGAATTATACTACTTAAAGTGACATAATATTGTTTTCGATCCGCAAAGCAATAATAAATAAGTGCGCCGTATAAGTAAGGAAACCAAAGTAAATAAGGAATAATAAATGCTTTCACAAATGGAATCCAATCATCTACTACAGTTGTGACATCTACTGCGTGAACAGCCGATTTATTTAATACATCGTAAAGGGGACTTACGAGTACGAGTAGAAGTATATAACTTAACGGAAGAAAAGATGAAAGTTTAAATTTCTTCATGATAATCTCCTATGTTTAGTAATGTAAGTAAATTCAATTGATTATAATATAGAAACGTCATTTGAGCTATCGATTTTACTTACATTTTCTTGAATTCACCTTACGTTTTTGTCACTTGACTGAAAAGAAGGGGAGGGTGCTATATGAAGCGTTTATCGTATTTCTTATTTTTTATATTGATATGCCTAGTGAGTGCTGGGTGTGCAAAGGATAAAGAAGGAGAGAAATTAGAATATAACGGAAGAGCACTCGTAATTGGAGTTATTGGAGAAAAGCCGAAAGATACGTTTAGGAATATAAAGTTTGAGGAAATAAAGTTAGAGGAACTGGAAAAGAAGTCTAAGGAAGTGGATGGTTTTTTAATAATGAAAGATCACTTTCAAGAAGCCTCAACAGAGCAGTATAAAAATGTATTTTCATCGCTAAAGAAACCAGTATTTTTTATCGGTTTGCAAGATAAATCATATTCAACGTTTATTACAAAGGGGATAGAGTATAACAGTGCACGAAAAGATGTAAATGCTATGTATACGCAAGGCTTTGCAAATATCGGAAGTGGTGAAGGACAACAATGGGCAGTCGGTTTGTCTAATGGCGGAAATACAGAAGAAAGTATTCGTAATATGTATATTGTCGTATTTCAAACCATCGCAGATTATTTGAATAGATGATGAAGGAGCCTGTATAAGAGGCTTCTTATTTTTTATGCAGAAGCACAGATAAAAATATGATTGAGAAGTTCAAGCAAGCTTTACAACGTATGCGAGATGTAATGATACCGATTTATAATTTTATATCAGCTATTGCGGATTTTATTATAAAGTTTTAATGAAGTGCATCCAGTATTAGTTCGTTTTATCAAGGGGTGATAATGTTAGTTCCACATCTCCCTTTGCGATTGGTATTGGTTTGTGGGCAGGTATGCAAGCAGTTTTAGCTTTATTATGGCCAATAATCGTTCCTGTTGAGATTGAACTTGCGGTTATGAGTGGCTACGGTATGGTTAGTGGCGTCTGCTTGAGCAGGAATTGCAGTAGGATATTCATATGCATATAAACATGTTTATTTATATACTCGTTTACTCTTTCTATATCTCACTACATCATAACGACTATGCCATAGTTATGTAATAGGTTTCTGTTAAAAATTAGTATTAAATATCTTAATTGAAGTGCACTGCATTTCTACCCATTCATTTGCTATATCTTGCTCGATTCCTTCTACATTAATTAGTATTATACTATCGTAGATATTTAGTGTTGCTAAGCTATCCTCACTGTTATAATCTAGCTTAGCAATTACTTTAAAGCCTTTACTATTCTGAATTATTGCATTTGCATTTTTATCTGAAAAGGTTATATTTGTATTCCATATAAATTCATTATCTATATGTATTTCTACATTATAGTCTTCGTGTTTTTCTGGCTTATCGCCATCCCACTCAGCGATAAATTGATTGCTATCTACTTGAACTAAAACTTTATATCCATCTAATAATTTGTCTGATATATCCACTATTTTAATATTCATTGCTTATTACTCCTTTTTATTTTTTATATGATACTCTAACAAGGGGATTGTCAACATTCATCATGTTATTTACTGGGTCATAGGTCCATTTTTCTTTATGAAAGAAAAAATGTAAATAAGAGGATATTTATTGTGAGGATAAGGGGGAATGATGTTGAAAACTATTAAAAACACATTATTATTTGTTCTATGTTTGGTGGTTCTTAGTGGTTGTTTTACAAGAGAGGGAACGATTGTTGGTGGTAAGGTTCATGGTTCTTCAGATAGCGTATCTGGTAGTATATCTGGGGACTATAGGAAATTTACTGGATATGCAACTCAAGATAGGAAAGTTAAAAAAGGGGAGAATTGGATCTTTTCTTTTACTGATAAAACTAAACAAGGAACCATAAAGGCTTATGTTTTAGATTCAAATGATAATACAATATTGGAAGTTACTAGTGGAAACAATAAAAATAATATTAAAGTGTCTAAAGATGATACATATAAAGTTAAAATTATAACAGAAGAACATGGTGGAGAATTTGAAATATCATGGAAAAAAGAAAAGTAGTTAAGTTAATGAGTATCGGGCTATTATTATGTTCTTAGGATTCGGATATCTTCCAAAGAGATGGGGAAAAAGGAAAGTTTCAGAAAAGTTTCTGCAAGCAAAATTTGCTGATGAAGGAAAAAGGATTTTGATTATTACTTATGCTATAGATTTATATGTAATATCTATTCCTTTAAAAGTAAAGAAATTTAATTCACTTTAATTTCTATTGAATATAGAAGTGATTATGCTATGAAAGTCATGTGTATACATGGCTTTTTCTTTGCAGTAATTTCTTACCTGTTGGTTCTATCACGTCCGCTGTAGCGTTATGCGGCGGGCTATTCATTATGGTAGGTAGCCAGGAACAGGGATTTCCCCTTATTTCAAGGGCTGGGATTGTCTATATAGTGGTTCAAATGATTTCGTTGTTTATGCGATTACTTGTTGGGATTGCTAAAGCTATTTTCTCCTACACTAGTAGGGGGTTTTTATTAACAGTAATTCCTAAATATTCATGAAATATGCAAATGTGCATATTGTATTTATTTGGATATTTTGCATGTTAAAATTAAATATAGGGATTTTTGTATATAAAGAACTGAAAACAGAAATATCCAATGAATTTTGAGAGGTGTTACATGTTTAAAAACAAGAAATTAATTCGGTTTGGTCTAACATTACTTGTATGTTTATGGGGAATTGATTTTACAATTGGTTATTTTCAAGTATATCTTGAATCAGCAGCAGGTATTAAATGGGTAATATCAGAAACTTGGAGAACTGTTTTATTGGATGCTCCTGAAGGTATATTGGTTATTTTAGGCGCGATTGCTTTATATGATTTCACAAAAGAAACATCGCCAAAAGACGCATCAATTTAAATGCGTCTTTTTTATTTCATGCAATTAGCAATTTCGTGGATGGTAGTCTTGCTATTAATAATAGGACATTATGTCATACAATGAAGATAATATTAGAAAATTATGAGGATGATTACGTTGGGGAAATTTTTAATTAGTTATGCTGCAAGCCTGCTTACTTTTATTATCATATGGTTCTTGATACCGTATATTTCTGATCCTAGTTATTCTTACGAGAATGATTTACCTAACATATTAGGATTCATGGTAATTCTCATTATATTTGGTAGCATATTAGATCTTATAGCTTGCCTAATTGGAGAAATGTTATACAGGAACATAAAACAATGTAGGAAGTTTCGATTTGGAATTCCTGTATTTATTGGACTAGCTCTTATCTATATATTTATACTCTCTCTTTTTACTATTACTAGTGCATATTCTTCTAGTTTAGTTGCACCTATTATTATGGGTTCCTTAGCTTTTTATTTAGTGCGTAGAAAAATATAATTAACTTCACCTAACGATAATTATGTAAATGAGCTAGTGGCGGTTCCGCAAAGATTTTGAATAAACTACGAAAAAGTAGAAAAGTATACATTTCTACTTTAATAAAGGATACGTTTACCTTTAGATTCATGATAAAAAAAGAATTACCTCTGTCTCTAATCAAGGGTACTTCTTTTTATATTTCAGTCAGTAATTTGAATTTCATATTCTCAGGAGCAGTTACTTTGGCTTTATTGATGATAGGTTTAATAACTTTCTTGCGGGCTCACTACTACGGTCAAAATCGTTAGTTCCTTTTATCTGTAAGCTTTTGTCATTTAGATTGTTTCCAGGTTTTGTGACTATAGGCTGAAATGGTTAAATAAACGTTTGTTTAAGATGTATGTTCGGTAGGAAGAAATCGATGCAGCTCAAGGGTGAACAAAGGGAAATAGGAAATTAATCAAACGTTTGTTTAAGATGTATGTTCGGTAAGAAAGGATCAATGCAGTTCAAAGGTTAACAACGAAAAATAAGAAATTAATCAAACGCTTGTTTAATATATACGTTCGGTACAGAATGAGAGAAAAATCTAAAAAAATTATATATTTATTTTTTTCTTAACAAATGGCGGGAAAATAAGGAAAATTCGCAGGATTATTAAAATTTATCACGAAATAAGTAAAAGTTTAGCGAATAATCGTTTGAAATAATAAAACGTTTTCTATATGATAAAGGTAAAGGTTAGTAAAAAAGTAGGTGAATTTATGACAGTAACATTTTATTCATATCCAAAGTGTGGCACATGTCAAAAAGCAAAGAAATGGTTTGAGGCAAACGATGTAGCATATGAGATGATTCATATTGTTGAAAATCCACCGTCAAAAGAAGATTTACGTAATTTACATGAAAAAAGTGAATTACCATTAAAAAAATTCTTTAATACAAGTGGAATGCGTTACCGCGAACTTGGTCTGAAAGATAAGTTAAAGGATGCAAGTGAAGACGAAATGTACGAACTTTTAGCATCTGATGGCATGTTGATTAAACGTCCAATCGTAACAAATGGAACGAATGTAACACTTGGTTTTAACGAAGAGCAGTTTGAAAGTGTGTGGAAAAAGTACCAATAAGGTATTTTTACATAATTAATACATTCACTGGAGGTACAGTCATGAGCATTCCAAATAATTTACGTTACTCTGAAGAACACGAATGGGTAAAAACTGAAGGTAATGAAGTTGTTATCGGTATTACTCACTTTGCACAAGGTGAGCTAGGCGATATCGTATTCGTTGAACTTCCTGAAGTAGGTGCAACAATCGAAGCTGACGAGCCATTCGGAAGCGTAGAATCTGTTAAAACAGTTTCTGAGTTATACGCACCTGTAAGTGGTAAAGTTGTAGCAGTAAACGAAGAATTAAGTGACCAACCAGAACTTGTTAACGAATCTCCATACGAGGGTGCATGGATGGTTAAAGTTGAACTTTCTGATGCAAGCCAAGTTGAGAAGTTATTAACTGCAGAAAAATATGCAGAAATGACAAACCAAGACTAATTATAGTCGACTAAAGGACAGCCTTTGTGCTGTCCTTTTTTATTTTGTGTAAAATAATGAACGTAGAATCATATACTAATTATCGTGTAGGAGAGTGTTTTTGAAAAAACGATTTCGTTTAATTTTTTATTGTTCAGCTCCAGCGGCTAGATTGTTCGGTGGCTTCGCTTCTTCCTACAAGGCAAAAAGCGCCTTTACGTCAGAAGCTCCATCCCCCTCACAATCTGAACGAGCCGCTTGCGCTTTTCTTTGTGATCCAGCTCCAGCGGCTAGATTGCTCGGTGGCTTCGCTGCTTCCTGCAAGGCAAAAAGCGCCTTTACGTCAGAAGCTCCAATGCCCTCTTGTTCTAAGCAAGCCGCTTCTGCTTTTCTTTTGCAAAAATAAACAGGAAACAACATGAAAATAACGAATATACTATATACTAAGTTAAAGGTTGTATAGTATATGGTGATCGGGTGATGACATATGATTTATGTAGAAAAAGTCATTATTGTAGAAGGTAAATCAGATAGAAGAAAGATTGAATCTATTATTCGTGAACCGGTGGAAATTGTTTGTACAAATGGTACAATTGGTTTATCGAAAATGGATGAGCTCATTGATCAGTTTTTTGATAAGGAAGTGTATGTACTAGTGGATGCTGATGATGCTGGAGAAAAGTTAAGGAAGCAATTTCGAAAAGAATTTCCGCAAGCAGAGCATATTTACATTGATCGCTCGTACCGAGAAGTGGCAACTGCGCCATCTTCACACTTAGCAAATGTATTATGGGGAGCTGACATTGACGTTTATACAGAATATTTACGGTAAGGAATGATAGAAGTGATTGATTGGACAGGAGCCGAAGCTACAGCCCTAATAGAGAACGAAGAAAAAACAGTGTTATATGTATATACTCCAATGTGTGGAACATGCCAATTAGCAAAAAAGATGTTAACAGTTGTTGAGATGACAATTGAAGACTTGAAAATTGGAATGTTAGATTTAAATTATGCTCCGCATTTAGCGAAAGAGTATGGAATCGAAAGTGTACCGTGTTTACTTGTTTTTGAAAATGGGACACTCATGAAGAAGATATATGCATTTCATTCGGTTGAATATTTATATACGGAATTAAAGTAGGCGGCAAAGTTTTTGCCGCCTCGACATATTTCTCGGGAAATATGTCGAGATGCAGGGTGGTTACAGTATTTGTCGAGCGAAAGTAACAGGATTGCTCTTTAGTGAGAGGGAATGGTATGTGTAATAGAAAGTGATATGAAGGATGTGATTTAGGGTGAAATTATATTCTTTGCTGCAATCATTTGTAAATTACGCTAATGGTCAATATCATTTAGAGCCGCTTTTAAGACAAGGAGAAAAAACTGTTAATTTCCGCTTTGGAGATGAAAGTTGTTCGTTACAAATTTCAAGAGATTATATAGAGCTGCTACATGAGGAAAGAGGAACGGAGCAAATCGTTTGTGTAGATGAGGAAGATGTAAAACAATTGGTGAACGGAAATGTACGATTGCAAACACTAATGAACGATGGACGTGTACAATATTCGGGAACGTATCGAACGATGCTATTAGTTGAATCGATGTTCCATATATGTAAACCGATGTCAGTAGGTGCTTAAAATTCTGAAGTTTCATTTTTTATGAAAATTTCTGTTGACATGGTGTGTGGATATTGATACAATTCAATTCATAAAATATAGACAATTTCATAAATTACAAATCAGACGAAAATGTAATCTGATTTCTCTTATCAAGAGAGGTGGAGGGACTGTGCCCTGTGAAGCCCGGCAACCGTCAACTTATGTTGAAATGGTGCCAATTCCTGCAAAGCAAATGCTTTGAGAGATGAGAGAGAGGGATAATGTTGTTATATACGCATATAAACCTTTCTGCTTCTCTAAAGCGGAAAGGTTTTTTTATTGTTTGAATGTGGAGGACATTCAAATAATAAAAGTAGTGATAACGGTGGACTACACGCATTAAACATAAAAAATTGCGGAGTCGACCAAAAATCTAGCTTCAGCGGCTAGAACAGTCGGTCGTTTCATCCCTTCCTATGAGGCAAAAAGCGCCTCTACGTCAGGGATTCGGGCGTCCTCTTGTTCTAAACGAGCCGCTTACGCTTTTTAAACAAAAAAAGGGGTGAACATCATGATCTTGTTAGAAAATGTAAAGAAAATATATAAAGCAAAAAGCGGTGATGTCACTGCTGTAGATAATGCCAATTTAAAAATAGACAAAGGTGAAATATTTGGTGTTATCGGATATAGTGGCGCTGGGAAAAGTTCTTTAATCAGATTATTCAATCAGTTAGAGAAACCAACTTCTGGCCAAATTACAATTGCAAATCGTGTGATTTCAGCAATTACAGGGAGTGAACTTCGTAAGGCAAGGCAAGAAATTGGAATGATTTTTCAGCACTTCAATTTACTTTGGTCACGAACTGTACGCGAAAATATCGAGTTCCCACTTGAAATTGCAGGTGTCGATAAGGCGAAGAGAAGAAAACGCGTCGACGAGTTAATTCATCTTGTTGGATTAGAAGGAAGAGGGGACGCGTATCCATCTCAGTTAAGCGGAGGACAAAAGCAACGTGTTGGGATTGCAAGAGCGTTAGCTAACAACCCGCAAGTGCTTTTATGTGATGAAGCAACGTCAGCTCTTGATCCAGAAACGACAGATCAAATTTTAGATTTATTATTAGATATTAATAAGCGTCTCGGTTTAACAATTGTACTCATTACACACGAGATGCACGTGATTCGAAAGATTTGTAATCGAGTGGCGGTAATGGAGAAAGGGAAGATTGTAGAAACGGGTCCAGTACTTGATGTATTCCGCAATCCGCAGAAAGACATTACAAAGCGATTTGTACAGCAGTTAACGGATTCTGAAGATACAAATGAAACGATTGAAAGTTTAATTGAAAAGTATCCAGATGGTAAAGTAGTTCGTTTGCAGTTTATCGGTGAAGCTGTAGAAAGACCAGTACTTCAAAGATTAATGCAACGCAGTGATATAGAAGTTAGCATTTTGCAAGGAAACATCGCCCAAACAAATAACGGCTCTTACGGTAGTTTAGTTGTTCATTTAAATGGTGAGGAAACAGCGATTCAGCAAGCAATAGAGGGAATACATCAAGATCAAGTAGAGCTGGAGGTGATTGCACATGGATAAGTTAATCGCAAATGTTGATTGGAATCAAATGTTAGAAGCAACTGGTGAAACGTTATATATGACGGCAATCGCAGCTCTTGCCACATTTGTATTAGGACTAATTTTAGGATTGTTACTCTTTATGACAGCGAAAGATAATTTATGGGAAAACAAAGCGGTTAACACGGGGATTGGAGCGTTCGTAAACATTTTCCGCTCGATACCGTTCATCATTTTAATCATTTTATTAATCCCATTCACAAAGATTCTGCTTGGAACAATTCTTGGAGCGAGTGCAGCACTTCCAGCTTTAATTATTGGAGCGGCACCATTTTACGCGAGAATGGTTGAAATTGCGCTTCGTGAAATTGATAAAGGTGTAATTGAAGCTTCGAAAGCAATGGGAGCAAAAACAAGCACAATTATTTTGAAAGTGTTAATTCCAGAATCGTTACCAGCATTAGTATCTGGTATTACTGTTACGACAATTGCTTTAGTAGGCTATACAGCGATGGCGGGAGTTGTTGGTGCTGGTGGCCTTGGAACACTTGCTTATTTAGAAGGATTCCAGCGAGGAAATAACGATGTAACAATCGTTGCGACAATTTGTGTATTACTAGTTGTATTTTTCATTCAGTGGATTGGTGATAGTTTAACGACTCGAATAGATAAACGATAATAAAAAACGGGAGGATGTTTCAAATGAAAAAATTATTACTTACAGCACTTATTTCAACTTCAATTTTTGGGTTAGCTGCTTGTGGCGGGAAAGATAAAGATGAAACAAAACTAGTTGTGGGGGCTTCTAACGTACCGCACGCTGAAATTTTAGAAAAGGCTAAACCTTTATTAGAGAAAAAAGGAATTGAATTAGAAATTAAAAAATTCCAAGACTACGTATTACCAAATAAATCGTTAGCGGATAAGGATTTAGATGCAAACTACTTCCAGCACATTCCATATTTAGAAAAAGAAATTAAAGATAAAAAATATGATTTTGAAATAGCAGGGAAAATTCATTTAGAGCCAATTGGTGTATACTCTCAAAAATATAAGAGCTTAAAAGAACTTCCGGACGGGGCGACAATTATTATGAGTAATTCCGTTACTGACCATGGACGTGGTTTAGCAATTTTACAAAAAGAAGGCATTTTAAAAATTAAAGACGGAGTAGATCCAGTTAGTGCAACTCCAAAAGATATTGCAGATAATCCGAAAAACTTAAAGTTTAAAACGGATATTGAGCCTGGTTTATTACCACAAGTGTATAACAATAAAGAAGGCGACGCTGTTTTAATTAACTCGAACTATGCAATTGATGCGAAATTAAATCCAGAAAAAGATGCAATTGCAATTGAAGGCGATGATTCTCCGTACGCAAACGTATTAGTGGTTCGCAAAGGTGATAAAGATAAAAAAGCGATTAAAGAGCTTGTAGAAGTATTGCATTCTAAAGAAATTGAAGACTTTATTAATAAAGAATATAAAGGAGCGGTTGTTCCTGTAAAAGAATAATTGCTGAAAAGGGCTGGTGTATGCCGGCCCTTTTTTATAACTACATAACTATAGGGGAGAAGGGGACATCATATGAAAAAGATTCTACTGTCAGTTGTTACAGCACTGTCTGTATTTACATTAGCTGCTTGCGGAGGGAAAGAAGAGAATAAGCTTGTTGTGGGAGCTTCTAACGTGCCGCACGCTGTTATTTTAGAAAAGGCACAGCCGATACTAGAGAAAAAGGGCATTAAATTAGAGATTAAAAAGTTCCAGGATTATGTTTTGCCGAATAAAGCGTTAGCGGATAAGGAAATTGATGCGAACTACTTCCAACACATTCCTTACTTAGATAAAGAAATTCAAGAAAAGGGATATAAAATTGTAAACGCAGGAAAAATCCATTTAGAGCCAATGGGCATTTATTCTAAGAAATATAAAAGTTTAAAAGAATTGCCAGATGGCGGAACAGTTATTATGAGTAATAACGTAGCGGAGCGTGGCCGTATGCTCGCATTGTTACAAAAAGGCGGCGTTATTAAATTAAAAGACGGTGTAGATGTTGTTAAAGCGACAGTAAAAGATGTTGTAGAAAATCCGAAAAACTTAAAGTTTAAAACAGATGTAGAGCCTGGATTGTCACCAAAGCTGTATGAAAATAATGAAGGTGATGCTTTATTCATTAATTCAAACTATGCAATTGATGCGAAATTAAATCCAGCAAAGGATGCAATTGCGATTGAAGGATCAGACTCTCCGTATGCAAATATTATTGCAGTTCGTAAAGGTGACGAGAAGAAAAAAGAAATTAAAGAATTAGTAGAAGTATTGCATTCAAAAGAAATTCAAGACTTTATTAATAAAGAATATAAAGGTGCTGTACTTCCGGTAAGTGAATAAACACAAGGAAAGGACTGGGAAATTTACAGTCCTTTTTTCTTTATATAAATAAGAAGAAAGGTGTATTATATAAGGATGCAAGGGAAATACTTATATACATTTGTGAAAAAATTGTTACTTTTTTTCGTCGTTTGCGATATCATTTTATTTGATATAAGATTAGAATGAGAATAAAATGAGAATATGAACGTTTTAGGAATTTTTAAAATGTATATATAGGATTAATGGAGGTATTGAGATGGCTGGTTCTACATTAACGGTTAAAGACTTACACGTATCAATTGATGGCAAAGAAATTTTAAAAGGTGTAAACCTTGAAGTAAAAGGTGGAGAAATCCACGCAATTATGGGACCTAACGGAACAGGTAAATCAACTTTATCTTCTGCGATTATGGGTCACCCAAAGTATGAAGTAACAGAAGGTAGCATCATCATCGACGGTGAAGATGTATTAGAAATGGAAGTAGACGAGCGCGCACAAGCAGGTCTATTTCTAGCAATGCAATATCCAAGTGAAATTAGCGGAGTAACAAACGCTGACTTCTTACGTTCTGCAATTAATGCACGTCGTGAAGAGGGCGATGAAATTTCTCTTATGAAATTTATCCGTACATTAGATAAAAACATGGAATTCCTAGAAATGGATCCAGAAATGGCACAACGTTACTTAAACGAAGGTTTCTCTGGTGGAGAGAAAAAGCGTAACGAAATCCTTCAATTAATGATGATTGAGCCAAAAATCGCAATCTTAGATGAAATCGACTCAGGTCTTGATATCGATGCATTAAAAGTTGTATCTAAAGGTATTAACCAAATGCGCGGCGAAGAGTTCGGTTGCCTAATGATTACGCATTACCAACGTTTATTAAACTACATCACTCCAGACTTCGTTCACGTTATGATGAACGGTCGTATCGTTAAATCTGGTGGTCCTGAGCTTGCACAACGTCTAGAAGCTGAAGGTTATGACTGGATTAAAAAAGAATTAGGTATTGAAGACGAAACAACAGAGCAAGAAGCGTAAGAGAGGAGCATAAACATGACAATCGGTACATTACCTTTCGATCAAGAAACAATCCGTCAACGCGCAAGCGAAGTAAACGAAGCTGCTTGGTTGACTGAGTTCCGCTTACAAGCTCTTGCACAAGCAACTGAACTTCCAATGCCAACGCCTGATAAAACGAAAATTGAAAAATGGGACTTTATCGGAAAAGGCGACGCTGCTAAGCAAGAGCCTGTAAGTTCTTTAACAGAGCTTCCAGAAGCAGTGAAAAACTTAATCGATGAAAATAACAGCGTATTAGTACAACGTACTGGTACAACTGCATTCGTTTCTTTAGCAGACGAAGCAAAAGAAAAAGGTGTTATTTTTACAGACATCGTAACAGCTGCAACAGAGCATGCTGAACTATTACAAAAGTATTTAATGAAAGACGGCGTGAAGGTAGACGAGCATCGTTTAACTGCACTTCATGCTGCATTAATCAACGGCGGTGCATTTGTATATGTTCCGAAAAACGTTGTTCTTGAAACTCCACTTCAAGCTGTATTCTTAGTAGACGGCGAAGAAGCTAACGTATATAACCACGTATTATTCGTAGCTGATGCGAACAGTACTGCAACTTATGTAGAAAACTACGTTGCAAATGAAAATGCTAAAGGTATTGCAAATATCGTAGCAGAAGTAATCGTGGAACAAGGCGCACAAGTTAAATTTGGTGCGGTTGATCTATTAGCAAAAGACGTAACAACTTACGTTAACCGCCGCGGAATTGTTGGACGCGACGGCCGCATTGATTGGGCTTTAGGCCTTATGAATGACGGAAACACAATTTCAGAGAACGTTACGAATTTAATGGGCGACGGATCATATGCTGATACGAAAACAGTAACAATTGGTCGTGGTAACCAAACACAAAACTTTACAACTAAAGTTGTTCACTTCGGTAAACACTCTGAAGGTTGGATTTTAAAACACGGTGTACAAAAAGATAGTGCAACATCTATCTTTAACGGAATTGGTAAGATTGAACACGGTGCATCTAAATCAAATGCACAACAATCTTCTCGCGTTCTTATGTTAGATGAAAAAGCTCGCGGTGATGCAAACCCAATTCTTTTAATCGACGAAGATGATGTAATGGCAGGTCACGCAGCTTCAGTAGGCCGCGTAGATCCGTACCAATTATACTACTTGATGAGCCGTGGTATTCCAAAACGCGAAGCAGAACGTTTAGTCATCCATGGATTCTTAGCACCTGTAGTAAATGAGCTTCCAATTGAAGGAGTAAAATCACAGCTTGTTGAGGTAATTGAAAGGAAAGTTCGCTAATGAATATTCATGAAATACGCAAACAGTTTCCAATTCTTGATCAAAAAGTGAACGGCAAACAACTTGTATATTTCGATAGTGCAGCAACTTCTCAAAAACCAATTCAAGTCATTGAAACGTTAGAACGTTACTATAAAGAATATAATTCTAACGTGCATCGCGGTGTTCATACGCTCGGTACGAAAGCTACCGACGCGTATGAAGGTGCACGCGAGAAAGTTCGCAAGTTTATTAACGCGAAATCAATGGAAGAGATTATTTTCACGCGCGGAACGACAACTGCATTAAATACAGTAGCGGCTAGCTATGGTCTTGAAAATGTAAAAGAAGGCGATGAAATCGTTATTTCTTACATGGAACACCATAGTAACATCATTCCGTGGCAACAAGTTGCGAAGAAAACTGGTGCAACTTTAAAATACCTTCCGCTTCAACCAGACGGTACAATTTCTTTAGAAGATGTTCGTCAAACAGTTACACCGAATACAAAAATCGTTTCTATTATGCAAGTATCAAACGTACTTGGAACGATTAACCCTGTAAAAGAAATCGGAGCAATTGCACATGAAAACGGTGCAATCATGATCGTTGATGGAGCACAAAGTGCACCTCATATGAAAGTGGATGTACAAGATTTAAACTGTGATTTCTACGCATTATCTGCTCATAAGATGTGCGGACCTACAGGTATCGGCGTATTATATGGTAAAAAAGAATTGCTGAACAATATGGAGCCAATTGAATTTGGCGGTGAAATGATTGATTTCGTAGATTTACAAGAATCTACTTGGAAAGAGCTTCCGTGGAAGTTTGAAGCAGGTACACCGATTATCGGTAATGCAATCGGACTTGGTGCGGCAATTGATTTCCTAGAAGAAATCGGTCTTCATAATATTGAAAAGCATGAACATGAATTAGCGCAATATGCTTTAGAAAGACTATCAGAAGTAGATGGCGTTACAATTTATGGTCCAAAGCATCGCGCTGGTCTTGTTACATTTAATATTGAAGACGTACATCCTCATGATGTAGCAACTGTATTAGATGTAGAAGGCATTGCGGTTCGCGCAGGACACCACTGTGCACAACCGCTTATGAAGTGGCTGAAAGCTTCTTCTACAGCACGTGCGAGCTTCTATTTATATAATACAAAAGAAGAAATTGATACATTTGTTGAATCACTAATCAAGACAAAGGAGTATTTCACAAATGTCATTTAATAATTTAGATACGTTATACCGTCAAGTTATTATGGATCATTATAAGAATCCTCGTAACAATGGCGTGTTAGAAGATAGTGTTACTGTTAACTTGAACAATCCAACTTGCGGCGATCGTATTCAACTTACGATGAAAGTAGAAGAAGGTATTGTACAAGAGGCGAAGTTTGAAGGAGAAGGGTGTTCTATCTCAATGTCTTCAGCTTCGATGATGACACAAGCAGTAAAAGGTAAGAAAATTGAAGAGGCACTTCAGCTTTCTAAAATTTTCTCTGACATGATGCTAGGAAAAGAGTACGATGACAGCATTGATTTAGGAGATATTGAAGCATTACAAGGCGTATGCAAGTTCCCTGCACGTATTAAATGTGCAACATTAGCGTGGAAAGCGTTAGAAAAGGGCTTAAACGAAGATAAGTAATGTTAAAGGTTCCTAAAAACGAGGTTATCTAAGGAGGGACACACCAACATGGCGAAGCAACTGCCAGATATCGGCGATTATAAATATGGTTTCAAAGACAAAGACGTTTCGATTTTCCGTGCTGGACGCGGTTTAACAAAAGAAATCGTTGAAGAGATTTCACGTATGAAAGAAGAACCACAGTGGATGTTAGACTTCCGTTTAAAATCACTGGATAAGTTCTATGAAATGCCAATGCCACAATGGGGCGGCGACTTAAACGACTTAGATTTCGATGAAATTACGTACTACGTAAAACCATCTGAGAAATCTGAGAAGTCTTGGGATGAAGTACCTGAGGAAATTAAAGCGACATTTGATAAATTAGGTATTCCTGAAGCTGAGCAAAAATATTTAGCTGGTGTATCTGCACAGTACGAATCTGAAGTTGTATATCACAACATGAAAGAAGACCTAGAAGCTCTAGGAATCGTCTTCAAAGATACAGATAGCGCATTAAAAGAGAACGAAGATATTTTCCGTGAGCATTTCGGAAAAGTAATCCCACCAACAGACAACAAATTCTCTGCATTAAACTCTGCAGTTTGGTCTGGTGGATCATTCATCTACGTTCCAAAAGGTATTAAAGTGGATACACCACTTCAAGCGTACTTCCGTATTAACTCTGAAAATATGGGACAATTCGAGCGTACGCTTATCATCGTAGACGAAGGCGCACACGTACACTACGTAGAAGGTTGTACAGCACCTGTTTATACGACTAACTCACTTCACAGTGCGGTAGTAGAAATCATCATTAAGAAAGATGCATATTGCCGTTATACAACAATCCAAAACTGGGCGAACAACGTATACAACCTAGTTACAAAACGTGCGGTTTGTGAAGAAAACGCAACGATGGAATGGATTGACGGTAATATCGGATCTAAATTAACGATGAAATACCCAGCAGTTATCTTAAAAGGCGAAGGCGCTCGTGGTTTAACATTATCTATCGCGATTGCTGGTAAAGGCCAACATCAAGATGCTGGTGCGAAAATGATTCACTTAGCACCAAACACGTCTTCAACAATCGTTTCTAAATCGATTGCGAAGCATGGTGGTAAAGTAACTTACCGTGGTATCGTACAATTCGGACCAAAAGCGAAAAACTCTCGCTCTAACATCGAGTGTGACACGTTAATCATGGATAACCAATCTACATCTGATACAATTCCTTACAACGAAATCAAAAACGATTACGTTTCACTTGAACACGAAGCGAAAGTATCGAAAGTATCAGAAGAACAATTATTCTACCTAATGAGCCGCGGTATTTCTGAGCAAGAAGCTACAGAAATGATCGTAATGGGCTTCATCGAGCCATTCACTCGCGAACTTCCAATGGAATACGCAGTTGAAATGAACCGCCTAATCAAGTTTGAGATGGAAGGTTCTATCGGTTAATATTTAAAGTGGAAGCGGCTCGTTCAGAATGTGAGGGGGATGGAGCTTCTGACGTAGAGGCGCTTTTTGCCTCATAGGAAGAAGTGAAGCCACCGAACATTCTAGCCGCTGGAACTGGATAATATATGTATGAAGAAAGCGCCCTGCTATGCAGGGCGCTTTTTTATGTTGTGCTTGATTGGGTTCAGTTTAGGTCAGTTCAGGGCAGGCTGGGCTATCCAGTCGGTGTTTAATTAAATATATCGACTTATCAACAAATTACGACAGGAAGAACAGGCTGTATACCCCGAACCTATATCGTATCCACCTTATCCACAGATTTAATACGCTCCCAAATATGTTTCATCCCAATGAAAGAACCATACCCAATTAAAGCACCTAACATATTCAATATGATGTCATCAATATCGAAAACACCAGTAAAAGTAAGGAGTTGTAATGATTCAATTAATAAAATAAACTTAATGAAAATTTTTGATGCCATTTTTACATTGTTTATTTGTTTAAATAATAACGGCAGAAGGAATCCAAATGGGATAAATATGATGACGTTCCCTAATGTATTCATAAGTATGATTTCTATATTATAAGGATCTAGTAAATGAGTAGGATCGAATCCACTTAAATAGCGGATTGTACTTTTGAGCGGAATTAAGTTTATTAACCCACCGTGTATAGAATGCCAGTCACCTGTTTCAAAGAAGTACTTCAGATTACCAAAGTAAAAAGCTGGCCTCCCGAGCAACAGTTTAAATAATAAAACAAATGAATACGGTAAAAATAATCCCCAACCAATCCACTGTACATATTTTTGCGTAGAAGATTGCATCGCTTTTTCAATTTCAGTTCCTAAAGTAGAGGCTTCTCCGAAGTTTTGAATGGCTAATGTAATAGCTTCTTCTTCAGATTTTCCTTGATCGAGAAATTCTTGTTTTAAACTTGTAAGATGATCATAAATTTCGAAGTATAGTTCGTCTCTATCAGATTGCGCTAGGTTTGTTTTTTGAACAATACTCGTTATGTATTCTTCAATCGTCATTAATTTAAAGCTCCTTTCTGACAAGTTTTAATAAGAGCTGTAACTGAATCCCACGCTGTTAGTTTTTCTTCTAAAATTTTCTTTCCGCTCGTAGTAATGCGATAAAACTTTCGTTTCATACCAGTTTCAGATTCACCCCAGTAGGAATTAATTAAATCCTTTTGTTCCATACGTTTGAGTGCTGGATAGAGTGTACCTTGGCTCATCGTGTATAGATCGTTGCTGTTTTCTTTTAGCTTTTGAATAATTTCATATCCGTACGTATCGTGTTGTTTAATGATGGAGAGAAGTAAAATATCAATACTTCCTTTTAATATCTCTTTATCCATTTTATGGTTCACCACCTTATGAGGAAATTGTAACACGACATATGTCGTATTACAAGGTATATATGTAGAATAATCCTCCATATAGGAGTTGGTAAAACACTCTTCGCCAAGCCGCCCAACAAACTTACTGACAAATGTCGCCCCTCTGACTAATCCACAGATTTGAAAAAATAAAATTTCTCATATTAAAAGGGCAACCTTTGGCTTTTTCTTATAATGCGAGTACAATGTAAAATAGCAAGAAAAGACGAAAAGTATTTACAGGATTATTGCGTACGTGTAGCGTAAATGGCAGTAAGGAACTGAGAGGAGGTTTTTTCTCTGAATATAAATAAAGAAACAATCATCCACCTTTATCATACAAACGATATACATAGTCATTTTGAAAATTGGCCGCAAATTTCTCGGTTTGTACAAGGGGAGAAAAAGCGAAGACAGGAAGCGGGAGAGACCGTTTTGACGGTTGATATCGGCGATCATGTGGATCGTTTTCATAGTATTTCGGAAGCGACGAATGGACTTGGCAATACGAAGCTTTTGAATGAGGCGTTATATGATTATGTAACGATTGGAAATAATGAAGGAATTACGTTAGCGAAGGAGCATTTGAATCGTCTATATGATGATGCTGGATTTGAGGTGCTCGTTGCGAATTTATTTGAAAAAGAAGGTGTACGTCCGGAGTGGGCAAAGCCTTATAAATTACATACAACAACAGATGGAATTACGATTGCCTTTATCGGATTAACAGTAGCGTACCCAGAGTTTTATCATATGCTCGATTGGCATATTGAAGATCCGCTTATCCATTTAGAGTCTATTTTAGAAGAAGTGCGAGATGAGGCTCATATTACCGTTGTCCTTTCTCATCTTGGAAAAAGCATGGATGAGTATATGGCAGAGCATTATGATATAGATGTTATTTTAGGTGCACATACGCACCATTTATTTGAGCGTGGCATTCTTATGAATAATACTTTACTTTGTTGTTGTGAAAAGTGGGGACGTTACGTTGGGCACGTTCAGCTTACTGTGGATAAAGAGACGAAGAAGCTGTTGAAAAAGGACGGTAGAGCGATTAAGACAGAACGTTTAGGTGCTTATAGCAAACCGTTATCCACAATTGAATTGCTACAGGAAGAAAGTAAACATATTATGGCAGAGCCTGTCGTTCATTTAAAGGAATCATTACCGGTCAATTGGTTTCATGAGACGGTATTTTCGCACATGTTAGCAAGTGCGCTGAAAACGTGGTGCGATGCAGAAATTGGAATGGTGAACGCTGGTGTGCTATTAGAGGGATTAAATGAAGGTGTTGTGACGCGCGGAGATATTCACAGAATTTGTCCACATCCAATTAATCCATGTTTATTAAAAGTGCCAGGAAAAACGTTACGAGAAGTTATTTTGAAAGCGCGTCGCCCGAATATGGAGAACCTTGAGGTAAAAGGATTCGGATTTCGCGGAAAAGTGATGGGAAAAATGATTTATGCTGGTGTAGAAGTCGTTCCAGATACGATTCCTGGGAATAAAATTTTACTGGAAGATGTATTGATTAACGGGGAATCGCTGGAATTAGATCGTATATATACGGTAGGAACGATTGATATGTTTACATTCGGATACTTATACCCAGAGCTATCCACACTTTCTGACAAACAATATTATATGCCAGAGTTACTCAGAGATGTGTTAACAGACGTGTTGATAACTCATACATCTTCTGTCAAACTATAGGCTAGTTAACTTGTAACACTCATTTTTCTCTTGTCATACAGATAAGAAAGAGAGGAGTGTGAACTATGGTTAATGTGGAGCCAATTATAATCGATAATTATACGTTTATTGCGGTTAGCGTCAAACTTCCAAAGACAAATTTGCTAGCTGTAATGAGCGATAAAGGATATATTATGTGCGGTGCATTAGATGTAGGTCTTTTAAATGAGAAGTTAGGTGATCGAGGTATTATTGCTGGCCGTGCGGTTGGTGTAAGAACGATTGAACAACTTCTTGAAGCACCGCTAGAATCAGTAACGATTGAAGCCGAAGCATTAGGTATTACGGCAGGCACAATCGGAAAAGAAGCATTATTAAAAATGAGATAAGCATATATCGTCCCTCCTTCTTGCATAGAAATGATATAAGAAGGAGGGTTTTTTATGAGTATATTTCGTTCGAAAAATTCGCGGTTTCGAAGGGGACCAATTTCCTTTCGGCACATACTGCTTATGTCGTTTATTCTTTTTGTCATATTACTCGTGCAAGGATTATGGATTGTGAATAAAAGCATTCAGCCGACATTACTTAAATATGGGGAAGTAGAGACACATAAAATGGCGACAGCGGTTATGACGAAGGCGGTAAAAGATAGAATTAATGAAGGGTTTGATGTCGATTCATTAATGAAAGTACAAAATGATAAAAACGGAAAAGTATCCACAATTAATTTAAATACGAAGCAAGTAAATGAAATCGTAACGTCAACGACCACATACATAGAAAAATATTTACAGCAAGTAGAACAAGGTGATTTGAAGGGGCTAGGTATTTCTGAAAAAAATGGAGCAACGATGGCAGTTCCTTTTGGTCGTGTAACGGATAATGCGCTTCTTGGAAATATAGGTCCCGATATTCCAATTGATTTCACGACGATTGGTCATGTGAATACGGATATTAAACAAAAAATTGAACCGCACGGGATCAATACGACAGCGATTCAAATTATTATGGAGATGGAAGTTACGTTGCAAGTAATTATTCCATTTCATACGAAAGAAATAAAGGTAAAACAAGACGTTCCGATTGCAACGCGCATTGTTCAAGGGGAAGTACCTACTTATTATGGAAGCGGGAGTGTTGTTGTACCTGATAAAAAGAAAACGGATAGTTAGCCGAATTAAAAAAATAACCGTAGCATATTGCTACGGTTATCGCTTTGTATTCGTGCGTTCTTTTCGCTCCCAAAGACTTAAATGCATGTATGGATCGAAAGCCCATTCTGTATAACCATTGTCTTTATACATGCCGAAATGTAGGTGGGGCGGGAATTTTCCAGCTGTGCCGGGAGGGCCGTAACCGGTGCTACCGACAAATCCGATTACTTTTCCAGGCTCGACAATTTGTCCAAGCTGTATTTCTTTTGAGAATCCACCTAAATGAGCGTAATAATGGTAATTATTATGAAGGTCACGAATGCCGATGCGCCATCCGCCAAGACGATTCCAACCTTTTGTTTCAATAATGCCATAGCAAGTGGATCTTACTGGTACGCCATAGCCAGCAAAAATATCGGTTCCTTCATGAACTCTTCTTCCCCCGAAACTTCTTCCAGCACCGAAAGTACTACGGTAGCTATGGTCACTACGAATCGGAAGAGGAAAAGCATTTCCTTCTAAATTAATACGCCCATAATGTTTATAAATTCCGGCGTATTCGGTAATTAAATCAACTGTTTTCGCACGTCTATAATATTCCCAAAGCATAATGTGAATACGGTCTTCGGACGTTCCTTGTTTCTTTAAAATCGTTGCTGCTGTATGCAGAAGATCACGATCGTTATTTGCGTTTGCAAATCCATCTTTGTCACCATCTAAACCCAATCCGCCAAATAAAGAAATTGTATGAGGGAGAGTGTCGTTACCATTAACGGGTCCAGCCCATATTTCTGGTTTGAAATAAAGGGAAATGATGGCATCTGGTTTTTTCGGAATGTCTTTTCTTACGCTCCGTATATTTCTTTCGTATTGATCCATTGCAGCTAAGTAATACCACGGAATGCCTGAAGATTGCTCTGTTTCTTTATATAGTGCCATGCGCTTTTCGTATATGCTTTGCTGATTATCTTCACCGTAAGCGATGTTTTGGTGGAGAAGAAAGCAAATCGAAAGCAAAAGAGAAATTTTTCGAAGCATGAAATAGACTCCTTTCACAACATCACTCTTTTTAGTGTGGGATATACGGAGTATTTCATTATAGGGAACGATTGGAAAAAATCTTAGAATCTTCATTTGAGCAAATCGCTTTCATACGTTAGAATAGATATGTTACATTGAAAGAAGCGAACACGGTAAACTATTTCATATTGTGCGGAGTTGATAACCATGACAAAACAAACAGAATATAAGCGCAAGCCCGAATGGTTGAAAATTAAGTTAAACACGAATGAAAACTATACAGGCTTGAAGAAAATGATGCGTTCTAAGAATCTTCATACAGTTTGTGAAGAAGCAAAATGTCCGAATATTCATGAATGCTGGGCTGTAAGGAAAACAGCAACATTTATGATTTTAGGTGCGGTTTGTACACGTGCTTGTCGTTTTTGTGCGGTTAAAACAGGCTTACCAACTGAGCTTGATTTACAAGAGCCAGAACGCGTAGCAGATTCTGTAGTACAAATGGGCTTAAAGCACGTTGTTATAACAGCGGTTGCACGTGATGATTTAAAAGACGGGGGAGCAGCTGTTTTTGCTGAAACAGTACGCGCTGTTCGTCGCAAAAATCCATTTACGTCAATCGAAGTATTACCATCTGACATGGGTGGAGTAGAAGAAAACTTAAAAATGTTAATGGATGCAAAACCAGATATTTTAAACCATAACATTGAAACAGTACGTCGATTATCTAACCGAGTTCGCGCTAGAGCAAAATATGACCGTTCATTAGAGTTTTTACGTCGAGCGAAAGAAATGCAGCCTGATATTCCAACTAAATCGAGCATTATGGTGGGCTTAGGTGAAACGAGAGAAGATTTAATTGAAGCAATGGATGACTTACGTGCAAACAATGTGGATATTTTAACTCTTGGACAATACCTACAACCATCTAAGAAGCATTTACCAGTTCTTAAATATTACCCACCAGCAGAATTTGCAGAGCTTAAAGAAATTGCACTTAGCAAAGGCTTTAGCCACTGTGAAGCTGGCCCACTTGTGCGTTCTTCTTACCATGCGGACGAGCAAGTACGTTCTGCAAAAGAAAAAGTAGCAGAAGCAAAATAATGAAAAAAGAGAGCTAATCATTGGCTCTCTTTTTGTTTATATTCTAAAACAGTATTTGGGCATGTTAATAAGATTTTCTTTAATTCCTCTGTGGATAATTCAATTGTAAATTCAGGTACACCAGGTGTAATTAAAATTTTATCGTAAGCATAAATAGCGCTATCCACAATAATCGTTACATGTTGTGAATAACCGAAAGGAGCTACACATCCTGGAGTACAGCCTGTTTCTTCTCTTAGCTCATCAGGAGAACAGAGAGATAAGCTTTCTCCTGTTATTTCTTTCATCTCTCCTCGGTTGAGCCTTGTGCCCTCTAACGTGAAAAATACGTAATAATCTCCAGACTTTGATTTTAAAAATAAGCTTTTACTTGGAGTGCCGTGTAAGCCAAGCCTTTCACGTACGATACGATCTGTTTCATAATCGAGTACTGGTTCGTGTTCAAACTTTTCGTAAGAAGCATTTGTTTTATGTAGTAAAGCAAGTACATCTTCGTACATATGGAGTGATACCCCTTTCTATTGTTAGTACAGTTTCTTCTCGTGGCGTCAACTGAATGTGTTGGAAAGAGATATTACTTGGACGGTGCTCCCCATAATCGTTTTAGGATGCATTGTGTATCGAGTGTAATTTCGTAAATATCAGGATTCGTTAAAGCTCTCCATTCATTAAAGCCAATCGTATGATCAAAGTGCTTTAAAATGAGCGTAAGTAAGTTGCCGTGTGTAACGAGTAGTGTTGTAGTATGGTTTAACTTTAAAACGTCTTGGATAAGTGATATAGCTCGATCCGTCGCTTGTTTTGTTGACTCTCCGCCTGAAAAGGCAATATCTATATTTGTAAAAGTAGATTCTAGTTTTTGCAACCAATCATCCATTGGAACGTCGCTTAATATGCGTTCAGCTAATCGTTCATCTTCTTGGATAGACAAGTTAGCTTGAAGCGCATAGGGCCGAATAGAATCGATAGCTCGCACAAATGGGCTTGAAATAATATGATCTATTTGTGGTTGGTTTTCTAAGATGAATGTAGCAAGAGTGTTTGCTTGATTTTTTCCTGCAATCGTTAATTCGGCATCACGTTCTTGTCCAGTTGCTGAACAATGTCGTATTACAATCAATTTCTTCATAATTCATCCCCATCTTTCAAGTTGACGCTATATACTTCGACAAATGTGGAAAAAATTCCTTTTTATTGGAAACGGCATATTGATCTAAATATGTGGAAAAGTAATGTGGATAAATGAATAATTGAGGTGTAATGATGAAAAAAATGATATGTATTATATTCGGTCTTTGTTTTTTTATACACTTGTCCACAACATATGCAGAATCCAATCAAAAATTAAATTATCCAAGCAATCGAAATAAATCGTTTGTGAGTGAGGATGTGTTTTACGAACAGTTAGATAAGAAAATCTATAAAGAATACAACAATGCAACATATAGCGTTCGGAAAAAGATTTTATTTAAAGAAGTGCCCGATGAAGAATTTTCTTTCAGGCAAAAAACAGCCGTGGGTTGCCGGGGTGAAGTGGTGCTTCAAGATTTTTTTATTCACCCTGATCGCCAAGTTTATTTTTTTGCTTCCTTTTCTCAAAATGAAGTAGAAGAGGTTTATAAGTACATTGTTATAGATGCAGAAACAAGGAGGGAGTTGCAAGGGGGAAAAAGCTATCATCATTATGATAATCCATATAAAAAATAACCCACCAACTGGTGGGTTATTTTTACGCCGGTACATTCATTAATTTCTCTTTCATTTTACGAATAAGAATAACAGCACCAATTGTGAAGAGAAGGGTAATTCCTTCTGCAACAAAGATGTTAATTGTTTTTGTTTGATAAAGTGCCGCGAAAAAGTCTACAAATGCGTGGAATAATATAGCGTAAACAAGGAAGATATATTTCTTCTGTTTTACTGCGTATAAGACAAGCATTGTAAAGGCAATTTGCAATACAAGAGCCATAATTCTTTCCAAGCTGCCAAGGAAGTATAAATAAGCAGGTTGTTCTATTAACATATCCTTTACAAGATTTAATTGTGGTAGTTTTTCTGCCATTTGAGCGAAGCTACCATTGTTAATAGCATTAGCGAATATAAGTGTCTGTAATGCAGAGAATCCGCCAACTAAAATGGATTCAATCCCGCCGTGACCAATTCCATAAGCGAGGCCATCTTTATATTCTAGATATTTTTTTAGTAGGAAGAAGAAGGCAACGAAGCGTCCTAATTCTTCAAAAATACCAGCAGTTAGTCCGCCATAAATTGCAAAGACAAACGGATTTTCTAAAAATGGAGCGATTGCTGGATTACCACGCATAAATAGGTGGAACGGTGTTTCGAGAATTTGGGTAAATCCAATAAAGATAAGAACACCAACGCCGACCACTTTCCAATTAATATTATATTTTTTACGGAAATAAACAAACGCAATAATAGGTACCAGAATCGAAATCACAAGTTGAATTGTGATACTGGCAATTACCGTACTTGAAACCATACTTTCACCGCTTTCTAATATATGTACATATCTATTATGCATGAAATATAGTGGAGATGAAACTTTTAACAAAAAATGAATTTACTTATTGACTCTAACGTTGCGTCATACTTTATCGTATGTATTAAGGGGGAGATACACATGACAATGAAGGTAAAAGAAGTAGCTAATTTAGTTGGAATTAGTGTGCGCACACTGCATCATTACGATGAAATTGGGTTATTAACCCCAGACGAGACGACAGAGTCTGGATATCGTCTGTATTCCAATGAAAATTTAGAGACATTGCAGCAAATTTTATTTTTTAAAGAACTAGGCTTCCCTTTAAAGAAAATTAAAGAAATTATTATGAGTCCATCATTTGACCACGAAGAAGCACTACAGCTTCACAAGAAAATGCTTCTTGAAAAGCGTGCTAGGTTAGATAAAGTGATTGCGACGATTGATAAAACAATTCAGCATACAAAAGGAGAGATTGAAATGACGAATAAAGAGAAATTTGAAGGCTTCGATTTCAGCCATAATCCGTACGAAGAAGAAGCGCGTGAACGATGGGGAGACGCAGCTGTAGATAAAGCGAATGAATACGCGAAAGGTATGTCAAAAGACAATCAAGAAGAGTTTAATACGATTTATAGAAATTTGGCGGCGCTTAGACACGGCGCACCAGATTCTAAAGAGGCACAAGAAGCAATCGGGGTATGGTACGATTACTTGCAAAACTTCGGAGAATATTCATTAGATGCTTTTAAAGGACTCGGTCAAATGTACGTCGCTGATGAGCGCTTCACGAAAAATATCGATAAGTTTGGTGAGGGGTTAGCGCAGTTTATGTGTGATGCGATGGCGGTTTATGCGGATCGTAAGAAATAGTAAAAAAGGTGGAGGTTTTCTCCACCTTCTTTATTTTTTTATCATATCATTCAAAGTTTGATCCCCCGTATTGTTCAAATGAGGATTTTTGCTCATTTCTCGCTTTAGCATATCAAGGCTTTGTGTATATTCTGTATCATTTAACGCGCCAGATTGAAGCCCTTGAATTTGAGAAATCAACTTTTGGTCTGTTGATACATATGCTTTATAATAGCGAGGGACGATGGACAAAGCAGCTTTATATACTTGATCCGCTACGAGTTTTGGATCCGTTGTGTTTGCACGGTATACAACAAATACTTCATCATCGGTAACGAGCGTAGCAGCGTTTGTAACGTCAGGAAGTTTGACTGTCATGCTTGTAATCATTTCAGCGACTTTCTCACGGTTAATGGCTCCTACTTGTTTGTTAGATACTTCATGTTTTTGTTTAGATGAATAACCGACTCTCGTTAATCTTGTGTTTGTATTTTCCGTATGATACATGTCGTTTTTATTGGAAACAAGAACACGACTTCCTTCTTCACGTTCCATTTCGGCTTTATTAGATGATTGACAGCCTGCAAATAAGGAAAGAGTGAGGAGAGAGAGTATAATTTGTTTTTTCACGATGTATCACCTCCTTCTCCATAGCATGCACTAATTTTCAATTTTTTGTATTTGAAATTGTTGGTTGGTATGCTTTGTGATACGATAAAAAGAAGAATGCTTAGAGAGGAAGTTAATGATGGAGCAAAAGCAAGAGCAAGAGATGCATGCTACGGTGAGCATTAATAATGTGCAGTACGAAGTAATTAAAAACTTTCGTGACGGTTTTAGTGAAGAAGCATTTAAAGAGCGTTATGCAGAAATTTTAAATAAATATGATTATATCGTTGGGGACTGGGGTTATGAGCAACTTAGATTGCGCGGTTTCTTTGATGATAGTAATCAACGTTCGACATATGATACGAAAATTAGTACGTTAACGGAGTATTTATACGAGTACTGTAACTTTGGTTGTGCACACTTCGTATTACGAAAAGTGAAGAAATAAAAAAATCCTCTTACGATTGTAAGAGGATTTTTTGCATATTTTCGCTTATAAACAAATCGAGATATGATCACCTTCAGAAAGTATTGCATTTGGTTTCATTTGTTGTCCGTTCAATTGAATATCCCCATTTTTAATTTTATCCACAATGCGTGTACGGCTCCAGTCAGAAATATATGTGGATAAAGCTTTATCGATTCGGCGGGAACCGAAAACGATATCTAATACGATTGTAATTTCAGCTACGCCACTTTCTTTATGATGTGTAATGGAAATGGTAGTAGTTGTTTCTGTTTGATCTTGCGTATTCATGTCGACTGTTTCCACATGATCAGTAAATGATTTATAAATACGAAGTTTTTGGTTCCACGTATGATCTTTCGGACATTTATAAATGGCAAAACGATATATATTTTTTCCGTTGGCGTTATGCCTACGAATATTCGTGTCAGTAAATAGGGTAGTGCGTCTGCAATTTTTACAATACTTTTCGATTGTGTTTTGTTCATTTTCATATAAACTCCAAGAAAGTTGTACTTTCTGCATTTTTCTTCACCTCTTATAGTAGTGGCAAAGAAACGTAATACAGCTATTTGGATGTCTTGTAGTATGAAGACATGAGAAATAGACAAAAATAAAAGGAGGTTCCCCAAAGAGGAACCTCCGTAAACATCATACTACAGATGCGTTACGTTCCTTTGTAATGGGAATGGGCAGATTACTCCCTTGAAAAAGCATGGTGCTTTTTTGAGAGTAATGCTATCCAATTGCTGGTCCATTACAAAGTAGTTGTTGGCATACGTAGATAACGTCCTTTCTATCCAAATAGATTTATTCTTAATAATAACACAGAAGATTGAAAATTCAAAACTCTTGAAGTGAAAAACACCAGCTAAAATAGCTGGTGTATACGATAAATTATATAAGTTCAAATAAAAATGAGCGTAATTCTTCTGCAATTTCTTCAGTCATAGAAAATGCATGCTCTAAGTAGCCTGGTTCGTTTAAATCGTCAGGACCGATGATTGCAAATCTATTGCGCTGTATATCAAGGACAATTGTTTTACCGTAATGACGATCGGAGTATAAAAGCGCTAAATCATGACGCTCATTTTCTCCCATAAAGCTAACGAAACGAGTTCTTGTAGCGACTGTATCGTCGTACAGAAAGAAACGTTCTTCCATACACATGGCTCCTTTATTAAATATCTAAGTTTAAGTGTGGTTTATGATCTAAATGGTGATGCGTTTTAATGAATCGTACCGTTCTTGTTTTGTAACGCATAACGATAGAATATGTTTCAGCTAAATCTCCGCCAAGGAATTTAACACCGTCTAATAACTCACCAGCAGATACACCAGTTGCTGAGAAGATTGCATCATCCCCAGATACTAAGTCATCTAACATAAGAAGTTGACGAGGATCTTCTAATCCCATTTCACGACAACGAGCTTCTTCTTCTTCGTTCATTGGAACTAAGCGAGCTTGCATTTCACCTTCAAGGCATTTTAATGCTGCTGCAGAAATAACACCTTCTGGAGCTCCGCCAATACCAACGAATAAATCAATACCCGTTCCAGGTAGTGCTGTTGCGATTGACGCACCAACATCACCATCACCAAATAATTTTACGCGTGCACCTTTTGCACGAACACGGTCAATAATATCTTGATGACGTTCACGTTCTTGCACGATAACTGTTAGATCACGAATCTTTTTATTGTTAGCTTCTGCTACAATTTCAATTGTTTTTTCAATTGGATCATCTAAGCTAATTTTACCAGCTGCTTTTGGACCAACCGCGATTTTTTCCATGTACATATCAGGAGCATGAAGAAGGTTTCCTTTATCTGCGATTGCGATAACTGCCATTGCATTTGCAAGACCTTTTGCAACGATGTTTGTACCTTCTAATGGGTCAACGGCGATGTCTACTTCTGGACCGTTACCTGTTCCTAGTTCTTCACCAATATACAACATCGGTGCTTCATCAAGTTCTCCTTCACCGATTACAACTGTACCTGCCATGTTTACCGAATCAAACATATCACGCATTGCTGTAGTTGCTGCATCATCTGCTTCGTTTTTCTTTCCGCGGCCCATCCACTGTGCGGATGCTAATGCTGCTGCTTCTGTTACACGGACAATTTCTAGTGCGAGTTCACGTTCCAAGATTCCATTCCTCCAATTTCAAAAATCATACAAATATAACTATAACAAATAACGGAGAAAAGGTGAATTCGAAAAATTGTCGATTTTTTCAGAAGAAAGCGTTACAATTAAAATGTAAATGCTTTAATTTCCAGGTAGGTGACATTCATGTATTTTGTAGACAGAAAGAAAATAGAACAAATGCTAGTATGTTTAGAACGAGCAACAAGTACATTTCAAGAGAAAAAGATATATGAAACCGAGTTTGAATTTTACGCATTAGAACGTATAGCTCATCTAATTATTGATTGTGTATTAGATGTAGGGAATGCGATGATTGATGGATTTATTATGCGCGATCCAGGAAGTTATGAAGATATTATCGATATTTTGATGGACGAGCGAGTGATAAGTGCAGAAGAAGGACAAGGAATGAAAGAAATTATCCTTCTTCGAAAAATGCTTACGCAAGATTATATTCAAATGAATCATGATGAATTATATAAGACGATTCAAAAACATATTGCAGTGGTAGAGAAATACCCAGCAAATATTCGCAGTTATTTAGAGAAAGAATTAGGACCTGTATCTGCATTTGTACCAGAATAATTATGCTTATAAGATCCCCGGAACTGCCTTTTGGGGATCTTATATTGTATGTGAGAAAGTAAAGGGAAAAGGGAGAAGGGTTAAGCATGGGGGAAGCACGTACGACGAAAGATGAAATTGTACAATTGTTGAAAGTTAAGGGAGAGCACACAGTAGCGGAACTAGCTGACGTTTTAGAGATTACAGAAATGGCGATTCGAAGACATTTAAGTAATCTTGAGAAAGATGGTTTCATTTATTCTAAGATGGTAAGACAACATGTCGGAAGACCAACTTATTTATATGGATTAAGTGAAAAGGGAGAAGATACATTCCCGAAGGAGTATAAGCAATTTGCGATTGATATGCTAGAAGATTTAGCTCGAATGGGTGATGAAAAAATACTTCGTTACGTTTTAACAGAGAGAACGAAGCGAATGGAAGAACAGTTGCAAAAGCGAGTGAGTAATCAAAAGAATTTAGCATATAAAGTGCAAGAGATAGCAGCTATGCAAGAGAAAAATGGTTATATGGTTCAAATAAAGAGAGATGGAGAGAACTCTTTCGTAATTGAAAAACAAAACTGTCCGTTAAAAGAAATTGCAGAGAGATTCCCGCAAGTATGTGAAGATGAAAAAGAGATGTACAATCGTTTATTTGCAGGAGCAGATGTAAAGACGTTAGCAAACATGTGTGAGGGCGATTGTAGTTGTTCTTACCAAGTAAAAGAGAAAAAATGAACGTTATGGGGCGCTTTAAGGTAAAGCGTTTTTTTCTTTTTGAAAAGCGGGTAATATAAGAGTGGTATGATAGGTGAGAACGTTAGCATAGAAGGAGAGACATAATGATGTATAAAGGTTACTTAATTGACTTAGACGGTACGATGTATCGCGGAGAAGAACAAATTGAAGAAGCGAGCGACTTCGTAAAAGCATTAGGAGAGCGCGGCATTCCTTATTTATTCGTTACGAATAACTCAACGCGTAAACCAGAACAAGTGGCAGAAAAACTTGTTCGTTTCGATATTCCAGCGAAAGCAGAGCAAGTATTCACAACGAGTATGGCGACAGCGAACTTCATTTATGAACGTAAACAAGACGCAACTGTATATATGATTGGTGAAGAAGGCTTACATGATGCACTTGTGGAAAAAGGATTTGAACTTGTGGATGAAAATCCTGATTTCGTTGTTGTTGGTTTAGATCGTGACATCACATATGAAAAATTAGCAAAAGCTTGTCTGGCTGTACGTAACGGCGCAACGTTTATTTCTACAAATGGAGACATTGCCATTCCGACTGAGCGCGGATTATTACCAGGTAACGGTTCATTAACATCAGTTGTAGCCGTATCAACAGGCGTAGATCCAATCTTTATTGGAAAACCAGAATCAATCATTATGGAACAAGCTCTAAAAGTGCTTGGTATAGAAAAAAATGAAGCATTAATGGTTGGGGATAACTACGATACAGACATTTTAGCGGGAATAAATGCTGGCATGCATACGCTTCTTGTCCACACTGGAGTCACAACTGTGGAGAAGTTAACAGAATATGAAGTACAACCAACGCAAGTTGTGCATAACTTGACGGAGTGGATTGAGAAGATGTAATGAAGAAAGGCTGTTCCAAATTTGGGAACAGCCTTTTTCTGGTTATTTGCGAGCAACCCGATTTGTGTGGGCTAATAATCAGTTGTGAATCGCGTCGATTTTTGTCGGTAAGTCGATATATCTAGAAAATCGCTGATATAATCTGATTTGCGCTGATATATTTAAAAAATCGCCGATATAATCTGAGTTACGCCGATATATTTAAAAAATCGCTGATATAATTTTATTTAAAACGCACGATTTACTACTTCTTTTACCTCTTCAAGATATTCCTTACGCACACTGTCATCCACAGACGGAACACTCGTATAGAATGTATGCTCAATTGTTTCAATGCCTGTAAATTCAAAAATACCAACATCCGCTGTTTTCTTCATTGCGTCAAACATACCGCCTGCTGTGTATGCTTCTTTCGAATTTCCCATTGTAGATAATAATAAGCCCTTTTTACCGCTTAATAACTTTTCAATACCGTTTTCACCGTAAGCATAAGCGAAGCCGTGACTAAATACACGGTCAACGTATCCTTTTAAAATAGCAGGAAGACCCGCCCACCAAACTGGGTAAATAAATGTAATGCTATCAGCCCAAGAGATATGCTCTTGTTCTTCTTTAATATCTTCTGGTGTGTTTCCTTGAGAAAATGAGATGAAATCGGAAGCGCCTAATACTGGATCGAAGTTTAATTCGTATAGATCGCGAACGCGTACTTCATGACCTTTTCCTTCTAACTCATGTTTTACAGTTTCTAAAATCGCATGGTTGAAGCTTTCTGTATTTGGGTGTGCATAAACGATTACATGTTTCATTGTTCTGCCTCCTATTTGTGGATATGTGAATAGTTTTTTATTTATGTAACAATTATGGTTACTTCTTTTGCGGAAGTCAAATGATACATATGTATAAAAAGACGGCAAAAATCGTCTTTCTATACCCCACTCATACAAAGAACAAAGAAAACAAATAAAATGATGACAATACCAATGCCGAAATTAAATACGAGAGTACTATCCATATTATGTAACCTCCTTATTTGAAAGTAAAAAGCACTCTAGCCAAGAGTGCTTTTTTTATTTTGAGTCTACTTCAAAACTTTGAGAAAAGGGTTCATGCATGTAAGAGTTACATTATTTTATGTGTGTATATTTTGAAATGAGTAAGTCCTTGTGAGGTATAAAAAAAAGACACTCTTTTGAGTGTCTTTCATGATGACAAAATGTGCCAATTGCTTGAGTTTGATAAGGCGCTAATATCCGTTTTAACGCCTTTTCTTTGATCAAGAAGTGTAGCAACAGCGATTCAAATAAATTGTACCATTTGTTTCATAGGTGTGCGTATGTAATTATGCATATTCCAATTAGAGGGAAATGAGGCGCGAAAAATGAATGAGTATATATAGAATATTTGATTAGGGGAGAGAAGGATGAATATACACAAGTTAACGGTAGCAGAAGCAAACTATATAAATACGTGGAAGTACGAAGAACCTTATAATTTATATAGTTTTTCAGGAGAGGAAGAAGTAATAGAAGAATTATTAGATGGGACATATTATGGCTGTTGTGACGATAAGGGAGAGTTTATCGGCTATTTTTGTTTTGGGGAAAATGCACAAGTACCAGGTGGAAGAGATGCTCATTTATATGGTGGAGAAGATGTAATTGATATCGGACTTGGCATGAAGCCATCGTTAACAGGGAAAGGGCTGGGAAAAATGTTTTTTCAAGCTGGGATAGCGTTTGCTGCGAAAGAATATAAGCCAAAAACGTTCCGACTTAGTGTAGCGACATTTAATACAAGAGCGATTACGCTATATAAAAACATAGGTTTTCAGCAAGGTCCTATTTTTTTGAGTCGCGGAAGAGAATTTATGCTCATGGAATATGAAAGACCGTCAGTATGAAACTGACGGTCTTTCATGTTTTATTATTCCGAATGCTCAGCTCTGTGTGCTAAACGGCTTGAAGCAGCGGCAGCGATCCCGCCAACGATATCATCAAGGAATGTGTGCACCTTTCCAGATGATTTATCATTTAAGAATTCTAAAATACCAGGTTTTAATTTATCGATATATCCAAAGTTCGTGAAACCGATAGAGCCGTACACATTAACGATAGAAAGTGCGATCACTTCATCAATTCCGTATAAGCCTTCATCACGTTTTACGATATCTTGTAACGGCTCACTTAACATTCCTTTTTCAGCAAGGACATCGAGTTCGATACCAGTAATCAGTGCGTTTTGTACTTCACGTTTTGATAATACACGCTCAACGTTATAACGGCATTCTGACATCTCTAAATTTGGATGATATTTTTTTTGAAGAAAATGAACAAGCTCAGCAATATCGTCAATTGTTACACCACGTTCTTGTAATAGTTGTAATGCTCTTTCTTGTAGTTGATTTGATTCTTTCATGTTTATCACCTTTTTTTCTTTTTAGTATTTGTATACGTTTCGTTGCTTTATCATGTGCATAGGAATGAAAGGCGAGCACAAGCTCATATATATAAAGAAAAACCATAGGTGGCGACTGCGATGATTCATCATATTTATGAGCATTATCATATGCATGTTAAAGAATTAATCCCCCTTGGCCCCTATAAAAGCTTTTGGATTCGCAACAAAATTTATGTACTTGTTCCAATTGGAGAAATGGAGGAAGAAGTACTTGTAGAGATGAAAAAGCTCAGTGATTATATGAACCAGCAAGGGGATATAACTGTAGCGACTTTCGTTCCGACTATACACGGGTACTATGTAAGTGAGATAGAAGAACAAAATTACTGCTTATTAAAAGGTATGCGTGCGTTAGAACGACATGCTACATCATTAGGAAGTGAGCTTTCTATATTCCATAAACGAGGTGCATTCTTTCCAGAAGAAATCGAGCAATTAAGCCGCATAGGCGAATGGAAAGCGTTATGGGAAAAAAGGCTCGATCAATTAGAAAAGTTTTGGCAATCACAAGTGATGAACCACCCTACAGACGTATTCGATCAATTGTTTATTGAATCCTTCCCGTATTACTTAGGAGTTGCAGAAAATGCAATTCAGTATGTTGTCGATACAGAGATGGATGATACGCCGCAACTGACTGATGCAGCAACAATTTGCCAAGAACGATTCACACCTTTATTATGGCATCAAACGAAGCGTCTCAAACTTCCTTTCGATTGGGTGTATGATCACCCAACTCGAGATATGGCAGAATTAATTCGCTATATGATGATAGAAAAAAAGAAAGACTGGGAGCAAACAATCGTTCAATTTGTTACAGATTATGAACGGAATTATTCGCTATCCTCATTTGGTTGGCGCCTATTATTTGCAAGGCTCCTGTTTCCGCTTCACTACTTTGAAACAGTCGAACGATATTACCAAACAGGAAATGAAGAACAAAAAAGCATATATAGAGATCGCTTAGAAGCCATTTTACACGATGTGAACCGCTCTGAGCAATTTATGAAGCACTTTTATGGCTCACTTCGTTTACCAGTCGATAAGTTAGGGATTAGGAAATTAGATTGGCTATCTTAAAATATAAAAAAGAGACCGATTAAGGTCTCTTTTTTATATATCACAATTGTATGTAATACATTATGCCCCTACCTGTTGATCTGCACATATATTTAAAATGAATTGATGTCTTTCGATTTTTTCATTTACTTTACTCAATAATTCTTGCTGAATTTCTTTAAATAAAAATTGATAACTTGCATTCCATGTTGGTATAACGGATGAAAGGTCTAATAAATACTCTTTTTTCTTTTCTAGTTCTTGAATTGTTAAGAAAGTGTTCCCCATTTTTGGCATGTGTCGTCCCCCTATGTTTTTTACTTTTATATGTGTGAACGATTCTATAGTATTAATTATCTCACTTTTTGAGAAGGATTTCCAATTTTGTTTTATGATGTTAAAGGAGAAGTGTTTTTTGAATAAAAAAAGAGACCCAAATGGGTCTCTTTCTAGGAAGCGATTTTGAACGAGCCGCTTCCGCTTTTAGATTAATATCTAGCTCCAGCGGCTAAAATGTTCGGTGGCTTCGCTTCTTCCGCCGAGGCAAAAAGCGCCTCTATGTCAAAAGCTCCATCCTCCTTACATTCTGAACGAGCCGCTTCCGCTTTTAGATTAATATCCAGCTCCAGCGGCTAGAACAGTCGGCCATTTCGCGCCTTCCTGTGAGGCAAAAAGCGCCTCTTCGTCAGGAGCTCCAATGACCTCCTGTTTTGAACGAGCCGCTTCCGCTTTTAATTAAAATACTTGTTCTACTTCAATAACGCCTGGTACTTCTTCTAGTAATGCGCGTTCGATACCAGCTTTTAGTGTGATTGTAGAACTTGGGCAGCTTCCGCAAGCACCCATAAGGCGTAATTTTACAATACCTTCTTCAATGTCTACTAATTCAACGTCTCCGCCATCGCGAAGTAAGAATGGACGTAATTTATCTAATACTTCTAGTACTTGTTCTTCCATATGTGGGTTTTCCATTTTTATCGACTCCTTTCATCAGTTTTATTATAATCAAGATAGAGGGGAAAATCTATTTTTTCTGTTCTTGTTTTAATGTCGAAATTTTTTATCATGTTTACAACGTGTTTTTTCAGTATAGGGGTATGGAATAAGTTTGTAAAATGATGTGCTTATGTACTAAGACATCTGAATATACTGTTGAAACAAGAAGTGGGGGAGAAGAAATGGTTAATGTGCAAGTGTATGGGACGAAAGTAATTTGTGCGAGCTGCGTTGGAATGCCATCTTCAACAGAAACATTTGAGTGGCTACAAGCGGCGATTGGTCGTAAATATGAAGGACAAGAAAATAAATTTAATTTCGAGTATATTGATTTTCAAGAAGAACAAGAAGATGAAGATAAAAAAGCATTCGCAGAGCGCGTAGTGGAAGAAGATTTATTTTATCCGGTCGTTCTTGTAAATGGGGAAATTGTTGGAGAAGGAAATCCTCGTTTGAAGGATGTTTACGAAGAAATCGAGAAATATTTATAAAACAGGAAGCCTTTGCGAATTTGCGAAGGCTTTTTTTATTGGAGGGATAGATGTGCAAAATGGAGTGAAGCATGCGTTACCAACGGAAGTACAACAGTTAATGGAGCGGTACACAATAGAATTAAAAGAAAATTTTTTAGATGAGAAAATAGTCGGGGTATATATTTACGGATCCATCGCACTCGGTGCATTTCATGGAGAAACGAGCGATGTTGATTTTATTACAGTAATAAGTGATTCCGTGAATGAAGCTGAAAAACAGCAACTTGTCGAACTTCATAAGAAAATTAGTGGTAGTACGTTAGGTAAGAGAATGGATGGTATGTATATTCCGCTTGCTGATTTAGGAAAATACAATGATGAAATGAATGAGTACGTGTATTGTGCAGATGGTAAAGCAAATATAGGTCATTGGGATATTAATGCGGTCACATGGTGGACGTTAAAAAATCAAGGTATTACAGTTACTGGGAAAGAAGCTGAAGATCTTTCGTTTCAAATAAGGTGGGACGATGTAGTAAATACGATGAAATACAACGTAGAACAATACTGGAGTGAAAAAGCAAAGCAGCCATATTTATTTTTCGTAGAAGAGTGGGTAGAATCAGCTGTCGTTACGATGGGCCGTATTTTATATACACTGGATCATAAAACAATCGTTTCAAAAGATAGTGGATTGCAATACTTGTTAGAACGTTCAGCGGAAGAATGGGGGCTTTTATTAAAAGAAGTAGCGAGAATACGGCAGAATCCAAAAGAAAAGCGAATGCTCTCAAGGTGGAGAAGGGCAGATATGACGAGGAAGTACTTACTGCATTTAATTGAAACATGTAGAGAGAAATGGTAGGAAAAAAACAGATGATACATTAGATTGTATCGTCTGTTTTTGTGTTAGGATATGGTATATAATGGATTAAAAGGTTTAATTATACTGGAGGGATAGGATGAATACAGAATTAGCTACATATGAAGAAAAGAATGTACAAATGAGTATGCGCGAAGTAATTAGTATGATAATAATTATTTTTGGAGTCATGTATGGAATTGATTTTTTGAACATTATATATGACTCTTCCTTATATCCATGGTATGTAGATTATCTTATTCCGCCTTTAACATTTCTTACTATTATTTTAATATACTCACCAATAAGAAATTACTGTGCACATTTATTAAAATCAATACAGTTCAATAATTTTAAGCATTATGTAACGATAGTAATGACGATGATCGTACTGCTTATATATCTTGCGGTATTAAATTTAGTTTTACCACATGGGCTTGGTGTGAATGAATCTAATATAGTAATAGAGCCTACTAAAAGTGAAATCATTTTATACGTAGTTGTACTCACAATTTTCGCACCGATTTGGGAAGAACTTTTATTTCGGGGGATGTTTTTCACGAAATTATCTCAGCGCTTTTCTACACTTAGTAGTGCCGTTATAAGTGCTGTTATCTTTACTTTAGGTCATCCCCTTACAGTAGGGAGTGTTTTATATATTTTTGGTGGTGGTATATGTTTAGCTTATACGTATAAGAAAACAAATAACTTACTCGTCCCATGGGGGATTCATTTATTAAATAATGCATTTTTTATATTAGTAAATTTTCAACTGTAAAAAGACGCCTTTTTGAAAAGGGCGTCTTTCGTATTTTGTAGAAATGGATTTACATGTACTGTGTAGAGGAAAGGTAATACGAAATATGGATAGTTTCATGTGAAACATTTTTAGTATTAAATATATAAAAAGTTTAACTTAGTGTATTAAACGTATCATTCATAAGTATTCTAATATATTTAAAAGTAATATGAAATAATAAACGGATAATTGTTGGAATATATTCGATTTTCGTTCATTTTTATGAAATATATGTACTTTTTGTTAGATTCCTTCTTTTTATTTCTATAAAATACACGTATGTAGAAATGAGAAAAGGATGATGTACGTGAGGGACACTGTTTTACAAGAAACAATTTCTCCGCAACAGTTACATACAGTCGTTCAAAAGAATACGGCGTATTATGACTTTAAGTGGGGAAAGATAGAAAATCCAGCGCAAGGAAATACTTGGAATTGGGTAGCCTTTTTCTTCCCAGTTTTTTGGTTAGCTTATCGTAAAATGTATAAGTTGTTTATTATACTTACGTTACTGGCGGTACCTAGTATATTTGTAACTCCTTTTATAGATATTCCAGATGGGATTTTTTTATCAATTGGTCTAGTTTTTCAATTAGGAATGATGATATTTACTGGATGGCAAGGAAACCGTTTATATTATAAGCACGCTGTCCGTATTTTACATAAGGAAGAAAATATGCCTGATCATGAGAAGGCGTATTACTTACAATCAAAGGGTGGCGCTAGCTTGGCTCGCATGATTGGTGTACAAGTTATAGTGGCGCTAGTATTTGGTGGAGCTATGTTCGGACTCTCCTTTTTACGAACTGAACCAAATATAAAAAACGTTGTTCGTGCAAGTGATGAAGGATTTACTTTAGAGATTATGACGGATAATCCAACGTGGAAGCTTGTAACGAAAGAAAAAGATTATGATGTAGTAGAATTTACCGGTTATGATTATACGGAGAAGAAAAACGTAAAAATTAAATTTGCTGTTTATTTCGCTGAAGATTATTTCGAGTGGTAAGAGGTATACGAGAATAATAAGAAGATAAGTGAAGAAGAGTTGGAAGAGTATCAATTTTATATTGAAGAGAATGGTTGGGGGTTCTAGTGAGAACTCGTTCATTTTGAAAAGAAGGATCTTGTGAAGGTTCTTCTTTTTTATTGGAAACACCATACGAATTAAAAATTTGTAAAATACAATAAAAAGTGAGAATTTGAGGTAGGGTTGTCAATAACGTGAGACTATGGCACTATAAAGAAATGCTATACAAATTTTATTTATCGAGATGTAAACATCAATTTTGATTTTTACGTATAAATAATGAACGGAGGAAATGAATTTATGGCTACTTTACCTAATTGTCCAAAATGTAATTCAGAATATACGTATGAGGATGGCGTTCTTTTCGTATGTCCAGAATGTGCTCATGAGTGGGGCCAAGAAGCAGAAACTGAAAATAATGATGGTGCAAAAGTTGTAAAAGATGCGAACGGAAACGTTCTTCAAGATGGCGACGCTGTTACTGTCATTAAAGATTTAAAAGTAAAAGGAACTTCTTCAGTTGTGAAGATCGGTACGAAAGTAAAAAGTATCCGTCTAGTTGATGGCGATCACGATATCGATTGCAAAATCGACGGTTTCGGAGCTATGAAATTAAAATCACAGTTCGTGAAGAAGGCGTAAGTAAAAGAGGAGGCGAATAGGCCTCCTCTTTTTATTATGTCATTTTTTGTCGGTAAGTCGATATTCCTTGTCGAATCGCCGATATATTTCAAAAATCGTCGATATATTTTGAGTTATGATAGATATATTCGAAAAATCGTCGATATAATTTCACTCACCGAGAACGGTGCATCATTTACCAAGCGAGAGTTACGATTCACTTCGCAGCATAGTCAATCTCTTTCAACTGACACCGCTTATTAAAGAATGTTTTATATCCAAGCTGTAAGAAGATAATAACAGCAAAAGCAGTGCTTCCTGAAATACCAAGTATGATAGCAATTTGATATTGAATGGCTGTAAATGGTGATACACCAGATAAGATTTGACCAGTCATCATGCCTGGTAAGCTTATAATCCCCATTCCGACCATAGAATTGATTGTTGGTAAAATAGCAGAGTCAAAAGCGTCTCGAATGAGCGGAGCAGCAGCTTCTTTCGGTGTTGCGCCGAGCATAAGTGCACCTTCAATTTGACCTCTTTGCGATTTCATATTATTTAAGAACGTATTTGCACCGAGAGAAACGCCTGTCATCGCATTCCCGACTAACATTCCCGTAATCGGAACGATATATTGCGGAGCATACCAAGGGTCATGACCGATAATAACAAAGATAAATAGTAGAAGTGGCCCAATTGATCCGGCGACCATGGAAAGGGCGGCTACTCGTTTTAATTCTTTAGACATTGGGATGTTAACCCGTTTATAAATATTAAAAATTGCAAAGGTAGTAATAGAAGTAATAAGAGCAATTGTATAAAATGGATTACTATTTTCAAATACGTATGTAAGGACATATGCAACAAGTACGAGCTGAATCGTCATACGGAATGTTGCGAGCGCGATTTGTTTTTCGCGAGGTATTCCTTTTAATTTTACAAGTCCAATTAAAATAAGAATGAAAATATAGGCAGCTGCAAGTTGCCAAATTTGGAGTTCAATAACGCCCTTCAACAGAGAGCACTTCCTTTCTAGTTGCACCGTTTTCTTTACTAATCTCAATAATATCGTCTGCAATTTCTTCTGGAAGTTGTTGTGAGTGTGTAATGAAGATAACTGTTTTTTTCTTTTCTCTTGCTAGCATAGTAAATTGTTTCATAACGCGGCGTTCTGTATCGCTATCTAGTGCCGAGGTTGGTTCATCTAATAAATAAACAGGTGGATCCATAAGTACGATACGTGCAAAAGCAAGTCGTTGTTTTTCTCCGCCTGATAATGAATCAGCGTTGTCTTCTAATTTTTTTTCTAAGCTAACAGTCGTTAATGCGCTTCGCAAGGCATCGTCATTTGGAAATGGTTTTTCAGAAAAACGAAGTCCCATTAATAGATTGTCTTTAATCGTTCCATCAAAAATAGGTGGCGTTTGTCCAAGCATGACTACGTCACGTCGTAATTGAATTGGAGGATAATCGGAAATTTGTTTTCCGTTATATTCAATTGTACCGGATGTTGGAGATTGCAAATCATTTAGCATGCGGAGCAATGTACTTTTTCCGCTCCCACTCTCACCGATAATACATGTGATTTTTTCTTTTTGAATCTGTAAATAAGGAATTTGTAGTATATCTTTATATGTAACGTCTTTTAATATAAACATAGATGGCTCCTTTCTGATTCTAGTTCTATCGTATCAAAAAAAGAGGGGGAAATGGTTATAAAGAGCAACGTTTTTTCTTCGTCTTGAGTTCTATTAATAAGTTAAGTAAACGATCTAATTCTTGGCTGAAAGAAATCACTTTATCATGAGTGAATCCGTACTTTTCAACGAGATAGATCAATTCTTTCTTCTTCGCTTCTATTCGATCGTTTAGTTTCGTTAAGTTCATAAGTGAAATGGAATACCTCCTGTAAAAGTATTTACAACATAAAAAATAAGACCGAATGACTTCGGTCTTAAAGGAAATAATAAAACAACTTATGAATAGCATACACTGTTTATCGGTAGTTTTTAATATAAAAATGAAAAATAAATCATTATTCATATTGAGAAAGATGTGTCTGATAATTTTTAAAAACTGATGCAAAGAGGCTGCCTACATAGTAGACAGCCTGTAAAGTATTAACCTTTATGATATTTGTACATCCAAAGAAGACCGGATTTTAATAATCTCGGTACACGTCCCATTAATGGTTGGTTTGCTAGTAAACCGAAGCCGTGCTTCTTACCAAGAGAGCCGAGAACACCTTTTAATTTAATTACAGGTAGTTCGTCAGGAAGTGGTTCATTATTCCAACGTTTTAATAATATTTGGACAATTTGTTCTCCTTGACCTTCAGCAAGTTGTGCAGATGGAGCGTGTGGAAGTGCTGCGCAATCTCCTACAACATACACGTGCTCGTTATTTGGAATATTGTGATATTTTGTTAAAACAACCCGTCCGCTACCATCTTGTTCAACTGGAAGGTTTCGAACAACTTCATTTGCTTGAATACCAGCTGTCCAGACGATTGCATCACATTCAAGTGGTTCATCGTGGTTGTACACAATATTTGGTTCTACTTTTGTAATGTTAGAGTTTCGTATAATAGTAACCTTATGTTTTACGAACCATTCTTCTACGTATCTACTTAATTTCTCTGGATATGGGAATAGAATTCTATCTTTTCGATCAAATAAGTGAATTTTTAAATCAGAACGGCTTTCGCGAAGTTCACTTGCAACTTCAACGCCACTTAATCCAGCACCAACGACAGCTACTGTTGCGTTTGGTTCTAGACTATTTAATTGTTCATATGTCTTACGTGTTTGTTCAATCGATTGTAGGCTATGTGTATATTCCTTCGCCCCAGGAACGTTATGATATTTATCCTCACAGCCAAGACCGATAATTAAATCATCATATGGGATCGCTTCGCCGCCATCGAGATGAACAGCTTTTTCTTCGAGATCAATATTTGTTATTGTGCCGTATTGAATATTGAGGCGTGGGTGCTCGGGAAACGGTATACGAATATGTGTTTCTGAAATAGTACCCGCAACTAATGCATAATATTCAGTTTTGAAGCAATGGTATGGTACTTTGTCGATTAATGTCACTTGTACATCATCTGGAAGTTGGTTGCTTGGAAGTAGCCGCTGTAGAATTCTCATTCCCCCGTAGCCGCCACCCAGTATTACGAGGTGTTTCATGATGGATTACCCCTTTTCTGTTGAAATATCCCCTAATCACACAATTTTATATTAATAAAATATTTCGACTTTACTCAATCAAATTATATCGAATTTGTGAACAAATAACAATGCATGAATGAATACTCTGTTGTACAATAAGAAGAAAAGTAAAGTAAACTGTTTTGCCTTTGTAGTTACCATTTCATTGCAAGTAGCATGTTATATAAAATAAGTCCATCTACTTTGAAGTGAAATAGTGAAGTAACTAAATAGTTTAGAATATATAACGAAAACAACAAGAGACAGCTTAGTTTTCTTCTTATAGATAGTCAGAAGGTAATTTGTTTTGTAGTACAGGGGGGAGAATTTTGATTAAACCATTAATTGAATTTTGTGTAGGTAACCTTGCGAGTGGTTCACAAGCAGCTTTAGAGAAATTAGAAAAAGATCCGAATTTAGATGTAATGGAATATGGTTGTTTAGGATATTGTGGTATTTGTTTTGAAGGGCCGTTTGCACTTGTAAATGGTGAAGTCGTACAAGGTGCTACAGTAGAAGAACTTGTCCATAATGTATATGAGTATTTGGATGAAAATCCAATGTTTTAAGGTGTTGCAATCAGCAGCACCTTTTTCTATTAGATAAAATCTTCTTTCGCGGGGGAGGATAATATTGTATGTAAATAAAAAAGGCCCTTGTAGAAGGGCTTTTTTCTTACACAATTTGTGCAAGAATGGCTCATCGCCAAATGTTGTCAAATATGAGAAACGGGGGACATTCATATTGTGTTCTAAAAGCATGCATTTTATACTTAAAATAACAAACTATTTTTGGAGTGAATACAAATGAGCCAATTTTCTTTTACAAAAATGCATGGTCTTGGCAATAGTTATATATATGTAAATATGTTTGAAGAACAAATTCCTGAAGAAGATTTAGTTCTTGTGGCGGAAAAGGTTTCCAATATTAATACTGGTATTGGAGCAGATGGAATGATTTTAATTTGTCCATCTGACGTAGCTCCGGTGAAAATGCGCATGTTTAATAATGATGGTTCAGAAGGAAAGAGCTGTGGTAACGGTTTACGCTGCGTAGCGAAATATGCGTATGAGCATAAACTAGTAGAAGAAACAGTTTTCACAATTGAAACGTTAGCTGGTATTGTAACGGCGGAAGTAACGGTAGAAGAAGGGAAAGTTACATTAGCGAAAATCGATATGGGAGCACCGCGTTTAACACGTGCAGAAATACCGATGCTTGGTGAAGGTGAAACACCATTTATTCGTGAAAACTTCTTATACAATAATCATCGTTACGCATTTACAGCTGTTTCAATGGGGAATCCGCATGCGGTTATTTTTGTTGATGATGTAGAGCAAGCACCTCTTACAACACTTGGTCCAGTTCTGGAGACACATGAAATGTTTCCAGAGCGAGTAAATGTTGAATTCATCGAGATTTTGAATGATGCAGAGATGAACTTCCGTGTTTGGGAACGTGGATCTGGTGTAACACAAGCTTGCGGAACAGGAGCGTGTGCTGCGGTTGTAGCCTCTATTTTAAATGGAAAGATGGAACGTGGTAAGGAAATTACAGTTCATTTAGCTGGCGGCGATTTAATGATTGCATGGACAGAAGAAGGCAATGTGTTAATGAAAGGACCAGCGGAAGTAATTTGCCGCGGAGTGTATGAGTACAAGATAGAAGCGTAAAGATGTATAATAGAATGAGAACAGAAAGGATGGTGTATTTCATGATTGAAGTAACAGAACAAGCAGCTTTTCAAATTAAAGATATGTTAAAAGATGCTGAAGATGGAGAGAAGTACGTGCGCCTTGCTGTACATGGCGGCGGATGTACTGGCCTTTCTTACGGATTAGGATTTGAAGTAGAACCAAAAGAAGACGACACAGTTCTTGAATTTTTCGGTGTTGAATTTGTTATCGATAAAGAAAGTGCTCCAATTGTTAAAGGAGTAAAAATTGATTATAAACAATCTATGCTTGGCGGCGGATTCACAATCGACAATCCAAACGCAATCGCATCATGCGGATGTGGATCATCTTTCCGTACAGCGACGAATGCTGGTAAGCCAGAAGAGTGCTAAGTTTTTAGCAGAAATAGAGAAAGACCTTTTTAGCGATGAAATAAAATCGTTAAGGAGGTCTTTTCTTTTGTCGTAAAAAATCAAAACGTCGCCTTCCAAATTTAGAAACCGACCTTAAGATATGTTGCACAATGAATTTTAAAATCTAATTTATCTTTGCAAAGATGCAAGTATCAATTAGTTGTTTACCGTCAGCTGAAAGATCTTCATTACGTAATATCCCTTCAAGCTCAAAACCTAGTTTTTCAGGAATCGCACGACTTTTCGTGTTATTACATTCACATCGTATTTCAATCCTTCTAAATTTGAATAACTGAAATCCAAGGTTTATTAACGCACTTACTGTTTCTGTCATATATCCATTGCCACCAAATTGCGTGTTAATCCAGTATCCAATTTCACATTTAGAAACCTTCCAATCAATTGCGTGAAGGCTAGCAGTTCCAATAAAATCATTTGTCTCCTTATGATAGATAAGATAGCGGAAGCTTTCTCTTTTCAAAAAATCTATATGCGCATTTCTCAGGAGAATTTCCGTTTCTTCAACAGTAGGAATTGACTGGAATAAAAGCAGCCATTGTTTTAATTCACTAATTGAATCTTTAATAGCTTGGTGTACTACATTTCCTTCACCAGCTTGAAGTGGTGCCCGAAGAATGAGTCTGTCTGTTTCTATTTGTAACGGAACATCTAATAAAATAGGATTCATATTATTTCTCCTCTCAAAAGCTAGAAAACAATAAATATATATTCCATTCATCATTTAGGAATCCCTTTTCACATATTGAAAACGAAAACGCTACTTAGAAAGGAGTTAAATGATTCCTTTTTAATTAGCGGTTTTTCTTTTGTTTTGACATTTCGTATACAAACGTATACAATTTTGATTAACGAAATAAACGTATACATTTGTATACAAAGGGGGATTTGAAATGAGAAAAGATAAGTTCATGAAAGAAGGACACCACCGTGGTGAGCGTCATAAAGGGAGAGATGGATCGCATCATCGCGGACCGAAAACATTTCGCCGCGGGAGAGCAATTGCCTTTTTAGAAATGATGAATTTGAAACGAGCGACAATTAAACAACAGTTAAGTGAGCCAGAATTCCAGTCAATTCAGCAAATTTTAATCGGGGAATTAAAGGCAATTGATATGGTTATTAATGAATTTACACAACTATTTGAAATACATGAGAGTGAAACAGAAGAAGCGCCTACGTTAGATGAGAAGGCAAATCTAGAGCAAGGGACTGCATCTGATGAAACAAATTAATCGTTATATCGATTCAGTGTTTTGTGATCAAGATGCTCTTTTGGATGAAGTGATTGCTTCCATAAAAGAAAACGAAATGCCGCCGATATCGGTATCACCTTCTTCGGGGAAACTTTTAACGATGTTAGTTTCCATTTCTGGAGCAAAAGATGTATTAGAAATAGGTGCATTAGGTGGGTATAGTGGCATTTGTCTTGCGAGAGGTTTTGGAGAAGAAGGTACGTTAACTTCACTTGAACTAGAAGAGAAATACGCAGAGGTAGCGCATCGTAATTTACATAAAGCGGGATTTGGAAAACAAGTGTCGTATATGACTGGTGCTGCTTTACAAAGTCTTGAGAAATTAGTCACAAGTAATAAGCGGTTTGATTTCTTCTTTATCGATGCCGATAAGGAGAATTATGAAAATTATTTAACGTACTGTATTGAGCTTGCTAATCCAGGTGCTGTAATTGTTACAGATAATGTTTTAGCTGGTGGTAGTGTAGCTGATGAAAGTGCGAAACAAAAACGTTATACAGAAGTTATGAAGAAGTTTAATGAAGTAGTAGCAACTCATCCAAGTTTAGAATCCGTACTCATTCCAATTGGTGATGGGATGACGGCTTCTAAAGTGAAGAAATAATTATTATCTTACAAAAGTGTAATGTTCATGTCATGTTTTTGAATTTCTTCTTTAAAGCTTAGGCTTTAAGATAACAATATAAGAAAAACACATGAGGTGAAGGAAATGAAAAGATATATTGCACTTTTTAGTATTTTAGTTGTATTTGCAAGCCTATTAGTTGGCTGTGATTTAAATCGTATGGGTAAAGACGAGTATTATGTTCAAATTACAGTAGATGGAAAAGAGTATAATGGTAAGTCTGATAACGGAGAGCCATACAAACATTTTGAGTATAAATTAAAAGGGTTTGATAAAGACGGAAAAGAAAAAGAATTAGAATTTAATGCTCAAAAAAATCTTCGTAAAGATGCATTCTTACGTGTATACTATTCAGATAAAAAAGGTGTATCAGCTTGGGAAGAAGTAAAGAAAGATGAGCTTCCTGCGAAAGTGAAAGAAAAACTAGGTGCAAAATAAGAAAGAAAAAAGGAATTGACGAACAGGGTCAATTCCTTTTTATATTCTCAAAATCCTCTTCTGAAATGACTTTAAATCCATGTCTTTTGAGTAAAGCAGTTGTTACCCCGTAACCAATTTGTTTATTGCCGTTAAACTCTCCGGTGTAAATCGTTGAACTACCACAAGATGGACTGCGTTCTTTCAAAATAATATATTCAGGATGTAAACCTTTCATTTGTTCTAGAGCTTTATAAGCGCCATTTACAAATGCTTCTGTGACATCTTCACCGTCTTTTGTCATCACTTTTGCTTTTCCATCCAAAACGTCATCGCCATTCCCGCCAATAATTTCAGCTGAGGGACGAGGTGTTGGCAATCCTCCTAATACTTCAGGGCAAACAAGTAAGGTATCTTCTCTTTGTAATAACTCCTCTATTTTTGAAACGAGATTGTCATTTCCATCATACCGACAAGCGATACCACCTAAACAAGCGCTAATTACGATCATATTTTCATCTCCACTAAAAAATATTAAATATCACGCCAATTTCTCTTCCTGCTTCTTACCTATAAATGAGGTGATAAAAATGGGAAGCTTATATAATTTAATGAAACCATATAGTGAATTTCGAAGTAAAGAAGAGTTTAATACATACCAAAAACAAGTTTTGAAGTGCTATCGATTTCAATTGAATAAAACGGATGTTATTATTATTCATTTTTTAGGAAAGTATGCAGTGAATGAGAAACAGAAAACAGTGGGAGTTGCTTGTCCGTTAATGGAGACGATTGCTACAAATGTTGGAAAAAGTATTCGTACAGTACGCCGTTCAATTGCAAAATTAGAGGAACTAGGAATTATAAAGCGTGTTGCGACAAAAGAAAGACATAAGCGCGGTGGATATAGTGCGAACTTATATGTATTTCTTACATCTGCAATTGACCGCATGGATGACCGTATGAAACTGTCCGCATGTGAAAGTGAGGATCGTGCAGATGGCTGTAGTAAAAAGGAGCAAAAATATGAGGGGGAAACAATTCTTTTTAAAAACATTCCACAAATAAAAGAGAATAGAAAAGAAACGTACGAACTTGATGAGACGTATTGCCGTCACGATATACCGAAGCCTTTTATATACGCACTTGTGCCGATGACGCGTAATCCGAAAAAGATTAATATATTTTGGAGTAAGGTGGAACTTGCATATAAAAAGAGCGGGTTACTAGAGCAAGGTGTTTTACTGGAGCAAATATTAGCTGATGACGAAGTGTATGGAAACTTCATTTGGCGAGTGAAGAGTGTTGTGAGAGCGTATAAATACGGGGAAATCCGTAAAAATGTGAAGGCTCTTTTATACAGTACAGTGCGGGATCTATTTTTAGAGGTTGGATTAGAATGGGGAGCAGCTGTGAGAAGAAGTAAGGGGATACAGTTATTTGATCCGTTTAAAAAGGAGCCATGCGTATAACACATGACTCCAAGTAGTTAATCAAACTTCCTTACAACTGGAACACGAATCGCTACAAAGAGTACGAAGACGATAACGGCGATTGCACCGCTTTTCATAACGGTTACGATTGGAATTCCTATTGCAAGTGCGATTGATGTGAATGCATAAGAAAGCGGGATAAAGCCCATTGATGAGAGCATAAGTAAACTCATTACGCGTCCCATCATTTCTTCTTTTACTGTCGATTGAATCATCGCCATAAGCGGAACGATAGCCATTGCAATTGTAATACCGTAAAAAATGCCAGCTAATAATGCTTGCCAAAGTACGGTGCTAAAGTTGATGGATAAGAAGAATACACCAGACAGTAGCATCATGATAATGCAAAATAGACCGCGTCTACGATTAATATTTTTTAAACCGACAATGACAGCGCCTATCGCCATTCCGCCTCCTACAGATGCTTCTAAGTAACTAAACTGAAGCGAGTCACCGTGCAGAACATTTTTAACAAAAAGCGGGAAACCGACTTGCATCGGACCGATTAAAAATAAGTTTAAAAAGGCACTACAAATAAGGAAGGTTGAAAGGAATGGTGATTCCTTTACATATAAGATGCCTTCTTTAATAGAAGTGAACATGCCTTTGTCTGTATTTTGCTGTTCTGGCATCGTAAATTGTATTTTTTGAACGAGTATGGCTGCGATGATCAGTAATAAAATCGTGATCGAAAAGATCGTTTCATAGTTCGTAAATTTGATAAGAATTCCGCCAAGTACAGGGCCTAAGATGACCGATGCTTGGTTTGTCATTTGTGTAAGTGAATTTGCTTGTGTTAAACGGCTTTTTTCTACAAGTTCAGGTAAGATAGATCCATCAGCTGACCAGAAAAAAGCATCAGCAAGCCCAAAGAATAAAGCGAATAAAGCAAATGTATATAGTGTTACATCACCTACGATGAACCATGTAAGGATGGTTGCGACGAGAATAGCACGAATAATATTAGAATAAAACATAATGTTTTTTTTCGGGAATTTATCAGCTACAGCACCGCCGATAATCATAAAAATAAGCCTTGGAACACTAAGAGCTACGAAAACAACACCGAGTGAAGCCTCAAGGTTTAATGTTTTTGCTATGTACCACGTTTGTGAAAAAGTAAAAAAGGCTAAAGCAAAACTTGAAAAAAGAGTAGCTGCCCAAAGGAAAAGGAAATTCGTATTTTTTAATAATGGTTTCGCATTTTCTTTTAAAGCAGATTTATTTTGTTGTAGTTCCTCCATATTGCTTCCTTTCTATGTGACAAATTTAAACTAAAAAACCTATTAACAATCGTTTTATACAGTTTCTAATATTTCTATACTGCACTTTTTCATTGTAGACAATAATGTTGGGTTTGCACAGTGGTTATTTAACGACAAAAAAGAAGATACCAAATGGTATCTTCTTTTTTGTCGTTCAGGCTAATGCAATATAAATATCCAATTGTCCGTTGGTTGGATCTGTTGCTTTTTCATCATAAAGCTCAAAGTCTGTTGTAAAAGCACGTTTGTTTTCTTTTGACCATTGCCAAATATATTCCCAAGCCTCACAAACGACTTCAGCAACTGGTCCCTTTCTCGTTGTAAATATCGCATATGTAGCAGCAGGTATTGTTAAAGTTGTCATATTTTCAGGTGCGTCTTCTAATGAAGAAACGGGCATACCGATCGTAAATTGATATGTACCAGTTTCATCTGATTCGTAATTTGAGTAGAACGCGAATGTTTCTTTCGTTTGTTGATTTGGGATGTGATGCATCATTTGTTCTTGGAAGTATTGGTTCCAAAGCCCTGGAATTTTTCCTTCAGTAGATGCCTCTATTTCATTTGTCGTCGTAATCGAAACGCCGATTGCTTGGAAAGCTTCTTTTTTTACTATAATAGGTTCTTTCATTTTAAAATATCCCCCTTATCAAATGAAACGTTTGTTCTTATTTATTGTAACATATTTTGGAAGGGTACGGTAGCACAATAACAAAAGAACTCCTTCACGTAAAAGGAGTTCTTTTCATTTCTATATTAAAACATACTTGAGCTGTGCATCGGTTGAAGTTTTGCGTTTGGATCGAAGTAAGCTTTTGCATTGTTTACTGCTGTTGGTGCTTCACCGAAGCCGCAAGCAATGAGTTTTACTTTTCCTTCATATGTACAAATGTCACCAGCAGCATATATGCCAGGAATATTTGTTTCCATTTTCGAGTTCACGAGAATGCTGTTTTTTTGTATATCTAAGCCCCAGTTTTTAATTGGGCCAAGAGAGGAAACGAAGCCGTAGTTTACGATGACATCATCCACATCGATGATAATTTTTTCTTCTGTTTTTATATGCTGAAGAACGACTTGTTCAATGTTGTCATCACCAATGAGTTCTACTGGTATGTACGGTGTGCTTACTTCTGCACGAGAATTCATTAAGCTTTCTACGCTATGTTCATGTGCACGGAACTTATCACGGCGATGAACGATTGTAACTTTTTCAGCGATCGGCTCTAACATCATTGTCCAATCAACAGCTGAGTCGCCGCCGCCAAATACTACGACGCGCTTACCAGCAAATTTATTCATATCATCAACGAAATAATGTAAGTTTTTCTTTTCATACTTTGCTGTACCTTCTAATTCTAAGCGGCGTGGTTGGAAAGCACCATTGCCAGCAGTAATAATAACTGATTTAGAATAGTGAGTTTGCTTATTCGTAACAAGTTTAAATATACCGTCAGCTTGTTTCTCAAGCGTATCAACAGCTTCTTCTAAACAAACGGTTGGATCAAATTTCTTCATTTGCTCTTTTAAGTTATCAACTAGTTCTTGTGCGCGCACTTTCGGGAATCCAGCTACATCATAAATGTATTTTTCAGGGTAGAGTGCGGATAATTGTCCTCCAAGTTGAGGTAAGCTTTCAATGATTTTTACACTTGCTTGTCTCATACCGCCATAAAATGCTGTGAACAGCCCTGTTGGACCACCACCAATAATCGTTATGTCGTAAACTTTTTGATTTTCTGTCACTTTCATTCCCCCTATAGATGGAATTTTGATATTGATTTCATATATTGTTCATATGTACACGAAAATCCTGCAAATGATGACACTTTCAAATAAATGATAGCATATTTGAGTTCATAATACTTCTGAAAACGACTGAATTGTGTGTAAGTTTTCGCATAGATGCTTTTTTAATTGTATAAAATATGGTGAAAGGAAAATACATGAAAAAAAGGCTGAAAAACCCTTGAAAACGCTATGTTATTTTAAAATATTGATAATTCGCCAGACGCTTGAATTCTGGAATAAAACCGACTAATATAGGGAAGTATTATGTTAAATTTCTATGACAAAATTCGTACGATTTTTTGACTGCGTTTTGTTATGATATAGAATGTGATAAATTCCACATTCTTGACAAATATAGTTTTTAGTACTTGGTATTATTTTTCATTACTATTATATAAAGAAAAGGGTTGTGATTTGGTGAAGACTCCAAAAATCGTAGTTTTAGGTGCAGGTTATGGCGGGATGATTACGACTGTTCGTCTGCAAAAAGCATTATCTGTAAATGAAGCTGAAATTACGTTAGTAAACAACAACAGCTATCACTACCAAGCGACTTGGTTACATGAGAGCGCAGCTGGTACATTACAAGATGAAAAAATCTGTCTAGATATTCAAGACGTTATTGATACAAATAAAGTGAACTTTGTACAAGACACAGTAGTAGAAATTAAAGCTGCTGAAAAACGCATCATCTTAAAAGACGGCGAGCTAGAGTATGACTACTTAGTGATCGGTCTTGGTTTCGAATCAGAAACATTCGGAATTACAGGATTAAAAGAGCATGCATTCTCAATTGCTAACATTAATGCAACTCGTGAAATTCGTGAGCATATGGAAGCTAGTTTCGCTAAATATGCAACTGAAAAGCGCGATGAGTTAGTAACAATCGTTGTTGGTGGTGCTGGATTTACTGGTATCGAGTACGTAGGTGAGCTTGCAAACCGTGTTCCTGAACTTTGCAAAGAGTACAATGTACCACGTGAAAAAGCACGTATTATCTGTGTAGAAGCTGCTCCAACAGCACTTCCAGGTTTCGATCCGGCATTAGTAGAATACGCTGTAAAACAACTTGAGAAAAAAGGTGTAGAATTCCGCATCGGTACAGCAATTAAAGAAGCAACTGAAGAAGGTATTATCGTTGCAAACGGCGATGATACTGAATTAATTAAGTCTGAAACAGTAGTTTGGGCTGCGGGTGTTCGTGGTAACGGTATTGTAGAAGAGTCTGGCTTTGAAGCAATGCGCGGACGTGTAAAAGTTGATGAGTACATGCACGCTCCAGGATACGAAGATGTATTTATGGTTGGTGACGCAGCGTTAATCATTAACGAAGAAATTAATCGTCCATACCCACCAACGGCACAAATCGCAATTCAAGAAGGTTACAACATTGCACACAACTTAACTGTGTTAGTTCGTGGTAAAGGCGAAATGAAAAAATTCGCATTCGACAATAAAGGATCTGTATGTTCTTTAGGTCATGACGATGCAATGGGCGTTGTTATGGGCAAAAAGTTAACAGGTTGGAAAGCTTCCTTCATGAAGAAAGTTATCGATAACCGTTACCTATTCTTATTAGGTGGACCTTTATTAGTTCTTAAAAAAGGTAAATTAAAGTTCTTTTAATATATAATAGAAAAAGCAGAAACGGCTAAGAGCTGTTTCTGCTTTTTTCATTTTAAAAATATAGTATAATATATAAAAAAGAAAGAATATTCTGTCCGTTCTAGTAGAGGAGGGTATTACATCATGGAGAAGCGAGGGAAAGTATGGCTAGCTGTTGGTGGCTTAGTAGCTACAAAAGATGGCAGGTGGCTGTTCGTTAAGAAAAAATATAGTGGATTAAAGGGGAAATGGTCATTGCCGGCTGGTTTTGTAAATGAAGGTGAGACGGTTGATGAAGCTGTGAAACGTGAAGTGTTAGAAGAGACAGGTATCGTCGCTCATGTGAAGGGGATCATTGGTGTTCGATCGGGCGTGATTCGCAATGAGATTAGTGATAATATGATTATTTTCCTTTTGGAGCCTGAAGGAGAAAACATTATTGTACAGGAGAAGGAATTGTCTGAAGTAGCATTTTTATATCCAGATACGATTGCGGACGATCCAAATACGTCGCTACTTATCAAATATTTGTTTGAAGGAAGATCAGAACTACATCTTGAGATGAACAAAACATTAGATCCAGGAGAGCAATTTGGTTATACAGCCTATCATGTATTTACGGCGCATGCGAAGGAGAGGGAGAAAGAGTGAGTATACCAGTACTACTTATTTCAATGATGTTATTTTTCATTTTGTTTTTTGGAATTGGATTTTTACTCAACATGATATTGCGAGCGACATGGGTAATGGTTATTGTGTATCCAATTGTTTGTATACTTATTGTTAATAAGGCGAGTGTGTGGGATTATTTTTCAAAGCCGAAAGAAACATTCTCTTCATTTGGGACAAGTGTATCGCATTTAGGGCAGGCAGATGTGTTTATTCTATCTACTGGATTAGTAGGTGCTGCTTTAGCCGGAATTGTCATTAAGAAACTTCGGAAAAGCGGATATCAAATGTTTTAATCTCCAATTCATTTGGGGATTATTTTTTTGCATATTCCTTCATCGTATAGGGAATGATTAACGATGAAGGAGTGTGGAATATAAAAATGTTAAAACGATATTGTATTCGCATTATGATGACTTGTTTACTTGTATCCGCATTATGCGTAACATGGAATGCTTTCACAGGAGTTTCTTTATTAGAGATTGTAAAGAAATATGAGGGAACGAGTGCAAAAGAAGTACATGCAGCAGAAGTTAAGAGAAATGTTGCTCCGAGTAAAGAAGTGATAAATGCTTTAGAGCAGGCAAACGACTGGTCTAAATATCGTTCAATTGAAATGACTGCAACAGGTTATACGTCGGGAATTGAGTCAACTGGTAAGAGACCGGGACATCCGGAGTATGGTATTACATATTCAGGAGTTAAGGTGAAAAGGGATTTATATTCCACAATCGCTGCGGACTTACGCGTATTCCCAATTGGAACGATTCTATTCGTACCAGGTTATGGGTACGGTGTAGTAGCTGATAAGGGCGGTGCAATAAAAGGAAACCGTCTTGATCTGTATTATGATACGGTGAAAGATGTTTATAGCCAATGGGGTAAGAAAAAAGTGAATGTGTATGTAGTGAAAGTTGGAAATGGTAAGTTTTCAGAAGAAGAGTTAACGATGTTAAATCAAGACGAAACGATGCAAGTGTTTCGTGGGCAATATTTAAAACAAAGATAGTCTAGTGGTAATTACGCTAGACTTTTTTATTTGATAATAGAAGAAATGGAAGAAAGATGGATTACCCCGCTATTTGTGGGCAGTAAAACCCCACCTCAAAATTCAGCGAAAGCAAAGAAATTAGGCGGGGGGCGGGCTACCCGTAAAAGTCCGATTGGTGAAGGCTAATAATCAGTGGGGGATGAAGAAAAACACCACTGATTAAAGGTTCACTTTATATAGGATGCAACAGAAGTTAGAATTGTCGCATTTTATCGAAAATAAAGTTATAATAAAGGTAGAGTAGAGAAATTTAGGGGGTCTGAACATGTTTCAAGTACAAAAAGAATTAGCAAGCCACGAAGCGGTTATTGTTGCCTTATTTGAAGAAGAGAAAACGAGTAGTTTTGTACAAGAACTGGACAAAGCATTTGAAGGACACTTACAAGTTTTATTAGAAGAGAAAGAACTTTCTACTAAGAAGAAAGCTATTTCGAAAGTACATAGTTTAGGGAAAACAAATGTGAAACGTTATTATTTCGTTGGTTTAGGAAAGAAAGAATCTTATACGACAGAAACGTTACGTGCGGCTCTTGGTAAGGCGTTTAAAACGTTACAAGCAGCAAAAGTACAAGATGCAGCAATCTTACTTGATTCTTTCGTAACAGAGAAATTAGATGTGATTGATGTAGCTCATATAGCGGCAGAAGTACAAGGTCTTGGTACATATGAATTACAAACGTATAAATCAGATAAAAAGGATCGTGTAGAGTTAGAGAAGTTCACGGCTATTACAGCGGAAGATGCACAGGAAATTGAAGCTGCATTAACAGTTGGCTACGTGCATGGACGCGCAACAAATTCGGCTCGTACACTTGTAAATATGCCACCAAACGTATTAACAGCGACGAAGCTTGCTGAGTATGCTGTTGAGTTAGCGGAAAAGTATGATATGGATTATAAAGTTCTTGAGAAAGAAGAGATGGAAGATCTTGGTATGGGTGCGTTACTTGCAGTAAACCAAGGTAGTACAGAGCCGCCAAAAATGATTGCTCTTATTTATAAAGGAAAAGAAGAGTGGACAGATGTCATTGGATTTGTTGGAAAAGGAATTACATACGATACAGGTGGTTATTCTTTAAAACCACGTGAAGGCATGGTCGGTATGAAAGGTGATATGGGCGGTGCTGCTGCTGTATTAGGTGCGATGGAAATTATCGGTGAACTTCGCCCAGAGCAAAATGTGATCGCTGTTATTCCATCAACTGATAACGTTGTAAGTGGTACAGCATTTAAGCCAGACGATGTAATTACATCTATGAGCGGAAAAACAATTGAAGTATTAAATACAGATGCAGAAGGTCGCCTTGCGTTAGCGGACGGTATTACGTATGCGAAAAAACTAGGTGCAAACTACCTTATTGATGTTGCGACATTAACAGGCGGTGTAATTGTTGCACTTGGAAATCATACGACAGGCGCAATGACAAACAATGAAGAGTTGTTTGAGCAAGTGCTAGAAGCTTCTATGGAAACGGATGAATCAATTTGGCAATTACCGATTTTTGATCGTGATAAAGAACGCGTTCGAAACAGTAAGTTTGCTGATTTAAATAACTCACCAGGCCGTGAAGGACATGCGGTTATGGCAGGTACATTCCTAGGTGAATTTGCTGAAGGTACACCTTGGGTACACTTAGACATCGCTGGAACATCTGAAACGTCAGGAGCGCATGATTTAGGGCCGGCCGGGGCAACAGGTGCAATGGTACGTACACTTGCAACGTTTGTTGAAAGGTTTAGTGATGGAGAATAAGCAAAAAGATAAAGGTGAATGGTTGTTACAACTTATAAGCAATCATAAATGAAATAATAGCAAAGAAGATAATTGCATTGTTATTACTATGAGAAGTAAGTTTTTGATAACTGAATATTTTTATGAAGATTTTCCATATAAATTATTATTTTGTTTTAAACATTTATCCTGTAGTTTGATCCGAAGAAAATGACCTCCAAATGAATCGTAGATTCGTTCGAAGGTCATTTTTTAATAGTTTATTGATTATATCCGACAATTTTATTTGTATCGATATCGACGTACACTTCAACGTTTTTGGGATAGGACGTATCAGATGGGAAATGCACGAGGTAGACACTTCTCCCTTCATATTCTTCATTAAATTGACGGCTATTATGTTTATGCAATATTGTTTTGATCATTGTTGCATTTTCCCAATCACCGATAATATATTGCTTTTCTTGATTGGATAGTTGATTCCAAACTGCCTTTTTTATGCCTTTTTCTGTTTCTTGATTTTGATAGGAAATGTCTTTCGAATTATTCGTATCGATGCAACCTGTAAAAGTGAAGCATACGAAGAGTATTGTAATAAATTGCTGTAATATGTTCTTCATGGCTAGCATATCGCCTCCCTGTTCCCAAACACTTCAATTAGCAGAAAGAAAATTCCTGCTATGCGAGGAAATATAAGTGTATTATATGTTTCATAATGAAAATGTATATAAGGTTCCATCTAAGGCAAATGACGTTATACCAGTTTCCTCAGATACAACAAAAATAAGTGCATCACTGACTTCAGAGAGTCCAATTGCTGCGCGGTGACGTGTTCCTAACTTTCGATTGGATGTCAAAGTTTGTTGCGATAAGGGTAGTATATTTGCTGCTGATATAATATGGTTATTATTTACAAGAACAGCACCGTCATGAAGTGAGTTTCCAGGGTAAAAAATAGATTCTAGTAACGGAACTGTTAAATGAGCCTGAATTTCTATACCAGATTGGATATATGCTTCTAATGATTTTTCTCTTTCTATAATAATAAGAGCTCCATGGCGTTTTTGAGATAATTGCCTGATTGCAGTTAATAGTTGGATATAGCAATCTGTATATGGTGATAAATATGTTTTGAGATAGTAAGAAGCGGTTGTTGATTGAATTTGTAATAGTAACTTATGTATATCTTCGACTTTACATAAAAGGCATTTATCATTGTTCTCTAATGTGCTTTGCATATCTTGAAGTGCAAGGGAAATATCTTTGATAATCTCTTGGATATGTTGTTGTATTTCTGGTTTAAGCGCCCATTCTTGCATTGTACCTCACCTTATTCGAGAATATATTTATTTATGTATAGCTTTTCAATTTATACAAAAAGTATTCATAATGGGTGCTGTTTTATACATTTAATGTAAAAGTTTTTGTGAGTATTAAATATAGTATTGAGGAAAATATCATTTTCACCATATAATTAAATTGTGTTTGATTGAGAGGAGAGAATTTAAAATGGAATGGAAAAAAGAATATGAACGCTGGAATACATTTGTTAGTTTGGATATAGAGTTAAAACAAGAGTTAGAGGAAATGAAACAAGATGTAAAGAAAATTGAAGACAGTTTCTACAAAAATTTAGAATTTGGTACAGGCGGTATGCGTGGTGAACTTGGTGCTGGAACAAACCGTTTGAACGTATATACAGTACGTAAGGCGACAGAAGGTTTAGCTCAATTTATTGAGAAACAAGGAGAGGAAGCAAAAGCACGTGGTGTTGTTGTTGCATATGATTCTCGTCATAAATCTCCAGAGTTTGCAATGGAAGTAGCTGCAACACTTGGTGCACATGGTATTAAAACATACGTGTTTGAAAGCTTACGCCCAACGCCAGTGCTTTCTTTCGCAGTTCGTCATTTACATACAGTAAGTGGAATCGTTCTTACGGCAAGTCATAATCCGCCTGAATATAACGGATATAAAGTATACGGTGAAGATGGTGGACAATTGCCTCCAAAAGAAGCTGATGAGTTAATTAGCTACGTAAATGCAGTAGAAGATGAGTTAACAGTTGAAGTAGCTGACGTAGAGCAATTAAAAGCTGGCGGTTTATTACATATTATTGGACAAGAAGTAGATGATGCATATGCAGCAGAATTGAACAATGTCATTATTAATAAAGAAATGGTGCAAAAAGTTGGTAAGGACTTAAAGATCGTCTTTACACCATTACACGGAACATCAAATGTTTCTGTGCGCCGTGGTTTAAAAGAAGTTGGATTTACAGATGTAACGGTTGTAAAAGAGCAAGAGTTACCAGATCCGAACTTCTCTACAGTAAAATCACCGAATCCAGAAGAGCACGCGGCGTTTGAGTATGCAATTCGTGATGGTGAAAAAATTGGTGCAGATGTATTAATCGCAACAGATCCTGACGCAGACCGTCTAGGAGTAGCAGTTCGCAATCACGATGGTGAGTTCCAAGTGTTAACTGGTAACCAAACAGGTGCATTAATGCTTGATTACTTACTATCTCAAAAGAAAGAAAACGGAACTCTTCCAGAAAACGGTGTTGTTTTAAAAACAATCGTAACGTCTGAAATTGGTCGTACAATTGCGAAAGCATACGGTTTAGATACAGTTGATACGTTAACTGGATTTAAATTTATTGGAGAAAAAATTAAGCAATATGAAGAAAGTGGACAGTATAGTTTCCAATTTGGTTATGAGGAAAGTTATGGTTATTTAATTAAGCCATTCTGTCGTGATAAAGATGCTGTTCAATCTGTTTTATTCGCATGTGAGGTTGCAGCATATTATAAGGCGCAAGGAAAGACATTGTATGATGGATTGCTTGAAGTGTTTGAAAAACATGGTTATTTCCGTGAGGGGCTTGTGTCATTGACCTTAAAAGGAAAAGATGGCGCAGAACAAATTCAAAACTTGATGACAACATTCCGTGGAAATTGTCCTGTAGAAGTAGCTGGTTTAAAAGTTACAATTGCTGAAGATTATAAAGCAAGCTTGAGAACAAAAATTATAGGGGATGGAACAGAGGAAATACATTTACCAAAATCAAATGTGTTAAAGTATTACCTTGAGGATGGTTCTTGGTTCTGTTTACGTCCGTCTGGGACAGAACCTAAAATCAAATTTTATTTTGGGGTGCAGGGAAGTACGCTACAACATAGTGAAGAAAAACTTGAAAGTATAAAGAATGATATTATGAACCGAGTTCAATAATATATTAAAAAAGCATGAGCGTTAGATGCTCATGCTTTTTTTTTTTTGGAAACTTGGAGTGAATTTTCTTGTTCGAATTTTTATCAGTAGTTGGTTTTATTGTCACAAATTGGGCACAATCGGTAAATGCATTTAATTAAGTTCAGAATGAAATTTTGGATTAATTATGTTAAAATTTGTTTCGTGTGTATATAAACTAAAAATGGCAATTTGTAAAAAAGTAATGATATAACTATCAATTTTAAAAAAAGAGAGTTGAGTGTATGAAAGCATCAATGAAGCATTATATATTTTTACATGTTGCCTTTTTTTTATACTCTATCATAATGGTGTATATGAAATGGGCGGCAAACTTTTCAGTTGGATCAATTTCTTTTTTTATTGCCTACATGATTCTTGTAATTCTTTTATTTGGATACGCAATTATTTGGCAGCAAGTTATTAAACCATTTGAAATATCTAAAGCGTATTCCCATCGAGGAGTCATTATTTTATGGGGACTATTATGGTCAGTGGTGTTCTTCGGTGATACAATAAAATGGAATAATTTGGTTGGTGCAGTCATTATTATTATAGGGATTGTCGTGGTGGTAAAAGATGAATAAATTTGTGTTGCTTTACATTTTTGGAGTTGTTTTAGCAAACTATTCGCAAATTTTATTAAAGAAGGCAACATTATCGAATTATGATACAAAGTGGAAAGAATATGTAAATCGCTACGTAATTGTAGGATATTCTTTATTTGTAATTAACGCTGGATTAAATGTAATTGCCTTGAAAGGTGTTCCATTAAAACAAGCGCCTGTTATTGAATCGCTTAGTTATATTTTTATTTTAATATTCAGTTGGTATTTTCTTGGTGAAAAAATAACTAAAAGGAAGATATTTGGAAATCTGATTATTATTATAGGTATTATTGTGTTTTGCATTCAGTAAAAGTCATTTTTTGTGCATCTACTGTGTGCCGATATTTAGAAAATAATATAATCGAGGTGTTTGTAGCATGATAGGAAGAAAAAAGATATTTTTATCTTTTTTTGTAGTTTTTTGTGCAGTTTTATATGTGTTTTTGACGGGGCCTATACACACTGTAAATAAGAGTCTTGTTTATAGCAAATATAAGATGATTGATTTAGCGCAAGGTGAAGAAGTGCGTCAAGAGATTCATTTTGCAGGTGAAAACCCAAAGCATTTGCTGTTACCTCTTACAAGTGAAAGTTATCATAAAAACGCTGTGTTAGAGTATGAGCTCTCGGCTAAAGGGAAAATCGTGAGTAAAGAAAGAGTCGATTTAAAAACATGGGGCGGAGAAAAATATATTAAGGATCCTCATTTTAAGAGCAGTATTATAATTCCTATTGAAAAAGACATAAATAAAGATGCTGTCTTGAAAGTAAAAATAGTAGAAGCTGAAAATGGCGAAAAAGTTACTATTCGTACAGGGGCATCATTGTCTCCAGATGAAAAACTGACTGTTAATGGTAAAGAAGAAAGTGGACAAGCGATAGCTGCAAAGGTAGCATATGATCAACTTGATTGGTTTAAGGTTGGAAAAGCAGTTGTTACTGCATTAGCTACTTTATTAGCTTTATTCCTTATTGGTAATAACACAGTTAAAAATTTTGTCGTTGTTACCGGAATAATGGGGGTTATGTTCAGTTTCAATAATCCACTCTTTGAGGCAACTGATGAAAACTTCCATTTTGCAAAAGCGTATGATATTAGCTTAGGGAATCTTCTCTCTACAAAACAGGGAGATAAAGTGGGCGTTAACTTACCAGAGAATATTGATGATATGCCACGCCCGAATCAATTTGAAACAACTTATGGGTTATTGGCAAATGGCGAAAGATACGATAGGGCTAAGAGTGATATTTGGGATACCTATACATTTGCAGATAAAACGAATTTTGTAGAGCAACCCACAACAGCTGTTTATACACCAATTCCTTATATTCCACAAGCTCTTGGCTTAATTATTGCTAATATATTGGGGCTAAAAGCTTTTAGTGCGCTAATGTTAGGAAGGATTTTTAATTTAGCTGTGTATATTGCTTTGAGTGCTCTTGCGATAAAAATTATTCCAAGGTTGAAAAATACGTTAGCATTTTTAGCGGCATTTCCATTGTTTGTATCATTGGGTGCGTCGTTTTCAGCAGATGCAATACTGATGGGGTTAAATTACCTGTTTATTGCTGTAATGTTGCAGAAGCTTATGCGTTCTGAAAAGAATACGTTAGGAATTAAAGATTTTATTATTCCAATTGTTTTATTAATCCTAATAGTATTATGTAAATTTACGTATTGGCCGTTATCATTCTTGATTTTTGCGTTTATTGGAAGGGATTTATTCCGTACAAAAATGCAAGGTGTTATGTCATTTTTATTACTGGCAGGAATACCAGGTTTAATAATGAGTTCTTGGAACCTATTCGTAATGAAATTTGTGGGAACTATTAATCCAAATGAAAAAATTAATCCTGTTGGTCAATTGAAGTTTATACTAGAGCATCCAGTTGAAGTAATAAAAGCTTTTTTTGGAACATTTGAAAGTGGAATGAGCATGTGGATGAACATGCTAAATCAAGTTGGATGGGTAACTCATTTAATGAGTGGTATTGTGCTTATTAGTATGGTAGGACTTGTAATGACAGTCATTTTTGATTATAGCGAAGATGGATTTAAATTACGTAAGTTCGATTATGCAGTCTTTATACTCACAATTGTAAGTGTAGTTGGGCTAGTTATGTTAAGCTTATATTTAACATGGTCTGAAGTTGGTACAGATTTCATTAGTGGTTTACAAGGAAGATATTTCTTACCTGTCATTCCAATTGTATTGTTCATCTTTAATGAAAGAATGAATGTGAAACAACACTCAGAGTTAACAGCGCAACGCTCAGCCAGATTAGCATGTTGTATGCTATTGTATGCAAATGTGTTTATGCTAGGATATTTTTATTAAAATTAGTGGAGTGAGGGATTCCAATTGTTAAAAAAGAAGCTGATTATTATTCCTGCTTACAATGAATCAACGAACTTAATACACGTTGTAGAGGATATAGAGAAGAATGCTCCAGATTTTGATTATGTTATTATCAATGATTGCTCAAAAGATGATACAGAGCAAATATGTAAAGATAATAATTTTAATTATGTAAGTTTACCGATCAATTTAGGAATTGGTGGAGGCATGCAGACTGGTTATAAGTATGCTCAGCGCCATGGATATGATGTTGCGGTACAATTTGATGGTGATGGACAACATGATGCGGCCTATTTAGGAGCCCTTCTTAAAGAAATGGAAGATACGAGAGCAGATATGGTTATTGGCTCACGTTTTATTAATAAAGAAGGATTCCAGTCTTCATTTACTAGAAGAGTTGGGATTCGTTTCTTTGAAAAATTAATCAAAATTGTATCTGGAAAAAGAATAACGGATGCGACTTCTGGATTTAGAATGGTAAATCGTAAAATTATTAATGAATTTTGTGAGTACTATCCAAAAGACTATCCAGAGCCGGAAAGTATTGTTGCTGTAATTAGAAACAATTATGAAGTAAAAGAAGTTCCAGTACTTATGCGAGAAAGAATGGGTGGGACATCTTCAATAGTAAATTACAAAGCCATTTACTATATGATTAAAGTAACACTTGCGATTACAATTGATCGATTAAAACCTAAAAGAAAGGAGAATGCTTCGTGACAATTCGCCTTCAAATATTAATTATTTTAGGAGTTATAGTAGGATTAATTATTTTTACAAACCTAGTCCGTAAAGAAAAATTGGAATTGAAATATGTATTAACATGGTATGGAGTGTTAATCGGTATTTTAATGATTGGGATTTTCCCAAAATCAATTGATGTGGTTTCACATTTATTGGGAGTTGCTACACCGATAAATGCGCTATTCTTTTTGGGATTTCTTTTTGTAACATGTGTTTTATTTTTCTTAACTGTTGTAGTTTCGAGATCTTCCATTCGAATTAAAGAATTGACGCAAGTTATAGCTATTTATCAGCATGAAAATGAAAAAATGCAGCAAGAATTATTAACTCATAAAGAAAAAGAAGAAAAACAGAAAGTAACTGTATAATTAAATAGGTTGTATAAGCGAAGCAGAAATATACTGGATTTCTGCTTTTCTTATGTCACCTCCTTTATGGGTCTCATAATAATGTTTTGGAGGAGAATAAATGGTAAATATAAAAATAAGCGAGAAAATGTTTAAGGTTATCTCCTTAATATGTTTGCTAGGGGCAATTGGGTACTCGCTAGGATATCAAGTCCTATGGCCACTTTATAAAGAGCCTGCAATGTTAGGGTGGATGTTTGATGATTATCATTTCTTTTACTATGCATTTCATACAATTTGGAATGATAATGCTATAAGCATGATGTATAATTTGGACCATCAAATGGAGACATTTCGTCAACTATATGGTGAAACAAAAGGTGCACTAGGATACTATATGTATCCACCACAGTTTGCTGTATTTCTTTCGTGGTTCGCAGCATTTCCTTATGAAAAAGCGCGCCTTTTATGGACCATGTTCAATAGTATATTATTCATATTGGGTGTATGTTTAGTAATACAAGCTGCGTATAAAGGAAGAGCAAAAGGGGTAAAGTATCTCTTGTTTTCTGCGGCTATTATTATTTATCCAGTATTTGCTGATTTTTATTGGGGACAATCCAATCGTTTAATCTTCTTTTTATTATGTTTAACATATTATTTTTATCAATCTAAACATAAGTGGTTGGCAGGGATTCCGATTGTTTTTGCTACTAGCTTTAAATTACTACCGGGTATTTTTCTTGTATACTTCCTATATAAGAAAGAGTGGAAGGTGTTTTTAAGTGCTGTGGTTACAACGATTGTTACATCAGGGATTACCATTGCTATAGTTGGATGGAATGTAGCTTGGGAATATGTAACAAAAGATTTGTTTGTTGTAAATGAAATTAATGAAATGCATGGTGGAGCACCTTGGGATAGCTCATTTAAAGGAGTATTAAAGACATATTTCCCACACGATTCAATGAGTATAACTCACCTTGTGTATGTCATAATACTATTAGCAATTACATTTCTAGTTATTAGAAAATGTAAAAAAGATAGCTCGTTGGAGTTTGTCCTCGTTACAGCGCTTATGCTGTTATTCTCACCTGTTGTTGAAGTACATTATCCTGTATTAATGATCATTGTAATCGTATATGTACTTTCACATATATTTAACAATTCATTAATAGAAGAATTCGTAGATGGTAATGTAATGTATAGCATTAGTCTAGATGCAAAAAGTGTATGGCATGTAGTTGTTACAGCGGTTTCAATCAATATTTTGATGGATTCACCAGAAGGAATGAGTTACTTCATAGCCATGTTATTCCTGTTTTATGTATTATTAGATCGTTACTATATTCAAAATAAAAAATAGATTTTAGTAAAAGTTTACGTATAATTTGAAATTGTTATGGTGAAAAAATTAAATTATATAATTTTAAAGATGTATATTTACGTGGCCTTTCACATGTTTATTAACATGCATCTATTTAGCTTTTTTGCAAAAGGAAATAAGTGCATATTTGTCAGATTTGCTACGCTTTTTAGGACCGATTGTACGAAGGATACAGTAAATAAAAGGGCTCATGAGTAGAGAATAAGGAGAAGCACATGAGAGATTAATAAGTAACCTTGACGAATAAAGAGACAATCATGTAGAATTTGTACGAAGTGTCTTTTGCAGTTAGTGAAGAAGTTAACATGTAAAAAACTTTAGTTTAATAAGAAAATTGATAGATATATAGTATAAAAGTTATACTCATTTGGATAAGAATGTATCCCATAAATATGGTTTGATAAGGGAAAAATAATAAAAATAACTACTGCTTGGACAAATGCGAATATATACCAAAGATGAGAGAAAGAGGTTATAGGCATGAAAAAAGTAAGAAAAGCTATTATTCCTGCAGCTGGTCTTGGGACACGTTTTTTACCAGCTACAAAGGCACAGCCTAAAGAAATGTTACCAATTGTTGATAAACCAACAATCCAATATATCGTTGAAGAAGCTGTAGCGGCTGGTATTGAAGATATCATTATCGTTACAGGAAAAGGAAAACGTGCGATTGAAGATCATTTCGACAATGCATTTGAATTAGAACAAAACTTATTAGAGAAGAAAAAATATGAGTTACTTGAAAAAGTACAAGCATCTTCGAAAATGGTAGATATTCACTATATTCGTCAAAAAGAACCACAAGGTTTAGGACATGCAGTATGGTGTGCTCGTAAGTTCATCGGCGATGAGCCATTTGCTGTTCTTCTTGGTGATGACATTGTACAAGCTGAAAAACCTTGTTTAAAACAGCTTATCGATGAGTATGAGCATACACTTTCATCTGTGATCGGTGTGCAAACTGTTCCAGAAAATGAGACGCATCGCTATGGTATTATTGACCCATTAGAAAAAGAGGGTCGCCGTTATCAAGTGAAGCAATTTGTTGAAAAACCGGCTCCAGGTGAGGCACCTTCAAACTTAGCAATTATGGGACGCTATGTGTTAACACCAGAAATATTCCGCTTCTTAGAAGAGCAGGATATTGGTGCTGGCGGTGAAATTCAATTAACAGATGCAATCCAAAAGCTAAACGAAATTCAACGTGTGTTCGCATACGATTTTGAAGGAAAGCGTTATGATGTTGGAGAGAAGCTAGGCTTTATTCAAACAACAATCGAAATGGCGTTACAACATGAAGAGTTAAAAGATGATTTATTAGCGATTATGGAAGAAATTGTGAACGGACAAAAAAATACTGTGAAAAATTAACTTATTTATAAATATGTGAGGTTAGACATAGTGAATTGGAGAAAGAGGTATTCTAAGATAAACATCCAGTTTACTATGTCTAATCTGTGCTTATAAGATGTTCTTTATGAGCAGGCTTGAAAAAGAAAGGAGCACCTTTTTTGAAGACTATTACTATATTGGTACCGGCGTATAATGAAGAAGAGGTATTAGATCAATTATATAGTCGTTTAACAGGGGTATTTCAAGGCATTCCAAATTATAACTTTGAAATTTTGTTTGTTAACGACGGAAGTAAAGACCGCACGTTAGATATTATTAAGGAATTTAGAATGAATGATAAGCGTATTTCGTATGTAGACTTATCACGAAATTTTGGAAAAGAAACAGCAATGATTGCGGGTCTTGATCATGCAATTGGAGATGCAGTAATTATCATTGATGCTGATTTACAAGATCCACCAGAATTAATCCCTGAAATGATCAAGTACTGGGAGCAAGGGTATGATGATATTTATGCAAAACGTCGTTCTCGTTCAGGTGAATCATGGGCGAAGAAATGGACAGCTGGTAAATTTTATAGCTTGCTAAAGAAAACAACAAGAATTCCGATCCAAGAAAATACAGGTGATTTTCGTTTACTAGACCGTCGTTGTGTTGAGGCATTAAAGAAAATTCGTGAAACGCAGCGTTATACAAAAGGGATGTTTAGCTGGATTGGTTATAATAAGAAAGAAATTTTATTCGATCGTGATCCTCGTGCTGCAGGTGAAACAAAGTGGAACTATTTCAAACTAATGGATCTTGCTATTGAAGGAATTACATCCTTTACAACAGCGCCATTGCGCCTTGCATCGTTCATGGGATTTACTGTTTCATTCTTAGCTTTTATCTATATGATTTGGATTATTATTAAGACGCTAATGTATGGTGAATCAGTAAGTGGATATCCATCTATGATGACAGCTATTCTATTCATCGGTGGTGTACAGTTAATTTCTATCGGTATTATTGGGGAATATTTAGGACGTATCTTCAATGAAACAAAACAACGTCCGCTATATTTTGTAGATGAATATAATGATGATAAAGTAACGAATATCGATGGCGATCAAAAAACGGCGAAATTATACAGCGTAGAAGATCGTAAAGTAAAATCAAATCACTAGGGGATTAGAAGTGTGAATAATAAAGCGAAAGAAATCTTTAACTATTTACTTTTCGGTGGTTTAACGACGTTAATCAACATTGTGACGTATTTTATTTGTGCAACGTTAATTGGAATGGATTACAAAATAGCAACAACAATTGCTTGGATTGTATCGGTACTGTTTGCGTATATTACAAATAAGAAGTATGTATTTAACAGTCAACAAACAAGTTTTGCTCATGTAGTAAAAGAGTTTGTCTACTTTATGGGATTCCGTATTGTATCGTATTTCATTGATATCGCATCCATGATTGTTTTAATTGAATGGCTAGGTATGAATGATTTAGTAGCGAAAATTATTGCAAACGTTATTGTTGTGGTTGTAAATTATTTTGCGAGTAAATATATTATTTTTAAAAAGAAGACCGATATAGAAAACGGTCAAAATATATAAAAAACAATGGCTTGGCTCTATGCCGGCTATTGTTTTTTATACATAAAATTTGGTAATAAATGATTAATGAAGAATGATATGGAGGAGTATAATGCAAGTGCTGTTAGATTTGTTTAAGAAAAAGAAGTTTTTATATACTTTTGCTTTTTTACTTCCTTTTTCTATTTATGGTGTCATTTTTATTTTACTGGGTATTGCACCGTTTGGAGAAAAATCAATCCTTGTAACGGATTTACACACACAATATGTGCAGTTTTACACGTATTTATATGATGTGTTTAAAAATGGAAAAAGTATATTTTATAGCTGGGAAGGTGGAATGGGGTTAAACTTCATTGGAGTATTTGCTTATTATTTAGCTAGTCCTTTTTCACTACTTATTCTCCTGTTTGATCGTTCGCATATTCCAGAAGCGATTATGTTAATGACGTTATTAAAAACAGGATTAGCTGGTTTTACAATGACGTATTATTTAAGTCATATGATGAAGCGTCGTGAAATTGCTATTGCGCTATTCTCAACTTTTTATGCTTTAATGTCATTTGTAACAGTATATTCTTTCTGTGTAATGTGGTTAGATGCTATTTATTTACTACCACTTATTATGTTAGGTGTTGAAAAGCTAGTTGCAGAAAAAAAATGGGTGTTATTCACATTTAGTTTAGCACTTACATTTATTACGAATTTTTATATTTCCTTTATGGTAGGGATTTTTACATTTATCTATTTTGTAGCACGTTATTGTGTGCTTTACGATATTCGAAATATAAAATTATTAATGCAAAGGTTCGTATGGTTCTGTCTTGGAACAGGATTGGCAGGTGGAATGTCTGCATTTATTACGCTACCAACATACATGGATTTAAAGAGCAACTTTGTTGAACGTACTAAGATTCCATTCTCTACAGCATTTAATTTTGATCCTTTTGATTTTTATGCACGATTCTTTAATGGCGTAATTGATACGACAGTAAATGGAATGCCGAACGTTTATGCAGGTGTTTTAACTGTATTACTCATTCCATTATTCTTTATTACAAAGAGAATTTCATTGAAAGAAAAGATTGTATATGGAAGCGTACTGTTATTCCTAATCCTTTCTTTTGAAATTCCGTTTTTAAATATTGCTTGGCATGGTTTTGAGCCACCAACGAATTTCCCGTATCGTTATTCATTTACATTCTCCTTTGTACTCATTTATGTAGCAGTTCGAACGTTTATGGTATTCGAAGAGGAATTAATACCAGCTTTAAAAAAGGTTGTATTGTTTAATATATTTATGCTGCTATTATTAGGAAAAGTAGCTCCAAGTTATATGCAGTCAAATAAGATTGTAATTAATGCCTTTTTAATCATTATGTATGCATTATTGTTATTTGGAAAAGTTCGCTTGCGAAAAAATAAAGCAATTATCTCTTTGGCTTTATTAGCTATAGTAGGGCTAGATGTAGCAACTAATACAGTATACATGGTTAAGTTAATGGGCTATGAATACGGATATATTAATCGTCAAGAATATGCTTCGCCGTATCCAAAATATGAAGAGACCATTCAGAAAGTAGCCGAGCAGGACAAGGGACTTTATCGAATGGAAACGACAAGAGGTGTTACATGGAATGATGCGCTACGCTTTGGATATAAGGGCGTAACACACTTCAATTCTGTGGCAAATGGTCACTTGAATTTATACATGCAAGATTTAGGTTATGGATATCTAGAGGCATTAATTTTACAAAATGGTAAAGGGATTCTCTCTACTGATGCCTTGTTTGGTGTAAAATATATGATTTCTGATCAACCTTTAAATAAATACGGATGGTCTGAAATCGATCATGTTGGAAGCAATTATGTATATGAGAATAAAAATGCGCTTTCGTTCGGATACATGGTAAATAAAGATGAATTTGATGTTAAAGGAAAAGACAAGTTGAAAGTACAAAGAATCAACTATACAAATTCCTTTGAGAAGCAAAACGAATTGATTGGTAAATTAGATGGGCAACAAGTTAGTTACTATCAACCGTTAAACCCACTTTCTGTAGAATATAATAATTTAGCAGTTGTGGAAACGAGCGAGAAAACGAAAAAAGAGCTACAGGCTGAAACCGAAAAAATAGCTCAAACAAATCAAAAGCCAATCGAATTGGTTAAACAGCAGGGTGGACAAAAAGCAAGTATTAAATATACAGTTGATGTAAAAGGTAAGCAACAATTGTATACAAAATTACGTGTGGAACCAACTGATATTACAAAAGTATATGTAAATGGAAAATCACTTGGTAAAAAATTCACTGAATATCCTCGTTACTATTGGAACAATGGTATTTTAGATTTAGGATATTTTGATAATGAAAAAGTCAAGGTTGAAGTTGAAGTCAAAGGAAGTAGTCATTCCATTGAGATGGAACAACAATTATTCTATGGACTTGATGTAGAAGCATTTGATAAGCGAATAAATGTACTGAAACAACAGTCATTTGATGTAAAGAATTACACAAGTCGCACGGTATCAGGAAAAATTGATGTGAAGGAAGATAACTATTTATTCCTATCTATTCCATATGATAAAGGCTGGAAGGCAACAGTTGATGGTAAAGAAGCTAAGTTACTTAAATTAAATGATGCATTCCTTGGATTAGATTTAGAAAAAGGAACGCATACAATTGAATTAAAGTATACTTCCCCAGGATTTGTAATGGGAGCAATTGTTTCGTTTATTACTTTTGTTATCACACTATTAGGCGCTTTTATTGTATCAAGGAAACAGAAGAAAATATAATAAAAAAGGACTACTGATTATTTCAGTAGTCCTTTTTTATTATATATACATCCCGTAATGAGGAAGAAATACATCATGAAGACGGCATTCTCTAATATGTTATAAAAGGCACTTCCTATAATAGCACCAACAAATAAACATAAGAGAATGGGACTAAATATTGAATTTCTTCTTAGTTTCCAGAAAGCACTTAAAATTCCATATGCAAATATCGAACATAAAATGACTCCGATAAGTCCTGTTTCCGCTAGAATTTGGATGTATTGGTTGTCAGAATAAAAATTCCATGTAATATTATACGATTTATAAATTGGTGACGAGTGTGTTTGAGTAGCTGCATCACCGAATGTACCGAAACCATATCCGGTAATTGGTTTGTCACGGAAGATTTCTAATGCTTTCTGTACATAATATATTCGACCGTCTTGCTTACTTAATTCTAATGTGTCTTCTGATAGTGCTTCTGAAAAGCGTTTTGCACCTAGAGCATCTCCTTCTAAATAGTTTGTCATAAGAGAGATTCCAGTAGCGCATATAAATGAGATGAGTATTATAGGGATTAATGCTTTCCAATACGGTATATTACGATGGATAATGATATAAAGCACTCCAAAGGTTATTAACGCTAAAAATGCTCCGCGTGAATAGGTTAACCATAAAGTTGTCGCGATAATTGTTAGCCCTACATAGAGTATGTACTTCATTCTTATGGAAGCATTTTTTAACAAATATAAAGAAATAATAAATGCAATTATTAAATAAAGTGCAAGTTCATTTGGGCCACCAGCCATACCATATATACGAATTTTATTAGTAGGAGCTAGATCGAGATTTTTCCATACCTCCGGTAGTAGCATACTACGGAGAGAAATTTTTTCAATTAAGCCTTGAATCGAAATGATAATTGCAGCCACGAAAGTTACTTTTGCAAACAATATGAAATCATCTCGGGTGAATGACAATCGAGAGACGATATAGAATACAAAATAGTATAGTAAAAGGGTATGTAACTGCATAATTATTGCTGCTAAAGATACATTGTTAATTAATCCTACAATCGCTCCGAATAAACAAAATAGGAAATATGCGATTTCAAAATAATGAAATGTAAAAAGTTTTGAAGCAGTATTTCGATATTGCAAAATGATTTTGCATAATAAAGCGAGAATAATGAAAATCCCAATAAATTTAAACCCTGCATTGTAGGCAGTTAAAAAGGGGCGCATTGGAATAAATAATAGTAAATAAGCAATACCGAGCTTTTCATCTCGAAAGGCAGTTATTGCTAATAATGCCGAAATGAATAGCCCGGTATAAGTTGCTGAAAATATTAATCCTACTATAATAAGGAAAATACTTAAAGTAATATAGTGAAATCGATTTAGCTGAATCATAATATATTAAGCCCCTTTAACATGATGATGGTATGCGGTAAATATGTTTCACCTCTTCTATCATTTTAGAGAAGGTGAAATGTTGTAAATAATATTCGCGTCCGCATTCTGCTAAAGAATAGTAGAGTTTGTCATCTTGTAATAATGTTGCCAGTGCAGTTGCCAATTGTTCGACATCTCCATATGGTATAGAAATACCAGATTGATTTGGAACAATAACTTCTGGTAATCCGCCAATATTTGTCGCAATCACAGGCTTTTTCATAGCAATCGCTTCAATTGCTACGTAGGATAGCCCCTCATTTTTAGAAGGAATTACGATGATATCGTGTGCACTATATTCTTTAATAATGTCATCTCGAAAACCTAATAAAGAAACGGAATCATTTAATTGTAAAGCAGTCACTAAGTCTTCTAATTGAGTTTTTAATGGACCATCTCCAATAATGTTACAGTGCCATTGTAAAGAAGGGAATTTTGTTTTTAGTTTTTGTAAGCTGTGTATTAAAAATGGTTGTCCTTTTTCTTCGCTTAACCTTCCAATTACAGCGATTTTCATCGGTTTATGAACAGAGGGTAAATTGTTTAAATAAGGATCCTCTAAGCCATTATAAATTATTTTTAATTTATCTTTTCGAACTCCTTTTTGAAGGAGTTGCTGTTTCATAAACTGTGAAATACAAATGATGGTGTCATTATAACGAGTGAATATATTATTGCACCATTTTAAAGGAAGTGACATGGGGACATCCACATGGTATGTCCAAATGACACGGATGGATGCCCCTAATAACTTTGCTAAAATTGCAATATAATTTTCACGTAAAAATTGTGCGTGAACAATATCTACTTGCTCTTTTGCAATTATTTCTTTTAGTTTCCATGCAGTTTTTATATCAAAAGGGTGTTTCATTTCTATTTGATATATGGGTATATTTAATGCTTCAAACTTATGTAAGAAAGGACCAGGAGTAGAATATACAAGAATACAACATTCTGGATCCATAGATTGAATTAAATCTAGGACGTATTTTTCTGATCCACCATCCCCAACATAATTCAAAAGGTACATAATTTTATTCATTTATATCATTCCTTTTACCTAAAAATAGCGATAGCAATTGTTGTAGTTCTTTAATCTTTAACATGTAAGTGACTAATAAGTAAACGATGGCGCCAATCGCTATTGCTAATAAAATAAGCAACTTTGTATCATGTGTAAAATGAAGCATCAGCTTGGAAGTAAACAAGCTAATAAAGGATGCCACAATGCATTTGAATAAAAAGCCACCGTAGTACAAGTTTACTGCTTCTTTCTCTTTCATGAATTTTTGGAACATCCACAATAGTATGATTACTGTACTAGCCGATGCTATTGACGTAGATAGAGCTGCACCAGCTAAGCCCATTTTGTTAACGAGTATAATACATAATATAACATTTATAATCATGGAAAAAATTGATGCGTACATAATATATCGATTCAATTTTAAAGAAAATAGTAAACGATCAAGTAAATCTTTTAAAGGTTGCATGAGAGCGGCTAGCGCATAAAATTGCAATGCAGTTGCTGTCATCATAATAGAATCTTTCCCGAATTCACCATAGTTATAAACAACTTTGACAATTTGTTCTGTAAAAAAGGTAAAATAAATAAAAACGGGAATAAATAAATATAATAATACTTTTATATTCGTTTCCATTAAATTTACGAAATCTTTCCATTTTGAGTCAGTTACATAACCGACAAATTTAGGATACATAACTGTTAAGACTGGAGCAGCGATTAATCCAAGAGGAATGAAGTATAATTTTTGGGAATAATTAAGGGCTGCAATAGATCCTTCTTCTAATCCAGATACTAGTGTACGATCCACAAGTAGATTAATTTGAATAGACATACTTGTAATGAAAGCAGGAATACTCAACTTAATCATCGTTTTTAAAGAAGGGTCTTTCCAATCGATTACAAATCGATAGCGATACCCCTCGCGCTTAGAAGCAAAATAAACAAGTGTATTTTGTACAATGTTTCCGATAATAACGCCTAATGCGAGTGCGTAAATTCCAATCCAATTAACAAGGGAAACAAATATAATAAGGGTAATACCATTTAATACAACCCATTGCATGCTTGTAATGCGAAATTTATGTAAACTGTTCAAATAAGCATTAAAAATATCAATCATGAATGTACAGAATACAGTTGGGAAAATGATTTGTAATAGGTAAGCTGATAATAAAGCTGTTTGCTCTGGGAGCCCATTTGCAAATATTGAAATAAATAAGTTCGGCTGTAGTTCAATGAGCAAAAGCGGAATGAAAAAAATAAGTAGAACAATGTTTAAAAAGTTATTCATAAATCGATATGCTTTAAGGGAATCCTTTCCCTTTAACTCCATAAAGATAGGAATGAAAGAAAAGGCGAAGGCCCCTGTGATACCAGTAAAAACAATAGTTGGTATATTTAAAGCTACAACGTATGCATCAACGGCATGGTTTGTACCGAAATAAGCTCCAAGTGTGATTTCTTTTGCAAAGCCAAGTAGCTTTCCTAAAGCTGTCCCAAGCGTAAAAAATAGTGTTACTATGAGAAATCTTTTTGTATGTTCTTGAGAGGATTCTCTCCCCATCTATAATCAAATCCTTACTTTAGTTTAATTCTTTTTCAAGCATAATTTATTTGTATCTAAAAATCAAATATATATGAAGAATAGAAAGTGCTAACCATATGAAAAAAGAGGCTATCTTCCAATAGAAGGATAGCCTCTTTAGTACGTAATAAAAACCCGATTAGGGAAGGGGAATAATAATCAAGGGAAACGGTATCCCATGCAAATATCAAAAAAACAACTTATGAAACGAAGTGACTGTTTCGATAAGCAGAACGGCGTACAGCATAGTATATGCGAGGTGCGATAATAGCACCGATAATTGTAAATGCAATATCTTTTACTGCAAACCACATCATAATCATCCAAGCAGCTTTATAACTCATATTACCACCCATAAAGAAATTGACTGCCCCGTACATATAAGTAGTACCGATAATATAAGTTAAAATGATTCCTGTGAAAGAGGCAATTGCAAATGTACTGAATGTTGGTCGTTCTTTTTGTTCTACTAGTTTTCCGGATACGTAAGCAACGATAATAAATGCAATAATAAAACCACCAGTAGGATCTAAAAGTGCTCCAAATCCAGCTTTGAAGTTAGCGAAGATTGGTGCACCAGCTAAGCCAACGAGCATATACACAGTCATTGATAATGCGCCAAGTCTACTTCCAAGAAGAAGCCCTGCTAAAATTGCGAAAAATGGTTGCATAGATAATGGGATGCCCGCCACTTGCAGGAATGGTGCCCAAGAGACAATATTTGCACCAATGGCCATAAGAGCGACGAACATGGCAGCTAATGCTAAATCTAAAACATGAAATCTTCTCATAATGTTAACCTCCTGTTGTTTTCAGGTTAACATTATCGTAGCGAAAATATTTACTTGTTGTCAATCAAAATATTTTGATAAGAAGGCTTCAAATAATCTCTTAGCAACGTATACGGAATACGAAATTGAGGAATTCCGCTTGAATAAGGAGCAATCTCATATAAAGGGAAATAAATGACGAGATTGTCTGGTTCTAAAAAGAAGTGGAACTTTTTCGTGCTCATGACCTTTTCAGTTGCATCGGGAAAATAAATGCCTTCATTTTGTTTAATTTGTCTTACGATCTCAGCGAGGATTACTTCTTTATATTTATCTTCTTGTTGAAATAAATCATCTAAGCGTAGTAACTTTTTTTCATTTAAATCAAATGTGTTTGCCTTCCACGTATAAAGACCGTGTGCTCCGCCTGTATATTGATAGTAATTCAAATATAGGCTGAGTAAGGGTGGTTTATTTAAGGAAACTTTATAATCAACATTCGCCACGTACGGATGAAAAGGTGTGCTAGATCCTTCCGTTTCTTTATAATATTTTTTTGCGTCTTTTTCTAATTTGGTTTTAAATTTGTCAGTAGATTTTTTGTAATAGAAATTGAGCTTATTTTGAAATTTAGAATCGGAAAAATTGTGAAAAGAAGGTCTGTTAATTTGATATTCTATATAAGGTTTCTTACCTTTTTGTGTTACAGTCTGAACATCGATTGTCAGGTTGGATGCTTTGGCTGCTAGTGCACAATTTGGTACAATAGTCAGCAAGGAGAACATAAGCAGTAATATACAAAATTTCTGTTTCATTTAGGTGAAACCTCCTTATATAAGTGTTATAAGTAGTTTGAAAATAAATAGGTAAAATTATACATTCAATTAAAGTAAGAGAAGGAGGAAACGATATGGGAAAAACTTTAATGGATTCACTTGGAATTGAGTTGTTAGAGATGACAGAAGATAAGGTGGTTGCTACGATGCCTGTTGATGAGCGTACGCATCAGCCATTTGGTTTTTTACACGGTGGTGCATCTCTTGCATTAGCAGAAACAGTAGCTAGCGTTGGTTCATACAATTTAATTGATCAAGAGAAATGTATTTGTTTCGGTCTAGAAATTAATGCAAATCACATTCGCTCAAAGAAAGATGGAATTGTAACAGCAATCGGAACACCGATACATAGAGGACATTCAACGATGGTTTGGGATGTACGTATTATTGATGAGAATGATGATTTACTATGTATATCAAGATGTACAGTAGCAATTAAAGAAAAACGTGAAAAGTAAAAAGAGGCGGCTCAATAGAGCGCCTCTTTTTTATAATTAGAACTGGATTTTCTTCTCTAAGAAGCCTTTTAGCTCGCTAATTGGCATACGAACTTGTTCCATTGTGTCACGGTCACGTACTGTAACAGCTTTGTCTTCAACTGAGTCGAAGTCGTAAGTGATACAGAATGGTGTACCGATTTCGTCTTGACGACGGTAACGTTTACCGATAGAACCAGTTTCGTCAAAGTCTACCATGAAGTCTTTAGCTAGTTCTGCGAATACTTCAGTAGCACCTTCAGATAGCTTTTTAGATAATGGTAAGATAGCTGCTTTGTATGGTGCTAAAGCAGGGTGGAAACGAAGAACTGTACGAGAATCGTTTTCTAATTGCTCTTCTTCATATGCATCACATAAGAATGCTAATGTTACACGGTCAGCACCTAAAGATGGCTCGATGCAGTACGGTACGTAACGCTCATTCGTTTGTGGATCGATATAGTTAAAGTCTTCATTAGAGTGTTCCATGTGACGTTTTAAATCGAAGTCTGTACGAGATGCTACGCCCCATAGTTCGCCCCAACCGAATGGGAATCTAAATTCAATATCAGTTGTTGCGTTACTGTAGTGAGATAATTCCTCTTCACCGTGGTCACGAAGACGCATGCTTTCTTCAGTCATACCAAGTGAAAGTAACCAGTTCTTACAAGTTTCACGCCAGAATGCGAACCATTCTAAATCTTCACCAGGCTTACAGAAGAATTCAAGTTCCATTTGTTCGAATTCACGTGTACGGAATGTGAAGTTACCAGGCGTGATTTCGTTACGGAAACTCTTACCGATTTGGCCAATACCAAATGGAAGCTTTTTACGCATAGAGCGTTGTACGTTTTTAAAGTTTACGAAAATACCTTGTGCTGTTTCAGGACGAAGGAAGATTTCGTTTGTGCTAGACTCTGTAACACCTTGGAATGTTTTGAACATTAAGTTGAACTGACGGATTTCAGTGAACTCTTCACTACCGCAATCAGGACATTTTACTTCATGTTCTTTCATTAAGTCAGCCATTTGGTCGAAAGTAAGACCATCAACAACCATTTCGATGCCTTTTGCATCTAGTGCATCTTCAATTAATTTGTCAGCACGGTGACGCGCTTTACATTTTTTACAGTCGATCATTGGATCGTTGAAGTTACCAACGTGACCAGAAGCGATCCAAGTTTTTGGGTTCATTAAAATAGCTGCGTCTAAACCAACGTTGTATGGAGATTCTTGAATGAATTTTTTCCACCAAGCTTTTTTAACGTTATTTTTTAATTCGATTCCAAGTGGACCGTAATCCCAAGTGTTTGCAAGACCACCGTAAATTTCAGAACCAGGGAAAACAAAACCGCGATGTTTCGCTAAGTTTACAACTTGTTCCATTGAATACATAATAAAATCCTCCTTTTGAAAGTTAACGTATTGGCGATGACGTGCTCAGATACTAGTGAAACGAGCGGTATATGCTTTGAAAACATAAAAAAACGCTCATCCCAAGGCTTAATTGCCTAGGGACGAGCGTTTGCCCGCGGTTCCACCCTAGTTGATACACAACAGGTGCATCCACTTTATCACGTATTGCTCGGGACTGCCGTTTCCTTGCGGCTTCAGGCTTTCACTATCCCTGAATCGCTTTTGTGCAAGTACTTATAAGTCCGTCATCGCTACTTATATTAATAATAATGAACATATTCTAACACGTTCTTTTTTAAATCTCAATAGAGGAACGCGTCTATCTATGATAGAGTCTCGCCTGTTTTTTCGTTATTTATTCCGTAATTTTGTTTAATGTGCTTAATTGCTTCACGTTTACTAAGGGGAGCAAGCTCGTTATTTTGCACGTATTCCCAAACGACATCGGGCTTCGTTTTTGCATACTCCCGAAGGATCCAGCCAATCGCTTTTTGAATGAAAAATTCTTTTGAAGAATGTAGTTGTCCAATAATCCAGAAAAGAAGTTCTTCGTCCATCTTTTGTTTATATTTTAGCTGGAATAAAATAGCGGCGCGTTGTAACCATATGTTGTCTGATGCAATCCATTTTGGGATGTATGCAGAAATCAATTCTGGGTGTTTTAAAAAGATATCCCCTAAAAATGTAGGGATGATGCTATCGACAGAATCCCACCAAGATTTTGTTACAATGAGTTCTTCTAAAAACGGGATATGCGTTTCATTTATATGCTTTTTATATTTTTGCATAATATCGAGTGCAGCCGCTTGAAATTCACGTTCTGGTAAATCCCAAAGTTCACGTACGATAATTTGAAAATCTTTTTGATCTGGAAGAGTGTGTATTTGGATAACGTCTTTTAATAACTGTCTTCTTTCAGGTGTTTGAATACCGAGAAATGGGAAGTGGTTTTTCATATAACGTGCCATCGGTTCTGCTTTTTCAGGATTTTTATGGGCTGTGAAATGCTCTTGTAATGCTTGTACAAATGGATGCATAAGTACGTTCTCCTCTCTTATTATCTCGCTCCTATTATTATACAGAGAGTTTGGATAAATTTTAAAACATAACTTGCAATGGAATGAAATATGTTGAGAGTAGAGAGGAGAGGATAAGATGGAAGATCAAGGCGTACTAGCAGGTTTCTTTGCTCTTAGTTTTGCGTTTATTCTTGTTGTATTGATTTGGGCAATTATTGCGTATTTATTAACGGCTTTTGCACTGTATACGATGGCGAAAAATGATGGTGCAACGGATGGTGCTCTTGCGTTTATTCCTTTTTTAAATAGTAAGATATGGGGTGATTTAGCAAAAGATAAATTACCGGATTTCTTAAAAGAAGAAGCAGGATGGAAAGTATTCGGCATATATGTCGCATGTTTCATTTTTAACTTCGTACCAATTCTATATTTATTAGCAACAGCTGTATCGATTGTGCTGTCTATTTATCTTATCTACGCAATTTTAGATAGATACGGAACGAATTCTATATTGTTTACGATTATTCATACAATCACATTTTCGGTTTTCTTACCGATTCACTTGTTCATTATTCGGAATGAGCCGGTAAGGTATAACGAGTAGGGATATTTGAAAAATCATTCATATAATTGTATTGAACAAGAAAAAGGGCTGTCACATGTGACAACCCTTTTTCTACTACATAAGGTAGCGTAAATAAATATAAATATGAGAAATGATTAATGAAACGATCATAATTGGGAAGCCGACTTTAAGGAATTCCATGTAGCTAAATTTATGGCCCTCACGACTTGCGATACCTGCAACAATTACGTTAGCAGAAGCTCCGATTAATGTTCCGTTTCCACCTAGACAAGCACCTAATGCTAATGCCCACCATAATACGTCGATTTGTGCGTCAGAAGGTGATAAACCTAGCCCAACTGCCATATCGTTAATAAGTGGGATCATTGTTGCAACGAATGGAATGTTATCAATTGTTGCAGAGGCGATACCAGATACCCATAAAATAAGGATAGATGCGTAAGAAACATCTCCGCCTGTTATTCCAATTACTTTTTGAGCTAACATTTTGATAAGCCCGATATCGATAAGTCCTCCAACGAGTACGAATAGTCCCGCGAAGAAGAAGATTGTTACCCACTCTACACTTGCGAATACTTCTTCAATTTCATGTTCTTTCACACCGATTAGCATAAGTACAGTAGCACCAGTTAAAGCGATGATAGCTGCATCAACATGGAAGATCGAATGAGTCATGAAACCTACGATTGTAAGTCCAAGTACGGTTAAAGATTTTTTCATTAATACTGGATCTTTAATGTATTGTTTTTCATCTAAACTCATTAATTTTTTAACTTGTACAGGATCAGCAATTAATTGTTTACGGTACATGAAGTAAAGTATTGTCGCTGTAACAGCAATAATAATGATTACGATAGGTGCTAAGTTGAATAAGAACGCATTGAAATCTAAATGCTTATTTGCAGAACCAATCATAATGTTAGGTGGATCACCAATTAATGTTGCTGTTCCTCCAATGTTTGAAAAAATAATTTCAGAAAGTAAATAAGGAACAGGATTTACTTGCAGTATGCGCGTAATAGATAAAGTAACTGGAACAACAAGAAGTACAGTTGTAACGTTATCTAAAAATGCGGAACCAAGCGCAGTAAGTAAGGAAAGTGAAATTAAAATTTTAATTGGATTTCCTTGCGCCCCTTTTGCTGCTTTAATGGCAACGTATTGGAAGACACCCGATTTACTCGTAATGTTCACCAGAATCATCATACCGATGAGTAGCGTAATCGTCCCCCATTCAATATGTTTCGTAAAGGCGTTGTGTAAATCAACGACCCCCATAATTACCATGAGTGCTGCACCAAGAAGTGCGATGACAGCGCGATTAATTTTTTCTGAAATAATAATGGCATATGTAATTAAAAAGACTGCGATAGCAAAATAATACTGCCAGTTTGCGAGCTCTTGCGTTGTTTCGTGCAAAACTCTCATCTCCTTTCATTCACTTTTCTTAGTGTGTCAAAAATGTTCCCAAAGAAACACACATAAAGTCATTATAAAGTAGAAAAATGGAGGATGTAAATGAGAGGGGGTATTTTGTCATATTTTCTGCATCGGTCATTTTTTCTTATTTTTAAAAATATTTGTGGGCATTTGACATATATATAAGATACATCCAATCTGAATATTTAAAATGGAATTAGCATTCGAGCTTGTTCGTGTAGGAGTGTCAAATAGAAAGGAATGACAAAGATGATAAGGAAGGGATCGTATGGATGAACAACAATTTTTATTTTTGGATTTTGAGTTTACGATGCCCCAGCACAGAAAAAAACCAAAAGGATTTTTCCCGGAAATTATTGAGGTAGGACTCGTTTCGGTTGTTGGCTGTAAGGTAGAAGACACGTATTCAGCTCATGTTAGGCCGAAAACTTTTCCTTCTTTAACGGATCGATGTAAGAAATTTTTAGGAATTAAACAAGAAGTCGTAGATAAAGGAATTTCGTTTCCAGAACTTGTTGAAAAACTTGCAGAATATGAAAGGAGATGTAAACCAACCATTGTTACGTGGGGAAATATGGATATGAAAGTGTTGAAGCATAATTGTGAAATGGCAAGAGTAGACTTTCCGTTCTTAGGACAGTGTCGTGATTTATCACTTGAGTATAAGAAGTTTTTTGGAGAGAGAAATCAAACAGGATTGTGGAAAGCAATTGAGGCATATGGAAAAGCAGGGACGGGTAAGCATCATTGTGCGCTAGATGATGCGATGACGACGTATAATATTTTTAAGTTAGTAGAAAAAGATAAAGAGTATTTAGTGAAACCAGCACCTCCAACGTTAGGAGAACTAGTTGATTTTTCAAAAGTGTTAAAGAAAGTGAGTACACAGTAACGACCAAATTGCACAGTATGTAATTTGGTCGTTTTGTTTTTTTAAAGTTTGTAGTCTTTTTTTAACTGTTCTAATGTTGCTAGACTACGAACCGCAAAAGGTGAATCATCTTCAGAAAATGAATTCATTTGAGTTTCCAATGCTAATTTGAGTGACTCTGTATACTCTGGAATTTCTCCTTCATATTTCTTCACCATTTGCTCCGGAATGTTCGTCTGTTCACGGAAAGCTAAAGCGCGTCTTTCATGGAAAAATGGTACGTCAGCTTGTTTTACGTTATGTAAGTCACCTTGCACCGGATGTTTTAAAACAGCTAACACTTTTACGACGTAACTGCCAGGACGGCTATTTGTAACTTCGCCGATGTATTTGCCAGTTTTATAAATACCAGTAACGATTTCGCCAATTTCAAATGTTTCTCTCATATTTTTCACCTCAAGTTTATAGTAAGGAAAGTGTGCGAAGGAGTCAAAGAAATCCTTCTCTTTCGGAACGCCCCCTTGAGAATATGAATCGGTTCAACTATAATTTAAAGATATATAACAGAAAATTCTGATGTTTTTCAATCCAAACATAAGGAGTGTTCAATATGATGCCTTTATATTTTCCGGAAGATAAAACAGAATATATTATTCCAGGGATTGTTTGCGTTCTATTTATCATTGGTGCCGTTGCTACGTGGCGTATGTTCATTCGTGTATCAAAACGAGAAGCGGAGCGGTTACAGAAAGTTGAAGAAAAACTGTTAGCGGAAAAGAAACAGTAACTCATTTTTGTATGTTTCCCTCTATGCTCGGACAATCTAAGGGCAGAATATATTTTGGAGGGAATAGAATGCAAAAACGGCTTTTTTTCAGTTGTTGTTTATTATTTCTGATGGCAGGTTGTGACCAAGGAAAGCCGAAAGAAATTGACGTGAAATTACATAATGCTTCAGGCGATGAAGTGGGGACTGCAAAAGTAGTGCAGCAAACAAGCGGAGTGAAAATTACGGTTAAAGGGGAAGGTTTCGCACCTGGCCCGCACGGCATACATGTACACGAAATTGGTGAGTGTAAAGCACCACGATTTGAATCATCTGGGAATCATTTTAATCCTGATAATAAAAAGCATGGTCTTCTTAATCCGAAAGGTGCAGAAAATGGTGATTTACCGAACGTAATTGCAGATGGTTCTGGAAAAATTAAAGCAGAAATCGATGCGCCGCATATAACGCTTGAAGAAGGAAAAACGACGATTCATAGAAAAGATGGAGCGTCTATTATTATTACAGAGAACGCTGATGATGGTATGACACAACCGACAGGTAAATCCGGTGATCGAATTGCTTGTGGTGTCATTGTAAAAAAAGCATCGGATATGAAGAAAAAGTAAAAGCTACCGTGCATGGTAGCTTTTTTTGTGAAACGTATTTGAAAAGATATTGATAAAGGAGGTTTTCCCGAATTACCTCCTTTCTTATTCTGAAAACGTATGGCGCAGTCTATTTAAAATTTCTTCTAAAACAGATCTTGGACAGCCGATGTTAATTCGAATATGTTCTTCGCCGCCTAATCCGTATTTCTCACCAGGTTCAACGATGATTTTCCCTTTTTCCTCAAGTAATGCAGTGCGTTCATTTTGAGAAAGCTGTAGGCGGGAGCAATCAATCCATAATAAAAAGCTACCTTCTGGTTTCGTTACAGAAAGAGCGGGTATGTGATTTTTAATATATTTACAAGCGAATTGAGCGTTATCTTCTATATATAATCGAATTTCATGTAGCCAATCATTACATTCTGTATAGGCACTTTGCATCGCTGTATAGGCAAATGTATTTAATCCGTGGAAACCTTGTCTATATTGGATAGATATAAAGGTTTGACGGAGTTTTTCGTTTGGAATGATAATAATCGATGCCTGTAATCCAGCGATATTAAATGTTTTACTCGGAGCCATACAAGTAATCGTGCGCGCTGCTAATTCTTCAGATAAGGAAGCGAACGGTGTATGCGTACGATCTCCGTAAATAATATCGGAATGAATTTCATCCGCGACAACGATTACATTATATTTTGTACATAACGTGCCAAGTTGTGTAAGTTCCTCTTTTGACCAAACACGCCCGATTGGATTGTGAGGACTACAAAGAAGCATGAGTTTGACGCCTTGTTGAAATTGCTTTTCTAAATGATCAAAGTCTATCGTATATGTATCATTTTGTTTCTGTAAAGGACTCAAGCATAATTGTCTGTTGTTTGTTGTGACCATTTCGAAAAATGGGGGATAAATAGGTGGTTGTACGAGAACGGATTCGTGTTCCTTTGTGAAGGCCTGTATGCTCGCACTAAGAGCTGGAACGATTCCCGCGCTAAAGACAATCCAATCTTTTTGAATATCCCAGTTGTACTGTTTTTTTGTCCAGTTACAAATAATATCTCCAATATTTTCGGGAGGAAGTGTATAGCCGAAAATAGGATGCTCGATACGTTTCTTTAAAGCAGTCTGAATTGGTTGTGGTACTTCAAAATCCATATCAGCAATCCAAGCATGGAGAAGTTCTTCGTTTTTATACGTATCCCATTTCGTACTATGAGTTCCACGTCGATTGACTGTTTTATGAAATAGTTGCATAAGTTTGCCCCCTTCTTCTGTAAACCGTTAAGTTATGAAAGTTCTCTCTCTTCTTATAGAATAGCTGATGTGATAGGATAAAGAAAAGCATTAAAAAGTGAAAAGGCGGGAAGCGAATGGGTACATATGAAAAGATGATAGAGGTTGTGAAGAATTGGGATCCGTTTCAAATGGGACCGGAGTTTTATGAAACAGAAGCGAGCGATGTTGTGAACGTCGTAAGTGTGTTCGACGATCCAAAATACATCGCAAAAAAGATTCAACATATATACTTTATGTCTTTTGAGGAAGTACCTGCGCTTGGAAAATGTGAGAAGTTAGCTGTGGAATTACTTGTAATAAAAGAAGGCGGAAGTTGTTCATTGTAGGCTGTCGGAATTTCCGACAGCCTTCTGCCCCGCATTAACGGGCAGTAAAACTCCCACCTCAAAATTCGGGTAGAGCAAAAAAGTTAGGGGGAGATCCACTGCCCGTAAATGCCCGATTGGTTCAACTAATAATCAGTGGAGGATGAAGCCCCCCACTGATTAAAGTTTCACTTTATATTATTGTGCAGAAAAAGCGATAATTTCTTCATAAACAAGTTCAGGCTTTTCTTCAGGTAGTAAATGTCCTGTGTTTTCGTAAGAAATAAATTTCGAATTTGGTAAATCTTTGTGTAGCCGATGACCTACATGTACAGGGACCACACGATCTTTTTCACCCCAAATGAGTAGTGTAGGTGTTTCGATTTTTTGTAATTCAGTTGAAGATAAATCACCTTCACGGTCTCTTATCATACGAGTTAAAGCAGGGAATATACGGTTGTCATAAAAAGGAGCGGAGTAACCTTCCTTCATTTCATCGTCAATTAATGAGTGATCATGAACGACATTCATTAAGTTATGAACAATCCCGCGCCGTATAATCCAGTTCTTTACGTATAAATGAAAGAACGGTAAATAAGAAGAGTACAGTAAAGGTAAGGTTGCGCGTGCTAAATAGCTAGAGCTGCATAGTAAAATTGTCTTTGAGATTAATTCAGGGCGTATACGGTTTACATAGAGAGAAATTTGTCCACCCATAGAATGCCCAACTAACACAATATTTGAGAGAGATAAATGTTCAATTAAATCAATAATAACCGTTGCTAAATTATGATAAGAATACTTAAAGAGATGAGACTTATCACTTTTTCCGAACGGTGGCAAATCAAGAGCTAGTACTGTTCCTGCTTTCGATAATAAAGGAATGAGGCGGCGGTAACTGAATGAGGAAGATAAAAAGCCGTGAACGAGTACGAAAGTAGGACGTTCCGTTTTGTTGTCATGTTCATACAACTCGTAATGAATAGTAGTGCCGCGAGTGGAAAAAGTGAAATAAGGACAAGTATATTCGTGATTCATTTTTTGTCACTCCATTGATTTTTGTTCATATCATCTCCAAGGCAGAAAAAAATATGTTAACAAAAAAAGGCAAGATGACGATGTCATCTTGCCTTTTGCTTATTCATCATTATCCACGAACAATATTAGGCGGTGTTTTTCCTTGTAACACTGCAACTAAATTTTCAGCGGCTGTCATAGCCATTTGCTGCCTAGTTTTTAATGTTGCAGATCCGATGTGTGGTAAAGTCACAACATTTTGTAATGATAAGAGCGGATTATCTTTTTGAATCGGCTCTTGTGTAAAAGTATCAATGCCTGCTGCAAAGATTTTCTTTTCTGTTAACGCATGTATTAACGCTTCTTCATCTACTGTTTTTCCGCGAGAGGCATTAATGAAGATTGCTGTTTCTTTCATTAATGAAAATTCCTTTTCTCCGATAAGATGATACGTTTCATCTGTTAATGGAGTAAGAAGAACAATAAAATCAGATTGTTTGAGTAACGTCTGTAAATCACAATATGTAGCATCGAATTTTTGTTCAGCTTCTTCTTTACGGCGACGGTTATAATACAGAACATTCATATCAAATCCGAATTTCGCTCGTTTTGCAACGGCTTCTCCAATTCGTCCCATTCCGATAATACCGATTGTACTATGGTGTACATCCAGCCCGAAGTGCTCTTTTCCGATTTCGGCGTTCCATTCACCATTTTTCACGTAGGAGTCGAGTTCGCAGACGCGGCGACCAGCAGATAACATAAGAGCGAAAACAAGGTCCGCTACTGTATCATCTAATACATATGGTGTATTCGTTCCAATGACATTGCGCTTTTCCATCGCTTGTAAATCAAAATTATCGTAACCGACAGAAATGTTGCTCACTACTTTTAAGTTAGGAGCTACATTTAATAATTCTTCATTAATAGCAGATCCGAAATTTAATAAGCCATCTTTATTTTGTATTTTCTCCAATAGGACATCACGAGGTACCTTCTCATTTTGCTCCCATTTTTCATAATCACAGTGTTCTGATAAATAGTTTTCTACAAATGTTGGAACTGGTTCAGCAATATAAACTTTTGGTTTCACGGTTCCATCCCCTTTCGCTTTATCACGCATTTTCCCCCTGATTAAAGTTTCACTTTCCCCCGCTTTAACGAGCAGTAAGACTCCCACCTAAAAAGACGGTTGAGGCAAAGAAGTGAGGTGGGAGATCAACTGCTCGTAAAAGCCCGATTGGTGTGGGCTAATAATCCATGGGGTGAACCTTTCCATGAATTAAAGTTTCACTTTATTTTGACATAATTCACTAAAAAAATCTTCTTTTCAAACTGGAAAGGGTATTTGTATAATTTAGACACAACTGAAAAGGAAGGATGATTTATATGGTGACAGAAAAAGAATTAGAATTATTAGCTTGTCTTGAAAAAAGTAGTCGATTATCTGTAGATACATTAGCGAAGCTGTTAAATATAGAAGTAGAAGAAGTAAAGAAGATGGTTGAAAAATTAGAAGCGGAAAAGATTATTGTGGATTATGTAACACATATCGATTGGACGAAGGTAAAAGAACATACAGGTTTAACGGCGATGATCGATGTGAAAGTTACGCCAAAGCGCGGCGTTGGGTTCGATGCGGTTGCTGAACAAATTTATCGTTATTCAGAAGTGAAATCTGTGTATTTAATGTCAGGGACATACGATCTTTCTATTACATTAGAAGGAAAGACAATGGGAGAAGTAGCGATGTTTGTTTCTGAGAAATTAGCAACAATTGAATCTGTTGTTTCTACAACAACGCATTTCATTTTGAAAAAGTATAAACATGAGGGAATTATTTACGAAAAAAACGATGATGATAAGCGCATTGTGGTGACACCATGAAGCAATTTGAACTATCTAGAACGGCAGAATCTTTACAACCATCTGGTATTCGAAAGTTTTTCGATTTAGCAGCAAATATGAAAGGTGTTATTTCTCTTGGAGTAGGAGAGCCTGACTTTGTTACACCTTGGAATGTAAGGCAAGCATGCATCCGTTCTTTAGAACAAGGATATACGTCATATACAGCAAATGCAGGATTATTGGAACTGCGCCAAGAAATAGCAAAGTATCTAAAAAAACAATTTGCAGTATTTTATGATCCGAACGATGAAATCATTGTTACAGTTGGAGCGAGTCAGGCGTTAGATGTAGCGATGCGCGCCATTATAAATCCTGATGATGAAGTACTCATTATTGAACCAAGTTTCGTTTCTTATGCACCGCTTGTGACATTAGCTGGAGGAGTTCCGGTCCCTGTGGCAACGACTTTAGAAAACGAGTTTAAAGTACAACCAAAACAAATTGAAGCAGCTATTACAGCGAAAACAAAGGCAATTTTGCTTTGTTCACCAAATAACCCAACAGGTGCAATGTTAAATAAATCCGAGCTTGAAGAAATAGCAGTGATTGTTGAGAAGTACAATTTAATCGTATTATCTGATGAAATTTATGCAGAGCTTGTATACGACGAAGTATATACAAGTTTCGCGAGTATTAAAAATATGCGCGAGCATACAATTTTAATTTCGGGATTTTCAAAAGGGTTTGCAATGACAGGATGGCGCCTCGGTATGATTGCAGCTCCTGTTCAATTTTCGGAATTAATGCTTAAAATTCATCAATATTCCATGATGTGTGCACCGACAATGTCTCAGTTCGCAGCACTCGAAGCGTTACGCGCGGGGAATGATGAAGTAATTCGGATGAGAGATAGTTATAAGAAACGCCGTAATTTTATGACGACATCGTTTAATGAAATGGGTTTAACGTGTCATGTGCCGGGCGGAGCATTTTATGTCTTTCCTTCTATTTCTTCAACTGGACTATCTTCGGCAGAATTTGCAGAACAGTTATTATTAGAAGAAAAGGTGGCTGTTGTACCTGGAAGTGTATTTGGCGAAAGTGGTGAAGGATTTATTCGTTGCTCGTATGCAACATCGCTTGAACAACTTATGGAAGCAATGAAGAGAATGGAACGGTTTATAGAAAATAAAAAAAGGACAAAACATAATACGTTTTGTCCATAAAAGGGGGGGAATACTAGAAAGCCATGTGTTAGTATTCTATCCCAATATTAGAAAATTATACGTACTCTAGGAAATTTTTCGTTAATTTTGAATGAGTTCTGTCATAGTGGTATAATTTACTAATATAAGGTATGCATATCCTGAGTAGCTTTACTTAGGGTACGTACTAACTAATCGGATATTTAACAATAAATCATCTGCTTTACTATCTACAATTGTAGAGAAAATGGTAACGTATGGGAGTGTTTCATATGTCAGAACAATATACAACTGGAGTGGTTGTAACAGGGAAAGTGACTGGGATTCAAGATTACGGAGCATTTGTAGCGTTAGATGCAGAAACACAAGGGCTTGTGCATATATCTGAAATTACAAATGGATATGTAAAGGATATTCATGACTTTTTAAAAGTCGGCGATACAGTAGAAGTAAAAGTACTTTCAATTGATGAAGAACACAGAAAAATGAGTTTATCGTTAAAAGCGGCGAGAAGAAAACAAGGGCGGATCCTTATACCGAATCCATCTGAGAACGGATTTAATACGCTGCGAGAAAAGCTAACCGAATGGATTGAAGAGTCCGAGTTAACAAAGTAAAAGAGGAGCGCATATGAGCGTTCCTCTTTTACTTTGTCTTATGATATATATTTGCAAATATGATTGCATGCAATCATATTCGTATGTCGGAGGTGAAATAAAGACATACTGACTAGTGGATTTCGTTCGTTTCTGGGTGAGTGCCAAGATTTTCTGATGGTTTAAAGAGTAAACCAAGATTGATAAGCCCAGAAATACCGACGATGCCGTAAATAATACGGGAAAGAGCTGAATTTTGTCCACCGAAAATGGCTGCCACTAAGTCAAACTGGAAGAACCCGATTAGTCCCCAGTTCACAGCGCCAATTACAGTAAAGACTAATGCGATACGTTGCAGAGTACTCATGAAAAAGCCCCCCTTAATTGTGAAGCGTGAACAAGCGATGAGTTAATTAACTCCTTTATAGAATGGCGTAGTTATGTTGTTTTTATACATAAAAAATATAAGAAAAAGGATGTATATACATCTATACCGAAAAATGCGAATTTTTATGCAAAAAATGAACTTTTTCTAAAAAATATATATTGGTTACGTTTACAATGGTTGAATCGCTTGATTTACAACTTCAGTTTCGCTAAAGTGAATACAGAAATACATATACATTATTGGAGGGAAAAAGATGAGTACACATGTAACGTTCGACTATTCTAAAGCGTTATCCTTCATCGGTGAACATGAAATCACTTATTTACGTGATGCAGTGAAAGTAACACATCATGCAATCCACGAAAAAACTGGAGCTGGGAACGATTTCCTTGGGTGGGTAGACCTTCCGCTTCAATATGACAAAGAAGAATTTGCTCGCATTCAAAAATGCGCAGAAAAAATTAAAAATGACTCTGACATTTTACTTGTTGTAGGTATCGGTGGTTCTTACCTAGGAGCACGTGCAGCAATTGAAATGTTAAACCATTCTTTCTACAACACGCTATCTAAAGAACAACGTAAAACTCCACAAGTGCTATTTGTTGGACAAAACATTAGCTCCACTTACATGAAAGATTTAATGGACGTATTAGAAGGTAAAGACTTCTCTATTAACGTTATTTCCAAATCAGGTACAACAACAGAGCCGGCACTAGCATTCCGTATTTTCCGTAAGTTATTAGAAGAAAAGTATGGAAAAGCAGAAGCTCGCAAACGTATTTATGCAACGACAGATAAAGCACGTGGTGCATTAAAAACATTAGCTGATAACGAAGGTTACGAAACATTCGTTATTCCAGATGATGTTGGAGGACGTTTCTCTGTATTAACGCCAGTTGGTTTATTACCAATCGCAGTAAGTGGCTTAAATATTGAAGAGATGATGAAAGGTGCAGCTGCTGGTCATGATGACTTTGGTGCATCAGAACTAGAAGAAAACCCAGCTTACCAATACGCAGTAGTTCGTAACGCTTTATACAATAAAGGAAAAACAATTGAAATGCTTGTTAACTATGAGCCGGCACTTCAATACTTCTCTGAATGGTGGAAACAGTTATTTGGTGAAAGTGAAGGGAAAGATCAAAAAGGTATTTTCCCATCTTCAGCAAACTTCTCAACTGACTTACACTCATTAGGTCAATACGTTCAAGAAGGTCGTCGTGACTTATTCGAAACAGTTCTGAAAGTAGGTAAATCTACACATGAACTAACAATTGAATCAGAAGAAAACGATTTAGATGGATTAAACTACCTTGCTGGTGAAACTGTAGACTTCGTAAACACGAAAGCATACGAAGGTACATTACTTGCACATAGCGATGGTGGCGTACCAAACTTAATCGTAAATATCCCTGAATTAAATGAGTACACATTCGGTTACCTTGTATACTTCTTCGAAAAAGCATGTGCGATGAGCGGCTACTTATTAGGCGTAAATCCATTCGACCAACCAGGAGTAGAAGCATACAAGAAAAACATGTTTGCTTTACTTGGTAAACCAGGATTTGAAAAGTTAAAAGCAGAATTAGAAGAGCGTTTAAAATAATAAAAAGCGACCGGAATCCGGTCGCTTTTTATTATTTTATCGAAAAGTCCATCGGTATATTGAAACTAGAGTGGGTATGCTAAAGAAAAAGTCTAGGAGGGATGGGCTTGATTCCGATTCAATCAAATTTAGAAGGACGTACATATGCGTTATATAAGTTAGAAGAGATAATGAAGCCACTTGGGTATAACATTGGTGGCAATTGGGATTACGATAAAGGATGCTTTGATTACAAAATCGATGAAGAAGATGGCTATCAATTTCTGCGAGTGCCATTTACAGCAGTGAATGGCGAATTAGATGTGCCTGGTGTAATAGTCCGTCTGGAAACGCCGTATATTCTTTCGCACGTATATCAAGACGAACTAGATGATCACGTAAATACTTTAACGGCTGGAACGAGTGGGATGGATCAATTTGCTGAGCCGAAAGATCCAGACGGAGATGTAAAAAGAAAATATATCAATATTGGGAAAGTGCTCATGCAGGAACTAGAAAAACATTTTCTTAATGGTGAATAACAATGAGTATGTCGCTTTCAATGAGAACAAAGGAATGGACTGGATTAATCATATATTGTTCGTCGCGTTTTATACCTAGTAAGAGAATATTTTGCTTTAAAAGAGTATAGCTACAATTTGCAAAAGTTTGTCCAGTGCAGGAAGGATAAAGCTCCATCAGTTGTAATTTGTTATCAGAGATTTCATCGTAAAGTGAGAATAGTACGCCTGAAATGGAAGGGAATAAAAGAGAAGCGGTAAATACGTAGCTCGTTAATTTATTTCCTTCTATAATTTCTGATACACCAGCTCTAGTTGCATTTTGTATTTGTTCAGAAGTAAGAAGTTCAGCGATGCAGTGAATGTTTGGATTGAGACCTTTTGCAGTTAAAATATTTAAAATGGACTGTGTATCTGCTAAGCTTTCATTTTTTTCTTTATCAGCTGTTATTAATATAGTGTGAGCTGTTGTAATATTAGCTTTTAATAAAGTTTGATCGTGATGCGGGCACCCCTTTATAAATTCTAAATGATGAAATGGTTTTGGAAGTAAAGAAAGTGTTTCATCAATTAAAACGATATCAAGGTTCGGTTGTAAGATGTGCATTTGTTTTACAACATGTTTTGCCCGTTCATTCCAACCCACGATAATCATATGACCGTTAGAGGTAGCGGCTTCTTCTCCTTTAATTTTCATATATTGTTTATTAATCATATCAGTGGCGAACAGAACCATATAATAAGAACAAAAACCGGTTCCAAATAAAATAATACCCATACCGATAAGTTTGCCTATTAGTGTATGCGGGGCAAAGTCACCATAGCCAACGGTGAAAATGGTAACGATTGACCACCAAACTCCATCAAACCATGTGGTGAAGTGCGATGGCTCTAATCTATGTATAAGGAAGCCAGAAAAAGCAGTAAGTAAAACAATAAAGCAAACTAAACGAAAAATAATGGAATCACGAAATGTATCTACTAAATTTGGACGGGATTTCAAACTCTTATTCCTCCTTACTTTGCAGGACTACATTCATTGTTACCATTATAGAAAAAAGAAAAACTCTCTAATTTAAAAGAGAGTTTGTTTTACATTACATACTTTCTAATTCAGTTTGTTGGACACTTTCAAGATGCTGGAGGGCGTAGTAAACATCAGCGGTATGCCTTTTTTGATCGATAGATAATTTCAAATGTAAATAGTGAGAGCCATTCTCCAATGTTTTGAGCTTCATATTCTTAACTTTTATATCCATTTCTTTTATTTCTTCAATTACAATTGGGATATTGTCCATATTTCGCACAACAAGTTTTACTGCGATATCACGTTGACGAAATGATCTCGGTCCTACAAATTTCATTGCTAATGGTATAAGTTCAACGCTAATCATAAGGAAACACATTCCGAAAATCGCTTCGATATAGAATCCAGCCCCAACAGCAATACCAATACCAGAAGCACCCCAAATCATAGCAGCAGTCGTTAGTCCTGCAATGCTATCGTTTCCTCTTCGTAAAATAACACCGGCACCTAAAAAACCGATTCCTGATACAATTTGAGCGGCAAGTCGAAGTGGATCCATATTCATATGATCGGTATGTGGTAAATTGTAAGCCGCTTTAATAGAAACAATCGTCAGGAGGCAACTAATGATAGAAATAACTAAACAAGTTTTTAAACCAAGTGGTTTTCGTTTTAATTCGCGCTCTAAACCGATAGCGAACCCTAAAATAGCCGAGAGACCTAGTTTGATTAATAAATCGGCATAGTCCATATATATTCCTCCTTGTATGATATGGTATATAAATAAAACATTTATTATAGAAAGAAACGCTTTTGATAGAGTTACTTTATATAGAATATATGTAGGAATTATGTATACATGAAAGAGATATTTCGTTTAAGTATATGATATTAACAAAGAAATTAGGGTGATCTAAAAAAAAGTTTATAAAAGGTGTTGCATTTCGAATTTCACCATGATATATTAATAACCGTCGCTGATGCGGAAACGCAGAAAACGACAAAAAAGAAATTGAAAAACTTAGTTGACATCGAAAAACGAAGATGTTAACATAAGGAAGTCGCAAATGAGCGACCGAGTAGTTCTTTGAAAACTGAACGAAACAAACAACGTGAAACGTCAATTTTTATTTTTAGATGCTAGACAAACTAACTTTATTGGAGAGTTTGATCCTGGCTCAGGATGAACGCTGGCGGCGTGCCTAATACATGCAAGTCGAGCGAATGGATTGAGAGCTTGCTCTCAAGAAGTTAGCGGCGGACGGGTGAGTAACACGTGGGTAACCTGCCCATAAGACTGGGATAACTCCGGGAAACCGGGGCTAATACCGGATAATATTTT
>NZ_JBIYDP010000011.1:0-150185 GCF_044908765.1 Bacillus sp. RC251 | reverse complement strand
AACAAAATTCTAAACAAGACGACTCGAATCAGAATCAACAACACTCTAAACAAAACGACTCCGATCAGAATCAGCAACACTCTAAACAAAACGACCCGGATCAGAATCAACAACAACACTCTAAGCAAAACGGCTCGGATCAGAATCAACAACAAAATTCTAAACAAGACGACTCGAATCAGAATCAACAACACTCTAAACAAAACGACTCCGATCAGAATCAGCAACAACACTCTAAGCAAAACGACTCGGATCAGAATCAGCAACAAAATTCTAAACAAGACAACTCGGCCCAAGATCAACAGCAAAGCTCTAAGCAAGATAACTCATCTCAAGATAAACAGCAAAACTCTGGAAATAATAGTATTTATGATTTTACGAAACCAGAAAAAGACCGTATTCATTCTCTACAAGATTTAATAGCAAAGCTTAAACAGTCTAGTGATTTTGTTAATTATCACACATCTGATGATGAAACGATGCCTTATTGGATTTCTTACTATCGTCCTTCACTTGATGGAGAGAAATTACAGAAATATTTAATGCCTATTCTGTTAGAACGACCTTGTACTTCATTAGAAGAGCTAAAAGAACATATTCCGATGAGTGGTATTACAATTACGAACGACTTACAAAAAATTGAGGACATGGTTTTAAAGGGACATGCAATTATTCAATTGAATCAGCAAGATCAAAAGTGTATGCTTGCAAACATTGCAATTGATACTTACCGGGCACCAAGCCCTCCATTAAATGAATCAACAGTTATCGGTCCACAAGAAGGCTTTGTAGAAGCTATTGATACGAATATTAATTTAGTACGAAAACGCCTTCCTGTTTTAGATTTACAAACAAAAGAAATGATTGTCGGCGAATTTTCCAAAACGAAAGTTGTCATGATGTATTTAGACAACCTCGCCGAAAAAGATAATGTAGATTTTCTCGAGGAGTCATTACGTGCTCTTGAATATGATCAAATTAATGATAGTGCTTATATACAAGAACTAATGGGTGAAAAGTCGATTTTCCCTCTCTATATCAATACAGAACGTACTGATAGAGTGACAAAAGCACTCATTGATGGGAAAATTGCTATTTTTGTGGATGGTTCTCCAAGTGTTTTACTAACACCTGTATCCTATTTCGATTTTTTCATTTCACCAGAAGACTATAACGTCTCTTGGTTATACGCTACATTTTCACGCATTTTACGCCTTATCGCTGTTCTATTTTCAATCTGTGCTACACCTTTATATGTTGCAGTTTTAAATTATCATTATGAACTCATTCCGAGTGATTTACTTGAAACTTTGATTTTATCAAGGGCGCAAGTACCGTTCCCACCTTTAATTGAAGCACTCTTTTTAGAACTCGCAATCGATTTATTAAGAGAGGCTGGCGCGAGGTTACCGATGAAAGTTGGTCAAACACTCGGTATTGTAGGCGGTATCGTAATCGGACAAGCATCTGTACAAGCTGGTTTAACGAGTAACATTTTATTAATTATCGTTGCCTTATCAGCACTTGCTTCCTTTATTACACCTATTTATAAAATGGGTAATGCAGTTCGATTACTACGTTTTCCGTTTCTAGCATTCGCAGAAATAGGAGGGCTCTTCGGGATTTCTCTTGGATTTATCTTTTTATTTACTCATCTATTCAGGCTTACTTCCTTACGTAAACCGTACGCTTTGTTTTATCCGACAAGACAACAATCCGTTAAGGATTCTTGGATTCGTTTTCCTTTAACAATGATTGATACAAGAGATGTACAAGCAAGACCACAACATGTAAAAAAAGCAGCAAAAGGAATTTCAACAAAACATAGATCAGACTTCGATGAGTAAGAAATGAGGTGCATTGATGAGTAAAGTTCAAGAAAAATATCAAATATCTCCTATCTTTGTTTTCTTCTTAATTCACAGTGCACAGTTTGGTGCTGGTGTTCTCGGGTTCGCTCGAATTATTGCAAAAGCTGCTGGATACGACGGCTGGATGGGGGTTCTCCTCACAGGAATCATTATTCATATTATCATCTGGATGATGTATTATTCATTAAAAACTGTAGAAGGAAACTTAATTGATTTACATAAACAACTTTTTGGAAAATGGATCGGAAATGGTATTAATATCATTTTTATGGCTTATTTTTTCATTGTAAGCATTTCTGTTGTTAGAACATATGTCGAAATTATTCAAGTGTGGATGTTTCCTAGTGCATCCACCTGGATGCTCACATTCTTTTTATGTTTAATAAGTTATTACATTATTTCATCAGGTTTTCGCGTTATTGCAGGAATTTGTGTTATTTCTGTTGGTGGGACATTAGGTTATCTTTTTCTAAGCCTTTTCATTTTAAAATTCTCACATTGGGATAACTTACTTCCAATATTTTCACATTCTTTTACCGATATTTTGAAAGCAGCTCAACTATCTATTTATAGCATGACAGGATTTGAAATTTTCCTGATGATTTATCCATTTGTTAAAGAGCCAGAGAAATCCCATAAATTCGCACAATACGGGGCATTATTTTCCAATATTCTATATTTGTTTAGTACCATTCTCGCTTTTACATTCTTTAGCGAAAAACAACTACTCAAAACAATCTGGTCTCAACTGTCCATGACACAAGTTATTAAGCTTCCTTTTATTGAGCGACTTGAGTATATTGCTATTTCTGGTTATGCTCTCGTTATTATTACCAGCTTTATCCTACCTTTATGGGCCGCAACTAGAGGAACGCATGAAATCTTTCGTGTGAAGCAACGAGGTATTTTAATCGCATTTATGCTTATCACCTTAGTTGTTTCACAACTTCTAACGAACAGGCATGATATTAATGATTTTATTAGCAATGTATCTAAAGTTAGTTTTTGGCTTATCTATGTATACATCCCAATTCTATTTATTATTGTGTGGGTGAAAAAACAATGGAAAAAATCAAAAGAAAATTAATACTTCTTATTTGCATCAGTGTCTTCAGTCTAACTGGTTGTTTACAAAAAAATATTATTGATGATGTTCAGCTCATTCAAGGAACTGCCTTCGATACAGCAAAAGATAATAAAGTAAAAGTTACATTCGTTTGCCCTGTACAAAAAAAGGGAAATAAAGTTCAAGTCTATGAAGGAACAGGAAACGCAGTAAAACAAGTAAAGGCAGATACATCTTTAGAATCTTCGCAACCGTTCGCAAGCGGTCAAATGCGTGTTGCCTTATTCACAACAAAGATTGCTAAAAAAGGATTATCAACTTCCTTTGATACATTGATTCGAGATGTGAATATTGGTAACTCACTGTATGTTGGACTATTAGAAGGCAGTGGTACTGAACTATTTAAAGGAAAATATAGTACCTCTTACAATGTTGCGATTTATATAAAAAAAATGTTAGAACATAATATGGACACTGGGCCTTTGCCAACTGACAATTTGTATTTAGGCGCCTTCAGGTACTACCGTGAAGGACAGGATTCCTATATGCCTATCCTAAAAAAACATGGAGATAAAATAAAGATTACTGGTATCGGTCTCTTGAAAAAGGATAAGTTAGTCGGCACAATTAAGTACCACGATATGTTTGTTTTCAAAGGACTGCTAGAAAAGCACCGCCTAGATTCACATGAATTTAAAACCAATCCTGGCTATGCAATGATTAATAACATCCGTTCCGTTCCTACCTACGAAGTAACTATAAAAAATGGAAAACCGTCTTTCTATATTCATGTGAAAATGGAAGCTCGTATTCAAGAATTATCTCGAAAATTCAACTTAGAAAATAAAAAGAACACGCAAAAAATAGCGAAAGCGGTTGAGAAACAGTTAGATGCAAAAGCTACAAAACTAATTAAACAGTTTAAATCCTTAAATGTTGACCCTCTTGGACTTGGAGCAAAATATAGACAACATTATCGTCCATTTAAATTAGAAGAGTGGCGAAAAATGTACAAAGATGTGCCAATTAAAGTAAAATACACCGTTAATATTACAAATTCTGGTGTAATCGAATGAGAAATGATTGAACTCCTCTCTCCAGCATGATACAACGGATAGAGGAGTTTTTATTTTAGATAGAGAGAGAAGATATTTACGGGGGAGCTTATGTCTAAAAAATTAGTAAAGCCTATTTTAAATGGTATTTTATTTCTCGGCGTCTTTTTATTTGCTCATACATACTTAAAAAATGTTTCCTTCACACGTTATTTACTTGTCGTTATTCCAATGTTGCTCGTTGGTATGTTTGGCATCGATCTTATTTTATCCATTTTAATAAAAGAAGAAAAATAACGAGCAAGGCCGTCCCAAAAGTATTCCGGGATGGCTTTCTTTTATAATGGGTTATGTTTTGTCGTTTAGTCGATATAATCTTTCCCTATCTTAACTAAAAGATGAAACTTTTGAACAGTCCTTTTTCATTTCATAATCACCTTATGTTACAATGAGATTCGGCACAAAGCGAGAAAGGATGAAACCACATGATAAACGAAAAAGGTTTAGATAAAGGATACGAACTTGTTGCAAAAATGCATGAAGAGTTCGGACATCCTGTGACAAATACTCCAACAAAACTAACAGAAGAGCGTGCAAAAATCCGTGCAAGTTTTATGCAAGAAGAGCTAGAAGAATTTCTAGAAGCGACGACTGTTGAAGATCAATATGATGCACTAATTGACCTTATTTACTTTGCATTCGGAACGTTTGCCGAAATGGGCGTACGTCCTGATAAAGGATTCGAAATTGTAAATAACGCAAACATGGCAAAACTATTCCCTGATGGAAAACCTCGATTCCGTGAAGGTGACGGCAAAATTCTAAAACCAGAAGGCTGGCAAGCACCAGAACCACAACTTCGTGCTGAAATCGAACGTCAGCGCAAAGAAACTGAAAAAAACTGCTAGGATTTCCTAGCAGTTTTTTATTATGTCTTTTTTCCTGCGATTCATTAATGACCCACGTGTCCCGCGTGTCCTGCTGCTCCACTAATGCTAGCTGCTCCTGCCGCTGCTCCTGCTGCTCCCGTTCCAATTCCACCTGCCCAAGGAGAAGATTGTTGCTGTTGTTGATATTGCTGATATTGTGGGTGTTGTTGACCCTGCTGGCCATGTTGACCGTGTTGGCCTTGGTGACCGTGTTGACCTTGATGACCGTGCTGACCTTGATGACCGTGTTGGCCTTGGTGACCGTGTTGACCTTGATGACCGTGCTGACCGTGGTGATGTACTTGTTGTTGATGACCATGGTGACCGTGATGATCATGATGACCGTGCTGACCGTGGTGACCTTGATGACCTTGATGACCTTGATGACCTTGATGACCTTGATGACCTTGATGACCTTGATGACCTTGATGACCTTGATGACCTTGATGACCGTGCTGGCCTTGGTGCGTTTGATAAAGAACAGCTTGCGGATGAATGTGGTGGTGACCGTGGTGATGTACTTGTTGTTGATGACCATGGTGACCGTGTTGGCCTTGATGATGATGGTGTCCATGATGACCGTGTTGACCTTGGTGATGATGGTGTCCATGATGACCGTGTTGACCTTGGTGATGATGGTGTCCATGATGACCGTGTTGACCTTGGTGATGATGGTGTCCATGATGGCCATGTTGGCCTTGGTGATGATGGTGTCCATGATGACCGTGTTGACCTTGATGGTGGTGATGTCCATGATGACCGTGAACAACTTGCGGATACCCACCTATTCCTCCAGCTACAACACCTACTCCCGGTACCGGAAATCCGGTCTGCACTCCTCCAACGAAAGAAGGAAATGTAGTTGGTGCTCCTACTGGAAATCCTGTCTGTACGCCAGCTACTGATGTCGGAAATCCTCCTGTTACTGTAGGCATTCCAGCCCCTGATGTCGAAAATCCCCCCATTGATGTAGGCATTCCAGTTTGCATGCCAGCTACCGATGTTGGGAATTCTCCTGCTGCTCCACCCATCCAGCTCGGAATTCCACCGTATCCTTGTTGGCCAGCCCCTCCCATCCAGCTCGGAATTCCACCGTACCCTTGTTGGCCAGCTCCTCCCATTAACATCATTTGTGTATAACTGTCCGATTCGCCTCCGAAGAAACCATGTGGTGCATTATTGTCCATCCCTTTCATTCCTTTCACCTCTTCTACTCAATTTAGCCTACCTTTTTTATCATATTTCCTATAGAAAAATAGGTGTTTGTCTGTATGGGAATTCCGCTCCTTTTTCTTCTTTCACGCTAAAATTAATTAACTGAATATTTTTTCGGGAGGTATTTCCATTGAAAAACGTAACAAAGGCTTCTATCAATGACTTAGATGCAATCTTACATATAGATATTGATGTAATCGGAGATGATAGTAGACGAGATTATATTAAACATACTATCAATGAGGGCAGATGCATCATTGTAAAAGAGAACAATTCTATCTCTGGTTTTCTAACATACGATACAAATTTCTTTGATTGTACTTTCCTCTCATTAATCATCGTTTCGCCAGCGAAAAGAAGGCACGGCTATGCAAGCTCGTTAATCTCATATATGTTAAGTCATTCTCCTACTCAAAAAATCTTTTCTTCGACAAACGAATCAAACGATAGTATGCAGAAAGTTTTTAGTACGAATGGATTTGTACGTAGTGGAATAGTTGAAAATTTAGATGAAGGAGATCCTGAAATTATTTTCTACACAAAAAAGCTCAGAGCATAGATGCTCTGAGCTTTTTTAAAAATACATTAGTTTGCAACAACGTTAACAAGTTTTCCAGGAACAACAATTACTTTACGAACTGTTTTTCCTTCGATTTGGTCTTGAATTGCTTCAAGTGCAAGTTGTTCCATTTCTTCTTTTGATGCGTCTTTACTCATTGTTAGTTTCGCGCGAACTTTGCCCATAATTTGAACAACGATTTCAACTTCATCTTCTACAAGTTTAGACTCATCAAATGTTGGCCAGCTTGCATATGTGATTGTTTCATTGTATCCAAGTTTGCTCCATAGTTCTTCCCCGATGTGAGGTGCAACTGGTGCAATCATTTTTACGAAACCTTCTACATATTCTTTCGGAAGTGTTTCAGCTTTATATGCATCGTTGATGAATACCATCATTTGAGAAATCGCTGTGTTGAAGCGAAGCTCTGCATAGTCTTCTGTTACTTTCCTCACTGTTTGGTGGTAAGCTTTTTCAAGCTCTTTATTTGGTGCATCAGTAATTTTCTCACTTAATTCACCATTATCTTGAATGAATAGACGCCATACGCGATCTAGGAAACGACGAGCTCCGTCAAGACCATTTTCAGACCAAGCAATCGAAGCATCTAATGGTCCCATGAACATTTCGTATAGACGAAGTGTATCTGCACCATGGCTTGCTACGATATCATCAGGGTTTACAACGTTACCTTTTGATTTACTCATTTTCTCGTTGTTTTCACCTAGAATCATACCTTGGTTGAATAATTGTTGGAACGGCTCTTTCGTTGGAACTACACCGATATCATATAATACTTTATGCCAGAAACGAGCATATAGTAAGTGAAGTACAGCGTGCTCTGCTCCGCCGATATAAATATCAACTGGAAGCCATTGTTTTACTTTTTCAGGATCTACAAGTGCTTCGCTATTGTTTGGATCGATGTAACGTAGGTAATACCAGCAGCTACCAGCCCATTGTGGCATTGTATTCGTTTCACGACGACCTTTTTTACCAGTTTCAGGATCAACAACGTTTACCCACTCTTCAATGTTAGCAAGTGGTGATTCACCTGTACCTGAAGGACGGATGTTTTCTGTTTTCGGAAGAACTAATGGTAATTCTTCTTCTTTCACAGCTGTCATTGTGCCATCTTCCCAGTGGATTACTGGAATTGGCTCACCCCAGTAACGTTGACGGCTGAATAACCAGTCACGTAGACGGTACGTTACTTTTTGATTTCCTGCGCTCGTTACTTCAAGCCATTCAATCATTTTTACGATTGCTTCTTCTTTATTTAAACCATCAAGGAATGCTGAGTTTACGTGTGCACCATCACCTGTGTATGCTTCTTTCGTAATGTCTCCGCCTTTTACAACTTCCTTCATTGGAAGATTGAATACTGATGCGAATTCATAATCACGCTCATCGTGAGCTGGAACTGCCATTACAGCACCTGTTCCGTAAGTTGCAAGAACGTAATCAGCGATCCAGATTGGTAATTTCTCACCGTTTACTGGGTTAACTGCGTAAGCACCAGTGAATACACCAGTTTTCTCTTTCGCAAGTTCTGTACGCTCTAAATCGCTCTTCATTTTAACAGAGTTAATGTAAGCTTCTACAGCTTCTTTTTGCTCTGCTGTTGTAATGTCTGCAACAAGCGCATGCTCTGGAGCAAGTACACAGTAGCTCGCACCAAATAGTGTATCAGGACGCGTTGTGAAAACTGTGAATTTCTCGTCTGTACCATCGATGTTGAAGTGTACTTCTGCACCTTCAGAACGACCGATCCAGTTACGTTGCATATCTTTTAAGCTTTCTGGCCAATCAAGCTCATCTAGATCTTCTAATAGACGATCTCCGTAAGCTGTAATTTTTAACATCCACTGTCTCATCGGACGACGCTCAACTGGATGTCCACCGCGCTCACTCTTACCGTCAATGATTTCTTCATTTGCAAGTACTGTACCAAGTGCTGGGCACCAGTTTACAGGTACTTCATCAACGTAAGCTAAGCCTTTTTCAAATAGTTTTAGGAAGATCCATTGTGTCCACTTGTAGTAGTTTGGATCTGTTGTATTTACTTCACGATCCCAATCGTAAGAGAAACCTAATGCTTTAATTTGATTACGGAACGTATTAATATTAAGCTCTGTAAATTCTGCCGGGCTGTTTCCAGTATCAAGTGCATATTGCTCTGCTGGAAGACCGAATGCATCCCATCCCATTGGATGAAGAACGTTATATCCTTGCATACGCTTCATACGAGATAAAATATCTGTCGCTGTATAACCTTCTGGGTGTCCTACGTGTAGGCCTGCACCTGATGGATATGGGAACATATCTAGTGCATAAAATTTTGGTTTTTCTGTCTCATCTGGCGTACGGAATGTTTTATTCTCTTCCCAGTACCCTTGCCACTTCTTCTCAATATTTTGATGATTAAAGCTCATGAGATACCCTCCTTGAAATTCTATTTATTTTCACCGCCCAAAATACAAAAAACCTCTCATCCCTAGAAAGGGACGAGAGGTTATAGATTCCCGCGGTACCACCCTAAATTAATGTACAAATATACATTCGCTTAGATCCGTAACGTGGATTAACGGCAATTGCTACTATTAGTTTCACAACTGCAACTCAAAGGCGAGTTCATAACGAAACGTGGATTGACTTGCACCGACCGTCAACTCTCTAAACCAGCTTCTATTACTACTACTCCTTCTCACTGTTATTACAAATATAAGTTAATGTGAACTACCCATCACTTCGTATCTCTAAAGAGCTTACTTGAAGCTAAGGCTTCTCGGTTAATCGTTACTCTTCATAACTAACGAATTAGTCTTAGGACAGCCGAGCTATCTCCCTTGTTCCAAAGGTTGTTTTATTTAAATATATTCTAAAACATGTTACATGTTCCGTCAAACTAAACTGCAATTTTTTCTTCAACTGTTTCTTCTACTTTTACTCGTTTATCATACATACTCGTTGCAATAATCGCTACTACAAGCATTACCATGATTGCTATAAACAATACTTCCATATTGTATAAATCAACAATTGCTCCGCCAACGACCGGTCCGAACATTTTCCCTACAGTCGCTGCGCTATTTACAACGCCTTGATAAAATCCTAACTTATCTTTTGGCGCAAGTATATTTGCAATGGTCGGAACTGCTGGCCATACAAATAACTCACCAATTGTTAATGTTACCATCGCAACGAGGAACATCGTAAATTGCTGCGCTTGACTTAATACAATGAATGACGCCGCAAAAATGACGATTCCAATCATAATTTGTTGTTTTAAAGAACGCTTCATCCAGCGAATTAGCATACTAACTAGTGGCTGCGCACAAACAATCATCGCTCCGTTTATCGTCCATAATAAACTATAATGGCGGAGGCTAATATTTAATTCCTGCATATGTGTTGCAATTGCCCCTTGCCACTGTACATATGTAACCCAGCATAAAGCATATGCTACACATACGATAAGAAGTGCTTTGAATCCAGGTGTAAGTGTCCAGCCTTTTTTCGTTTCGACTTCTTTTTGCACTCCTGGCTCTTTCTTGTCTTCCATACCACGGAATCCAATAAAAGCAATTAAGAAGAAAACAAAGTATAAAATAAAATTAGCTAAGAAAATATAATCAAAACGGTAAGATGCAACTAAACCACCGCACGCTGTTCCGATCGCAATACCAACGTTTTGTCCAACATACATCGCATTAAATGCTCGTCTTCCGCCCTCTGGCCAAACCGTACCGACCATCGCATACATCGATGGGAAGACCATTCCAGAACCAAAGCCGATTAATGCTAGCCACACAACATATAACGGCCAACCGTGGAAGAACACAAGACCTAAAATCGATACGAGTGTAATAATAATCCCTAATAAAATTGATTTATAACCGCCCCATTTATCAAATAAAACACCGCCGAGCAAGTTTCCGATTACACCAGTAAGCGAGTTGATCATTAATACCATTCCGGCCACAGATAAAGATTTCCCTAGGTGATCATGCAAATAAATTGTATTAAAAGGCCATAAAAAAGAAGCACCCGTGACATTAATAATCATCCCAGCTACTAATAGCCATACTTTCCTTGGCATAGTCTCCCCTCCTATTCTATTTTTTCGTTCATCTATAACAGTAAAATTGTAGTCGTTTTTAAATAGGAAGGCAACTGATTAATAGTTGATGAAATTCAGATAATGGTTTTTCGGTAAATGAAATTATATAAATTGTCACTTAAAAATATATCAGTGATTTTGGGAATCTATCGACTTACCGAAAAAAAACGACATCAACAACAATATATAAAAAAGGGAGACTGCATGACGTTCATGCAGTCTCCCTTTTTGTATACTATCCAACTTCTTTTTCTCGCTTCGCACGTTCTTTCGCACTCCATTTAAAGATTTTATCTAGTAAGGAATATATTCTCCAAGACTCTTTCGTTAATAACGGTCCTAACGATGCTAATATTAAAACGTACAGTGCAGAGAACGGTTTAATCGTTGCCATTAAACCACCCGCAATGCCGATATTGGCTACAATAATGGAGAACTCTCCGCGTGATACGAGTGTTAAACCAATATTCGTAGAAGCCTTATGCGATAACCCGGCTTTACGTCCCGCCATCATTCCAGCTGTAAAATTACCGATGAGCGTAATGAAAACTGCTCCTAATGCCAACCACACTGCTCCTCCAAGTGAAAACGGATCTATACTTAAACCGAAACTGAAAAAGAATATGGCTCCAAAGAAGTCACGAAACGGAACGACGAGATGCTCAATCCGATCACTATGCTCTGTTTCAGAAAAGACGAGTCCTAACAATAATGCTCCAATTGCCTCAGCAACATGAATCGTTTCTGAAAATCCTGCTACAAAGAATAAAATAGCGAATATTACGATAATAAAAATTTCATTTGACGAAATATCTAATACTTTATTTAGAAACGGCGTAGCTTTTCTAGCGATTACAAAGAATAGTAGCATATACCCTACCGCGATTAACACCGATGTAAGAGCACCTACAAATGATGTTGCACCACCGAGTACTAACCCTGAAACGACTGATAAATATACAGCTAAAAAGATATCATCAAACATAATGATTCCTAATATTAATTCAGTCTCTTTATTACCAGATCTTCTTAAATCAACAATTACTTTCGCAACAATTGCACTCGATGAAATTGTAATGATTCCAGCAATAATTAACGTTTCTAATAAAGGGAAGCCCATAACATATCCATAAAGTAAACCTAATATGAAATTAAGCGATATATGAACACTACCCCCAAAAGCAATCGACTTTCCTGATTTAATTAATTTTTTTATTGAGAATTCTAAACCTAAATAGAATAAGAGGAATATGACACCAACACGGCCTAGGAAGGAAATAACTTCTCCGCTTTCAATAAACCTTAAATCGATAAGTCCTAAATCTGGGGCATGAGGCCCCACTAACATACCGAGTATAATGAGAAACGGAATAATCGAGAACTTTAACTTCGCAGCGAGGATAGCTGCAAAAGCTAATAATACTAACGCAGTTCCAACTTCAAAGATTAAAGTATCCATCGATTAGGAATCACCTCCTGCTGAAAGCAATTCATTAATAATTCTTTTCACTTCATGTCTTTCACCCGATAATACGAGCATATCGCCAGCTTCAATAATAGAGTCTGGACCTGGATTAAAGAATTTCTTCATATTCTTTTTCAAAATAGCAATAATCGTTACGTTATATGTTTTTCTGACATGTAAGCTACCAATTGTTTGTTGTACTACTGGTGCATGATTCTCCACCTTAAACCATTCAATTGATAATCCTTCAAAAGCCATCTCAATTGTGTCTAGCGCTTGCGGCCTATATACCATTCCGCCTAATATAGCCGCAATTTGTCTCGCTTCAGAATCACGAAGAGAAATGCTTGAAATACTCTCATCGTGATCCGCATCAAAATGATACATTTCTCTTCGGCCATCATCATGAATAACGATAACCATTTTTTCATTACCTTTTGTGATTACTTCAAACTTACAACCAATACCCGGTAGTTCACTCTCTCTAATATTCATATTTTCCGCCTCCTAAATTTTTTAGTTACGGCTTTTACAAATCTACATCAATCTCTGTTTTAAACTTCTCATCTTTTGAGATTCCTAAATACTTGAGCGTCTCTGATGGAGTCGCGTGATGAAAATGCTTTTGCAATAGCGCAATCGCTATTCCTCTTTTGTATGCATGAAATCCAAACGTTTTTCTCATTGAGTTTGTTCCGATTTTACCAACAATCCCAACTGCTTCAGCAGCATTATGAATTACACGATACGCTTGTTGGCGCGTAATTGAATTTGTCGTTTTATTAGATTGAAATACGTAGTTTTCTCTTTGAGCATTAATAGATTGTACGTACTCTAAAAGCGCTTCTTTTACTTTTGTATTTAAATAAATATCTTGTTTAAATTTTTCATCTTTTACAGGAAGAGAATAAAACTCTTTAACAGTTCCATCTTCATTTAATACCTCTTCAAATTTCATACTAAGTAGCTCAGTAATCTTTAATCCGGTGTTGATCCCAATAACAAATAAAAGATAATCTCGCTGCGAGTGCTCTTTTAAATACTTTTTCATATCCTCAATTTGGCTTATATCTTTTAATGCCTCTACAACTTCCATACATGTATCTCCTCATCTTATGAACGGTAATTTTCTCATTATCCTGTCCATTTTACCTTATCATGCTATGAGATTTCCATGTATTATCCATTATTTTCACAATATACTCTTACGACAATTTTTCATTTGGAAATTTATGATTGTACAAATACGGTGTGGGTAGAAAAAATAGGGGGTACAAATTCAGCTTCTTCCTATAGATCGGATTCCTCCTTTCACTTTTCGGTTGCTGATACTCATATATTATGTTACTTATTTACATTATATTATATATTTCAGTAACATTAAAGTATTTTTTCTGAAAATACAAAAAGCCGAGTGCTTTCACTCGGCTTTTTACGTATTAATCTTCTTTCGGAAGAACAATACCTTTATACAATTGAACTGTAATGAAGTAATAGATCGCATAAATAACTACGAAAATTACGATTGGCACCCAAATACGGAAGTACGGATCAACTAAAATAAATCCGAAAATATTCATACCAACTAATACGTGAGTGATACCCACAATTGCCGGGAATAAGAATACTAAAAATAACTCTTTATAAATCGATTTCGTTAATAACTCACGGCGCACACCGATTTTACGAAGCATTTGATAACGCGTAATATCTTTTGATGCACCAGAAAGAATTTTAAACATTAAACAACTTGCCATCATTGCTAAGAATGCAATTCCAAGGAAGAACCCCATAAATACTGTTCCACTCGCAATCCCATAGAACATATCGTAAGTTTGATATTTACTGCTCATTCTTTCAGCTGTTACATTTTTATATTTATCTAGCTGCAACTCGTCAAGTTTTTTCCATTCTTTTTTATATGTTAAAAAGTCTTCTGTTTTTCCGATAAATGCTATACCTTCTTTACCATTTATCCCATCGTACATTTTTTGATCTACAATTTTAATTGCATGATCTTCGCTTATATAATAGGGATGAATTGAACTAAAAGCATCTACCCATTCTACTGAAAGCTCTTTAGTATTCGCATCTTTTTCATTCATTTCTCTAGAAACTGCACCTACTGGTAGTTCCGCTGAAACGTTCTTTGTATTCACTAAATCTTTCATTGACTTCATATTCGCCATATCTTTTATTAAAGGACGATTTTTCTCTAAATCTTCTTTTACGTAATAAACATACTTATCATCAACTTTGTAACGATATTCATTTTTCTCTTTAAATGTAATACCATCTAAAATTTTCTTTTCTTCAGCTGTTGGATTATGAACTACTGAATCATATATTACTAAACCATCAACCATTTTTATAACGTTATTTTTAAACGCCATGCCACCTGAAATCGCACCAGCTCCAAGCGCTACTAACATCGCTACTGTCGCAAGTACTTTCGTTAAACTATTAATGCGGAAATTTAATTGAGCAAATGTAAAAGCGTTAAGCCCTTTTTCACTACGCTTTTTATTACTTTTTAACTTTTTAATAATAACTGGAAGAAGTGATCCAAATAGCATGTAAGTACCAGCTGTTGTTGTAATTAATGCAATAAGGATTCCCATTTCTCTTAGTTTTTCCATGTAAATCATTGATGCATAGCCAATTCCTAATAAAATAACAGCAAGGATTGCAACGACACCTGTCATTTTTCCTTTTACCGCAACACGCTCTGTTTGTGCATCCGCATGTACAAGTTGCAGTACAGAAATACGTGATAATTTAATACTGTTCATAATTGCTGATAATACAAATAGTGCAAAGAAGAAGATGCAAGTAACTGTCATAGATGGAAGGTAAAATGCTTTATATCCTTCACCAGCAAATTCAAGCTGTTTCATTAATAACTGTCCGATACCTTCTGCAAGTCCTACACCAACTGTAATACCAATCGCAAGAGACGCAGCGCCTAATACGATCGTTTCAATAAACATAAGTAATGTAACTTTATGCTTTTTTGCTCCTAACATCATATACATACCGAACTCTTTTTGACGAAGAGATAATAAGAAAGAGTTCGCATATAAAATATAGAAGAACGTTATAATAGCTAGTAAAAATGAACCTGCTTGGAATACGAATCCAATTGATTGAATAACTGAGTTAGATTCGATAAACGCTTTATTCAGCGCTAACGTTTGGAACATGTAAAAAATTGAAATCGACATGACAAGACCGACAAGTAAGACGATATAATCTTTCAGCTTACTTTTCAGCCCCGACATGGAAAGTTTAAATAACATACTGGAACCTCCTTTCTTACGCTTTTTGTGTACCTAAATCTGCAAGTACATCTAAAATCTCTTTGTAGAACTCTTCACGCGTACCACCACGATGAATTTCTTTATATAGCTCACCATCTTGAATGAATAAAATTCGCTGACAATAACTTGCACTATACGGATCATGTGTAACCATCATAATAGATACGCCTTGTTCTTCATTTAAGTTTGTCATCGCATCAAGTAAACTCGCTGCATTTTTAGAATCAAGAGCTCCTGTTGGCTCGTCCCCTAAAATAATTGCCGGCTCATGCACAAGCGCGCGCGCTGCTGCTGAACGTTGTTTCTGTCCACCAGATACTTCAGATGGATACTTTTGAAGAATTTCTGTAATCCCTAACATATCCGCTACTTTTTCTACTTTCGGTCCAATATTACGTGATGGAACACCTTGAAGAGAAAGCGGAAGTGCAATGTTTTCATAAATAGATAAGTTCTCTAATAAGTTAAAGTCTTGGAAAATGAATCCTAACTTTTGTGAACGGAAATCAGAAAGCTCACCTTGCTTCATTTTCGTAATATCCGTACCCGCAATTTCAACAACGCCGCCCGTTGCTTTATCAAGCGTTGAAATTACATTTAACAATGTCGTTTTACCAGAACCAGATGGTCCCATAATCCCAACAAACTCACCCTCTTGAATTGAGAATGAAACACCTTTTAACGCTTGTGATTGATTCTCACCCTTTTTACCGTACACTTTTTGAACGTTTTTCACGTCTACAACTGGTTTCGTCATATATATCCTCCTACGCTTGTTTTTCCATTACCTATTTTGCGCCTTTTGGAAAGGAACTGCTATTTGTTAACATTACAATTACCTTACACTTTTGTAATATAAAAAAGATGCACGTGTAAGGTTCGTTCGTAAATGAAATTTTATCAGCGATTCTCAAAATATATCGACTTACCGACAAAAGATAACAATAAAAATGAGCTGTTCCACAAAAGGAACAGCCCACTTCTCTCTTTATTTCTTTAAAGGTGTTACCGTCCAATACGTAATAACACGCCAAATCCATTCTAGTGGACCCATTTTAAAGATTTTCATCCAAATCACACTAAACACAATTTGAATAGCGTAAATTGCAATACATACATATAACGTCTGTATGTACGTTAAGTTTCCTGCAAAGTTAAATACGCTACCAGCAATTAAAATCATTGCAGTTTGTCCGATATAATTTGTTAAAGCCATACGACCGTAGTATTTCAGTGGTGCTAACAATGTTTGAACTGGTTTTAACTGAAGTAATAAAATTAATGCTCCTACATAGAAAGCTGAAATAATTGATCCAACTGTAACGCCAATTTTTAAGAATTGACCTGCAGCGTCCATTGTTCCATCCTCATTCATGAGCATCATATTTACGAATGGCTCAGCAGGAACGTGCCCATATTGATACCATAACGCTACAACACTTAAAACAAACATGACACCTGTAAAAATAGCGACTTGTTTGATTTTTGCTGAAAGATTTTCAAACACTTTATACTGCCCCGCAGCAAGACCTAATAAAATTAAACCTAATGGTAATAATTCCTTAGTTGCCATAATACTAAAAGCTATCGTAAGAATAAGACCGATTACTACATTCACTTCTTTTTTCGCTTTATAAAACGGTAAAACGACTAATCCACAAATTGCGTATAACGCTAGTGCTTCTCCAGGCTGAAACATTTGATGAATTAAACCAAAAATAAATAGTGCAACTACGCGGCGTAGAAATAGAACGTATCCATTCTTCCCTTTCGCAATTGCTCTTGTAATGAAGATGTAGAATCCTACTCCAAATAAGAATGAGAAAATCGAGAAAAAACGACCTTCTACAAATAAGTATAGAAACCTTTGATAGCTAGCATCTACTGTATTAGGATCTGGAATTTTAATATTAAGTAGTGCAAGAATATTCACTAAAATAATCCCCAGTAATGCGAAGCCACGAATGTAATCTAACTCATCAATTCGTTTGTTTGTAATGTTGTTCCCCATAAAGCAACTCCTTGTCCAAAATTTAATCCTCCCTTACTCTACTGGACATGTTATCTTACAACTATCGACAAACCTTACAGGAATCTTACATTATTGTCATATAGTAAAATGAAGCTTTAATCAGACTTTTGCGATACAAAATAAAACCAGGTCATATTGCGACCTGGTTTACTCTGATTGCTTCGATCTTTGAGGCTGTCCTTTTTTACTGTTGCGCTGTTTCACTTGAACAACTGGATCAAGTTCATTCGAAAACTCAGCGTTATGTCCATTTTGTGTTTTTTGCTCTGGATTATTTTGATCTGAACGTTTCGCCATTACATTCACTCCTTATTAGTGCGGTGTAATAATCATTTGATGTTGCAGTTGGCGAATTGCCATACGTGCTCTATTTAATTGCTCACGTTGCTCATCATTCGCATGTTGTTGCATCGTTTGTAAATCGTTATATGCTTGTTCTAATTGTAACTGCGCATCTGAATACTCCATCGTATTGTAATGCTCTTGTCTCATGCCTTGGTCTAATTGTTCTTTCGCGTATTCCACCGCTTGTTCTGCTTGTGTAATATACGATTCAAGTGATTGACGCTCTGCCATAATTGTCCCTCCTTGCTTCAATTCCCCTTTAGTGTGTCCCTTCCATCTCTACCTTATGAGTATGTTATAATGGATTTTGTTTCATTTTGACTCGGCTTAGGAGGGAAAGTAATGAAGGTTCAAAACCCTTTTCCATATACAAACGACAATAAACGTTATCATACATGGAATTACCATTTACGAAATGAATTTGGTGAAAAAATCTTTAAAGTTTCATTAGATGCTGGCTTCGATTGCCCGAACCGTGACGGTACAGTTGCTTACGGCAGTTGTACATTTTGCAGTGCTGCCGGATCTGGTGACTTCGCTGGTGATCGCCGCGATGATGTTATAACGCAATATCATGAAATGAAAGAAAAAATGCGCTCGAAGTGGAAAGACGGAAAATGTATCGCTTATTTCCAAGCGTACACAAATACACATGCACCACTTGAAATTTTAAAAGAAAAATTCGAACCGCTTCTAGCAGAAAAAGACGTTGTCGGTCTTTCTATCGCCACTCGTCCAGATTGCTTACCAGACGATGTCGTTGAATATTTAGCGGACTTAAATAAACGCACATACCTTTGGGTTGAACTCGGTTTACAAACTGTTCACGAACGAACTGCAAACCTTATTAATCGCGCTCATGATTACCCATCTTACGTGGAAGGTGTAAATAAATTACGTAAGCATGGTATTAGAGTGTGCTCTCATATTATTAATGGTCTTCCGCTTGAAGATTACGACATGATGATGGAAACAGCTCGTGAAGTAGCAAAGCTTGACGTACAAGGAATTAAAATTCATTTACTTCACTTATTAAAAGGAACGCCAATGGTGAAGCAATATGAAAAAGGACAATTAGAATTCCTTTCTCTTGAAGATTACGTAAGTCTCGTTGTTGACCAACTTGAAATGATTCCAGAAGACGTAATTGTACACCGCATCACAGGTGACGGTCCGCCTGATTTAATGATTGGCCCAATGTGGAGCTTAAATAAATGGGAAGTATTAAATTCCATCGATGCAGAATTTGTACGCCGCGGAAGCTGGCAAGGAAAATATGCAAATGAGGAGAAACAAAAATGAAATTAGAACGTGTATTACCGTTTGCTCGCACACTCTTGCAAACGGCTGTTAAAGAAGGCCATTACGCTGTAGATGCAACTTTAGGAAATGGACATGACACTTGCTTCCTAGCTGAAATCGTTGGAGATAACGGAAAAGTATTTGGATTTGATATTCAAAAAGAAGCAATTGAAAGCTCTACTATCCGCCTAAAAGAAAAAAAGCTTTTTGAACGTACTGTTTTAGTTCACGACAGTCACGACACACTTTTATCTGTACTACCAGAAGACGCAAAAGGAAAAGTAACAGGTGCTATCTTCAACTTAGGCTACCTTCCTGGTGGTGACAAGCATATCGTTACAAAACCGAACTCAACACTCTCGGCAATTGAACAATTACTAGAAGTAATGGCACCTGAAGGAATCATCGTCCTTGTCATTTACCACGGACACCCAGAAGGACAAGTAGAACGCGACGCTGTTCTCAAATTTACAGAAGAACTAGACCAAAAACAAGCTCACGTACTGCGATACGGCTTCATTAACCAGCAAAATAACCCGCCATTTATTGTGGCGATTGAGAAGCGATAATTATATCAACGATTGTTTCGATATATCGACGATTCGACAAAACATAACAAAAAAAGACGTGCACTCATTGCACGTCTTTTTCTTATTCTCCTATATAATGGATGTATACACTATTTGAAGAAAGAAGGATAGAACTTTGCTAGTAGAACTAAGGGGAATTCAAAAGAAGTACGGCAAATCACTTATACTAGACAACATTAATTTATCCGTTCCAGAAGGAGAGGCACTCGCTATTATTGGCGGGAACGGGACTGGAAAAAGTACTTTACTCAAAATAATTGCAGGATTTATTTCACCTACGGCAGGGACACTTCAAAGAAAAGAACATATACAAATTGGCTATGTACCTGAACATTTTCCTGAAGGGATTCGTTTTACATTAGAGGATTATTTATATCATCTCGGCCACATTCACGGTTTATCAACAAAATATTTAAAAGATAAAATTCCGATGCTTCTTGAATCTTTTCATTTACATCATGCAAGGCATTCCGTTGTACGAAACTTTTCAAAAGGTATGAAACAAAAAACTGGTATTATGCAAGCATTACTTACAGACGTCCATTTATTAATTTTAGACGAACCGCTTTCTGGGCTCGATCCTAACTCTCAGCAAGAATTAGAACATATTTTACTCTCATTAAAACAACAAGGCATATCTATACTCTTCACATGTCACGAAAAGCAACTACTAGAAAACTTCGCCGATAGAATTGTGACGTTAGCAAATCATACAATCGCAGAAGATACCGCTGTGCAAAAAAGGGCAGAACAAGTCTATATTGAAGCAATCGTTCATGAAACATTTTCAGCGATAGAACTACGGAAACAATTAGGATTTATACACGTTGTACACAATTCAAATCAAAACCTTATTCAACTACAAATCGAAAAAGAATATACAAACGAAATGCTTCAGTTTTTATTACATAAAAAAGCATCTATCACACTGCTACAACCTAACTTTTAAATCGAAAGAAGGTTCATTATGTTTGCGCTTATTCGTTACCATTTTCTCGACTATACAAAATCGTATAAGTACGTCCCTCCTATTGCGATGTACTTTGTGAGCTTACTTTTTGTATATACATATAAACCGACTCCTATTGTACCGACATACTTAGAAACGGCACTCGCACTTTATTTATTATCTGCTTGGATTACAGTCACAATTTTTCATACGGAAGACCCTGTACAAGAACAAATTACTATTTCTCACACAAATAATATTTCTGCACTATATGTTGGTAAATACATTACGGCTCTTCTCATTTGTACTGTTTTATCTTTTATATCCATAATCTACCCAATTATTTTGCAAATGTTTAATGAAGAAATGACAGTTTCTTTATTTCTAGTCGGATTTCTCGCTCACATGTCTTTCTCTATACTAGGAATTTCAATTGCAACTTTATTTACTAGAAATATGATTCAAAAAGCAAGCACAGCTTGGCTTAGCCTGACATTTATATTACTTATAACGATCGCCTCCATCCGGTTTAAAAAAGAGTTACTATGGTTTTTACCACCTGTCGAAAGCTTTCTAATGCTTGGACAATACAAATTTAATATACTGACTCACACACTATGGCTCACAGCTTGGGCTATCCTATATTCATTTTTATTACTTACTTTATTTCTTTTTATCGTTCGCAAAAAACGTTTTTAATTACATATTAAAGGAGACAAAACAATGATCGGAATACTAGCAGGAATGGGACCAAAATCGACTGGGCCATTCGTCGATACAGTTGTAGCAAAGTGTCAAACAATATACGGAGCAAAACATGATATGGACTTTCCTCATATGATGATCTATTCGTGCCCAACACCGTTTTACATGGATCGCCCTATTGATCACGAAGCGATGAAAAAAGCGATTATTGAAGGAGCACAAAAACTTGAAAGTACTGGCGTAGAATTTATTGCTATGCCGTGCAATACGGCGCATCTTTATTTTGAGGAATTACAACATTCTCTTTCCATTCCGATTTTAAATATCGTCGATGAGACGTTACAAACAATTCCTGAAAATATAAAAAGAGTCACGCTTCTCGCAACAGAAGCGACAATCCAAGCTGGTATTTATCAAGACGGGATTGCAAAGCGTAATATAGAGTACATTCATAACGAACAATGGCAGGAAAGCATTAATCAAATTATTACTTGTATTAAAGGCGGAGAAATTGAAGAAGCCCGCAAATTATGGAGCGCGCTCGTTTTACAATTAAAAGATGAAATAGATACTGCTATCATCGCATGTACTGATTTGAATGTTGTGGCGAGTGAGGATTTTGTGGATTCTGCTCAATGTCTTGCTGAGGGTGTTGTTGAGATGTATGCAAAAAATATAAGGGGGTCCAAATGAATATACCTTTTGAAATGGGATACACATTTGACGAAAACCTTAGAGAAAAACCTATATCCCTTGCTGAAATGAAGCAAGGGATTGCATTTTTGAAAGAACATTTACATGAAGATTCGTTATATGGAAAGAGCTGCGGATTAATCGGCGTTTATGAACGAATCGCTGGCAACCTTTCTGAAAGTAAATATTACTTACAGGAGGCAATTGAATATTACACACAAACGGACAGCATCCAAGGGCTTTTTATTAACAAACTTCGTCTTGCACATACATATCATTGGGAAAGAAAATTTCCTGCTGCAAATGCACTCTTTACCGAACTTCTACAAACACTACCAGACTTACCCGCCTATGAAGACTTCTTCTACCAACATTATGGAAAAAGCAAATTAGATGAAGGTGACTTCCATACTGCCTTATCTTATTTTCAAAAGGCACTTCAAATCAGACTACAAAAAGGAAATGAAGAGCTAATTCATTCAACTAAGCTTTGCATTGCGTATTGTATGTCTTGCCGATAAAATCTGCTCTAAAAACTTTTAACTTTCTTCACAATTCTTTCAAAGTAATCACACTTAATCTCGCTATATTAAATAAGTAGTTATTCATATAGGAAAGGTTAGGGGAACTGAAAGTATGAAAGTAAATCGTTCGCTTCATTACATTTTTTGGCGTTGGCATTTTTATGCTGGGCTTTTTATTACACCGCTTCTTATTACGTTGTCACTGAGCGGAATTGGGTATTTATTTCGGGAAGAAGTTGAAGATTTCATCTATAAAGATTTATATTTTGGGAAGAGCGCCCAAACGGAATCTATTTCGATGTCTGATTCTATTTCCTTAACAGAGAAAAAATATCCACATTATAGTGTGGCGAAAATTAGTGAGTTTAATGGGGATTATAATACGAGGCTTACTATTGCAAATGAATATACGGGGCAACAAAAATATGTGTATTTAGATAGCAATAATCAAATTATTGGAGATCAAAATGCAAGTGAAACGTTTGCCAATATAATGCGGGAATTACATAGTTCTCTTTTAGTTGGTGGCACTGTCGTCAACTATACTGTAGAGCTTGCGGCATGCTGGACAATCTTTTTAATTGTGACTGGATTGTATATGAGTATACGCCAATTCAAAAACACACCGGCATCCACTAAGCGAGAAAAAGCAAAACGACGTCATTCTATTATCGGTATTATATTTACAATTCCACTCGTTTTGTTAGTCGCATCTGGATTGCCATGGTCAGGATTTATGGGTAACCAAATTTATAAAATCGCATCGTCGAATGAATCGATTGGATATCCAAAGTTGTATATGGCACCGCCTGAATCAAAGGTAAAAGAATTGCCGTGGGCAACAAGAAAAGAAGCTCCTCCTGAATCGAATTCAAATGAGCTAAAAACAATTTCTGTCGATGAATTACAAAAAGGAATTGAAATAAAGAAGCCATACGTTATCTCACTACCAACTGATCCGAAAGGTGTATTCACCGTTTCGAAATCGAGCGGTTCTGGTATTACGGGCATGGATGTGGCACCAAATGAAGAAATAACAGCTTACTTTGATCAATATAGCGGAAAACTCATTTCAAAAACGGACTATCGTGATTATGGATTATTTGCACAATGGTTCACTTACGGTATCCCGCTTCACGAAGGACATTTATTCGGATGGCCAAATAAAATATTATGCTTACTAACGACATTATCTTTATTACTTCTTATTTATTACGGAGCAAAAATGTGGTTTGCAAGAAAGCCGAAAGGAAAATTAGCAGCACCGCCAAAGCAAAGAGATAAGAAAAGCGTACTCGTTTTCTTTATCATGATGGTTATACTAGGCGCTGTCATGCCTTTATTTGGACTATCTGTTTTAGTTATTTTTGCGATTGAACTTCTTATATATGTATTTGCAAAAATACGATCATAAATAAAAAAGCATTTGTACTCTCGTGTACAAATGCTTTTTTATTTACTATTCGTTTGTTTTTTTCTACTATTCATTAAGAACACGATATCTAAAATAATAATTGTGCCAATTATTACTTGCGACACATAATCCATCATAGTAGGACCACTTGGCCTATTCATCATCATATACATTCCAGTTACAAATGAAATGGAAAGTAGCATGAGTAACGTTACTTCAATATTTTCATATAGCTTTTGAAACAATCACTTCATTTCCACCACCAACCTTTACCATATTATAACAAAAACCACTCTACATGAGTGGTTTTATTCATCACTGCGCCATTTTCTTTCGGTACATCTTCCCGTTCCAATAGAAGAATCGTGAAGTAAGCCCTCCGTATTTTACAATGCGCCGTGCCATTTTGTGCATATTCTTTTGTGCTGATACTTTTTGATCTGATAAATAAATACCAAGTAACCCTCGGCTTATGAGACGATGAAACTTCGCATGAGGTAAATCACCAATGCTCTTCTCTGCTTCTTCTACAAAATGTTTCATACGATCTAATATCGCTTGCTCGTTTTCATAATAACTACAGAAATTCAAATCCCCGCCTATACGGTCTTCTTCTTGATCGATGAAATAATCAAGTAAAATGTGAAGTCCTTGTACGTATGGGAAGTATCCTTGTCTAATTTTCGCAATATCTTCATCATGTAATTCATCATGAAATGCATATGCTACAAGACAGAAGATTCCAAGTGTAGAACCGGCACATGCTGAAAATTCAAACCAGCTCATTTCAGGTAAATTTTCTTTATGTGCTTCAAACCATTTTTGTAAGCGTGGTTCTCTTTCTTCTAACTTCACGTGTTTATGAATTTGCAAATCACAATAATAACAAGCAAGTTCATGAAGAACAGGAGCAATTTTGTCATAGTGCTTCGTTTTCTTTAAAACATCTTGGCATGTTTCAACAAGTTCATCTAAATAACCACCATCGTCTTGGTCATCACGATAGCGATAATAATTACCGCCACCTTCTACTTCAGGTGATAATGCCATTAACATAGATTCATGCAGTGCGGCAAAATCATTCGGATCAAGTGATGTACTGCGGTCACATAAATTATCTAAATAATCGCTGATTGTTTGATACGCTACGATAAAACGAATGCATTCCTCTCGGTGCTCATTTGCTAACAGTGCTAAAATACCACCGCCTTCGCAATGAAACGTTTTATTCTCAATACTCGCGATTGCCTGACTATGAAGCTCATCATTCGGAATATGGTAGGCACGCTCTTTCCACACCGCTAGCTCATGGTGTACTACCGGAAACACATCACGGTATACTTTCGCCATGAGCGTTATGGGATTACTCGGTACGTTCACTTCTTCCTTCATCTCCTCTATTCGATGTACAAATAATTTACTTATTTGTTTGTTTCTATTATGTTATTGATGCGTATTTCAGTAAATGACTGAATATAATTCAAAATTTCATCACGCTCATACTCATTTAATAACTCGTGATAACAATTCGGCCATTCTTTAAAAGCCTTATCACTTATTTTAACATTATCAAACCAAGTGCGGACACGTATTTTATCTACAAGTTTATCCTCACAAGCTTGCATTAGCAAGAGCGGAACATCTGGAAAATCATCTATTTTTTTATGAGCAATTTCGATAGACTTAATCAATTCACTATACCAACGTACTGATACTTTGCGCAAGAACAATGAATCATTCTCCATCGCGTCCCTAACTTCATGATTACGAGTGGACATTTCCACTGTAAGATTCGTTGCAAATTGCAATTTTGGAGCAATAATATTTAATATTTTTGAGGCAGCTTGAAGTGGTGCTGAAGGTCCAGCTACTAAGCCTAAACATGGCGAACTTAAAATAATGCCGTCTACATCTTCTCTCTTCGTTTCTTGCATCATACGAATGACAATAAGACCACCCATACTATGACCAAATATAAAAATAGGTAACCTATACTTTCTTGCCTCTTTCACCCATAATTTAACTTCCTCTATGTATTCATCAAATGAATCAATATGTCCTCTATTTCTTGAAGTCGTTCCGTGTGACGGAAGGTCCCCCATTACGACGTGGTAGCCGATATGATTCCACATTTCCGCAATGGCTTCGTAACGTCCGTGATATTCCATTGCGCCGTGCACGATAACAACGACAGCTTTCGCTTCCTCTGCTTCATAATTCCACATACGGCTCTCCTCCATTTCACTCTTTCTCATAATTTGATACACTAAAACTAGTCTCTAGGAAAGGAAGGCTTTACATGATATACCCTTACAAAGAAAAAAATCCGAAAATTGCGAGTAGTGCTTTTATCGCTGACTATGTTACCATTACAGGCGATGTTTCCATTGGTGAGGAATCAAGTATTTGGTTTAATACAGTCATACGCGGCGATGTGTCACCAACAATCATTGGAGACCGAGTAAATGTACAAGACCAATGTACACTTCATCAAAGCCCGCAGTACCCTCTTATTTTAGAAAACGATGTTACAGTTGGGCATCAAGTTATTTTACATAGCTGTCATATTAAAAAAGATGCTTTAATTGGAATGGGATCTATTATATTAGATGGTGCTGAAATTGGTGAAGGAGCCTTTATCGGTGCTGGAAGCCTCGTTTCTCAAGGAAAGAAAATCCCGCCAAACACGTTAGCGTTCGGTCGCCCAGCGAAAGTCGTTCGTGAGTTAACAGAGGAAGACCGTAAAGACATGGAGCGAATTCGCACACAATATGTTGAAAAAGGTCAATACTATAAATCATTACAGAAATAAATTTCCGCTGCCATAAGATTGGCAGCTTTTTTGATGAAAACTAACTTTTTCTTTACAAAACATTATTACTCCCTCAATAAAATCTTATTAAAATAAAAGCTAATATCTCCATATATATGTAAACGAGGGAGGAGAATTTTCATGAAGGTCAGTGGACTTTATAAAATAGAATGTTACATTTTCAAAGGAATTAACCGATACTTTGATCAAAAAACATTAAATATCTTTTTCAGCAATATTACTCATATCGGTGGTGCTACTTTCTCAATCGCACTCACACTTTTCTTTTTAATTTTTGCAAAAGGGACTTTGCATCAAGCTGCAATCGCAACTGCTATTTCTTTAGCAATTAGCCATGTTCCTGTACAAATATTAAAAAGATGGTATCCGCGAAAACGTCCTTATTTAACAATTCAGGATGCGAAATATCCAGTCCATCCATTAAAAGACCACTCTTTCCCGTCTGGTCATACAACAGCCGTTTTCTCTGTCCTTATTCCATTTATTTGCTATAATCCAAGCATATTTGCTTTTCTATTACCGTTAGCATTATGCGTTGGTATTTCTCGCATTTATTTAGGGCTTCACTATCCGTCTGATGTATTCGTCGGTATGTGCCTCGGCACTTGCTCTGGCATCATCTCTTTTTATCAATTCATCCCACTTTTCACATAAAGGAGTGATATGATGAGAGTCGCCATTTTTACCGATACTTTTACGCCACAAGTTAACGGAGTTGCGAAAACATTAGAACGATTAACACGTTATTTTCAGAAAGAAAAGATCGCCTATTCTGTTTTCGCTCCTCAGCATACAGCTGAAGATAATTTCGTGGCTAATGTGAACAAGATGAGAAGTATCCCGTTAACAATATTATATCCAGAATGTCGCTTTTCTTTTCCTACTCCGCGCATTAAACGAGAACTTCTTTCCTTTAAGCCTGACATTATTCACATTGCCACACCTTTCAACATGGGACTTTGTGGATTGTATTATGCAAAAAAGTTAAACATCCCAGTTGTCGGTTCTTATCATACTGATTTCGATGCTTATTTACGCTATTACAAAATCGAATTTCTCTCTAATATGCTTTGGAACTATTTAAAATGGTTTCATAGTCATATGCAAAAAAATTTCGTTCCTTCCTTTGAAACGTTACACCAACTAAAAAACAAAGGCTTTCAGGCCCTCTCCATATGGGGACGCGGTGTAGATTGCACACTCTTTCATCCATCTTACAATACAGACCTATTCCGAAAAAAATATAATATTACAGCGAAGTATGTCCTTTCCTATGTTGGACGGCTTGCCCCTGAAAAAGATATTGATACGTTACAACACCTTATCGCGAAAACAGCGCATACTCGAAACGATATTCATTGGCTCATTATAGGAGACGGTCCTCTAGCAATAAATTTACGTGAAGCTGTTCCGAATACAAATGTCACTTTTACTGGATATTTACAAGGTAAGGATTTAGCTGAAGCATATGCTTGTTCTAACATCATGGTATTTCCATCCGCTACTGAAACGTTCGGAAATGTCGTACTCGAATCACTTGCATGCGGTACACCTGTCATCGGTGCAAATAGTGGCGGGGTTAAAAATATTATTACGGATGGACAGACAGGAGTTCTTTGCCCGCCCAAACATGCGGATTCATTTCTATCATCCATCCATTCTTTATTGCGAAATGAAGAGCAACTTATGCAAATGAGCATAGCGGCTTCATCTTATGCTAAAACAAAAAGCTGGGATGAGATTTTCCGTGGGTTACTTGCCCAATACGAAACCGTCCTTCAGAACACCGCATCCGAATTACTCGCTTAAACAGAAGAACTCCCTTCAACTAGACGAAGGGAGTTTATTACACAATTATAAATTTTAGTTTCATAAATGATACATAAGGTTAAATATTGTTTTATTTCTATATTCATTATATCAAAAATAAACATAACTAAACAGACTTGTAATAAAAACCCATAAAAATTAATATATGGTTATACAGTGTTTTAACTAACTGTATATTGATTTTAAGAATTCCCCTTAAAATCAACTTACTCACATACCTTTATACAGTAATTGTTCCCCAATTTCTGTATATCAAAAAACCTTTCATTCATTTGAAAGGTTTTTTTGAGCCTGCACATATTCTTCTTTCGTATTCACATTTATAAACCAATCCGCATTCGCTTGTACATCTTCTCCAGCAACATACTTTACATTACATTGTAATAAAAGCTGGCCCACACTTCTTTTTTCTTCCTGAAGCAAAGCATAAATCTTTTCTTTCATACGGTTATGATACGCTGCAAGTAACGGTTGTTTTCTTCCATTAATAATAGGTACAACCGCATCATATTCATTACTCGTTTGCTCTAGCAAAATGGTAAACCATTCGCGCGAAACATTTGGCGCATCGCAAGGCATAATAGCGTACCAATCTGCTTCTATATATTCCATACCTGATACAATGCCGGCAAGTGGTCCATTTCCTTTATAATGCGGAATATCTTCTATAACAGGAACTTGTACGAGTTGCTCTACTCGCTCTTTTATATCAGTATGGCTAATTACTACAATGTCTTGCAAAGTATTTCCCATCACTTTCACAATATGCTCAACAAAAGTAGTTCCCTTCCAAATTGCTAACGCTTTCGGCTCACCGAATCGACTCGATATACCGCCTGCTAATACAATTCCAGCATACTTACTCATTGGCGATGCAGCTCAAATGTAATATGACCTAATTCCGGTAAAATCAATTTATTCATCGCAAGGCGAACTGCTCCGCTCGATCCTGGCATCGAGAAAACTACTTTGCGCCCAATTGTACCACCAATCGCTCTACTTAACATTGCGCTGCTTCCGATATCTTCTAAATAGCTAATCATGCGGAACAACTCACCAAACCCGACAATTTCTTTATGTAATAACGCTGATACTGCTTCAATCGTCACATCACGCTTCGTAATACCAGTTCCGCCATTTGTTAACACGACATCAACATCTTCTCTATGATAACCAGCTAACACTGCTTGCTGAATACTTTCTTTATCATCTTTTACAATTTCATAAGAGGTCACTGTATGCCCTGCCTCTTTTAACAATTCATGTAATAGTTGTCCGCTCTTATCTGTCTCTTTTGTACGTGTATCGGAAATCGTCACAATCTTACAACGCACTTCTTTTGGTGCTTGTTTTTTATGTTCATTAACACTCATTTTTCATCTTTCCTTTCATTTTATTGTAAAATTATGTATGAAGCGAAGAATTCAACATGATACAATATAAGTATGTTTATCCATATAAAGGAGCTTTACATGATTCAAAATATGAAACGATCCGTACCCATTATACCATTCCTAATTATATTATCCCTTTTTCAATGTATCGCTTACGGGTTCGATATTAACTTTTTAAAATTATATGTAATTATGCCTGATGGTGGTATTCGTTACTATTTGACTAGCACATTAATTCCTCTTGCACTTGCCTAGATAGTAGATTTTATTTTTAAACGTTCTACCTTTAAATAAGGAGGTCTACTTACTATGGAACTTTATAAAAAACTAACAACAACATTCATCCTCTTATTCATCGCTTCCATTACTGTCGGATTTTCTCTAAAAGGCGCAATTCCATACGCTACATTAGTAAGCATTATATTCGCAACACTATTTTTACTAAGCAGTGCCTTTTGCGCAGGTAAAGCACGCCACATGAAAGGTTGATTACATATGTTCCAGAAGAAACCAATCCTTTGCAAATCATGTGAAAAAGAAATACAAACGTATGAAAAGGCATGGATTCATATGCCTTTTCCGGCAAGTGGCATGACGAATATGAAAAAGTATATTGAGCTAGACGGCGAAGTGTATTGTAACTCATGCATTCAAATTGTAAGTAAAACAAAATAAAAAAAGCTTTGCGCTCACGGCGCAAAGCTTTTTTTCATATATTATAGACCAGCTTGCTCTTTTAAAGCTGCAGCTTTGTCTGTACGTTCCCATGTTAGGTCTACATCAGTACGTCCGAAGTGGCCGTAAGCTGCTGTTTGTTTATAAATTGGGCGACGTAAGTCTAGCATTTTAATAATACCAGCTGGGCGAAGATCGAAGTTGTTACGAACTAGTTCTACTAGTACGTCTTCAGATACTTTACCAGTCCCGAATGTATCAACTGAAATTGATACTGGTTGTGCTACACCAATTGCGTATGCAAGTTGTACTTCTGCTTTGTCAGCAAGACCAGCTGCTACGATGTTTTTCGCAACATAACGAGCTGCATATGCTGCAGAACGGTCAACTTTCGTTGCATCTTTACCAGAGAATGCACCGCCACCGTGGCGAGCGTATCCACCGTAAGTATCAACGATGATTTTACGTCCTGTTAAACCAGCATCACCTTGTGGTCCACCAATTACGAAGCGGCCAGTTGGGTTAATGAAGAATTTCGTTTCTCCATCCATTAATTCTGCTGGAACTACAGCTTTAATTACATGCTCTTTTAAATCGCGATCGATTTCTTCCCATGTAACATCTGGATGATGCTGTGTAGAAATTACGATTGTATCTACACGTACAGGTTTACCATTTTCATCATACTCAACTGTAACTTGCGTTTTTCCATCCGGACGTAAGTATGATAATGTGTCATCTTTACGTACTTCAGTTAAACGGCGAGCTAATTTGTGAGCAAGCGAGATTGGAAGTGGCATTAATTCTTGTGTTTCATTACATGCGAAGCCAAACATTAAACCTTGGTCTCCCGCACCAATTGCCTCAATCTCAGCGTCAGTCATTAGACCTTCGCGTGCTTCTAGCGCTTGGTCAACACCCATAGCGATGTCAGCAGATTGCTCATCGATAGATGTTAAAACTGCACAAGTTTCTGCATCGAATCCGTATTTTGCGCGTGTGTAACCAATGCCTTGAATTGTTTCACGAACGATTTTTGGAATATCTACGTAAGTAGAAGTCGTAATTTCCCCCGCTACCAATACTAAACCAGTTGTTACAGTTGTTTCACAAGCTACACGTGCATTTGCGTCCTTTGATAAGATCGCATCTAAAATTGAATCAGAAATTTGGTCACAAATTTTATCTGGATGTCCTTCAGTTACAGACTCAGATGTGAACAGATGACGTTTTTTTGTCATGTGGTAAACCTCCCTACAGTAATTGTATATATTGTACGGAACTCATCCTTAATTTGCCACAAACTGCGACATACATTTATTCTCCCACACAAGCATACAGAAAAACCTTTCCTACTTTGCATAGAGGAAAGGTTTAATTTGCTACTTGCATACTGCTTTTTGCCCTTTGCTCTTATCGTTCGAGACCGTTAGCCTCGCACAGGTTTTAGCACCTATTCACCTGTATTTACCACTACAAGTGAGGTTGCTGGGCTTCATCGGGCCTGTCCCTCCGCCAGCTCGGGATAAGAGAGTATCCGTCCCAACCTATACTAAAGAAATGATATTCATTTGTCAATTAATATTCACATTTTCCTGAAAGTTTTTCTCAATACGCCTGGAATGAAATATTAATAAGGAAATAATACATTCACACAAACAAAAAGAAATAAATAGTATACATTATTTATATAATTGTGTTATACTATTGTTGGGGATTACGAGAAATATTTCATTAAATGAAAAGGATGGTATATAAATATGAGTACTGTGAATGTCCAAATTGGTTTACACGAATTATTGAACGGAAGCAATGCACAGATTCAACTAAGTGTTCCGCAATTAGTGGAAAAAGTATTAATGCGAAATGAAGGGAAATTAACTTCTACTGGTGCCGTTTCTGCTTCAACAGGAAAATATACAGGACGTTCTCCTAAAGATAAATTTATTGTGAAAGAAGCATCGGTTGCTGACAAAATTGCTTGGGGAGCAGTGAATCAACCGATTTCTGAAGAACATTTTAATAAATTATACACTAAAGTTTTAGAATACTTAAAAGAAAAAGAAGAGTTATTCATCTTCAATGGATTTGCAGGCGCTGACCGCAATTACCGCCTACCAATTCAAGTTATTAACGAATATGCATGGCACAATTTATTTGTACATCAATTATTCATTCGTCCAACTGAAGAAGAATTAACAACTCATGAATCAGAGTTCACAATTGTTTCTGCACCGAATTTCAAAGCTGATCCAGCTGTTGACGGTACAAACTCTGAAGCATTCATTATGGTTTCATTCGAAAAACGTATCGTACTAATTGGTGGTACAGAATACGCTGGAGAAATGAAAAAATCAATCTTCTCTATTATGAACTTCTTACTACCTGAACAAGATATTCTTTCTATGCACTGCTCTGCAAACGTAGGTGAAGAAGGCGACGTAGCACTATTCTTCGGTTTATCTGGAACAGGTAAAACAACATTATCTGCTGATCCACACCGTAAATTAATCGGTGATGATGAGCATGGTTGGTCTGATAACGGTGTATTCAATATTGAAGGCGGTTGCTACGCAAAATGTGTAAACCTTTCTCACGAGAAAGAACCACAAATTTTCGATGCAATCAAATTTGGATCTGTTTTAGAAAACGTTATCATTAATAACCAAACGCGTATCGCAGACTATAACGATACTACTTTAACAGAAAATACTCGTGCTGCATACCCTATGCATGCGATTGACAATATCGTACTGCCAAGTGTTGCTGGACACCCAAATACAATCATTTTCTTAACGGCTGATGCATCTGGCGTATTGCCTCCAATCAGTAAGTTATCAAAAGAACAAGCTATGTACCATTTCTTAAGTGGCTACACTAGTAAACTAGCAGGAACAGAGCGCGGCGTTACATCTCCGCAAGCAACATTCTCAACTTGCTTCGGTTCACCATTCTTACCACTTGATGCATCTCGCTATGCTGAAATGCTTGGTGAAAAAATCGAGAAACACGATGCGAAAGTATTCTTAGTAAACACTGGCTGGACTGGTGGCGAATACGGCATTGGTAAACGTATGAACTTAGGTTACACTCGTGCAATGATTCAAGCAGCATTAAGCGGCGAACTTGCGAAAACTGAAACAGCTAAACATGACATCTTCGGTCTTGAAGTTCCACTTCACGTACCAGGTGTACCTGACGAAGTGTTAATGCCTGAACAAACTTGGGCTGATAAAGCTGCTTATAAAGAGAAAGCAATCGAGCTTGCGAGCGAATTCAAAGAGAACTTCAAAAAGTTCGACAGCGTTTCTGAAGATATTATTAACTTAGGCGGTCCAATCGCTTAAGTACAAACTTTCTGTTGGAATACCCCTTTTACTCATATGAATAAGTGTCGTGTAACCGTAAAGTTCCGTGTACTCACCGACAAAACCCAATGCGGCTTAACGGTTATACACACTTACATAAAAAAGAAGCTTACGTTTTTAACGTAAGCTTCTTTCTATATCTTATCTCTCCATCTATGACTTAGTTCATAAAATTACATACCAACATCCTAATTTTGCTGAAAATTCATTTTATAATCATTCGTTTTGAGTTTTTTATGATACAATTTACATATACAGGAAAGGATGAGGGCTATGAAAAATTTTTCTCGTACAGGAAAAATTTTATTCAGTTATGGAGCGATCCAAATGTTTTGGGGACTTGTGACGCTTAACGTTAATTTATTTGAGCATACAAATGAAACGATAAAATATATTATTCTAATTACCGGAATAATTTGTTGTATTATATCCACCTTTTTTTAAGAACATAAGAGTCATACTAATACGTGATTTCATGTTAGCTTATAGGAAGCCGAAACCTGTATTTTATGCAAAATTATGCTTCCTATTGTAACTCCCCCTCGCCGGATCCTCTATTCCATCTAAAAAGAGGCTTTTTATCTTTTTAGCCTTTTGTTAATTCTTCCTCATCTTTCATACTATAGTAGCCTAAATTCACAACGATTAAGAAATAACCACCCAGAATCCCTACTGCAAATGCCCACATAACCATGTGGTGCTCAATTTCGTACATAATAACAGCGCCCAAAATGGCAGCTGCAAAACGATTAAACATACCGAGCGTCGGTGCTTTCGTTTTCTTTACGATACTATCTCCAAGCTTCTCAATTCGTCTCCCTAAAAGCCAAACACAATACATACTTACGATAAGTCCAATTCCAGCACCTAGAAAATGAGCTGAAAACGGTGTTAACATCCATCCTAGCAAAAGAAAACCTAGTAAATAATACGATTGAATTTTAAATGATCTTAATGACATACTAATCATGCTGTTCTCCTCTTCAGTAATTTTTATCTATCCAACAAAAGCTGTATAACTCATTTCTTTCGAGTTCATACTACTTAAAATTCATTTCACTCAAATTAAAAACAACATAAACAGTATGTTTATGTTGTTTGAATGTTTTCAGGAAATAATATTATACAAGATTTCAAACATCATATCCTCATAATTTGTGACGTTTTTCCAAACATTTTTCGTCCATTTATGAAAAAAGTGATATCAATCTATGAACATACGGATATGATGTAATAAGTACACAAATAAAGGGGGCGTCTAATGATTTATTTTTTAATGGCTCTCATTCACCTCATTATCCCTGCACTTATTGGACTTTCATTGTATTGGTACACGAAAAATCATAGTATTTTCTACGCTGTCCTCGGTGTTCTTCTTCCAGGTATTATTCTTATCACACTCTTCCGTATTCCATTTTTAAACTTAATTCCACTTATTACTGCTATCTTATTTCTCGTCTTCTTACCAAAAATAAAAAAATAGGAAAGCAGATCATAGGTGATCTGTTTTCCTATTTTGATATAGGTTCCCCCGCAGTAGAATGAATTTTCACTTTCTCCGATTTCACAAACCATAGACCGAAGAAAATAATAATTCCACCGATTATTTGTTGAAATGATACATATTCATTTGCCCATATAGCTGCAAATAAAACAGCTACAAGTGGCGTTATATACATATATACCATCGTATGTGACGCGCCAATTTTTTGAATACCAACATACCACATCACTAAACCAAATACTGTTACAAAGAAAATGGAATATAGTAAAGCGAATAGTGTCATTCCATGTGTAATGTGAAATGGCATTATAAATACATGTGGTCCACTTAACAATAAAAGCGGAATCGCGCCAACTAATGCTGACCATGCGGTAACACGTAGTGCTGAATATTTTTTAATTAATGGACCTGCTAAAACAGGATAAAGCCCCCAGCATATTGATGTAATAAGTCCAATTCCGTTACCATAAAAAGAACTAGCAAGCGAATGCCCTGCTACTAAAACTAATGCAGCACCACAAAAGGCAATTATAGAACCGATGAGCTTTCGAGAAGAAAACTTTTCTTGTTTCAAAAAAATAGCAAATACAGTTGTAAAAATAGGTGAAATAGAAATGAGTAAAGAGGCATTTGTAGCGGACGTATATTTGACAGTTTCCATAAATAACGTTTGATACAGTACAATACCTACAACACTAACGATGATTAATCTAGGTATATCCTTTCGTTCCATATAAACCGACTTTTCAATAAAAAATGTAAGGAGTAACATAAGCGGTGCCGCCGATATCATCCGAAGTGCAGTAAACTCAATTGCTGTAAATTCTAAAAGTCCATATTTAGCAATCGTAAAATTAATCCCCCAAATAATAACGACTGCTAAAATTAATAACTCAATCCCCCATCTTCTCATGCATATCCCCTCCGCAAATAAGATTATACAGAAAATTCAATCATATGTACATTTCATTATGTGAAAAAACCTTTGTATTGTATGGAGAGGTTTTCTTTGTTTAGTACATGAAAATATATCAGCGATTTTTTAAATATAGCAACTTAGACAATAAAAAAAGATGGTCCAAAAATATTTTGGACCATCTTTTCTTTCTTACACTCGAACGTGTAACTTCATATTTGGATTATAAAATTGGCTTGGGCTCTTCAGCTGAAAAGTTCCTCCAACTTCATGCCAATCAACTGTTAACTTATCATCCATAAATACAAGCTTTGTGCGATCTGCGATAAAATTCATTGCGCTAGATTCGATATCCACATCGCGCTCATCTTTTTCTGCTACAGCTACTAAATCGATAATTCCGCTCATTACACAACCGCAACCTTCATTATCGTAAAATAACTTTATATATTTCGCTTCATTTGGAATCGTATCCATAATCTTTTTATATGCTGCTTCTGTTACAGTAACGTACATATGTTAATCTTCATCCTCTCTTCTCATATCCTTCATACATTGTACCACCATTTTCTCTTAAATTTATATACAGAAAATTAAGACTAATATACAATATATGTAATAAAGGAGGTTGTATCACTCATGTTCAAATTACTGCGATACCCCATCTTCTTAAGCCTACTCGGTAGCTTTTTTATTTCTAGCGGAATGCTATTACAACATATACTTCCTTATTCTCCTTCTATTGGTTGGATTGTAGGCTTTATTTTTTTCCTAACCGCTTCTTATTTTGCTATGAAAAAATAAGAAGGACTTTAAGATTTATTTGCAGCTTAATTTTGACTTAGGTGTTACTTTCGGCCCACAAGAGAAACGTTGGCTCTATAACGATTCAACTCTCCTCTCTATTTTAAAATCTATACACAATACGATTGAACACACAAAAATATAGAATTCATAATATGTATATAGTGGTTCTATTTTTAAAACTAGTTTTTCAAAATATAGAAAGGAGAACATACATGTACCCACGTAATTGTTTTAGTTGCGACGGCAGACGCAATAGTAGTTCTAACGGAAACACCGGGCCCACTGGTAGCACCGGACCTACTGGAAACACTGGCTCTGCCGGCATCACTGGACCTTCTGGCATCACTGGACCCACCGGTATCACTGGACCCACTGGCATCACTGGACCCACCGGTATCACTGGACCCACTGGCATCACTGGACCCACCGGCATCACTGGGCCCACTGGAGCTATCGGCGCTACTGGGGGTACAGGAGCTGGTTTACAAAGTACTACCGCCTTTAGTCTAGCAGCCGCTCCCACCTATAAAAAAGGACAAGTTGTCACGTATACGAGCAGCGGCTATGTTGTAAAAAAAGATGCACCTCAAGGATTTCCGAATGTATCTCCAGATTATATCGTATTAGTAGAAAGCGGACCTACTGGCATCACCGGGCCTACTGGCATCACCGGTAGTGCCTCATCGAAAAGTATTGTTTTTCAAGGAACAAATGCTGGTTTTCAACGTATAGCGGGTTCTCCTGGAATTGACTCCAATGTTATTCCATATGTCACTGCTGGAGCCGGTAGTATAGTTGGCTTCGCTGCATCTATAAATGTAAATAACTTACCTGCTGCTGTTTATACGATTAATATTTGCAGGAATGTTCCAACAAACCTCACTGCCCCTACCTCTAGTTACATCCTATCTACTCTTACTTTACCACTGACAAAATTACAGGAACTATAGTATTTTCAATTAAACCAACGGATACTGTATCAGGACAAATTCAAGTGTTTAATCCTAATCCAGCAGTAGGTCCCGCTACTGTAACTTGGACTAGCATTACAACTGGAAACTCAGTTTCGAGAGGAGATGCTATATCCCTTCATATTAACCCTGGAATTACTGCGAGTGCTGTATATTCTATTTTTTTAATCACTGATATATAGCCCTTACTAAAAAATAATTTATTTAACAAAAAAAGACCCGAGATTCGGGTCAGCAAATAGAAATACAAATGAATTAAAACAAATAACAGACAAGTTTAGTATATACTATCATTGTAAATTTATCCATATATTGGATTTCGAATTATATACACTATGTTAATATAATTAACTCGCCTACCTTTATCAGAATGCCTTACTCTCATCCACAATAAAAAAGGGAGATCACTCTCAAATAAGTAATCTCCCTTTTTAAATTTTTTTCATTACATTGGCAATACAATCTTCACAGTCGTTCCAACCCCAACTTCACTTTCAAAACTCATTTTACCGTTGTGGTCTTTAATAATTTTTTCTGTAACTACTAAACCTAAACCTGTTCCCGTTTCTTTCGTTGTGTAAAAAGCTTCATTTAGCTTCGGAATTTTGTCTTTTGGAATACCGCAACCTTCATCCTTAACTTGAACAATGATTGCATCTTCTACAGTCACTTTAATCGTAATCGTTCCGCCAACTGACATTGCTTCAATCGCATTTTTAATTAAATTAAAAAATACTTGCTTTAATCGTTTTTCATCGCATGTAATCAATGGTATGTCTTTACTATAAATACCTTGTATGTGCACTCCTTGCTTTAAAGCAGGCTTTCCCATAACTCGAATAACATAAGCGATAATTTCTTCTATATTATGAACTTCTGATTCTAGTGATTTAGATTTCTCAAATCCACTAAGTTCTGTAGCGATTGTATGAATTCGTTCTACTTCTTGTTTCATAATATCACTATATATTTTATCCTCAGGATATTTATTTGCTTGCTTATTAACAAATTTATCTAAATTAGCTAGAGGTCTTCTAATTTTGTAACCAATAACTGTAGCCATTTTCCCAACAGTTGCTAGCTTTTCTGTTTGTTGTATTTCTTTATCCATCATCTCAAGCGTACGAACGTAAGATTGAAACCTTAAAAACATAATCCAGCATATGATAGTAAATACGCTATATAATGCCATCGGGATTAAAACGAGTGACGAGTGAATAATGATTCCTATAAGAGCGTATTTCCCAACAAGTATACCAGTGATTAACCAAAAATACCTTTTGTTCACAAAGAGTGGGGCAAATAAAATAAAAAATCCTTCTACTATATTCCCACCATCAAACTCAGCATCACTACCGTAGTAAATCATAAAATTATGGATAAAATCTAATAGGTTATATCCAATTAGAATAATATATTTCACTGCAAATGGATTCTTCCATTTCATGAAGTATACTCCAATACAAAACAAAATCACCATTAGAAAATAAAGCCATAAACCTAAACCATCTTCAAATTGTCCTACTCCTTCTTGCTCTCCTCCTATTAAAGGTACAATAAATTCGTAGGCAAGATCGTATACAAAAAATATAATGAAAAATAAAATTAAAAATATTTTCAGTGCCTTCATTTCTTCATTTTTAAATATATCGTCTTTATTCATATCGTAACTCCTAGCTTTTCTCCCTCTTGAATTTCATTATTTCCACGTTGCTTCGGGAGCATAATATCTATTCTAGTTCCAATATCTCTTTCACTTGAAATATGTAATTCACCAAGATGCTGCTCAGTAACAAGCCGATTCGCTACAGTAAGTCCTAGGCCAATTTTATCTTGTTTCGTTGTATAAAAGGCCTCTTTAACACGAGCTAAATTTTCTTTCTTAATACCGTAACCATTATCAATTACACTTAGCATTACATAATCTTGTCCTTTGTTTTCTAACCGTAACTCTAATGTGCCACCTTGCTCCATTGCCTCCAAAGCATTTTTTATGACATATAGAAAGACTCCTCTTATTTTCCGCTCATCACATTCAACTTCTATCGTCTTTTCTTCCACATTAGAAATAAACTGGACGCTAGATTCATTCATTTTTTCGCGAACAATTTTTACTACTTGTAATGCAATTTCACCTATATTATGTTTCTTATAAACAGAAGGTTTACATGTAGCAACTTCCATTAACTCACTTATCATATTATTCATATTTTCTATTTCAAATATCATCTGTTCGTAAATAGGGTCCTCCTCATGCTTCTCTCGTTGTAATTGCGTAAACCCTTTTAATGAAGCAAGTGGATTTTTAATTTCATGTCCCACTGTCGCTGCCATTTTTCCGATTACTGCTAATTTTTGTGATTCACTAGCAATCATAATACTTTCCTTGACCGCTGAAAGGTATTGTATAAATCGATTTAAAATGATGTATGCCGCTATTAATACGAGTGTATACATAATGAGGAACATAAATCCTTTTACTTCCTTTAATACAAATAAATAAATAACATATTTCCCTACAATTGTCGAAAGTACAAACACAAAATATTTTTTATTTAAAAATATAGGTACAAAGAAGATGAAAATAATTTCTATTATATTTACTCCATCAAATGCCGCCTCATTATAAAGCATATACGAAAGTATATTAACGATTTCTATTCCTATGTATGCAAATACACATGCATATTTAACAAGGTTCGCTTTCTCTTTTTTTATTAAATATACATTCACACCGAGTATTGCAGTTCCGCAAATAACTTGCCATATTATGCTATGTCCCCTATCCGTTAATGATTTATTTTCTAATACGATTGCATAGAAAATTTGGTATGAAACAACAATGACATATAGCACCCATAAAAAAATTTTTGCATTCCTTTCTTCTTCTTTATATGATAGAAAACTTCCTTTCACTTCAACACCCCTTCAAAATAATATCTCGAAGAATACCATTTATTATAATAAATGATTTTCATAGACAAACAAAGATAAATCGAACATTTGAGGAAAATAATCCCAATAAAGCAGAGTATCTTCAGGCTATATAAGCATAAAAGCTATAAACAATAATACGTATATTATGGGAGGTGTTTTATGTGGACGGCAAAAAAAATAAAAAAACAGAACAACTGGAATCCTTCACGCGTGAGAATGAAGGAAAGAAAATGACGACAAATACAGGTGTTACCATTTCAAATGATGAAAATACTTTAACCGCTGGTGATCGTGGTCCTACCCTTCTAGAGGATTTCCTAATGCGAGAAAAGCTTGCTCATTTTGACCGTGAACGAATTCCTGAAAGAGTCGTTCACGCACGTGGATACGGTGCGCATGGTGTTTTCGAGCTATATGAATCTTTAGAAGAACTAACAATGGCCCACTTTTTACAAGACCCTTCAAAAAAAACACCCCTTTTCGTTCGCTTCTCTGAAGTGGCTGGATCAAAAGGCGCGAATGAAACAAATCGAGATGTACGAGGGTTCGCCGTTAAATTTTATACAGAAGAAGGAAATTTTGATTTAGTCGGAAACAATATTCCTATTTTTTTCATTCAAGATGGCATTAAATTCCCTGATCTTATTCACGCCCTTAAACCTGAACCGCATAATGAGATTCCACAGGGACAAACAGCACATGATACATTTTGGGACTTCATCGCCAATAACCAAGAATCGGCTGCGATGATGATGTGGATTATGTCTGATCGTGCCATTCCAAGAAGTTTTCGAATGATGCAAGGGTTTGGCGTTCATACATTTCGCTTAGTGAATAAAAATGGAAAGTCACGATTCGTAAAATTTCACTGGAAACCGAAGCTTGGCATTCACTCATTAATTTGGGATGAAGCGCAAAAATTAGGTGGTGCTGATCCAGATTACCATCGCCGTGATTTATGGGAAAATATTAATGCTGGAAACTATCCTGAGTACGAACTTGGCATTCAAATTTTAGAAGAAGAGGATGAATTTAAATACGATTTCGATATATTAGATGCGACAAAAATTTGGCCTGAAGAAGATTTCCCTGTTAAAATCATCGGAAAAATGACATTAAATTGCAACGTCGATAATGTATTCGCTGAAACGGAACAAGTCGCACTTCATCCTGGAAGTATCGTCCGTGGTATTGATTTCACCAATGATCCGCTCTTACAAGGTAGGCTCTTTTCTTATACAGACACTCAATTGGCACGCGTCGGTACAAATTATCAAGAATTACCGATTAACCGTCCAGTATGCCCATTTCATAACAATCAAAGAGATGGTGCCTCTAAATATATAATTGATAAAGGAAAAATCGCTTACCATAATAATTCCTTAGCAAATAACACTCCTTACACTGTACCTGGTACAAAGGGTGGGTTCGTTACATATCCTTCCACTGTATCAGGGCATAAAACGAGAGAAACAGCCGCCAGTTTCAAAGATCATTTCTCTCAAGCACGTTTATTTTGGAATAGTATGAGTAACGTCGAAAAGGTTCATATTATGCAAGCCTTCTCCTTTGAATTAGGAAAAGTAAAAAGTAAATCAGTCCGTCAACAAGTCGTAAATATGATTGGACATATTAGTAGTGAACTAGCTACGTTAGTCGCTGAAGCGATCGGAGCAAAAGTCCCAAATATTCAAGAATCGGGCGTTACGAAATCATCGCCAGCACTCAGTATGGCAAATACGACATTTAGCCCTAATACATTACGAGTAGGTGTCATTGTTGCAAATGGATATGACGGACAAAACGCGCAATATATACTAAATCAATTCAAACAAGTTGGGTTGCAGCCAGTGATTGTTTCCGAACGATTAGGTATTGTACAAGGAACGCAAAATGTACGTTGGGACGTGAATGATACTTTTTTAACAGGATCCTCACTTCTTTATGATGGTCTACTTCTTATTGGAGGAAACCTCGATGAACAGTTTCTTAATAAAGCGAGTTCATTTGTCGTAGAATCATATAATCACTTTAAACCAATCGGTGCCTTCCAAAATGGATCTACTGTTATTCAATCTTTAAATATTAAAGGAAAGCCTGGTGTCTTAATAGAACAGAACCCTACACTCCTGGCGAATGAATTTATTAAAGCTATGACGAAACAACGCTTTTGGGATAGAGCATATGAATAGGTTAGGGGGATAATTTATGTTTGTTACCGTCGAGAAAGATGTGCATATTTTTGTGCAAGACGTTAATCCTGGGCCCGGTAGTAAAACCGTGTTTTTCGTTCATGGCTGGCCTTTAAATCATCAAATGTACCAATATCAACTCAATGTTTTACCACAGCATGGTTTCCGCTGTATCGCTATGGATATACGCGGAAACGGGCAATCTGATAAACCATGGACTGGTTACACATACGATCGTTTAGCAGACGATATCGCCATTGTTCTCGAAGCACTTCAAGTAGAAAATGCTACATTAGTCGGTTTTTCAGTAGGTGGCGCTCTTTCTATTCGGTACATGTCCCGCTACAATGGCCGTCGTATTTCTAAACTTGTATTAATCGATGCTGTTTCTCCCTCTTTCGTTAAAAATCAAGAATCTCCCTATGGTGTCCCAAAAGAACAAGCAGATACCCTCATTAATCAAATGTATGCCAATATGCCAAAATTTTTAAATGATGTATCTTTATCATTTTTCAATAGAAACTTAGGATCTGCTACGTTAGAATGGTTTTCTTATCTCGGCATGCAGTCTGCTTCCTACGCTCTCATCAAAATATTGCAAGCTGCCGCAAATGAAGATGTAACGAAAGATTTAAGTAAAATTAACGTCCCAACAAAAATATTCCACGGTATTCACGATCAACTTATCCCTTACAAAAGCGCTGAACTTACGCAAAAGCGGATTAAAAATTCTCAGTTACATCCTCTTACAAATAGTGGTCACGGCTCCCCGATCGATCAAGCGGATGAATTAAACGAAGAACTTATAAAGTTTTTGCATTCATAAAAATCTATACCAAATCGCTTCAATTGGAACGCATTTTTTGAAAAGATTAAAATTCACATGTTTCTCACAAATCAATAAATAAAACGATTACATTTTCATTTATACTAAATGTACAGGTAATACTCCCTAAACCCAGCTTGTCTGGTTACCCCGTTAAATACTATAAAAAAAAGAACTTGTATCGTTATACAAGTTCTTTTTGTTTGTTCTATTTAAAAAGTATATCTTTACTATACTGCTTTCCAGCAAGTAAATCATATTGGATCATTTTATATTGCTCTAACATTTCTTTTTGTTTCTTTGTTAAATCTGTTATCTCTTCCCCATCTTTATTAACCTTTAACTCATCTTTAAGGACTGGTATTTCTTTATGCATTTCCGATAAAAATTGATAAAACGGTGATTTATTGATCCCTGCATAATCCAAAACAAGATTAGAAAAATAAATCGGACTTACTAAACCTAAATTGTCATTTGGCAAATCGAAATTTGCGTACATTAACAATGGTGTTTCTGACATAGCTAACCTTTCATTTATAGTTTCTTCATTCTCTATATATCCAGCTTCTTCATAGATAGCTTTATTTACCCCTAATATTGGTAAGTGATCTCCAAAGAAAACCAATATAGTAGGTCTTTCCAGCTCTTGAATTTGTTCTACTAAATATTTTAGAGCCTCATCAGAACGACGTACACCCTCAGTATATGTTTCTAATTCTGCCTTCGATCCCTCATCTGTTAATCCGCTAATTTCTATTTGCTTTTCTTCAAATCTTCCTGGATTGAATGGAAAATGATTTTGCATCGTAACTGCATGAATAAACGTAGGTTGCTTTCTCTTATTCAATTCCTCTATTATTTCTTTGCTAATAGATACATCGCTAATATAATCCCCATCTACCTCTACGTTGTTCATTGTATCTTCTGCATTGAAATTATCAATTCCTAAAACATTATATACATCATCCCGCTTATAAAATGATCTTCCATAAGCATGAATTGCATTCGTGTAATATCCATGTTTTTTCAATTCACTTGCGATAGACGGAATTTCTCTCTGCCCTGTCACCGCTTGTTGATATGGTATAGAACCTTGCTTTAAAAAGCTCATTGAATAGCTCGTTAACGCTTCAAATTCTGTATTCGCTGTGTTTCCCCCGAATACAGGAGATACTGTTTGTCCACCCGGAAAATTCTCAATATAGTGATGTAAATTCGGCACCGGATCCTCGCTAAATGAAAGATTCATTAGCTTTGTTGGATCCCAAAAAGCTTCACTCATGAAAAATATAATATTTGGCTTCTCGGTCTTTTCTTTTTTCCCTACATTGCTTCCATATTGTTTCTTTATATTATTTGAAATTTGTAGCATAGTTTCTTTTGAATATTCTTCTGGCTTCTCAATGACAGTCGTGTCTAAGTTACTGACAAATCCTAAAACAAAACCATTATCAGCATAGTTTATATTTTGATTCCAAGCCACAAAGGTTACCCCATATTTTTGCAATACATTACTCATAAATGTATTAGGATAATTACTATATGCATACACCATAAACGTAGAAGCACATATGAAAATAATTCTCGTAATTATATTAGGCTTTATAACTGGAGTATGCTTTCGTATATACATAATTAAATATACAAGCAGGGTAATCCCGAATATTCCCAAAAATATATTCCACCAACTAAAATAGTCCATAACCATTGGTATAACAGACTGCATTTGAGTAATCTGTGTGAAATCAGATGGATAGAATGGATCTCCTCTAAAAATGAGTTTAAAATGGTTCACAATCCCAAAAACAATTAGCACCAAACTTATTATCGTGACGCTCAAAAAGATTCGTCCAAGTAAACTATACACAAAAACATATACCATATAAATAAATAATAAACTTAATATATACTGTCCATATCGCTCATAAACCCAGTTATTCACTGATACAAGACTCATATTCTCCTGCATCATAATATATATCCAATTTATTGCATGAGCAATTAAAAATAATAAGATGTAAGCTTGAATCGTCGGCCTAAGCTTATGACTAATGCCTTTATTCAAATGAATGATGTATAGTAGTACACTCCACAAAACAATAATGAGTATACTTAGCGGTATTTCCCCATTAAAAAAATCTTTAGTTCTCTGAAATTCGAAAGACCTTAACATAACAAAGAATAGCGTTTCTAAACAGATCGCCCACATTCCACTAAGAATGATAGAAATTAATAGATTCTTTCTCGGTCTCGGTTGCTGAGCCGAGAAACTAAAATGAAATTCATCTCTTCTTCGTCGCTGTGTAAAAACATTAAAACGCAATTTATTCCCTCTTTCCTTTACCCCTTCGTCTCGCATCAACGAACATGTTGTCCTATACAAAATAACATATTTGTATGCAGTTAGTCTCCCTATGTGTTTGTATTATACATGCGTATCCTTAATTTCTTCTTAAAAATATAGCTTCTTCATCTCTATATTCTAACAGCATAAATGAATGATGCTGTTCAAAATGATTAACATAAGAAAAGAACCTATCAACAATGACAGATTCTCCTTCATTTTAACAAATATAGGCATATTTATTACACAAGAGAATACATCCATACTTTCCATATAATACATACAAGTACGATAACTACAAAATCAAAAAGATCTAATCTCGGTCCTTTTTTCATATTCATCTCTAGCCACATATGAATCCATTTTATTTTTGTATATTTTTGAATGTTTTTCTTTGCAAATCGATAAACGAGTACTTGCATAATAAAAAATCCGACTACGAAAATGAACAAAAAAATAAGAAAATCGACCACAAAATTCCTCCCTATTTTTGCAGCGATTTTTCTACTATTTGATTTCTCAAAACCCACTCTTCAAATTGAGCACTTCCAAATTCCCAGCTAAGATCACGCGCATGTACAGAAAAAATGTAATGACCAGCATATTCGTCCATAAATCTACCTGTCTCAAGCTCATCTTTCTGAAGACCATATGCCCCAAAATTAAAATACACATCCCACACGTCTTCATTCTTCCGCTTATAAGCAATCGATTCCATATCATATTCTGTTCCGAAATAATCAAGATGTAAATGTACGCTATCATCATATTCGTAATCCATTTTATCACCCCTTATATTTGTACTTCTTTATCACCCAAAAAATTCCTGCTATCTACACTCACATATGGGCACTTACCTACATATCATGCTTGTAGAGTGACTTCTAGGAGGTGTCATATAGTGAAAAAATTAATAGCTGTTTTTTGCATCATGTTACTAGCTGTTTTCACATTTGCTGCTTGCAGTAGTAAAAAGGAAGGTACGAAAGAACAAACGCAAAACATTCGCATCGGCGAAGTTACCCATTCTCTCTTCTACGCCCCGTTATATGTCGGGATTGAAAAAGGATTTTTTAAAGATGAAGGATTAAATATTGACCTCCAAACAACAGCTGGCGGAGATAAAACGATGACCGCCCTATTATCTGGCGGAATTGATATTGCTCTCGTCGGTTCTGAAACGTCTATTTACGTTCATCAACAAGGTGCAAAAGACCCTATCATTAACTTCGCACAACTTACACAAACAGACGGAACATTTTTAGTTTCGCGTAAAAAATTAGACTCTTTTAATTGGAATGACGTAAAAGGTGTTACGTTTTTAGGACAACGTAAAGGCGGCATGCCGCAAATGGTTGGAGAATACGTTTTAAAGAAAAATGGCATTGATCCCCACAAAGATACAAACTTAATTCAAAACATCGAATTTGCTAACATTGCAAGTGCCTTTGCATCTGGTACTGGGGAATTTGTACAGCTCTTTGAACCGACTGCAAGTATATTTGAAAAAGAAGGTAAAGGATATATTGTCGCTTCATTCGGAAATGAATCTGGTACTGTTCCGTATACAACGTTCATGGCAAAAGAAAGTTTCTTAAAGAAAGATAAAGCTGCTGCTGAAAAATTCACACGTGCTCTCTATAAAGCACAACAATGGGTTGATACACATAGTCCAGAAGAGATTGCTGATGCCGTTTCTCCGTTATTTAAAGACACTTCAAAGGACATTACAGTAAAAGTAATTGAACGTTATAAAAAGCAACATTCTTATGCAACAAATCCGCTATTAGATGTTGAAGAATGGAAACAGCTCCAAACGATTATGAAAGAAGCTGGCGAATTACAAAAAGAAGTTCCACATGAAGCGCTCGTCAATACAAAAATTGCCGAAAGCATTATTAAGAAATAGAGGCGAAGTGTATGAGTTTTTTACAAATACGTAACGTTTCTCACTGCTTTTTCGAAAAAGAGAATGCTAAATTGATTCTCGAAGACATGAGTTTACAAGTGGCAGAAGGCGAATTTATTTCTATACTCGGTCCAAGTGGTTGCGGCAAAACGACACTCCTCTCCATTATTGCTGGGCTGCTTGATCCAATTGAAGGCATCGTCTTTTTAGATGGTGAGCCTATTACAACGAAAACTTCATCTATGGGGTACATGTTGCAGCAAGATTACTTGTTTCCTTGGAAAACAATTGAAGAAAATATTATGCTCGGACTTCACACCCGAAAAATTTACAATGAACAGACGAAAGAACATACTTTACAGCTTTTAAAACAAGTCGGCCTACATGATGTAGAAGAGCAATACCCTCGTGAACTGTCCGGCGGTATGCGTCAACGTGCCGCTCTCGTTCGAACGTTAGCGACCGATCCTAAAATTTTATTGCTAGATGAACCATTCTCAGCGCTCGATTATCAAACGAAATTGAAACTAGAAGATCTCGTTTTCAACTTACTACGCAAATATAAGAAAACGTCACTACTCGTAACACATGATATTGAAGAAGCCATTGCGATGAGTGATCGTATTTATTTACTACAAGCGAATCCCGGGAAAATTGCAAAAACATTTATCGTCCCTGAAAGCATCCGTTCCTTATCACCGTTAGAATCACGCCATCATCACGACTTCCCATCCCTCTTCCAAGATATATGGAAGGAGCTGGAGCGAATTGGATAATATAAAGCAACTACATGAACAGTTTCAGAAAAAAGAACGCAAGCGCGCATGGTTAGCACGCTCACTGCAGCTTTTACTGCTCATTCTTTTCTTTTCACTATGGGAAATAGCTAGCAAAAAAGAGTGGATTGATCCTTTACTCTTTAGCTCTCCTTCAAGCATTTGGGATCTCTTCCTTAGTAAATGGATTGACGGTTCGCTTTGGGTTCACATATGGACGACATTACTTGAAACAGGAGTAGGCTTCATTCTTGGAACAGTGCTCGGCGCTATTATCGCTACTTTTCTTTGGTGGATGCCACTTCTCGCTCGCGTGCTCGACCCCTATCTCGTCGTCCTAAACGCCATGCCAAAAGTGGCACTTGGACCCATTATTATTGTAATCTTCGGTCCAAATATTTCTTCGTCGATTGCAATGGGGGTAATCATTTCCATCATCATTACCATTCTCGTTATTTACAGCGCATTTCAAGAAGTCGATTCTAACTATATAAAAGTGATGGACACCTTTGGCGCAAATAAATGGCAATGTTATAAGCAAGTCGTTCTCCCTGCATCCTTCCCAGCAATTATTTCAACGTTAAAAGTGAACGTTGGTTTATCATGGGTCGGTGTTATATTCGGCGAACTTCTCGTCTCTAAACAAGGTCTTGGCTACTTAATTAGCTACGGATTCCAAGTGTTTAATTTCACGCTCGTCTTACTGAGCGTACTACTCACCTGCGTCCTCGCAACACTTATGTATGTGTTTGTTGAGGCATTTGAAAAACTTTTAATTGGAAAACGAAAAAGAAGCTGACTTAGGACGATAGACTATAGTCAGCTTCTTTCTTTACCTTTTATCACACATCTTTGTTTCATTTGTAACGTTTCCATCCGCAACCGTAACTGTATGGAAACAATCTTTCACACGTACTGTAACGACATTTTCTTTTCGATCTATTACATGATAATCATCATACTTTTTATTTAATGCACTACGAATTTGCTCTCCTTCAAAAATCGGAAAACCGTGAGACATTACCCAAATGAGACCAGCAACCGCAAGAATCGTTTTCATACGTTTCATTACCTCCTTGAGAGTAAACTTATAGTCCCTACAATATGCGCATTATAATTGTGTCTAATTTGTGACATTTTTATACTAATTCTCTTTTAAAGCTTCAGTTCCTTCTTCTTTTTTGAAAAAAGACAGAATTTTCAATTTTATCAACATAAAAAACGCAAAGAACTAAAATTCTTTACGTTTTCTTGGCTAAAATATATACCTTTCATTATTGTCCGCTTTGTTGTTCTATCGTTTTTGAGATATCATCTAATCCCGACAACACTTCCGCTCTCATTTTTACAAGCTCAGGGAACTGATAGAAGAACGCAATTTTTTTATACTTTAACTCCGATCCTTCTTTCACCTTTTTTGAATCTTGCAACATAAATGCTGTAAACGTATCTGCAATATCTTCCGCTACATTTGTCGTTCCATACTGTGATACAAACTCCTCATGCTTTTCTTTAAAAAATTCAATTTGAGTTTCTTCACTTTCTTCCACTTTCTTTTCTGTCCACTCCTGCTCAATGTCCTTCCAGAAAGAGTTATAAAATTGATTAATATAAGATTTTCCCTTCGCACACCCCTCTTGTAAGAAAAGAGTTCCACAGTCATTTCGGTATGTTGAATTATCTTTATCTTCTTCAAAATCCTTTACATACTTTTCATCTACTGGTATTTGCTTATGCCCGAGTGTCAACACGTGAGCCGTCTCATGAATTAATGTTTTCATCACTTCATCGATATTTACCGCAGAATCAAGCGTATCTAAGCTAAGAATCCAATCTTTCGGATTCTCCATACTAGGCATAACGTGGGCAACAACGCCGTCATAACCGTCCGTTATTAAATCAAATTCTGTTATATTCCCGCGATATTTAGCTGGAATGAGAGTACGGTACATATCCCATAAGTCTTCATGATACCCTCTATCTTGACGCTGTTGTAGCACCTCTTCTTTCGCTTCTTTATCTTCAGCGAATACTTTATTTAAACGTTTTCGTTCTATTTTTTCAAAATAAGGATCTACAATTTCATCACCATCAATATAATAAGAAGCTAAAAAGAAATAATTTTCGTCATCCTCTTTTTTCTGCTCTGCCCCTTTCATATCCGCATTTTCATGCTCTTCTATATCATAATCTTCTACTGCTTCAAGCTCAGATAATCCATCTATTTTTTCATATACTTTTTGAAGTTTATTATCTCCTATTTCCACGCATTCTTCTTCTGTTTTACAAACTTCTTTTTCCTTCACACTCTTCATAGAACTATCGCATCCTGCTATTAAACCAATTGCGACGATCACCCCTACTAACTTGCCATACAGTTCCTTCATATAAACCTCCGTCGTTCCATTCTACAAAAATATCATAATCATTTTTTAACGAATATGCGATAATTAATTATACAAACTGTAAGGAGGTTTCCCATGATTCGAGCAATCTTATTCGACTTAGATGGAACACTATTAGATCGGCCCCAATCTCTAGAACAATTTATTCATGATCAATATAATCGCTTTGCCTCTCATTTAATGAACATAGAAAAATCAGATTATTGTTCTCGATTTCTTGAGCTAGATAATAATGGCTATACGTGGAAAGATAAAGTATATGCTACTCTCCTTTGCGAATACAACATTACCACTTTAACACCAGAGCAACTGCTGCACGACTACATTACAAATTTTCAACATCATTGTATCCCTTTCCAAAATATGCATGAATTACTCCAACGTTTAACACAGCAAAATATTAAAATTGGCATTATTACAAACGGCTTTACTGACTTTCAAATGAACAATCTTCGTGCACTAAACATACATACGTATACAAATACAATTCTCGTTTCAGAAGCGGAAGGGATTAAAAAACCACATCCTGAAATTTTCGAACGAGCTTTGCAAAAGCTAGACGTTAAGGCCGCAGAGTGTCTTTACGTTGGAGATCATCCAGAAAACGATGTGCTTGGTTCTGAACGAGTAGGGATTCTTGGTGTGTGGAAGAGAGATTTGTTTTGGAGTGACTTTGAACATCCACGTGTAGTGAATGATTTGTTGGAGGTGCTTTCGTTTGTAGAGATAGAGCTGAAAACAAAATAATAGTAAATAAATTACATCAGCGATTTTTGCAATATATCGACTTACCGAAAAAAAGTGACAACAACAAGAGGAGGTCGCTACTCTAGCGCCTCCCCTTCCTTTATTATTCATATACTGTAAACTGCGGTTTACTCGGATGATCTTTAACTTGCGCATCCTCTGGAAACTTTGATACTTTTTGATATAGGGCAATGTCACCTATACAACCTGCTGTTAGTAAAATCCCTAAAAATGAGATGGATTGCACGTTCGTAGCTAACCCAATTACAATTGGCAAAATTCCAGTTGGTAAAAACGGCAGCATTAACACTTTCTTCATTTGCTTTACTGTAATCGCCTGTTTAGAATGAGCATATGCAACACCTAATTTCCAATTAACACCCCATTTTAGTTCACTCCACGGAACATCACCGATATAGCGAAACCCTATTAAATGTATCGCTTCATGAATACAAACAAGAACAATCATTGCGATAATAAAAAGAAACAAGGTTGGTAACGTAATTTCAATTTGAAACTCACCTGAAAGAAGTGAATGTAAAAAACTAACTCCAATCGCCAGAGCAAATGCTATACAACATGAATAGAAATTTAATTTCCCCATCGAAACAGTAACAGTCGTTTCTTTTCTTTTATCCATCTTCCCCCTCCTAAAATGTAAATATATATTTACAAAATTGTATAATATACCCAAAATAATGTAAAGATATATTTACATTTATTCTTACACACAAAAAAAAGAAACCGGCCACTTTACTTCGTAAAACAGCCGATTTCTTCTATATGTTTCATCGTGCGCGCCAGTACATCGTCACGCATTATAAAGCTAAATTTTCTATCCGTTTTAATGTTATCAGGAATGTCTGTTAATAAAACAGATCCTTTCGTTTCTTCGTAATGCGTATGTTCTTCTACCGCACTAATTGTTGCAAAATAAATGTTTTTAATGATTATTTTGTCTTTTCCAGATACTTTATATTGTCCTAAGTAAGTTAAATCAGAAACTATGCCGCCGGTTTCTTCATGAACCTCTCGAACTGCCGCTTCTTCCGGTGTTTCCCCTAATTCTACTTTACCACCTGGAAATTCAAGACCGCGACGTAAATGATGCGTTAATAACCATTGATCCCCGTACCGGCATACAACCCAAACATGCTTTGGCTCAGGAGAAAATGGATAACGTTCAAACGATAATTGTACAGTATTGTGGTAATAATCTTTAAATTTGTACATGCCATTACTCCCCTATTGATGGTTACAAGTTTTTCCTACCACAAATTGTAGCATATTCTCGCTTTTCTGCATAATATTATCCAATTACAATCCATTGATTATTCCCATTTGCGCGACTAATTCTTTCGTCTCATGATTACCTAAATCGTAAATCATTTTATATGCTTTTTGTAGTTGTTCATCATATCGGTCATTATTCGAATCGTGATGATACTCAACAAATGGAACGTGAGAACGTACAAATGAACCTAAATCCTCTACATATGCTTGATCAAAATACTCTCTTAACTCCGTAATTTCCTCATCACTTGCGGAAATCTCAAAATTATACGTATCCGCCGTCTTCACTTGTGAAATTTGACCGTTTCCTATTGATATATAATATGTTTTTTTCGTCTCCATGTAACACCCTTCTTTCATCCTTTTAATTTCTATTGTTTTCATCAATTACAAAATTATGTAAAATAAAGAAAAGGAGGGATTCCATGTTCAAAATATTAATTATCGGTATTATAATCGTCCTAGTCATACTAGTACTCTCCGTCATGACGATTAATAAAGGCTACGCTTATAAACATTCTGTTGATAAGCCAGAAGATAACCCTTATACAAAAAACAGCAAGAAGAATTCATAATACGCTTCATATACTACTTATTTTAGCCCACATCATATTCAGTATTCGTTTACTGGCAGGTCAACATAACTTTCTACCACTTTCACAATCTCTATTAGGAGTTTTACTGTTTCTTATTACCATTGAACAAATAAGGAAAAAGGATTCAGGAACTAGATTTATTTGTATTGTTGCAGGTGCTTTCATTTAGATTGTTCTCATCATTACCTACATAAACTAGAAGGAGGGCTTTTATGTTAAAAGGCGTTCGAATTACTTTTGCACTTATCGCCTTATCTATAGCAATCTATGGATTTATTAGCGGTAACAGAGACATTATGCCTTACATGTTCATTTTCTTAGGGGCTATGGCTTTCACTATAGGTTTAGAGGAAATAAAAAAACAGAAACAATCTAGCAGCATACTTGCTTTCATGGTTGGAGCTGGTGCTTTACTGCTTGGCTTCTCAGAAATATTTCGGTAAATAATCTATTTAAAAGGTGGAGATTTGTATGCTAAAAATATTACGAATTGTATCGGCTCTTATCGTCATCGCTCTCGCTTTATCCGGAATGTTGACAAACGCACTTGTTACAATGCCTTATATGTTCATCGCCTTATCTGTTATGACCTTCATCATGAGCGCAGAAGAAAAACAGAAACAAAAGAAAGTACATAGTACACTCTCCTTCTTTTCTGGCGTATTCACTTTAATCGTTGCTATTGTTATTATTTTCTCTCGGTAACTTCTCTTTCTACTAAGGAGGGCTAAAATGCATATTAGACAAATACAACTCATCATCGTTTTTATTACTTTAATCTTATGCTTATACAGCACCTTTACAATGAACTTTCAAATCTTTTCACCTATCATTTTGTTCCTCTTTAGTTTATATGGCATTTTAGTAGGAATTGAGACGATTCAAAAACAGCAAAAACAAATTGGAACTATTAGCATCGGTTTAAGTCTTTTTACGATTGTTTTTGTTATTCCATTTATAATGTTCTTTTAAAGGAGGATTATATGTTAAAAAACATTCGAATTATAATAGCTACTATCGCTCTTATTCTCGCCCTATTCAGCTTCTTCGCAAACCTCTCTATGCTTTTACCATACGTTTTTATCCTTTTGAGTATTATGTTTATCCTTTTTGGAATCGATGAAATAAAAGAGCGGCAAAAAGCAAAAGCATTTGTTTATTTTCTCGGTTCTGCCTTTGTTTTATATGTTGGGGTGTCTAGTATACTTTCATAAAAAAGAAGAGCATGTTTTGCTCTTCTTTAACTCACCATTTTCAACCCAATAATCGTCCCCATAATTCCAACGATACAAATAATCCGAAAAGCATTTTTCGGCTCTTGAAAAAATAAAATACCGACAACTGCTGCCCCGAGCGTCCCAATTCCAGTCCAAACTGCATATGCAATTGATAACTGAATTTCTTGGAGCGCCATCGTTAAAAATTGAAAACTAATAATAAATCCACCTATTAAAATAATATTATTCGTCCAATTATTATCTTTTGCTACTTTCTTTATCCCAATTACACCGACAATTTCAAAAAGCCCAGCTATAATTAAATACATCCACGCCATTTTATTTCACCTCTTCCTTGTCGCCACTAAATTTCAATCCGATAATAAATAGTGCTAAAAAACAAACAAGGAAAATTTTAATAAACGAAAATGGCTCTTTAAAATATAAAATATCTACTACTATCGTTCCCACTGTCCCAATTCCAGTAAATACTGCATATGCCGTTCCAATTGGGATTCTTTTAGTTGCTTCAATTAATAGATGAAAACTAACTAAAATTGCAATAAGTGTCAAAATGCTCATCGAATTTGTTTTTAATCCTGTTGCCCAATATATTTCGATTAAGCCTCCAAATACTAAATACAGCCACGCCCTATTTGTACTAATCTCCTTTTTCTTTTCCACTCCTTCTTTTACCTCTTGTCGTGTTTCTTGCTTTAGCGAACTACGTTTCTTTTTCGGAAAAAAGATATACGACATCGCCCATATAAAATGAATAATGAGCACCGATGTCCAAACACTGATAATGGTATTAACAGTTTCATTTTTATAAAAGCCTATTTGTTTATTCAAAATCCATTCTTTCATATGAAGAATATAAGATCCACTTGGTAACTCTTGAGCTGGTACAAGCCCTATTAGAAAAATAAATAAAAGCTGCGCAAGAATGAAAATGCCCACATGTTTATAAAAGTATTGCCGCTCTAATCGTGCGTGCCCCTTTCCATATAGCTTCTCTTTTTGCATAGCTGTCATTTATCTTCCTCCTTTTTCAAATAATAATCTACCATTTCATCTATATATTTCATTGTTTCCGAATCAAGTCCATATACTTTTGCAATCTCCCCCTCTTCAGGTCTAATTAATTCCCAATACTTATTTATTAATTGTTCATCTTCTTGAAATATATGCATGGAAAAAGTCACTACTTTTTCCGCCAATTGTTGAACTTCTGGTGAATCTACTGGTTCATTTATACGCTCGTGAATTTCTCTTAATACTTGCAGCCACTCTTTCGTTCTTTTATCGTTTTCTTCAAATGTTGGTAAGCCCTGAATAATCTGCTGCTCTTCCTCATTAAAATATCTTTTCCAAAATTTCTCCCTCTGATCAATTCCCTGTACTGATTTTATAAATAACATTAAATCTTCTGTTCTAAGCTCTCCTGTTAATTCAATGGAATGAAATGCTGTATATAGTAGCTTTTCTAAATCCTGTAATCTTTTTACTTCCCCTTGTATTGTTTGAATTTCATTTTGAATCGCATTTTTCCATCTTCCTTCTTCTGAAATCCCCTTTTCTTCTTTTAATACTTCTTTTATTTCTGAAAGCTTAAAACCAAGCTTTTTAAAAGTTGTGATTTGCTGCAATGTAATTACATCATCTTTTGAATAGTAACGATATCCTGAATCAGCAACATAAGACGGTCTTAACAATCCAATTTCCTCATAATATCTAAGTGTTCTCGTCGTTACATTCGTTTCTTTTGAAATTTCGCCAATGCTATACTTATCCATCATTTCCTCCCTTTACTTACTTTATTTATCCCTACTATAAACTTTGACGTATACGTTAAAGTCAATACTCTTCATACCATACATTTCTACAAATAAAAAAACTGCCCTTTCACAGGCAGTTTTTCTTTCTATCCAAATACTTTCTCAAGTTCATCTTTATCTTGGCTTAACCAGAAGTTCATTAAGCGTTGTGCTCCTTCTAAGTCGTGAAGCTTCGCTTGGCCACATTGCGTTTCATTTGCAGCTGGAATTTCTGTAATTTGAACCGCATCTTTTAATGTCAGTTCTAATAAATCAATAATTTCTCGAACTGTTGGTGTTCCGCTTACTACAAGATAATATCCTGTTTGGCAGCCCATTGGTGAAATATCGATAATATCAAAATGCGGATAACGATCAATATATTTACGTAAATTGAATGCTAATAAATGTTCTAACGTATGAATAACATCTGGTTTCATTGCTTGTTTATTCGGTTGGCAAAAACGAATATCGAATTTATTTACAATACCGTCACTACCTACGTTGTGAACTCCGCAATGTCTTACATAAGGCGCCTTTACAATCGTATGATCTAATTCAAAGCTTTCTACTGATGGCATACAACATCTCTCCCGCTTTTAATTTAATTCCGTTATATCCAATATGATATAACGGAAATCAACATTAGTAAAGTATTATGTACAGTCGTGCTATAATACTTTAAGACTATGCTGAAAAGGAGACCATTATGAAACAGATTTTTATTGGCATTATACGGTTTTATCAAAAATTCATTTCTCCAATGACACCACCAACGTGCCGCTTTTACCCAACTTGCTCTCATTATGGATTAGAAGCATTTCAAAAACATGGTGCTCTGAAAGGATTTTGGCTTACATGTAAGCGTATATTAAAATGTCACCCTTTCCACCCGGGAGGATTTGATCCTGTCCCAGATAAAAAGGATGACAAAGTAAATTCTTAATTGTCGTAACCATTCACAACTAGATCTAATTTTCCTGTGTCAGGATCTATAACAAGACCGTGAACAGGTACTTCTTCAGGAAGTAATGGATGGTTGCGAAGTATTGATACGCTATGTTCTACACTTTCTTCTACACTAGAGAATCCTTGTAGGAATCTTTCTAAATCGATTCCAGAATAACGAAGTGTATCTAATTTCTCTTCTGTTATACCGCGCTCTTTCATCTTCTCAATTGTACTGCTTGCTTCAATTTTTGCCATACCACAATCGTGGTGACCAACTACACAAACTTCATCAGCACCAAGTTCATATACAGCAACTAAAATGCTACGCATAATACTCCCAAACGGATGTGAAATAACAGCGCCTGCTACTTTAATAATTTTCACATCACCGTTACGCATATTCATCGCTTTCGGTAATAATTCAACAAGACGAGTATCCATACAAGAGATAATTACCATCTTTTTGTTTGGAAATTTACCTGTTTCGTACTCTTCGTATTTTTTTTCTTCAACGAATTTTTCATTGTATTGTAAAATCTCTTCTAATGACTTCATAGTAAAGAACCCTCTTTTCTCTCATTTACATTACTTATATAGTGTACCAAAATTTAAAAACCTCAAAAAGGATATTACTTTATAGTGAAAATAAGATATTTTCAGATAACCGACATAATTCTTTCAAAATATACACACACCTTTGTAACAAGTCCCTCCTATTTAAAACGTATTTTCACTATAAACTGATTGTAGATAATGTAAAAAAGGAGTGAATATTCATTATGTCCGACGTTCTGTTACTGAGTCGTTTTCAATTTGCAATTACTATTTTTTATCACTTTTTATTTGTACCTTTGACAATCGGACTTGTTATTTTAGTAGCATGTATGGAAACTCAATACGCCCGCACATTGAATCCAACATACCGTAAAATGGCAAATTTCTGGGGTAAATTATTTACAATTAACTTCGTAATGGGGATTATAACTGGGATTACGATGGAATTCCAATTTGGAACAAACTGGTCTGAGTACTCCAAATATATGGGAGATATTTTCGGATCACCTCTCGCAATCGAAGCACTCGTTGCCTTCTTCTTAGAATCTACTTTCATGGGAATATGGTTATTCGGTAAAGACAAAATTTCACCAAAGTTCCGTGCCTTCTGTATGTGGATGGTTGCACTTGGAACAAATATTTCCGCCCTTTGGATTATTACAGCAAACGGTTTTATGCAAAACCCTGTTGGCTACGTCGTACGTAACGGCCGCGCTGAACTAAATGATTTCTGGGCACTTGTGACAAATCCATATGCGTGGAACATGTTCTTCCATACTGTAATTGGTTGTTATATTGTTGGTGCTTTCTTCGTTATGGCAATTAGTGCTTATCATTTATTACGTAAAAATGAAGTGGAGTTCTTCAAAAAATCATTTAAGTTTGGCTTAATGTTAGGTTTATTCGCTGCAACTGTTACACCGTTTATGGGGCATCAGTCTGGTGTATCAGCAGCTAAATATCAACCAGCAAAAGGTGCTGCGATGGAAGCTGTTTGGGAAACTGGAAAAGGACAAGGCTTCTCGATTGTTCAAATTCCTGATGTAAAAAACGAAAAGAACTTTGAATTCCTTACTATTCCGAAACTAGGGAGTTTCTTTTATACAAACTCATTTAATGGCGAAATTGTTGGTTTAAAAGATATCCCGAAAGATGAACGTCCAAATGTTAACCTCGTGTACTATAGCTTCCGCTTAATGGTTGCACTTGGTATGTTCTTTATGGCATTAACTTGGTATGGCTTCTATTTAAACCGAAAAGGAAAACTAGAAAACTCAAAACGTTATTTAAAAATTACAATATGGTCTGTCTTACTACCATATATCGCAATTAACGCTGGTTGGATTGTTGCCGAAGTAGGTCGCCAACCATGGACAGTTTATAAACTAATGCGTACAGCAGAATCTGTATCACCTATATCTGTTCCACAAATTTGGTTCTCATTAATTAGTTTAATCTTGTTCTACACATTACTTTTAATCGCAGATGTATACTTAATGCTAAAGTTCGCGAAAAAAGGACCAGCAGCATTAGAAGAACCTGCTACTGAGGGAGGTGCAGCTCATGTCTCATGATATGCTTGCAATCATCTGGTTTGGTTTATGGGGCGTGATTTGGACAGTTTACTTCATTCTTGATGGGTATGCACTTGGTAACGGAATGATTTTTCCTTTCGTTGCGAAAGACCGACAAGAACGAAATCAATTACAAGAAGCAATCGGCCCATTCTGGGGTGGTAATGAAGTATGGTTAATTACAGCTGGTGGCGCAACATTTGCTGCCTTCCCAGTCACATATGCAAATATGTTTAGTTACCTATATACACCACTATTTTTAGTATTACTCGCACTGTTTGCTCGTGCTGCCGGACTTGAATTTATGCATAAAGACGATTCACCAATTTGGCAAAAAACTTGTAAATGGGCATTTACAATTGGTAGTTTCCTAATCGCCTTCTTATTCGGTGTTACGTTCGCTAACCTTTATTACGGACTACAAATCGGAAAAAATGGCTATGAAGGAAATTTACTAAGCTTACTAAATCATTATGGTATTTTAGGTGGTCTGTTCTTCACTGCTATATTCGTCGTATCTGGCGCCCTTTGGGTTATGATTAAAACGACTGGTGAAGTATCTGATCGTGCTTATAAAATTGCAAGACCATTTTCAATGGCTGCTGCTATCATTTTAGCTATCTTCTATGTAGCAACTGCAAATCGTACAAATTTATTCCAAAACTTCACAGAATATCCTGTACTATTCATTCTGCCAGTACTTGCCATGTTAATGAGTGTACTCGCACTTATTATGGTGTACAAACATAAAATCGGTCTTGCATTCACATTCGTTTGCTTAACAATCGCAATGTTTATGACAACTGGCTTTGCAGGCATGTTCCCAAGAATGTTACCGTCACGTATTAACGATGCTTATAGTACAACGTTATACAACGCAGCTGGTAGTCAATTAAACTTAAAAATTATGTTCTTCGTTGCAATGGTTATGGTACCAATTGTTATTGGATATCAACTTTGGAGCTACAGTATCTTTAAAAATAAAATTCATAAAGACTCTGCTAAAGGGTATCACTAAAATAAAAAAAGACACTTCGTTTGAAGTGCCTTTTTTGTACGTATGATTTTCGATAAGATGTTATATTTCTAATCTAACAACTATAATAAAGAAGAATCATTAACAGCTCACAGCTAAAGTGTAACACACAACAAACATGTTACTTTATGCAATTTTGCATATAAAAATTATAACGTGGATTGAATGACTTGATCATACACATCGCTATCCATTACATCTGCTGTACTAATACCACTAAATGTTTGTACTTTTTTTCCTGTATTCGATGATCCTGATCCATTATAAGCTTTCGTTTTTTCAATCGGCTGCACGTTATATTTATCTCCTAAATTAATCGTTCCATTGCAGTTTTCAATAATAACCCCTTCCACAACTGACGGCATTTTGTCACCTACTTTCATTTCCTTACTTTTAGTTTATGAGAATCGCCTAAAAAAATAGCATGTTTCCATAAGAAAAAGCACTCAGGGTGAGTGCTTTTTTATTTACCGCTCTTCTCTCTCTCTCAAGCAATTCCATCGCCATCACGATCTAAATGCTTACCATAGTACGGACTATCTCTTGTAATATCATAAAATCCAGCATCGTTTGCTTCTTTACAATTAGCACAGCGCTTTGGCTCTTGATTTACTCCTGGTCTTTCCTCATATGGTAATGTCGCATTATATAAGAACTGTACATATTGTTCACGGGTCACATTCATCTTAGGTGAAAACATATTATCGCCTGTTCCCGCGGAAATTTTATTAGATTGCACAGCGCTAATCGCTTTATTCGACCATGATTTTCTATCTACATCTACAAATGCATGCTCTGATTTTGCCACTAATTTATATGCATTTGTTAATACTTGAGCCATTTCTTCACGAGTCAAAGAAGCTTTTGGTCTAAAGTTTCCTTTTTCATCCCCTGCAAAAATCCCCATTTCTATTAATGCTAAAATTTCCTTTTTAAAATTTGTTGAATGATCATTAATATCATTATACGGATTATTGTAATTCTCTTTCGATTCCGGCTTTAGCTGAAGATACATAAGTCTAGCAACTTGCTCACGAGTCACATCATCACCAAACCCAAAAATTCCATTTCCGTACCCACTAACAATATTTTTACTTGTTAAATCTAAAATTGCTTTATAAGACCAATGATTGTTAGGAACATCTTTAAAATCTGCGCTTGCTTGCGCTGTTCCAATTGAAGTAAATGCTGTAGTTGCAACAATTGCACCTGTTAAAATTAATTTTTTAAATCCCATACTTAAGTCTCCTTCTCTTTACTACAATAACCGTATAACAGTATAATAAATTAATTGAATATATTTTTGTCACATTATGTCGAACACAAAAAAGAATCCAATTGGATTCTTTTTTGCTAAGCATGAATGGCAATTTTGGAGACAGTTGACTTCTTCAAAAATTTATTAGGGGTAATATTTTGAAAAAGAAAGCCTTTCATATGTAGGTTAACACCACTGGAATATATAGTAAATTGATAATGTTTATACGGAAGATTGCTAATGTTTAGTATAGATACTTTCCACTATATCAACAGTGAAAAGTATCTACATGAAACAATAAAAAGGTGCCTTCAAAGAGGGCACCTTTCATAAACAGACGCTATAAAACAGAATTATTTATTGTTATACGATTGTTAGATACAAAAAGTAGAGGGAAATGTTTGTAAGAAATTCTGCTTTATATAGTCTGCCTATCACTTATATTTTAATCCTCTTCACTTGAAAATAAATATAATATGCATAATTACATGAAAAAAAGAAAAGACACTCCATAGAGTGCCTTTTCAACCATTTTACTTTTAATATATCGCCTTACATACATTTTAACATATGTATCCATACATTTTATTGAGAAAATTCAAAATCCTTTTTCTTTCATTTTCACTTATAAAATCATGTAATATAAAAGGTATGTCAAATTCTTATACAAGTCGAGGTGTACTATATTTATGCTGTATTTCGGAATTATTCCTCTTATATTGTTTATTATTTTTCTTATCTCCTATTTAAAAGATCCACGAAAAATAATAAACGGCTTTTTATTTAATACCTTTATCTGTTTTTTCCTTCTTTTTTGTGTAATTATATCTGTGAATTCAAGTAGTGATGTCTTACGCTATATTATAATTTTACCTATTTTAGCACTTCTCATTATGCTTCCTTTCGGTATTATTGCCTTAATGTTTGGGTTATTTCTTAATGCTAGAATTTTACTGAAGCGAGAAGGACGACGTTTCACTAACTGTTTAACACTCCTTGCTGCTTTAGGGATATTATTCTTTATGTTACTTCCTATCATAAATCCAGCAAGTTTGGTCTCATCACATTTAGAGCCTATTTTTGCAGGTATTTCCCTTATAACCGTATATTTCTTTATACACTTATCTAACTTTTTAAGTGCTTATTTTCTATACCAATTCAACAGACCAAGACGTAATCAAGATTTCATCATCGTTCTTGGTAGTGGCTTAATTAATGATAAAGTACCACCTTTACTTGCAAGTCGTATTAATAAAGCAATCGACTTTTACTGGAAACAAGCCGCTGTGAATACACCACCAACAATCATTTTCTCTGGTGGACAAGGTCCAGATGAAGGTCTTCCAGAAGCGGAAGCGATGCAAAAGTACGCTGTTGAAAAAGGTATTCCGCTTGAACATACAGTGCAAGAAAATCGCTCTGTAAACACATATCAAAATATGTCGTTCTCTAAAGAAATTATGGAGTCTTTAAAACCTGAAGGTAAGTATAGAAGTATTTTTACAACGAATAATTTCCATCTTTTCCGCGCTGGTATATATGCAAGACAAGCGGGGCTTAATAGCCAAGGAATCGGATCAAAAACTGCATTTTATTACTGGCCTAATGCAATGATTCGTGAGTATGTCGCAATCGTTGTGATGGGACGTAAACGTCATATGAAAGTTTGCGGAGCTATTTTAGGATTTTCTTTATTCCTATCCGTGCTTAGTTTTATCATTTCTTAATAACCTCCCATCCTTTGAAAGGATGGGATTTCTTATACTCATTTCAAAAATATTTTAAAGATAATATGGTGATAATATTCCCTGCATACATCCATTAAAGGAGAAATTTTTCAAATTAAATGTTAAAATGAAATTTAGGTGTGAATTACGTAACAAATAAGAAACTAGTTTGAAACGAGGAAATTACATGGAGAAAATTATCAAAAACAAGCCCAATAAGCTAAAAATCGCTTCAAAAGCTTTGATGATTATTATTGGGGCATTTATCACAGCATACGGATTAGAAGCGGTATTAATTCCAAATAACGTATCAGACGGTGGTGTGACTGGTTTAAGTATCGTTAGTTCAAGATTATTTGGATTGCCATTAGGAGCTCTAATCGCAGTTATTAACATTCCTTTCGTTTGGTTAGGATATAAACAAATAGGTAAAAGCTTTGCAATTTATTCTATTATCGGGATTGCTTCATTAGCAATAGGTACCGTTGTTATGCACGGAATACCTACTATTATTGAAGGCGATACACTACTCGTTACAGTTGTTGGTGGTATTATTATCGGTTTCGGTATGGGACTAGCATTACGTAACGGCGGCGCATTAGATGGAATCGATATGCTAGCTGTATTACTTTCTCGTAAGTTACCTTTTGGAACAAGTGACCTTATTTTATTCTTAAACATGTTCGTATTTATTTTCGTATCAACAGTATTCGGTCTTCAAGGAGCTATCCTTTCGGCAATTGCTTACTTTATCGCTTCTAAAGTGATTCATATCGTTGAAGTTGGTTTAAGTGGTTCGAAAACATTTAAAATCATTACGAAAGAACCTGAATTAATGGTAGAAACAATTCGCGATCGTTTAGGCCGAAGCGCAACATACAATGAAGTCTATGGTGGTTATTCAAGAGAGAAATTCAAAGAAATTTCTTGTGTAATTAACCGTTTAGAAGAAAGTAAAATGAAAGACTTGATTAATGAAATCGATCCAAATGCCTTTATTACAGTTTATGACGTAGCAGAAGTAAAAGGCGGTAACTTTAAGAAACGTGATATTCATTAATCATTATGAATAAAGAGGGTGTGCCAACAATTTGGCACACCCTCTTCTTATTATTAAGTTGCGGTCGATATATTCTAATAATCGCTGATATAATTTTACTCTCCCCATCTTCTTCCTCTCTTAATCCATGCTACATATTTTTGAAAGGCAGGCACTTCATGTTGAAAGCGCAGCGGAACATATAGAAAAAGAGTACATGTACATAGTATCCATAGAATACCTACCACAAAGTGAAATTTCATCGTTGTGCTAATAAGCAAACTGAGGAATAAGACGAGGAACATAATCAAACTAAACCTTTTATATATAGTCATACTAATCTCCCCCTTATAACTTAATTGCACCAGCTAAAAGGAATTAATTCCCATAATAAAAAGACCGAAAAGCACATGCTACTTTCCGGTCTCTATAACTATCTTCTCTTCGTAATTTTTCCTGAACCACCGACCCTCGTTTTCGGAGGAGATGTATTCCTTGGCGGCGTTTTAATAGATGATTTCGGCTTCACATCTGATCCGCTCGAGCCACCTGGTGTTTTTGTAATTTTTCCTTTGCTTCCAGTAGAAGGCGGAGGCGGACTACTTCCTTTTTTCGTAATACTTCCTGTATCTCCTACGGAAGGTTTCGAATCTACATTATCGCCTCGCTTAATGATAGATCCTTTCCCTTCCTTCGTAATTGGAGGCGGGGTTTTCTTTTCTTCTTTCGTAGGCGGTCTCTCTGGAATAACCGGTTTATGATTTTGTCTGTCATTATATCCGCGATAATCACCGTATGATGATTTTCGTGAACCGAATATATCGTTTAAAATACTTCCCATAATATATCCTTGCAGGAAGGATGGTTGATAATTTTGACGGACAAATTCTTTATTACTTATTTCAATTAACGTATCAGAAGGTTTCTCTTTATCCTTTTGCAGGTTATAAATCTTATCAGAATAAACGAGGAACATTTGATTTTCGTCTTCTTTAGATGCTTGCTTCGGTTCTCTTTCATTAATGAGTTCCTTTGCGACTTCAGGAACTGACCGATTGGCGGCCCTATACACGTAAGATTCTTGTTTACCTTCTTTTGCGACAGATTCTAGTGGATAACGGTCTTGAATCGACTTTGTCTGTCCGCCTTGACAACCTGATAAGGCATATCCAGCAACAACAAGTAATAGAACGATAGCAAGTATAGGGATTACGAACGATTTAATCATGGTAAACAATCGGTTTGACATGATTACGCCCCCTTACGTTGCTCTTATAATTTGTACATCAGCAGGAATAATTGCTTCTCCCTCATACATCATTGTGCGACCATTTTGCCATTCAATACGTAATAATTTTCGATTATCTGATTGGAATTCCCATACGTGCTGTTCTTCTGAAGCAGAGAATGGTGTTTTTCCCATCACAACAACACGTCCGTTATATTGCTCTTCCATATGGTACTCCGTATCATCCATTTCAATTGTTGTCGGAATTTCATCAATCGAATCTAAACGACCATCAATTGGTGTATATAATTTGTAATACGTATTTTCACGGTCTTCAATTTTTAAATAACGAATATCTTTCCCGTCTTGCAGTGTTAAAACAATTTCTTTACGAGAATGCATACTCGTTTTTCCAGTTAATTCGTACATGACTAATGAAACTTCAATCATATCGCCAGGAGCTAACGTTAACAAACTCTTCTCCGGTTTCGGCGGTTCTGGGCTCTTCATTATATTTTTAATTCGTTTAAATAAACTCATGATTTACCCCTCCTTCTCTCTTTATAAACAAGCACCTAAAATAAGTGCACCAACTATATGTAATGATCCGGCCAACATCGCATGCGCAACACTGCCTTCTTTCGTACCTTCTTCTAAATCTAAACCGGACATTTTCTTTAACACAAATTCGATAAACATTTCTACCACTAATAAAATAACGAAAGAAACTGCTGATGCAAGTAGTGCTTGCCATAAGTCGTTTGCTTTCGTTATGGATTGAGATAAAATGTACCCTTGCGCGAATAATTTCATAACGAAACGAGTTGTTACAGCTGTATTCCCATTCTTTATCTCTTTTAAATCATTGTATTTAGTAAAAATTGAATCAACCCACATAATTGCAAATAAAAGTACTGCACTTGCTCCAGTCCATACAAGCATGGCTAACACATTTGTCCATGTCATTGCAAAACCTCCTCTAAAAAGTAATAGAAAACCGACATGAATTCTCTTCAGACATGTCGGTTTCTTTGTCTATTCTATATTATTTCTCATACTGCTTCATAATACGAGCTAATTCATCGTCAACAGCAGAATTTTTATTTAAGCTTGCGAATTCATCATCTAATGACTTTTCTTTTTTATAAACTTCGCCACTTGCTTCTGCTTCAGCCTCTAATTGAAGAGCTTTCTCTTCCATACGGCTTAAGCCAGCTTTTGCTGAGTTTGAATCAAATCCAGACATCGCCTGATTAATATTCTTTTGTGCTTTCGCCGCATTTACACGTGCTACAAGTGTTTCACGTTTATTTTTCAGCTCTGTTAATTGCTTACGCATTTCTTCTAGCTTCAGGCGAAGATTATCAGCAGCAGCTTTATTTTGCTCATAGCTTGCTTTATATTCATTCATCTTTTGCTCTGCATTTTGTTTTTCTTCAAGAGCACGACGCGCAAGGTCAAGATTGCTTGCTTGAACAGCCATATGAGCTTGCTCTTCACGTTTTTTCACAAGTGCTTCTTGCTCTTCAAATAATATTTTGAATTTCTTCTCAAGTGCAATTTGAGCTGCTACACTTTTCTCAGCTTCTTGTACATCCGCTTGCATATCGCGTAAATATTGATCCGTCATCTTAACTGGATCTTCCGCTTTTTCAATTAATGAATATACATTCGACATTGTTAAATCTCGTAATCGTTTAAATACAGACATTCTAATTCCTCCTATGACTTACCTCATATTTCAAATTCACTACTTGGAAAACTGAAAAATCTCCCTTAACAGTAAAGAATATTCATTTTTACAGCCTACGTGTTTATTATAACAAAACTAATATGTCCTTACATGTTATTTCCAAAATACAGCCAATATAATATGACATTCTTGATACAATATTGTATTTCTAATATATCCTCATTATTTCTCTTTAAAATTAACTTACTTTTGTGCACTTTCACTAAATTACATAAGTGTAATGTTACTGTAAGCTAACTCGATAGTTACGTTGCAATATTTCTTATACACTAATACTAGAAGCAACAAACAAGCTTCTCATCATTTCGGAACTAATACAAAAATGTATTGACTATAAAACATATAAAAGGAGAAATCATCATGAAAAAATTAGTAGGAATCGGATTAGCGGCAGCAATTTCACTTGGAGCATTATCAGGTTGTTCTTTATTAGGAGAGAAAGCAAACGGTTTTGTACTGTACGGATCAGAAGAACAAGTTCAACAAATTACAGATAAAAACAAAAAAGAAGTGAAAGAAAAAGACTTCTATAAAATGAAAATGACTACATTAGAAGGTAAAAAAGTTCTTGTTATGGATAAGAAAACTGGTGAAGAACTGGTGAAGAAAGAGTTACTTAGCAAAGTTGATGAAAAAGACGACACGAAACCACTTGATAAATTGCCAGCTATAACAGCAGAGCAAGGTGTATTATTTGCTAAAGAAAAAGTAGAAAATGCTACACTTGATGGTGCAAAATTAAAATACGAAGGCAATACAATTATCGGAAGTGGCCGTGCATATACAGATATGTATGCAATTGTTGATGACGCAACTTACAGCAATATAAAAGGTGATGAAAAATCTGTTGGGGTATTAAAATTCGATAAAGACCCAAGTAAAGAATTCCCTGGCTACAACGGCGTAGAAGCTTCTCAACTTGTAAAAATTAAAAAGTAAAACAAAAAAGCTTTGCGAATTCGCAAAGCTTTTTTCTATTTATGAGCAACTTGCTCCATATCCGGACTACAAGTTTGCGACTGACATGACTTATTTAAAGAACATGCTGCGCATTTTCCCTTTTTACTTCTCTTTACAAAATTCACTAACGTATATGCTGCATAACCAAAAATGATAGCTCCAATTATAATATTGACCATCACCCTAATACATCTCCTTCTAGAATCCGAGTAAGGATCCAACTTGGTATATAATAAGCGTTAATACATAAGCAACAACGAGTGGATATACGACAGAGAAAATCGTCCACTTCGCTGATCCTGTTTCACGTTTAATAACGGCTACTGTCGCTAAACACGGAACATATAATAAAATAAAGAACATAAATGCATATGCTGATAGCGCCGTATAATGCGCTCCCATTACATTTCCTAGCACATCTTCTTTCACCGCATAAATAATTGCCATTGTAGAAACGACAACTTCTTTTGCTAAAAATCCTGTTAAAAGGGATGCCGCAGCTTGCCACGTTCCAAATCCAAGTGGTGCAAATAGTGGTGCGATAAATCCACCAATCATCGCTAAGTAACTGTCTCCCATGTCAACACCAAATCCTGATGGACCTGCGTAGTTTAATAACCAAATGACAACAGAACCACCGAAGATAAATGTACCTGCTTTACGAACAAATCCTTTCCCTTTCTCCCACGTACTTAACCATAACGTTTTCGCTTGTGGTACACGGTAAGGAGGTAGTTCAATAACGAAAATAGATTTTTCCGCTTTTAAAATGGTAAGAGACATAATTTTTGTAACTAATAACGCAAGAACAATACCTGCAACATATAAAGAAAACACAACAGTTGCCTGACTTTGAGGGAAGAATACTCCCGCAAATAATGCATATACAGGTAAACGTGCCGAACAAGACATAAACGGTGTTACAAGAACTGTAAGTAAACGTTCTTTTTCTTGTTCAATCGTTCTCGCTGCCATAATACCTGGAACATTACATCCAAAACCGATAATCATCGGAATGAACGCTTTTCCGTTTAAACCGAAGAACTCCATAATTCTATCCATAACAACTGCAATTCGCGCCATATACCCTGAATCTTCTAATAATGAAATGAAAAAGAATAGTGCAAAGATTTGTGGAACGAATACTAATACAGCACCAACACCGGCAATAATACCTTCTGTAACGAGTGCTTGAATAAAATGAGAAGCTCCAATACTTGTAAGTCCAGCCGTCACCCAATCCGTAAGCTGGCCACCAAAAAACTCATCTAACATATCGGATAAAGGTGTACCAATCCACGTAAACGTAACCTGAAAAATAAAAAACATAACTGCTAAAAAGATTGGAAGTCCTAAAATTTTATGTGTAATTAATCTATCAATTTTTTCCGAAAAAGGAATTTTTCCTTCTTTCTCATGCCGCATAACATTTGTTTTTAACTTTTCAATATACGCTTCACGAGTTTTGTAAATGTGCTCCTCCAACGTACAATCAAGTTTTCCTTCTAAGCGAGATCGAATGGCTGCAAGTTCCTTATAAATTGGTAATGCTTTCATTTCTTTTTCTACTACTTCGTTATTACTTAAAAATTGAAGAGCTAACCATCTTGGATGCTTGTAATTCGCTTTCTCTAAAAGAGAAATTACCTGTCCAATTCCTTCATCCATCTGTACACCATATGAAATTATGAATGGCTTTTTCTCGTTTTTTTCATTTTCTTTAAGAGTCGTAAGTAGTTCTTCACAACCTTTTCCGCTTCTTGCAACGACAGGAACGACTGTTACACCTAATAACTCTGATAATCGTTTTACATTAATTACAATGCCTCGTTGCTTTGCCACATCGACCATATTTAATCCGATTGAAACCGGCTTTCCAAACTCAAGTAATTGCAACGTTAAATGCATATTTCTCTCGAATTGCGAAGAATCCACTATATTTAACATATGATGAAATTCGTCTGTTAGTAGAAAATTTGTAACGACACCTTCATCACGCGAAACTGGATTCAAATCATAAACACCTGGTAAATCAATTAATGTCCCTTGCTTATCTTTTAATTTACCAACCTTCTTTTCTACTGTTACACCGCTCCAGTTTCCTACGTATTCATAAGAACCAGTAAGTGCATTAAATAATGATGTCTTCCCTGTATTCGGATTCCCTAGCAAAGCTACCTTATTCACGCTAATTCCACCTTTATCATTTTCGCGTCACAATGACGAATACTAATTAACTGTCCACGACACTCCAATGTACAAGGACCTTTGAACATCGCTTTCTGCTTCATGCGAAGTTCGCTTCCTTCAGAAAGACCGAAAGCAGCCAATCTTCTCTTTAGTAAATGATCTAAAGACTGAACGCTTTTTACTAACACTTTCTCACCGATTTTAATATCTACTAAGCTCATAACCTTCCCCCTCAGAAGAGAATGATAATTATTTTCAAAAAAATTATAGCACACTCTATTTCTCTTGTACTATACCCTTTTGCTTCATATTTATTAATATTTCGCTACAATTCTATTTCAATCATTGTCATACTGTATTCGTTTGCCATTCTCATCCATTTCGCTTACAATAAACAATAGCAAATAAAGAATCTCGTTATCACTGGGGGAGCCATGCCGCTGAGAGGGAACACTTCGTTCCGACCCTTCGAACCTGTTAGTTAATGCTAACGCAGGGATTGTGCAAACGTCCGAAATACATACCTCTTTTTATTTACGTATTTCGTATCCTCCTATGATATCTATTCTTTTTTGTACAACTTGGATTTAGGGGGAGACAACATGCGTAACACCAATTTACAAGCGATGATCGAATCTGCAATTCTTGCAGCCTTCGCCCTGGTCATCGACATTTTACCACTTTCAATCAAAATATCAGCAACAGGTGGTTCCATCTCATTCGCTATGATTCCTATTTTTATTATCGCATATCGCTGGGGCTTCAAAATGGCTTTCTTAGGAGGCTTAATTTGGGGATTATTACAAATTGTCGTAGGCGATGCCATTATCGTCACACCAATTCAAGTACTAATTGAATACTTCGTTGCTTTCGCATTCATTGGATTTGCTGGTTTATTCTATCGACCAATTCAAAAAGCACTTTTAACATCCAATGTAAATAGCTTAGAACAATCCAATTTAAGTAGCCGTAAAGACAAACCTTCACAAAAACAAAACGAAGGAAAGAAAGTTATTGGTTACATTATTGTTGCCACATTTGTTGGTAGCTTTGCTCGCTACTTCTGTCACTTTATTGCCGGTATTATTTTCTGGGGACAATATGCACCGAAAGGCCAATCAGCAGTTCTATATTCTTTAATATTTAACGGTAGCACAATGATTGGTTCCTATATTCTATGTACCGTTTTACTTATCTTTTTATTTATCACTTCACCACGTTTATTCAAAAGCATCAATGCTTATCAACTGAATTCGAAGAAAAAGAGCGCTTCATGAGCGCTCTTTTTTTCATATCGTAATATCAATTAAAAATACAATAAATACACAAAAGAAAATAAATACCATTATACTTAGCCAATTGCTATGCACGGTTCATCGACTCCTTACATAACCTCATTTTCTAACCAGATTATATCGCTTAAAAATAAAGATTAGGTAAAGATAATATGAAAATAAATTAAAAAAGCGTAGATTACATTGTCTACGCTTTTTTCGGTAAATAGAAGTAAAATAATACACCATCTTTTGTATTTTCTGCCCCATATTCAGCTTCGTGTAATTCTAAAATATTTTTAGAAATAGCTAGACCAAGCCCAGTTCCACCTTGTGAACGCTGGCGAGCTGCATCCACGCGATAAAAACGATCCCAAATTTTATCTAATTGCTCTTCTTCAATGTGAGTGCCTTTATTTTCAATACACACTTTTATACGATCCTTCTCATCTATTGTAGAAATGATAATATCTTCTTTATTTGGTGTATAACGTATGGCATTCGTAATGAAGTTCACGATCACTTGTTCAATCCGTCCTTGATTTGCGACTACTTCAAATGGACCTATATTTTTATGAACACGAAGTTCTTTTTTCTCTATTTCTACAGAAAGGTGTTCACATATATCTTCCATTACTGTATCGATATAAAATGAATCCATTTTCATTTTATATGTGCCTGACTCAAATTTAGCTAACTCCAGCATATCCAAAATTAATGTATCCATTTTATCTACTTCCCGTTCCATCGCTTGAAAATAATACTCCTTTTTATGCTCAGCTACTCCATCTTTTAAAATAGAAATACAGCTTTTCATAATACTCAGCGGTGTTTTTAGTTCATGCGAAACACCAGAAATGAATTCTTTCCGCGTCTTTTCTAATTTTCTTTCCTTTTCAATATCTTGTTCTAGCTGTCCAATATGGGAATGGAGTTTATTGGATAATACATTAATATTTTTCGATAAATCACCAATTTCATCTTTTGAAGTAATTGGTATTTGTTCTGTGAAATCTAAATGCGCTATTTTCTTCGTCGTATCATTTATTTTTAATAACGGCTTTGCAATTTGTTTTGAATAATAGAATGACGCTAGAAAAATAAGAACAACTACAAATGCAATGATGTAAATGTAGTAATCTTGCACCATTTGTACAGCTTCATCTACAGGCTGTAAAGAAGCCATCGCATATATATAAGTTACTGATCCATCTTTTTCTTTTGTTGGCTTGATTAATAATTTATATTTAATATCATTTTTTTCATAGTCCATTGTTTGTATTGCATATTGTATGTGCTTGCTCTCTTTTAATAATAAATTAGTTTGAAATTCTTTTATGTTATCTAAGAAGATACTATTTTTATAAATTGGATTTATAGGACCTGTTACATCAGGAAGCTGAACTTTCGTAACACGCCCACTTATGTAAGCATCTAATTCTTGAGCAGATTCTTCCTGGACAGCTGGTTTCTTTTCCTTAGCAAGTTGCTCCCCAGCAGCTCTCCTTTTCTCCTCATCTAATTTCATTTTCTCCTTAAATGCTTTTTCTAACGGTTTATTAGATCCACTTAAATTTTGCTTACCTAATGAGAAAGAGAATGGAATAAAACTATCTTCTTTTTTCACTCCAGAAAAATAAATCTCTTGTCCTAAAAAATGCTCTGATGATTTGTTATCAATCTCCTCTATATTGATGAGATTATATAAAGGAATTTTGAATATTTGTTGTCCAAAGCTCTTTTGTTGCCTACGATCTATCGTTACTTCAAAATAAAAATCATCCGCATGTTTTAAATTCCCATTCTGATCTAACGTTGTAATCCACGTATTATTTTCTCTTAAAAAATCTTGCTCCAGCTTCTGAATTCCTTCTGCACTTCCTGCATAATTCAAATAATTCTTCTCAAAGGAATTTAAATTCACTTTAATATCTTCTACTTTTCGATTCGCATAATATTGTTTAAAAAATATCGTTTGTCCAATAAATATCGTCGCTAAAATTAACATACATAATGCTGTTGTGAGGGCAAATAATTTTAGTACAATCCCCTTTCTCATACATTCCCCTCAAATTTATAACCTGTTCGTACTACAGTTGTAATGCACTTTGCTTTCTCTCCTAATTTATTTCTTAAATTACGAATATGACTATTAACCGTTCGATCGTCACCAGCAAATTCATATCCCCAAATTCTTGAAATGAGTTGCTCTCGCGTTAAAACAATCCCTTGATTTTTCATGAAATACGCTAATATTTCAAATTCAGTATGTGTTAAATTAATGTCTGTCCTATCTACCGTAACAGTGCGCGATGGGAAGTGGACGTGAATACCATGGATGGATAATATATCATCTTCATTCTCTAGAAGTTGCTTCGTTACTTTTCTACTTTCTAACAGCCTTTTCGCTCTTGCTAATAAAATTGGTGGGCTATACGGCTTCGTCACATAGTCATCCGCCCCAAGTTCAAATCCAAGTAACGTATCATCTTCATCTACACGTGCCGTCAGCATAATGATAGGAACCTCGGATGTTTTACGGATCCTTCGGCAAACAGACCATCCATCAAGTTCTGGCAACATAATATCTAAAATAACTAAATCAACCTCTTCTTCCTCAAATACAACTAAAGCCTCTTTCCCGTCTCTTGCTTCAAACACCACATATTGCTCGCTCAGAAAATAATCTTTTAATATTTCACGCAAAATATCTTCATCTTCCACAATTAAAATGTTTTTTGACATAACTTATGTATCCCCCTTCCGCTTTCAGAAACTATCACTTCATTTTGAATAACTAGCTGTTAACTTCGCCTCGATAATATATCTATCTGGTGCATCCCCTATATAATCAAATGGATAGCAAGTCGTTAGTGTTAATATCGATTCTTCTTTTTTTATAATAACAGTGCGATCATCCGCATGGGTAATCCACGTCTTTTGAATTTCATATGTGTACGTTTTATTATCATACTCTAAAACAAGAGTGTCTTTTTCTTTTAACTCTCCTAAATCTGTAAAGACAGTATCCCGGTGCCCACTTAGTACAGTATGGCCCCCTCCAGATGGCGTTGTCGTTACATCACTAACGAACATTCCAACCCCTTTTTTCAGCGTTGCATCATCCGCTCCCCAATATACAGAAAACTTCTTCTTTATTTTCGGTATATGTAACAGTGCTACCTTTTCTCCTTCTTTATGCTCTGTTTGAGAAGAAGGCACTTGAGAAGTTACGGGGGTTTCATGTAAAAGTTGATCATGTTGTATATTGTTAAGACTCTTTATTTCTTCCTTCGTTAGTTGCTGAGCAGAGCTTTTTCCTTTATACCATTCCATAGCATAATATGATCCCATAAATAGTCCTATAGCCATCAATATGATACCGATATAATTGAGTAACTTCATGTTTCATCCCTCCATGCCAAAAATGGTAGGAATAACCTACCATTTTTAATATATGAAATTATTCCATTCTTTATAGGACAATATTTTATTTACGCCTTAACTTTATTGCGACGTTTCAAGCCAAATAATGTCCCTATCCCTACAAGACATGCGCTTAGTGCCATCATTGCTACATTATTAGATGCTGTGTTTGGTAATTTTTCACCTTGTACAGCTGGCTTCGCTACTTCTTTTTTTACCGCACCATTTTTTTGTTGTACTTGTGCTGCTTCTTTTTTTGCCATATCATTTTTCAACTGTTCTTGTGCTATTCTCTTTTTCTCTTCTTCACTTTTTTGTTGTTCCTTAATCAATGCTTCTTTTTTCGCCTTATCGTTTTTCAACTGCTCTTGCGCTATTCGCTTTTTCTCTTCTTCACTTTTTTGCTGTTCTTTAATCACTGCTTCTTTTTTCGCTTTATCTTGCTGCAGTTGCGCCTGTTCTTCCTTTGTTACTGTTCCAGTATCCGCACTCGCTACTGAAGAATATCCTACTGTTAAAAGTGCCATTGCACAAATTGGTAATAGTCTCTTTTTCATCTTCATTCTCTCCTTATATTTTATTCACATCAACTCGCATCGGATGTATCACTAGAATAAACAAGAGATATAAATATAAGATGCAGATGAAATATATTTCATTTAAAGATTTCATTGTAGAAAAATAAAAAACATCGCAATATATGCGATGTTTTTTCGGGTGTGTGTCTCAATATTTACATGTTACTTTCGCGTGATTTAGAAGTAGAACGGGCCGGAGCGATAACTAATTGTCTCGGCTCAGTTTTCTTTAAGTGATTTTTGACGTTACACTTACGACGTTGAACAACCCACGCTTTAATAGGGTTTGTCAAAATAATCTTTTGCTCTTCGTTAGGGGCCTCTTCTTCCAACCTACAACTTTCGCTCCATTTATTCCATTTCATTGTAAATTTAGAAGAATGATCGTCTTCTCGATCAAACAAGTGCAAAAAATCCATTTCGCCAGCTAGCATTACGGTGTTGCTAGTTGCTAAAAAAGAAAAGGTCGTCCAACGTTTCTCCATGCCCTCCTACTCCTTTTTCACATATAGAGTGCCTAAAACTTAATTTACCTAAAATATGCTTGCCTTTTACCTTACACTTATAGTTTATCCAAAACACTACTATGCAACTATCGATTTGCCTTACAACTACCTTACATTTTTGTAAGAAACAAAAAACCTTCACTCTCTATACGTGAAGGTTTCTCATTTCTTATCTATATGATCTTTCATATGATCCACTCCAGCTTCTTGTAGCTGTGACATCATACCGTGGGAAATTGCGCCTAATACTAAAGTCATTCCAATTAGTGAAATTCGAATCGCTGGTACATCAATTATGTAAGCCAAACTACCAAGAACAATTGTTAAAAGTAATGCTTTTATAAATGTTGCACTTGTATACTCTTTCTTTCTCATCATAATCACCCTTTTTGGAAGCGTTTTCTTTATATGATCAGTATATCATATCATCTGACTATTTTGTGGGGATTTCTGTAAAAAACTTATATCTTCTTTGACTTTTCCCCTTCTTTCCTTTACAGTCGAAATGTTCACAAGTTTTACACTGTAGGAGGACTCCAATGAATCTTGAAATAAAAGATACTTTAATTTCTGAAGAACAATTACAAGAAAAAGTAAAAGAACTAGCACTTCAAATCGAACGTGACTTTGAAGGAGAAGAAATCGTAGTAATCGCTGTATTAAAAGGATCTTTCGTATTCGCTGCCGATTTAATTCGTCACATTAAAAACGATGTAACAATCGACTTTATTTCTGCATCTAGCTACGGAAATCAAACAGAAACAACTGGAAAAGTAAAACTATTAAAAGATATTGATGTAAACATTACTGGAAAAAACGTAATTGTCGTAGAAGATATTATCGATTCTGGTTTAACACTTCACTTCTTAAAAGATCACTTCTTTATGCATAAACCGAAAGCATTGAAATTCTGTACGTTACTTGATAAACCTGAGCGTCGTAAAGTGGACTTAAAAGCTGAATATGTTGGCTTCCAAATTCCAGACGAATTTATCGTTGGCTACGGTATCGACTGCGCAGAAAAATATCGTAACTTACCATTTATCGCTTCAGTTGTAACGGAATAATATAATAGAATAAACTTCCACCATCAATTACTGGTGGAAGTTTATTTTCTATCACGATTCGTAAAAGACAAAGGGAGAGAATAAAAATGACAAAGACAAAATTTGAAAAAGTACTCCTCATCGTAAATCCGAAAGCTGGTCAAGGTGACTTACATACAAATTTAACGAAAATTGTACCACCTCTTGCCGCAGCTTTTCCTGATCTACATATCCTTCATACGAAAAAACAAGGTGATGCAACAAAATATTGCCAAGAGTTTGCTAGTAAAGTAGATTTAATTATCGTCTTTGGTGGTGACGGCACTGTATTTGAATGCACAAATGGCTTAGCACCTCTTGAAACTAGACCTACACTTGCAATCATTCCAGGCGGAACTTGCAATGACTTCTCTCGTACTCTAGGCGTTCCGCAAAACATTGCAGAAGCAGCAAAACTTATTACACAAGGACATGTAAAACCAGTTGACGTCGCAAAAGCAAATGACCTACACTTCTTAAACTTCTGGGGCATTGGACTTGTCTCTGAAGTATCAAACAATATCGATGCGGAAGAGAAAGCAAAGCTTGGGAAAATTGGTTACTATTTAAGCACCATTCGAACTGTCAAAAATGCTGAAACATTCCCCGTAAAAATTACGTACGATGGACAAGTATATGAAGACGAAGCCGTCCTTGTTATAGTTGGAAACGGTGAATATCTTGGCGGTATCCCGTCCTTTATTCCAAACGTAAAATGTGATGACGGAACACTTGATATTTTCGTAGTCAAATCAACAGGTATTCAAGCATTTAAAGATTACATCGGAAAGAAACTATTTGAAGACTCAAATGAAAATGACATCTTCCACGTAAAAGCGAAATCCATTCATATCGAAACAGAAGAAGAAAAAGAAGTAGATACAGATGGAGAAAGTTCGCTTCATACACCTTGTCACATTGAATTATTACCAGGACACTTTACGATGATTTATAATCCTGCGGTTGTGTAATACAAAAAGACGAGCTGATATGTTAGCTCGTCTTTTTCCTTAGAAAGGTTTTAGTCTACTCTTTCATTTTTAATATGAGTTTTCGTAATCAAACTCCACCCAATTTTTCCAGTGCGTATTAGAATCCTTATTCACAATAACACTTGGATCTTTCTTCTCTATAGCAGCCGCTACTGATTGGAAGAATTCAATTTTCAGTAGAGTATAACATAGACATATTTGTTTGCGACATTCTAATAATATTGCTAAAAAAATAGCAAACTTTCCTGTTTGCATGCCCTAGTTCTTTTTAGATACAATGAAGGAAAGAAGCACCTTCATATAAGGGAGAGGACAAACTTTGTTCAACCAACAGTTAGTTAATTTACGCATTGATTTTGCATTTAAACAATTGTTTGGTACGAATGGTAGTGAAGATATTCTAATTGCATTTTTAAACGCTATGTTACAAGAGTCTTTAGAGTCGCCCATTGCTTCTCTACAACTAGAAGATCCACATTTACACAGGGAATATGAAGAAGATAAGTTATCTATTTTAGACATTTCAGCGACATTAGACACAGGAACAAAAGTCAATGTAGAAATACAACTCAATAATAATCACGATATGGTTAAACGCAGTTTATATTATTGGGGAAGACTATACACATCTCAACTACAAAAAGGGATGCCCTACAGTGCACTTCACAAAACCATCACCATAAACTTACTAAACTTCGTAATGTTTTCGGAACACCCAGCCTTCCATACAACGAGCATATTATGGAATACACAACAACAAAAACTCCTGAGTGACGACATAGAAATCCACATTATAGAAATTCCAAAGTTAACTGAACAATGGCATGAAGAAAAAGTAAATCCGTGGAAAGATCCATTTGTTCGTTGGCTCTTATTGCTTTCAGCCAATGAGGATGAGCACTTAACTAAACTATTGGAGGATATTGCTATGAACCAAGACCCTATTTTACAAAAAGCGATAAATAAATGGGAACGTATGAGTCAAGATTCTTCTTTCCGACAAGCCTATGATGCAAGGGAGAAAGTTTTAATGGATGAAGCAGCAAAATTCGCCCATGCAGAGACAGAAGGAATAAAAAGAGGAATGGAACAAGGGATGAAACAAGGCATTGAAAAAGGCATTGAAAAAGGCATTGAACAGGGCATTGAAAAAGGTCGAAAAGAAGGAGTCCAACAGGGGAAAATTCAAATGATTAAAAATATGTATGATCTTGGTATACCACTTGAAACGATTGCTAAAGCAAGTAAATTAAGTGTGCATGAGGTTGAACACATCTTAGGACATAAATAGTAATAAAAAAGGGCTTGAGTTGTTTCAAGCTCTTTTTTATTAACTTTTCTCGATATCATCCAATTTAGTCTTATAACATTCATTACACTCTAGCATAGTAGAAAGAATCCCTCTTTCATCAGGTAATAACACCCTCAAAACTTCTCGATCTATCTCTACGAAATACTTCATAATAATGGGATATCCTTCAATAATATTCGTATACTCAATTCCTTTTTCAAATTTTTTTCCGCTCTTTATTTCTTCTATTTTCAACATAAAAAATCCGAAACCATACAAAATGATTTCGGATTTCCTATAGTTAAAATATTAAATTACATTTCGAACAAAAAGGAGCAGAATTTCCTCTCCGAATTTTCGCATCACATTTTGGACAATATACATATCGCTCTTCTATCCTTTGTCGTTCTATCATCTGTAAAGATACGACTCTCATACTACACATAATCCCAATTAATATAAGGCTAACGATGAGTAGCATAACCCTCACTCCCCTCTTTATATTTTACCATAAAATAACAAAACCAATTTCCTTATTGAGAATCGGTTTTATCTTTATAATCCTAACTTCGCCTTCGCGCCATCAGCAATTTTATCTACCTCTATTTCTACTTTATCATGTAAAAACTTACCTCTCGTAATGACATGCCAGTATGAGCCTTTTTGTAATTTATCTACTCCATCAATTGTTACTTCTTTCTTATCTCCATTCTCATCATAAGCTGTAACTGTATATTCAAACCCTTTATTTCCACCTAACTCTTTTTCATCTGTATCAATAATTGCGTAACGATATTCTAAATCAAGGAATGGATGGATTCATTCTATCAATCGCAGCACTCCCGTTTAATAAATATGCCGCTCCTGCGACGATAACAAGTAATGCTCCAAAAATAAACCTTTTCATCTATATTCCGCCTTTCATTATGTTTTCTTTAAGATGTTTCTAAGTATAGAGCGTATTTCTTAATAAAAACTCATACGGTTTCTTAACATCTCCTTAAACTAAAAGTGAAATATTAATTAGAAAGATCCAAACAGCAAAAAGTAACTTTTCACACTACCATTGACAAAATCACATCCATGGTGTAATTTTACACCACAAGAAAAAAGGAGCTGCATTATGGATAAACAAGAATTTATTGAACTCGTTAATTCAAAATTAAAACTCATTCGTGTTGAGAACGATTTGTCACAAGAAAAAATGTCAGAAGTTATTGGTTTATCGAAGAAAACATTAGTAGAAATTGAAAAAGGAAGACGCACGCTAACATGGTCAGGTGCAGTTTGCGTCGTAACACTCTTCGAACAGAGCGATACAGTCCAGATGACATTTGGGGATGATGTGAATGAAATTATAAAAACAATCGCTTTTACACATTACAATACGACCTTCCCGAAGACGTTAGGAGGAAAAATGTGGTGGCGACAAATAAAAGAATTAAATGGTTACCAAATACAACAAAATATTTTATCTCAACATTATAGAATTTTAGATAAAGAAGACCGCAGAATATGCCATTCATTCGAATTGGATGAAATTGAAAAGCGATTTATGGAAATGGCAAAAACATCTCAATAAAGTTCAACTAATCGGGCTTTTCCGGGCAGCCCGACTCCCACCTAACTTCTTCGCTCCAACCAAATTTTGAGGTGGGATCCCTACTTACCCATTTATGCCGGATAAATTTATTAAACTTCATAATGTTTTCAAAACAAAAAGTCTTCCATGCAACAAGCATACTATGGAAGACACAACAGCAAAAACGCCTAAGTGATGACATAGAAATTCCAAAGTTAACAAAACAATGGCATGAAGAAGATGTAGAAAAACACCGAGAAGGTTGCCGGTATACACTGTATCAAATTGAATGATTACCAAAGCTTTCAACGATGATTTATAATCCTCAGCTTATATAATCCTTATTTTGCTATACTTTAACAATTACTAACCTTCGCATTTTTTCAAAAAATAAAGTATAATGAACTAATATAAAAAAGGTTGTTAACAAAATCGTTAACAACCTTTTTTGTTTTTCTGAAAAACTTTTCAATTTAAGGGAGCGATCACATGTATTGGAGAAAAAATGATAAACCTGTAGTAGAACCAGAAGCAATTGCTGTATGGGAATGCCTAGAAGAAAACTGCCGTGGATGGATGCGTAAAAACTTTGCATTAGAAGCAGAACCGAAATGTCCGTTATGTAAAAGCGATATGGAAAGCAGCGAACGCTTATTACAAAAGATATAATAAATTCCCTTCTTCACCTTCTATAAACTGAAACATAGAGGATTCTCTTTCTCCTTATTTACAATGTGCATCGAAAGCAAATAAACTATACAAAAAGTTTTGCGTATCCTCGCAAAGCTTTTTCAATATCTCAAACTCATTCCAACTATCATTCTTTACTAAAAAATAAATTACATTTTGAATAAAAAGGAGCAGAATTCCCATTTCGAGTTCTCTCATTCCCCTTAAGACAATATACATAAAAACCTTTTTTCTCTGTACCTCTACTATCAAAGAAATTACTACTTTCATCCCGGTCATAATTCCTATCAAAATGATGCTAAGAATCAATAACATAACGTATCCTCTCTTACAAAAGTAAAATATCGGAAAATCTTACATCATATTTTATACGCCTATATTCATTAGATCAATTCGCTACAATCATTTCTATATGGTTTCAAAACACTCTAATATAACCTTTTACTAGATTTATATCTAGGATTACATACTACACCTCTTTCGGAAGGACAATTTTTTATAGGCTCATACAAAATTTTATGCTTGAATCTTACGACGAGTAAATCCAAATACAGATCCTAACGCTACAAGACATGCACTTAGCATCATCATTATTACGCTATTTGATACTGTATTTGGTAGTTTTTCTCCTTAAGACTATTAAAAAGCCCCAAACTATAATAGTTTGAGACCCTTGAATTCTATATTCTATTTTTGAGTAAGAAACAAACTTTTATTTTTGATTTTTTCCTTTTGTACTTAATAAATAAGATTAAATGATATAAGAATAAAGTATTTACTTCTCATCTTTAATTTTAATTTTCGCTTGTTTATAAAAATCTAATTTCTCTTTGTTATATTCTTTTGTCAATCCATTAAATTTCTCTTTTTCTCGTTGAATGTTCTCATTCATTTGATTTACACCTTTAATTTTTTCACTAATCTTTTTTAAGTTCGTTTCTTTTTCGCCTAAGCTTTTATATACTTCTCTTTCAAATTCCATTAACTTTTGATACGAATCATTTATCTTATTAAAAGATGCATAGCGCTTTTTATAAATATCCTGTATATTTTTTGCTTGTTTTTGAAGAGCAGGATCTTCCATTTTATCTATAGTTTTATGAACTGATTTTATTACTTCCTGTGCTTTTTCAAAAGCTTCTTTTTCTTTGTTCCATACTTTTTCACGTTCGTCCATGCTTTTTGTAGCTTGCTCTATCTTCGGCATAATTGCTTGGTTACTATCTTTACCATCATTTATAATTTGATTGTATAACTCTTGACCTTGTTTTTCTAAACCCTCTAGTTTTTTCGCATCTGCAGAAACCGCCTTTTCTTGCTTCGTTGCATTTTCAAATGCGACGTACAATTCTGCTTCTGGCTTTGCGCCAAAACACCCTGTCAATAAGCTTATAGATATAATTCCGGTAATCGTTAACGCTTTATAAGTCAATGTCAATTCCTCCTATGTTACATTCGTTTATCATGCATAAAGTTCAAGGGGAAATGATCATCTTCATGATATGCTTCAAATTCATACCCTTTTTCTTTTAAACCTTTAATAATAGCCGGTACTGCAGCGATAGATTGCGGATGAATATCGTGCATTAAAATAACTTCTTTCGGATTTGTCGCACTAGCAAGTACATTTTGAACAATTTTCGCTTTCGCAGTATCAATTGATATACTATTATATTCCCAATCTAATGAATCAATTGTCCAATCCCATACTCTAAGACCATTTTCTACAACTTTATTACGAAGTTCTTCGTGTAATCCTGGCTTTGAACCATATGGTGGGCGTGTTAGTTTTGGGGCATGTCCGAGAATACTAGCAATTAAGCCTTGATCCTCTTTCATTTCATCTACGTAGCCACCTTGGGCATATAATTTTCTATTATTATGCGTCATACTATGCATACCAACGTAGTGTCCTTCCGCTTCTTCTCGTTTTACTAAATCAGGGTATGATTTTACATTTTGACCAATTAGAAAAAATGTTGCTTTTGCATCATTTTCCTTTAATATGTCTAGTAACTGTGCCGTATATTTTCCTGGTCCGTCATCAAAAGTAAGATAGGCAATTTTCCTAGTTTGACCATTAAATTGCGTTGGTGCAACCTTATTCATCTCCACTTTTATTTGTTCATTTGCATTTTGAACTGGATTCTCTTGATTTGCTATCGCTTTTGCAGGTGAAGTTATCGCTTGAAATGCAAAAAAAGTCCCTCCCACTACAACTATAGCTACCATCATTACAACTATATTCTTTACCTTTAACAGTTTCCCCATTCTATTAATTCCTTTCTACGTCCATTACTTACTTATAAAAATATTACTCTAGTTTTTTACCCCTTTCCCCGGCATCCATTCTATTTTTCCTTTGGAAGCACAATCCTCTTATATAATTGAACAGTGATCAAATAGTAGACACCGTAAATGATTAAAAATATACAAATCGGAAGTCCAATATTCACATATGGATTTACAAAAAACTTAACAAATGTAAATATATTCATTCCTACCAAAACGTGTATAAGACCCAATATAGCTGGAAATAAAAATACAATGCCTAATTCTTTATACATAGATTGTATAAGTAATTCTTTACGTACCCCAATTTTCCGGAGCATCTCATACCGCCCTATATCTTTCGTAGCTCCAGAAAGAATCTTAAACATTAAACAACTTGCCATCATAGCTAAAAAAGCAAGACCTAAAAAGAATCCCATAAAGGAAGTTCCTTTTGAGAAGACGAGCATAGATTCATAATCACCATAGTTTGTTGGTAAATATACGTCTTCCTTAGGCTTATTAATAGCAGCGGCTATTTTTTCGATTTGACGACTATCTATCTCTTTCAACTCTGTCTTATACCGTAAAATATTATCGATTTTAGCAATAAAAAACATATGCTCATTACCTTGAATTGCTTCATACCGGTTTTCGTCGACGATATAGACAGTTTTTCGATCATATACAGAAATATTCGATCTAAAATCACTATCCATACTCTTATCCCAATTCAGCGGTAACGTAGAACTAGATGGATCAACTTCCTCTCCCTTAAACATCCTATAGCTCGAAGATGGAAGTTGTTCAAAAATATGTGTTGTCTCTTTCTTTCCGAACAACAGTGGAGGATTCGCTAATAATTCCTCTTTTAAATAGTAAACAGCCTCATTATCAACTTTATATTTATATTGTTTTTTATCTACAATTTTCATTTTTTCCATAGCTTTATAATCCGCTGCTTCTGGATCATGAATTGTAATATCATACCCTGACATTTTTTCTGCTGAAAGGATTACATTTTTCTGTAAAGACATGCCACCAGCCATTGCCCCCACACCTAGTCCAATTAGCATCGTTACCGTTCCTAATATTTTCGCCAATCTACTTACCCTGAACTGCAATTGTGCAAATGTAAATGCATTTAATTTCTTCTCATTTAAATAGCGCGTTTTCTTTAGCCTATTAACAATCATAGGTAAGAGTGAAATAAATATAAGGTATGTTCCAATTGTAATCGTGAATAATGGAAGCATAATGGCACCAGCATCTTTTATTCCTACGAAGATTACAAAATAATATCCTACACCTAGTCCTAGCAAACTACATAAGAGTAACAATATTGTGGCTGGTCCTTTTATTCGTATGCGCTCCGTTTGCTGCTCTGTACGAATTAAATCTAGTTCTGTTTTAAGTGCTATACGAATGGCATTCACAACGGATGTAAGTAGAAATAACGCACTAAAGAATATAAATGTTATTTTGAATGCAGGACCATAAAATGCTTGATAACCTTCCGCTGAAATTTCCAATTGTTTCGTTAGAAATTTGCTAACGAAATTGGAAAGAATAGCTCCGAATACACTCCCTAATGCTAGTGAAATCATTCCCATAGACAATGTCTCAAAAAATAAAAGTTGGCTGATTTTACTCTTTTTGGCCCCTAAAACAAGATACATGCCGAGTTCTTTCCGCCGGAGTGAGAGAAGAAACGAGTTTGCATAAAAAATATAAAAGAATGTAATAAACGCCACCAAAATCGATCCTATTTGAAATACAAATACGATTGAACCAATAATACTGTTATTCATTGTAAACTCTTTATTTAACGCAAGCGTTTGAAACATATAAAAAATAGAAATTGAGATGACAAGACCTATTAATAAAACGATATAATCCTTAATCATTTTTTTCATACTAGAAATAGAAAGTTTTAATAACACACTCTACACCCACCTTCTCTACAGTGTGGTGTACTACATTCATCTTTTTACTATACCCTCTTTGTACAACGTTCTCTTCAAATATTAAAGTTTTCATATTGCCTCCTGTCATTTGACTAGTGCTGCGATCATGCTATTTTCATAGCCACTAACTATCATTTTATCTTTTCCCTACAAACAGCAATATTGATTCCTCTTACATTATCCTTACATTTTTGTAATGTACACTCCCGAAAAAACATTACAATATGCAAATCAAACATTTTATAATCCGATTCATATACCTTTTGACATCAATATTCTCACGCTCAAATAATATATTTACACATATAAAGTCGAAGGATATTAAATAGGTTTTCTAGCCTATTTAAGAGGTTATATAAATAATTAATATTAAAAATGTACAAAAAAAAAGCCCCACTGTAATACTTAATAACTTTGCACTTATCATCAGTTTACCTCTTCATTATAATTGTCCGAGATAAAGATAAGATAAAGATAAAATAAAAAAATTATAAATATATAACCATATATTATTAAATTTGGTACCGTTTTACTTTTCCTTATCCCTCTTACTCTTTATTTTACGTTCCTTCTCTTCGTTTCTAATTCACCTCTCAAAGGCACTACATAAAACTATTATTTAGGTTCTATTAAAATTACATCTTCTAAATCATATAAATTCGCCTTTGGTTTTGCATAAATAATATAAGCAAGACCATATTGATCCGGTTCTTGCTCTATCACCTCTGCTACTTCAAGGCCAGGTGGTATTTTCTGACTCAATTCAGAGGTAATAATACTATCACCTATTTTTATTTCTTTCGCTTTATCTGATGGAATATTATCAATTCGAAGAGCCTGTTTTTTCTTATCATACCCTGTAACAAATCCTAAAATGGATGAATTATTTTGAAGGGTGATTGCTAAACGATTCGTTCGTTCATCATTCGTAATTAATTTCACAACAGATGTATATTGATCTATACTCCCTACCTTTCCGATAAAACCGTCCACTGTAATAACAGCCATATCAACCTTTACACCATGTTGTGCTCCTCTATCAATAGTGACTTCTCCATACCACTCTTCTGCTACACGAGTTACTACTGTAGCTTGAATTAAATTGTATTTTCCTTGTTCCTTTAATTCTTTCGTTTTGTTGATAAGTTTAGTAAGGTTTTCTTTCTCCTCACTTAATATTTGCACTTTACTCTTTAACGATTCTTGATGTTCAATTTTCCCTTTCAATACCTGATTCTCTCTATATACTTTATAGATGTCTTCTATATTGTGAATAATATTTTGTACATGTCTATTATTCGTACATACATACATCATCAATAAAGCAAATAGAACAATTGAAAGGAATAATAATATTTTCTTCTTAGAAACTTGCATAATTATCCTGCTACTCCTTACCACTTTTTATCCACACACTATAGAATACTAGTGATTGTATACAGAAGAAATGGAGTTTAGATAAAGTTCAGATAAACTTTATTTTCTTTATAAAAAATTTAGAAACTATCATATACTGCCACTGCATTCGAACCTTGATCGTTCAACTTATCATTTCTATAACTAAATATGTTTTATTGTTACTTTTTCTTTCGCTTTAGCTGGTATTTCATCACCCTGCACTTCTTCCCATTTCATACCATAACTTCCTTTCGATCTAATCTTTAAATATGCTCCTATTCTTAAATGTTTCGAAGCAGTCATCGCAATCTTTTGCTCTTGACCAGATTCATTATATCCTTTGAATTTATATTCCCATCTAGCAAAACCTTTATTTTCAGCTCCATATTTACCATCATTATCAACAACAGCATAATAAATATCTTCTTTAATAAATGGATTGAGTTGATCTACAATCGGCCCCCCCTTCACTATAAGCAATGTAACTCCAACTATAATCAATACGATAAACGCACTTATTTTTTTCATGAAACTTTCTATTCTCCTCTTCTCAGATACTTCCACTTAAAGGACTTCCTCTAAATCAATTACGGCACTATTACGTATTAAAATGTAACCAAATTCCCTAATGCTCTTCTAATTAAACTGGCAATAATATAATAAATTGAATAACCCCATTTTCATATTCTGCTCGAATTTCTCCTTTGTGCAATTCAACGATGCTTTTTGCAATTGCAAGCCCCAATCCTGAACCTTCTACAGCTCTACTTCTCGATTGATCTTTTTTATAAAAACGCTCAAACAAATTCTCTAATTCTTTTTTTGTAAATTCTTCACTATGATTCGCTATAGAAATTTTGATATGCTGTTCTTCTTTTTGAAGTAAAACCCGAATTTCTGCTTTATCTATACTGTATTTAATTGCATTTATTAAAAGATTTTCAAACACACGTACCATTTTTTCTGAGTCCACCACAGCATATATACGATCTTCCTGAAATTCTTTTACAAAAGAAATATTATGCTCCTCCGCTTGTGGTACTAGCTCTTCTATTAATTGATCAAGTAGTTCATTTATACACACTTCTTGCGAATCTAACGCCATATTTTCATCTGTTAGTTTTGTATACTCAAACAAATCTTCTATTAACATCTTCAACTGCTCTGATTTTGAAAAGGCAATTTTTATATACTCATCATGCTGTTCTTTATTTTCATATTTCGCATCACCTAGTAAACGTAAATACCCCATAATAGAAGTAAGTGGTGTTCTTAAATCATGTGATACATTTGTAATTAATTCACTTTTTTGCTTCTCTATTTGTTTTTCCTTTTCTATATTAGCCAAAAGCTTTTCTGCCATTTGATTAATATTAGAAGTTAATAAACCTATTTCATCTTGACCTGCCTGTTTGATTTTATATTGTAAATTACCTTTCGAAAACTCCCTTACTCCTTCTGCCATCGCTTCAATCTGATTCATCTTCCTTTTCGTTATATAAAAGAAAGATAGTATAAAAGTGATAAAACCTAGTAAAGATGGAAATGGGCTGCTATCATTCACTATATACTTCACATTTCCTTGTGGTATACCACTTGCAATGATATACATATTTTCCGTATTAACAGTAACCGGATAAAAAGTTGTAAACTCCTTACGCTTTTGTTCAGTTCCATCTTGAATTAAACTTTGCGCCTCTACATATCGTACTTGATCCATTTTAAAATCCATCACATTACGCATCGTCTCATGAAGATTGATTTGTTCTTCCGGCGCTCCCTTTGTTTTATAAACGACTTTCCCATTCTCATCTATTATTAAAATCTTCAGTTGATTTTGGTGATTCAATTGATCAAGCAATTCTTGTATATTAATTTCCTTACCTTCCTCGGTTATACTTTCAACAAGCCTTTGTGTCTGTCCATCAATGGCTTCCATACCTGATGCATAATCAATGATAGAAATTTTATTAGCATCCTCGAAAAAAGAAGATGAAGACCATCCTACTAATACCCCGAGTAACGTACAAAAAGTAAATGTAGCCATTAGCTGTATCCGTATGCTCTTTTCCAAATGACTCACTATTTTACCTATCATTTTTTTAAAAACTTGATTCATCCATATTATCGGTTCAAATATCTTTCTCAATCTTATAGCCAACTCCCCATACCGTTTTAATGTACCGAGGCTTCCTTGGAATTGCCTCTATCTTTTCACGTATTTTCCGAATATGTACCATCACAGTATTATCGGATTGGAAAGCTTGCTCTTTCCATACTCTTTCATAAATTTGTGCTGCATTTAATACCATTCCTTGATTTCGTGCAAGCAATTCTAATACCTCAAACTCTCTAGGTGTCAATTTCGCCTCTTTATTTGCAATAATGACCTGCCGTGTTACTATATTAATTTTCATATCTCCAATTTCTATTTCATTTTCATCCTGTACACTTGTCCCGCTCATTTTCATATATCTCCGAAGTTGTGATTTAATACGAGCAATGAGTTCCAGTGGATTAAATGGTTTGGCTACGTAATCATCTGCGCCAGTTGTTAATCCTAAAATCTTGTCCATATCTTGCGTTTTTGCCGAAAGCATAATAATAGGCATTTCCGCTATTTCTCTCACTTTCATACACATATGAATACCATCTATTTTCGGCATCATAATATCAAGGACGATTAGATGCACGTCTCTTTTCTTTACTATTTCTAAACCCTCTTCACCATCTCCAGCTTGTAATACTTCGTAACCTTCATTCTTCAAATAGATAGTGATAAGTTTTCTAATTTCCTTCTCATCGTCCACGATAAGTATCGTTCCTTTACTCACAAAATCTCCTCCAGCATCATTTACCAAACTATGAATGTTGCTTTATTTCACTCACTACTGCATTCCTCTTTTGAATGTACACATAAGAAATGATAGTAATGATCATAATGCCCCCGCCTAAATACATCCCATATTTCGTCGCAAGTGCTACAATCGTTTCTATCTGTTTTCCGAATACAGAGCCCATCATAAAATAAGCTAGCGTCCAAACAAGTCCTGCCATATAGGAATACAATGCATACGTTTTAAATGACATATTATTCATTCCAACCAAATACGGTACGATATGTCTCACAACGGGGATAAAATAACTTATTACTAATGCATAATGACCATATTTCCCTACTATTTCTTGTGATTTTAAAAGGTACTTCGCCTTTTTCTTTTTCATCAATTTATTAAGCACTTTTATGCCAAATATTTTCCCTAGTATATACCCTAAAGAAAGACCTGATACAACACCTAAATACGTTAATAAAAAGGCTGGAATCATACTTAATATCCCCATTGATGATACAAATCCACCGCTCATGACAATCATTTCATCTGGAATCGGCATACCGATAATACCAAGCCATAAACAAAAAAATAGTGCCCAATAACCATACTGCTCAATGTATGACATTAATTCATGTAACTCCATTATGCATATGCTCTCCTTAGCTCTTTTCTACAACTAAAGACGTAAGCTGGTGGGAAATTAAGCCACACCTTTTCTAGTGTAATTTCAGGAAAGAAATGCTGTATAAATCCCTTTTTTACAAGTGAATATTGAAATGTAATAAATTCCCCATTCTCATGTATCGTTTCCATTACACTGTTTAAAATGCGCTTTGAAACCTCTTCTCGTAAAGAAGTGAAAGGCAATCCTGATAAGACGTAATCAATACATTCTATATTTAATTGTTCCATATACTTCTTTATATTTTCAGCTGAGCCGTGTATAACAATCACGTTCTGCTCATCTTTAAATTTTCTCTTTAACTCTTTAAAAAATACTTCATTAATTTCAACAAGAAGAAATATTGTCTCCTTCTTCTTTCTCTTCATAATCTCTTTCGTAAAAGCTCCTGTACCCGGCCCTAGCTCTACAATGCATTTTGCTCTATTAAAATCAATTACATCTACCATTTTCCTTGCTAATATTTTTGAGCTCGGTACAACCGCACCAATATGTTTCGGATGTTTTATGAATTCAGTTAAGAATGTTATGAGCTGCATATACTCCCTCTCCATTCGTTCAATAGTTTTTAACTTGTGTTTAAGTATAACTATCGTTTCTTAACAAATATTGAGGGGAATTCTTAAGATTTTATGAAGATGAAGGAAAGCTTCATATTTACTATAAGCAAACATAAAAAATTGAATTCCAAAGATAAGCGAATCGAACATATACAAATAAGTCAGCTTGTTTATTTACCATGAATGATTATGATCCTACTCCGATTTTGTATAGCGAAGTTACTATTTTTATGTTAGAATCCTCTAAGATATTTGGAATTAGTATAGAAATCATTTTTGGAGGCTTTATGAATAATCAAAACGATAATAAATCAAATGCATTATTTGCAGCTATACAAATAGTGCTACCACTTTTATTGCCTATTCTTGTCCCTACCTTTTTAATAGTGGGAATGAAAAAGTGGATACCTGATGAAGTTAAATATCCAAGCATAATATCATTGTTCGCATTATGTATGGGATTTTTCATAGTAGGAATTCTCTTCTCTATTGTTTTACGTTTATGTAAATTATCTGAGGAAAAATTAAAGGAATTAGGATTTTTAGGATTTACACTTTCGGCTGTTAGCACATTTCTAAGTTTTTATGTAGGTTACTTTTGGTTGGCAGACCTTAACTTCACATCAGTTGAATTATCACCTCATGCCGTATTAATTTTCGCTATTTTATGTACCTTGCTATTGGAAGGTATTTTTAAAGTAATGGACATGTTTGATAGTTCGGACGAAAATAAAGCTCACGTATAGACAAAAAAAGCATCCGACTAACATGTTAGTCGGATGCTTTTTTACTAAGATAAAAACAACTCTTGCATTACTTCGCACTCACAATCTTATAATAAGAACGAACTGTTAAGAAGTAATATCCGATATAAATAATGCTATATACTCCGATACTAATTAGAAGCGGAACCATAATTTCAAATGGTAGTATGTTTCCTAAACCTTTTAATGCAAACAAACTGTGTAGAATTCCGATTACTAGTGGAATTGCAAAGATAAAGCTCACTTGTTTTGCAATAGCTTTCTTCATCTCTTGTTTCGTTACACCAACTTTATGAAGGACAATGTAACGATCACGGTCAGCACTTGCTTCTGTAAGCTGCTTGAAGTAAATAATGGAGCCTGTCGCTAATAGGAAGACTAAGCCTAAGAATAGTCCGATGAACATCATTAGTCCAGTTGCTTCAAGTCCCATATGGAAACCAGTGTAGAAGTCTCTAAATGGTGGTGCCATTTCTGATTCACCAGCTGGCATCACTTTTGTTAATTTTTCTGTTAATACTTTACTGTTTCTTTCATCTTTTACATCAATATTTTTTACAACACGTGTTCCAAATGCTTGCTTCGCTTGTGCATACATTTCATCTGGAACGACAACAACTAATTCACCTAAGTTCGTAATTGCAGTATTATTTACACCTTGGATCGTCAATGTCTTCGTTTCATTTCCAATTTGGAATACCGCTTTATTTCCTTTATATTCAGGGCTAAACTCATACCCTTCCATATAAGAACTATCATATATAAATGCTTCGCCAGTAGCTACATTCACTGTTTCCGCATCGATTTTTTTCGCAATTTTGTTGAATTCAGATTGAGATATAAACTGATATTTCTCTGAAATCGTGTAATTCATATTAAGAATGAAATCAACTTTATCTCCTTCGAACTTCCCTTTGACAGGAACCGTTTCAATTTCAAATTGATCTTTAACAGGGTGATCCTGCTTCTCCTCCACAAGAATTGCATTTACTTTCTTATCCAATTCTGCATCTTTTTTCTCATAAGAGTAACTGTATGGCATGGATGTTTTTGATTGCGTAAATGTGTTGTAATACATCGTAACTGACGTACCAACCGCTGTTAATGTCACTGCACTTAAAATAGATATTGTCGCAAGTGACTTTGCATTTCCTTTAATACGGTATAGTAACTGTGACGTCGTTATCATATTCATACCATTATAAAACGCTGACTTATTATTTCTTGCACGTTTCAATACGAATACTGTAAAGAACATAAATAGTAAATACGTACCTAATACTGTTGCAAGTAATATATAAAGTGCAACTACCATAAAGTTTGCATACATAACTGCCTTCATAAACATTAACGCTAAGAAATAACCTGAGCCGATTAAGAAAACTGAAATTAACGCCATAATGACAGATCCTTTTGGCATTGCTTCTCCTTCGCGTTCCGCTCGAAAAAGTTCAATTAGCTTAAAGCGATAAATTAAACGATATCCTTGAAGTGATGTATACAAAATAATCACAAAGAAAATAAGTGCTGTATCAATAACTGCGGCCATCGGTATTTCAAAATGAACGTTTAAGTTTATTCCCATCATACTTATTAGTAGTTCAAGGAATAGTTTTGAAAGAACGCTACCGATCGCTATTCCGATAATTAAAGACATTAATCCCATTAACATATTTTCATAAAACAGCATTTTACCAATTTGTCTTTTACGAATGCCTAATAAGGAATATAGCCCAACTTCTTTTTTACGTTTTCGTGTAAAGAAACCGTTCGAATATATAATGAACACCGCTACGAAAATAATTAGCATGACACTTGAAACTTGAAATGCACCGCTAATTTTTTTAGAAGCTTCCGCAGCTTTTTCCATTTGTGAATTATACTGCAACGCCTTAAATGTAAAATAAATGACGATACTAAAGATCATAGATGCAAAATATACAAAGTAGTCTTTAAAATTCCGCTGTATGTTGCGGAGGGCAATGCTAGATAAGGTCATCAGCCATACCTCCAGAAATAGAAGACATTACGTCAACGACTTTTTGGAAGAACTGTTTACGTGTTGATTCACCGCGGTGCAATTCTTTATATAACTCACCATCTTTAATAAAAATAACTCGTTTACAGTAACTCGCCGCAAACGCATCGTGCGTTACCATTAAAATTGTAGAATTATCATATTCATTTAACGACTTCATACTTTCAAGTAAATCTGTCGCTGATTTAGAATCAAGCGCTCCAGTCGGCTCGTCCCCGAAAATCATACTAGGACTTGTAACGATCGCACGCGATGCTGCGCAGCGCTGCTTCTGTCCGCCCGACACTTGATATGGGAACTGACTTAAAATATGATCAATACCGAATTTCTTTGAGATTTCAAGAACGCGGCGATCAATCTCACTTGCTTTCACCTTTGATAACGCAAGAGGTAACGCAATGTTCTCTTTTACCGTTAACGTATCTAATAAATTATAATCTTGGAAAATGAATCCTAAATGATCGCGGCGGAATAACGCTAACTTATCATCGTTCATCTTCACGATATCTTTTCCATCAATTAAAATTTCACCGTTCGTCGCATTATCAATTGTAGAAAGAACGTTTAGCAAAGTCGTCTTACCCGAACCAGAAGGTCCCATAATTCCAACGAACTCACCTTCTTTTACTTGTAAGTTAATACCTTTTAACGCTGCAAATTTATTACCACCCGTGTCATACACTTTTTCAATATTTTTTGCTTCTAACACTGTTTTCATCTCGACATCCCTCATTTCTTCTATTCTCTATTTTCAACTATATACACTCTCTACTCTTGCCACTATCGATGTTTCTTACACAAACATGACAGTTATGTAAGGCCGGTAAGTAGAGAAATCAAAATTTAACCTACTGAACGAAAGTACTTTGTTACTATAACATTGGGATATCATGCCATCCATTCATTCTCCTTACAGGAACATTACAATTTTGTAAGGTTAAAAATGTCCCCTACAAAGTTGTGCATGAAATGTCGGATGGAGCTATTTTGTTCCTGCTATTCTATTTAACAAGGAGGTCATGATATGGATTCACTTAAAAACATGAATGCGGCAATGCAATATATTGAAAACAACCTAACAGATGAAATTGATTTTAAAGAAGTCGCAAAAATAGCTTTCTGCTCCGAATATCATTTCAAAAGAATGTTTTCTTTCCTAGCTGGCGTATCACTATCAGAATATATTCGCTGTAGACGTCTTACTCTTGCTGCTTTTGAACTAAAAGATAGCGCTGCAAAAGTCATTGATGTTGCTATAAAATATGGGTACAACTCGCCAGATTCTTTTACACGTGCTTTTCAAAACTTGCACGGCATAACACCTTCAGAGGCCCGAAATAGTAGTCATTCTTTGAAAGCTTATTCACCAATGACCTTCCAGTTATCGATTCAAGGAGGAAATGAAATGAACTATCGAATTGAAGAAAAAGAGCCATTTCAAATCATTGGTATTACAAAACGCGTACCGATTGTATTTAACGGTGTAAATGAAGAAATTGCTTCTATGTGGAAAAGCTTAGATCCGGGGACCATTCAAACATTAAAGTCCCTTTCAAACATGGAACCTACTGGAATTATTAGTGCTTCTACTAACTTTTCTGAAGGAAGAATGGAGGAAAATGGAGAACTCGACCACTACATTGGAGTAGCCTCAATGAAAGATTGTCCAGAGCAATTCGCACAACTTGAAGTCGCAGCTTCAACGTGGGCCGTATTTGAAGCTGTCGGTCCATTTCCTGAAACATTACAAAATGTATGGGGACGCATTTATTCCGAATGGTTTCCTTCCTCAAACTATGAACTAGCAGAAGGACCAGAAATATTGTGGAATGAACAGAAAGATACATCCTCTCCAAACTTTAAAAGTGAAATTTGGATACCGGTTTTGAAGAAATAAAAAATAAAGCTGCTCCTCCTTAAAAGGAAAAGCAGCTTTTATTTATATTTTTAGTTCTTTTTTATAAGCGACGTAGGAATATCCCATTGTTAATCCTACTGCACCAACAATAATGCCAATGATTAGGAAAGTTTTCCACGCTACCGGAGCAAAAATACTTAAAATCATAATAACTCCTAATACAACAAACACCTTCCCACTAAAACGGTGCGTTTTTCTCCACACTTCCTCATTACTTAATGTCCACGGTGTTTTTATACCTACAAAGTAGTTTGGTTTACATTGTGGTAAATAGTTGCCGATGACTATAAATAAAAGACCAACAAGAATATGCGGTGTACTATTCATTGGAATGTCATAACCTAATCCAGCCCCAATTCCAATGATATTTACTAAAAATAATAAGATTAATACGCTATAATTTATTACATTATATCCTTTAGAAAACTTATCATAGTTTTTATGCTTCGGATCTATCTTAGGCAATACGGTTAATAAAGAATATATAAAAATCATAATTGCTACATCAAAAATCATCCCTCCCATTTTAGACATATGTCCATCTACCTCCCCAGCAACATTCCAATGGCTCGGAACTTCACCTGGTAAATGCGGCCACGCGACACACCATGCAATAATCGTTAAAGCAATTAATAGTAACGGAAATATATGCTTCCTCATTTCCCCTCTTCCCCCTTATTCGTAAATGTAAACACCCACGTTAATAAATCTTGAAAGACAGTTGTGTTTAAAGAGTACACAACAAATTGACCTTTCTTTTCATCTTGAATAAGTTCAGCATTTTTCAGTGCGTTTAAGTGGTGTGAAATACTTGGTTTTGTCATATTAAATTGTTCAGCAATCTCACCAGCGGTTAGATCGCCTTCTTTTAATAAATCTAAAATTTTTCGCCTTGTTGGATCTGCTAATGCTTTGAATGCTTGATTCAATGTCTTTCTTCCTTTCACTAATTAGACATTTAGATATTTATCTAAATGTTAAAATGTTTTCAGTTAATTGTCAATTATACATACGCCCTTTTTACTTTTCACGCTTTTGACCTATACTGTTTACTAGCTTATCTTTCAACATAATGAAAAGACTTGAAACACATGATACACTATAGCTACAATTGTTTTTTTAGGAGGAATATACATATGTATAAAATTTTAATCGTTGAAGACGATCCAAATATTTCATCATTACTACAATCTCACATTCAAAAATATGGCTATGAAGCTGTTGTTACTGAAAACTTTGATGATATTATGGAATCGTTTAATGCAGTGAAACCGCATCTTGTTTTACTTGATGTAAACTTACCGAAATTCGATGGTTTCTACTGGTGCCGTCAAATTCGTCATGAATCTACTTGTCCAATTATTTTCATTTCAGCGCGGGCTGGTGAGATGGAACAAATTATGGCAATTGAAAGCGGTGCGGATGATTACATTACAAAACCGTTCCACTACGACGTTGTAATGGCGAAAATTAAAGGTCAATTACGCCGTATTTACGGTGATTATGCGCCAAATATTTCTGAACGTATCGTTGAAGTAGAAGGTTTAAAACTATTCCCAGAACGCCCAGAAATTCATTTCGGTGCTGAGCAAGTTCTTTTAACGAAGAAAGAGGCAATTTTAGCAGAAATGTTATTATCTAAATTCCCTCGTACAGCGAGCCGTGAAGATTTATTAGCTGCCCTATGGGATGACGAAAGCTTCGTTGAGGAAAATACATTAAACGTAAACATTACGCGTCTTCGTAAAAAGTTCAATGAGCTTGGTATTGAAAATGCTATTGAAACAGTGCGCGGGCTTGGGTATCGTTTTAACGCAACTTGGAGTGAATAAGCATGAAGCTATTTTTACGTGATCATTTTGCATTTTTTCTACTATATGTATTAAACTTCGGTATCATTTTCGTTCTTTATGATGCAGTAGATGGATTCCAAAATAATAAGTTTTACTTCATCGTTTTAAGCTTATACTTATTCATTTGTTTCCTCGCTTATCGTTACGTTCGCAATCGTAGAATGTACCATAGATTAAGTGAACAACCAGAGAAAATGGAAGATGCGTTTATTGAAAGAGCGACTGCTCCGATGCCTCACGGTGTAAATGAACTCGTGCGCACGCAATATCGTCTATTCCAAAAAGAACTACAATCGTATGAAGTAAAACAACAAGAACATCAATTATTCATTAACCACTGGGTGCATCAAATGAAGACACCTGTTTCTGTTATGCAGCTTATGGTGCTCGAAATGGAAGATGAACATTTGATTCCGAAATTCAAAAAAGAATTAGAACGATTAAATCAAGGGCTCGATATGGCTTTATATATGGCAAGGTTAAATAACTTCCATGAAGATTTCCATGTTGAGACGATTTCATTAAAAGATGCGGTAACAAAAAATATTAACGGATTAAAAGAACTATTCATTCGAAACGGCGTCTTCCCTGTTTTAGAAGTTCATTCCGATTTAAAAGTTGCTTCTGATGCGAAATGGCTAAAGTTCATCATTTATCAGTTAATGACAAATGCAGTGCGTTACTCTGGTGAGCGCGGAAAGAAAGTATTCCTATCTGCTTACCGAAACGGAAAAGATATTATTTTAGAAGTTCGCGATGAAGGTGTTGGTATTCCGCAAGAAGATATTCGAAGAGTATTTGAACCGTTTTACACTGGGAAAAATGGTCGCGCATTCGGAGAATCTACTGGTATGGGACTTTATATTGTAAGTAAAATTTGTGATTATTTAGGTCACTCTGTCAAACTAGATTCTGAAGTTGGTAAAGGAACGACGATTAAAATCATCTTCCACAACGCTGCAAATAATCAAGCAGAAACTACGGAGAAGGTGGCCGAAGCATGATCGGAACATATGCTAGCAAAATGTATGAGAACTTACTCTCATACATTTTTTGCAATAAAACTACATATTTGCCTTCTAGCGAGAGGTACATATTATGACATTTTGGCAATTTGCATTTAAAAATGTAACGCGCAACTCGAGAGCTTATTTTGCTTACTTTGTAAGTAGTTCCTTTTCCATTGCTGTTTTCTTTTCGTTTGCTGTTTACTTATTCCATCCGAAATTACAAAACTTTAGCATGACCGCTGAAATTTCAGGATTAATGATATTTTCAGAAGTTGTAATTGTATTTTTCTCTTTCTTCTTTTTACTATATTCCATTGGTACGTTTTTAAAAGTTCGAAAAAAACAATTTGGAGTTTTGACCGTTTTAGGAATATCGAGAAAGCAATTACATCGTCTTGTTTTTATGGAAAATATGTTAATCGGTATTTTATCTATCTTTTTCGGTATGCAGTTTGGACTTGTATTTTCACAATTTTTCTTATTAGTGACAGCAAAAATTACGCATGTACCAGGCATATATTTATACTTGCCTATTAACGCGTTTATTTTAACGACTATCGTTTTCCTTAGTCTTTTTATCATTGTATCTACATTCACACCAATGCTTATCCGTACAAAACAAACGGTACAACTTTTAAAAACAAATGGCGGAAAACAAAAAGAAAAAAAACCATCCATACTTATTTCTTTATTTGGTGCGATTTGTTTATTAGGTGGTTATGCTTTAGCTGGAAATCCTAAATATTTCGTATCAGTAAGCCCGCAAATAGGTGTTATATATATGGTTTCGAGTATTTTCGTTATCCCAATGCTTGTTACAATCGGGACATATTTTTTCTTTTCACAAATTAGTTTTTTACTTATTTACATTTTAAAAACGAGAAGAAAGTTTTATATGAAACGTGTTAATATGCTTTGGATTTCTGATTTAGCAAACCGTATTCGAACGAATATTAATATGCTTTTTATTGTAGCGATGCTCTCTACAATTGCTTTCACGATGATTACGTTCCTATATGGATCTGGGAAGTTTATTAAACTAGAGGTTAATAGAACTTCTCCTTTCCCAATTTCTTATTTTTCTTATGATACAAATCCTTTTGTTACTGAGCATTTAAATTGGCTTGAACAACAGTTACAAAAAGAGCATTTTCCTTATGAGAAAATCAAAACTGATATATATGAAACACCACTAAGAGAAGATAAAGATGTAGCTATTTATAATGACGTATACGCAATTAAGCAAAGTGACTATAACAAACTTGCTGCTTCTTTACGAATGAAACAACTATTTATGGATGATAATGAAGCATACGTGTTAACGGGGACCTCTTATATCACTATATTTAATGAATTTGAGCAAAGCTACAAAAGAGATTACATTACACTCTCTAGTACAAATACGAAATTAAAAGTAAAAGGCTATGAGCATGTTAATGCAATTCCATCTGGCTTTTCATATCAAACGATAGTTTTACCTGATATTCTCGTAAATAACTTACCCAACACGGTAAAACATATATCAGCATACAATTACAAAATTCAAAACTGGGAACAGACATATAAAATTGCGGATGATTTTATAGAAAAGGTGCAAAAAGATCGAAATAATTCCCAGTATGAAGGACCTCTTATTCGATCCTTTGAATCAGCAGGAACGTTATATAAAATAACGTCTGGTAGTGCCGCATTCTTCCTAATCGGGACATTTTTAGGAGTTATTTTCTTCATTGGAGCTGGTAGCGTTCTTTACTTTAGAATGTATACAGATTTGACGAATGAACAAGAGAAGTATATAACAATCTCTAAGATCGGTGTGACAGATAAAGAGATGAAACGATCTGCAACCATTCAGCTTAGTATTTTATTTTTCGTTCCTTACATTATGGCATCCATTCATACAATGTTTGCAACGAAAATGCTACAAGATGTAATTGATCTATCTTTGTTCAAAGAAGTTGCAGCCGTTCTTATTATTTTTGGAGTCGTTGAAATTGTATTTTTCTTATTCATTCGTTCACTTTACATGCAAAAATTATCACAATATACGAATGGACAAATTATTTAAGACAAACGTGATAAAAAGAGTATCTTTCATACTCTTTTTATCTTCACTTTATTAGGAGGTTCAGGTGAATGACATTTTGGCAGTTTGCATTCAAAAACGTAACCCGGAACGCCAGAGCTTATTTCGCCTATTTTGTAAGTAGTGCATTTTCCATTGCAATTTTTTTCTCGTTTGCGGTTTATTTACTTCATCCTAAATTGCATATGACAGGCGTGAATGCTGCTCTGAACATATTAATGACAATTTCAGAAGTTGTTATTGTATTCTTTTCGTTTTTCTTTTTACTATATTCAATCGGTACTTTCTTAAAAGTACGAAAAAAACAATTTGGGATTTTAACAGTACTTGGTATATCTCAAAAACAATTAAAAAGACTTGTATTTCTAGAAAACATGCTAATTGGTGTTCTTTCCATATTTTTCGGCATTCAACTTGGACTTGTCTTTTCACAGTTCTTTCTACTAGTTACCGCCAAAATTACACATGTACCTGGTTTATATTTATATTGGCCAACGAGTGCTATTATTTTAACTATGATCATCTTTCTTGGACTCTTCATTCTCGTTTCATCTTTTACGCCGATGCTCATTCGGACGAGAAAGGCTGTACGTCTTTTAAAAGCAGGAACAAAGCAAAAAGAAAGAAAAGCATCCGTGCTCATCTCTCTATTTGGTGCGACATGTTTAATATCTGGATACGTACTAGCAGCAAATCCGCTATATTTCATATCGCTTGGCGACGTAATTGGAATTTTGTACGCCGTCACCAGTATATTTGTCATTCCTTCACTCGTTGCGGCTGGAACATATTTTTTCTTTTCACAAATTAGTTTTTTACTCATTCGTATATTAAAAACGAGAAGAAAATTTTATATGAAACGTATTAATATGCTTTGGATTTCTGATTTAGCAGCTCGCATTCGGACAAATATTAACATGCTCTTTATTGTAGCGATGCTATCAACACTCGCTTTCACTATGATTACGTTCTTATACGGTTTTGGGAAATTCACAAAGTTTGATGCAGTAAGGGAAAATCCTTTTCCTTTTACATATTTATCACATACTGAAAATACGTTAGCGGATGAACATTTGAATTGGTTAGAACAAAAGTTTAACGAAGAACAATTTACTTATAAACAATTTAAAACGGATATATATGAAGTATCTTCGGCGGAAGAGAACCCAAAGCTCTATTATACAATTAAACAAAGTGATTACAATATACTTGCTAAGGCGTTAAACTGGGAACATCTCAACGTAAAAAATAATGAATCTTATATCCTTATGAAAGACATAGATGATCAATTCATTGGCACAATTTATGATACAGACAGGAAAGATATTCTTACACTTACTCAAAACAGCCTACAGCTACAAGTAAAAGAATATAAAAATTATAATCCTTTCCCAAACAGCTTAGTCTCAACATTACTCGTATTATCTGATGAAAATGTAGAGGCATTATCATCGGTTTCAAAACAGATGAGTGTATATAACTTTAAAGTTAACGATTGGGAAAAAGCACATAACATCGGTTCGGAATTTATAACAAAAATTGATAATGATAATGAAGCGATTAAGGCTGAGCACCCACCATTCCATGCAAGTGAAGCAAGTGATTCTCTATACACAACTAAACTCAATGTCGCTTCCTTCTTCTTAATTGGTACTTTCTTAGGTGTTATTTTCTTTATCGGTGCTGGCAGTGTTCTTTACTTCCGGATGTATACAGATTTAACAAGTGAGCAAGAAAAGTATGTGACGATTACAAAAATCGGTTTAACAGAAGCCGAGATGAAACGATCTGCTACAATTCAACTTGCGATTCTGTTCTTTGTTCCATACATTATGGCATCGATCCATACGATGTTTGCGACAAAGATGCTACAAGAAGTTTTACATCTCTCGTTCTTCGCTGAGATTACAGTCGTACTGATGATTTTTGGGACGGTTGAAATTTTATTTTTCCTTTTAATTCGTTCCTTTTATATGCAAAAATTATCACAACACATTAAGTTTTAAAGGATAGAAAGGTGATTACTATGGAAGAAGTTTTACACATAAAAAACGTCTCAAAAGTGTATGAAGGAAAAGTCCCTCATACTGCTTTGAAAAATATAAATTTACATGTAGATAAGGGGGAATTTGTTGCTATCATGGGGCCATCTGGTAGTGGTAAATCTACATTTTTAAACGTTATCTCTACAATTGATTCCCCTACTTCTGGTGATATCGTGATTAACGGAAAAAAACCGCACACATTTCGTAGAGAGAAGTTAGCTATTTTCCGCCGCCAAGAGTTAGGATTTGTTTTCCAAAACTTTAACTTACTAGATACACTAACAATCGGTGAAAATATCGTACTACCTTTAACATTAGATAATATTCCATTAAAGGAAATGGATGAAAAGCTTGATAACATTTCCAAGAAACTTGGAATTGATCATATTTTGGATAAACGTATTTTTGAAGTTTCTGGGGGACAAGCACAGCGTACCGCAGTAGCTCGTGCTGTTATTCATCACCCTTCACTTCTACTTGCTGATGAACCAACGGGAAACTTAGATTCAAAAGCAGCAATCGATGTAATGGAGTTATTTACGAAATTAAATAAAGAAGAAGATGCAACAATTTTAATGGTTACGCACGATCCGTTCGCAGCAAGTTATTGTAACCGCGTCATTTTCATTAAAGATGGAGAGCTTTACAATGAACTTCACCGCGGACTATATCGCGAGAAGTTTTATCAAGAAATATTAGATGTTTTAGCTTTATTAGGAGGAAGACGTGGATGACATTTTGGCAATTTGCATTTAAAAATGTCTCGCGTAATTCGAAAGCATATTTCGCTTATTTTGTAAGCAGCGCATTTTCTATCATGGTTTTCTTTTCATTTACTGTATATGCGTTCCATCCACGTTTACAAAGTGTACAAGGTTTTCAAGAACGAGATCCTCTTATGAATTCGGCTAGTACTGCACAGTTTATTATTGTTTTGTTCTCGTTCTTCTTTCTCTTATATTCAGTTGGATCATTTTTAAATGTACGAAAGCAACAATTCGGGATACTCACTATTCTTGGTATCTCACAAAGACAATTAAAAAGACTGTTATTTACTGAAAACATGATGATCGGGATACTGTCTATCTTTATCGGTATTCAAGGTGGCCTTGTATTTTCTAACTTCTTCTTATTAGTCACTTCGAAATTAACAGGTGCGAAAGGCCTCTATTTATATTGGCCAACCGAAGCGATTATCGTTACAACCGTAACGTTTATCATTTTATTTTTAATCGTTTCTACATTTACACCGATGTTTATTCGTACTCGTAAAACAGCGAAGCTCATTAAAGGTAACAAAAAAATGAAAGCTGAAAAAAGACCATCTATACTCATTTCTTTATTCGCTTTAATCTGTTTAGGGCTATGCTATTATATCGCCGGTTATCCACAAGGATATGTAACAGATAAAAATGCCCAAAATGGATCTGTCTTCTTTATTATATTATCTATTTTGCCACTCGTAGTAGTCGGGACATATTTATTCTTTTCACAAACATTTCTTCTTTTCATCTATATTTTAAAGAAACGAAGAAAGTTTTATTTGAAACAAATAAATATGTTATGGATTTCAGATTTAGTTTCTCGTACCCGTAGTAATATTAATGTACTCTTTATCGTTTCTATGCTATCTGCACTTGCATTTACAATTATTATTGGTTTATTCGCTGCTAATAACAATACAACAGCATCGGTACTAGAACGATATCCCGTCCCCTTCACTTATACATCAGAAGGTGACAATTCCCTTGAACAAAAGCATATTACTACAATTGAAACTGAGCTTACAAATAATAATTTTCAGTACAGAAAATATAAGTTTACAGTAGTAAAAGATACAGCTTCAAAAGAAGACATTATGCTTATGAAGATGAGTGATTATAACGCAATTGCTAAACAATTGAAAAGACCGGAAATAACACTTGATTCTACACAAGTGTATATTATTTCTCGCCACTCACCAGAACTTCTCAATCTCGTATCTAATCCATTTGCAAAGCATAATACGATTACACTTGGATCTAATAAAAAAGAATTTCATATTAAAGGGTTTATTAATAAGGGAATAGAACCATCCTTTGCATTCCCACATTTAGCTGTCGTACAAGATTATGTATTTGATAATATGATTCCTCATATTGAAACAACCGTAATCTATAACTACTTCGTAGAAAACTGGGAAAATGCAATCGTTCCAACAAAAAATATGTTACGTGTTATTAGTGGTGATGCACGTAAGTTCTACGAAAAGCATACAGAAGAGAACGCTCAAGTTCCTTTCTTCATATATACAGCTACGGATGAACTCATTTACGGTAAAGGAAATGCAGTTGCTCAATTCTTTATTTGGGCATTTCTTGGCTTTATCTTCTTTATCGGTGCGGCTAGTGTTTTATATTTCCGTATGTATAACGACTTAACAACTGAAAGACAAAAGTATATTACGATTACAAAACTTGGCTTAACAGAATCAGAAATGTTTCGTTCTGCAACGATTCAATTAGGAATATTATTTTTCGTTCCTTATATTGTTGCTGGTATTCATACAATATTCGCCATTAAGTTTTTACAAAGCATGTTTTCTTTCTCATTACTGAAAGAGACATTAATCGTACTCACTTTATTCGGGATTATTGAGATCATTTTCTTCTTCTTAATCCGTTCTCTGTACATTAATAAATTATCACAGCATATAAAAATATGAATAAAATAGCCTTGTGCATAATGCACAAGGCTATTTTCAATAGTTTTTAATTAGCAGCAATATCCACCATAGCCGCCGCCATAACCGCCGTAACCACCATAACCACAACCGCCTCCGCCTCCGCCGAAGCAGCTAGCACCGATGATAATTAATAAAATAAACAATACGATTAGAAGCGCAAAACCGCCTCCGCAACCATGGTTTCTGCGGTTACAATCATCATGTCTGTGTTCACACTTTTCGCTCATTACTCTATTCCTCCTTTAGTATCATTCATAACAAGTTCACCTTGCTCTAAATGAGGGGATTCCATTTATAGTATGTTTTCAGGGCGAATAGGAAGCTTGGCTTACCTAAAAACGGGCTTGTTTTTAGAAATGGGCTTCATCAAAAAAAAGATACCAGTTAAGGTATCTTCTAAATAAACATATTTAATAAAAGCGCAAAGCCAAATGCAATAAATGATAACAATGTCTCCAACACCGTCCACGTTTTAAACGTTTCCTTCACCGTTAACCCTAAATACTCTTTTACAAGCCAAAATCCTGCATCATTTACGTGAGAAAACATTAATGATCCTGCACCTGTTGCTATAACGAGCAATTCTAAATTTACACCTGACATGTGCTGAATAACTGGTGAAACAATCCCTGCTGCTGTCGTTAATGCTACTGTCGCTGAACCTGTTGCAATTCGAATTAATCCAGCTACCATGAAAGCTAATACAATTGGTGATAACGATATATGTTCTGCCATTTGCGCAATCGCTGTTCCAACGCCGCTTTCAATTAATATTTGTTTAAATCCACCGCCTGCACCGATAATTAAAATAATAGAACCGACCGGTAATAAACTATCGTCTGTTAATTTTTTAATCATCTTTTTATTAATGCCTTGTCTCATGCCAAGTAAATAAAACGCTGCAAAACATGAAATGAGTAAAGCTATTACTGGGCTTCCTATAAAGATGAAAAATTCAGTTATCTTTTTCGGTAATGAAATATATGGTGCGACTACTGATAAAATCATCAATACAACTGGTAATAAAATAATAAAGAATGAAACTTTACGACTCGGTAAATCAGTTGAGACAGTCGTAACTCGAATAAGCTCTGGTTCATTTTCAGGTATAACCCTTTTATGTACCCACTTTGCAAATATCGGTCCTGCGATAATGGCTGTTGGTAACGCGATAATTAATGAATATAAAAGTACCTTTCCTAAGCTCGCGTTATAAATACCGATTGCTGTCATCGCCCCTGGATGTGGTGGCACGAGCCCGTGAACAATAGATAATCCAGCAATAACAGGTAACGCAATTAATAATATATTTTGCTTCGTCGTTTTTCGAATGGAAATAACAAGTGGTAATAAAATGACGATCCCCACTTCAAAAAATACCGGAATCCCTATAACAAATCCTGCAAATAACATAGCCCAAGGTAGTTTCTTTACACCGAAAAATCGAATAAAGAAGTCTGCCACTTGCATGCCGGCCCCTGAATCGGACATCATTTTTCCTAAAATTGTTCCGAGAGCTAAAATACCAACTAAATGCCCTAGTACACTACCAACACCAGTTTCATAGGCAGTTACTATTTTCGTCAAATTCAATCCAGACATGATAGCTAAAAATAAACTCGCAACTGTTAAACTAATAAATGCATGCCATTTCCACCATGATACCCCTAAAATAACAATCGCGATTGCAAATAATGTGACGATTAATAAGTATATATCCATCTCCCATTCCCCTTACTTTATAAAGTGGGGGTTTTGTTCATCCCCCACTGATTATTAGTTGAACCAATCGGACGTTTATGGACAGTCGATCTCCCACCTAACTTCTTTGCTCCAACTGAATTTTGAGGTGGGAGTTTTACTGTCCGTTAACGCGGGATAAAAAAAGAGGGAAAATCCCTCTTTTTTATACGTCATAATTTACTACATAATGCTGCATTTCTGTATTGTAGTAGCCTTCGCTATATTCAATTACTTCGCCAACTTCATCGTAAGAATAGCGCATACGTTTTAATAGCGCTGTCCCCTCTTTTTCACCTAACGCTTCTGCAACAAAACTAGGCGCAAGCCCAACAGCGAATTCATCTCTGAAGTTTTCTAAATGTATACCTCGGTCTTCAACTAAATCGTAAAGCGATTGTAGATCAAAGTCCGATAAATCTGTACTTGCCATTTTAGCTGAGAAATAGTGCGTATAATGAATGTACGGTGCATCATTTAACGTATATAAACGTTCGATACGAAAACTCTCTTTACCGAATAATCGAAATGGCACTGTTCCTTCTTCATTCTGAACGATTTCTGCTTTTAGCAATTTCTTCTGTACTTTATATCCTTCTTCCACTAACACTTCAGTAAATTTCTTACCCTTTGACAACTTTGTCGCAGAAGTATTGCGGATAACTTTCGTTCCTTTACCGCTTTTCTTTTCTAAATATCCTTCTTGAGCAAGTTCTTTAATCGCATTACGCACTGTAATTTTGCTCACTTTGAACTCTTCTTCTAACTGCGGTTCGGAAGGAATATTCGTATGAATCGCATATACACCATGCAATATTCGATCACGAATAATATTTTTTATTTGTAAATATAATGGTCCTTTTTTCCTCGTTACGTTCACCGTTACACCCACTACCTTTCTACATCACCTACTGATGCCGTCATTGCCCGAAGTATATCCTTCTCTGATGACATTGGCGTATCACCGACGATTGTATGTGCAAGCATTCCAGCTACTGACGCAAATGAAACAGCTTTCTCTGGTGCAAACTCTTCTATCTCGCCATGAATAATTCCGCTCGTATAAGCATCTCCAGCACCTATTCTATCATATACAGAAAACGTAAGTGTTTTTGCAAAAGTGAACGCACCATCTTTACATATAAACCCGCGAAGCGAGTGTGTATTATCGCTATTAATAGAGCGATGTGTACCAGCAATTGTAGCGATATGATATGTTTCAGCCACTTTTGGAATAAGATCAATAAGTTGTGCTTCTCGCTCCGTCTCTTCTGTTTTCATTCCAAGAACGAACATTGCATCTTTTTCGTTCATCATAACGATATCAGCAAGAGCTAGCATTTCTTCATAATGCGATTTCGCCTGCTCATATCCGTCTTCTCCCCAAAGAGATGGACGATAGTTGCAATCAAAAACGACAGTACCTCCGTTTTCTTTCACTGCTTTCGCTAAAGATTTCATATGATGGCGCACCGTATCATTCATCGCAAGTGTAATGCCGCAAAAATGAACGATATCAATTTCCTTTGCGATTTCTTCAAATTGGTACATGTCTTCACATGCCGTATTGAAGCTACTTTCTAATCGATTTGAATATGTAACGCGGCTTGCACGTGCTCCAAATCCATTTTCTAAAAAGTACATGCCGACATATTTACCGCCTCTTGAAATAAACGGTGCCCGAATGCCTAACTTTTGAATATGTGATACCGCAGCATCCCCTACAGAATTTTCCGGTAAAGTTGAAATAAGAAAGCCTTCATGTCCGAGATGAGAAAGTGCTGCTGCAACGTTCACACCTGTACCAGAAAAGGAGTAATTTAATGTGTTAGCTTGCGACAATAACTCATATCCTGGTACTTGCAGGCGCATCATTACTTCGCCGAATGCTGCAATTTTCTTACGCATATTGATCAACTAATTTCTTCACGACTGCTAATAATTCGCGAACATCTTCTACTTTCGTATTGCCAGTTTCTTTATCAATAATAGAAGAGTACACGTGCGGGATAACTTGCTCTACGTTTGCTTCAAGCGCAATGCGTACAATTGTTTCGAAGTTTTCTTTATCAATTCCGCCTGTTGGTTCTAATGCAAATCCTTCTTCCGCACATGCTTTCGCAACTGCGCGATATTCTTCTTCGTGAGCTAGCCCTTTCATTGGGAAGTATTTCAATGAATTTCCGCCCATATCACGTACAAGTGCGATCGCTGTTTTAATTGGAACGATTGCTTTTTCTTCTCCAGCTGCACTAATTGGACCAGTAGAAATATTTACGTACCCTACTTTTCCTGTTGGAGATACTAAACTATTAATCCAGCTATCTTTTCCGCCAAGATTTGCACGTGTCGCTCCAACTGAAGGGAACACTTGGTTAATATGGCTACCAGGGTAATGTTTCGCAATTTCAGCCACAACTGCCGCTTGGCGATTATCTCCAGCTCCTAGTCCGATTGATACTGCGTCATCAATTTCTTTTCCGTATGCTTTCATCGCTGTAACGGCTTCTTCTACTGTTGGGTAGTCTTTTGATAACACTCCGACTACTACATAACCTTCTGCTGCCTCAAAAATGTCTTTCGCATTTTCGATATTGTTCGCTAATACATTTAATGCTACGCGGCCTTTATAAAAACGTTTTTGAATGTTTGTCATTTTAGTTTCCCCCTACAATTTCTCTCATTTTTTCTTCAATTACATGTATGTCATCACCTTGAAGTGGACGTGGATCGATATCAAAGAATCCTTGTCTTACTCCGTAATCACGTGTATAAATTGCGATTTCCCCTTCGCGTAATGCTGCTACAACATCTTTTGCTGATTTATTTAACTCGTTCTCGTTAATATGAATACGTGCTCTAAAGATTGCTCTTCCTGCTTCATCTTGAACGATTGTTACATTTACACCATTTAATTCTTTTAGCGGCATAAGTACTTGTAATAATTCTTTTTCTTGCTCACTCTTATCTTCTTTTACTCCGTACTCATCAAGTGCTTGAAGTAAGCCGAAAGTTGTTTCTTTACCAACTTTCATACTTCTTCCGATGCAATGTAATTGCACTTTCAGCCACTCGATATATTTTCGTTTCCCGCCGATAATACCAGAAGTCGGTCCTTCAATTGCCTTTGAACCGCTATAAATGGAAAGGTCTGCATACTTCACATATTTTTGAATATCTTCTTCAGCTGCCGCATCGACGATAAGTGGGATGTTATTTCGCTGCGCAACTTCCCATGCTTCTTCAACAGAAATCATATTTTTTTGCACGGCGTGATGTGACTTCACATACAGAATTGCTGCTGTATTTTCACCAATCGCCTCTTCAATATGCTCTGCTTTCCCTTCATTTGCATAGCCAACTTCTACAAGTTTACCCCCGCCTAAGTAAATCATCGTTTCAACAGGAGCACCGTATTGAACGTTATGACCTTTTAACATAATCACTTCGTTTTTCGCGATGACCTCTTGATGAAGTCTTTCACTTTTACGGCGATTTCCTTCTGTAACGATACCAGCGATAGAAAGCGCAATTCCGCTCGATGCTGAATTCACAACGACTGCTGCCTCTGAATCTAGAATTCTCGCAATATGGTCTCCTGCTTTATCTACTAAATCTGCAATTTCCACATAATTTTGTCCACCATGTTTCATCGCATCCATAACTGTATTTGTAGGAGCGGATACACCTAAAATACTCATTCTACCGCTCGCATTTATTACTCTTTTTAATCCATACTTAGCATTCAATGAATGACCCATTGATTACAACCCCTTTCGTATCAATCCTTCTTTCAGCAATGCGCTGATCCCCTTCTGAATCAATTAACGTAATCTTCTCATCTTTCACCGTAAATAAAGTTAAATTTGCAATATCGCCTTCTTGAATACGGCCAAGCTCTGGTTTTTTCAGCCACTCTGCTGCATTTTTCGTCACCGCATCAATTACTTCTTCTAGCGGATAACCTAAGTAAAGGAATTTCGAAAGAACGTGAGCCATACTATACACGGGACCGTGCACGCGATTCTTCCGGTAAATATCTGTACTAATTGTATGAAAGGCAATACCGTGACGCTTCGCCGCTTCTGCTACTTTAAAAGAAAAACTAGCATTACCGTGACCAACATCTAAATGAACACCGCGCTTCACTGCATCTAGTAACACAGGTAGCGGTTTGCCTTCTTCATCAAATAAATTATTTTCTTTCCCGTTTAAGTAATGTGTAATGACATCATCTTTTTCTAAAAGAGGTACAACTTCCTCAATGCGAGGAGGCGCTGAACCGATATGTACCATAATCGGTAATGATGTTTCGCGGGATAAAGAGCGCGCTACATGAAGCGGTTCAATTCCGCTGTCACAAACGACACTTTTACTCATTCTCGCTTTTAACCCAACGATTACATCTTTATACTTTTCTACTGCTTCTATTACTTTCTCTTTATCTATCCATTCCATGTTGGATAATTCATCAATTCGTTTCAAACCGATGCGAGAAATATTTAAAAAGGCAAATAAATTCGTTTTTGCCTGCTCTCTACTTTGTACTAAATCTGCAATGCGATCAGCTCCGCAGCTACCCGCATCAACAATTGTCGTTACCCCTTGCTTAACGCCAATTTCATCCACCTCATCGCCATACGGATCAAACTCTGGAAAAGCATGAACGTGTAAATCAATCCAGCCACTCGATACGTAAGTACCTGAGTAATCAAGAACCTTTCCACCCTCGCCAGCACCAGCTTTCGTCACCTGTGCGATTTTATTATTTTCAATTACAATGTCAATCTCTTCCCCGTTCACACGTTTCACATTACGTAGTACGAATCGTTCTGTCATTGTATTTCCACCCTTTTCTATAAGAAGCCATAAGAATACGCTTACATTAAAGTTTCATTTTATATATATCTTTCACACGTTTAGCGTAACACAAAAAAATGGAGAAGTAAATATAACGTTATAATGTTTGATTTTATATTAAAATGAGAGTTTCCATTACATATTCGGACAATCTATAAGCAGGAGGGATATTCATGGGATTTCGAATTTTATTATTTATAATTTTAATCACTTTGTCTATATCAACAACGGTTAGCGCAGCCCCTCCATCACTCACGGCTGCATTTATCCGGGACCATCAGCTATGGATAAAGACAGGAAATCAAGAAATACAAATCACAAAAAATCGATATGTGTATTCTCCAAAATGGTCTTATGACGGTAGGTTTATTGGCTATATTGATAGTGATGAAGCGGGTAAAGAATCTAACTTATTCATTTATGATACGGAAGAGAAAATAAACTATCAGCCTTATGTAAGAGTCGTAACATCTGATTTTAAGTAGTCACCAAACAAAAGTCAATTAGCTTACACTGATCAAGGTTTATTAAACGTTACAAAAATTAAAAACGGTCGCCCACAAGATTTTGAAAATGTATCACTTGGGGTTAGTGATTTCGAATGGTTCCCGAACGGAAAGGAATTTATCGTCTCCTCACAATCCTGCTTGCGTCCGACTGGATGGGGCAAGGTTCCGCTTTATAAAATTCCAGTCGATGCAAATCTTGCTAAAGATAAAATAAAACTTTTTTATACGATTCAAACAAATGAAACTGATTTATTTGCGATTAACGCTAACTATTTCAAGTGGAGTTCTGATGGAAAGTGGATTAGTTTTTTGGCCGGTCCTACTGCCTCCTTGGCAATGGATAGCAATACATTATGTGTTATCTCATCAAAAGGGAAACACTTTCGAAAGATCGGTAACATGCTATGGTTCAAAGACTGGATGAAGTGGGCTCCATCAGCCAATCAACTGGCTTATATTTCAGGAGAAGGAAGGTTTTTTGTAGAAAATAAAAAACTCACAATTGCAGACATGGTAACAGCAAAACAACAAAAGGAATATACACCTGTAGGTTATGTAGACCTTGATTTAGAATGGCTTTCACCAAACAAAGTAGTTGTAGCTCGCGCAAAAGAAAACAAGGTATGGAAAGACGGTCCTGTTCCGACAATGTTTACAACACTTTATATGATCAATATAAAAACAGAAGAACAGCGACAAATCTCGTTCCCAAAACAGAATGAACGTGATGAAGACCCTCAAGTTATTGGCCCTTATCTTAAAACAAATGCATATAAAGGCGATGTCTGGGTGAAGGATAGCTTACATAGTCAGGAGTATATATGGCTAAAGAATGTTGATGAGGCTCCGACTTTTTTTACTCTGACTAAACTTCATTGAAAATATGTTAATTACAATCCTAGTCATATAAAAATTTGTACCTGTTCCTCTATTTTGATTCTCCCACATGGGAGAATCAAAATGATCTATTCCTGAACCGTCACAATAACCCCGTCCACATTGTTCCCCGAAATTTCATACTGCTTATTTACCGGAACATTCACTTTCATGTTCCCGGACACTTTATAATAAGAAACCGTATATTTCTTACCTTCTACATTCGTTGAAATTTCTTTTTTCTCTTTTAAGAAGTCTAAGTATTCCTCTAATGTAATTTTCTCTTTTTGCATAATGGCACTATGCGGTAAGCCGACATAACGTATATGCCACGGCTCATATTGAATGCCTGTAATATGACTTTTATTTTTCGGATAACGTAACACAAAGCCCTGCTTCCATACGTTCTCTTCAATCCACTTTCCTTCAGGCGCTTTTTCCATTTTCTTTTGCGTTGATCCAACGTCCAGTGATAATCCTAAATTATGTTCACTATACCCTGCCGGGAGTGCATAGTCAGAGCCCATTTTTTCATATAACTTTTCTTGCTCTTGAAAATCTCGATATCCGCTATTCATTAAGAAATGCTGTACGCCATCTTTCCCAGCTGCATCGACAACGTTCAAAAACTTGCTCACAACATCCTTTGATAAACGAAGATTTCTATCAAATATCACATAACCTCTTACTAATTCACTATTGTGATTTACATTTATAATATCAGACCTAATACTGTCTTTTTTTACTGGGTAATCTTTATTAACTAATAACAGATCCCCTTTATAAATGTCTTCTTTTGTAACCTCTATATTTTCCGTATTCGCAGCTCTTACCGTATTATCTTTTTCTGCAACTTTAACATCGATCTCTTTTTGAAATAATGGTGATATATAAAAGCCTACGCAGATTGTGCATGCTATAAAAAGAGAAATAAATACCCACTTTTTCATCTCTAGTTCCTCCTTAACGTAACTTACGTATAGAATAGAAAAAACTATTAAAATAAAAAGTGGGATAAAGTTTAAATTTTTATTAAACTGCTTCGATCTCTTCTTTTGGCAATCTCACTTCAAATATCGTTCTAATCACATTACTTTCAGCAGAAATCGTCCCGTCATGCTGCTCAACAATATTTTTCGCAATAAATAGCCCAAGGCCTGTACCACCTTGTTGCTCTGATCTTGCCTTATCACCTGTATAAAACATATCAAAAAGATACGGTAAATCTCCTTCTGGAATGCTATCTCCGTAATTAATAATTTGTACGACTACCTCTTCACCTTCAATATACCCGTTCACATCAACAAACTTTCCATCATACCCGTAGCGAATCGCATTCGTTAAAAGATTTTCAAATACCCTCGCTAATAATTTCCCGTCACCGTTAATAGGTAACTGCGGCGTGATATTCAATCTCGCTTCTAATTCCTTCTTTTCTAATAACGGATATAATTCTTCATCTAACTGAATAAGCAATTCACCTACATCAATTGGTCTTTTGTCCAGCTTCAGCATCCCATAATTCATTCTTGTGATTTCAAATAATTCATCAATTAAACTTTCCAGCCTTTCGGACTTCGTAAAAGCAATTGTGGAAAAGTGTTTAATTTGTTCCTTCGTCAAATTCTCATCTTTAAGAATTAAATCTAAATATCCTAAAACAGATGTTAACGGCGTTCTTAAATCGTGAGCTAAGTTAACAATGAGTTGGTCTTTACTACTTTCTGCAAAGTCTCCTCGTTCTACTGCTTCCTTTAATTTTTCACTCGCTACATTTATTTCACGTGCGATATATCCAAACTCATCATTTGATGACACGCGCACTTCATTTGTAAAATCTCCGTTCGCCAAATGATGAATCCCGCTCGAAATCTCATCAAAATATTTTACATACGGTCTAGTAAGGAAGAAGAAAAACATAATGGATAGAGGGATGAAAATAATTAAAAAGAAATTAACATCCCCAATTTGTCTTACCATGGAACGAAATTGAGCTAATGGATCCTCAAAACGAACGACTAATTTATAATAAATCCGTAATCCTTCATAAATGATATAGGTTACGCCACCAGCAAATATCATACTTAACGCAAATAGCATAACCATCTTCGAGCGAAAGCTTCTCATCTTTTTAGCCATTGAAAGTATACCCTACTCCCCACACTGTTTTTATTAACTTATTCTTTCTTTTATCTTCCCCAAGTTTTTTCCGCAACGTACGGATATGTACCATAACTGTATTTCCGCCTTCAAAATAATCATCGGCCCATACTTGCTGAAAAATATTTTCCACATTGTACACTTTCTTCGGATGGCTCGCTAATAAATACAAAATATCAAACTCTTTCGGTGTTAATTCAACTTGCTCTCCGTACACATTTACAGTTCTTCGCTCAGGATCAATAACGACTCCACCTACCTCTAAAGCAGATTTATTCTCCGCTACTTTCGGCTGATTTAACGTCAGAAATCGGCGTAATTGTGCATTTACACGCGCAACTAATTCAATCGGTGTAAAAGGTTTCGTCATATAATCATCTGCGCCTAATACAAGACCTGTCACCTTATCAAAATCAGACGTTTTCGCACTTAAGAAAATGATTGGCATATGATGCTTCGCGCGAATTTGGCGTGTCACTTCATAACCATCCATTTTCGGCATCATAATATCTAGAACCACTAAGTCGATTGGCTGCGTTTCAATAACCTGAATTGCCTCTTCTCCATCAGCTGCTTTCACGACGTGGTAACCTTCTTTTTCTAAATGTATCTCAATTAAATCAGCAATTTCTGCCTCATCATCCGCTATTAAAATTGAAATGCGCTTCATTTTACTCCCCCTTTATACGCTCGATTGTAAACTAGTCTATCCAATTTGTACAATACGAAAAGGTTACTCATGAGAGTAACCTTAGTAAATGAAATTATATCGACGTTTCGACAAGGGATATCGACTTACCGACAATTACCGACGAAATTCGCCCGCTATTTTAAAGACTCAACCTACCGCTCAAACACAATCCGCTGCTTCGTGATTTCCGCCAGCCTTCCTCGATTTACTTCATACTCAGTGTCAACACTTTGCGGTACAATCACCTTTCCGCCCTCAAGCATCACTTCCGGCGAAATAATATCCTTCTCCCAGTGCCTACTAGAGGCAGATATATCACCTGGAATCGTAAAGTTTGGCAGTGAAGCAAGCGCAACATTTTGTGCTCGTGAAATCCCCATCTCTACCATACCACCGCACCAAACTGATATGTTATGCTCCATGCAGTAATCATGAATTTGAATGGATTCTGTTAATCCACCCACTCGCCCTGGTTTAATATTAACGATTCGGCAACTGCCAAGCGTAATCGCAACGCGCGCGTCTTCTAAACTATGGATGCTTTCGTCTAAACAAATCGGCGTTTCCATTTTCTTTTGCAGTTGTGCATGATCAAGAAAATCGTAATCCGCTAGCGGTTGTTCAATCATCATCAATTGAAATTCATCTAATCGTTTCAGTTTCTCCGTATCCGCTAATGTATACGCTGAATTTGCATCAACCATTAACGGGATGCTTGGAAACTCTTTACGAATTTCTTTCAATAACTCGTAGTCGTGCTCTGGCTTTATTTTCACTTTAAAACGCTCATATCCTTCTTCTGCATACTTCTCGATTTGTTTTAACATAACCGGAATTGTATTGATACCAATCACAACGCCTACTTCAATTTCAGTCCTAGTTCCGCCAAGCAATGTCGCTAATGACTTCTTTTGACGCTTTGCATATAAATCCCAAACAGCCCCTTCAATTCCGGCCTTTGCCATTCTGTTTCTCTTTATATGCTTGAACAACTCTGGTATTTCATTCGGATGAGAAATTTCAGCTTTCAATAAATCAGGTAATAAAAAATCTTGTAGTACATGCAGCGCTGTCTTCACTGTTTCTTCCGTATACCAAGGCTCAGAAAACGCAACGACCTCGCCGAATCCAATGTACCCGTCCGTATCTTCTAATTCAATCACGATGCTCTCACGCTTCTCATACGTTCCGTAGCTTGCAGCAAACGGGATTACGAGTGGCATTTCCGTTATATGAAGTGTCGCTTTTTTTATTTCCACTTACATCTGCTACTAAAAATATAGACAAATGTATATTCTTAGAGTATTCCTGCTTCTAAGTGCCCTGCCTCGCTAATCACTCGCTACTACAGTTTGCTGTGACACTCCACAGGCGTAAATTCCGATGTAGCCCACCGTACATATATACAATCTATTTACGTTAGTATTGTATATTTTTTTGCTTGTAAAAGGTTGATAGATGCATTTAAATCTCTATCCATTACATTTCCACAATCACATGTATATACTCGGTCAGACAGCTTTAAATCCGACTTTTTTTGACCGCAACATGAACATATTTTAGAAGATGGATAGAATTTGTCCACTTGCCGTAGTTCAATTCCATATTCCCTACATTTCGTTGATAACCATGTTTTAAAAGCATAAAAACATTGTTGCGCTACAGCTTTAGATAGATGTTTGTTCTTCATCATACCTTTCACATTCAAATCTTCTACTGTAATAAACATTGGCTTGGTTTTCACCACATCATTTACAATAGACTTTACATACGCTAATCGAATATTTGCTAGCCTAGCATGTAGTTGTTGCACCCTAAGAATATTTTTGTTTATATTCGCTCTTTTATTAGTAACAGGTTGTTCACCTCTCTTTCTTATATTTTCAAATTTGCGTGATAAAGAGCGTTGTTCACGTTTTAACCGTTTTTCTATCTTTTTTACTTGTACTGTTTTATTTATATTTTTGTGAGTTTTTCCATCGCTACGTACAGCGAAGTCTTTAATTCCCAAATCAATTCCTAGACCTACTGCATTGAGTGTTGCATTTGGTTTTACCTCTTTCACTTCACAGAGTATAGACACATAGTATCTTCCTGCTCTTTGATAGACTGTACCACTTTTTACAGTTGTATTTTTTGAAATATATCCATACTCTTTTAACCTTATCCAACCAATTGTAGGAACTTTGACTCTATGTCTTTCTACTGTCCAATCTGTTTTGTTGTTTTTCGGAAAGTAGCACTTCACATCTTGCTTCCTCTTTTTTTATATCTTGGAAACTGAGATAAACCTTTAAAAAATCGCTTAAAAGCTTTATCTCCATTCATAATCGCTTGTTTTACCGCTTTGCTCGACACTTCTTTAATCCACTGGTCACACTCTTTTGTATGAATGTTGTTTAACCATTTAGAAAAGTCATAGCCACTAAGAAATTTCCCCTCCGACTCATATGCCTCTTTATTTTTAGAGATATACAGGTTATATACATATCGACATACCCCAATAGTTTGATGGATTTTACTAACTTGTTCAGTTGTCGGTTTGATTTCTATTAAATATGCTCTTTTCATAAGTCTTCATCCTCCGACATTTTCTTTTTGTATTTTCTCAACCCATATATTCTACAGCTAAATACATGAATGATAGATATTAAATCCTGAACAAGTTCTTCTTGAGGAGATAGTTTTTCATTGTTAACAATCATAATTTCCACTCCCATTTTACGAAGAAACTCTTCAAACCAATCATATCCAAAACGTACAAATCTATCTTTGTGTGCAATGATGATAGTCGAAATATTTCTTTCCATACAACTGTCAATCAGGTTTATTCCACTGTTTTCTTTTGTAGTTTAATCCGCTACCAATACCTTTGATAACTTTATCTACAATTATCCCTCGTGCATTTGCGAAACTCAACCTGATTTTCTAAATCATCTTTCTGACCTGGATTTGAATAACTACTTCGCCTACTTTATTTTCTTCTTGAATACTCATATATACCTTATACTGTTCTTCTGTATAGTATCTTCTTCCTTTTTGGTTTCGCTAAGCAGGTAAAACACCTTGATTGTCCCACCTTTGCAATGTCTTAACAGAGACATTAAGCATTTCTGAAAATTCTTTTGGTTTATATTGTTTCATAATTACTTTTTATTATATATGCCTACTTTTGTCTATGTTTTTGTTTACTGTTTCTTTCTCCCCCACTAATTCTCTTAACTCTCGTCTTAACAATTTTTTCGAAGCATTTCGTGGTAATTCCTCTAAGAAACACGCTTTCTTAGGCACTTTATATTTTGCTAATTTCTCCTCGCAAAAATGCAGAATTTCTTCTTCTGTTACCTCTCCACTTTTTACAACAAAAGCAGCAGGTACTTGTCCCCATTTATCGTCAGCCATACCGACAACACCAGCTTCTGCTACCATCGGATGAGAGAGTAACACTTCTTCAATTTGAGCCGGATATATATTCTCTCCGCCAGAAATAATTAAATCACTGCGGCGATCTAGTACGTATAAAAATCCTTCTTCGTCTAAATAACCGAGGTCACCAGTATGAAGCCATCCGTTTTGAATTGTTTCGCGTGTCGCATCTTCACGGTTAAAGTAACCGCCTGTTACGTTTGGTCCTTTTACTACGATCTCGCCTTCCACAAACGGCGGTACTACTACGCCATCTTTTTCAATACGAAGTTGGCACTGAAATAGTGGTTTCCCAGCTGATCCTACTTTCGTTAACATATAATCTGCTGATAACGTACAAATTTGCGACGACGTTTCTGTCATACCGTACGTTTGATACACAGGAATTCCTTTATCTACACAAGTTTCTAATAACGGTTTCGGCGCTGGTCCTCCGCCAAGTAACATACATCGTAAAGAAGATGGATATGTCTCTTCTCCAAGTCTCTCTAATAAATCAGTTAACATTTTAGAAACGACAGAAATGATCGTAACACCTCTCGTTTGAAGTGCTTTATGAATAAAATCAGCATCATATTTCGGAACGAGTAAAATACGCATTCCGTACATAACATTTTTCATTAAAAGAGATAGCCCGCCAACGTGGAACATTGGCATACAAGCTAACCAGCAATCATCATCACGAAGTCCTAAATTAAGCGAAGAACCGACTGCGCTTGCCCAGTGATTGCCGTACGTTAAAATAACGCCTTTCGGTTTTCCTGTCGTCCCTGACGTATAAATGATTGTCATCGCTTCTTCTAAAGAGAATTCTTCTTGTATAGAGGCTTCCGCCTTCGATCCATTCATCACTTCGGCGAACGAATATACAAGAACATCCTTAGCCTCGAAATCTTGATCCGTCACTAAGCATATAACTTCAGCATCATCGATTTGCCAAAGTAGCTCTTCTCTTGAAAGACGCGTATTTAAAAGCACAGCTACTGCACCTACGTAAGATAGGGCGTGAATAACTGTAATCATCTCCATACCATTTTCCATCAGAACAGCCACCTTTTGCCCACGCTTCACTCCTACATGCGTGAGGTGTTCACAAACAGATACTACTTTTTCATGCAGCTGCATAAAAGTAACTTTCTCTTCCTCTATTTCAATTGCAGTGCGATCTGGTGTTAAAAATGCACGTTGCTTTAACCAATTTGGCATCGTCTCCATCATACATTCTCCTTTCATGAAAGAAAGAGACTTGATATGACATCAAGTCTCTTAGTTGTTTTATTTCCGGTTGATCTCATCTAGCTACAGCGGCTAGAACAGTCGGTCGTTTCACGCCTTCCTACGAGGCAAAAAACGCCTCTACGTCAGGAGTTCCAACGCCCTCACATTCTAAGCGAGCCGCTTCCGCTTTTGGTTTCATCTAGCTGCGCCTCCTAGCCCCTTCCGTCTAAGAACCTTCCGCACGAGAAAGTAAAAAACACTTTCTGTGCGAAAGAACCTTAGCCTACGAGGCTAAACAGTCGGCTCCGCTTTTGGTTTCATCCAGCTACAGCGGCTAGAATGTTCGGTGGCTTCACTTCTTCCTACGAGGCAAAAAGCGCCTCTTCGTCAGAAGCTCCATCCCCCTCACATTCTAAGCGAGCCGCTTCCGCTTTTGGTTTGATCAAGGGAAACGAGGGAATTGACCGAAGTCCGGACTGCGTTTTTCTTTGAACGCGTCACGACCTTCTTTTGCTTCGTCAGTTGTGTAGTACAATAACGTTGCATCTCCAGCTAGTTGTTGAATACCAGCTAGACCGTCTGTGTCTGCGTTGAATGCAGCTTTTAGGAAACGAAGTGCCATTGGGCTGTTTGCTAAGATTTCTTGTGCCCATTGTACTGTTTCTGCTTCAAGTTCTTCTAATGGTACTACTGTGTTTACTAAGCCCATATCAAGCGCTTCCTGTGCGCTGTATTGACGGCATAGGTACCAAATTTCGCGAGCTTTCTTGTGGCCTACCATACGAGCTAAGTAACCAGCTCCGTATCCACCGTCAAAGCTTCCTACTTTAGGACCTGTTTGTCCGAATACAGCGTTGTCTGCAGCGATTGTTAAGTCACATACGATATGAAGTACGTGTCCACCACCGATTGCATAACCTGCTACCATTGCGATAACTGGTTTAGGAATTGCGCGAATTAGACGTTGTAAGTCTAATACGTTTAAACGAGGGATTTGGTCGTCACCTACATATCCACCATGACCGCGAACTTTTTGGTCGCCGCCAGAACAGAATGCACGTCCACCTTCACCTGTTAAAATGATAACGCCAACATTTGCATCATCACGAGCGTGTGCAAAAGCGTTGATTAACTCCATTACCGTTTTAGGACGGAATGCGTTATGTACTTCAGGACGGTTAATCGAAATCTTTGCGATACCATTGTATGTTGAATAAATAATATCTTCGTAATTGCCTTCTTTTACCCATTCAATAGCCATTACAACTACCTCCTTGTATATTTCTGATCTCCTCTATAAGTGTAGCTTCCTTCTTAGATGAACAAGCATCACTGCATAGTTTTTAGAAATCCCTTTACTATTGTATCAAACTTTTCCGGTTGTTCCACATGAATTGCATGGCCAGCACCATCAATTTTCACAAATTTCGCGTCAGAGACGCATTTTTCGATGTTTTTTAATATGCGAAAGAACTTTTCATCATGCTCCCCGTTCATTAAAAGAACAGGTATTTTTAAGTTTTGCAGCTCGTTCCACCATGAAGGCTGAGCCCCTGTTCCCATGCCGCGCAAGCTATTTGCAATTCCTTTTGGATTGTTAGCAAGTCTTTCTTTTCGCACTGCTTCTTGTACGTTTTGTGCTAAAAGTTTTTGCGTTTCAAACAGCGGAATATTTTCCCACATCGTTACAAAACTATTGATGCCTTCTCGCTCAATTTTATCGGCAAGTCGCTCATCTTTTTCACGACGTTCTTCTCTCTCATTTTCACTTTTGAGCCCAGCTGTACAATTTTCTAATAAAAGAGAATGTACATATTCTGGATATAGACATGCCATCGTAATCGCCAGTCTACCGCCCATTGAATAGCCAAGTATGTGCGCTCTTTCAATATGAAGGTAATCTAATAGTTCTTTCATTTGCAATGCTACATTTCGAATATCATAGTGAGTTACATCTTCAGGACTTTCCGTTTTTCCGTGCCCCACAATGTCTACTAAAATGACTTGAAACTGCTCACTCCAAGAAGGGACGAAGGAACGCCACGTTTCCATGCTTCCCGTAAAACCATGAAGAAGTAGAAGTGGTTCCCCGCTTCCGACTACTTCATATTCATACGATACACCTTGCAGCGTTACGTTCATTTTGATTCACCTTGCAACGATGTAGTAATTACGTCCTGCGTTTTTGCCCATAATTTACGGTGCAATGTTAAGTTTTCATCACGGTTCGTACAAATTTCTACAACGTGTAAACCTTCCGTCGTCGTTCCTTTTTGTACCTCTTCTCGGAATTGCTCCCAACCATTTACACGGCTAAATGAACCGCCGTACATTTTGACAACATGCTCATAATCAAGTCCAATTGGCGTTCCAAATAATGATTCGAAATGTTCCTTTTTCTCATATTGTGGTAAGAATGAGAAAATACCGCCACCATCATTGTTTACAACGACAATCGTTATATTTAATTCATGTAATTTTGCGGCTAATAATCCGTTTAAATCGTGATAAAATGATAAATCACCAATAACTAATACGAGCGGATCGCAAATAATACTCGCTCCTAAAGCTGTCGAAATGATTCCATCAATCCCGTTTACACCACGGTTTGCCATCACTTGAATATTTTTATCCGATGTGAAAAAGAATGAATCTGTATCACGAATTGGCATACTATTACTCGCAAATAACGTTGCCCCTTCTGGTAGTACGCGGACGATATCCGTAATAACTTTCCCTTCAAATGCAGTTTCATATGTTTCCATTTCACGAAGCGTTTCCTTCGTTTTTTCGTTTATATGTTGCCACATTCCGAACCAATCATTCTTTTTCATAACTGGCAGTTTTTCTATTAATGCACCGCAAAACGCAATATCACTTGCTTGGACAACCTCTGTCGCAACGAGAGCTGGATCTCTCCATTGTCCAGATTCGTCAACAACGATATGAACAGCTTTCGTCTGTTTTTTGATGAACTGCGTTAATGCTTTCGAAACAGGCATCCCACCAAAACGAATCATAACTTCTGGCTTCCACGTTTCTTTTAACAGCTCATTTCGTAAAAATGTATCGTAACAGTCGATTACCATCGTTTTATCGTGATGTCCGCTACGAATGTTAGAAAGTGGATCCGCTAATATTGGATATCCCGTTTTCTCAGCTAGTTCTGCCGCAAACGCTGCGATTTCTGAATGACTATCATCTCCACAAATAATAAGCCCCTTTTCCATATGTGAAAGGCGCCCTACAAGAGAATCTACATATTCACTCGGCATCATCACGTTCCCTTGCTGAACTACTCCTGTATATTCCCCGCGTCCTTTATCCCATAAACTTTCTAATGAGAAATTTGGGATAAGCGGCTCGCGAACTGGAAAATTAAGATGAACAGGTCCTTGCGGCGCTAGAAGTGCGCTTGCTATCGTGCGCTGCGTCGTCATGCGAGCATAATGATACATCGCTTCACTCGCTTCTGGAAGTGCCATCTCTGTAAATTGCTTCACAAATGTACCGTATAAATTGAATTGATTCATCGCTTGTGGCGCACCAACATCTCTTAATTCATGCGGTCTATCTGCTGTTAAGACGATAAGCGGCACTCGTGAATGAAAAGCTTCACATACAGCTGGATAATAGTTTGCTGCTGCCGTCCCTGACGTACATAATAACGCAACAGGGCGTTTTTTTGCTTTTGCGATACCGAGCGCAAAAAATCCCGCTGATCTTTCATCTACATGTAAATATGTGTTCATTCCTTCATGTTGTTCCATTAGTAGAGCAATCGGTGTTGACCGTGAGCCTGGACTAATGACAACATCACATACATTTAGACGCGTCAGTTCATCCACGAACGCGCCTAAATAATATGATAATGCTTCTATATGATTGTTCATTTCATTAATTCCTCCAAAGCACCAAGCATCGGTCTAAACTTCAAGCTTGTTTCTTCATATTCAAGTTGCGGTACTGAATCAATTACAATCCCGCACCCAGCAAATAAGGATGCTTTCGCGCCATTTAATAATCCGCAGCGAAGTGCAACCGCAAATTCACCATTTCCTTCATCATCTATCCAGCCAATCGGTGCACCATATAACCCTCTGTCTAACAATTCAACATCACGAATCAGTTTCATCGCTTCCAAACGAGGTGTCCCGCCAAGAGCTGGTGTTGGGTGTAATTCTTCTACCATTGTTAAAAGACTTGCATCGCCTTTTGCCTCTACAGGCGTATATAAATGAATTAAGTTTTTCGTTGTTAATAAGCCCGGACTTTCCGGAATATTAACAGATTCGCAGTGCTCATTTAGTACTCCTCGAATCATGTTCACAACATAACCGTGTTCAGCTAAATTCTTTTCATCATGAAGAAGCGCATTACTATTTCGTTTACTTTCTTCTATAGATTGACCATGACCAGTTGAACCAGCAAGACACATCGAAGTAAACTTCTCATCTTCTTTGCGAATTAATCTCTCTGGCGTGGCTCCTAAGAAGCATGCTCCTTTATAATCAAAAGAAAATACGTAACAATCTGGTTGCCCAATGCGAAGTGCTTCTAAAACAAGAGCAGAATCAATATGATGATCCATTTCTACTTTTAGCTCCCTCGCTAATACAACCTTCTGCACGTTCCCCTGCTTCATCTCATCTTGCACTGTTTCAATGGCCTTCATCCAGCCTTTCGGATCTACTTCTACTTTAGAAGTAACTGTTAATTTCGATCCTTCAAGTGCACATTTACTCTCCCCAAAAATTTTCTCTTCTAAAGAAACAATTTCGTTATAAAGAGTTTCTGCACAATCAGTTGCTGAAACGAATGTATTCATTGTTAACCATGCTTTTTCATTTTTTACAGTTAATAAAAATGCTGGTAGTGAAAATGTCGTATCATCAAATTCTTTCCATAAGTCGGTTTTCTCTTTTTCTTGGTCAAATGAAAATCCACCAAATAAAAGAGGACCTGTTCCAAATTCGTATCTTTCTCTTTGTACAAATGCTTTCTCTTTTACTTTATCCCACTCGTCACGAGCCGTTTGAAAGCGTTTGTGAGAAGAAGTTGCTATAGTGAAAACAGAGCCAATTCCAGCAAATATTACATGCTGAGCTGGGTCTGCAAAATAACATCTATTTTCGAATGAGATCCTTTTTCCTGCTGCATAAAACAGAAGCGGATCTATCCAGTCTATTTGTTTTACGAAGCTCACCAATATTTTTTCATCAGTTGCACGCTTAATGGCTGCACTAAGAACTTCTTGCAAGCCTATTTGTTTCGTTTGAATCACAATTGTCTCCCCCCTATGGGCGAAAAATAGTCATAATTACGCTTGATTTTAAGATACACCTCAAACGAAAGGCCTGTCAACGTTTAGCATTTCTGAGAAATTCACCTTCTCTTCCTAGAAAATAAACGTTGACACTAAATGATGCTTTTTCTACACTTAGTTGTGTACAATATGTGACCAAAGGAGGATTCAACATGGAAATGAACGTCGAAACGAATTCCTCTCCTACGGCGCCAAAGCCAAGTAAGCAAACAGGCTGGCGCATTTGGTGGAGTTTACTACGTCCCCATACATTAACAGCAGCTTTCGTTCCTGTTTTCATCGGAACAGCATATGCAATGCAGGTCGGAGGCATAAATCAAATACATCTCCCTCTTTTCCTTATGATGCTTCTCGCTTGTCTTCTCATTCAAGCAGCAACAAACATGTTTAATGAATACTTTGATTATAAAAGAGGACTTGATCACGAAGGGTCAGTTGGTATCGGCGGCGCTATCGTTCGCGATGGCATTCAGCCAAAAACGGTGCTTAACTTAGCATTTGGATTTTTCGGCATCGCAATACTATTAGGTGTTTATATTTGTATGAATTCTAGCTGGTGGCTTGCGGCAATCGGTCTTGTCTGTATGGCTGTTGCTTACCTTTATACAGGCGGTCCACTTCCAATTGCATATACACCATTTGGAGAGTTAACAGCCGGACTATTTATGGGTGTCATTATTATTGGGATTTCATTCTTTATTCAAACTGGAACTGTAACATCAGAAGTCATTTTACTATCTATTCCAAGCTCCATTTTAATTGGTGCCATATTATTAGCTAATAACATTCGTGACTTAGATGGCGATAAAGAAAACGGTCGTAAAACGTTAGCAATTCTCGTTGGACGCGAAAGAGCCGTTGGTGTACTCGCTTCTATGTTCATCGTTTCTTATATTTGGACAATCGCTCTAATTATCGTTAACATCGTATCACCATGGATGCTTATCGTATTTTTAAGTGCACCGAAAGCATTTAAAGCGACGAAAGGCTTTATCGGCAAAAGCATTCCAATGGAAATGGTACCTGCAATGATTGCCACAGCAAAAACAAATACAATCTTCGGTCTCCTCATGGGAATCGGATTATTGCTTGGATATTTCCTATAAAGTGAAACTTTAATCAACTGCCCGTTAATGCGGGATAAAAAGGAGCTGCTAACGTGGCTCCTTTTTCATATACCAATTTCAGCTCATAATTCCTCCTCTCGACGCTCATACTATGTAAAGAAACTGAATTGTAGGAAGGTGGACGACTATGTTAACTCCACAACAAATAAATCAATTTAAATCTATTTTAGAAAAACAACAGCAAGAAGTTGAACAAACAATACAAACTCATGAGAATACAGATCGTGCTTCTGAACGCGATTCTGTTGGAGAATTATCTAGCTATGACAATCATCCAGGTGATATGGCTACAGAATTGTACGAACGTGAGAAAGATTTCGGGCTCATCGAATTTTGGCATAAGCAGCTAGAAGATACAAAACATGCCCTGCAAAAAATTGAAGAAGGTACGTATGGAATTTGCGAAGTATCTGGCGAAGAAATTCCGTTTGAAAGATTAGAGGCAATGCCAACCGCTACAACATGTATTCAGCACACTACAAATAAATTAAATTTGAACACGCGACCAGTTGAAGAAGAGGTGTTGGCTCCTTCTTTTCACAAGCACGACGAAGATCATTCTGTAGAATACGATGCTGAAGATGCATGGCAAGATGTCGCAAATTATGGGACATCAGAAACACCGTCCGATTTAGAAAGACAGGATTCCAAAAACTATAATGGCATGTACGTAAATAGTGAAGAAAATATTGGGTATGTAGAGGATTTCGAAAATTTTATAGGAACAGACATGTATGGCAAAAATCCTCAAGTTTTCGCCACAGAAGAACATGAAGAGTATGAACAAATGCTTGATGACTTTGAAGAGCGTACTTTCAAAGGCGAGTTATCTTCAAATGAATCTAGCTCCAAAGAATAAAAAAAGCATTCCGAAATTCGGAATGCTTTTTTTCGCTAGCTAATTAGTTTTTTGTAACGTTAGCTGCTTGTGGTCCGCGGTTTCCTTCAACGATTTCGAAAGAAACTTCTTGACCTTCTTCTAAAGTTTTGAAGCCGTCGCCTTGGATAGCTGAGAAATGTACGAATACGTCTTCTCCGCCTTCAACTTCGATGAAGCCAAAACCTTTTTCGCCGTTAAACCATTTAACTTTACCTGTTTGCATGTCATGTACCTCCTAAATAAAAATGAAACTATGAATCCACATGAAAAGGTGGATATAAAGGACATGAATGTATAACAAGCTTACAGCCTTTAATACAACGTGCTTTATTTCCGTACCACATTATGTAGCTCAATAGTATTTTCACTATATCATGCTATGTCAAAAACGTCAAATGAGAACACTTTCAACCCATCGTTTTTTATAATCCTAGTATAACCTTAAATTTTCATTCTATTTTTATTCAAAAATTAACAAATCTACAGTATTCTAATTCCTTTGATTTCTGTACAATATAATTACTACATATAATGAGGTGAAAAAATGCAAGCACATGAAATCGAGTATAAATTATATGGCGATGATATGCAGTTTGTTGAAATTGAATTAGATCCAGAAGAAAGCGTTATCGCAGAGGCTGGCGCAATGATGATGATGGAAGATCATATCGAAATGGAAACCATTTTCGGTGATGGTTCTGGCCCATCTAGTGGTCTATTCGGTAAATTAATGGGCGCTGGTAAGCGTCTTGTTACAGGTGAAAGTATGTTTATGACTGTCTTTACAAATACAGGTCATGGCAAGCGCCACGTATCATTCGCCGCTCCTTATCCAGGAAAAATCATCCCTGTTGATTTAACACAATATCAAGGAAAAGTCGTTTGTCAAAAAGACGCGTTTCTTTGTGCAGCAAAGGGCGTTTCTATCGGAATTGAGTTTACGAAAAAAATTGGAACTGGTTTCTTCGGTGGTGAAGGTTTCATCATGCAGAAACTTGAAGGTGATGGACTCGCTTTCATGCATGCAGGAGGAACTGTATATAAGCGTGAATTAAAACCTGGCGAAAGACTTCGCATCGATACAGGTTGTCTCGTTGCCATGACAAAAGACGTTAACTACGATATCGAGTTCGTTGGAAAAGTAAAAACAGCTCTATTTGGCGGCGAAGGTTTATTCTTCGCAACGTTAGAAGGTCCTGGAACGGTTTGGATTCAGTCCTTAACACTTAGCCGTTTAGCAGCACGCCTTACAAGCCCAGCAGCTCAAAACAGCGGTGAAGGCAGCGTTTTAGGCGGACTTGGACGTTTATTAGATGGAAAAGAGTAAAACAGTGCCCTTATGGGGTGCTGTTTTATTTTGGCATGATTCGTCCATAAGTCGCTATAATTTCATCCACTAATTTATATACGCGATACAAACTATTTGCCCCCTCCAAAAGAATGAATCAAGTCCCTCACTGCATATATTGAACTATACCTTTTCTTAAGGAGGGCTTCCTTAATGCGTACTCCTTTATCCTTCGATAAAGATACCGCCATATTGTTAGCTTCTTGTTGTGAGTTAACGTATGAACAATATAAACAAAATGGGATTTTCGAAATACCGGATGGTTTTCAATATGTACAAGGCTTTCAAGGAAAAACCATTCAAACGACAGAATGGTTCGGATTCATACTAGAATCTGAGGATACGATTATTGTAGCTTTTCGCGGAACACAAACAGATACAGACTGGATTATCGATTCACTCGTTAACCAAAAACCATACCCATATGCTTTAAACAGCGGAAATGTCCATAACGGCTTTCTTTCCATTTATGAATCTTGCCGAGATTCTATTATGGATATGCTCGTATCACTACCAGCCCATAAAAAACTCCTTGCAACAGGTCATAGCTTAGGCGGGGCGCTCGCCACACTACATATACTCGATGCGCGTATCAACACCGCCTTCGCACAGTACGGTCTTTATACATTTGCCTCTCCCAAAGTGGGCGATATTGCATTTCGTAATTATTATAAACTACAAGTAGCTAGTAGCTTTCGCTTCGTTAATCTATTTGATGTCGTTCCTCTTCTCCCTCCGCGCAATGTCCATTTTAATGACCAAGACTGGGAATATGCACACGTTCATCACAACATGACTTTTACAAAAAACACAAAATCTATTACAAATAATCATGCCATGACAACATACAAAACATGTCTGACTTCTCATTTTTAACCAGGTAATGATTGGAAACCCTATATCCTTATACTATAATAATATATGAAGTTATTTTTGGATGAGGGGACCTTACATGCTAAAATTTATCTTTGCACTTTTTCTCATTGTAATTTTTACGTTTACAGGTTTCTTTACATTTTCATACTTTGCGACGGGAGAATATGGTGGAACAGGTATCATATATACCGCTATCCCATTTCTTTCTTAAGCAAAAAAAGAAAACCGAGCTTAATGAGATTAAGCTCGGTTTTTAGCAATTATATTCCTCTTTTAAAAGTGAATATACTTTGTCTCCATGAATAAAAGTCCCTTCAAAAGGGACTTTCACTTAATACTGTGTAACGGCATTACCAATACTCCAAATCTCATTACTATACTGTAAAATCGTTCGATCACTCGCAAAATGACCAGACTGTGCAATATTTAAAATCGACATCTCTAGCCACTTCGTTCGGTTTTCATACGCTCTACCAACAGCTTCTTGCCTTTCCGCATATGGACCAAAATCTCGCAGAACGAAGTATTCATCATTTTGAATTACGAGAGAATCATAAATTGCTTCAAATTCAGCTCCCGAATGTGCAAAGAAGCCATTCGTTAACTGATCTACTACTTTTTTAATATGCATATTGTGGTGATAATAATCACTTGCACGATATCCACCATTTTGATAGTAATGAAGAACCTCTTCCGCTGTTAAGCCAAAAATGAAACAGTTATCATCACCGACTCGGTCTTTTATTTCAACATTAGCTCCGTCTAACGTTCCGAGTGTGATCGCACCATTCATCATAAATTTCATATTCCCTGTTCCTGATGCTTCTTTACTCGCGGTTGAAATTTGCTCACTCACATCCGCGGCTGGGAATATATCTTCCGCTAAAGACACTCGATAGTTTTCTAGAAAGATAACTTTCATATATTGGCTTACGTACGGATCATTATTCACTTTCCTAGCGAGTTCATTGATTAATTTAATAATTTTTTTCGCATAGTAATAGCCAGGTGATGCTTTCGCTCCAAAGATAAAAGTACGCGGATAAAATGTAAAACTAGCATCCTCTTTCAAACGGTTATACAAATATAAAATATGAAGAACATTTAATAATTGTCGTTTGTAAGCATGTAGTCTTTTTACTTGCACATCAAAAATAGAATTAGGATCAATTGTAATCCCCATTTTATTATGAATACGCTCCGCTAAAATCTCTTTACGCTCTTGTTTTACCTCTGCAAATTTCTCTTGGAAACTCGCATCGTATTGAACTGTTTGCAGCGCTTGAAGCTTAATCGGTTCTTTCTTCCACTCTGTTCCAATCGCCTCTGAAATAAGGTTCGTCAGCTGTGGATTCGCCTTCATTAGCCAACGTCTATGAGCGATTCCATTCGTTTTATTATTAAACTTATCTGGATAAAACTCATAAAACAATCGCATTTCACGTTGCTTTAAAATTTCCGTATGAATTTTTGCTACACCATTTATGCTATGGCTACCGACAATTGCTAAATGAGCCATTTTCACAAGATCATGCGCAATAATCGCCATCTCTTCAATACGATGCCATTCATATGGATAACGTTCCCAAAGTTCATGACAGAAACGTTCATTAATCTCTTCAATAATCATATAAATTCTCGGTAATAACGGTTTAAAAATGTGAATTGGCCACTTCTCAAGCGCTTCTGATAACGTCGTATGATTCGTATAAGAAATCGTTTGCGTTGTTATGTGCCAAGCTTCTTCCCATGCTAGTTTTTCTTCATCTAATAAAATACGCATTAGTTCTGGAATCGCCAAAACTGGATGTGTATCATTAATATGAATCGCAATTTTCTCATGTAATTGACGAAGATCACCATATCTTTCTCTATGCATACGAACGATATTTTGCAAACTTGCCGATACGAGGAAATACTGTTGCTTCAAACGAAGTATTTTCCCCTCATCATGCGTATCATCTGGATATAAAAACTCCGATACCGCCTCTGTTTCACGCTTATATTTCAAAATATCTTTGCAATTTTGCGGGAAAGGAACTGGTTCAGCATTCCAAAGTCTGAGTGTATTTACAGTACTCGTCTCATAACCTACTACTGGAACGTCATATGGTACTGCCATAATCACTTCTGCATTCGTATGCCTGAACTCTAAACGCCCGTCAATGTATAGCGGTTCAACATTGCCGAAATAACTTACCTCTACAGCTTGATCATGCCTTCTTACTTCCCATACGTTTTCATGAAGAAGCCACTGTTCTGGAAATTCAACTTGATAACCATCAACAATTTTTTGATCAAATAAGCCGTGCTTGTAACGAATTCCACAGCCATGACCTGGTAAGTTTAAAGATGCAAGTGAATCAAGGAAACAGGCTGCTAATCGTCCAAGTCCACCATTTCCAAGACCTGCATCTGCTTCCACCTCTTCTAACTGTTGCAAAGAAATCCCAAGCTCAGAAAGTCCTTGCTCACATACATCCCTGATGCCTAAATTTAATATGTTACTTCCAAGCAAACGCCCAAGTAAAAACTCAATGGATAAGTAATACATTTGCTTTTGCTCTCCAGACCGATAACTTTCGTTCGTTGCAATCCATTGACTATTCATATACTCACGTACCATGTACCCAAGCGTATTGTATTGATCACGAGTTGTAGAGTCTTTAAAACTTTTACCATACATCGTCTCTAACTTTTCTAGAAAAGCTGATTTGAAACTTTCAACATGAGTAAACATTTCTTCACCACCTACATGTTATTCCATGAGACTTTTATACAATTTCTTATAGGCAAGAGCTGATTTCTCCCAGCTATAATCTTCAGTCATCGCTTGTTTTACAAGCTGCTCCCATACCGGTTTATCATGATAAAATTCAATCGCACGAAGAACCGTGTGCAACATGTCATGCGCATTAAAGTTCGTGAAACTGAAACCATTTCCTTCTCCAGTTTCTTCGTCATAAGATTGTACAGTATCATTTAATCCGCCTGTCTCTCTTACAATCGGAATTGTACCGTACGCTAATGCGATAAGTTGTCCAAGTCCACACGGTTCAAATAGTGATGGCATTAAGAATAAATCACTTCCTGCATACACTTGATGGGCTAGTTCTTCATTAAATCCGATATACACTTTTACCTTCTCAGGATACTCGTATGCCATCCACTCAAAGAATTGTTCATATTCAGAATCACCTGATCCTAAAATAATACATTGCACATCTTCCTCCATTATTTCGCGGAATACAGTACGTACTAAATCAAGACCTTTTTGCTTCGTTAATCTCGTTACCATCGAAATAATTGGTGTATCTTCTTTTTCTGGCAAACCAAAATAACGCTGCAAGGCGCGTTTATTTTCATTCTTTTCCTCTAATGACTCTGCATCATACTGAGCAGTAATATACGAATCTGTTTCTGGATTATATACGCTCGTATCAATTCCATTTACGATGCCGCTAAGCTTACCATTATTTTTTCGTAACAACCCATCTAACTTCTCACCGAAAAACTCATATTGAATTTCCTCTTTGTATGTCGGGCTAACCGCTGTAATTTGATCAGAAGCAATAATTCCGCCCTTCATAAAGTTCACATTTCCATAAAACTCTAGCTGCTCACTATGAAAATATTCATCACCAAGTTCTAACAAGTCGTACATCACTTCAGGAGGAAATACACCTTGGAACTGCAAATTATGAATCGTATACACCGTTTTAATATGCTCATATAATGGATTATCTTGATACTTTTCACGCAGTAAGAAATTCACCATAGCTGTATGCCAATCGTGGCTATGAAGAACATCCACTTCGAAATCAAGATGCGGAATACACTCTAAAACTGCTTTCGAAAAATAAGAAAAACGCTCTCCGTCATCATAATGACCATATAAAGAATCTCTCTTAAAATAATATTCATTATCTATTAAGTAATACGTAATCCCGTCTTGCTCACCTTTTAAAATTCCGCAATATTGATTTCTCCACCCAAGCGGGACGTTAATTACTTTATGTAACGTACATCCATCCCTTAATTTTTGCGGAATAAGACTATAATTTGGAAGTATAATGCGAACGTCCACACCTAATTTTTTCAGCTCTTTTGGGAGCGCACCTGCTACATCAGCTAATCCTCCCGATTTAACAAATGGTACACATTCTGATACTGCAAATAAAATATTCACTTGTTGTCCCACTGCACGAAAAGCTTATACGACTTCCCTTGCAGCTTCCTCCCTTCGAGTTTTCATTTGAATGAATGCTTTAATCAGTGGAGGAAAAACCCCCACTGATTCTTTTAAGAATAACTATTAATCGTGCTGCTTTGAATACTTCCTTTTTCTACAACATATGGCTCATCGGCGTTTCCTTTTAGTACAACACCGTCACCAATTTTCACGTCTTTATCAATAATAACACCGTCTATTATACAATTATCTCCAATTTTGCTCTTTTGCATAATAATGCTATTACGAACAATTGAGCCTTTTCCAATTTTAACAGAACGGGAGATAACACTATTTTCTACTTCTCCTTCAATAATACTGCCGTTTGCAATCATTGTATTTTTCACGGCTGCACCCTTCAGGTAACGAGTTGGTGGTTCATCTTTTACTTTCGTAAAGATCGGTGCTTCTTTCTTAAATAATTGCTTCCAAATAGCAGGTTGCAAAATTTCTAAGCTATGTTTATAGTAACTTTCAATTGAATCAATAATAGCTACATATCCTGTATGCTCATACGTAGCAATATGCAGTGATTTTCCGCGCTTTTCTCTCACTACATCAAATAAACTGTATTGCTCCACATCTTTATATGTCTCAAATAAATCTAACAATAATTGTTTCTTTAACACGTATGTTTGAAGCGAAACCCCTTCATGGCAAACTTCAGTAATATCAGCTGCCGTATGTATATGTCGCTCTAACACCGCTTGAAAATTTAATGCTGTTACGAGATGGCTATTCGTAATAACAACGTATTCTTCTCTAGCTCTTAAAAAATAATCAATATGTCTTCTAAAATGTGCAAAAGACCCAAATTCATCTTGGTCACATTGGCAATTTGGCGGGAATAAAAACAGTCCGTCTCTTTTTCTATCTAAATCCCACTGTTTTCCTGAACCAACATGGTCCATTAGTGAACGGTTTTTATGACTTGTAAAAACCGCTACACTATGAATATTAGAATTCACCATATTTGAAAGCATGAAATCAATGAGTCGATAACGGCCCCCAAATGGTAACGCCGCTAATGAACGATGCCCTGTTACTTTCTTTAAGGAAGGAAAACTTCCCGTTGCATTAATAATTCCTAACATTTTTTCTCCCATTCATTTCATCCCCCTTTTCTATTTCCCTTCAGCAATGAGTACTACATCGTCGACATTTTTTTCTGGACGAATAATTGTTCCATCTTCAATAACCATTTCCGATCCAACAATCGCTCTTTCAATCACAACATTTTTACCAATCTTCGCTCCTGGCATAACGACAGAATCAATAACCATACTACCTTCTTCCACCGTCACCCCTTGGAATAATACAGAATGCTTCACATCCCCTTCAATGACGCATCCTTCGTTAATAAGTGATTCTTCTACTTTTGCCTTTTCTGCAATATATTGAGGTGGCTCATTTGGATTCACAGAATAAATACGCCAATTACGATCGTTTAAATTCAGCGATGTTTCATCGCGAAGTAAATCCATATTCGCTTCCCATAAGCTTTTCACCGTTCCAACATCTTTCCAATATCCTTCAAACGGATACGCCATAAGCTTTTTCCCTTCATCTAATAAAAGCGGAAGTACATCTTTTCCGAAATCATTACTAGATTCAGGATTTCTTGCATCCATCTCTAAATACTCTTTCAAAATTGCCCAGTTAAAAATATAAATTCCCATTGATGCAAGATTACTTCTTGGAAATTGCGGTTTCTCTTCAAATTCAACAATCTCCATCTCTTCGTTCGTATTCATAATACCGAAGCGACTCGCTTCATCCCACGGCACTTCAATAACAGAAATCGAAACGTCCGCTTCTTTCTCAATATGGTAATCTAGCATTTTACTGTAATCCATTTTATAAATATGATCGCCTGATAAAATCAGAACATACTCTGGTTCATACTGACTTAAATAGTTTAAGTTTTGATAAATGGCACTAGCTGTACCTGTGTACCACTTCACACCTGAAGACTCCGCATAAGGAGGTAACACTGTGACTCCACCGCTTACTCGGTCTAAATCCCAAGCATTGCCGATTCCGATATAATTATGAAGTTCGAGTGGTTGATATTGCGTCAAAATCCCAACCGTTTCAATACCAGAATTCGCACAGTTACTTAGCGTAAAGTCAATAATGCGATATTTACCACCAAATGGAACAGCTGGCTTGGCTAAATTTTTTGTTAATGCACTTAATCGACTACCTTTTCCCCCTGCTAGTAACATTGCTACGCACTTTTGCTTTTGAGCCATCTTGTTTTTTGCTCCCCTTTCTCGTCTTCACTGGTCGTAATATGGATACGCCAAATGGTGGAATTGTAATTTCTACATGTGCCGCTTGATTATGATACGGTTCTTGAATCGTCTTGAGACGTTTCTTATTCACCTGCCCCGATCCGCCATATTGCTCAGCGTCACTGTTTAAAATCTCGTTATAATACTCGAAATCTGGCAAACCTACTTTATAGTTTTCATATGTAGCTTTCGTAAAATTACATACGACAACTAACGCATCTTCTTGTTTATCCCCTTGACGGATAAACGAGAAAATACTTTGCTCATGATTATTAGCATCTATCCACTGAAATCCTTCAGGTGAATGATCAAGCTGCCAAAGTGGTTTGGAGCGCTTATACAATGCTATGAGCTCTTTAAAGTAATCATGCATATAACGATGCATTTCAAAATCATGTAAATTCCAATCTAAATCTTCAAGGTCTTTCCACTCATCAAACTGCCCGAATTCTCCACCCATAAAGAGTAATTTCTTACCTGGATGAGTAAAGAAATATCCATATAATAAACGAAGTTGAGCAAACTTATCCCAGTAATCTCCTGGCATTTTATTTAATAACGACTTTTTCCCATGAACGACTTCATCATGAGAAAGCGGTAATATGAAATTTTCAGAGTAAGCATATATTAAAGAGAACGTCATTTTCTCATGAATATACTTCCTATACTCAGGCGCACACTCCATATATTTCAGCACATCATTCATCCAGCCCATATTCCATTTGTAATTGAACCCAAGCCCACCTTCATACGTTGGAGCTGTTACAAGTGGCCAAGCTGTTGAATCTTCTGCTGTCATAAGAAAATCTTCATCTTCTGCAAACACCGCTTCATTTAACTCTCGTAAAAATGAAACAGCGTACTCATTACTTTGCTCTTGTCCTTCTTTATTCCAGTACAGCATATTCGCAACTGCATCCACCCTGAAACCATCAATATGGAAGTACTTCATCCAAAATAACGCATTTGAAATTAAAAAATTACGTACTTCCCTCTTCCCTAAATCAAAATTAACAGTTCCCCATACTAGATTTTCTTGTACATCTATATCTTTATATTCATAAGTCGGTGTCCCATCAAACAAATATAAACCGTGAGCATCTTTACAAAAATGCCCCGGCACCCAATCTAAAATGACACCGATTCCATATTTATGACATTCATCGACAAAATACATCAAATCATGTGGCGTGCCGAATCTACTTGTCGCTGCATAATATCCCGTCCCTTGATATCCCCAAGAACGATCATATGGATGCTCAACAAGCGGCATAATTTCAATATGTGTAAATTGATGTTCCACCACATACGGAATGAGCTCCTCGGCCATTTCTCTATAAGAATACAGAGCGCCATCTTCTTTCTTTTTCCAAGAACCGAAATGTAATTCATAAACTGTCATCGCTTCTTTATAAATCGATTTTTTCTTTCTCTTACGAATCCAGTTTTTATCATTCCATTCATATCCCTCTATATCAAAAACTACAGATGCCGTATTTGGTCTTACTTCTGCATATACTGCGTAAGGATCTGCTTTTAAAATAACGTCACCATCCATCGTTTCAATCGCATACTTATATATCTCATTCTCTTCAATATGCGGTACAAACAAGGACCAAATCCCCTCTTCTGTCACTTGTAGCATCTTATGTTGCTCATAATCCCATTCATTAAAATCTCCAACAACACTCATTGCTTTCGCATGAGGAGCCCATACTGTGAATCGTACACCTCGCATCCCATCTTCCGTCACAATATGTGCCCCAAAGATGTTATAACTGTCATAGTACTTTTCTGTATGAAACTCATCTCGTTTCACTTCTTCACAATTTATTACATCCAATATGTTCACCTCACTAAGATGACAGAAATTTTTTACTCTTTATCATTTCTGCGAAAAACTGAAATATCCTTGTTATTTTTTTAAAAACATTCGTTTTTTTCTTTAATTCCGCTTAAAATATTCAAATTTATTGTGTAAAATATCGAATTTTGACGAATATTCATTGCAAACGCTTCATTCCCTACTAGTCTTTCATCCTATTATTTATTTCTCAACCTTTATTTCATTAGATTTATCCTATTTTACTCGCTAGTTATCATTTAAAATCGTAACAAAATAATCTGTCATAAAAAAATGTTTCTCAACATTTTTCGTCACAATTTTATTGAAATGGAAAATTCATAAGCATATACTTGTTCTCAATAAAGAACACCGAACCTTCGCAGCTATAATTCATACTGAAACACTATGTTTACTCTATCCATGCTCCAGGCGAAAGTTCGATAAAAAATTATATTAGGGGGCTTTCTTATGTCATTAAAACAAAAAGTTGGAATGGGAGTTGTCACAGCAACGCTTGGCTTATCCCTTACATTCGGCGGTGTATTCGCCTATTTCAGTGATTCTGAAACATCCAGTAACTCATTTCAAGCTGGTACACTAGATCTTTCTATTAACCCAAGCGTAATTGTTAATGTGAAAGATTTAAAACCAGGTGATTTGATTGAAAGAAATTTCAAGCTTGAAAACAAAGGAACATTAGATATTGCAAAAGTAGCACTTGAAACATCCTATGAGGTTACAGATGCAAAGCAAAATAATGCTGGTGAAGATTTAGGTGATCACATCACCGTCAAATTTTTAGTGAATGATGGAAAGCCATCTAATCCAAACGATGATCATGAAATTTTGTGGGAAACAAAACTATCAGAATTAAAAACTATGAAACCGGAGGATGTAGCTACTTCTCTAGAACGTCATAACTTAATAGATGGTATTAAATCTGGTGAAACAGATTATTTACACGTTCTCTTCTCCTTTGAAGACAACGACCAAGATCAAAATAAATTCCAAGGTGATTCCCTGCAGCTAAACTGGACATTCCATGCAGAGCAAACACCAGGCGTGGAGAAATAATTTTTAAAATATAAATTATCGGAGGCCTATATATGAAAAAGAAAAATCGTTTTGTTACCGGAATTGTAACGGCTGGTGTTCTATTTTCAACTACCCTTCCGTTCAATGTACTTGCTGAAAACCCTATTAACCAAATTGACTCTTCAAACGCCCAGTCTTTACTATCAAAACTTTCTAAAGAACAGCGCCAAGCATTACAAACGTTAGATGCCAATCCTGGTTTTACTATTTCCCCAGATATTAATACGAGTAGTTCCGAACCAGTAAATATCATTGTAGAATTTCAAACGGCTCCAGTAAAGATTAATGAATTAAAACAAAAAGAAAAAGGATTACAAGCTGCTCCTGAAAATATAAAAGCACGTATTGATCAAGAACATGAAGAATTTCAAAAAGGACTCAAACGTCTTTATCAATTTAGCCCGTCAGTAAAATCAGGGAATTTCCAATCTGTACAAATTAAACGTTCTTATAAACATGCAATAAATGGTGTTGCTCTAACATTACCTGCAAATACAGTTGAAGAATTGTTACGCATTGGCGTTGTAAAACGTATTTGGAAAGATTACGAAGTGAAATTAAATTTACCAAAACAAACAGAGCAGAAAGCACCTCAAAAACTAACAGATAGCATTCCGCAAATTGGAGTCGATAAGTTACATAGCGAGGGCATTACTGGAAAAGGAATTAAAGTTGGTGTATTAGATACAGGTATTGATTACAATCATCCTGACTTAAAAGATGTTTATAAAGGATACCGTGCAAAAAATGGCGAGGACTCTAGCAAAATAGACCCAAACTCTGTAAAAGGTTGGGACTTTATTAATAACGATGCAGATCCGATGGAGACTACGTATGCAGAGTGGCAACAATCTGGTGCTCCTGAATTTGATGATCGTGGTTCTTCCTTCTACACTGCGCATGGTACTCACGTAGCAGGTATCGTTTCTGCTCAAAAGAAAAACAAATCAGATTCCGCAGTAAAAGGTGTTGCACCTGACATTGAACTGTATAACTATCGTGTACTCGGTCCATACGGAAGTGGAGATAGTTCTGGTATTATCGCTGCAATTGATAAATCTATTTCTGACGGTATGAACGTCATTAACTTATCGTTAGGTGACGATAACAACAATCCGCTTGATCCAACGTCTATCGCTGTTAATAATGCGATGCTTTCTGGTGTTGTTACAGTCGTTGCTGCTGGGAACTCTGGTCCAAATCCAGCGACACTCGGATCACCAGGTGCTTCTCCATTTGCTATTACAGTTGGAGCAAGTGATAGCTCTATTTCCTTACCGAAATTATCAAGTCATGCTGGACAATTACAATTCCCTAACCTAATTTTATTCGGCAAAAACTTCACTGATAAAATAGAAGATTTCAAAGGACAATCCTTACCTATTGAATCTGTCGGAATCGGTACGCCTGACGAATTTAGTAAAAAAGATGTAAAAGGAAAAATTGCTCTCGTTGCACGTGGTACACTCTCATTTGATGAAAAAATCGCGAATGCGAAACAAGCTGGTGCAAAAGCAGTTATTATTTATAACAATGTGGACGGAGAAATCCCTTTCTACGTTGGCGAAAGCACAAAATACATTCCAGCATTCCGCCTAACGAAAGAAGATGGTGAAAAACTAAAAGCTCAAATCGAACAAGGTAATACATCCTTTACTTTCGATGAAATCAATTACATTCAAACAGAAGGCGATCATCTTGCAGACTTTAGCTCACGCGGCCCTGTTACATCAAATGATGATATTAAACCTGATATTACAGCACCTGGTGTTGCGGTACTTTCAACAGTACCTGAATATATTAACGACCCACAAGAGGGCGAAAATTACGATGTTTCCTATGAACGTATGCAAGGAACATCTATGGCATCTCCTCATATCGCTGGCGTTGCGGCTCTTATTTTACAAGAACATCCAGAATACTCTCCATTCGATGTAAAAGCATCTCTTATGAACACAGCTGATGATTTAAAAGAAAAGTATTCCGTATATGAAGTGGGAGCTGGACGAGTAGATGCTTATAACTCTGTTCATACGGAAACAAGTTTTAAAGTGTTAGATACGACAAAAACAATTGTAAATGATGAAGTGATTGAAGTACCTGAAGAAACTGGATCCATTGCATTCGGTAAGTACTATCAAAAAGACGGGGAATCTCTTGAACAAAAACGAAAAATTAAAGTTAAAAATCGCAATAAACAAGAGAAGAAAGAATTTAAAACAGAAATTTCTTATACACCAGCATCTTCTGCTATTAACGATGCTGCCGCAAACGGTGTAAAAGTTTCTACTGCTGAAACAATTACGATTGATGCCGGCAAATCAGATGAAATTGAAGCAAAAATTAATATTCCAGCTGGTGCAAAGCAAGGCCGATATGAAGGATACATCCATATTACAAACACGAAAAATAAAGAAGAAACGTATCAAATTCCGTTCTCTATTCGTGTATCAGAGCCTGGTATTGAAAATGCACTGTTATCAAGAAAAACAATCTCAACTGATACATCTACATTCAATCCATACCGTGAATCGTATTTGCACGGGGCATTCCAATTAAATAGCGAACTGGAGACGTTAGATCTTATCGTGAAAGATTCGAAAACAAATAAGGCTCTCGGCTTCATCGGAACGTTAAACACGAGTGGACTAAAAACGGACGTGTATTACTACTTAGATTCATTCTTTAACGGCAGAGTGTATCCTTTTACAAATGATCCTGCAAAACCAATTGGTGATGAGAAAATCGACTTACCAGAAGGTGATTACACAATTGAATTTGTTGGCTATGATAAAGCCGGAAAAGCACGTGTGAAAGGCGATTATGTCGTAATTGATAATACACCGCCAGAAGTGAAATTAACTGGATTACAGCCTGGTATTTATGAATTAAATGAAGAAAACTATACAGTAGAAGACGGTAAAAAAGCACTATGGATTAAAGGAAATGTATATGATTCTAACGTTGACTACTTAAAAGGAAAAGGATTTAACATTACGCAAGAAGCGAACGGTGTTATGTACTATGATTATTCTCCATACTTGCATAAGTTTTTGCCTATTAATGCAAATGGTGACTTTAAAGTTGGCATTACTCCTGAATCCTTTAAGGTGGAAGGCCCAATGAATACAGGCGTATATATTTTCGATTATGCAACTGCAGGTCCTGACTACCCGAGCGGTGTAAATAACTATTGGTTTATCCCGCAAGGCGCTCAATATGCAAAAGCTAGTTACGATAAAAAGGAATTATATAAAGATGATGAATTCACTGTGACGCTAAACGCCAAACATGTAAAACAATTTGTGTCTGGAGAATTTAACGTAGAATTCCTAGAGAAAAACTTCAAATTTGCAAATGCGAAATTGAATCCTGCTTTTGAAAAGCTCCTTTCCGAAAAAGGGGTAACAGCAAAAGTAAATGAACCGAAACTAGAAGAAGGTTCTGTTACAGTAGGCGGGGCTATTGATGATAAAAACTTCGGCGGATTAGATGGTGATTTCCCGTTCATTGATGTAACTTTCAAAGTAGAAAATGATGAATTTTATGAAGCAAATGCTCAATTAGATTTAGCAGTGTTTGCTTACTGGAAACAAGGTGAATCAGAGCCAAATAGAATGCGTGTCCTTCAAGATCAAACATTCTCAGTTATGTCTTTAAACTCAAAAGTAGAAGGAAATATTAAACCTGGTGCATTCTTAAATGAACGTGGATATTTAGATGAGAAATTCGATTATACAAAGCTTGGTGTAAAAGTATATGCAACGGATTCTTACCGTCATAAGTTTGAAGGCTCACTTGATAAATACGGTTACTTTAAACTAAATGGACTTCCTGTTAATAAACGTGATTATAACTTATACGTGGAGGTTCCAGGGCATTTAACAAGCCGACTAACAACGAAATTAGGTACTGAAAAAGATGGTAAGCTGCTTGGCCAATATTATTATGCACGACCTGATGAAAATCTTGCCGGTGATGTAAATGGAGATAAAGTAATTGATATAAAAGATGCTGAAATTATCGCTAGCAACTATGGTAAAAAAGGACTATCTGTAAAAGACGGCGACCTTAACAAAGATGGCATTGTCGACGAAAAAGATATTCGTTTCGTTGAAAAGAACTTCTTGAAAAAAGGACCGGATGCATCTAAATCACAAATACCTGTTGAAAAATCAAAAAGCGGTACACTGGCAGATATTTTAAAGAAATTAGGATTAACACCTAAAAAATGATAAAGTGAAACTTTAATCAGTGGGGGGTGTTCATCCCCCACTGATTATTAGCCCTCACCAATCGGGCTTTTACGAGCAGTTGATCACCAAACTAACTTCGTTGCTTTCGCTGCATTTTGAGGTGGGGATCTTACTGCCCGGCAAATAGCGGGATAATAAAGAGCACTCTATATAAAGTAGAGTGCTCTTTTCTATAAACGACCCTTATCCAGCAAAAGGGGTATATTGGGGATATACAAGGGAAACCGGAAAAGGAATTTATATTAAATTATATAAAAACTCAGAGGTAGGAAGCAGTTTCCCGCCTCTGAATTATTTAGCAATTATTATAGTACTGGTGCCATTGTTTCTTTTAATACTTTTACAGAATGAGCGAATTTCGCTTTTTCTTCTTCATTTAGCTCAAGTTCTACGATTTCACGTACACCTTCGCGGTTAATAACAGCTGGAACACCTACGAAAGCATCTTTCTCACCATATTGACCTTCAAGGTATGCCGATACAGTTAATACGCTGTTCTCGTTGCTTAAGATTGCTTTAGTTACACGAAGTAGTGACATACCGATTCCGTAGTAAGTTGCACCTTTACGTTCGATGATATGATAAGCTGCATCGCGTACATTTTCGAAGATTTTATCTAAGTCTTCTTGTTTGTACTGCTCGTTGTTAGCTAAGATTGTTTCTAACTTTTGTACACCTACAGTAGCGTGGCTCCATACTGGAAGTTCAGTGTCACCGTGCTCACCAACGATGTAAGCATGAACGTTACGTGGATCTACATCTAGGTAGTCACCTAACATGTAACGGAAACGAGCAGAGTCTAAAGTAGTACCAGAACCGATTACACGCTCTTTTGGTAAACCAGATTCTTTCCAAGTTACGTAAGTTAAAATATCAACTGGGTTTGTAGCGATTAAGAAAATTCCATCGAACCCGCTATCCATAATGCCGCGAACGATTTGTTTAAAGATCTTTGTATTTTTCTCAACTAAGTCTAAACGAGTTTCACCTGGCTTTTGTGGTAATCCAGCAGTGATAACAACTAGATCTGCATCTTTACAATCTGCATAGCTACCGCTCCAAACTTTTGTTGGTGATGGAGAGAATGGTACCGCATGGCTTAAGTCCATTGCTTCCCCTTCTGCTTTTGCTTCATTAACATCTACTAATACGAATTCTTCAGCTACACCTTGGTTGATCATTGAGTAAGCGTAACTACAACCTACAGCTCCTGTTCCTACTAATACTACACGATTGATACCTTTTTTCATGGTAATTTCCCCTCTCTATTGTTCACATCTATTTTTTTATGATTGTTTAAGTAATTAATTAAAATACTAATTTAATGTTGTTTAACTTCTTTACATTCATATTGTAGCACGTATAATTGTGAATTACTTCACAAATTATGACCTATTTGTGAACTTTTTCACATAGAGTGTAAAGTTATTAAATCAAGTATGAAATCAATCTCAATGGAGGCGTTTTCTTTAGATTGTGAACGTGAAATTGTTCCGTTTTTACCGGTAAGTGAAATTATATCGACGATTCTTTAAATATATCAACGATTTTTAGAATATATCGACCGTAACTCAAAATATATCAACGATTCGACAAGGAATATCGACTTACCGACAAACCCGACAATAATGACAACATAAAGAAGCTGTCTCCAATAGATCATCTATTAGAGACAGCTTTTTTATTTATTTTCCGCAGTAGCTCCTAATACAGCAGCTTTTACGAAATTTTGACCATTTAACTTCTGTAAATCCGCAGCCGTTCCTGTCACAACTACTCCAATGACTTTTACATCCTGCTCACTTGGTTTTGTTTTCTTTCCTTTTAGGTAGTCATATATACGCTTATATTCCTCATAATACTTTCCCTTTTGCTCCAGCCCATTTTGAATTGCTAAAAGGAAATCTTTTTCCGTTCCATTTCCAAATTCAATATCACCTGGTTTTGCTTTAAAACCGTACACATTATAAGCACTTTCGGTCATATCATTAATAGAATATGATTTTTTATCATCATACGTATCTACCCAATACCAAACAGGATGAATCCCTTCTGGCAGCATCTTTTTTATTTCAGACACCTTATGTGGTTTATCAAAAGATATAGCCAATTCAGCTACTTTATTTTCACTTTTTACTTTCTCTATATCATTTATATAACTATTATATGAAGCAAATGGCAGATAAAATTGCATCTCTCTTTCCATTGTTTGATTATTGTACAATTCACTCGCCTTATTAATACGCTCATTCCCCATTACAACATTATCTGCTATTGTTAATGGGTTTACATCCGATAATCGGCGAAATGTATTCCAAACTTTATACTCATACACTTCATCTTCCCACTTAACAGGTTTCCCCTCAATAACCTTATATGTTTTATACTCTATCGTGCTTTTAAATAAACCGTTAGAAGTAATTGCTACCCCTCTTTCCGTATTAGGCCTTGTAATTTGTCTTATCATATTTACGTCACGATCCATAGCTAGATAAGCTCTATTATTCAATTGTGAAATTCCTATAATAGAGCCGGAGAATAAAACAATAAAAAGTGCAATTGAAATTACGATTATTTTTAATAATTGTCTTCGCTTCGCCTTCTTCAACATTTTTGATACTTTACTTGAATCTATATCAAAATCAAAATCATCTCTGCCCATCTTCAAACCTCCTATAAAGCTTTTTAAACTCATTGCGAGCTCTGTACAAAGAAACACGTACGGTCTCTTCTTTCATCTCTAGTACGGCTGCTATCTCCTTATAAGAAAGTCCATAATCATACTTTAATAAAAGAATATGCTTATATACCGGATTCATCTTTCCGAGTATGCTTTGTATTTCTACTTGAAGCTCTTTTCTTAAAAGTGGTTCATCTAATCCTTTTGCTCCAATTAATTGAACAGATTCAATCGGGATTTGTTCAATACGATTTCGCCTTTTCACTAGATCACGATGCCTATTAATCGCAACTTGAAATAACCATGTTTTTATATACGTAATTTTCATATTCGGTATAGATACTAACGCTTTATGTATCGTATCTTGAACGATATCCTCTGCTTCTGCTGGTGTTACTCCAATTTTAAGCAAGTATCTATAAATGCTTCTAGATGATTCTATAATGACTTTTTCATACTCCATCGCTCTCTCCTTTCTATTAGTTAGACGATCTAAATAGAAAAAAGTATACAAGAAACCCATAAAAAAAAGCAGACTATTCAAAGTCCACCTTTACACAACAAAAAAGAGATAGCAGATTATGCTATCTCTTTTAGTATGACCCGTACGGGATTCGAACCCGTGTTACCGCCGTGAAAGGGCGGTGTCTTAACCACTTGACCAACGGGCCAATTCTGGCAGAGAAGAAGGGATTCGAACCCTCGCACCGCGTTCGCGATCTACTCCCTTAGCAGGGGAGCCCCTTGAGCCACTTGGGTACTTCTCTATAATATGGCTCCGCAGGTAGGACTCGAACCTACGACCGATCGGTTAACAGCCGATAGCTCTACCACTGAGCTACTGCGGAATAATTATGGTGGGCCTAAATGGACTCGAACCATCGACCTCACGCTTATCAGGCGTGCGCTCTAACCAGCTGAGCTATAGGCCCATAATTGAAAAGCGGGTGAAGAGAATCGAACTCTCGACCAGAGCTTGGAAGGCTCTTGTTTTACCACTAAACTACACCCGCATTAAATTGTAAATGGTGAGCCATGAAGGATTCGAACCTTCGACCCTCTGATTAAAAGTCAGATGCTCTACCAACTGAGCTAATGGCTCATTTTGAAAGTGGTGCCGACTAGAGGACTTGAACCCCCAACCTACTGATTACAAGTCAGTTGCTCTACCAGTTGAGCTAAGTCGGCTTGCGACTTCAAAATGGTGGCTCGGGACGGAATCGAACCGCCGACACGAGGATTTTCAGTCCTCTGCTCTACCGACTGAGCTACCGAGCCTTTATGTAAAAAAATGGCGGTCCCGACCGGGGTCGAACCGGCGATCTCCTGCGTGACAGGCAGGCATGTTAACCACTACACCACGGGACCATTTGGTTGCGGGGA